>CAWDJR010000041.1:0-31314 GCA_963802565.1 uncultured Acidobacteriaceae bacterium | reverse complement strand
GGCCACCTCAACTCAACTGGCCTCACTGGCCGAGGCCGGCGTCTCACCAGACATTCTTTTAGTTCGAGATGCTGCCTCGGCTTCCCAGGTCAGCGCTGTACTCGGCCGCATGGGCGGTAATCCTCGAGTGCTCGGAGCTGCTTCGACTAATTTCACCGATCTTCAAATCACATCCGGGGTGTTCGTCGGTGGATTCAATAATCCATGGACGTTGCGTTTGCAGGCACCTCTGCGGTACCAGTTTGTTCGGAATGCAACCGATCAAACTTACGAAATCGTTGACACGAAGCACCCTGACTCGCGCCTTTATCAGATCGATCAGACCAAACCGTATAGCAAATCCACCCAGGATTACGGAATAGTTGCGCGCTTTCTGAGCCCGACTACGGAACGACAAACCGTAATCATCGCGGGGATCGGCGCCAATGGAACTCTCGCCGCAACCTCGATGGCAACTGACGAGCGCTTTTTCGGGGAATTGGTCCGTAGCGCGGGTAAGAATGCGGTCAAAAAGAACATAGAAATACTCGTGACAACACAAATCATCGATAATCACACCGGTCCGCCCAAAGTCCTCGATGTTCAGTATTGGTGAACGGGTTAATTCAGCGTTCGTGCTTCCGGTTAAGATCGCCGATGATCGCAACTAAGCGTGAAACGCTTCGGCACATTTCTCCTTTGTAAGGGCCTTAACACAGGCAATCTGACGATTAGTCCAGACGCCTGCCACTGATTTGGACTGCCCCCGGTAGTATCACTCCCGCACACTTAAAACTGGTTCCAGCGCAGATGATCTCGAACGCGCTCTTCCCACGGCCGCAAGAGCTCTTCGGATGGCCATTGACAGCCCTGTCCACACCAGCATCATGGCACCTAAACACGCAAGGACCGCGATCAATTGGCCGAGCAACCCGAACTCTTCGCCGGTGTGCGTGAAGCGAGCCCACGCACGCAGCTTGCTGCCGAGATTGTTACTGCTGAAGCGCTTGACAGTCACGATTTGACCACTCTGGCGGTTCACAACCAGCTGAGATGCTTTTTCAGGCTGTCCGCCTACGCTCGTGTCGATCGAGACGTTCACCATGCGGTCCTCAGACTCGGGGACGGCGATAGCCATGGAATACCATCCGGGATTCTGCCTGCTCGCAACTAGCGCGATGTCGTCGAGCGAGCGAAAGTCCGGCGTGAACGCATTCCCGGCGCGATTCTGCGCTTGATGCGAGCGCGGCTCTTCCCGCCACCCGCGCACCGGCGGTTGCGAGCCGGTCAGCTTGAAAAGCAGGTTCGAAGCCCACGGATAAGAGATGATGATTCCTGTGACGACGATGAAGAGCAGCGGAAACACGGTCCATATGCCTATCACGTTGTGCCAGTTCCATTCCCTGGCTCTGCCCAGAAGACCACCGCGAAACATCAGCCGATTCCTGAAGCTCGCAAGATTGAAAATCTTCGGCAGCCACAAGTACATCCCTGACAAAAGCAAAAGGAGGAATACGAGGTTTCCGACGCCGGTGATGCCACGCCCAAACGCGTTTTGCATCCCAAGCCCGAGGGATCTGTGGATGCGTTCAACCTTGCCGAAGAAAGCGCGTGTCTGCTCTGATGGCTGTCCGACAATCTCCGCGGTCCAGGGATTGAGAAGCAGTGTGCGTGACCGGCCGTACCGCGCTTCGATGGGGGCATTCGACGCTTTGTGCAGGACCAGTTGATCCGGGATGCCCTGGCCATCGTTCTTCAAGACTGCCACCGCGGAGTCAAGCGAGACGTGCGGCGTCGAATCAGTGTGGCCTTGAAGAACGGCGGGCGCATCAGCCCACGCGTTGATCTGACGCTCAAAGGCCAGCAGAACACCCGTAGCAGACATCGCGAGAATCACGAGACCTGCTGTGCATCCCGCCGCCAGGTGAAGCCAGAAGAAGATTGTGCGAATCGATTTCAAGTGGGGACCTCCATACAACGAGGCCTACTATGACTGATGAACCTGAAATCAAACTGAAAATGGTGAATTCTTATCGAGCAGCGGCAGACTGCAGCTGCACCGTGAACTTGCTGCCCCGGCCGATTTCGCTTTCGACATTGAGGATCCCGCCAAGCTTCTGGACAATCTGCGACGCGAGCGAAAGGCCCAGACCGGTGCCACCTTCAGAGCGTGAGCGCACCTTGTCTGCGCGCCAAAACCGGTCGAATACGTGAGGCAAAGCATCCTGCTCAATGCCGATCCCCGTATCCCGAACCGTCACGTCAACGTGTGCGTCGTTTGAGGTGAGCGACAGGTTGATCGACCCCGCCTCGGTGTACTTGATCGCATTATCGACGAGGATGAGAAATAGGCGGCGCAGGTCAGTGGTCTCTCCCATTGCGTAAATCTCGTTATCGGGGATTGTCGCTGTGAGTTCGAGTCCTTTGGCATGTGCTGCAGGCGCGAGTTCGGTGCAGAGTTCGCGTAAAAGCAGAGCCAGGTCAACCGGGCACAGATTCCGCACCAATGGCTTGACCGTCTCCGCGCGCCAACGCCAGAAGATTCTCTACCAGCTTTGACATGTGGCGGGCTTCCCGCACGATCTTCTGAAGAGTCTCAGCCAGTTGTTCTCGCGAGCGCTCATGGCGAAGTGAGACTTCTCCGGCTGTGATGATCAAGGCCAGGGGAGCACGAAGTTCGTGGGAAGCGTCTGCGGTGAATCGCTCAACGGAGCGAAATCCAGCCTCGATTTTTGAAAGCATCACATTGAGCGTTTGCGCCAACCGGCTCAGTTCGTCGTCGCTCTCGGGAACTTTGAGGCGCGTGGTGAGATCTGCGGCGTCGATTGCTTCGGCTTGTTTTCTGATCTGCTCCACAGGTGCGAGGGCGCGCCTGCTCATCCAGTACCCAACCGTGGTCGTCAGAATGAGGGCGAGAGGAATGAGCAGACTGAAGTACAGGGCGTACTCTCGCAGCGACCCCAACATATCGCGAAGCGGTTCCACGACATGCACGGTCAGGCCGGTCCCTCCAACGATCACGTGTTTGCTGGCGGCCCGAACAGGCCAACCGCTCTGCCCCACAGTGGTCAAGGAGACGGAGCCTGTGGGAACTCCTGGTGACAGCGCCGGTACCCGGTGTGAACGCAGAATATCTGAAGCGTAGACGACGTTGGACTGGTCATCGGTCACCTGCACGAAGACACCGACGATCGACGAATCGGATGAGTTCGCAAACACCCTGGCGAACTGCTCGCGCGAATTCAGAGAATGGCTCTCGATGAACGGGACGACGACCGCCATCCTGTACCCGAGGTCGCGGTCAATGGAGTGGTACATACTTGCCTTCAAGGCGTACCAGCTGCATGCCGCGAAGAGGACGATGATGGCTGCGACGCTGAGAAAATACCAGGCGGCGAGCCGAACTTGAATGGAGAGGCGCTTCACTCCGTTCCTTCCCGGATGGTGTATCCAAGACCACGCTCCGTATGGACCAGGCGTGGAAGGCCCGGCCGATCAACCTTGGACCGGAGATATCGCATGAAGACATCCAGATTGTTTTCGCTGACTTCTCGATCTCCCCACACCAGCTCGATGATCCGGCTGCGGGTGACCACCCTGCCTGCCGCACGCATCAGGCATTCAAGGATAGAGAATTCGGTCCGCGTCAGATCGAGCTTCTGTCCGTCGCGCACCGCCTCGTGCTTCTCAATGTCCAGAAAGAGATCGGCAAATCGTATCTGTGCTGCATTCTTGCCAGAAGCAGTTCGAGTGCGCGCTCGAATGCGCGCGAGCAGCACTTCGAAATCGAAGGGCTTCGTAAGGTAATCGTCGGCCCCGGCGTCTAGCCCTTTGATGATGTCTTCGGGCGCGTCCCGGGCAGTGAGCAGAAGAATCGGTGTCCGAACGTTTTGCATGCGGAGGCGCTTCGTCACTTCAAAGCCATTCAGGACGGGAAGCATTACATCCAGAAGGATGATGTCGAATGCATGCAATTCTGCCTGCCGCAGGCCAGACCCGCCGTCGTAGCAGACTTTGACGACGCAGCTTTCATCTTCCAGGCCCTCGCGGACAAATCCGGCGAGTTCCTTGTCATCTTCAACAACCAGCACGTTCAGCGCGGATTTGAATGCGTCGCTCACTTTTCCCCTGCCTCCGAAGATCAACTTGCTCCCCATGGAGCTGATTACGGGTTGCGACGTGACCGGGCGCCATCCAGATGGAAGTTCATCCCGATCAGGGGTGTCAACTGCTCTGCTCCTGGATCGGAAGACGGCTTGCCATATTCATTGTGCCAGTACCATAGTCCGCCACTCAGATCGAGTAGTTGCGGCTTGCGAAACAGGAATGAACCAACGTCAACCGCCACGACAGTGCGAACCAGAAACTCAGAGACCATCTGGCTTCCAAATGAATCTTTCCCCTTTGGGAGTGTTGTATTCCGCGAACCCGCTGAACGCAAAGTGGGCTTTGCCGACTTTGAACGGCAGCAACCATGTCGGTTCGAGGTTGAAATCCGGATCGTAGCTTTCGGACTTTCCCAACACTCCCTCATGGTTCCACTCCTTGCGAAAGTGCAGACCCACATTGAAGAAGCCTTTGGGCGTTGCGAACACCAGCTTAGGACCTATGTAGATGGTCTTTTCAGAGGGCGCATACGATGAGTTCTTTGTTTCAAGATTTGCGCCCATCTCAAAAGTGATATCGCGTAGTACGCCTTTTTTGAAGGTATCGGAATGTCCGAGTTCATTGAGGTCAATCGCTGGGCGCAGGATTACATAAGCTTCGGTCGCCCCGGAGCCGCCGCCATTGGCGGGTTCAGCCATGTTGGAGAGGTTCACCATCACGTCAGTGAAGTTGGTCAGCACACCCCAAGATCCGACGCTTGTGAACTCGATCGAATTGCGCGCAATGCTGGCGGCTTTTCCAGTGTTTGGGTTCAACACGAAAGGGGTATGGTAGTCGGGACCGTACCAATAGGCCAGCACAACAGATCCGTGCTGCAGGCTCGGCGGCTTCTGAATCGATCCCGCCGGACCGGAGGCGACGCCGCTGGGCGCCTGAGACGCCGCGATGACGGTCTGCTGCGCAGCCACTGTACGAAGCGCCAGTGAAAGGAGTGCCAGGGTCCATAAGGCAGAAGGCCTCAGGCGGCTAAGCGGCTTCCAAAAGCGAGCGATGCGTTGGATGCCGGTGGATGCTGGATGAGTCACGTCTTTCACCTCGATCATTCGCGTCACAGAATGACAGGTGAATCTGAAAGAAACCTGAAGCGGAAGGGTCCACGAGTAGAGAATCACGGCTAGTGTCGGAAACAGTAGGAAGCAAGTCGTTCGGTCTGGTGGTTCGGCACATCCTTCATCGAGCATTGAACGCAGAGCACCTGGCCGAATCGCCTTGCCTGACAAGTGCCTCTGGCTCGACTGTTGCCAACAGGGAGAATGTACTCAGCGAAATTCGACGGGATTCCAATTTTCGTTGGCTCTTGTTCGCGGTATACCCACTGTCGCAACCAACAGCCACCAGAACAGCCACCAAACGATTTTGGCCTCTCCGATTTCGAGAGGCCAATTCAATCTAAACTCTTTGTTTTGTTGGTGCCGGGAGGGGGGGTCGAACCCCCACGACCTTGCGATCGGCGGATTTTGAGTCCGCTGCGTCTGCCAGTTCCGCCATCCCGGCATGGGTGGGGCACCATGAAAAGTATCGCATAGTCGTTGATTATCGGGCTAGTTAGGATGACTCAGCGGCTGGATCTTTGCCATGAAAGCAAAGAGCTTTGTTTCGGCCTGATGGCTGCAAGCCGATTCTCACTCCTTGAGCAGTCAAGCAAATCGAGCTTTAATGGCCGCTTGGGAGGTCACGATGCCAGCGCGTTTTCGCTGGGAGTGCCTGTGGATTTTTCAGACGATATTCAGGTCTAAACCCTTTCTCCGTTGCATCGACGGGAGCGGAGCGAAATCCCGTGCGACAATGGAGGCAATCGTGATGACTACTGCCTCTTCTGCAGTCGTTCCCGATCCGGTCGTAGTTACTCCGGAGCTGCTGGCTCAGCACAGCATCACTGCGGATGAATACGAGCGGATTCTGGCGGCACTGGGACGCGTCCCTTCCCTCACCGAGCTGGGCATATACAGCGTGATGTGGAGCGAGCACTGCTCCTACAAGTCGAGCCGTGTGCATTTGAAGCGGCTGCCTACCAAAAGCGACCGCGTGGTGCAGGGGCCGGGAGAGAACGCCGGCATCATCGACGTGGGCGACGGATGGGCCTGCGCCTTCAAGATCGAGAGCCACAACCATCCCAGCTACATTGAGCCTTACCAGGGCGCGGCGACGGGCGTTGGCGGCATTCTGCGCGACATTTTTACGATGGGCGCGCGACCGCTGGCGGTCATGGATTCGCTGCGATTTGGGCCGATCCAGCCGGAACCGGGCGTCGAACCGGAATTGGTGACCAAGAACCACTCCGTTGTCGAGGGCGTGGTGAGCGGCATCGCCGGCTACGGCAACTGCTTTGGCGTGCCGAACCTCGGCGGCGAAACCAAGTTCGAGCCGTGCTACAGCGGCAATCCGCTGGTGAATGCATTTGCGCTGGGCCTGGTTCGGAAGGACGAAATTTTCTACGGCAAGGCTACGGGCACCGGCAACCCTGTTATTTATGTTGGCGCAAAGACGGGGCGCGATGGCATTCACGGCGCCACGATGGCCAGCGAGGAATTCCACGCGGGCACAGAAGCGAAGCGGCCGAACGTGCAGGTTGGCGATCCGTTTATGGAGAAGCTGCTGCTGGAGGCCTGCCTTGAGGCGATGAAGACGGGCGCGATTGTCGGCATCCAGGATATGGGCGCTGCCGGGCTGACCTGCTCGACATGCGAGATGGGCGCGCGCGGCGGTGTGGGTCTCGACGTGGAGTTGGACTTTGTTCCGCAACGCGAGACCGGCATGAGCGCGTACGAGATCATGCTGTCGGAGAGCCAGGAGCGCATGCTGCTGGTGGCCGAGAAGGGCCGCGAAGACGAGGTGCTGCGCGTCTTTGCAAAGTGGGGACTGGATGCGGTCATTGTAGGCACGGTGCAGCCGGAGTCGCGGTTGCGCATTCGGCATCACGGCGAACTGGTGGCGGATATTCCGAACCAGTCGCTGACCGATGATGCTCCGCTGTATCACCGGCCGGTGGGAACGTGGACGTCGCGCATGCCGCTGGATGCTCCGGCAGAGGCGATGGACGAACTTGCGAAGGACCGGGATTTTACTGCGGACCTGAAGCATCTGCTGGCGAGTGCGAATGTCAGTTCGAAGCGCTGGGTTCATGAGCAGTACGACACCATGGTGCAGACCAATACCGTGCTGGGGCCGGGCGGTGAAGCCGGCGTGATGCGTATCAAGGGTACGGGCACAGTCAACCATGAGCGCGGTTTGGCGATGGCGCTCGACGGCAATGGGCGCTGGGCCTATCTTGATCCGAAACTCGGCGCGATGCACGCGGTGGCGGAAGCTGCTCGCAAGGTTGCCATGACGGGCGCGCTGCCTGTGGCGGCGACGAATTGCCTGAACTTCGGCAATCCCGAGAAGCCGGAGATCATGGCGCAGCTTTCAACGGCAATCGACGGGATTGCGGAAGCTTGCACTGCACTGGGAACGCCGATTACCGGCGGCAACGTTTCGCTCTATAACGAGACCAAGGGCGAAGGAATTTATCCGACGCCGGTGCTCGGGATTGTCGGGCTACTGGATGATGTAACGAAGGCTGTGCCTGCAGGATTTCAAAGGGCTGACGACGCGATTCTTGTATTGTGGCCCGTACCGCGCGGAGAAGAACCCAATCCCGATCTCGCCGTGGCCGCCCATCCAGAACCTACCGACGCCGCGTCTAATGTGATTCCCGGCGTGATGGGTGATGAACCGGTAGTCGTTCAGGAAGAGTCGCTGGTACCCGGCGATTCGGCGTCGGCGGAGTTGCGGATTTTTGGTTCATCGGAATACGCAAAGGCGCTGCTTCATGCGACGTGGGGCCGGCCACCGAAACTCGACCTGGAAGCCGAGGCCGATTTGCATACGATGCTGTTCGAGTTGGCGAATCGAGGCCTGATGCATTCGGCGCGCGATATATCCGATGGCGGAATCTCGGTGGCACTGGCGCAGGCGGCGTTTGTGAACAACATCGGTGCACACGTGGAACAGGAGCAGGCGCTGATGGTGCATCCGCTGTTCGGCTTGTTCGCGGAACCGGCTTCGACGGTGGTCCTTACCGCTGATCCGGAGCAGGTCTCGGAGATCGCAGAGATTGCAGAGCATTTCAACTTCAACATTGCTCGGATTGGAACAACCGGCGGAGACCGGCTGGAGATCGCGGTGTACGGCGATCGATTCGTCTCGGCATCAATTGCGGAACTGCGGAGACCTTGGTCGACGTCGTTGGAAGCAGCACTCCACGATGAGGTGACGGCATGAGCCGGTTGCTCTTCCAGGGGATTCCGGGGGAAGAAGATACCCCTCCCGGCGCCGTCGATCAACTGATCACTGACCACTGTCTACTGACTTCTGTCAGCGAAGCTGACACTCTGCACGAGGAGTGCGGTGTCGTCGCCATTCACGGGCATGCGGATGCGGCTCGGATGGCTTACCTCGGGTTGTATGCGTTGCAGCATCGGGGACAAGAGTCAGCGGGCATTGCCACTGCAGATGGACATCATCTCGCGAACATCAAGGGCATGGGGCTGGTATCGGAGATTTTTACCGATGAAGTGCTGCAGAAGCTTCCGGGGCAGATGGCTATCGGTCACACTCGCTATTCGACAACCGGCGATTCCGCGCTTTTGAATGCGCAGCCGATTCGCGTGGATTCGACCAAGGGCTTGATCGCGATTGCGCATAACGGGAACTTGGTGAACCTGGGTACGGTTCGGACGAAACTCGAACGCGATGGTGCTTATTTTCAGACGACCTCGGATTCCGAGATCATCGTGCAATTGATTGCGCACTCGAAAGCCGGCAGCCTGGTAGATGCGATTGCAGATTCGCTACGGCAGGTTGAAGGTGCATTTTCGATTGTGATGATGACGCGCGACCGGGTTTTTGCGGCGCGTGATCCGCGTGGATTTCGACCGCTCTCGATGGGGCGCATCAAGAATCAAGATGGCCCGGACACAATCGTGTTTGCTTCGGAAACGTGCGCGTTTGATCTGCTGCGCGCCGAGTATGAGCGCGATGTGTTGCCCGGCGAACTGGTTATGGTGACAGAAGACGGCGTTACGAGCCGTCAGTATGCTACCGGCATTCCGCAATCGAGCTGCATTTTTGAACATGTGTATTTTGCACGTCCCGACAGCCGGATTTTTGGGCGTTGGGTGCAGGAGAGCCGCGATCAGATGGGCCGGCAACTCGCGCGGGAGTCAGGCGTGCCCGCGGATGTGATTGTGCCAGTGCCGGACTCGGGCGTGACGGCGGCGCTGGGCTACGCGGAAGAAAGTCGGATTCCCTTTCGATTTGGATTGATCCGCAATCACTACGTGGGGCGCACGTTCATTGAGCCGGAACAGCGGGTGCGCGACTTCGGCGTGCGGCTCAAGCTGAATCCGGTGCGCAATCTGCTCGAAGGCAAACGCGTGATCCTGATTGATGACTCGATTATTCGCGGAACCACGAGCCGGAAGATCGTGCGCATGGTGCGCGGCGCGGGGGCGAAGGAAGTGCATCTGCGGATCAGTTGTCCGCCGACGATTTCACCGTGTTTCTATGGGGTGGATACGCCCAGCAAGAAGGAACTGATCGCTGCCAATAATAGCGTTGAAGAGATTCGGCGCTACATTGAGGCCGACTCGCTGGCGTATCTCTCTCTCGAGGGGTTGCTGAAATGCTGCGATGGCAGCGAGCACAATGGGTACTGCACGGCATGCTACACGGGCAACTATCCGACGGCGTGGGTGGATGTTGACGAGATTCTGCCGGCCACGGAGAGCGTCCAGGTTTGAGCACCCGAGCCCGGGATGCCCGATTGTGACGCGTTGAACGATGTGCAACCATGCGGTTGCGCTTTCCATTTCTTTTTTTAAAAAAACGTAAAGTCGTCACGGGATACGACTTAGGCGGATGGGGGTCCCTTCTGCCACACGTTACGTTGGACTTAAGCCTCAAAGTCGTCATTAAATTTAACTTAGCGTCCCGGCATTCGGCCCGAGGTGATTTTGTTCACGGCTGCCCGAGGTTCTTATCCGTGCTGCTTTTTGTCGCTCCTAACTTCACTGATAGATAAGTGTAGAGAATTCGGAAAAATAACCTGCAAGGTTGGGAGAATTATTTGCACAGAGGAATGAGGCAGATAGGGTGGATTCTGCCGGGGTGGGTATTGACATGCGGTTTCTCTGATTCCGGGGAATGCCGCGCCGTGTGTCGCTCTCAAAGGGAGGTAATCGTCAAATGGCGATCTCAATACCTCCCGGACTAACGGATGACAATGAGTTCGTCGTTTTGTTAAACGCGCTGCTAAATGCTCTGCTCGTTCAACGAACCCCTGAACAAATCTGGGTGATTGCGATCGATAATTGGTTCGATCACAAATGGCTACGCTATTCCGGGAGCGGCAGCGTTGCCTCTGGGTTCCCAGCGAATTGGAATTCTTCGTTTATGGACCGGTTCACATCCGTCAAAGAGCAGTTTTGGCGAGACAAACTTACCTTTCCACCGTTTGCGCCGGATAGGGTGATGAGCCAGTGGTCCTTCAAGCGTTCCAATGAAGGATACGTTGAGGCCCCTCTGCCGAAGCTGCCGCATGCAGAGGCTCGACACCGCAGCCATTCCAACCTAAACAGGCGAGTGGAGGATTTTGTTCGATCGGCTTCATTTGTCTGGTACAGCGGCCATACATTGAAGAACGGACGGGGAAGCGCGATGGTCTACACCATTGGACCTGATAAGCATGTTTGCTGGTTTGCATCATTCGTAAGGAAATCGGGCTGGATGATTGAAAGGACCAAGGGCATAGAAAAGGAACAGCTCTCTCGTTTGCTTATTGGCGGTTGACAGGGCTGGATTCGGACGTCCCTACGGGACTGGCGCTCATGTTGTTCGCTATCCCAGGGTTCCGCTGCGCTTCGCCCTGCACTATTTTCTCGCGTTCCCTCTGGGAACTTTGTGGTGCGGGCGATTACGGCCTGGCTGAAGCCATGCCCTTGCTACAAAACCTGCGCTGATGATGGTCCGAATGAGTTTTTCCGCAAGGTCTGAGGTCGAACGTTTTGAAAGATGCCGCCTCAAGCCAAAGTCACACAGGCTCGTTGGCGAGGGCTGCGATTCGTGCCGTCGCGTAGGTTCGCGCGAGATTGCGTGTCAGCAGAAACATGACGAGCGCAGCGCCAAGACTTGGCACGAGGAGGCCGCGCAGGCCAAGCCAGTAGCTGCCGGTTGCATCTTTTGTCACGCCCATCCAATACGGGCCGATGAAACCGCTGAACATGGTGATGGTATTCATCGCGGCGATTCCCGCGGCGGCTGCGCGTCCTGCAAGGAACTGCGTGGGGACTGCCAAGGCCGGCCCCTGCATTGACATGAAAGCGACGAAGCTCAACCCCAATGAGACAACGATAAGCCAGGGCACGCGCGCATAACTCGCCGTCAAATAACCTGCGCCCATGATGATGCAGGGAATGATGCAGTGGAATGTCCGCTCACCGCTGCGATCGGAGTGCGCGCCATTCAGCAGCATGGCGGCAGCACCGGCAAGGCCAAACATTGCAATCAGAAATCCAACCTTCGTGACGCTCCAGCCTGTTGCTTCCTGCAGAATCACGGGCGCCGAAAAATAGTAGGCGTAGTTGGCGGTAAGCGCGCAAAGGAAGTAGGTTCCGATCATCCAGACCTTGGGCGACAGCAACGCCCGCATGATGCCTGCTTCGTGACCCAGATGGGCGTGCGCGGAGTCAGCATCGAGCTGGCGTTTGAGCCACATTCTCTCCTCGGGAGTAAGCCATGCGGCTTGCATGGGCCCGTCGGGGAGCATCCAGAGAAAGACGAAACTAAAGAGGACCGCGGGTAATCCTTCCACGAGAAAAAGCCATTGCCACCCGGCAAGACCCAGCGTTCCCTGGAGGCCCATCAGCCAGCCCGCGAGCGCACCCATCAAGACCGAACTGAGGGGAAGGGCGATGTAGAAGCGGCTCACCGCGCGGGCACGCATCTTCGCCGGGAACCAGAGCGTCAGGTAATAGAGAACGCCCGGGAAGAAGCCGGCCTCCGCCATACCAAGCAGCAGACGCACTCCATAGAATTGCCAGGGAGTTCGGACAAACATCATGGCGGCCGCGAGCAAACCCCAAGTAAACATGATGCGGGCAAGCCAACGTTTAGGCCCGAAGCGCAGGAGAAGCAGATTCGAGGGCACCTCGCAAAGCGCGTATCCAATAAAGAACAGTCCAGCACCTAGTCCATAGACCGTGGCGCTGAAATGCAGATCACTGTTCATGCGCAACGAGGCAAAGCTGATGTTGATGCGGTCCATGTAGGCAAGCCCGTAGCCAATGGAGATGATGGGCAGCAGACGAAGAGCAGCTTTGCGCTGGGCCGAAGCGCCGATGGCAGGATCATCGTGGAGAGCTACGGCGAGATCGGGCTTGAGGTCGGGCGACGACATTTCTGCTGACCTCGCAGGGATTCGGATGGGGTGTACCGGGAACGGGAACCTGCCGGAGCGGTAAGGCGAATGTATCACAGGTTCAGTGATGCTCGGCTTCAGAGACGTGGGCAGCCATGTGATAGCATCCGCCTGATTGTGTGAGAGATTCGTCCGATGAATTTCGATCACGAAATCCGGTTTTAGAGGATGGGATGACGGGTTCGCGGTGGCTCTTTGGCAGTGCGGTTTTTCTGAGTGCATTCCTGCTTTTTCTTGTGGAACCGATTGCGGCGAAGCAGCTTTTGCCGGTGTTGGGCGGCTCGGCAGCGGTGTGGATTACGTGCCTCGTCTTCTTTCAGACGGCGCTGCTGTGCGCGTATTCATATGCACACTGGGTGAGCTTTCGACCGCGATGGAATTTGTACTTTGCCTTGCTCTTCCTCGGGTTCGCATCGGCTATGGGATGGTGCATGCGAATCGGCAGCGCGGGAGGTGGGTCCGCGCATCCGATCTTGACCGTCTTTGGCGTCTTGGGCAGCACTATCGGATTGCCTTTCCTGGTGCTGGGAACGACGAGCCCGCTGATGCAGGTTTGGTGGGCGCGTCTGCATGGGTCGGCGATCCCCTACCGGTTGTTCGCGCTTTCGAACGTGGCCTCTTTACTGGCGCTGGGGCTCTATCCCACGGTGATCGAACCGCGATTGACGCTGCAGACGCAACGCGTTGCATGGAGCTGCGGATTTGCTGTCTTCGCATTGATCAGCGCCTTACTGGCGTGGAAAACACGGGCGGTGGCGCAAGTACGACTCCCTGAAAGCAAAGTCGTCGATGAGGATCAGCCGGCGTCACCAGTTCAGAAGTTGCTTTGGGTGCTGCTTCCGATGGGGGCAGCGATGCAGTTAAGCGCGGTAACCAGCTACCTGACGGCGAATGTCGCGGCCATTCCGCTACTGTGGATTCTGCCGCTCGCCGTGTATCTGCTCACAATCATCCTTGCCTTCGAGTTCCCTCGCCTGTTGCCGCGGAGCCTGGTTTTGCGTTTTCTGATTTTGATGCTGGCGGGATTGGGCTACGCGCTGTCAAAGCAGGATGTGGAATGGCCGTTGCGCGTCAGCATCGGCTTCTTTCTGATTGAAGCATTCGCGTCGGGTCTCTTCTGTCATAGCGAGGCCTATCGGCTTCGGCCCCGGCGCGCTTCGGAGTCCACCCTGTTCTACCTGTGCTTTGCCGCGGGTGGCGCGCTTGGGGCGTTTGTCATCGGCATCCTCTTTCCACTGATATTTCGATTCAACCTCGATCTCGTGATTACCTGTTGCTTCACCGCGCTGCTGGCGTTGCTGGTTACGTGGGAAGACGGGTGGAGTTCGCGGCTGCTGTGGGGAGTGGCAACAATCCTGATGGCGGTGCAGATTTTCTGGATCAACATCGTGAACCAGCGCAATACCACAGTTGCGGAGCGGAATTTTTACGGAGCCTTGCGAGTCAAGCAGAACTTCGGCTTTCCGGGGGCCACGATGCGGGTCCTCACCAACGGGAACGTCGAGCACGGTACGCAGATTTTTGGCACCGAGGTGCAGCGCAGAACGCCAACCAGCTATTATGCCGAGGATTCGGGCGTGGGGCTCGCAATCCGCAACTGCTGCAACGGACGCGCTCGGCGTATCGGAGTGATCGGCCTCGGGGCAGGAACGGTTGCCGCATACGGGCGTGCAGGCGACAGGATCGAGTTCTATGAGATCAATCCATCCGTTGCGCCGATTGCACAGAATGTTTTTACTTACATTCGAGATTCGGGCGCGCACGTATCCATTGTTGAAGGCGATGCCCGGAGATCGCTCGCGGAACAACCGCCGCAGGGTTTCGATGTGCTGGTGGTGGACGCCTTCTCTGGGGATGCGATTCCGCTGCACCTGTTGACGACACAGGCGATCGCTCTTTATCGACGACATCTGGCTCCGGGCGGGATCATCGCTTTCCATATTTCAAACCGGCACGTTGACCTGGAAGCGCCGATTGCGCTTCTGGCGAAGTCCGTTGGAATGCGCGCCGTAACCGTCGCGACCCCAGCCAACGACGAGCGTGGGGAGTTTACCGCGACGTGGATGTTGGTAAGCGAGAACGCCGAATTCTTCGCGCAACGTGAAATCGCACGGAGTGGCCGGCAACCTCAGGAGATCGCCGGTCTGCGGCCGTGGACCGATGATTTTTCGAGTCTTCTGCCGGTTCTGCATTGGTAGGTGGCCGCTGTCACAGGACGGCCTTGGACTGTCTGTGATAGCATCCGTTTTCTTAAAGCTAGACGCCCCGCGGTCTGCTTCTGCACCTGACCGCCCTGCGCCTGCCGGGGACTCTCCGCATGGACGAGGAAGACGGCAGACCGGGCCCTCGAGCCCGGCAACTCGGACGCACTGACGTCCTAACGGACGCCTCTATGACGTCCCTGTGCTCCTCTCCAGTAAATTTCTACTTCTTCGCCGGGACACCGGTTGCATTCCCGAGTCTCGGCTCACCTGCAAATCGCATGCATTCGTATCCATATCCGTCTCAAGGAGAATTGTTATGAAAACGTACCAGGGAAGTGAGATCCGCAACGTAGCTGTAGTGGGGCATGCTCAGAGCGGCAAGACGACGTTAATTTCCGCACTGCTGCATGCCGCAAAAATGACGCCGACACAGGGCAGGGTCCAGGAAGGCACGGCCGTGACCGCCTATGACGAAGAAGAGATCGCGCGTGGAACGACGATGCAGAATGCCGTCGCTTTTGCCGAGTGGCAGGGCGTAAAGATCAATTTTGTGGATACGCCGGGATTCCACATGTTTTCGCACGAGGCGCGCGCATCGCTGCTGCCCGTGGAAGCAACATGTGTGCTGGTGAATGCCCAACATGGAATCGAGCCGGTGACGGAGCGGGTGTGGAAGTACGCGGATGAGGCAAATGTTCCCCGCTTTGTGGTGATTAACCAGATGGACCATCCCAAGGCGGGTGGCGGCGGCGGATTGAGCGCCTTGATCGAAGATCTGCATGAACGCTGGGGACGTACCTGCGTTCCGGTGCAGCTGCCGATTTCAGATGCGCAGGGATTCCACGGCGTAGTCGACCTGGTCACGATGGAGGCGTTTTACTACACGCCCAACGGCGACGGGCGCGGCAAGATTACGGGCGAAATTCCGGCCAGCATTGCACAGCAGGCGAAAGAGGCGCATGAGGCGCTGGTAGAACTTGTTGCCGAGGGCAAAGACGAGTTGATGGAGGAGTATTTCGCGGAAGGGACCATTCCCGAGCAGCACTTGATTACCGCGCTGCATGAGGCGATTCGCGAAGACCGTATCTTCCCTGTCTTGTTTGCCAGCGGCGGAACGAATATGGCTACCGATCATCTGCTGGACTTCATTAAGGTGTATGCGCCGTCGCCCACTGAGCGCGCACCGATTCCCGTGAAGACGCCGGCGATGCAGGCAGTAGCGACCAATGGCGGCGACGATGCAGGCGCGGGGAGCGGAGTTTCATTCCGTAAAGTGGAGGACGGCGAACCCACCGCCTTGATTGTCTTCAAGACGATGAGCGATCCGTTTTCAGGCCGCATCAGCTTCTTCAAAGTGGTAAGCGGCGTGGTGAAGAACGACGCTACGCTGGAGAACTACACGCGACGCGGGCAGGAGCGCTTTGCGCACTTGAGCATCATGCAGGGACGCAAAGCTGTTGAAGTTGCGGAACTTCATGCCGGCGACATCGGGGCGATAGCGAAATTGCGCGAGACGCTGACCGGCGACACGCTGGGAGCGAAGGGCGGGGATATTCAGATCGAACTGGCTCCGCTGCCCGAGGCAGCGATGACCTACGCCATCGAGCCGAAGAGCCGCGCGGATGAAGACAAGTTGGCCCCGGCCATTCACAAACTCATGGAAGAAGACCTGCTGATTCGGTTCTTCCGCGATCCGCAGACCAATGAATTCCTGATTGCGGGTGCGGGACAGCCGCACATCGAAGCCATCGTCTCGCGGCTGAAGAAGCGCTACCATGCCGAGGTTACGCTGAAGGCGCCGAAGGTTCCCTACCGCGAAACCATTCGCGGCAAGGCTGATGCGCAGGGGCGGCACAAGAAGCAAAGCGGCGGCCACGGGCAGTTCGGCGATTGCAAAATCCGCATGGAGCCGATGCCCCGAGGTGGCGGCTTCGAGTTTGCCAGCGAAGTTTTCGGCGGAGCCATTCCACGCAACTTTATCCCGGCCATTGAGAAAGGCGTCGTCGAATCCGCCGCGCGCGGTTATCTCGCCGGCTACCCGGTGGTTGATTTCAAGGTCATCGTCTACGACGGCAGCTATCACGATGTCGATTCCAACGAGATGTCATTCAAGAAGGCCGGCCGCCTGGCCTTCCGCAAAGCGATGGAGCAGGCTAAGCCTTGCCTTCTCGAACCCGTAATGAAGATTGCCGTTGAGGCCCCCGATGAGTTCGCCGGCACGTTGATGGGCGACCTCAACGGACGGCGTGGGCGCGTGCAGGGCATGGAGTCCAAAGGACGCACGACGGTGATCAACGCTGAAGTGCCGATGTCCGAAATGTTGACCTATGGCACGCTGCTGACTTCGATGACACAGGGCAAAGGCAGCTATCGGATGGAGATGCATCACTACGACATCGTTCCGCAACTGGTTGCCGACAAGATCCTGGCGAATGCGAAACGGCCAGTCGAGGAGGAGGAAGAATAGCTGGTCAGCCGCGGCGGCGGTTTGCAGCTATTCACTGTTTGCTTCGGTTCCAAGTTCAAATCCGCGGTTGTTCTCGGTGAATTCGAGAACGGCCGCGGATTTCTTTTTCGCATGCAGGTACGGATCGCGTGCGTGCTGGCTTCAGGACTGTCGTTTGGCGATGTGCGCTAGGAGTGCATGCGGGCTACGTCACGGAGTTGTCTTGCGGTGATCTCCAGGAAGGTTTCGACGCTGGCGCCGGGAGGGGGTTCGAGGCCGGACTTGGCCTGGATGGCGGCGGCTATTCGCTGGGCAAGAAGTTCGCGGGTGGCAAGCGGCATGTCGAGGCGGCGGGAGAAGAAACTCTCGAGCACCATGAGATCTGATACTGAGAGTTTGGCAACGCCATGATCGGGAAGCGAGAAGCCGGCATGCGGTTCGGGGGTGGGTACGGCGGGCGCGTAGAGGTTGGGGAAGGTGCGTGTGGACTCGGCGCTGGTGGGGGCTTCTTCAATGCGGTCGCGCACTACGAGCGTGCCGGCCGCCAGGTCGCCGAGCCGCTGGTGATCGCGGGTAACGAAGACGGCGATGGCGCCTACACCGTAGAAGAATGGAATCTGGTCGATGTATCGGATGAAGTTGCGCGCCATGGATTCAAACAAACCGATGGCGCGGCCGGAGCGCTGGATGACGCGGATGCGGGCGATGCGCTTACCGGGGGTGCGGCCATTGTTGAAGGCCTCAAACAGGGTGAAATAGCCCCAGTTGAATAGGAAAATCAGGAAGAGATAGAGGGCGGTTGCCCATTGTGCGGACATGCGATTGAACGCTGTGAGGCCAGGCAAGAAGTAGGCGAAGATCCACATGACGAAGCCAATACCGGTGCCCCAAATCAGGTAGTCGACCAGGAGCGCGATGAAGCGGCTGCCGATGCCGGCCAGGGGCATCTGAATCGCGACGAGTTCCGGGGTATCGATGCTAAGCTGATCAGAACTCTGGTCAATTTGAGCCATGCCGCCAATTCTATCGAATCAATGGATTGCCAAGCGTCGGCCGCACTGGGACCGGCTGACTTTTTTGCTGACCCGATCGGATCAGCATGGGCTGAATCAGCTGTCGCGCGCCGAACTGCAGGAGATGGCGCTGCTCTACCGGCAGGTGGCGGCGGACCTCTCAGTACTGCGGCGGGATGAGACGGCACGCACCTACACCGACAATGTGAACCAGTTGCTGGCGCGGGCGCATCACATCATCTATTCGCGACGCAAGGCGACTTGGCTGACACTGTTTCACTTTCTCAAGGATGAGTATCCGGCGATCTTCCAGCGGCAGCTGCCGTATGTGGCGGCATCGCTCCTGGTGACTGTGGCGTGGGGGCTGATGGGCGCGGCGCTGACGAGCGCGCGGCCACAATTCATGCGGCACTTCGTAGGGCCCGCGATGATTGCGACGATGGAACAGCACAAGATGTGGACCGATTCCATCGTGAGTGTTGCGCCGAAAGAGACCAGCCACATCATGACCAATAACCTTTCGGTAAGCTTTATCGCGTTTGCCGGGGGGATTTTGTTCGGTGCGGGAACGTTTTTTCTTCTCTTCAACAACGGCATGATGCTGGGCGTGATTGGGGTCGCCTGTCATCAATACAGCATGTCTATTATGTTGTGGAGCTTTATCGCGCCGCATGGATCACTGGAATTGCCGGCGATTATTATTGCGGGCGGCGCGGGATTTCGGATCGGGCACGCAATGCTGTTTCCCGGCGGATATCGCTGGAAGGAATCGGTGGCGCGAGGGGGCATCGAGGCGACGCAACTGGTGTCGGGAGTGATTCCGATGCTGGTGGTGGCTGGGTGCCTGGAGGGATTCTTCTCGCCTTCGCAAGCGCCGGTGTGGCTGAAGTTCACGGTGGGCGGGCTGCTGTTTACGCTGCTGCTGACGTGGCTATTCCGGCGGGTTACACCGCTTCGGCAGGCCGCGTAGATGTGACGGATGAATTTCACTGGATATCTGCGGCCAGGTGTGGTGGCTGCTGCGGTTCTATTGCTGGGGCCGATGCTGGCGGCGGGGTTTTGTCCCGTGCTCTGTGGGCTGGCTGGGACGAGTGTCTGCCGCGAACGGTGCGCGTGGCTGCGCCGGCGTTGCTGTGTATTCCGTACGCGCTTACAGCAATGTCGTTTGGGATTTTTAGATGGGGATGGTTTGCGCTCTACGCGGTGCTGCCGGTGGCGATTGCGTTTCTTCTGGAGCAAGCGCGCAACGATGATCCGAAGCAGCGGGGGAACTGGCGTGATTTTGTGGTGCTGCTAGCGCTGGGGCTGGCGGTGGATCTGCGGTGGCTGGAGCCGGCGTGGCCGCGGGGGCTGACGGCACTGGGGAAGATGCTGCTGCTGGACGCGGGGATTTTTGGATTTCTGGTGGTGCGGTGCCTGGATGGGGTTGGATTCGATCTGCGGCTTACGCTGCGGGATCTGCGCAGAGGGCTCGGTGAGTATTGCGTGTATGCAGTGATTGCAATTCCGCTAGGGCTATGGCTCGGGTTTTTGCATTTCCATGCGGATTGGCCTTCGCCGCTGAGGGCAATGGGGGCATTTGTTTTTACCTTCTTGTTTATCGCGATTCCGGAGGAGCTGTTCTTTCGCGGGTGGGTGCAGAATCTGCTGGAGCGACGGATGGGACGCACGGCAGCGTTGGTGCTGACGGCGTTGATCTTCGGGTTGGCGCACTGGAACAAGCGGATAGTGAATTTCAGTGGGAATTTCAACTGGCGCTATGTGCTGATGGCGGCGATTGCAGGCGTGTTCTACGGACGGGCTTGGATGGCTCAGCGTCGCGTGGGCGCTTCGGCGATCACCCATGCATCGGTGGACACCACGTGGTCGCTCTGGCTGAGGTGAATCGGTTTCGGGCGGTAGTTGATGTAGCCCAGGCCGACGCGCATGTTGTGGAGGATGGACGCGGGAATGGTGATGGCGACGCAGATGCCGAAGATAGCATGCGCGATGGCGAGCGGATAGACGTTGCGCGAGCGGACGAAGATGAGACAGGCCGTGAGTCCCCAGATCAATGTGAGGGGCGTGAGAATCGGGTTGGGCAGATGCGCGAGTGCGAAGACGACGGCGCTGAGAGCTGCGGCGATGTTGGGGTTGGGGAAAATGCGCAACAGGCGGGCGAGGAAATATCCCTGCAACAGTAATTGCTGCATCAGCGCCCAGACGGTGTAGCCGCCGAACGCCATGACCCACTGCGCCGGGCCACCGGGATGATGGAGGGTATGCAATGTGCTGGCAAAGAAGGTTGCGACCGCTGCCAGGAAGACGGCTACTCCGACGACCCATGAGGAGCGCCAGAATCCAGCGACCGAACAGCCCATGGCCTTCCAGCCCTGGAACGACATGCTGATGGAGACGATGAACCATCCGAGAGCGATGAAGTAGAGCCAGTGCTGAAGGGGACGCGGCGTCCAGATGACGGCGAGGATGAGGCAATAGCCGAGGAGCAGCTCACCGATCTCCCATGCAATGGGGCGCTCTGGTAGTGGGACTGCGACGCAGGGACAACTCGTTGCGGAATGCGCGGGGACACGCATGCGCGACCTCCATGCCGAAGGGTGGAACCGGGGGCTTCGGCAAACCGGCTGAGACGAGCATTGACAGATCTATGGAAAAACTACCTGCCCAAGCTTTTTGCCGCCGTTAGAGCAGATAGACGGCTAGCATACCCCTGTTGTTATCCAATGAATAGTGGGGATAGCACTTTTATGTGACGCACGCTGGTCACCACTCGTAATGCAGTGCTGTTTGAACTGACAGGATGCAGAAAATTACTCTTGACTCGGCTGATGACATCTCTCAGGGGCTGAAGCCCCATCGGCAGAAGCGCCGCTGCCGGCACGGCTGAAGCCGTGCCCTTTCACTTCTTGCCGTTGCTGAGCGCTTACTCATGCAGACCTGAGTAAGCCACTTGCGCGCGATCCAGCGAGGCTACCCAAGCCGTGCCCTTCAAAACCAATCCAGTGCGTTCTAGACCTTGAGGAAAATTTTCTTCCTATAGAGAATCCAAACCGGGATGAAGCAGAAAGCCGTGAAGGAGACGGAGTAGGCGAATGCCGCCCAGTGCGGATTGGGGATTTGGGCGAATACGTGGATGAAGGTCCACGCGTTCAGGTTGACATGCGATGTGGGGCCGGACGGGATCCTGATCATGTCGAGGATGCCGGGAGTGAGTTCGCTGAACATGTAAGCGGCAATGGCGTTGGAGCCAAAGACGAGCCATGGCCACGTCCAGCCTTTGCGCCAGCCCATCTGCTCGACGGCGAAATAGACAACGGTGAGCAGAGCGAGAGAGTAACCGCCGGCAACCAGAACAAAAGAGCTGGTCCACATGTTTTTATTCAGGGGAAACTCAAGCGACCAGAGATAGCCGATGGCGAGGCTGGAAAGCGAAGCTATCGCGAGGCCGGCAGCTTTGGTGGAAACAGAACGCGTGGAGCGAAGGAACAGTCCGGTGAGAACGCCCATGAGTGCGGTGCCGATGGCGGGGAGATCGCTGAGCAAGCCTTCGGGGTCACGGACGTTGTGATCGGGCGAGTAGAGATAGAGGTGATGCGGGAAAAGAGCGCGGTCGATCCAGGAGACGAGATTCTGGGTCATGTCCATAAAGGGGACGTCACGGCCGGGTGTGCCGACGCCGGGAATGGGAACCCAGCGGAGGAGTATCCAGTAGCCGAGGAGGCAGGCAGCGAGGGCGATCCACTTGGTGGAGGCGCGCTGATCCCAGAGATAGAAGAGACCGACGACGAGGTAGCAGACTGCGATCCGTTGGAGGACGCCATAGAAGCGCATGTGCGGCAGGTGGAAAAACGGGAAGTTGTTGACGATGATGCCGAAGAGGATGAGGACGATGGCGCGGAGGATGGTGTGCTTTGCCAGTTGAGCACGCAGCGCGCCTTTGGCCAGGCGGGCGTCGAAGGCGAAGACGACGGAGACCCCGACGACAAAAACGAATGTGGGAAAGACCAGGTCAGTGGGCGTGAGGCCGTTCCAGTTGGCGTGATTCATGAATCCCCATGAACCGGGGCCACCATTGTTGTTGACCATGATCATGAAGGCGATGGTGATGCCGCGGACTACGTCGAGGGCGAGGATGCGCTTGACGGGATTGCCCGCTGCGGCGGGGTTCTTTTCGAGCGCCGGATTGGTGACGGTGGTTTGCTTTTCAGTAAGACTTGGCTGCATTGCTACCCCGAAGAAGTTCTTGCACCCTACGCTACGCGCTGGAGGGTGTTTTCGCCAAGAGGCTGGATGAATAGACGAGGTGAACGAGGCAGAGAATGAAGAAGAGTTTCCAGTTGGATGGAGGGCGCTCAAATTGCGCAAGCTGGTGTGACAACTGAGGAACCCCCGTTTCACGAGAGGTCATATTGTGTCGGTTCCTGGACATCTGCATTTACATCTTTGCGGACATACTTCATGGCGGACTGAAACGGTCGTATTTTCGGCGGGTAATTTCCTGCAAATGTTTTGTGGAAAACCGCAAATTTTTTAGGGGGGGTGGGGGTACCCCCTCTGCCGCCGCATTTGGTTTGCAGATTAAGCAAATCCTGCGGCAGGATGATTGTGCTTTAAATGAACGAAATTGCCTGCAAAACCGCGGCGGGATTTTGCTGTCTGGAATGTGGAGGTTGGAGCACCGGGCGGCGAGGGGCGCTTGACATCTCTTGGGGTGCCTCAAGAAAAGCAGGTCCTTCGACTGCGCTGCGCTTTGCTCATGCGATGAGCCAATCTCAACTCTCGCCGCTTCGGATTTTGCGCGGCAAGAGAAAAGCCCGGACCTGACGGTCCGGGCTTTTGTTGCTGCAAGACGAGAGAGATTACTGAACGGTCAGGGTCACGGTGGCGGTATGGGTAATGCCTCCACCGGTGCCGGTGATGGTGATGGTTCGGGTGCCGGTGGCGGCGCGGCGATTGACAGTGATGGTCAGGGTCGACGTTCCGTTACCGGTGATGGACGTGGGGCTGAAGCCGAGGGTGACCCTGGAGCCGGTTACGGTTCCGGAGAGGCTGACGGCGGAGCTAAAGCCACCCGAAACGGCCGAGGTGACTGTGACCTTGCCGGTGGATCCGCGAGTAACTGCCAGCGAGGTGGGTGATGCGCTGAGGGCAAAGCCGGCGGTTGTGTTGGTCACGTTGACTGTGACCGTTGATGTTTCGACGATGGAGCCGCTGGTTCCGGAAACTGTGATGGTGTAGCTGCCGGTCGCGACCGTGGAGGCTACCGATACGCTCATCGTGGAGGTGCCCGTTCCGGTGATCGAGGCAGGCGAGAAGCCGACAGTGATTCCGGATGGCTGTCCTGAAGCGGAGAGGGAGACGGCAGAGTTGAAGCCTCCCGTGACGGTACTGGTGATAGTGCTGGAGCCGCCAGCGCCGCCGGAGGTAAGGGAGAGCGATGTGGGCGAGGCCGAAAGGCTGAAGCCGGCGGCCGGCGGTCCAGTAAGAGCGGTGATGAGGGCGGCGGTGGGGCTGCCCCATCCCGTCACGAGATCGAAACCTGTGACCGCGGAGTAGCTGCCGGAGGTACCGCTTTTGACGTCGTGGAAGTCAGCGGCGTACGTGGAGGAATTCGCGTTTTGAGAATAGATGGTGGGGTTGATGAAACCGAGCGGCTGTTGGCCGTTATTGGCTTGCTGCTGGTTGGCAAGAGCGACGAACGCGGCCCACATGGGCGCGGCGAAGCTGGTGCCGCCGTAGTAGTTTGCCTGGCAAGCCTGTTGATCGCCGCAGGTATAGAAGGTGAAGTTTGCATTGGCCGAGACATCGGGACCGTTGCGCAGTGTGGTGGATCCTTTGTTAGTGGAGTTGATCGCCGCTTTCTGCCACGAGGGGATGGCGATGCTATCGGGACTGATTCCGCCGCCGCTGTCGACCCAGGCGGTTTCAGACGCCCATGGACCGGCAGCGCCTGAGGTTGTGAGGTCGGTGCCGCCGACGGAAACTACGTACGCATCGTCTGCGGGCCATGCGGCGCTGCTCCCGGTTTTCTTCCATGTGGAGGCGTCGCCCGATGCTGCAAAGAAATTCTGACCCTGGGCGGCCATCTTCTGGAAATAGGGATCGAGGGTGCTGGGGTCGGCCGGCGTCCAACCCCACGAGCAGCCGATGGTGGTGGGCAGCGGGCTGTGCGTGGTCATGGCGCTGATGATGGAGGTATCGGTTGAGCCGACATACATGGTCAGGCTGGCGAGGCCGGGTGCCATGCCGATGGCCTGCGTCATATCGAGGTTCTGCTCGCCGTCGTCGCACTTGGGATAGGTACAGCCGGTGCTGGTTCCGTCAGTGGAGAGCAGAGTAATGGGAACGTTGTTGGCCTGATGGGCGTTGGTGAAATATGTGGTGAGATCGACGAGGTTAGTGCCGTAGTACTCGAGCAGGCCAAGGTTCTGTCCGGCGCCGGTAAGCGGTCCGGAGCCATAGTAGGCGGCGCGCATGTCGCTGCCGAGGAAGGATGCCGACGGGCCAGAGCCGGTGGTTGCGTGAGACACGACTTTTTCCGCGTCGATGCCGCGGGCCTGGGCATACTCATCACGACTGATGTGAAGAGCGCGAGGGATGGAGTAATTGTCAAGACCGGAGATGTGCCAGAGGCTGAATGGCAGATCGAGCGTGGGCTCGGCGTCGGCTGCATAGAAGGTGCGATCCTCGGTGGGATGCCGGTAGGTGCGCATGTTCACGTGAAGCGCGGCCTCGATATTGGACACCGTGCCCTTGACCTGAACCAGCATTCCATCGCGGGAGCCGCCTACCACCTGGAAGCCGTATGTCTTGGCGAAGCGGAGAACGGTGTCGTATTGGTCCGCGGTGGGTCCGAAGCGGGCGGTGAACTCCGCGGGGGTAAGGAACTGGCGATAGTTCGGACTCGATGGATTGTAGAGGTCGGCAAGGAATGTCTTGAGGCCCGCTGGATCGCGGAGGGGCAGAACCAGATCGAGTTGCAGCACCTGGTTGCCGGGGAGACGGCCGTTGGACTGGGCGTTACCATTCTTGACTACATCACGTACGTGGTGCGTTTTAACGGATTGGGCCAGGCAGGTGGCAGCGGAGAGCAACAACGCTGCGAATATTGGCAGGAATTTCCCTGATTTTGAGAGCACGGGTTCTCCTTGGGATCGGGGTTGGAGGAAGCGACGGGGGTTTTGGTGGATCCCCGGCGTTGATGCATTCTGAGGCAAGTGCTGAATCGGTGTCTACAGAATTCCGGGGACGATGTGTCGAGGTAGGTTACAGCGGTGGTGCGGTGGGGACACTTCGGTTACATAACTTCGATTTTGGCTGCGCCCCTACGGGGCTCCGGTTCATGGAGGCGGCACGTTTCCCCGGGTTTCACCCGGGGCTACTATCGATTTGTCCCTCCGGGACAGTAGGATTACGGGCAAAGCAAAGAAACTGGTTGAGATGACGTAAACTCGACGCTTCAGGGAAATCTGTTTCTTTTGTCCGCAATTGTTTGGAGGAGACCGTGGCCGAGTTTCAACCTTTTATCTCTCCAGATCAGCGACCGCCGGAGTTCACGGTGCGCGCGCTGGTGCTGGGCTCCATCTTCGGCATCATTTTTGGCGCGGTGACGGTGTATGTGGGACTACGCGCCGGACTGACGGTGGCTGCGTCGATTCCGATTTCGGTGCTGTCGATCAGCATTCTGCGGGCGTTTGGGCGGGCTTCGATTCTGGAGAACAATATTGTCCAGACGACGGGGAATGCGGGGCAGTCGATTGCTTCGGGCGTGATCTTCACGCTACCGGCGCTGGTGTTTCTGGGATTTGATCTGGAATACTCGCGGATCTTTCTGCTGGCGTTGATCGGCGGATGGCTTGGCGTACTGTTTATGATTCCGCTGCGGCGGCAACTGATCGTGGAGGAGCACGGGACACTCACCTATCCCGAAGGCACTGCCTGCGCTGACGTGCTGATTGCCGGTGAGAAGGGCGGATCGCTGGCCAGCCGCGTGTTTCTTGGCCTGGGACTGGGCGCACTGTACACGCTCTTCCAGAACGACAACATCTTCAAGGCGTGGCCTGGAACGCCGGAGTTCCAACCCGACTTCGGACCGCAGCACATCCTGAAGGGGGCATCGATCAAAGCCGATGCAACACCGGAGTATCTCGGCGTGGGCTACATCATCGGACCACGAGTAGCGGGCATCATCTTTGCCGGAGGCGTGTTCTCCTGGCTCGTGCTGATGCCGCTGATCTACTTTTTTGGCAAGGCTCTGCCGAATCCAATTTATCCCGGAACCATTCCAATCGCGCAGATGGCGCCGAGCCAGCTTTGGTCCACCTACATTCGGCCGATGGGCGCAGGAGCAGTGGCTGCCGCGGGTCTGATCACACTGCTGAAGACCATGCCGACCATTGTGAATGCCCTCACTGCGGGCTTCCGCACGATGCGCTCCGGCGCCAGCGACAAGAAAAAACCAATCCGTACTGAAGACGATCTTTCGATGAGCGTCGTGGTCTTCGGCTCGTTGATCCTGATCGCGGTCATGTTCTTCTTCCTGCAGTTCAAGCCGGTTCCTGGAGCCTATGTGGGGTGGGTCGCTAACCTTTCGGCTTCGTTGCTGGTGATCGTCTTCGGATTTCTGTTTGTGACAGTGAGTTCGCGCATCGTGGGCCTCATCGGTAGTTCGGCAAGCCCTGTCTCGGGCATGACCATCGCCACGCTGATGGCCACATCCGCAATCTTTCTTGTGCAGGGGTGGACTGCCCCGGCCTTTGGCGCGCTGGCCATCACTATCGGCGGTGTGGTCTGCATCGCAGCGTCGAACTCCGGCGACACCTCGCAGGATTTGAAGACGGGCTACTTGATCGGTTCTACTCCGTGGAAGCAGCAAGTCGCGCTCATGATTGGCGTGGTGGTGTCGACCGTGGCGATCGGCTTTACGCTGAACCTGATGAACACTGGACTTCAGCACTTCGACGCAATTCAGCGGCCATGGAATGCTTCTGCCTCTCACCCCGGTGTATCCGTACAGCAGGACGCGCGGCACCTGCCCGATCAGTTCCCGGTTCTGAACGCCGATAAGTCCACTACGCTGCACCACAAGTCCGACTATGTTGTTCTGAATGCGCTGGGATCACCCGAACTGGCGGATGGAAAATATCTCTACTCGCCGGCCAGCGGCAACATCGAGGTGCAGTGGATTCAGGGCATCGGCAGCGAAAAAGCCGCCGCCCCGCAGGCGCGCCTGATGGCAACCGTGATCAACGGCATCCTGAGCCGCAAGCTGCCCTGGGGCCTGGTAATGCTCGGAGTGTTTCTGGTCATCGCCGTGGAGTTGCTGGGAATTCGATCGCTGTCGTTTGCGGTGGGCGCGTATCTCTCGATTGGCACAACGCTGGCAATTTTCTGTGGCGGCGCGGTGCGATGGTTTGTCGACCAGGCGGTGCGGAAAGCCGGCGAAAATGCCGACGAGGCAGAAAGCGAGATTTCGCCGGGTTCGCTGTATGCGTCGGGCTTGATTGCGGCGGGCGGGATCGTTGGGCTGATGGGCGTGGCCCTCAAGGGATACGAGACGACCACCGATAAGGGCGATATTCTGAACTTCCCGGCCGGAACACTTCTGGATCACACGTGGGTTTCTGTGCTGGCGTTTGCGATGCTGGCGTTCTCGCTGTATTACTTCGCGCGAAAGCCGCTGAAGAAGTAGTCAGCGGCTCAGGGAACACAGCATTGAATAGAATTTGCGACGAGGCCGCCAGCGGGCTGCTCCGGCCTTGGCTTAGCGCACCAGGTGCCACAAGTGCCAGATGCCGTAGCCCATTAAAAAGACACAGCCTTGAAG
This sequence comes from uncultured Acidobacteriaceae bacterium, assembly GCA_963802565.1. Taxonomy (GTDB): domain Bacteria; phylum Acidobacteriota; class Terriglobia; order Terriglobales; family Acidobacteriaceae; genus Telmatobacter. The sequence goes on along the minus strand of CAWDJR010000041.1, from coordinate 3,221 downwards.
AAGAAGAGCGGAGCGAAGACCACGCAGGCAGCCAAGGCCATCGAGGTTGGCATCGCTGCATTCGTCGACTTCTGTTTTGGAAAAAGCGGGAGAGTCGCCAATCGATACCACGCTTGCCGACGAGAAGAAGGAGTGGGAAGAGACAGGAGCCGAGATCCTAAATGCCGGAGCCCGAAATTCGCAGACGGTTTGACTTGGCACGATAACTCCCACCTGGGGTGCATGCAGGAGGTAGCACGCACCCTTCAGGACTTGAGCAATTTGCTCACGCGGATGAAGCGATTCTCCCGCGGTCTCTTCAGGAAATATGTGATTTATATCACCGGCATTGATGGATGAGACAGATGAATATTTGTGGATATCCGGTACAAAAGTTTTTGGGCTGGGGTGGGCGGCCAAAAAGCGACCCCGGTGATATGCGCGCTACCGGAAAACGGACAGGGACAAAGAAAAATCCGGGCTGGTTGGGATCGTGCTTTCCCACCCAAGCGGAACTTGGATGGGGCACCCCGGTTGGGTGCTGGTGCATGCATTTTCACCGCTGCGTGCGCTTCAGGTATTTGGGTCCGTGTTGCGTTTGCGAAAGACGATCTGCAACTGCTGGCGCCAGTGTTCACTCAGGGCGATAAGTTCCCAATCGACTTCGGGCGAGAGATAGCGAAGGACGGGCATATTAGCGGGATGTATGCGCAACGCTGGAGCAGCGAGCAACAGGCGTGGCGGAAGTGACGAAATTTCTGTTCCGGGAAAATATCCTTCGCGTTCGAAGCTGGAGAGCGGGCGATCACCGCCGGCGGTGCGTTGACGATCGGCGTTGAGGGCGCGGACCCGGATCCAGTAGTCGAGCGCCTGCAAAGGGAGATGAAGATCTTCGTCGGCTTTGAGTTCGATGACGACGAGTCGGCTGTTGCGATCGAGGGTGAGCAGATCGAGCATGCCGCGATCACCGGATGAAAGCGCCGGGACCTGCGAGTAAAGCATTTCGCCACGCAGGGAGGGAAGAAGGTCGCTGAGGCCGGCGCGAAATTCTGATTCGAGCCAGCGTTCAGGCTGGATGCGGAAGAGCGGGTCTTTGTGTACGCCGTCACGATGACGGCTTGCGAACAGGCGGGCGCAGAGTTCGCGGCAGAGATCCTCTGTCTCGGTGGTGAGCGGGGTTTCGTTGGCGCCAGCTCCGAAGGTGATCTCGTCCTGCGGAGCAAACGATTGGGATCCCGCGCCATGGCGAACGCGGGCAAACTCGAGGCCATGCAGCAACAGGCCAGCTTCAGTTGCAGAACGCGGACGAATCTCAATGCGAGCCTTTGCATCCGGCGGGAGCAGGTGCATGATCCTGTCGATTCCAGGCTGGCACCGATCGAGCGCGGCCTGAGGTGAAAAGGCATGCATGAGGCGAGCGACCTGGTTACCACTGTCGCGTATGTCGACAGGCTCCAGTTCTTCGCTGCGTTCATCGAGTGTGAACAGTTGAAAGTCTGCGGCGGCATGGTTGAGCCACGCCATGCGCTCGGCGGTAGTGCGGTATGCAGCGCGGGGCACGATAACTTTGAGCCCGCCAAAGTGACGGCGGGCATCGCTGTGGCGGCGGCAGTAGTCGAGCCAGAGAATGCCGAGGGTTAGAATGCCGTCGATTGTCGAGGTGGATTCTGCTTCGCTGACACCGATGATGGCTTCTGCAGCGGTGCCACGCAGGAGCCGTCCGCGGATGTAGGCGGGGCCGAAGCTGTGTTCGAGATCCATGGCAGAACGGAGGCCGTCGACCTTGGCGCCGAGGAAGGCGCGGGTAAGGACACGCTCCAAAAGTCGCTGATAATTGCGCCGCGCGGAGTCGCGAGCAGTGGGAGTGCGACGGTCGCTGTTGGGGACGAGTTCAAGGGCCTGGGGCTTGGATGCTCCCATACGACGGGTGATGACGCGCAGGCATTGCGCGCGATTTTGAATTTCGACCACGGTGCGCATGAGATTGCGCTCCTCACTCCAGAACTGCACGAGGCAGCGACCGTGAGACTCGGTTATGGAGTATCGCGCGAGACGCATATCGAAGAGGACGCGGCCGTCTTCAAGCAGTGCTGCGGCGGGGTGACTGGCGAGATATTCTTCGAGGATTTGAACGAGTTGGGCGGCAGATGGAGTATCGACTGCAGCGGGCACGCGCCGACTACCAGTTCTGCCGCGAACGCAGATTAGTGATGTGCGCGGTGTGATGGCGGGAGTGCCATGCGTAAAGGGCGAGGACCGTGGCGAGATCCTGACGGCCGCTTTCAGGGTGGTTATAGCCGCGCTGGAAATCGGCTTCAGAAAGAGACTCGAGCATCGCGACCCAGCGCTGGTGGAGAGCCGCGATCATGGCGAGAGAGCCTTCAATGGGAAGGCGGCTATCTGCGAGGCGAGCCCAGGCAGCCTCGTCGTAGGGCTTGATGGTTGGCCAATCCTCGGTGAGGGCGAGCTTGTAACGGACGTAGGCGTTGGCGTGGCTGTCGGCGATGTGATGCACGAGCTGGCGGACGGTCCAGCCACCTTCGCGATAGGGGGTGTCGAGCTGGGCGATGGAAAGCGAGTGAACTGCGGCATTCAAACGCTCGGGAAGCGCTCGCAGGATTTCAATCTGGCCGGATCGTGAAGCGGGGTCAGACGAGGCGGGCGCGGTGAAGCGGCCGATGGGGTAGCGAAGATCTTGCGATTCTGACATGCCCAAAGCCTGGAGAGTTCGGCGCACCGGCGATCGGCGCTGCGCGAGTTAGATCATCTTAGGTCGCGCTGGTGGTAGTGGTGGTGTGGTGTTTTGGCATCTTGTGCTTTGGCGCCTGCTTATAGTGTTGATTCGTTTCGTGCTGGGCCTTGGGATGATCAATAACGCGCGGATCCTTGGGCGGCTTTTTGTGAAAAGGCCAAATGGCGAAGGCCGGAGCAGCGCACACGACCACAAACAGCACCGCAACTGCAAATTTCCTCATGGCTGGAATGTAGCACGAGAACGAAACCGGCGAAAGTACCCGAAGTCACCGGACCAAAAGAGGTAATCAGGCGAGGCAGGGAAAGAGGGTGCCTACGACAGGACCGGCGAATCGGGTGGATTTCGGGGACTGGCCCACACGATGAGGTGGGCCAACCTTTCGGATCGTTAAAACGGGGTGCCTGGTGCCACCGAGGTTACCCAAGGAAACATCTCTCGGGGGCTAAAGCCCAACCCTCATTTTGTTGGATTTGCGGCCTGGCGTCAA
>CAWDJR010000040.1:0-193149 GCA_963802565.1 uncultured Acidobacteriaceae bacterium | reverse complement strand
GTTGTTACCAAGGACAAACGAGTACACCCCAACTAAGCATAGCTCGAGCAATGAAGGCAAGCGGGTCGCTCGAATGGTTAGTCGCTGCCTTTTGCACTGGCCGGGCTAGTTAGAGGCAACAGCGATATCAAATGGCCATTCATCGTTCGTCGGGGTCCATGTCTTGTCTGGATTGTAACTTTCAATGTTAGCAAAAGTCTTTAATCCATCTTGCCCCAGGTCTTTCTGATAGACCTTCCCCTCGTAGCTGACGATGAAACTCTTGATTCCGGTTATTCCATACTGAGCGGGCGCTGCCGCCAATGCGAAGCCCCCAATCATGGCGCCATTAATCACGAAATTGATCTCACCACCTGGTGCTGACGGACCCCGCGCCTTCAGGACCTTGTAGTAGTAGCCGTGAAAGGCATTTTGTGCATCAGTCGGATACCCCTCCTGGATTGCCTTGGCAATTGGCGCAGAGATAGGACCACCACCCGTTCCGTCTGCGTTTACCCAGTACAGACCGTCTCGTTTTCCGGGCGTGCTAATGATTCGTTGAGCATATTGGTTCAACCCCGAATTGTCGTGAATCACGGAAGCATACTCTTCCTGGGCCTCTACGAACCCTCTACAGACTGCGATTGCATCCAATTCGTTTGAACCAATGCGCCGCTTCAGAATCTCAGAGCGGCCCTGCTTCGAGTCGAAATACCACTTGTTCTGGCGATTCATTATCGGAATTGGAAAGGGCCACTGTTCCGGACCTACGGAAACCGTCGCCTTTTTCTTGTCCTTGGCAAGTTCAATCGAATGTTTCTCTTTTGCAAGCGCCCCAAACTCTTGTGTTCGCCTCTTATCTGACACCGGATCCTGAGTGACAAGGAGGTCTTCGCTGCCTGGACCGAGGATTGCGCTCAGGGAAGCCAGATCGAAACTCGCTGCAGCCTCAATCAATGCGGAAACCCCTGCTTCCGGTGTGTCGAAGGATCTTTGAGCCTGAGCAGGAGTCGTTGGTTGCTGAGCCAAGGCTCGGCAACTGGTTACGAGGGGGAGGGCAAGAAACAAGATGCATGCCGATGGGATGAGGGTTACCGCCTTAAGACTTATGTTGTTCATAATCAACTCCGTCCTAGCCTGAAGCGTTGTTACCGGCGACGGCCACCGCCACCGCGCATGCCACCGCCCCGCGATCCCATACTGGATGCGCCACGAGAACTGCTGGCCCTCGATGTTGAGCGGCTATTTCCTGCGCCTCCGAATGCGCCGCCCGCGGAGCCATTGGAGGTTCTCTGGTTGCCAATCCGATCTCCTCCACCGCCACCGCGACTCATATCTCCCGCTGAAGCTCCGCCTCTGCCCCCGCCACCCATACTGCTTCGGTCGCTCACGCCCGCTTGCTGACGGCCTCCGAATTGCGACTGGTTTTGCCGTGCACTCGCCTGACGATTCGCCATGGAGTCGCCACGAGCAGTGCCGCCGTACTTGTTCGCTGTTGCCCGGTCTGAATATGGCGCGCCACCACGGTGTTGGGGATTGTGCTGCCAATTACTGCCGCCCGCAGGCAGTTGCGACGGGCGATTGCCGGCACCACCGACTCCACCCGCACCGCCGACTCCGCCAACGCCTCCGACACCGCCAGCACCACCGACTCCACCGGCGCCTCCGACTCCACCAACGCCTCCGACACCGCCAGCACCGCCAACGCCTCCGACATTTCCTCGTCCTCCGGACGGGAGTTGCGAGGGACGATTGATATTCGTGTTGCGGTTGAAGTTGTTATTGTTGTTGATGTAGACGTTGTTGCCGCCCCAGCCGCAACCCCAACCCCAGCCTCCGCCCCAGGCTGCACCCACCATCATGCCCACGCCGAAGGAGAGTGCCACGCCGGCCCAGACATATCCGGGTGGATAAACATAAGGGGGATAGGGATAGACCGGGGGCCCGTAGACGACAACCGGGTCATAGGAGGGCACGTAGACGACCTCCGTTTTCGCGGGCTGAATGACGATGACTTCCTTGTTTTCGATAACCGTCGTTTCAACTTTTTGCTGCTCGGTGGTCTTTAAATTTCCTTTTGATTTCGCCTTAGCGCGCATGCGCTGCACGGCGTTCATGACATCGCCTTGTTGAGCCAGGAATGCATTTCCCAAATCGGCGGTCCATTTGATGTTGTCGTTCAGAATCTTGACGACATCGGGCAGAACCACGAGAGCCTGAACGCTGGGGTCCCAGTCCTGCTTCTTCACTTCCGCGGCCGCCTTGTCCCCGGTTAACTTGCTGTTTTTCTGCATCCACTGACTGAGTTGAACTATCTCCAGCGGATAAGTAGAGGCGGCTAGTATCTGGGCCAACAATGGATCTGGATAGAGTGCGATCGGAGCAACGAGAGAATCCAGCTGGTCGTTTGGCAGTTTTGCATCGCCGCTTGCACTCTTTGATTCCTGTGATGCTGCAAAAGCAATGGGATCGGCTGAACTGACAAGGGCCACGCAAAGCAGGAGCGCGATCCCACTGTGCATCACCTGTAGAACAGATCTGAAGGGTGCGCTCCTCGGCCTCATCACATAGCCTTTCTCTGCGGTTCCAAGATCTGACGCCCTTAGCTTGTCGGATCAAACACACGGGACGCGAGATAGCACAACTAACTAGCGGAACTTTTACCCCAAGCGAATAGGGAAATCAATGAGGTAAAAGCCTAGGTTTCCGGACGCGAAGCTTTAAGACGTGCTACCTGCAGCCAGTTTGCCGGGGCTCTGCGATCTGGTCGTCCTGCATGATCTGACAGTTGACCTCTGTCCCATCTTGGTGCAAAGTGTGTAGGTTCAGACTTCGCAACAGCGTTTTCGGACGCAAGATGCCGAAAGACGAGACTCAGAAAGGGCTCAATTGGAAAACGGCTATCACAACACGCGCCCGATCAGCATCCTCATCGCGGATGATCATGCAATCTTTGCGGAGGGCTTACGCCTGCTGCTGGAGAGAAAGTACCTGGTCATCGGAACGGTTGCCGACGGTCGCGCATTGGTGGCGGAAGGCATAAGGCTGCGACCGGATGTGGTGGTGACCGATCTATCGATGCCGCTTCTGAACGGGCTTGATGCTGCACGAAGAATCAAGGAAGCCGTTCCGAAAGTAAGATTTGCGTTTTTGACGATGCACGACGACCCGCATCTCGCAGCTGCCGCGCTTGAACTCGGCCACGTGGCGTTTGTCCTCAAACGGTCTGGAGGGTTGGAACTGCTGGGGGCAATTGAACATATCCTGCGCGGACAGTCCTATCTCTCACCCCAATTGAAACCTATCGACTGTGTCTCCGCCAAGGCGATGGTAAGTCAGTTATCGAAAAACCTCACCAAACGGCAGCGCGACGTGGTTCAACTGTTCGCCGAGGGACGCCCCGCGAAAGAGATTGCTTCCATCCTCAATCTCAGTGAAAAGACCATCCAATTCCACAAGTATCACATCATGCAGGCATTCAATATCAAGAATAACGCCGAGCTTGTGTTGTTCGCATTAGAGCGGGGATTGATCTCGGTCAATTCTCAGCCACTATATATCTAGCGGCATGCAACTCAGTGGCATGAGTCCGTATAAACCCTAGGGCTTCCCCCAGTAGTAATAAGCCGCATCTTGTTCTAAAAATACTTTGGAGTGGTGTACTCCGAACGACCTATCTGCCTTTTGCACATGGGCGTGGGGTGCCTGTGCCTCGAAATGGGGGCGAATTTGATACGACCTCGAATACTCGTAGCCGAAAGCCATCCGGTGCTCCGCGAGGCAACCATAGCACTTCTGACATCTCATTTTGATGTAGTTGGATCTGTTGCGGATGGAGCTGCATTGATTGCAGAGGCGAGGAGACTCTGCCCGGACGTGATTGTTTCTGCGATAACCCTTCCGGTCCTCAACGGGATAGATGCAGTTCGTCAATTGCGGGAATCCATCTCACCCTTCAGAATTGTTTTCCTCACAGTTCATGCCGAGCAAGAGTTCATCAACGCCTGCGTGGCCGAGGGCGCACTGGGTTACGTCTTGAAATCTCAAATGAAGGCCAACTTGATTCCGGCAGTACAAGCGGCTCTTGCCGGAAAACCTTACATCTATCCGTTCGTTGCCAAATAGTTCGCGTGCCTTGTTCTCACAGACTTTATGGGATAGCTGAGCTCGGGTGTGCGGCAGCACCAGGGCACGTACCTGCCGTGGCACACCCGTCCAGTTTCCCAGGCGAAGTGGTTATGTGTCGCAATTTGAGGGTGTGGATGTGCTCTCTTGGCTGGATCTGGAAGCCATCTCACCATACGAGGCTGTTCGCGAACACTTTGGATACCGGGATCGTCTTTCACAACCGGTGATCGAGGGAACTGGAGTGGAGCCGGCACCTGGCTCAGGGCCGCCGATCAAAACGAGGATGGTCCGCAGGGCGGGATGCAGCAGCCCGAGATCCTTTCCCGGAACGGCAGTTATCTGGCCTATCTCAGGCTAGAAGAGCACGTGGGTGCATTTCGCGATTTTCTAAAACAACATGGTGAGACCCGCGACGAGCAAGAGCTAGTGGCGGCTAAGTTATTGCTCCTCGTTTCCATCTCTCAGGATGATTGGTGAGCTACCAGCGGGTTTCGAAGTAATCACCGACGCTCGTCTCGGACTTTGCCCAAAGGCCACGACGACGGGGTTAGTCGTTTCGTAAATCCGATTCTCATCCTCGGAACTCGCCGTTATGGCATGGTCAGGCGTTTTCAGTGGAACACGAGCACAGATGGTGGTTCCCACGCCGGGCTTGGATTCGACCTTCAATTCGCCGTGTACGATTTGAAGTCTTTCGCGCATGCTGACCAATCCGAGACCTCTGGACTTGAGCGCCTCTTGCACGTCAAAACCACGTCCTGAATCCGCAATCTTCAATTCGACGGAATCCGGCATGCCGATCAGTTCCACCTTAAAGGACAGAACCCCACTGTGCTTGACAGCATTCTGTAGCGCTTCCTGCATCACTCGGAACAAACAAAGCGAGACTTCCTTCGGGAGAGTGGCTGGAATATCTGTATTGTTGAAGTCGATCTCCACTTTGGCTGTGTCGGAGAGTTCCTTGCAGAAGCTCCTGGCCGCAACAGTTAGACCCAAAAAATCGAGCCTCGAAGAGTGCAAACGATGAGAGAGGGTTTGTGTGTCGGTGGCAATCCCAGCAATGCGGTCCTGAAGGTCGCGAAGGTGACCCGGAAGAAGCTGGCTTGGGGGGCCTTCTGTTGCCCATTCATCCAATTCAAAGGCCAACACGGCGAGCCGCTGGATGATGTCGTCGTGTAGCTCTCTCGCGATCCGCGTTCGCTCTTCCTCGTGAGCTTCTATCAATCTCTGCCCAACGGTGGCTAAAGCATCCTCGGCCAGCTTGTGACCAGTGACGTCAATGCAAGATCCTATGTAGCCGAGGAATGTGCCGTCCGTGTCAAATCTTGGTACTCCGTGATCGAGAAGCCAGCGATATTGTCCATCGTGGCGCCGCACGCGATACTCCATCTGGAACGGTTCGCGCAGGTCGAACGCTGTCCAAGAGACATGCAGGCACCTTTCGAGGTCTTCAGGATGCACCAACTCCGTCCAACATTTGCCCAGATCAGCGTCCGTCGAGCAACCAGTGAATTCGAGCCAAGGCTGATTGAAGTAGTTGAAACGCAGGCCTACGTCCGACATCCAGATCATTACGGGTGCGGTGTTTGCAACAAGGCGGAAGCGCTCCTCGCTCTCATGCAATTTGTGTTCTGCCTTCTTGCGGTCAGTGATGTCCTGGATCGTGCCATGTAGCTGCACGATTCGACCGTTGTCATCTCGTATTGCCTCACCTCGCGCGGTCACCCATCGCGTAGTGCCGTGGGGGCGAGTCATCTCAAGATCGAGTTTGTATCGGGTTCCGGTTCGCAACGATTCCTCTACAGCACGACTCAGCAGGGCCCAACTTTCGGTCGTATATAGCTTTTGATGTTCCATGTAGCCGGGCGGAGGCTGAGCAGGATCGAGACCGGCAATGCGATAGAGTTCCTCAGACCAAGTGACAGTATCTGTCTCCGGGTCCCATCGCCAGGCACCAACTTTGGCCAGCTTCTCGGTTTTCTGAAGTTCAGCTTCTTTCTGTCGGTGCGCTTCTTCAGCTTCCTTGCGGGCGGTGACGTCAGCAGCCATGCCCAACATTCGAAGATTGCCATTACCTACGCAATCGACTGTCCCCCTGGCAGCGAGCCAGTGCACGGCTCCGTCGGTGTGAACGACACGAAATTCTGCATCGTACGGTTTCCGATCTCGTTTGGCGTCCATAACGGCCTGCTCGACAAGCTCCAGATCCTCCGGGTATATCAAGCGTCGAAAGTCTTCGACCTGGCCGGTATAGTTATCCGATTCGATTCCTAACACTGTCTGCAAATCGCCGAAACAATGGCTGCGTCCAGTGTTCTTGTCCCAGTCCCATCCGACACATTTCCCGGCCTCCACCGCGAGACGGAGCCGGTCGTTAGTGATTCCCAATTCATTTTCTGCTTCTCGTCTTCTGATGCGTTGCCAGAGCATGGCGCCAATCAGCAGCGTCTCCAAAAGAATCAGGACAATGCCGCCAACGATGGACCACTTGTAAAGCTCCCAGGCCGTCGGCTGCCGGTTGAGGATAATGCTGCCAGGTGGAATCTCGCTCTCTTTGAGGCCCCATCGCTTGAGGGCTCGCCAATCAAACATGTAGATGTCGGAGCCTCGAATGATCGGGATATCCTGCGGCTTCTCCCCGTTGAGGATCCTTACAGCCATCCTGCCAACCACCTGGCCTGCGAGCGAGAAGCTGAATACGTCCCCCCCAACCGCCCCCGTGCCGACATCCACATCATCCACACAAAAGACTGGCGCGTTTGCCGAACTGGTCACCAAAGGAACAGATTGAAGTGCATCGATAAAGTGCTTCCCTGCGGCGTCCTGCATGATCGAGGTGTGGTAGACGATCGTATTGGTCGGCAAGTGCTTCAATCGTTCGAGGAGTTCGGGCATTGCCAGATCAGTAAGATAGGTGAAGTCCAGCTTCGATCCGTATCTCTGAAACCTTTGTTTAACCAGACCTTCGAGATAGCGGTCATATGGCGCCACGCCACCGACTACAACTACGTGTTTGGTATCGGGTGCTAGTCGAAGCGCTGCTTCCAAGGTCCGGTCCGGCTGTGCTATTCCCCAACCGCCGGTAAAGTGAGAGTCAAGCTTTGGCGGCTGTGCAAACTCTTCCGTACTTCCCCAGAAAACAATAGGCGTGCCTGGAGAAAGCAACTCGTGAGATTCGGACATGAGTTTGATGGGGGATGGCCCAACGGCAATGATCAAATCGGGCTTACGATCTCGATATTTATGGAGATACCACTGAAGAAACTCGCGCTGGGTGGCTTCATCTGGGAAAAGGCTTGAGTCCAAATCCTCGGTGTAGATCTCGACCTGGTAGGGTGACTTCTCTAACGCAGAAAAAATCTCTCTGTTGATGGCAGCAACGCCAGGTGACCATAACCCCAGCTCGTTGAAAATAAGCACGCGCCGGACTTCCCTAATTTGGGTTGAGGCAAAGATGGGGAAGAGAAATAAGATTCCCAGCAGCAATATGAGCTTCCTCGAAGCCCAAGGCCCAGGTCTTCTCTGAGGAGGCGGTTGCGCTCTCTGCCAGCCAAACAAAAGGCTTCTTGGGGTTGAAAGCCCAGCCAAGGAACGAGAGAAGCCTGCAATCACGCTGGCGAATGGAGCGGGCTGATGCCCGGGAGATCGGCTTCTCAAGTTGGAAGACATCCGGGAGTAGTCTCCCTCAAAACAAGTAGTCCAACATCTGTCAGAACTGACAGGCAAGATGGTGAACACCCAACCATCGTTCAACGAACCCCCGATGGACTGACGCGACCCGAAACTGTCAAGACTTACAGTTGAGTAGTTGGCTTGCTTTGAAAAAGATGACTGTAAAGCGAAATCGGTTTGTCAGAACGCGCACCACAGCCTAACATGTTTCGGCCATGCCGGGTGCTAATTAGTTGCATCGAGATAGCCTCGTCATTTATTCGACTGGACCGGATATGATCTTCTCCTCAGAAGGGTTTTCGGTGCTAATTGGCTTGCAATCATCGCATTCACTTCGACCTTCTACATGGTCGGCGTGGTTCTCCGTCTGTGCCATTGGGATGGTCTTTTTGGGGCACGCCATCGGTCAGACTGCGTCAACGGGCGCCGTGGATGGCGTCACAACTGATTCCTCTGGAGCGCTGCTCTCCGGTGTGGTTGTTGACCTCACTGCAGAAGGAGGCGGTGCAAGCAAGTCGGCGACGTCGGACACAAACGGGAGATTTGTATTTCTGCTGATGCCGCCTGGCAAGTATGCGCTTCATGCGAGCAAGCCTGACTTCGAACAAGTGAGCCTGCCCGAGATCAACATCTCTATAACCGAGACATTACGGCTCGACCTGCATCTTGGTGTTGCGACGCGTCTTGAGCGCGTACAGGTGTCATCGGGCCCGTCGATGGTCCAGTTAGACTCTTCGACGTTGGGGAGAGTGGTGAACGACACCGCAGTTAGTGGCTTGCCGCTAGTCACGCGGAACTTTGCCCAACTCGCAAGTCTCTCGCCCGGTGTATCCGCCGGAGTTTACAACGCCGGGGAACTTGGTCTAGGCGGAACCGCTCTGTCGCAAATTGCCGCGTCCAACGATGGAATTTTCGTGCACGGTGCGCGCTCATATGACAACAATTTCCAGTTGGACGGAATTAGCGTAAGTGACGTACAAGGGAGCGCGGCGGGCAGTGGTGGAATTCCGATCCCAAATCCCGACAGCATACAGGAGTTCAAGGTCCAGACAGGACTCTATGACGCGGCGTATGGGCGCTATGGAGGCGCGAATGTCAGTTTGATTACCAAAGCCGGCGGCCAAAGTTTCCATGGGGCCGCTTTCGAGTTCCTACGCAATGAGTTTCTCAACGCCAACGATTTCTTTCTGAACCGAACGGGCCAACGACGCCCCGTTCTCAGCCAAACGCAGTCCGGATTCGCGATTAGTGGGCCGATAAGAAAGGAGAAAATGTTCTTCTTTGGTTCCTACCAGGGAACACGCCAGATGAACGGTGTCGCTGCCGGTCAATCCAGAACCGCCTGCACGGCGAGTCTTATCGAGCCGCCGCTAACGAGTGACCGCACTCCCGCTGGTCTGGGACAACTGTTCGCCGGGATGACCGGCATGCACGGAGGAACAGCGATACGATCAGATGGCTCGAACATCAATCCAGTGGCTCTATCCCTCTTGAATTTCAAACTTCCTGACGGATCTTTCCTGATCCCAACGCCGGAGACGGTCGACCCGATGAAGCCTCTTGTGCAACAAGGATTTTCGGTCCTCTCGGCCCCGTGCAATTTTAGCGACGACCAGTTCTCGGCGAATGTTGAGTATCTTGTTCAGCCGAAGAGTAAGGTCGCTATCCATCTTTTTCTCGCGAATGATGGCGAAACCGTCACTTTTCCAGGTAATGGTCTCAATCCGGCCGGCAACATCCCTGGGTTTCCGAGTCCCAGCGATTCTGCCTTTATTGTGTTCTCGGGCGCCCACACTTATACCTTTACGAATAAGTGGCTCAACCAAGCTCGACTTGGGTATGTCAGGACCAGAACAAGTACAAAGGCTGAGACCCCATTTAGTTGGTCAGATGTGGGCGTTGCCGAGGGAGTTATGAGTTACAACAACGAGCTCCCGAGCTTGAGTATTGTCGGTTCTGTAAGCATGGCCTCCGGGTTCCCGCGAACGATCGCCCAAAACAGCTTTGAATTCAATGATGACCTTAGCTTTGTTCACGGGAACCACGCGGTGCGATTGGGCGGATCGGTTACTCGTCTGCTGGACGATGTCAATCTAGTTGGCCTTGGTTCGTTCCTGCGGTTTCTAAGCTGGCCGGATTTTCTGCTTGGTCTCAGCGCGGGGAATAACGGTACAGATTTCAGCAATGTGTTCGCCTCCGCCGATGACTTCGGCCTCACGCAGCGGGAATATGGAGTTTGGGAAGGAGCTGCCTTTGTACAGGACAATTTCAGAATTGCTAAGTCACTCACCGTGAACATTGGCCTTCGCTATGAGCACCTCGGTCAATTTGCAGACAAACTGGGTAGAAGCGCGAGTTTCGACTTCGGCAAAGCTGATCCTAACCCTCCGCCAGTTGGAAGCATGGCCGGTTACATAGTGGCTTCCAACTTTTCAGGTGTTCTCCCTCCTGGTGTTTTGCGTGCGAGTAATGCCTTCGGAACTTATGGCGACGGACAAGACACAATCGCTCCGCGACTTGGATTTGCATGGCAGTTCTTTCCCAACACAAGCCAAATAGCACTTAGAGGGGGGTATGGAATGTATTACTCTCGACCCACCGGCCAAGCCTTTTATCAAAATGTGTTCGGAGCTCCATTTTCGGTGTTTCGTATAAATACAGGGGAAGCGAACGCTAATGCGACATTGCGAGCGCCTTTCGAGCAGCCGTTTCCCACTCCGGAGTCATTTCCTTTCTTCCCCGTGTACTCTCCCACGTCTGCCACCACTATTTATTCCGTTGCTCCGGGCTTTAGGCCCGCCTTGATTGAGCAGTATTCGTTGAATATTCAGGATGAGCTACGAGTGGGTTGGCTCTTGGAAATTGGGTACGTTGGCACTCACGGCGCACATCTAGTGCGTCAACGATCCCTGAACCAAGCTCTGTCGGCTTCTACGAACCAGCCAGTTAGGGGAGCGACCACAAATACCTTTGCAAACATTTCACTGCGAGTCCCTATACTCGGCGTACCTCCAGACTCACTTCAAGAAATGGAAACCGAAGGCATCTCCTCATACAACGGGTTTGAGGCAAGTCTGACGAAACAGTTGAACCATGGGATCCAATTCCTCGCTTCCTACACCTTCTCCAAGGTGTTGGACTCTGATGGCGCCGACATTAACTCAACTTCGTCTGGAAATTCCTTGACGCTGGGAGATCAAAACTCTCCCCGTCAGCGATGGGGGAGAGCCAGCTTTGACCGCACTCATCGATTCGTTTTCAGCGAAACGTGGAATCTCCCGAACCCGACAGAAGGATACGAACGGATGGTTCTGGGAGGGTGGGCCGTTGCTGCAATAGTTACAATTCAATCCGGCAGCGCTCTCACTATTGCTGACACCAATACCAACAACGTTTTTGGGATTAACGAAGATCGCGCGCAATTGAGCGGCACCTGTTCCAAAAAGCAAATGGTCAAGAATGGATCTATGGAGTCTAGATTGGGTGGTTATTTCAATGCCAACTGTTTTACCACGCCGCAAATTATCGGGTCTGATGGCATTGGAACCGGTTTTGGGAACAGTGCGACCGGAATTGTAGATGGTCCCGGACAAGCGAACCTGGATTTCGCATTATCAAAGACGGTAGCCATTGGGGACGGAAGTCTACAATTTCGGGCTGAGTTCTTCAACGCATTGAATCACCCGCAGTTTGGCAACCCCGATTCTAACTTCACTTCACCGACATTCGGCGTTATCAGCAGCACGGCTGTCAGCTCTCGAGTTGGACAGTTAGCAGTAAGGTTTGGGTTTTAGATCGGAAGCCTGCGCTGCCATAGCCTTCACCAGGTCCATGCTTTCGAAGAAGTACCGAGTTCGCCACGGAGTGATTCTTCCGAATGGCCCGATGCACACCCTTGCTATCGAGGTAGGCTGCAGGACGTGCTGTTCTCCCAGAAGACTGCTTCTCTGTCCCCGTTTGGCCTGCCGTCGTGAGGTTGCCTTCTGAGCCCATAGCGATTGTCCTTGATACAGCAACGCAAATTCGGCGGAAATCTTTAGGGTTCGTAAAAGGGACGCTTGCATACGCCCTCCTTAGTCGTTCCGAATCGTGGCGATTGCGTCTAATTGAATGTCCCGAGATCGACCTGCCACTTCTAGCCCAGAAAGCGGACGAACACAACTAGTCAAATACCTAGGAGGCTGCGGAAAAACGGTGAGGAACTGGCGAATCGCTCAAAGAACCTCCCGCAGCGGCTAAAGCCGACGATGATATTGTGCCGCTTACGGCACGCGACCCAGAGGGTGCCCGAGCCGTGCCCTTTCAAAGCGACGAGTTTTTCCGCAAGCCTGCTAGGTGTGCGCAGCAAAGCTATAGGTATGTTGACATCGAATTACATGGATGGACGCCGGCGATCCAGGCACAAATGTGCAGGCTTTCTGGTTCGGTCAGGCATGCAGCCACCTGATTTCAGATGTGGTGAGGAGGGTTATGACGAGTTATATAACTTCGAGCCATGTTATCTTCTTCGCCGGTACTCTCCCATATTGGTTCACTTAGGAAATCTCCCAGTTGACGTGAAGCGGCCTGTGAATAGCATCAACAATATCGCGTGTGCTCACAGACTTGGCACAGATCATCCTCCGCAATTCCGAGAAGGATGGCATGTTTCGACATATAACTCAAAGTCGGCGCGACGCTGGAGGAGATTTTCGAAGTAGTGAGGCTGATGCCGAAAAGATTCGATCTCGGGAACTACAACACAGGTGAACGATGAACGACTTGCATAGACACAGAATTCTTGTTGTAGACGACGAACCGGTATTGCGCTACACCGTGGGTCTAATCCTGAAGAAGGAAGGTTATGATGTATCGACCGCAGTCGACGGATACGACGCGCTCGCGCAGTTGAGGAGCACTCTCCCGGACATCATCCTTTCCGATCTGAACATGCCGCGTATGTCGGGATTCGAGCTCCTTAAAATTGTGCGCGTTCGCTTTCCGCATATTCCTTTGATTGCGATGAGCGGTGCATACGATTTCAATGATTGCTCATCTAGTGGCTTGATTGCCGATGCTGTCTTTCCGAAGGGAATATGCCGGTTCACGGAACTTGAACAAATCATCGCCGATTTGATTAGCGCAACTGCCGCTCGTGAAAATCCTCCTGCGCATGAGGTCGCGCCGTTGCAGGCGCCGGTCTTCAGAAACGAATCCGGCGGAGAACTCTCGATCAAATTCACCTGCGCAGAATGCCTGCGAACTTTTTCAGTCAAGTTCAAGCAAGAGGTTCGGATGGAAACGTCAGAGGCGCAATGCGCTTACTGTGCCACTCCTATCCGTAACGTTGGCCATTCGCTCGCAGCAATGCTCCGAAGGGTTTATGAGGCTGCGGAAGTTGATCGCGGAGAGTTCCGTTTGGATATGTGAAGTGAAGTCACAATTCTCATTTGATCTGTTTCCAAGATAGTTCGGGTTCGTGGTCTCAATCGCGTGCCAGGCGATTGCCGGCAGGTCTCCCTCCCTCGGTTCGTATATGCAAGCAAGAATTGCCTTTCACGCCCAAGTCGAGGGCGTGAAAATAGTGTATTCTGAACATGTTTTGGGGTTACCAGGTTAATGTCCGTTATCTCAGTCGGAAAGTAACCGTAAGTATTTGATTCAAAAGGCGCTATCGTCTAGGGGTTAGGACGTGAGATTCTCAATCTTAAAACACGGGTTCGATTCCCGTTAGCGCTACCAAATTCCTCTTAAACCTGCTCAAACCTGTTGGTTCGGCGTATTGTCCGGCCGGGAACATGTTGCGTTTCCATGCGCTGCGGCGTGACTAGAATGCGGGCATGAGATTCCGCGGATTGCATGCTCTGCCGCCTCGCAATCGAAAACGATATAGCGCGCTTCGCAATTGTGAGTTGGCGTTGACTGCGCTCTTCATCATGATGTTGACGGTGACGCCGATTATCGCGCAGCAGCAGGATTCTTCGAAAGACAACATGGCCGGCATGGACATGAGCGGCGATATGAAGGACATGGGCCCGAGCATGGCGGCGATGGCTGGGCATATGTACGTCACGCCGTTGCGGCCGAAGCAGCCTGGCGATGAGGAGAAGGCGCGGGCAGTGGTGGCGCAAGTACGAGCGGCGATCGAGCGCTACCGTGATTATCACAAGGCGCTTGCAGATGGATACGTCATCGCGAATCCTAAGGTGGATGAGCCGCAATTTCATTTCAACAAGCAGGCGAATCTGCTGGAGGCGGAAAAGCATTTCGATCCGACCCGGCCGTCGTCGCTGCTGTACTTTCAAACGCCCGACGCAGCGCTACAAGCTGGAAGGCGTGATGTTCACGGTTCCACCGACGGCCAGCGAGGATGAACTGAACGCGCGCATTCCGTTGAGCGTGGTGCGGTGGCACAAGCATGTGAAATTCTGCGCTGCGCCGGCGGACAAGGTGAAGGAGTATTTCGGCAAGCATCCAAAGTTTGGCATGTTCGGATCGATCACTACCGCGGAAGCGTGCAAGGCGGAAGGCGGGACATTTTATCCGGTGATGTTCACGTGGATGATTCACGTGTTTCCGTTCGAGAGCGATTTCAAGGATGTGTTCTCGATGAACGATGATGTTCCGCACTTTGGGTCGGGTCAGTAGGTCGCAACTGCCGGGAGCAATCGGCTGACGGTTGTGGTGGAAGGGCGGACGCGATTAGGCTTGCTGGCAATGCCTCATGATTGCAATTCAATGGTTCCTGATCGGCGGCTTTCCCGTTCGACAGTCAATCGATGTTTGGGTGAGCCGGGCGCCCTCATCACTGCCTCTAACTTCATTCGGCGTGCATCGCGATCATTCCTGTCGTCGACCGTTTGGCAAAATTGCCAGCACTGATTGCATTTGTTGGATGGCTCTGGTGGTTTGCCCTCCTCCTCTGGATTCCCGTTCATAAAGCCTGGCAGTCAACACTTGGCGGGTTGCGGCGTCTAACTCATTGAAAGTATGCTTGAATCCCGATGAAGCGAATCAACATGCGAAATCAACTCTTTACGCAAGTCACCGTTCCCGCGCTGGCTTTTCTGTCGGTTGCGATGCCCGCCCAGCAGGCCTCGAACGCTCGGCCTGCCCAACCCCCTTCGGACGACAAGCCTGTGGCCACGCTGAAGGTACAGGCACGCGAAGTGCTGCTGCCTGTGACGGTGCGCGACAAGAAGGGCGCCTTTGTGACCACCCTGGATAAGAGCGATTTCACGCTCACCGAGGACGGGCGGCCGCAGACGATCAAGAGCTTTGCGCACCAGACCAACCTGCCCTACAAGATCGGGCTGCTGGTGGATACCAGCCGGAGCGTTTCCGGGGCGCTGGAGAACGAGCGGAAGGCTGGAGGGATGTTTGTCGATGCGATGCTCCCGGTCGAACCGCGCGCCAAGGATCCCGACGAGGCGTTTCTGCTGCATTTTGACCGGCAGGTAGAACTGCTGCAGGATTTCACCACGTCGCGTGACAAATTGCATCATGAACTGGACGACATGGGGGCGTCGCGGCAGACGCGGGACGACTCGCAGGGGCCGGAGACTACAGGCGACGACCGCGAGCGGCAATCCAGAGGAGGCCGCGGCGGGACGCAGCTTTACGATGCCATCTTTTTGGCGTCGGATGAGCTAATGAAACACAAGGATGGACGCAAGGCGCTGGTGGTGTTTTCAGACGGAGTGGATCGCGGCAGCAAGGACACCATGAACGATGCCGTGGACGCAGCGGATCGCGCCAACGTGGTGGTCTACACGATCTACTTCAAGGGGGAGGAAGAGCGGAATCCGAGCTTTGGCAATCCTGGCGGCCACCACGGAGGAGTGGGTTATCCCGGAGGCGGTGGAGGGTACCCGGGCGGAGGAGGCGGTTATCCGGGCGGCGGCGGTGGCCATCACGGGGGCGGCGGAGAGAAGCCGGCGGTTGATGGAAAGAAGATCATGGCGCAGATCGCCGAGCGCACCGGCGGTCATGCTTACGAGGCCAAGAAGAAGGATGACTTGGACGCCATCTACAAGCTGATTGGCGAAGAACTGCGCAGCCAGTACCTGCTGACTTACACGCCGGACAAGGTTGATAACGATGGGGGATTCCACAAGGTCCTTTTGAAGGCCAACAAAGGGGACTTGACGGTGGCGACGCGGGAGGGCTACTACGCGCCGGGTGGTGAGGAGTCGAAGTAGAGTTTGATCAGAGGGGTCGCGGAACTCGATTTTGATCGGCTTCTGGCGCGCTGTCCCAGAAGTTGTCGACATGATGCGAGATTCGCAAAAAGCAGATTCTTCGCTCCCCACCTCCGAACCTACCCCAAAGAGCAAAGCTCTCTGGGGCCCCTGAAACGTTCGGGGCCCCGTTCGCTCAGAATGACGCCTCAATTGTTATCTTGAAATTTTGGAACGCCACTAGCTTGCGGTTGGCTCCATGGCCGGTTCGGTGAGTATTGGCGTGTCCAACGCGGCCTCGGTCACTTTGTCGGTGACTACGGTGAAGACGCGGAGAGCGGCAGTGCCGAAGGAAGTGGTGATGGCCACGTCAGATGCGTCGCGGCCTACGGCCATGAGAACGCGACCGATGCGGGGCGCGTTGTGGCGGGCGTCAAACGTCCACCAGCGTTTCTCCAGATAGACCTCAAACCATGCGCTGAAATCCATGGGTACGCCGTAGGGAACGCCGATGTCGCCGAGATAGCCGGTGGCATAGCGGGCGGGAATATTCATGGCGCGGCAAAAGGTAATGGCCAGATGCTGAAAGTCGCGGCAGACGCCGATGCGCTCAGTGTAAACGTCGAGTGCTGACTTGGTGGGGCGGGCGTGCGCGTAGCTGAATGTGACCTTGCTGTGCACCCAGTCGCAGATGGCCTGTACGCGGGACCAGCCTGGCTTGATGTGGCCGAAGAGTTCGTAGGCGATGTTGGTGAAGCGGTCGACTTCGCAGTAACGGCTGTTGAGCAGGTAGCCCAGAAACTCAGTGGGCACGTCGCCGACGGGCACTTCACACGCTTCGAAATTTACTTCGTCGGGACGGCCGGAATCTTGAATGAGCGCGGAGTTATGGAGGCGGAGAGTGCCGGGCTGCGCGACGAAACGTGTGCAGCGGTTGCCATAACAGTCAATGTATTCTGTCGCGTCGACGCGGGGTTCGATGCCGAGAGTGTCCGAGTCGATAAGGTCTTTATCGCGTGACGGATGAACGTGGAGGAGCGCCACCATGGGAACGGGGGCAGGGATATCAAATTGAATGTCGTAGCCTATGCGAATCAGCATGAGGTTGTGCCTTTAATCTTCTGGAATGCCTCACGGCGCGCTGTTCAAGGCTGAGTTCGATCAAGGCCGAGAAGGGAATGAGGGACGGCGTTTTCTAGCCATCATTTTCTTTGGATGCAGTTTCGATGGGGATCTGGCCGGAATGTTGCGGAAAAGAAGAAGGGCGGGCCTAGATGATTGAGGTAACGAAAAGCAGATCCTTCGCTCACCACCCCCAAACTCCGCCCCAAAAAGCACAAATCGCTTTTTGGGGACCCCGAGAAAACTGCGTTTGGGGTCCCGTTCTCGCAGGATGACACCTCGTAGTTAAGAGAGATTGGGTTAGAGGACAAAATAAAGGGCGCCTGCCGAAGCGGACGCCCTTTTGTCACTGGCCGATTGCGTTCTATTTGTTGGTGTGGGAGGTTCCGGTTGCCTCTTCTACTGCTGCCTGGGCTGCCGCGAGGCGTGCCGTGAGCAGGCGGAAGGGTGAGCAGGAAACGTAGTTGAGGCCGATCTTATGGCAGAACTTGACGGACTCAGGATCGCCGCCGTGCTCGCCGCAGATACCGACTTTGAGGTTGTTCCGCGTGTTGCGTCCCTTGGCCGTGGCCATCTTCACCAGCGAGCCGACGCCAGCCTGATCGAGGGTGGCGAACGGATCGTGCTTGAAGATGCCGGCCTTGAGGTACGCAGGCAGGAAGTTGTTGATGTCGTCGCGCGAGATGCCGTAGGTGGTCTGCGTCAGATCGTTGGTTCCGAAGCTGAAGAACTCGGCTTCTTCGGCGATCTGGTCGGCAGTCAAGGCAGCACGCGGCAGCTCGATCATGGTCCCCACCATGTAGTCGACGGTCTCGCCCTTCTCCTTGAAGACGTCTGCGGCAACGCGGCGCACGATGGCGGCCTGATGACGCATCTCTTCAATGGAGCCGATGAGCGGAATCATGATCTCGACGTGCGGATCGCCACCCTTGATCTTGACGGCAACCGCGGCTTCGAGAATCGCGCGCGCCTGCATCTCGGTGATCTCGGGGAACGTGATGCCGAGGCGGCAGCCACGCAGTCCGAGCATCGGATTCATCTCGTGCAGTTCTTCCACGCGCGCCAGCAGCGGACGGAGTTCCTTCAGCTTGGGCGAACGCGGCTTGGTGTCTTCGAGGTGCTGGATTTCGACGAGCAGTTCTTCCCGCTTGGGCAGGAACTCGTGCAGCGGCGGATCGAGCAGGCGGATGGTGACCGGGCAGCGATTCCATGGCCTTGAAGAGACCAACGAAGTCGGCGCGCTGCATCGGCAACAGCTTCTTGAGCGCGTCGCGGCGGTCCTTCTCGTTGTTGGCCAGAATCATGGTGCGCATGTGCTGAATGCGATCTTCTGCAAAGAACATGTGCTCGGTGCGGCAGAGGCCGATGCCCTCGGCGCCGAACAGGCGTGCCTGCTTGGCATCGCGCGGAATGTCGGCGTTGGCGCGGATCTTGAGTCGTGCGAAGCGGGTCGACCCAGCTCATGAACTTCACGAGGTCCGGATCGTCGGGCTGCGCGGGCAGCGTCTTGAGCTGTCCTGCGATTACGCGGCCGGTGGTGCCGTCCAGCGAAATCCAATCGCCCTGCTTGTAGGTGTGGCCCTTGACGCGCAGTTCCTTGGCGTTTTCGTCGACGACGCAATCGCCAGCGCCGGCCACGCAGCACTTGCCCATGCCGCGCGTGACCACAGCAGCGTGTGAAGTCATGCCGCCGCGCGAGGTGAGAATGCCGGCTGCGACTTCCATGCCTGCGATGTCTTCAGGAGTGGTTTCGCCGCGAACCAGGATGATGGTCCGATAGGCGCCGTTCTGGTGATACTTCACGGCATCTTCGGCGGTGAAGACGATCTGGCCGACAGCCGCGCCGGGCGATGCCGGCAGGCCGGTGGCGAGCACTTCAATCTTCTCGCCTTTTTCTACGAGGCGCGGAACCAGGAAGTCATACAACTGGTTCGGCTCGACGCGGAAGATGGCTTCTTCCTGCGTGATGAGTCCTTCGCGAACCATGTCGATGGCGACGCGAACAGCGGCGAGGCCGGTGCGCTTGCCGTTGCGGGTCTGCAGCATATAGAGCTTGCCATCCTGGATGGTGAACTCGAAATCCTGCATGTCGCGATAATGCTTTTCCATCTTCCAGGTGATGGCCTTGAGATGGTCGTAGACCTTGGGCATGGCGCGCTCGAGTTCGCTGATCGAGAGCGGGGTGCGGACGCCGGAGACGACGTCTTCGCCCTGCGCGTTCATCAGATACTCGCCGAAGAAGACCTTCTCGCCGGTGGCGGGATTGCGCGTGAAGCCGACGCCTGTGCCGGAGTTCTCGCCGAGGTTGCCGAAGACCATGGCCTGCACGTTGACCGCTGTGCCCAGCCAGTCGTCGATGTGGTTGATGCGGCGATAGGTCTTGGCGCGCTCGTTCTGCCAGCTCCGGAAAACGGCGTCGCGCGCCTGCACGAGCTGGTCGAGCGGGCTCCTGCGGGAAGTCCTTGCCGGTCTCCTTACGGACCAGCTTCTTGTACTCCGGCGATGATGTCCTTGCAGCGCCTTGGGTTGGAGCTCGTAATCGAACTTGACCTTCTCGCGCTCTTTGATGGCGTCGAAGATGTGCTCGAACTTCTTCTTGGGAACATCGAGCACGACGTCGCCGAACATCTGGATGAGGCGGCGATAGGAGTCGTATGCAAAGCGCGGATTGCCGCTGCGCTTGGCAAGCGCTTCGACGGCCTTGTCATTGAGGCCGAGGTTGAGAATCGTGTCCATCATGCCGGGCATAGAAAACTTTGCGCCGGAGCGGACGGAGACGAGCAGTGGATTTTCGCCGGTGCCGAGCTTCTGGCCCTGCAGCTTTTCCAGCCGCGCGAGGGCGTCATGCATCTCGACGTCGATCTGGGGGCTGACGGATGCCGCGCATGTACTCGCGGCAGGCTTCAGTCTGAATTGTGAATCCGGGAGGAACGGGCAATCCGGCGTTGGTCATTTCGGCGAGGCCTGCGCCTTTGCCGCCGAGAACGTCCTTCATGCGGCCGTTGCCGTCCGCTTTGCCGTCACCGAAGAAGAACACATATTGGGTTGTCGTTGAAGTCGAGCCTGCCGGTCCGGCAAGCTGCTGATCCACTACGCCCTGCGTCATGGAATAAAGCCTCCGATATAGATTTGCACCGTGAATATCCGCGGCGGCGACACCCGTCCCGGGTTTCCCCTGCGACAAGCCTTCGTCGCGAAGTGGAATCCTGGGTTCCCACCGACTTTTCTTCGTCGTTGGGTGGAATGCTGGAGGGCAGAACGCGAGCTTGGCTCAGTTGCTTTTGAAGCGTTTGGGAAACCAAGAGCGAGCGGTCATCCGGCACAGGACTGTGCCTTACGGCTATTCCTTAGTCGCAAGTACAAATAGCGCGGCAAGTATACACTTGCCTGTGCCAGTGATCACAGACCCTCAACATGCGCATGGACTTACGTGGATTTTTGCCGCAATTTTTTTACAGGATGTCGATAGACGCGCGTGGCGAAAGGGGATGCGGGATTCAGAGCTCTTCGGCATGTTTCTTCTCAAGGTCGCTACGGTTCAGATTGCGCACCTCAGACCGCATTACGGGATGAGAGTCCGACCGTCTTCACACGCTTGTGCGCCGATGTCTCGACTTTAAGACAGGAGAGGCATTGAACGTAAGTCGTCCATGCCCAACTCAGAAGTATCAATGGATAGTGAGAGTGACGACACCCGAACTCGTTACCTGGTGAGTCTGTGCGGGTGGAGGATTTGTGGAAGATGAGCCGCCACCACCTCCGCAACCAGTGACGAGTGTGGTCATGGTCATAGCAAGCAGTATTCCAAGCAAAACTACGCCGAGGTTCTTTTTTCTTCTCGAAAACAGAACCGGAACGAAAAGAAATGGAAACGGAATGTAAGCGCCTCCGAGCGCCGGGACGGTTTCTGTGAAGACGGCGGTAATCTGATACGTTCCTGCTGGTGTCGTTCCTGCTGTTGAGATCGTGAGCGCCTTTGCGGACGCTGAATAGCTGCAGGATGCGCCCGAGGGCAGATTGAGACAGGCAGCGGAAACATTCGTTGCAACCGAGGGGAGCGTCACCGGGAAAGTCGCGGTCGAGCCAGCAGCTATGGAAGAGGAAGACGGACTGAAGACAGGAGGAGACTCCCAGTACCCGACCTCGGAATCAAGCTCGAACATAAATGGATTGGAAGTGCCTCCGCCAGGAGCCGGATTCTGTACGGTAATCGGGAATGCGCCGGGGTTCTGATCGAGAGTAGAGGGTATTGTGATAGCGAGTTGGGTGGCGCTCAGTGCCTCGGTTACAAGCGCGGTGCTGCTCCAGTACGCAGTGGAACTGACTCCAAATCCCGACCCATTCAAGAGCACCGTGATGGTTCCGCCAGGGGCATTGGCGAATGCCTGCGGCATGCTCGATGTGACAGGCGCCGGGTTGTTCGCGCTTGTGATTGTGTAGCTGGCACTGGATACGTCGCTGGGGAGGCAGCCGCTTGCTGTCGCAATTGCCGCTACCGTCTGGTTCTTGGAGACGGTTATAGGAGAAGTGAATACTTTTGAATTGGTCGTCGGAGCGGTACCGTCGGTGGTGTAGTAGAACGTGGTTCCGTTTGCAGTGTCGCTAAAGGTGATTGTCTGAATTGTGCCGTAGGTTCCCGCCGGTGAACTTAACGCTGGCGCAGGGCAGAGCGGCAGAGGCGCGCTGGAAGGCTGATACATCCAGAAATCCTCAAGAACACCATAGGCACCAGTTGCATCAGGTCCTTCTCCTCCGAACAGCCATAGATTCCCCTGACCATCTGTCCAACCGCCGGCGTGGTCGCGACCGCCTGGGACATTTCCCAGGTTGGGTACACCCAGCGCCCCGAAGACGCCGGGCTGTGCTCCGTCGTTCGTGGGGGAAACTGGGATCTGGTTGATTCCGCCCATCCATGCCCATTGATTGATTGCGGGAAAGTACTCCCAGAGCTCGTTTGAGAAGCCTAACGCAGTGGGGCTAGATTGTTGTCCTCCAAATATCCAGAAATCCCCATTTTGGTCAGTCCACGCTACCGGGTAGTCACGTCCTCCTGGCGTGTTTCCCGGCGCAGGAGCGCCGAGGGTTCCATAAACGGCATAATAGTTGCAGCCATTACAAGGGCCGTTACCTTTTCCACCGTTTACCCATTCCCATTGACCTGTTTCAGGAAAATACTCCCACAGCTCATCTGAGACGCCGCCGAAAAGCCAGAAGTGTCCGTTCTTGTCGACCCACGACGCCGAAGCGACTTGCTGAATTCCTGGTGTATTTCCCGTTGCGGGAACTCCTTTTGTTCCGTAGACCGGAAAAAGATCCAAGGTTTTGGATCCACTCATCCACGTCCATTGATTTGTGGAAGGGTTGAACATCCAGACATCACTGAGCCAACCAGCTCCGAATAGTGGATCGGGTTTATCGTTCAATCCGGCGCCACCAAACAGCCAGAGGTTTCCCGTGCTATCGATCCAAGCGTGACCGTCATATCGGCCTCCCGGAACGTTCGTTGGTGCAGGCACTCCCTGTGTACCGTAGCTCCCAACGACACCGCAAGATCCTGAAGAGCAGTCATGGATATTGCTGCCACTTATCCAAGTCCATAATCCTGTGGCCGGAGTGAATTTCCATAGATCATTCAAGCTGGCGCTTGAATCCCCGCCCATCGCATCAATTCCGGATCCTCCAAACATCCAGAGATTGCCGGTTTTGTCTATCCACGATAAGGCTGAGGAACGCCCTCCGGGTATATTGTCCGGATCGGGTGTCCCGATCGTTCCATAGAAGCCGCGCGGAGAACTGTTGGATTGGGGGTTGCTGCCGGAGACCCACGTCCACTTGTTGCTAGATGGCGAATACTTCCAAAGGTCGTTAAAGGATTCACCGCCAAAGAGCCAGAGGTCCCCATTGTTGTCTGTCCAGGTGGAAAAGCCACTGCGGCTGCGCGGAATATTCGCTGGATCAGCGGTTCCCAAAACCCCGTATGAGCCCAGCTGACCTTTAAGTATTGAGCCGCCCATCCAGGTCCATTGATTCGGGGCCGCGTTAATTTCGCTTGTTGACATCCGCGAGACGCTACCAGAGCCGGGTGGCGTCGAGGTCAGCTGCGCTGTGGCGATGAGTGCGGACTTCAGCAGGAGGAAAATTACGAGCAAAGAGGAATGTCTACGCGAACGTGGCATCGTATTCAAAACACCTCTGAGCGAGTTCGCACACATTCCCGGAAATCCACAAATGGCATTCCGAGATCGTACGGGCGTACCTGTTGAATTTGGCTGCTTTGCCAAATGAGTGTACACCAAGTTTCGTTGAACATGATCTAGACGCTCATTGCAGTTCAGGACTCGCCAACCAATGGCGATGGAGACTTCGATTGCTCGGAGACCGCGGTTGCAACGGAGGGAACGTATTTGAGTTAAAACATAAAGGGGCATACCGCCCTTGTGTTTGGATTCGGACTGGCGACCGCATTAAGAGATGCGCAAAAAAGTTCAGGCAAATGAGATCGTGGAGCGCTGGCGAGATCGCTTCGGAAGGAATAATCACTGCATGCTACGTTTCCCATCGTCACGGAGCAAGGATGGGGGCATCCATCTCTATTGGGCGCAAGAGTGGATTTGCGAGGATCGAAGTGATTTTAATTTGCACGTACGAAGCACAGAAACAACTTCGAGATGGGCCGCGCTGGTTTACGCGGCCGGCATCTCGTAGCAGTTTTGGCCCTGAGGGCAGGGGAATGTCTTCTGTGCATTCTGCGAAATCAGAATGCGATCGAGGCCGACCAGTTCAAGAATCTCGGCAGACGCGATGCGATGCATTGACGATCGCGAACTCGTGCCCAGCCATAGCGCGCCTCTCCGTAGAGAGAGATGAGCACGGCGATGCCGGCGGCGTCGATGCGTTCGATATGGCGCATGTCGAGCGTGACAGATTGCTCGCGGACCACGGGCGTCAGTTCATTCACCAGGCGTTGCTCCTCACCGCGCACCAGTTCGTGAAGATTGCCCTGGATGGTGATCGTTCTGTCCATAACGTTTTGATAATTGCGTGTCATAAAAACCTCCCTTGAAACGCCTATCCGCGGCGTCCGCAGGAAAAGCCGAAGGAAACGGGGTTGTCGGCTTCTCATCTTCTTACTTAGCATCTGAGCCGCCAAAGCATCGTTTGAGCAAAATTACTTCAAATAACAAGATACAAGCTTTCATTTTAGCTGCCCTGACGCCCTAACTGTTCGAAATCCCTGTTTCTCGTTCACATTCGAACAGTCTGCTGATCCCGCAGTGATTTTTACTGCTGGGTTGATCCTGAATGTCATTACGCATGGTGTGAGAGAAGTTCCCTATATTTGATGAAACGGGTGCACAGTTGGATTCAGGGGCGACATGTTTGGGCAGGGACGCGCGTATTAGAGCTGGCTAAGGCTTGTGGCTTCAGCAATGCCGGGATAGTAGCTCTACCGCATAGTGAAGAGTCTCGCGATGCGAACCGTTTCACAGAGTGGATCGCCGCGAGCCATGCCGGAAGTATGCGTTATCTTTCGCGCGCAGATGAATCCGGGGAACTAGTGCGCGCCCGCGTTAACACGCCATTTCAAGTGGGCGCGATCCGCGATTATGTGTTTTGCGAATTACCATTGCGAGGCGGCACTTTCAATCGAGACACAAAACCCACGGAGTGGGTGGATTGCGCGCTATGCGTGGAGCAGCCGCGTGGACGCGGACGGCGAACGGCAGGCCGAGCGATTATCACAAGGTACTGCTGAAGCGTCTGAAGACTCTCGATTTAAAGCTGCGTGAGCAATGCGGCGAATTTGAATCGCGGGCATACGTCGATACGGGACCAGTTGTCGAGCGCGCACTGGCGACGGCAGCGGGGCTGGGATGGACGGGCAAAAACACCTGCCTCATTCATCCGAAGCTCGGGTCGTTTGGATTTCTTGCGGTGTTGCTGACGTCGCTGGATCTCGGTCCAAAGGAGAAAACAGCGGAGCTGCTCGTGCCGGATCGTTGCGGGACATGCACGCGGTGTCTTGAGGCTTGTCCGACGGGTGCACTGATTGCGCCGTACAAGATGGATGCGACCAAATGCATCTCGTATCTGACCATCGAGCATAAGGGAGAGATTGCGGCGGAGTTGATGGAGGGCATGGGACGGCAGGTGTTTGGGTGCGACATTTGCCAGGATGTGTGCCCATGGAATCGCAAAGCGCCGATTGCAGTGGATGCGGAGTTGGAGCCGCGCGCTGAACTGGTAAATCCCGCGCTCGAGTGGCTGGGCTCGCTTGACGAGAAACAGCTTCGAGCACATTTTCAATGGATCGCCGGTGCGACGCGCGGGCTTCTTGGGAATGCGACGCAACATCGCCATCGCCATGGGCAACAGCGGCGATCGAAGCTACCTGCAACGGCTCAAAGAGTGGATTGAATCAACCGACGATGGCCTGCGCAGTGCGGCACGGTGGGCGTTGAACAAGTTGACTGGTTGAATTGATCTGATTCGGTTACTCGCTAAGATCCTTCAGACTCTCGATCAAGCGGTCGTCCGAAACACAGGACATAGCCGTTATTGTCCTTGATCTCGAAGGCTCTCAATCCGTCGCTGGTGTTCGACAATTCGCTATGCATCGCCACGCCCTTCGCAGCGAACTCCGCGTACAGGGCATCGGGATCGTCGGTGTAGATATAGGCGTCCCAGCGCGCCCACGGGTGCCGCGAGGAATTTGGGCTGTGGATGCACATCACGCGCAATGGTTTTGAACATCAGCATGATCTTGTCGCGGCCGACGAAGGCCCAGTAGTCATCTACCTCTCCATCGCCGCCGCCTTTGTACGGTACGTTGAAGCCAAGCTTCGACTGGTAAAAGGCGAGGGTGGCGGCGAGATCATCGACAATGAAAAATGGCGTAACGCTAACCAGCATAGCGAGAGCTCCCTCCCCTCAAGAATAACCTCAATCGCGTTCCTGATCACCGCGTTCTCGAGACGTGAATCTCCCCGCGACCGCACACGAATACCTCTGCGCCGCCGCACGATGTGCGCTTAAGCAGACCAGGGAAGGCTTCGCAAACGCGACGTTTCCTTATCTGCCGTGAGCAAGCTGAATTTTGAATTGACCCCAGGGACGAAAAACCACCAAAGACAATCAGTAATTCAAAAGTGCCTTCAAAACCGAAGCCCGCAAAAAAGTGTTCTAACCGATTACGCGACTGACGTTGGCTGCGCTCAGTCCTTTGGGTCCCTGCTGGCACTCAAACTCGACAGAGTCTCCCTCGTTCAGTGTCTTGTAGCCGTTCTCCTGGATGGCGGAAAAGTGTACGAACACATCCTCACCGCTCGACCGTTGAATGAACCCGTAACCCTTGGCACCGTTGAACCACTTCACTACACCCTGCTCCTTCATCTACCTTCTCCTTTTTTGTGGTGAGCACATTGGGGAAAAAACCTTCGCGTTCCGTTCCTGTCTGGGCGTTGCGCAGGATACGGAGGCTTGGGTCTACTCCAACCCAGAAACGACGCGAGCCGCCCACGCGTCAATACTTAGCGCGCTGCGGCAGCTCGAGGTTACTTCTGAATTGGGGTTGTGCTTCCCAAACACCAAAACTTCCAATGCTATGGCCTTCCTGAACTTGCGGACGGTGTGCCTCCCGGCGCACCGTGCTCCTTTTATGGCAGGAAGTCGTTTCAAATGCAAGGAGAAAATTTACTTCCGTACCGCAAGGTAACCACTGCCGATTCTTCAATTGTGGAAAAATGAAATCAGCATACTTTTGAGCTGGATATTCACGATCCCTGGTTCCGTGAGGGGGCGCACAGTCGAGGCGGCTGTGATTTTGTAGCCTGTTTTTAGGGAGACTAAGGTGGAGAGTCATTCAAGTTCCGGTGCCTGCGAGGCTGAGCCCCTGCCGGTTGCGGGCGGATTCGAAGCGGACCAGCCGGTGAGCGTCTCGAAATGGTTCCGGTGGCGCAAGAGCGGTGTGGCGCTCGTGGATTATCTGCTCGACGCCGAGGTGCATACGTACGCCTTCAGCGTTGCGGCCAATGCAATCATTTCTTTCATTCCACTAGTTGTGCTGCTGTATACCATTGCGCTTTCCGTCTTCCATTCGCAGGAGATGGTGAACGTGGTGAACAAGATCGTAGAACAGTTTCTGCCCACCACTGCGAGGCAGGGCAACCAGGACTTTCTGACTTATTGGCTGAAGGAGGCCGCGACCGTATCCTCCCGTCACAACCTGCAAGCCCTGTCACTGCTGATGATCCTGGTTTCCTGCACGGGAATTTTCCTACCTCTTGAGGTCGCATTGAACCAGGCGTGGGGTGTGGCCAAGAGCCGCAATTATCTTCTAAACCAGACGGTAGCTTTTGGGCTTGCCATCCTCATGGTGTTTCTGGCCATGGGAAGCGTATTTCTGAGTACATGGCAGCGCCAGCTTCTGGGATTCGTGTTCTTTCACCACACGGAGAACTTTGTTTTCGAAGGGATCAGTTACGTGTGGCTCATGGCGACGACGGGACTCGCCTCGATCCTGTTCTTCTTCTCGATCTACTGGATTCTGCCGAACCGGAAAATTCCTGCGCGGCAGGTTGTACACACGTCGATCATCACGGGAATCGTATGGCTGATAGCGAAGGAATGTTTTATGGCGGTGCTGCCGCACCTCGATTTGAAGACGCTGTATGGACCGTTTTATGTCTCCGTGGGCCTGCTGTTCTGGGCATACATTTCAGGGCTGATACTTTTTGCAGGCGCGCAGTTCAGTGCAGTTCAACCTCTGGAAAAGACCGCACAGGGATGAGAGCTACGGGTGTCGAGGCGTGGGTTTACGTTCGCAATCGTTCTTCCTTATGACTCACTATCCTGACGCATCCTGCGAGTAGTATTCTGAGGCTCCCATTCCCCCGTTTTGCGGAGGTCCTCTTGAAGAACGTCGCGGCGGTGGCCGTGTTTCTGGCAGCCTGGATGGCTTTTGCACAGAAACCAGGTGCTCCCAAACCAGTTTTTCTCATGGAAGGTCTGAGCAATCTGCATCATCCTGTGTCGACCAAGAACGCGGAGGCGCAACAATTCTTCGATCAGGGATTGAAGCTCGTCTACGCTTTTAACCACGATGAGGCGGCGCGTTCATTTCATCGAGCGGCCGAGCTTGATCCAAAGCTGGCCATGGCGTGGTGGGGAGTGGCGCTGGCCGTCGGCCCCAACTACAACCTGCCGGTCGATCCCGAACACGAGAAGCTGGCAGTTGAGGCCGTGGACAAAGCAGGGACCTTGAGCATGGGAGCGTCGCCAATTGAAAAGGCCTATATCGAGGCTATGGCAAAGCGATTCTCCAGCGACCCTAAGCCCGATTATCACCAACTCGACGTCAACTACTCAAAGGCGATGGGAGAGTTGACGCGGCAGTATCCCGATGATCTGGATGCGGCGACACTCTACGCAGACAGCATGATGAATCTGCGTCCGTGGAAGTTGTGGAACGCGGATGGCACTCCAGCAGAAGGCACCAACGAGATTGTGGCCACGTTGGAGGGCGTGCTGCGTCGCGATCCGAATCACATCGGAGCGATGCATCTTTACATGCATGCGGTGGAGGCGTCTCCCAATCCCGAGCGGGCGTTGCCCTATGCGGATCGCATTGCCACGCTGGCTCCGGCTGCCGGGCACCTTGTGCACATGCCTGCGCATATCTACGAGCGCACGGGGAATTTCGATGGTGCGCGTGCGCAGAATGTAGCGGCGGCGAAGGCCGATGAGGCTTATGCGGCGTCGACGGGCCAGCAGGGTACGTACATGATGATGTACTACTCGCACAACCTTCACTTTGGCGCGGTTTCGGCGAGCATGCAGGGTCGCTGCGCTGAAGCGAAACAGATGGCCGATCAATTGGCGGAAAATCTGCGGCCGATGGCGAAGGCGATGCCGATGGTCGAACCGTTTCTTGGCATGCAGTATGCAATCGCAGTGCGATGTGGGCGATGGGATGACCTGCTCGCCATGAGCGAACCGCAGGCACAAACCCCCGCGTCTGAAGGCTTACTGGCTCTATGGACGCGGCATGGCGTTGGCTACGCGGGGCAAAGTCGACGACGCTGAAGCCATGCAGAAACAACTGGTCGCAATTGAAAAGGCGACTTCACGGGACGACATCTTCATGCCTCCAGTGGAGAATCACTCGTGGCAGATCTACCACATCGCCAGCGACGTACTTGCAGCGCGGATCGCAGTTGCAAAGGGAGACAAAGGGGGAGCGATCATCCTGCTGCGCGACGCTGTAGCCAACCAGGATCAACTGCTCTATAACGAGCCGGCGGACTGGTACTATCCGGTGCGCGAAAATCTTGGCGGCACGCTGCTGCAAAATGGCGATCCAATCGCAGCGGAGCAGGTATTTCGCGACGATCTCAAGCTGAATCCTCGTAATCCGCGGTCGTTATTCGGTCTTGCGGAGGCGCTCACACAGCAGAAACGCGATTACGATGCATTGTGGGTGAAGCAGCAGTTTGAGACTGCGTGGCAGGGTGCGGATGTGACGCTGAAGGTGGAAGACCTGTGATGGTCAATGAAGGCTTTACGAAGCTTTGAATGCCTTCACGGCGATGGCATTCGGGCTGCGGCCGGCGGGAAGCATCGTGAACATCTTGCGATTCTTTGTACGCACTACGGCTACGTCACCGGAGCGCGCATCGACCACAAAGAGAAGATGGCCAGCGGACGAAAATGCGAGGGCCGAAGGTCCGTCGCCTACGTGGACAGAGTCGACGCGTTTGCCGTCCTCGATGGAGTAGACGGTAACGTAGTCGGAGTGCAGGTTGCCGACGTAGAGCAGGGCATTGTCGGCCGAGACGAGGCCGCGTACCGGTCCTTCGCCCATCAGGTATGCGCCGCCCACGTCGTCTGTGCTTGTCACGACTTCGGAGATGGAATTCGACAACGAGTTTGCCACGAATAGTTCGCCGCCATCGGGCTTGAGCGCAAGCTGCACTGGCGCACGGCCTACGTCGAGGAGCGATTCCATGCGGTCCGTTGTCGCGGGGGTTCCGTCGGTACGAGCGTCATGCGCGAGCTGAATGGCCATGACCTGGTGGCCGCCGGAGCAGGCTGCAAAAGTCTTGGATGAGTCGGGAAGGATGACGACATCGGAAGCGCCGAGGCAACCGACAACAACGGTGCGGACCTTGCCGGAGGCGGTGTCGACGATACTGACGGAGTTTCCGCCACGGTTGGCGACCACGAGGGTCTTTCCATCCGCTGAGACGCGCGCTGCGGCGGGATCTTCTCCGACGCCAATTTGCGCGACTTCACGATGCGCTTTGAGATCTAGCACCGAGATGCTGTTTGAACCGGAATTAACCACGTAGGCCAGATCGCCCCTGGGATCGAGTGCGATGGCGACCGGGTGCTTGTGAACGGGGATGGTGGCGGCGACCGAGTTGTTCTCTGCATTGATGACAGCGATGGAACCCTGGCCGCCGGGCGCGCCCGAATTGACTACGTAGACCTCATTGCGCGTGGGGTTCGCAACAACAGCCGTCGGATTCTGGCCGACGGGGATTTCGCGATCGACCCGGACGTTCACGACGTCATAGACAGAAACGGTGCCGCTACCGCCGTTGGTGACATAAGCGTATTCGCGGTAGGCGGGGTCGTATTGAGGGAAGTCGTGAGGACGGCAGGCGGTGAGGGGGAGAAGGGTGAGGAATAGAAAAATCCTCCCATGTATCAAGAGAGAGACATGGGGCACCCAGGATCGTGGTGACTGGATCATTGTGAAAAGCAGATCTTTCGCGCACCTTACCCCGCGAACGAATCGTTCGCGGGGCCCCAAGCTTGCTGCGCTCAGGATGACAGGTCTTTGCTTACTTTGTTTTGGCGGCATTCGATTCTGCTGCGGCGGTTTCAACGCGGATGCCGCGGACGAGTTTGCGATCGACGATGGGGGCGATCTGCTCGATCTCGTCCATCATGCGCGCGAACTGGTCCGGGTAGATGGACTGCGGTCCGTCAGACAGCGCCTTCTCCGGTTGATGGTGCACTTCGACGAGAATCCCATCGGCTCCGACTGCGACGGCAGCGCGCGCCATCGGCAGGACTTTGTCGCGTTTGCCGGTGCCATGGCTGGGGTCGACCAAAATGGGAAGGTGACTGAGCTTTTGCACGGCAGGAACGATGCTGAGGTCGAGAGTATTACGGGTGTGATCGGCGAAGGTGCGCACGCCGCGCTCGCACAGAATCACTTCGTAGTTGCCCTCGCTCATGATGTACTCGGCGGCCATGAGGAATTCGTCGAGTGTGGCGCTCATGCCGCGCTTCAAAAGGATGGGCATGCGCAGGCGGCCGGCATGCTTGAGCAGCGAGAAGTTCTGCATGTTGCGCGCGCCGATCTGGACAACGTCGGCCCATTGCGCAACGAGTTCGAGGGTCTCGTTGTCGATGGCTTCGGTGATGATGCGCAGACCGAAGCGATCGCGAATTTCAGCCATGATTTTGAGCGCTTCAACCCCAAGGCCTTGAAAAGCGTACGGAGAGGTACGGGGCTTGTAGGCTCCGCCGCGGAAGAATTGTGCGCCGGTGGCTGCCACTTGTTCGGCGATGGCGAAGGCTTGTTCGCGGCTCTCAATGGAGCAGGGACCGGCGACGATGGCGAGGTTGCGTCCGCCAATGGTGGCATCGGTGCCGGGGAAGCGGATGATGGTGTCTTCTTCTTTAACGTCGCGGCTGGCTAGTTTGTAAGCCTTGGAGACGCGGATCACTTCGGCGACGCCGGAGAGCTCTTCAATGTTGCCGCGGTCCACTTCGCCCTGATTGCCGGTGATTCCGATGGCAGTGCGCTGCGCACCGGGCATGGAGTGGGCGCGATAGCCCAAAGCTTCAATATGTTCGCACACGGCCTGGATCTGTTCCGCAGTGGCCTGCGCCTTCATCACGACTAACATCACTGGGTCCTCACAGTAAGTTTACGGCAAACGGCGGAATTCTGTGATCCCGATCCGGTTTGGGGGCGCGTGGCTGCATCTCGCAGGCAGCGCCAGATTCTTAGCGTGCCTGCGGCGACTTGCGCTCGGCATTGCGCTCGGCAATGCCTTTTTCCCGGCGCCACTTGATGCCGAGAAAGGCCAGGTAGCCGAGCTGGATAACCCAGGTCACGGTGTAGGCAGCGACTACGAACTGGTGGTCGAGAATATTGCGTTGATCCATTGTTTTCCTCGAGTTGGACTAAGCTTTCGCAAACTTAAACGTTGGCTTCGAGGGCTTCCTGGGCCTCGATTGCGGCGTACTGCTGGTGGCGGCGTTCAACCAGGTAGCGCAGGAAGAGCACCAGCATTCCCCAGCAGAACCACGCCAGCATGTTCCAGAGCAGGGCGTGAACCATGGTGGGGTCCTTCATACCGGAGTCCTGATCGCCACCGAAGACCGGGGCAGGATGCTGTGTACGCCACCAGCGGTTCGACATGTAGACGATGGGTACATCGAGTGCGCCGAAGATGCCGAGCACTGCGGCGAGGGTCTGCATCTGGGGTCCGGCGGCAAAGCGGCGGAGCAGCAGATAGCTGACATAAATGAGCCAGAGCACCAGCGTGGTGGTCAGGCGCGCATCCCAGGTCCACCAGATGCCCCAGGCTCGGCGTCCCCACAGCGGGCCGGTGGTCAGGACAACTGTGCAGAAGACTACGCCGACTTCAGCGCCGGCGAGCGCCCATGCATCGGCGATCTGCGCTCGATTGGGGCTGCTGCGGCGGAAACTGAGATAGCCGATCGAGCCAATGAGGCTTATGGCGAAGAACAGAAACGCCACCGAGGCCGAAGGTACGTGGTAGTAGATGATGCGGAAGACGTAGCCCTGCATCGCGTCATCGGGTGCGACGTAGATGGCCTGGTGGTATCCCTGCACCATCAGCAGGATGGTGATCAGGGGAAAGAGGGTGAGTAAGACTTTTTTCATACAGATTCCTGGGTGAATGAATTCAGTTTACGCCGCGGTTTGAGCAGCAGTCTCCATCGTTGGGTGGACGCTTTACTCCGCATGGAACACCACGTCGAACAGACAGCAGGCTTACGGTTGTGAAGATGATGTCGTAGCCGGTGAGCATCTTGATCCAGAGCCAGGGATCGCTTTCGCCGGTAAGAATGTTTCCCGTGGCCTGCACCATGCCGAGCAGAGCGGGCAGAAAAATCGGGAACAGGATCAGCGGCAACAGCAGTTCGCGATTGCGGCTGCGGATGGCGAGAGCGGCGAAGAAGGTTCCGTTGGCCACCAGCGCCCAAGTGCCCAGCGGAAGGACCAGCATGAGCAGCCATGCATTGCCCTCGGCGTGCAGGTTATACATCACCAGAAAAACCGGTGCGAGCGCGATTTGCACGATGCTGACGAAGATGAAATTGGCGAGGACCTTGGCGAGGAAAAGCTCCGCGCCCGAGGCGGGAGCCATGCGCTGCGCATCCATCACCTGGTGGCGAATCTCGCGCGCCCATGCCTGATTGAGTGCGCTGACCGATGCGAACATGGTGGCCACGCTGAGAACGCCGCCTGCTATCTGCTGCGCGAAGGCGCCGCGCGGATCGAAGGACATCGAAAAGAGAACCACGACCAGGAACGCGAAAAAGAGCATGGAATTGATGGCGTCTTTTGATCGCCACTCGATGCGCAGATCCTTGGAGAGATGGGTCCAGAGGGTCGAGGTCATTCGTGCACCCTCTTGTGAGGTTCGCGGTTTCCCACCCATGTCAACGATGAAGATGTTGCCACGGATGGGGCACCCAGTTCTGTTCGGACTGATGCGAGGGAGAAGCAGGTCCTTCGGCTTCGCTCAGGATGGGGGGGGAGGGGGGAGGGGTGTGCTTTCCCACCCATGCGATAAAAGCTTCGCATGGATGGGGCACCCAGCTTCGTGGTTGGTTTAGAAGTTTGGTTGAGGTTTGCGGTGAATCGATAGATCGGGTTCACGCGGAGTGTTCCTCCGCGGTCAGCCTTGGCCCAGCCTTGATAATGTCGGCGGTCTGGACTTCGACGTCGAGGGCATGAGCAGCCTTCAGATAGTCGTCAGGGCTGAGAATGAGTTGTGTGCCGCGCGTGCCGGCGGAGACGCTTATCTTGTCGAACAGAATCGCGGTCTCGTCGATGTACACGGGGAAGACTTTTCTTGATCCGAAGAGAGTAACGCCGCCGCGAATGTATCCGGTGAGGGGCTGGACGTCTTTGAGAGGCGCCATTTCAGCTTTGCGAAGGCCTGCGGCGCGGGCGAGTTTCTTGAAGTCAAGCTCGGCGTCACCGGGGATTACGGCGAATCGGTAGATATTGGGAGCGCTGGTTACCAGCAGTGTTTTGAAAACCTGTTCGGCGGGCATGCCGATTTTTTTGGCTACAGTGAGGGCCGACAGATCTTCGGGATCGACTTCGTACTCGCGCAGTTCGAATGGGATGCCGAGGGATTCGAGGAAGCGTGCGCCGTTGGTCATCATAGAGTTGGGTTCCCCGGAACGAAGTCGGCGACGCGGCCTGCCTTAAGACGCAGAATCCAGTCGGCGATGGGCGCGGCTTGTTCACGCTGGTGGGTGGTGATCACGATGGTGCGGTTGCTTTGGCGGAAACCTGCCAGCAACTCAACCATCTGATGGGCTGACTCTACATCCATGTTGGAGAAGGGTTCATCGAGAAGCAGCAGTTCCGGAATCGGCATCAACACGCGGGCGAGCGAAGTGCGCTGACGCATGCCCTGCGAATACTGACCGAGCGGGCGTGGCAGTTCTGGATCAAGGCCGACCTGGCGCAGCGCTTCAGCGGGATCGAGGCACTTGCGGCCGGGATAGAGACTGGCAAAGTAGGCAAGGTTCTCCTTCCCGGTGAGTTCGTCGTAGAGCATGGGAGCATGGCTCATGTAGCCAATGCGTTCGCGTGCATCGTGGGGTTCGTTGTTGCCAAAGACCTTGATTTTGCCACCGGTTGGCCGTAAAAGGCCGGCGAGGATGCGCAGCAGAGTCGACTTGCCGGCTCCGTTTTCACCGATAAGGACGTAGCATTTTCCGGGTTCGAGGTCGACAGAGACCTGACGCAGCGCGGCGAAGGAACCAAAAAGCTTAGAAACGTTTTCGAGGTGGGCGCAAAGGGTAGAGCTGGTGGCCTCCAGGGCTTGCGCTGTCATGGAATCAGTTCGTGGCAATTCCAGCGGGAGCGCTGCCCGGTTGGGGGGCCGGTGTTGCATTGGCACGCGGATTGGTACTGGCGGGCGCCGGTTGCGCGGGCATGGCTCCCGGTTGGCCATTGGGCGTTGCCGGGGCGTACTTGCTGGCGCACTTGGCCTGCAGCGCCGTAGCGTGGAAGACTCCATCGCGGCTAATCGTGCCTTCAGCGATGCCCATCGCGTCGTCCTTGAACGTATCCGGCGGCGGCTCAGAGCCCTTGTAGATTACGGTGAGGTGGCGTCCAGTACCGGCCTTGGGCGAATGGCTTTCGAACTCGTCTAAAACGAAGGTGACATGGGGACCGGCCTGCTCGATTGAGCCGGGTTGAACGAAGCCTTCCACGCGGAGATTGCTCTTGTAGGCTTTTTCGCCCATCTTCCCGAGCTCGGCCACAGTGACGTAGTAGCTCTTATTGGAGCTGTAACCGGTAAAAGAGAGCCAGCCGATGGTGCCGAGGATAATGGCGACTGCGATACCGATCCTTATCGAGTTGGAAGACGTCTTCATTGAGTTTAACGATACGGTGGTCGATCAGACGGGTCAATGGTCCGATGGAACATGCGTGATGTGGATCACAATTTTTTGGCCCATTTTCGACCTACCAGTGAGACGTACGATTTTGTCGTTTAGTGAGCGCTTTCAAGCGTTTGCGCGGCCTTATCCAGCGCCTGGGCCAGAACCGAGAGCTGCTCCGCGGCACGGCTGGAGTCTTTGGCTTCAATAGCCTCATTCACTCCCGGAATCACCACTGCCGCGTAGCCTGTGTATTCACCTGGGGCGTAGATGGTGTGTTTGTACCAGGGGCGATTGGGTAGGCCTGCAGGAGCAATCATTGCCGTCTCTGCAGCACGCAGGGTGGTATTGAACTGGGCTAGATCAGTTGGGGGGCGCAGCTGCAATTGGTGCGCATGATCCGCCGCCTTGGCGAACTTTGCGGCTGCCTCGAGGGCGGGAGCGAAATCGAGACCGGACAGACCCGCATCGGTTGCCTTGCGCTTTGCGGATTCGATGTAGGCCTTCACTTCGTGCGCGTAGGCCGGATAGTCGTATGGCAGCACATCGGTGTCGGCCATGCGCACTGCTTCAAGCCCGAGCACACGCGCCATCTGCTGCAGGTAGACAAAATGCGGATCGGCGTTCATCACGAACCAAGCGTAGTTATCGAAGACGGAGTGATACACGCCGTAAGGGCCGCCGGAGCCGATGTCGGTGGAGGGCACGCCGATGTGTTGCAGGAAAGGGGTGAAGTCGGAGCCGGAGCCAAGATCGCTGACGCGCACCTCATCGCCGGGTTGTGGTGGAGCGTTGCTGACGCGGTGCTCGTTGGTGCCATGGCGATTGGCGCGCCACTCCTGGTAAACCGTGTCGCCCATGGGGCTGGGCACGGACTTGGAAATGTCGCGCATAAAGTTTTTGAGTGAGGGAACAGCAGAGGCTGAAAAGTCAGGCCCTGCAACTGCCACATCGACGTTGAGGTAGGCGACGGCATTAGTGAGTTGTTGCGCGTGCTGCTCGACCCATTCGGTTGAGCCGATCAGGCCCTCTTCTTCCGCGTCCCAACTGCAGAAGAGGATAGAGCGCTTCGGTTTCCAGCCGTCGTGAATCAGAGCGCCTACGCCGTGTACGGCTTCGAGCATGCTGGCGGTTCCGCTATTGGGATCGACGGCGCCATAGACCCAGGCATCGCGATGGTTGCCGACTACGACCCAGTTTTCCGGATCGTCGGTGCCCTTGATTTTGCCGATCACATCCCAGATAGTGCGGCGCTGGTAATCCTGTTCGGAGACGAGATGCACGCGCACGCCGCCGGGTCCAATGTGGTAGCGGAACGGGAGTGCTCCCTGCCAACCTTGAGGAACACCAGGGCCTTTCAGGCTTTGCAGAATTGGTGCGACATCCTGATAGCTGAGGGGGATGGAGATGATCTTCGGCTGATTGCCTTCGGGATTGATGCGTGCCGAGTCGGGGAGATCCGGTGTGGACGCCACACCCGGAGTTTCGGGATCACCCGGATACTTGAAGAGATACTGAACCGATCCGCGCTGCACGCCGCTCTCTGGACGCCACGGACCCAGCGGGTAGGGATCGCCTTTGTAGTAGCCATCGTCCTGCGGGTCGGAGTAGATGATGACTCCGATGGCGCCGCGTTGTTCGGCGATGTACACCTTGACGCCGCGGAAATTTGCGCCGTAACGCACAATTACGATCTTGCCGTGCAGGTCGACTTTTTGCTTCGCGAGTTCGTCGTAGTCTTCGAGGCGGCCGTAGTTGGCGTAGACCGCTTCGCCCGTCACATCGCCAGAACCTGACGATCCGTTAAAAGGCATAACGACACGCGGATCTTTATCGAAGGGATCGCCCTCGACATGCTCGCGCGTGGGGCCTGACATCAACTGCTTGCCGGTCGCATCGAAGGCTTCGACCTTGACGGTCTTGGGTTGATTCATCAGTACGCGGTAGGGCACGATCTCGGTTTCGAGGCCGGCAGCGCGAAACTTTTGGGCGACGTATTCGGCGGTCTTGTGATCTTCAGGGCTTGAGGCGATGTGCGGTTCGGCGGTCAGCGTTTTTAGGTGTTCGCCGGCGAGCCTGGCGTTAGGCACTGCGAGGAACTTCTCTTCAATGCCTGCCTCTTTGCTGAAGTCGGTATAGCCAAAGACCTGCGTCGGTGCCGCTGGCATCGCGGCGGTTGGCGAGGTCTGTGCAAAGGCAAGTTGCGATTGGAAAGCCGAAAAAACGGCCAGCAGAACGAGAGCAACCGGAAGCCTGCGAATCGTCATCAAGCGAAGACCTTTGAGGAGCAAGAATGGGATGAGAAAGCAGTGGCCAAAGCACAGTGACATGCGGCTTCGACACAGTTTCCACAGCTTACACTATGGATTGGAGTTCCCCCTCTGACAAACAGACCCAAACTGAATGAAGAGAATCTGGCTGCGGCTTCCGATGAGCCCTCGGCCATCGTACAACCTCTTCCAGAACCTGAAACAACGGAGTTGCCGCAGGCTATCCGCGCGCTTCGCAACGCAAATTTCCGGCTCTTCTGGGCTGGCAACTTTACGTCGAACATCGGCACGTGGATGCAGAACGTGGCGCAGGGGTGGCTGGTGCTTACGTTGACCAACTCCGCCTTCTGGCTGGGGGTGGTGGGCTTTGCGGGGTCGATTCCATTTTTATTCGTCACCCTCTTCGGCGGAGTTATTGCGGATCGCGTGAACAAGCGCCGTCTGCTGCAGGTTACGCAGACCATCATGATGTTGCTGGCGTTTCTGCTTGCCGGGCTAACGTATTTTCACGCGATCAGTGTTTGGGGAGTGGCAGCTATCGCATTTGGCAACGGCGTGGCGATGGCCATGAATGCGCCCAGCTACCAGGCACTGGTGCCGAAGCTGGTGAAGCGCGAAGACCTTACCAACGCCATCGCACTGAATTCCGCACAGTTCAACATGTCGCGCATTCTCGGGCCTACGCTTGGTGGTTATGCCATGGTGGTTTTCGGCATGGCCGGGAACTTTTTTCTAAACGGCCTTAGCTTTCTGGCAGTCCTTTGGGCGCTGGTGCGCATTGACTATCCCAAAGAAGAACTGAGTCGCCACCAGAGCATGTGGGACAGTCTCAAGGGAGGTTTTGCCTACCTACGCAGCAATCGTCAGATGTACGTCATGATCTGGATGACAGCCTTCGCGAGCTTCTTCGGATTTCCATTCATTACATTCATTCCGTACTTTGCAAAAGTGCAGCTGCATGCGGGAGAAAGTGGTTTGGGCTGGCTGCTGGCTTGCTCGGGGGTGGGTTCGGTTCTGGGCGCGATGACGATCGCTATCTCCGGTGTGATTCGTCATCGCGGGCGGGTGCTGACGGGCTGTGGCGTGGTGTTTTTCGCTGCGATTATCGGCTTCAGTTACTCGCACGTATTTGCCCTCTCACAGTGCCTGGCCTTTTTTGAGGGCTTCTGCGGGATCTTGATGATTTCCTGCTTTAACGTGTCGATCCAGCATTTGTCGAGCGACGCGATGCGCGGCCGCATCATGAGTATCTACGCCACAAGCTTTCTCGGCTTGCCGCCAATTGGGG
Source organism: uncultured Acidobacteriaceae bacterium (assembly GCA_963802565.1). Classification (GTDB taxonomy): domain Bacteria; phylum Acidobacteriota; class Terriglobia; order Terriglobales; family Acidobacteriaceae; genus Telmatobacter. The sequence continues at coordinate 153,850 of CAWDJR010000040.1, read as the reverse complement.
CGCTGGTGGCCGGGGAGCTTTCGCGGCACTTTGATACGGGCCACGCATTGGCGATGATGGCCAGTGTGGCGTTGTTGTCGTTCGTCGGTTTTTTTGTTTTCTCGCAGCCGCTGCGCGAACTGGACTAGGCTGCGAAGATACCGGGCCAATCGGAGAAATCAGGCAACGAGCTGCGTGCAATGCGAGCAACGCTTTGCCGCCGCGGGAATGTCGCTGAGGCACTGCGGACATGGTTTTGTCGCGGGAGGCGCATCGGGAACCGGCTTGTGAAAACGAGCCATTAGCGCGTTGGCCGGGACCACGATGAAGAAGTAAACAGCCGCTGCAACCATGAGGAATGCGATTACCGCATTCAGGAAGTTGCCGATCATGATGTGGTTGTATTGGATGGCACTGAAGTCCGGCTTACCAACGAGATTTCCAAGGAGGGGGGTAAACACATCCTTGACGAGAGAAGTTACAACCGTTCCAAAGGCGCCGCCAATAATGACGCCGACAGCCAGATCGAGGACGTTGCCGCGTAAAACAAAATCGCGAAATCCCTTAAGCATCCTTACCTCCTGAAAATCATTGCGCTCATGCTACAGGAACAGCCTTCTGGTTTGTAATGGGTACTTTTCCCATCATTGGGACCGCGCCGCCGTTCGTCTGCATATCTTACACAGGCTGCGGAGAAGGATCACACGGGAATTGGCGCACTTTTCTTGTGCCGAAAATAAAAGAGGTGTTAATGCTCACAGCGGATAGGCGACCAGAAATACGATAAGCGTGAGGATCATCAGGTCAGAGTAGAGCAGAAGGAGAACACCGGCATGGTAGAGGCTCCACTTGCCACGCAGGCAGCGGCCGGTTTCAGCCATGCCCCAGGCAGCGATCAGCAGCGATGCGAATTGCCACGGTGATCCGTGCAGATTCTCGATATGAGGAAACCCTGCCAATAACAGACTCGCGGTGAATGCGGCGAGCGAAAGGACAATACCGCGCACCAGAGATTTTTGCCGCAATCGGAAGATGATGAGGCGGGGAAACACGACACCTATAACTGTAGACGGCAACAACGGAACTCATAAACTCCGCTGTTGACGCCATGCAAGTGAAAATCGACCACACCGTGGATCGCGCGAGCCGAAGAAAGATGGGATGGAAATCTGTTCAAGGACTAGCTGGCGATCAGTTCCATCTCCTTGAGCGAATCGGCGTATGGTGCGCGCAGCACACCGCGTTCGGTGATGATGGCGGTTACGTATTTTGCCGGTGTCACGTCAAATGCGGGATTGCAGATGCCAACATTGTGGGGCGTAAGCTGCTTGCCGCCATGATGGGTGACTTCTTTTGGCGACCGTTCCTCGATCGGAATGGCATCGCCGTTGGGTGTCGCAGTGTCGATGGTGGACCAGGGAGCGGCACAGTAGAAGGGAATGCCGTGCTCTTTGGCGAGGATAGCGACGTTGTAAGTGCCGATTTTATTGGCGAAGTCTCCATTGGCGGCGATGCGATCGGCGCCGACAACAACTGCCTTGATTTTGCCGGCACGCATGAGGCTTGCGGCCATGTTGTCGCAGATGACTGTGGTTGGAATGCCGTCTGCCATCAACTCCCATGCGGTGAGCCGCGCGCCTTGCAGGAATGGCCGCGTTTCGTCGGCATAAACATGAATGCGCTTGCCCTGCTCAACAGCGGAGCGGATGACGCCGAGGGCGGTGCCATAGCCGCACGTCGCGAGCGCGCCGGCGTTGCAGTGCGTGAGCACGCCACCTTCGTCTGGGAGTAGCGCTCCACCGAAAGCGCCCATGGTTTTGCACGCTGCGATATCTTCTTCGTACATTGCGTGAGCTTCGGCGAGCAGCTTATCCTGCACCTGCTTCATGGTCGCGCCGGAAGAGAGCAGGGCTGCAAAGACGCGCTTCATGCGATCGATAGCCCAGAAGAGATTGACGGCCGTAGGACGGGTGCCGGCGAGGCGCGCGCAGACCTTGTCGAACTCTTGCGCAAACTCCTGTGCCGTTTTTGCGTTGCTGCGAAGGGCACCGAGCGCAACGCCGTAAGCCGCAGAGACTCCGATGGCCGGGGCGCCGCGCACGACCATGGTGAAGATGACATCGGCTACCTGTTCGTAATCGGTAGCCAGCACATAGCTCTCCTCGAGGGGGAGCTTCGTTTGATCGATGAAACGGACGCCTTCCGGGGTCCAGGCAAGGGTAGGAATCATGCTCTTCTAGTGTAAATGGCTTTGGCTGTTTGCTCGTTCGGGTCGTACCTTGTCTAGACTGGCTGCGGGGTGCGTCCGACCCGCAGACTTCTGGAGAGTCCAATTGACAGAACCAGCCCCTGATTACTCGCTCTTGTTCATTCAGTTAGGCAGTGTCGCGGTGGGATTAGCCGTGCTGGCTCGTCTGGCCAACCGCTGGGGGCTGTCCTCAATTTCTCTTTTTCTCCTCGCCGGGCTTGCGTTTGGGAAGGGCGGAATTGCGCCGCTGAACCTTACGAAAGGGTTCATCCAACTCGGAGCAGAGATTGGTGTTCTTCTCCTGCTCTTCATGCTCGGAGTCGAATACTCCGGCGAACAGCTCACAGACAGTCTGCGCAAGGGTCTCTCTGGTGCAGGCGTCGACTTTTTGTTGAATTTTCCTCCCGGTTTCATCGCCGGCATTCTTCTTGGCTGGCCGCTCCTGGCTTCCATCCTGCTGGGTGGCGTTACTTTGATCTCCTCGTCCGGAATTATTGCCCGCGTGCTATCCGAACTAGATCGGATGAGTTTCCCTGAGACTTCGACCGTGCTCTCAATTCTTGTGCTTGAAGATCTGATGATGGCCGTCTATCTGCCCCTGGTTGCTGTGCTTCTTGCCGGTGGTGGCCCGACAAAGATTCTTATTTCGGTGGGAATTGCCTGCACGGCGGTTCTCGTTGTGCTCTTCGTTGCAACGCGATACGGGAACTCACTGAGCTCATTCATTGCGCATCAATCCGATGAGGTCGTTCTGCTCACCGTCTTTGGTATGGTGCTTCTCGTCGCCGGGGTAGCGCAGCACTTGCGAGTCTCCGCCGCGATTGGGGCATTCCTAGTGGGAATTGCCGTCTCCGGCCCGATCACTGAACAATCGCATCGCCTGCTTGCACCATTGCGGGATCTCTTTGCTGCGACCTTCTTTTTCTTCTTCGGTTTGGAAATCGATCCGCGAAGCCTGCCACCGGTACTCTTGACCGCCATCGCCCTCGCCGTAGTGACCACGCTCACGAAAGTCCTCACTGGCTATTGGGCTACGCGCAGTGGCAACCTCAATCCGCGATCACGGATTCGTGCCGGATTGACACTCGTCGCCCGTGGCGAGTTTTCCATCGTAATCGCCGGTCTTGGAGCTGGCATTGAACCCCGCCTCGGATCGCTCGCAGCTGCATACGTCCTTCTAATGGCGATCTTCGGTCCTGTTCTGGCGCGAGTCATTCGCTGAAAGAAGAAGAAGGCCTCTGGCGAGATGAGAATCGCGCAGCGAAGACGCGTTAAACGAGGCTCGATAACAGTGCGTCTACGGGATGAAAACATTTTCATTTTCCGCTGGACGAGCCGAACCGGTCGTCAGTAGAGTGATTTGCGTATCTTCGAAGCGACATCTGCGTGACCACAATCTCTGGCGTATCCAGTACCGCTTTGGCCGAACTGTGTGCCCAGGCAATTTGAGGAGCTGTTTTGCAACTGACTTTTGTTGATTGGCTGATCATGCTGCTGTATTTCGTGTTTGTGCTGGGCATCGGCTTTGCCCTCAAGCGCTACATGAAGACCAGCAAGGACTTCTTTCAGGCTGGACGCGCGCTGCCGGCGTGGATTTGCGGTCTCGCCTTTATCAGCGCCAACCTCGGCGCGCAAGAAGTGATCGGCATGGGCGCTTCAGGCGCCAAGTACGGGCTGGAGACTGCTCACTTCTACGGGATCGGCGCCATCCCGGCCATGATTTTTGTGGGCATCTTCATGATGCCGTTTTATTACGGCTCAAAGGCGCGCTCGGTGCCCGAGTTTCTGCGCTTGCGCTTCGACGAAAAGACGCGCGCGCTGAATGCTTGTTCGTTTGCTGTGATGACGGTATTCAGTTCAGGCATTTCGATGTACGCGATGGCGCGGCTGATCCAAGCGCTGCATGTATTCGACGGGTTGTTTCGTGCCCTGGGCTGGGCACCCGAGGGCATCTTTACTTTCTCCATCGTGATGTCGGCAGTCATTGTGCTGCTCTACATCTTTCTCGGCGGGCTCACCAGCGCCATCTACAACGAAGTGCTGCAGTTCTTTCTGATCATCGCCGGTTTTCTGCCGCTGGTTCTACTGGGCTTGAAGAATGTGGGTGGTTGGAACGGACTTAAAGTCGCAGTCTCGGCTGTCGATCCACGCATGATGCATGAGTGGAAAGGTGTGATGCATTCGAGCACGAATCCCATGGGCATTGAGATTATCGGCCTCGGCATGGGACTTGGCTTTGTACTGGGCTCTGGATATTGGTGCACCGACTTCCTTGTGATTCAGACGGCGATGGCGTCAAAGAATATGGAATCCGCGCGGCGCGTGCCACTGATCGCTGCGGTGCCAAAGATGGTGTTTCCATTTCTCGTGATTTTGCCTGGCCTGATCGCAATCTCTCTGCCTAAGCCGCACGCGACGGTCGTTGTTCGAAACGAAAACGGCGTGATATATCACGAGACCTCAAATATCCCGACACGCGAGGAAGCCGAGGGGCGCGGCCTGGTTCCGGCGAAGATCAACCCCGTGACCGGCAAAGCGATGCTCGATGCGAGCGGCCACCCGCTGCTCGATTACGACATGGCCACGCCGAACATGCTGCTGCATTATTTCCCGACCGGCATACTCGGACTCGGCTTGACGGCGCTGCTGGCCAGTTTCATGAGTGGCATGGCGGGCAACGTGACGGCGTTCAATACCGTGTTCACGTACGACCTTTATCAGTCGTACATCCACAAGGGCGGCAGCGACCGGCATTACATGGCGGTGGGTCGATGGGCCACGGTCGGAGGCATACTGCTATCGATCTGCACTGCCTATGCAGCCATCAATTTCAACAACATTATGGACACGCTGCAACTGGTGTTCAGCTTTGTGAACGCACCCTTGTTCGCCACGTTCCTGCTGGGCATGTTTTGGAAACGCACCACAGGCCACGCCGCTTTTGCCGGGCTCATTTCTGGCACTGTGGCTGCAATGGTGCATCACGGGCTGACGCTGCCGATCGAGGCGCACACGGGAATTCACGGCGGCTGGATCACGGTCGTGCATCACTACCCCAGCGACATGGCGCAGAATTTCTGGGGCGCAATCTTCGCGTTCAGTACCAACTTCATCGTCACGGTGATTGTGAGCCTGTTTACTAAGCCACGGCCGGAGTCGGAACTAGTGGGGCTGGTGCACTCGCTAACGCCAAAGCCGCCACGTGCGCATGATCGCTGGTGGAAGAGTCCCGAAGCGCTTGCAATTGCCGTACTGCTTGGGGCCGTTGCAGTCAATATTTTCTTTTTCTGAGCAGAAGGGAGCACCATGAATCTCGACCTGCGCGTTCCCATGGGACTGATGTTCACCTTCACGGGCGCCATCATGACGACATGGGGTATCAAGACCAACGGGAACGTCGACCTCTATGCAAGATGCCTCGGGATCAACGCGAATCTCTGGTGGGGGCTGGTGCTGTTTGTGTTTGGCCTGACTATGTTTCTGCTTGGCCAGAGAAGCCAACGCAGGCTTGCCAAAGATCCACCGCCACCGGTGGAAGAAGGCGAAGTGCGGCGGGGCCATTAGGGGCAGGGAATAGGGATTAGGGAACAGGGAATATGAAAATACCACCGACTTGTCTGGGCTCACTCGCGCTGGCGCTCACCGGAAATTGATACAGTCCTCATCGCGCTGCAACTACACTTGAAGCAGCGATGAAACGAAAGATCATTGAGCATTACGAGATTATTCGGCGCCTGGGGGCCGGCGGTAGCGGTGTGGTGTACCTGGCCAACGACACGCTGCTGCAACGGCCGGTGGTGCTCAAAATCCTGCGTACGGGGCTGCTTTCGGCCCAGCAACTACGCAGCACTGTTCTACGCGAGGCACGCCTGGCATCTGCCATCGAGCATCCAAACGTCTGCGCCATCTATGAAGTGGGCGAGGCGGGGGACGAAGGCTATATCGTCATGCAGTACGTGCCCGGCCAGTCGCTCGACCAGCTCATTGTGCGTGGGCCAGCGACTCTGCAACTCGTTCTCTCTGTAGGCATCCAGATCGCGGATGGTCTGCAGGCCGCACATTCGCTGGGAATCTTCCATCGCGATTTGAAACCGCAAAACGTGATGCTCACCGATGGCGGCCTGGTCAAGATTCTCGATTTCGGGCTGGCGCGGCGGCTTCGCCCTGAAGATGCAAACTTCGATCCGTCAAAGCCGGCGCTTGCCAAGAACGCATCGGTTGCCGCGACGTACACTGCGCGTGGCGGCACGATTCGCTACATGGCGCCGGAGCAGTTTGTTACCGGGCAATCGAGCGTGCAATCGGATGTGTGGGCACTGGGCGTGCTTCTTTACGAACTGGCCAGCGGACGTCATCCGTTCTCGCGGCCCGATGCCGAAGACTTTCAGACAATTCGCGCTATTCAATTCTCTGATCCGGTTGACTTGAGCGAGATTGTGCCCGGCATCTCTGCGGAATTGAAAAGCGTGATTGCGACGTGTCTTGAAAAAACGCCGGCTGCGCGGTTCGCTTCTGCTGCCGAGGTGCGCGAAGCCCTCAAGACCATCATGAAAGCGTTGCAAATTGAAACGGGCGCCATTCCTGGCGAGGCTGCTGCGAACCTGCCTACAACCGAGGCCGAAGCGGAAAAGAGAGCCACCGGATTTCTCTCCATGCTGGCGGAGCGGTTTCGCGAATCCGCAGGTGATCGCGCGAAACAGAATTCTCTCGTAGTGCTGCCATTTGCAAATCTTGGCGCAACCGAAGTGGCGCCCTTGTATGGCTACGCGCTGGCCGATGCCATTGCAGCACGCCTCGCGCGCATCCCGGCGCTGGTGGTGAGGCCGTCGAGCACGCTGATGTCGCTCCCGGTCGCGCAGATGGATCCGCTTTCTGTAGGGCAGCGGCTGCTGGTTTCTTATGTGCTTGCGGGCAGCTTCCTCCGTTCTGAAAACGGGTTCGATCTGAACTGGCAATTGCTCGATGTCGTATCGCAGAGTGTTCGTTCGGGAGGAGCCATCCGGGTCGCTTCGCTCGATCTGATTGCTGTGCAGTCGGAGATTTCAAACGAAGTTTTTGCGGCCTTGCATGGACTGGGTGCGGCTGACCAGATGGATGCGCCGCGCGGCGCGCTCCGCGACGGCTCGCTTCCCGGACCTGTCAGCGAAGAGTATCTGCAAGCGCGCGCGTTACTCAGCTCGTTCATGGTTCGCACCGGATCGAAGAACGATCTTGATAAAGCCCACGCGCTCTTTACCAGCGTCACCACGAAGGATCCGGAGTTCGCTTCTGGATGGAGTGGCCTGGGCATCGCGGAACTGCAATATGTTCGACACGGATTCGGCGGGCAGATTCACGTGATGCATGCGCGGCGCGCATTTGACGAGGCACTTCGTCTTGATCCAGTGGCGACGGAAGCGAATCTTTATCGTATCTATATGCTTCTCTCGCGCGGTGAGAAGGAGTCGGCGCGGCACGGTATCGCCAACCTGCTGGCCGGCGCAGCCAACGACTGGAATGTGCACATGGTGGCTGGCATCGCGCTGCGCGGCGACGGCATGTACGATGAGGCGCTGCTGCAGTTCAATCGCGCATTGAAACTCAATCCTGCGAATGCGGCTATCCTGTATAACCATCGAGCGCGCGTCTATCACTATCAAAACCAGATTGAGTTGGCCGGTGATGAGTTGGAGAAGGGCCTTGCTCTCGAGCCGCGCCACCCGCTGCTGCGTACGTCCTCCGGCTACCAGCAGATGCGCATGGGCAATCTCGATGAGGCGATCAGGATTCTTGAAGGCGTGATTCGCGACGATGAGTCACTGCGAATTGCCGTGCCCACGCTTGCACTCTGCTACGTACAGGCCGGCGATCGCACCCGCGCGGCCGCGCTACTCAAAGATGACACACTGGCGGCTGCGGAGGCGGACAGCGAGATGGCGTATCGTCTCGCAACGTATTTCGCCGTTGAAGGAGACTCGAGCGAAGCACTGCACTGGCTACGCCGTGCAATCTATCTAGGCAACGAAAACTACCCGTGGTTCCAGAAGAATCCTGCGTGGAACAACCTCCGCACCAATGCCGATTTCGAACGCATTCTGGAGGACCTGAAGAAGGGTTTTCGTCGGAATCAGAAGACATGGAAGCGATTGCTGGAGCAAGTCCCTCCAGACGCGGAGTAGATTCTCGATGATTCTCGAACATGCAGTAGAGGCCGATTTTCCAGCGATCATCGACTTGGTCAACGCGGCCTATCGCGGAACAGGAGCGGTGGAGAGTTGGAACATTGAGACCGGGATCATTGAGGGGACGCGACTGACGGATTCGTTGCTACGACAGGACCTCGCCGCGAAGCCTCAGGCACACTTTCTTGTTCATCGCTCAGCTGAGGGCCTCATCGTGGGGACAGTCTGGCTCGAACCGGCGGACAATGGCGCCTGGTATCTGGGACTTTTCACTGTCGATCCAGGTTTGCAAAAACGGCATCTGGGCCGCGCACTGCTGAGTTCAGCCGAAGACTTTGCGAGGGCTCACGGAGCCCGCTCCATCCGCATGGGAGTTCTGAGCGTTCGCGAAGCGCTGATCGCGTGGTATCAGCGAAGAGGGTACGAATTCACCGGTGAAACGGAGCCGTATCCCTACGGCGATAATCGCTTTGGCACGCCGCTGCGCGATGACTTGGAATTCGTCATTCTGCGAAAACCGCTTTGATATCAGAACATCGATTGATTTTGAATTTGCCAAGGTCAATGCGGAGTCGCGCATTATGATGAATGTCGCACTGAAATCCTTGCACTGCGAGCGGTGAATGGTATCAACCAACGTTATATCGCGAAGAGATTTTATTGAAAGCGTGACAGGTTTGGTTGGAGCAGCCGCCATTGCTCCCAGACACGTGTTCGCTCAGACGACTGGCTACGCCTCGAAGCGTCCCGAGCCTTCTGCCAGAAGGTTCCGCAGCAAAGCTGTGGATGCCGCAATCGCGTCTACTGCAGCGAGAATGCGCGATCCAGAACTGGCATGGCTATTTAGCAACTGTCTGCCCAACACGCTCGATACCACCGTGACCTTTACGAATGGTCCGTCGGGACCGGACACTATCGTCGTTACTGGCGATATCCCTGCTATGTGGCTGCGCGATTCCTCTGCGCAGGTGTGGCCTTATCTACAATTTCTGAACGACGATGCGGAACTTGCGAGGCTGATCGAAGGCGTGATCCGCCGGCAGACACGATGCATACTTGCCGATACCTATGCGAACGCATTTATGCCCGATCTCGCCAGCCGCGAGCCACTCTCGTGGAGCAAGGCTGACCGAACCGAGATGAAGCCGGGAGTGGGCGAGCGCAAGTGGGAGGTCGACTCGCTCTGCTACCCGGTGCGCCTGGCGCATGAGTATTGGCGCATCACGCATGACACAAAGCCGTTCGACGCGGATTGGGTTCGTGCGATGCATTCGATTCTGGAGACTTTTACGACGCAGCAGCGGAAGACGTCGCGCGGGCCGTATTCGTTCCAGCGGCAAGCATTCGCGCCTACCGACACGCTTGGCGGCGACGGTTACGGCAACCCAACGCGGCCTATCGGGCTTATCCACTCCGGTTTTCGACCCTCCGACGACGCGTGCGTATATTCATTCAATATTCCCGGCAATTTCTTTGTAATGCAAACGCTGCAGCGGATTGAAGAGATGCTCACCGACATCGCGCATGACAGCAATGCAGCCAGTGGAGCTAGCCGCCTTCGCTCGGAGATCAAGGCTGCGCTCGACGCGTATGCCCGTGTGCATCATCCAGTGGCGGGAGAAATCTGGGCGTACGAAATAGATGGCTTCGGGAATGCGATCTGCATGGATGACGCGAATGTTCCGAGCCTGCTGGCATTGCCCTATCTCGGTTCGTGCTCTTCGACCGATCCAACTTATCTTGCGACGCGCCGGTTCGTGCTGAGCGAGGCGAATCCCTATTTCTTCCGTGGTTCGGCAGCCGAGGGAATCGGTGGCCCGCACATTGGGCCGGACATGATCTGGCCCATGGCGATCACGATGCGCGCGTTGACGACCGACGACGAGAAGGAGCAATTGCAGTGTCTTGCGTGGCTCAAAGCGACACATGCCGGAACCGGTTTCATGCACGAAAGCTTCAACAAAAATGATCCCGCGAAGTTTACGCGCGAATGGTTTGCATGGGCCAACACGTTGTTTGGCGAACTTATTCTCAAACTCGATAAGAGCAACCCGAAGCTGCTGGCGAAGGCCTGAGCAAAACAAAACCAGCGGATCTGCTGGTGAGCAAATCCGCCGGCTTGTGTTGCGTTGTGAGGTCTTACTTCAGATTGATGGTCGCTTTCAGCGGAAGATCCGCAGACGATCCACCAACCATGATGGTGTAGTCACCGGGCAGTAGCGACCAGTCATTCTTCTGCTCATCGAAAATCGACAGGTACTTGGGATCGATCTCGACCGTGACGCTGCGCTTTTCACCGGCATTCAGCTTCACTTTTGTGAAACCCACCAAGCGCTTGGGCGGTTCCTGTGCAGCGGCGGGCAGAGCAGCATAGACTTCCGCGATTTCCGAGCCCTCACGCGCTCCGGCATTGGCCAGCGTGAACGTGACCTTCACCTTTTCTCCTGGAGTGACCTGCAGGCCGGAGTAGCGATACGTGGTGTAGGAAAGTCCGTAGCCGAAGGGGAACAATGGCTTCTTGTTCTCCGCGTCGTACCATTTGTAACCGACCTTCACGCCCTCGTCGTATGTGACCTGGAATGGTGGAAGTCCCATCGCCCATTTCTCAGGCGTCGCGGCTCCGTCAAAATGCGATGACTCCGGCGGTGGCATGGTGATGGTCGGATGCGGCAGATCGGCTTCACTCTTTGGGAAGGTATTGGGAAGCTTGCCGCTGGGGTTCACGCTGCCGAAGAGAATGTTGCCAACCGCGTTTGCGCCGTCGCTGCCAGCGAACCACGCTTCCATGATTGCGGCGGGCTTGTCGACCCATGGCATGGTGACAGGATTGCCTGTTTCAAGCACCACGACCGTGTGCGGATTGGCGGCAGCTACGGCCGCAATGAGCGCGTCTTGATCGTGCGGAAGTGTAAGGCTCTTCAGGTCCATGCCTTCGCTGGACCACATGTAGGCGAAGACAATCGCCACGTCCGCACCCTTGGCGGCAGCAGCCGCAGCCGCAGGATCGGTGCCGGGATCATACTTGACGGTTGCATGCGGCGCGCGTGCCTGGATTGCTTTCAGAGGCGAGGTGGGGAACCAGATTTCTTCCATCCAATGGGTCGGCCCTTGTCCTGCGGGCTTGATTGCATTGCCGCCGATCGGGTCTACCTGCGCGGATCCGCCGCCGGAGATCATGCCCACGTCGGAGTGAGAGCCGATGACCGCGATGGAGTGCAACTTTGCGGCGCTAAGTGGCAGCGTGGCCTTTTCATTCTTAAGCAGAACGATGCCACCTTCTTCGATCTTGCGTGAAGTCTCAAATCCGGCAAAGGGGTCGATGACGCTGCGTTGCCGTGGATGATCGATCACGCCGGCAGCGAACATGGCGCGAAGAATGCGATGGACATGCTCGTCGAGTTCTGCCTGTGGAATCTTGCCGGCGTCGAGCGCATCCTTGAAGCGCTTCTCGTAAAAGAACCGGCCCGGTTGCTCGTTATCGAGGCCGGCTGCGGAGGCCTTCACATCGCTGTGCGTTCCTCCCCAGTCTGACACTACGAAGCCGGGAAACTTCCAATCCTTTTTCAGCACATCGGTCAACAGCCACTGGTTCTCGCATGCGAAGTCGCCGTTGACGCGGTTGTAGGAGCACATCACTGCGGCGGGTTTACCCTGTTCCACGCCAATTTCAAACGCGAGCAGATCGCTCTCACGGGCGGCGCGTTTGCTGATGGTGATGTTGACGGAGTTGCGTCCGCTCTCCTGGTCGTTCAGAGCGTAGTGCTTGATGTCGCCAATCACGTTTGCAGACTGCGTACCTTGAATGAGTCGGGCAACCAGCGTTCCAGCCAACACTGGATCTTCGCCGAGATATTCAAATGTGCGACCGTTGCGAGGATCGCGGGTGAGGTTGACGCCGCCACCGAGAGACATGTTGAATCCCTGCGCGCGCAGTTCGCGTCCGATCAATGCGCCATACTCGTACGCCGCATCCGTATCCCAGCTTGAAGCCGCGGCCACATTGGCCGGGAGTGCCGTGGAGTAGCGGCCGTTGACGCCACTGGAGCGCACGCCGTATGCCGCATCGCTCATGTCAATGCCGGGAATGCCTAACCGCGGCACACCGACTGTGTATCCTACGCCGCGATTCGACGCAGCATTCTCAGTGTTCACCGGTTCGTCAGTTGGCATGCCTACGCCGTGCAGGAGTGCAATTTTTTCGTCGACCGACATTTCCTTCATCACCAGGTCGGCGCGCTCGTCGGGCGAGAGGCTGGAATTCATCCAGGGACCGTTGGGTGTAGATGGCTGCTGACGCCGTTGCGCAAAACCTGAAAGCGCAATGCAAGCAAAACACAGGAGCAACATTGCCGGAATTCTCATGCCGGTCAGCGGAGTGGTTGGCTTCATATTTCCCTCTTTGATAAAACGTTTATCTTGGCCGCACCCATACTATCAATAAAGGCCAGAGACAGGCGTTTTCTCTCGAGGGAAAGCCCTAAGGCGCGTCGGTAGCGCGTCCGCCGTGGTAAGTGCGTTCGTAGGGAACATATACGGGATTCCACACATAGGCGCGAATGCGATCGGGAAGGGAAGCGGCGTCCTCGATTATCGCCACGCCTTCTGCTATCGCCTGCCGTGCAACCGCTTCAGACACGACCAACCCCACTTTGCGCGATTCCCGAATCGGCGGCAGCAAAGGAGCGTTTTTGTCCGTCTTTGAGGGCGAGAGGCCCGCGAACGCTTTCGTTGCTGCCATGATCATTCCGTCGGTAACTCGCCTCGCCTGCGATACAAGAATGCCCAGCGCCATTCCCGGGAAGATGAAGGAATTGTTGACCTGCGAGATGCGCACCAGCCTGCCGTCAATCTCAACGGGTGCAAATGGACTGCCGGTTCCAACCAGAGCGCGGCCATTGGTCCACCGCATGAGGTCAGCCGGTATGGCCTCAGACTGCGAAGTCGGATTGGAGAGCGGAAAAATAATTGGTCTCTCTGCATGGCGCGCCATCTCGCGCACAATCTCCTCGGTGAATGCTCCTGCCTGCGCGGATACACCTGCAAGTGCGGTCACCTTGGCGTTCCGAACCACGTCGAGAAGCGAAATGTCTTCGCCGCCCGCGAGTTGCCAGCCAGCGATATCTGCACGCTTACGCACTAACGGAATTTGGCTGTCCTTGATGCCGCGCGCACCTTCTACCAGCAGGCCGTAGCGGTTGAATGCATAGATGCGACTGCGCGCCTGTTGGTCTGTCAGGCCCTCTTCCTTCATTGCGGCGACCAGCAGATCGATGATGCCTATTCCGGCGGAACCTGAGCCGAACATTGCGATGGTCTGCTGTGACAACGGAATTCCGGTTGCGTTCACGGCTGCAAGCAGCGTTGCGGTGGTTACCGCGGCGGTGCCCTGAATATCGTCGTTGAAAGTGCAGAGGCGATCGCGGTAGCGCTCCAGCAGACGCGCCGCATTGGTTCCTGCAAAGTCTTCCCACTGCAGCAGGATGTGCGGCCAGCGTTTCTGCACCGCGGTCACAAACGCTTCAACAAAGTCGTCATATTCCTGCCCGCGGATGCGATTATGCTGCCAGCCGATGTAAATCGGATCATGCAGGAGCTTTTCGTTGTCAGTTCCCGCATCAAGCAGAATGGGCAGGCAGTGTTCCGGCGGAATGCCGCCCAGCGCGGTGTAGAGCGCCATTTTGCCGATGGGAATTCCCATGCCGCCTGCGCCCTGGTCGCCGAGGCCGAGAATGCGTTCGCCATCGCTGACTACGATGCAGCGCACATCATCGTAACGCTTATCGGCAAGTATTTGGTCGATGCGGTGCCGGTTGGGGTAGCTGATGAAGAGACCGCGCGGTCGCCGCCAGATTTCAGAGAATCGCTGGCAGCCTTCACCAACCGCAGGGGTGTAGACGATCGGGAGTAATTCGTCGGTGTAGTTCTCGATCATCGAGTAGAACAGCGTCTCGTCGTTGTCCTGCAGATCGCGCATGTTGCTGTATTTGCCAAAAGGTGTGTCGCGCGAATCGAGCACCCGCTTGCGTCGCACGCGCTGATCCTCGAGCGTGCCGATGTGGGGCGGAAGCAAGCCGTGCAGTCCAAACACATTGCGCTCATGCTCGGTAAATGCTGTGCCCTTGTTGAGGCGCGAATTAAACAGCAGATCGACGCCATGGAGACGGGTGTGAAAAACAGGTCTTTTGCCATCTGGTTGTCCATCTGGCTGATTGGAGGGGACAGGAAATGTTTCGCTCACGACGAAATCTCTCTTTCAATCAAGGAGTGGACCCTTGAGACTCACCGATGATAGCGGAATAAAAGCCGCTCGCCTGTGACGTATGCAACTCGCCGCAAAGGCTGTGAGCGATCAACTTCGTGGGAGCTAAGTCGATGATGACGGACAAGATGGGTTGTAAAAACACAAATGCCCACGCCTTTCGGGGAGCGTGGGCATTTGCTTTGCAATTCTAGCGACGCCTCAGGCTTCGCCTTCGGCATCAAGAGTGCGTCTCATCGATTGCCGCTGCCTGCGCCGCCAGAGTGCTGGCTCCCGCTGCCGGGCTGGTTGCCGCCTTTGTTCATATCGTTCGGCTTCCCTTGCTGGCCAGTGCCGCTCTTCTGAGACGGGTCTTGCTGGCCGGTGCCACTCTTCTGGGCGGGATCCTGATTGCTGCGGGTACCTGAACCTTGCTGTGAGCCTTGTGTGTTCGCCATTTAACTGCTCCTCTTTAAGCCGCGCTGCACCTCGTACGCGAACGTAACGCTGGCCTTCATTGGGATGCCATGCTTTCCTTGCGAGGTTGCACGTTTTCTGCAATCTGAACGTGCGATCTAATTCATTGCAAGTATATGAAAACAAACTGGATATTACGTTATTCCAAACCGCTTGCAATGCTGCCGAATGGTGCTAGAATGCGACGGTGCGTCACGCATCTATCGCGGAGTTCGCGAAACTTTTTAGCAGAGTTTGGGAGCCAGAATTCCTAATTGTCGGCTATCTCTTTCTATCTCTCCTCGATAATTGCCAGATCCCATGGCGACAGCGTAACCGGATCGCTTTTTGAAACGGCCTTTCCATCCAGCAGACTCGTTCCCGACGGGTATGAATAGCTCGCCTTTACTTCGCTGCCGGAATAGTTGAAGTAGTAATGTACGCGTTTGCCCATACGGTTAACTCCGTGAGTCAGGTGCACAGCCGGCGGCAATTGCTGATCTGAACCCGCAAGCCCTGCCTCTTCGAGTGCGCGCTTCATCACAGCGGTCTGCAGCATGTTCGAGAGATACGTTCCTTCGTAAATAAGGGAGCCCGCTCCAAACTGGTTTTCGGTGATGGCCGGCCACTTTCCGAAGAAGGGGTGGTCATAGTATGCAAGCGGCTTTGCATGTTCCAGCATCAGGAACTCCGCCCAATCGCTCACCTGATTTGCATCCTTGCCCGCACCGCTTATGTGAAACGGATCGTCTTTCAGTGCCAGTGGATGCTCGAGGTTTGAGAACTCCTGGTAGCTGATGCCCGCGGCCTCACGCAAGGGCCCAGGCGCGCGCACCCAACGGACAGCGGAGTTTTCGTTCGCGAATCCGCTTTTGAACGTCATGACGACGTGGCCGCCGTTCTTTCACGTAGTCGGAGATACGTTGGAGCAATGCATCGTCGGAGATGTACAGCGCCGGCACGATGAGCAGTTTGTATGCGGAGAAATCCTTGGTCTCTGGGAAAACGAAATCCGCCCCAACATTCATCTCGTAGAGCGAGTGGTGCATCTGCTGCACCAGCGACACGTAGCCGTCGCGCTCGCCAGTCCAGCTTCTCTCGGGAACGCCGCCGCCGTAGGGCATAAAGCTGATGGCGTTGGCGGAGTCGCGGCTCCAGAGGATGGCCACGTCATTGTGCACCTTCAGACCAACCAGTTGGGGACCGACTTTCTCGAGCTCATGCGCGGTGCGGCTCATCTCGGCGTAGGCGCGGTTGGGCTCAAGGTCGTGCGACAGGATGCCCTTCCAATACGTTTCCTGATTGGCTGCGATCGATGCCCAGTGCCAGTACTCCACCATGTTGGCGCCGTTGGAAAGATAGGTGTAGACGTCTTCGCGCAGCTGCCCGTCGTAGGGCGGGAACTGGCTCCCTGAACTCCATCCGATGGTCTGAGCGTTGGTTTCGGTGACGAGGAAATTGCCGTGCTTCAGAGAACGCGAAAAGTCGGACTGAAGCGCCTGAAACGCGCCGTCGTAGTGATCCTGCGTACCGTGATAAATGTTGTCGGCAACAATGTCGAGCTTCTCGGCGACTGCTTCCTCATTTACATCGCGCTTCATCATGCCGCCGTAGTCGGTGGTGATGAACTGCCGTGCTCCGGCGCACTCGCGCACCAGGTCCGCCTGCCAATGCAGAAAGTCTGTCACCCGCATCTGGCTCCAGCGCGACCACTCCAGCTTGTAGCCGGTGCTCTGCGCGCTGTTGCGTACGGGCAGATCTTCCCACGTGTGCAGGTTTTCTCCCCAATAGTTGAGGAACCACGCCTTGCTCAGCGCCTCGGGAGTGACAAACTTCTTTTCGAGATAGTGCTGGAAGCCGATGAACACGTCGCGATTGGCCGCTTCATAACTGCCGGTTTCGTTATCGAGCTGCCATCCGATCACCGTGGGATTGTCTTTGTAATGCGCGACGATGTGGCGAATGAGCCGCTCGGCATAAAAGCGGTATGCCGGCGAATCGGTATCCATATTCTGCCGGGGACCGTACTGCGCGGGTGCGGTGGGACCGCCGAAGGGTCCGCTGGCGATGCGATCGGCCAGGATCTCGGGATGCTGGTGCGCCATCCACGCGGGAATCGAATAGGTGGGCGTGCCCAGAATCACCTTGATACCGGCCTTGCCCATTGCGTCGACGATGTGGTCCATCCACGCGTAATCGAAGTGGCCATCTTCTGGTTCCCACAGGCTCCAAGTGGACTCGCCCATGCGCACGACATTGAGGCCGGCGGCTTTCATCATGGCGACGTCTTTGTCGAGGCGCGCGTCATGGTCTGCCGCGTCGCCGGGCATGTATTCGTTGTAATAAGCAACGCCGTACAGCACGGTGGGAAACTCCAGCGTTTGTTGAACGGGCGCAAGGCATCGGTTCGAGTTTGTTGTGCAACCGAGATGAGCGGGATAAGAGATGCGAATACGACGGCAGAAAGAAAACGTTTGCTGAACACCCCATGGCTATCCTCTTCGCAACAAAGAACGATCTCCTAGAACGGAAGAACTATGAGAACACCTCTACTCGAAAGTGAGCAAGACGATTTCCGGATTGGTGCCGACGCGCATCGGCGGACCCCACGTGCCCGCACCGCTGGAGGTGTACACCTGCATCTTGCCGAAGCGCTGCAGTCCGTAGGTGAATTTTCCGAAGGCACGTCGCGTGATCCAACTGAACGGAAACATCTGGCCCCGCCATGGGTGTGTCCGCGAAAGCTGCAGGCTGATTCCTGCGTTTTCCGCGAGCGGAAGGCGATTGGGCACATGATTCAGCAGAATACTTGCCGGTCCGTCTTTCAGCTTCAAACCCTCAAGAAATGCATGCGTCTGCTGCGGGATGGCTTGTCTGTATGGGACGCCAGCCACGCGCAAGCCATCCACGTCTGCGCACTCGTGGTGGAGGACGCGGATTCCGCCTGCCCGAAGCGCATCTTCGAAGTGAGCCGCCCCGCCGAACTCTTCGTGATTGCCGCCGGCGAAAAAGACACCTAGGGGCGGCTTCAACTCCAGCAACGGCGCGACCCAACGATGCGCATCGATCTTGCTGCCGTCAAATAAATCTCCAGCCAGAAATATCGTCGCAGGATTCAACTCTCTCGCCATCTCGGCAATCCGGCGCGCAAATCCGATTTGATTGACGTGTCCGAGGTGAACGTCGGAAACGAGTAAAGCCTGACGTCCGCGCCAGCTTTGCGGGAGGTTGGGCAACTCCACCGTGATGCGCCGCACTCGAACCGCGCGAGCGTTTACCAGACCGTAAGTGGCTGTTGCGATCGACAGCACCAGCAGAGTTGCTGCGATATACGGGCGGTCGGCGATTCGAGTTGTTGTTGAGACTGTTAAGCGGAGAACGAGATCGGCGAGCCACGCGATCCACGCTCCGACGAAGAGAAAATTAGCAACTCCGATCCACAGCGCTGCAAGCCGATAAAGAAAACTGACCGCGGGATTGAAAAATCGAAAGCTCAGGAGAGTTGCAATCACGAAGATGATGGAAAGAACGGCGAAGGCAATCTGGAGGGCATGCAGAGCCGACGGGGCTGAGAGGCCACCAGAAATCAATCCATGTGCGATACATGAACCAATGTGCAAGGCAAAGAAAAGATTGAATAATTACGATGGCAAGAACTAGCCTGACTTTCAAAAACTGTCTCCTTTGGGTTCACGGGAATCGCCCGTTTTCGATCCTGTGTCGAAGCCCCAAGCATGAAAGAATCAAGGTATGTCGGCACCTGTGGGCGAGCAACTCGGGCTTTATATTTCTGTTCCGTTTTGCCGCTCCAAGTGTACCTATTGCAATTTTGCTTCCGGCGTCTATCCCGCGCGCGAACATGCGCGATACGTTGGTCGCCTAGTCGATGAGATGCGCGGCGCGCGGAAATGGACTGAAAACGTTCGCGTCGATTTGCCGCCAGGCGTGGATACCATCTATCTCGGCGGGGGAACGCCGAGTTTGCTTGAACCCGATTTGATCTCGCAGCTTTTCGATGCCATACGCAGCGAATTCTTGCTGGATCCCGATGCCGAGATCACGGTCGAATGTGCGCCGGGCCAGATTGCCGACGCTGCGCTTGCGGCACTCGCCCAGGCGGGCGTGAATCGCGTCAGCCTCGGCGTTCAGTCGTTTATCGATCGCGAAGCGCAACGAGAGTGGCCGCCTGCACAGCAGGGTAATGGTGCTTGAAGACCTTCAGCGCCTGCGCGCCGCAGGAATTACGAACTTGAACGTGGACCTTATCGCCGGCCTCGCCGATCAGACCTTCGCCTCCTGGCAGGAATCCGTCTCAGTGCTCTTAGACAGCGGCGTTTCTCATGCCAGCATCTACATGCTCGAGGTGGACGAGGATTCTCGCCTTGGACGGGAGACTGCTTGCCGGAGGCGCGCGCTATCACGCAGACCTCGTCCCGGGAGACGACACGATTGCGCGCATGTATGAGAGCGCAATCGACAGGCTTGCTGTCGCGGGGTTGCCACAGTATGAGATTTCGAACTTCGCGCGCCCGGGCTACGAGTCTCGACACAATCTCCGCTATTGGCGGCGGCGACCATATCTGGGCCTGGGACTGGATGCATCCTCGATGCTCCGCGCATCTACAAGAGCCGGGGATAATGCGGAATCGGGATCCGTCCTGCGCGCCACTACTACAGATGACCTGACGGCTTACCTTGAAGGCTCACGGCTGCCGGAAACTGAGTGGCTCTCCATCAATCGGCAGCATGAAGAAGCCTGGTTTCTCGGGCTGCGAAGGAACCAAGGCGTCTTTCTGGCTGACCTTCGCCGCGAATTCGGAATCGAAATGGTTGCTCCTTCGGTCGAGATCGTCGAACGACTCGCTGCCCAGGGATTACTCGTATTCGACGGTGAAACCGCGCGGCTCACAGACAGGGGCCGGATGCTCTCGAACGATGTATTTCAGGAATTCCTGGAGATCGCACTGTCACGACCACGTTTGGCAACGCGGTCGTAGGCTGGGCGGCACGGTTTTCGAGGTTGTTGACTACCAGTGGAGTTGTTCGTCTTGCAGCACGGGTAGAAAGAATGCTGCTGGGTCTGTCTCTTCTTTCGCGGCAACGGATTTGATCGAATTTGCACCCTCTCCCCTAGCGCTTAGGAGGGCCAGATCGACTTCTCGAAGCACCACAAACGGAGTGCGGCCGCCACTCGACGTAATACCGAAGCAGGCCTGGAATCGCATCTCCGCGGCAGAAGTGGGCGCCGACGCACCGAATACCTCGTCGCGCAACCGTTCGGCCAACGTTCTTGCATTGGCTACGCTGCAACCGGGCAGCACAAGAAGGAACTCTGTCTCAGCCGTCTGGCCAACAGTGTCGTAGCAGCGTAGCAGTGGTGTGATTCGCGACAGTATTTCTTGAAACGCGGAGTTGAAAGCTGGCTCTCCCGGTTCATAACAGCCGCCGTCGTCAGCGTAGAGTCCAACCTTGATCAGCGCGAGTGGCATTTTCATGCGTTGTGCGCGATCGGTTTCACAAAAGATCGCTGACAGCGTCTCCTCACGGCCCAGAACCATGTCCCACCTCAACACTCAGTGCATCGGCAGGGATTAGGGAACCTTGAGAATTGCTACAGAATTATTAGTGAATTTCAATTACCAAAACCACAACCACGCGGTCAGTCGGTGAAGTCCACCTTTGGCGCAATGGGAATGATTCCGCGTTCGTGACCCATTTCCAGGAGCTTACGAATCGCTTCGCGACCATCTGGACCGTAATCCATGGTGCGCTCATTCACATACATGCTTACAAAACGGCTTGCCAGACTGGTATCGAGGTCGCGCGCGAACTGCATGGCGTATTCAAGTGCCTGTTCGCGATGATCGAGTGCGTGCTGAATGCTATCGCGTAAAGCCTTCGAGATGATGGCGTGCGATTCTGAGCCCAGGGAGCGACGAATCGCATTGCCTCCCAAGGGCAGCACCAGCCCGGTCTTCTCTCGCCACCACACACCGAGGTCGATGATTTTATGCAGTCCGCTGCGGCCGTAGGTCAACTGGCCCTCGTGAATGATCAATCCTGCTTCGTATTTTCCTGCGAGGACCTCGGGGATGATCTGGTCGAACGGCACGACTTCAGTCTCGATCTCCGGGTTGAAAATTTTCAGCGCGAGGTACGCCGTTGTCATGGTGCCGGGCACAGCCACCTTTACGCGCTTCAAATCATCTTGCGACATCGGCTTGAGCGAAATGATCATCGGGCCATAGCCCTCGCCTACGCTCCCGCCGCAGCCCATCAGGGTGTAATTTTCCTGAACGTAGGGGTAGGCGTGGAAACTGATCGCTGTCACATCGTAGAACGCCTCATTTTGAGCGCGCTGGTTCAGCGTTTCGATATCGCACAGGGTATGCGAGAACTTGTATCCCGGCACCCGAACCTTGTTCGTAGCCAGGCCATAAAACATAAATGCATCATCCGAGTCGGGACTGTGCGCAATGGAGATTTCCCGGGTCGGATTCAAAACGGATGATTCGGAATGCTTGGTGCTCACGGAGACAGGATCCTTTCAACAAAACAGCGATGCGGGTTGGTGTACGAGAAGGCTAGCGGTAGCGGCGAAACCGTTTGAGCCCCTTGGCGATAGCCGCAGCGGCCATCACCTTCAGCGCGTCGCCCGGCAGGAAGGGGAGCACTGCCATTGCAAAGGCTGTCTTAACCGAACTTACCGATCCGGCACCATGGGTCCACAATGTCAGCCAGGCAAAGCCGCAGAGAAGAATTAAAACGTTGCCCACTGCCGCGCTCGCCAGTGCAGCGGAATATCCACGCCCGCTGCGGCGCCAGAGATAGGCGATCAGCGCCGCGGCCGCCGGATACGACATGAGGTAGCCGCCGGTTGGGCCGAGCAGATGCGCCATGCCTGCACCGAATGCCAGTCCGGGGGCAAACACCGGCAGGCCCATCGCACCCTCAAGCAGATAAGCGCCTAAGGTTGCAGCCGCCATTCGGGGGGCCATAAGCAAACCCAGCAGCAAAACCGCAAACGGCTGCAGCGTGAGCGGGACCGGGGTAAAGCCGAGCGGCAGGGCTAGGTGCGAGCACACAGCTATAAGCGCGCTGCCCGCAAGAATCAATGCGCTGTTCCAGAGCGCGTGGGAGACGGCAGAATTCGCGATCTCTGGAGCCAGCGGATTCGAAAGTTTGTGTTCCACGTGTGTTCCTTAGCTTTCTGACTCGACGTCAGATGTTTCGGGCGATTCCAACACGGCCGCATCCCCTTTAGACGTTTGGTGCTTAAGTTTTCCGCGGCTCAGAATGTGGCGTGCAGTCCCTGCAGCCGCCAGCAGCAGCCCAACGATCGAAATCAGGAGAGCGACGATTAACCAACGCATGACAGCCGAAGCTCAGGATACCAGATGGGCGAAAAATTCCGGTCCGCGCAGGGTAACCGGCGCGCTGCACAAAAAACCCATTCTGACGCTGCTACTTAGGCGCTGCCAAAGATGCGAACAGCCATTCGAGGTAGGGTCCGCTGCCCTGCTCCACGGGGATGACCAGGAATTCCGGCAACCGGTAGCTATGCAACTCGCGCAGGCGAGCTTCGAGTGCCACCAGTTTTTCCGTACTGGTTTTAAGTAGGACCATGGTTTCGGGAGCGGACTGGATCTGATCCTTCCAGTGGTAAATGGACTGCACTACCGGCAGCAGCGTGGCGCATGCTACCAGCCGCTCCTCCACCAGTGTGCGGCCAAGCTTGTTGGCTTCGTCGAGGGTGCTTTCGGTGGTCAGGACGATGCGTGCCTGCGGGTTTGGATCGAGCATTTCTTTCTCCACGCGTTCAGTGTACGAAGCCGACCCCTCACTTCTGATCAGAATTTTTTACTTCACACTCCAAAGGACTCATTTGCCCAACCTGCGCTGGGCGCCGAAGAGACAAGTTTGTTGCCCAACTTGCCGACTTGGCCCCGGTGTTGCAGTATGTTCCTTGCGGCTCGCGCATCCTAGTTCATACATTCTGCGGAGCCATAGCCGCACAGGAGATCGATCGATGAGTTCAGTCATCAAATTTGGCACCTCCGGCTGGAGGGCCATTGTTGCCGACGAATTTACGCTGGCCAACATTCGCCTCGCCATTGCAGGCATTGGCACATACGTCAAATCGCAGCCTGAGCCACACCGGGTACTGGTCGGCCGCGATCCGCGTTTTCTGGGTGAAAGCTTTGTGGCCGAGGCCGCCAAGATTCTGGCAGGAGCGGGAATCACGCCGATCGTTATCCCAGATGCCGCACCTACCCCGGCCATCGCTTACGCAGTGCGCGCGCTTAAAACATCGGGAGCCATCAACTTTACAGCCTCGCACAATCCGCCGGAGTACAACGGGATCAAGTTCTCCACCCACGATGGCGCGCCAGCGCTGCCTGAGGTGACCAAACAGATCGAAGCCGCAATCAATGCGAACACTGAGGGCAAAATTCCGCATGCGGATCCACCGGGGGGAGGATTTGAGACGGCTGACGTCAAGGCCGGCTTCCTGCACCGGCTGGGAGAACTGGTTGACCTCAAGACCATCGCCAAGTCCCACATCAAGGTTGTCTTCGATCCTTTCTGGGGAGCGGGCCGCGGCTACAGTTGCCATATCTTGCGTGAAGCGGGTGTCGAAGTAGCGACCGTGCATGACTACCGGGACGTGCTCTTTGGCGGCCATGCTCCCGAGCCTGACGACCACCTGCTGGGCGACGCCAAGAGGAAGATGAAGGAGTTTGGCGCCAAGATTTGCATCGCGACAGACGGAGATGCAGATCGATTCGGCATTGTCGATGAAGATGGCACGTTCATCCAGCCCAACTACATCATTGCGCTGCTGTTCGACTATCTCGTCGAAACGCGCGGCTGGAAAAATGGCGTGGCCAAAAGTGTCGCAACCACCAACCTGGTCAATGCGCTGGCCGAATACCACAAGGTGCCGCTCTATGAGACGCCCGTCGGCTTCAAGTACATTGGCGAGTTGATCATTGCCGATAAGATCGCCATCGGTGGCGAGGAGTCGGCGGGGCTTACGATTCGCGGCCATGTTCCGGAGAAAGACGGTATCATCGCCGGCTTACTGGTTACGGAGATGGTGGCTGCCCGCGGCAAGAGCCTCGGCAAGCAACTCAAGGAACTGTTTGCCAAGGTTGGTTCCTTCTATCCCGTTCGCGAGAACTTCCACTTGACCGCGGATCGGAAAGCCGCGTTCACTGAAGAATTGAAGAAGGATCCCGCAGAGCTCGGCGGCCGCAAGGTGACTCAGGTAGTGCGTACCGACGGTCTCAAGTTGGTTCTCGACGACGGATCGTGGGTTTGTTTCCGCTTGTCGGGAACGGAACCGGTGGTCCGGGCCTACACTGAGGCGCGGGACGAGAAAGACATGGTCGCGCTGCGCTCGGCGGCCGAAAAATTCGTGCAAGGTTGATCCGTAGAGGCCGAATGCAGCAACAACCCGATCTGTTCAGTGAAAACAAGGAAGCGGCCAAAGAGCCGCTTCCGTTTCGTCAGCGCGCTTTTGCTTGGGTGCAGCAGGGTTGGCGTCCTGCGGGCACTCTGTTTGCTGTCGCTCTCGCCCTGCTATTTGCCTGGAGTGTGGTCAACGGCCGCCATGGATTGTCGACGTGGTACCAGCAGCGCAATCAAGAAAAGCAACTCAAACACGAAATTGACTCACTGCAACAGGAGAATGCGCATCTGCGCAACCACGTGGACCGCCTGAAGAATAGCCCCGAGGCAATCGAGCATGAGGCTCGAGAGAAACTGCACTATGCCAAGCCGGGAGAGGTTATCTACACGCTACCCGCCTCGGAAAGCCAGCCCTCTTCGCAGGCGCCGGCAGCCAGTCGCTAGGGTCCCTCTGTGCGATTTTCAAAATGGCGAATTCGCATCGAATTAAACCGTCAATAAGCGCGGGGTCTCAGCCGTTATCGCGAATACGGACGGGCACAGAGACAGAAGAATCTGGACCACGTCCTGGCGTTTTATTTGCTGTTCGATTTCGAACGCAGGATTTTGATTTCGGACAGGAAAAAACTCTTACCCCTTTGTAAGGCTATCGTTTTGGCCCTCAGTGCCCAAGGGAAACGGCGAACGTCGTGCTTGCAAATGTATTAGCGCGACTTTAAAAAGGCCAGGTTGCACCTGGCCCCTGGGAGAGTGTGAATGCTGGCAGACCTTCGAGACGCCTTAAGGCAATTGCGGAAAGCGCCCGGATTCACGGCGACTGTAGTGATTACCCTGGCCCTGGGAATCGGAGCGACAACCGCGATCTTCACGCTGGTGCACCAGGTGATGCTGAAGTCGTTGCCGGTGACGAAGCCAGATGAGCTGTGGCGGATCGGGGACAAGCTCCGCTGCTGCAATTGGGGCGGATACACCCAGGGCGACGATGGCGACTTTTCGCTCTTTTCCTGGGAGGCCTACAAGAATTTCCGCGAACATACGCCGGAGTTCGTCGACCTGGCGGCGCTGCAGGCCGGCAATGCGCCGCTTGGCGTGCGGCGCGGCGGATCGCAGGCACCGGTGGATACGCGCAATGGGCAGTATGTCTCGGGGAATTTTTTCCGCACCCTCGGCGTGCAGCCGTGGCTGGGACGGCTGATGTCGGACGCCGATGATCAAGTGGGCGCGCCGCCGGTTGCGGTGTTGAGCTATCGCGTCTGGGAGAGCAAGTATGCCTCTGATCCGTCGGTGGTCGGCGCTAATTTCGAGATCAACGGACACGCATTCACCGTCATCGGGGTCACGCCGCCGGGGTTTTATGGCGCCAAGCTCAACGGCTGGGGCATGCCGGACGTCTGGCTGCCGATCACGACTGAGTTCGTTCTTGCCACGGATGTGGCGCGGCCCAAGCGAGCCAACGAAAACTATCTTGATCTGCTGGGCAGAGCGCGTCCGGGAGTCAATCCGCAGGCACTCGAGGCCAAGCTCCGCGTGGAGTTCCACGGCTGGCTGGCCAGCCATGTAGCAGACATGGAGCCAGGCGAGAAACAGCTCTGGCAGCAGCAGACCCTGCATCTCGTCCCTGGCGGAGCAGGTGTCGCGGCGATGCGGGAGGAATACAAGGACGGTCTCAAGCTTTTGCTCATCGCAGCAGGATGCGTGTTGCTGGTGGCGTGCGGTAACCTCGCAAACCTGATGCTGGCGCGCGGATTGAAAAACCGGGCGCAAATCTCGATTCGTGTTGCCCTCGGAGCGTCGCGGCTTCGGCTGATGCGCAGGGCGCTGGTGGAGAGTGTGCTGCTGGCGGTGATTGGCGGCGCTTTTGGAATCGGTGTTGCGTATGCAGGAACGCGGCTGATTTTATATTTGGCATTCCAGATCGGCGGCCCCAATAATTACGTCCCCGTGAGCCCGACTCCCTCGACGCCAGTGCTGCTGTTCGCGTTGGGCGTCTCGATTCTGACGGGGATAATTTTCGGGACTGCGCCGGCGTGGATGACCTCGCACGCCGATCCGGTAGAAGCGCTGCGCGGCGCGAATCGCTCGGTAGGCGGAGGCCGCTCGTGGGCGCAGAAATCGCTGGTGGTCGCGCAGGCCGCGATGTCGCTGGTGCTGCTGTCGGCTGCGGCGTTGCTGGCGCAGAGCCTGCGCAATCTTGAGCACCAGGATTTCGGCTTCGATGCACAGAGCCGGTATATTGCGTGGATCAATCCGACGCTGGGCACCTACAAGCCTGAACAGATGGAGCAACTGTTCCGCAGGATCGACGACAGCCTGAGAGAGGTTCCCGGAGTGCGGATGGCGGTCCCCGCGCTTTACGCGCCAATGACGGGTGATAGTTGGAATGACGGAGTTCGCATCCAGGGCAGGCCAGAGCCGGGGCCAAAAGAGGACACGGGAGCAGGCTGGGCGCGCGTGATGCCGGCGTTCTTCGACATTATCGGCGCACACATGCTGATGGGGCGGCAGTTCACGGAAGACGACACGGCGGCGACGCCCAATGTCGCAGTCGTGAACGAGGCTTTCGTGAAGCGCTTCTTCAAAGGCCAGAATCCGATCGGCCAACACTTCGGCCCGAACAGGCTCCGCTACGCCTCAACCTATGAAATTGTCGGCGTAGTTAAAGACATCCGGTATATGACCTATGACTACAAGGAGCCGATCCGGCCGATGTTCTGGGTGTCGGAGACACAGACAGCGAAGTACGACGATCCAACATGGCAGTTAGGCGAGAAATGGTCGCATTTCCTCTACAACATCGTAATCTGGGCTCCCGGCGATCCTCCGGGGATGGAAGAGAAAGTGCGCAAGGCGATTGCTAGTGTCGACTCAAGCCTGGTGGTCAATGGCGTCGACCCGTATAAACAGGTAGTCAGCGCCGACTTTCAGCAGCAGAACATGATCGCGACACTAACCTCTTTGTTCGGAGTGCTTGGCCTGGCGTTGGCAGCCGTGGGGCTTTATGGAGTTATGGCCTACACAGTGGAGCAGCGCACCAACGAAATCGGACTGCGGATGGCTCTGGGCGCCGATCGTGGACACGTGATCGGCATGATCCTGCGCGGCGCGCTCTGGCAGATTGGGCTGGGACTGGGGCTCGGGATTCCGTTGGCTATTTTGGCCGGGAAGCTGATGAAAGACCAGTTGTTTGGCGTGCAGCCATGGGATCCAGTGATGCTGGCGGGCGCCACGTTGCTGCTTGCGCTGGCGGCGATGGTGGCCTCAGTGGCGCCTGTACGCCGCGCCGCCGGAGTCGAGCCAATGGTGGCGCTGCGTATCGAGTAGTTGCGATCATTACAAGACGAGACTGCGTCAGCACTCGGGTAAATTGGGGCCCGGCGCACGATGGTTTGGGGTCAATTCTCTACCGGGAGAACCACGCCACTCCTGCACCGGCGAGGGGTGCGTTGTCGCCGAGTTGTGCAATCCGCACCTCGAACTTCGCGCCTTCCAATTCCGTCTTCATCGCCGGCAGGAATAAATGCGCGGACCGCGAGATCCCTCCACCCAGCACCACCACGTCTGGCGCAAAGTCGGCCAGCAGTCGTTTAAGAGCGATTCCGAGATTTTTGCCGAACTCCTCGAAAACGGCGATCGACACGGGCTCGCCGCCCGTCGCATAGTGAGCGATCGACGCGACTTCGCGCTCCTGTCCCTTGCGCTGCTTGTATGAGTTCTGCAGCGCGCGAGTCGAAATCTGGTCCTCGACGATGCCGCCCGCGTACGGGACATTCCAAATCTCTCCGCCGGGCGGCACGCCTTTGCCGTCCGTGACCACGCGACCGTCCACCGCAAATCCCGAACCGACCCCTGTACCCAGAGTGAAGACAGCGACCCGCTTGACGCCCTGCGCCGCGCCCGCGCCTACTTCGCCCAGCAGATAAGCCGCTGCGTCATTGAGGAAACGCACCTGGCTAGAGTTCCATTCAAATCGCGCCGCCAATGCCTCGCTCAGATTGATTCCGTACAAGTACGGCATCTTGTGCTTCATCCAACTGATGCCTTGCCCGTAATCAAACGGTCCCGGCATGGCCAACTCGGCACCTTCGACGCCGTCGACACCTTCGGCCGCCTGCTTTCCGAGCGAGTAAAGCACTTCAACGAATGCTGCGCTTGTTTGCTGCTCGGGCAGGTTCCCCCGCACGACAGTGCCAAGCCGAAAACCTTGCTTGAAACACAGAGCCGCAGAAATGTGGCTTCCTCCAACGTCATAGACCAATACACAGGGATCAACTGCGGCGCTCACTGCCACCTCGTTTCGGAATCTTCAATATTGTAAGCGGCTAAGCATCCTGTTTGTTCCCGACTAATGCCGAGTTGTGTTCGACGGTCGCTGGTTGGCTGCATGTTTTCATGCGCCATTGATATTCAACTCGAAATGCCTGAAGGTATAGTGGAGTTTCACTCTTCATGCATCTACGTGCTCGGATTTTCCTACTGATCGGTGTGTTCTGGACTGGACCGCTTTTGGCTCAGATGCCTTTCTATACCGACAATCCCGAGGTCACTGATCGCGGAACGTTGCACTTTGAGTTTTTCAACGAATATGACGGTCTGCAATCGTCTCAGTATCCTGACCTGCGCCAGAACACCGCCAACTTCAAGCTGAACTATGGGCTGCCGCACGATCTGGAATTGGATGTGGACGCGCCATTCATTTCCATTTACCGGGCCAGCGGATCGCAGGCCACCAGCACCGGTCTGGGCGATACCGACATGGGTGTGAAGTGGAACTTCCGCAAGTCTCCGCATCCTGCGGGCGCTCCATCGCTGGCGGCCAGTTTTTACGTTGAGTTTCCGACGGGAAATACACAGAAGGAACTTGGCTCAGGGTTGACAGACTACTGGCTCAACTTCATCGCCGAGGAGCCGTTTTCAGAAAAGACGAGGCTCACCGCCAACATCGGATTCCTGTTTGCCGGGAATACCAGCACGGGTGTCCTAGGCATTCAAACCACGCGGGGGCATGTTTATACCGGCGGCCTTTCGTTGTTGCATGACTTTAATCAACGCCTGACCCTCGGGGCCGAAATCTACGGAGGCGTTGATGACAACAACGGGCTGGGAAAAGACCAATTGCAGGGGCTAGGGGGAGGCCAGTACGAATTGCGCAACGGTCTAAGTGTCACCTTCGCCGTGCTTGGGGGTAGCCACGTCGGCAGCCCAAGAGTCGGCGGGCAAGTCGGTTTCGAAGTTGATTTTCCCGCGGTTCGGCACGCATCCGCCGCAAATCAAACTAACCTCAATGCGCAAACAGCTTCTTCGCAACGGAGATCACCATGACATGCAAGCCTGAATTCCTAAAAAGCGTTCCGCTTTTTTCATTGTTGGACGACGAAGAGACCGCAGTATTGGCCGCACAAGTCGAAGTTAAAACCTTTGCCGCGCGCGAACGCATCTACAAAGCGGGCGACCCGGGCATGGCCTACGTCATGGTCTCAGGCACAGTCAGGGTCACGACCGTCGATGAAGATGGACAGGAAGTGACTGTCGATGAACCCACCAAGGGCGAGTTCTTTGGGTTTGCATCGATGCTCGAGCAGACACCTCATCAGACCAACGCAGTTGCGGTCGAAGAGTCAACCTGTCTCGAGGTTTCTCGCGATGATATCGCAGTCCTGCTTCAACGCAAACCGATGGCGGGAATGGATCTGCTCACCACGCTGGGCCACCAGTTTCATGCTGCCCATCAATTGGTCAGAGGACGCGTGACCCGCAACCCGAACGAGATCATCGAAAAGGAAATGACGACTGGAGAGCGCATCGCCGATTCAGTCGCCAGCTTTGGTGGCTCGTGGACCTTCATCATCACCTTTGCGATTGTTCTCATTGTGTACACGATGGCGAATGTGATCCTCGACAGGAAAGCGTGGGATCCATATCCGTTTATCCTGCTCAACCTGTTTCTCTCAATGCTAGCTGCTATTCAGGCTCCCGTTATCATGATGAGTCAGAATCGTCAGGACACTAAAGACAGGGTGCGCGGCGAACTCGATTTCGACGTCAATCGTCGTGCCGAATCCGAGATTCAGGGGATGTCGAGAAAGCTAAATCTGCTCGATGAGCGGATCGAGGATCTCTCGGATATGCTTCGTGGCAAAGGTGCGCCTGCCGCGGATCACGGCCACCGCTAGAAATCGACGTGCGTCCGCACCGAACCCACCCACGCTGGTCCGCGATCGCGGTTGTACCCGGGATCGTCAATGTGCTGTACGTCTACGGAATAGAACATGCCCTTCCACGCATGCAGCGTGTAATAGCTCTCAACGATATTCTCGCGTCCGTAGTTCAAGTTGCCATCGCCGAGCAGAAACCCCAGGCCGCCCAGCCGCAGGTAGTTCTGGTGGTCCCGCTTGATCGCATTTGAGACCACCGCAATCGCGACCTTGTCGTTGGGACGGTCCCAAGCACTCCCGAAATATTCGGCGCCTGCCGACACTGTTTGATCCACCTCGGTGTAGGCAAACGACTCATGCTGTCCCTCGTTCCAGCCGAACCGGCCGAACACGCTCAGATTCGCAGTCACTTCTTGTTCCGTGTTGTAGCCGATTCCGTATTTGAGTGCACCAAAATGCTCGTGCGCCGTGATTGTGGGCGTCGGATCAGTTCCTGTTAAAAACGCCTGAACTGCCTCTCGATACACCCCCATGTGCGCATGATTGCCGTAGAAGAGCAACCGCGACACGCCTTTCCGCTGCGAAACCCAACCATGGCGAAGCTCGAACTCGATGTTTTGCCCGTTGGCGCGGCTGAATGCCCAATCGAGATCGATGCCGTTGGCCACGACAGGCATTGCGAAAATTCCGTAACGAAGGCTCCAGGTGCGATCGTCGTACTCAGCCAGGCCGCCGACAGTGTATCCGCGAGTATCTGCCGCATAGTCCCATGCGCCGTTGTTATCGGTTGTCCAGTTCATGAACTGGAGATGGCTGTCAGACCCGACGGAGTTCACATCGAAGAAATCCGGCAGCGTCATCTTTCCGATTCTGAACTCGATCCGCCGCTCCGGCACCGTGGAAGCCGGCGCAAAGAAGTTCGGCTCCTGGCTGGTGGTCTTGTCGGTGAGACCGAAGACCTGGTGAATTTGATAACGTGCGATGTACGGTGTTGCGCCAAGAGTTGGATTTCGCACCACATCAAGGTTTGTGAATCCCGCCAAGCCAAGCGCTTGACTCAGCCCGCGCCCTGCCGCTGATTCCATATCAAAAATGAAATCGGTGTTATAGCGGACCGACCGGTTGCGCCGCAGTGCCGTGTAGAAGGTGCCCACCATCGAAGTTTTGTATTCCGCCGAATTGCGAAAGCTGTTCGGTCCTTCATAGAGCGAATGAAAAGGAATTCGGCCCTGAAAGATGACGTTCGCCTGGCCTGAGATCCAATAGCGGGAATCTTCGGGATGATGAAACATTGTGAGCGCGGGCGTCCCGGAAGGTTCTGACTGCGAGCTTACCGGGTTGTCAACCGAGGGTTTGCAGCCACTCTGTTGAATGACGTCTAATGTCGTCAAGTTTGTGATGTTCTGATCGTTCGCTCCAAGGGTCAGGTACTCATTCGCACTCTCTATGGATTGGGCACGAGCAACACTTGCCTCACCTCCAACCAAGAGAATGGCTAGTAGGAATGCGTAAAGAGATGTCGGAGCGAAGTGGGACATCATAACCTTTCAAATGCAGGCATTAAGATATTTAGAAGAGATATACCCCCATACCGTCCATAGTATACCCCGGATGGGTATATAGAAGGTGGTTAAAAATGTCCCTCCATGATCGGGAAAAAGTGAAACTTGTTCAGCGCTTGCGCAGACTGCGCGGGCAACTCGATGCAGTGGAACGGCTGCTGAACTCCGACGAGGATTGCGGCGGTCAGCTCATGCTGCTTGCCGCTGTTCGTGGCGGCGTGAACGGCTTGATGGGAGAAATTATGGAGACGCATATTCGCTTCCATCTGGTTGATGGCGCCAAGGAGCAGATTGCACCTGAACTCGCGGAAGATCTTATCGACCTGGTGCGCGCTTATCTCAAGTAGCGGGCTGCCTCGTTCGTATCTTAGCGTCGGTGTCGCGCGCCAGCCATTAGCGTTGTGTTTATTGGTTTGGCATGCGAGAAAACACAGGTGTCAAAGACGAATCAGCAACAGGCTTGTCTGCGAGAGATTGGTCGGCTATGCGCGGCCTGCAAATTCGCGGGTTTCCGTGAAGACCTTTACCTTTTCGCCTTCTTCGACGAAGAACGGCACACGGATTTCAAGACCAGTCTCAAGCCTGGCATGCTTTGTCACTGCGCCTGAGGCGGTGTTTCCCCGCGCTCCGGGCTCAGTGTAGGCCACGGCAAGCTCGACTTTTTCTGGCAACTGTAATCCGATGGGGTTGCCATTGAATTTGTCGATCTTGATGATCAGGCCTTCGGTCAGGAACTGGAGGGCGTCGCCGAGCTTTTCTGCCGTGAGCGGAATGGTGTCGAAGGTTTCCTGGTCAAGAAAATAGGACGCATCGCTGTCGGAGTAGAGATACGAAGCCTCAATGGTCTCGAGGTCCGGCTCCTTGAACTTCTCGCCGGCCTTGAAGGTCTTGTCGAAGACGGCGCGCGTCAGCAAATTGCGCATTTTGAAGCGGACAAGGGTCTGGCCGCCGCGCGCGGTGGGGGTGGAGACTTCCACGTCGAGGCAGTAGTAGGGAGCGTTCTCAAATTCGAAGTACATCTTGCGCTTGATATCGATTGCATCAATGAGTGCGGCCATGCGGATTCCTTTTTATATCGTCGTTCTCAATTTTAATGGATCGATCAGCGCCGTTCCCGGGAAGGGTGGATGCTACGGTAAGGCTTATCGTTAAAGCCTGAAAACCATCGTTATGCACTTGCAGGGGCGCGGAGTTGATTGATCGCGGCGGTCAGATCGCCGGCAAGCACGTGCTGTGTCTCGTTGCTGAGCTTGGCGCCTCCCTCGGTCAGGTAGAAAACGTCGATCGCGGTTTCGCCTTCTGTATCGATAAGCGCAACCTCAATGTTGCACTTGTGGATGCTGAGTGTGAGGGCGATCTGTCGCAGCAGGCCGGGGACATCCTGTGAGACCACCTGCAGCAGCGTGGAATGGGTAGAAGATTCAGAGTCGAATTGCAGCCGGGTCGCGACTTCAACCTTCACGTTCGAAGTGTTGCTTGCATGGCGACGCGCGTCAAGCATCTGCTCTACTGCAACCTTTTGCGCCACGACATCATGGACGTATTCGAGGAAGCGATCTTTCTCGCTGGGATTCAGCTCGATAGTTCGGAATACGTCCGTGAATTGGAAGCTGTCGACCACTACGCCCGCATCGTTGGAAAACGCGCCCGCCTTGACGATGTTCATGCCCCAGGCAGCGAGAGCGCCGGCCACGTCTGCAAACAGCCGGCTGCGATCGCGAGCGATGACGGTGAGATCGAAGAGTTGGCGGTGGGGTCGAAGATCGAGCTGTACAGGGTTTTTATCGAGGTTGGCGGCGAGTTGAAAGTGGTTGCGGATGTGTTCGGGCAGGCGGGTCTGGAGATAGCGTTGAGGGAGACCTTCGAGAAATTGTTTGAGGTCGTCGTATTGGGCCGGCGGCACCATGGAGCGGATGCGATTAAGCAGGGTTGGATCGATAGCAGCGTGGTAGCGAACTTCGTCTACGCTGCGATCCATGAAGTTGGCGGTCGCCATATAGAGCTGCCATAGATTTTCGGCCTTCCACGGGGTAAGCGCTTCTGGATTTACGGCCCTGATGTCTGCGTAGGTCATCAGCGTCAGCATTTTCAACAGCGCGGGACTGCCAATTTTTTCAGAGAAGGCGCGTACATTTTCAGCGTCGAAAATATCGCGTCGAAGGGCGTTGGACATCTCGAGATGGAGACGAATGAGTTTCAGGACCTGGTCGCGCTCCTCGGTGTCGAAGTCGAGCCTCGCCATGAAGCTGTCGGCGAGTTCAACACTTTGGCCCGTATGTTCGCCGCTACGCCGGCCTTTGCCGGTATCGTGCAGCAACAGCGAGAGCAGGAAGAGATCGAGACGGTCAATTTCGGGAAGCAATTGCGCGAGGCGTTGTTCGTAGTCATGCGCGGGCTGGCGCAGGCTGTGCACGTTGTCGATGGTCAGGAACGTATGTTCGTCGACGGTATAGCGGTGATAGCTGTCGCGAATCACAAGCGCATCGATGCCGTGGAACTCGGGGATCAGCATCTCCAGGACCCCTAGTGCATGCATGGTGCGTAGAGCGTGCGCGGCGTGCGGTCCGAGGAGGACTTCGCGTAGCGCGTTCCACAGATATGGCCCTTCGGGGATGTGAATCGCAAGCGCGGGTAACGCATCGGTTATGCGGTCTTCGGCAGCTTGCGAGAGGGCATAACCATGAGTAGCCATCAGCGAAAAGATGCGCAGGATGGCTGCAGTATCGCTGAACTGCGCTCCCGGAAGGATGTCGATGCGGCCCTGGTCAAGGATGAAGTCCGTGCCGGCAATAGGCGTTCGACGGCGGCGGAACTGGCGGTAGAAGCTGACCGGAGCGGGGAGGTGTTCCATCAACAGCGCGGCGCGGCGGTAGATGACCCGCGCGTGCCGGTAGTAGGTTCGCATCCAGTAAGCCGGGTCGGCTGTGCCGCGGGTTTCAAGGCCAATGGAATTTGCCGCTGCCTCGTCTTGCGACTGCCAGTCGAGCGTGTTGTCATCGCGGCCGTGTCGGAAGTGAAGGAAACATCGCGCTGCCGCAAGAAAGTCGAAGGCAGCTTCTGCATCGCCACGGGCGCTCTGGAACACTCCACCGCGCTGACGGGGCCACTCTTTGGTTTCCTTGAGGTGGAAGAGGAGGGCAAACCAGACTGCCAGGTGGTAATCGCGGAGACCGCCGGGACACTCCTTTAAGTTTGGTTCCAGATGAAAGATGGTGTTGCCGTACTTGGCATGGCGGGCTCGGGCGATTTCGCCCAGCTTCTGGGTAATCGTGTTCCACTCGCTTAGAACCAAGCCGGGAAAGACTGTCTGATGAAGCTGCTGGTAAAGAGGGAACTGCCCAGCCAGAAAGCGACGGTCAAGCGTGGCCAGGGTGAACTCGAGGTTGTCGGGATCGAATTTTCCAGCTTCTTTGACGGTCCGCGAACTCGGGCTGGCTCTGAGCCCGATGTCCCACATGCCTTGAATAATCGCTCTTACAGCATCCTTGGTCTGCTCTTCGGTTTTCTCGTCGGCGAAGGCGAAGAGCACATCGATGTCGGAATAGGGGAACAGATCTTTGCGACCATAGCCACCAAGCGCGAGCAGTGAAACATTTTGTGCGGGTTGACCAGCAAAGGCTCGGCGCCACATTTCAATGAGGATGCGATCAACGACCGCGGATCGCCGCCGGATCGCAGCGGTTCCGTCTCCGGTCCGCTCACAGGTCTGGCGGACAAGCGCCATCTCCCGGAGATACTGATCCCGAAGATCGTCAACCGCTAAAGCGACTGGATTCATGAGTGTTATTTTGAAGGGCTTCGCCGACGCTTAAATGATGTTTTACCAGAATAAGCGATTTTGCAGGGGTGGCGCGGTTCATGACACCTAAATCGGCGGGTCAGGGCGAGGAACTTCACACTGCAGGTCGGCGGGTTGAGCTGAACTGCAGTGCGAATGATGGCGGTTTTTGCCTAGAGCGCTGTTTCGCCCCGTTCATCGTTGCGGATGCGGATGGCTTCTTCTACGCGGCTTACGAAGATCTTTCCATCGCCGATGCGCCCGGTACGTGCCGCGGAGCCTATAGCATTGACGGCCTTTTCTTTCATTTCGTCTAGAACAACCATCTCAATTTTGACCTTGGGAAGAAGGTCGACCGTGTATTCGCGACCCCGGTAGAACTCGGTATGGCCCTTTTGACGGCCATGGCCGCGGGCCTCCAATATAGTCATACCTTCAATGCCAACCTCAAGCAGCGCGTCTTTCACCGCATCGAGTTTGGAAGGCTGAATAATCGCTTCAATCTTGAGCATGCTTGATTGCCTCGGTTGGTAGCGTATCAGGCCAGAGGTCAGAGTTGGCTATATCCGGCCTTATCTTTTCATCAGGAATTCAGGTCGTAACCTTCTTCGCCATGTTGGG
Source organism: uncultured Acidobacteriaceae bacterium (assembly GCA_963802565.1). Lineage (GTDB taxonomy): Bacteria > Acidobacteriota > Terriglobia > Terriglobales > Acidobacteriaceae > Telmatobacter. The sequence continues at coordinate 117,241 of CAWDJR010000040.1, read as the reverse complement.
AGAGGTCGAGGCCCGTGCTCTCGTCCTCGGGCGACATGCGAAGCCCGATGGTTTTGTCGACAAGAAAGAGCAAAATTAGCGTGCCGGCGGCGGAGAGCGTCCATGCAATGGCGACGCCCGCGATCTGATTGAGCAACTGGCCCCAATGGCCGTCGATTGCGCCTGTAGCCGTTTGGGGGCCGAATGCAGGATTGATCAATCTAGTTGCGAAGATGCCTGTGAGGATTGCCCCTAGCGTTCCGCCTGCGCCATGGACCCCAAAGGCATCGAGCGAGTCGTCATAGCCGAACCAGCTTTTGACTTTGAAGACCATGAACGAGCAGAAAAGACCGGCGAGGAGACCGATCAGCAGAGCCGGGAAGGGCTGAACGAATCCAGATGCGGGGGTAATGGCCACGAGTCCCGCGACTGCGCCGGAGATCGCGCCGAGCGCGGTTGGTTTGCCGTTGTGGATCCACTCTGCGATGGTCCAGCCGAGGGCGGCAGCAGCGGCTGCGAAGTGAGTATTGATAAAGGCACTTGTTGCCAACGGTCCAGACCCCAGGGCGCTCCCAGCATTGAATCCGAACCACCCCACCCATAGCAGACATGCGCCGATGAAGCTGAGCACCATGGAGTGTGGCGGCATGTTGGTTTGCGGATAGCCGATGCGTTTTCCCAGATAAATGGCAGTGACAAGGGCGGAGATTCCAGAGGTGACGTGGACTACGGTGCCGCCAGCGAAGTCGAGCGAGGGAATGCGTCCGCCGTTGGCGTTCAGCAGGCCCCCGACACCCCAAACCATATGCGCCATGGGGCTGTAAACGATCAGCGACCATAAAGAAAGAAATACGGCCATGGCGCTGAACTTCATACGCTCAGCAAAAGCACCTGTAATCAGAGCCGGAGTAATGATCGCAAACATGAGCTGATAGACCATGTAAGTCTGCTCAGGAATCGTGGCTGCGTAATCGGGATTGGGAGCAAGGCCTACGCCGCGAAGGAAGGTGTGTTCGAACCCACCAATCAAACTATTGCCATGCGCAAATGCAAGCGAATAGCCCACGATGGCCCATAGGATCGTAATCAGGCCCATCATGGCAAAGCTCTGCATCATGGTGCCGAGGATGTTCTTGCGCCGCACCAGTCCGCCGTAGAAAAGGGCAAGGCCGGGTCCGGTCATGAGGAGAACAAGGGCGGCGGAAATCAGCATCCAGGCGTTGTCGGCACTCATCTGGGCAGCATGGATTGCGTCCTGGAGGGACTTCACGTCGGCCTGTGTTGCAGCCGGCTGCGCAGAAGGAATGGAACTCTGGGCAGACATCAGTGATGGCAACAAAAGGACAAAGGACAAACAATAGGATCGGAAACGAGTAACAGTCATGCCTGCTCCGGAAGCTCGTTAGCTGCCAATTTGCGAAACGGCGAGGTTGCTCAAGAGACTTGCAATCGTGCCCAACGGGCTCGGTCACGATTGCCGCGAACCTTGAAGAATAACGCATCGACGACACAGAGCAGCAAGGCGCGATTGCTCTGCACTGCAGTTAAATCTCGAGTGAAGGGATTTCGTTGTTGCACGGCTCGTCCTGTGGCAGCTTCAGGCCACCCTTGAACCCGAGGTAAAATAAAGGTATGGGGACTCTCCACGAACGCGATCGCTATCTTTTTGGAGCTCTGGATAGCAGCGCCAAGAATCGCGCCAAGCTACAGGAAGTCAATTACGGATTCGAGCAACCCGAGGGCGTTTTTCTCACGACGCTGGATTTTGCTGTGAACTGGGTTCGCAAAAGCTCAGTGTGGCCCGTGACCTTTGGACTAGCTTGCTGCGCCATCGAGATGATGTCGATGGGCGCTTCCAGATTCGATATCGCGAGATTTGGCGCAGAGGTTTTCCGGCCCTCGCCGCGGCAATCGGATCTGATGATCATCGCAGGCCGGGTAGCCCAGAAGATGGCTCCCGTGATTCGGCGTCTTTACGACCAGATGCCTGAGCCGAAATGGGTCATTTCGATGGGCGCCTGCGCGACGTCGGGCGGAGTTTTCAACAATTACGCGATCGTGCAGGGTGTAAACCAGGTCATTCCAGTCGATGTGTATGTTCCGGGATGCCCTCCCCGGCCAGAACAGCTCTTATACGCCATCACACTGCTCCAGGAGAAAATTCAGCGAGAGCCTCGCAGCTTGATGAAGACTCTGAACGCGGAATAGCCCCTAATGGGGCAACTGTTAGTTCTTCCAGTTGCGCTGAGACCCAATACCCATTAGGTTGTCCTTGGATTCGTCCTCTCTGTTTTCTCTGTTTTGGACTGTTCTGGTCCATATAAGTTGTGGTCTGTTTTACCAGGCAACGGGGTATACCAGTTGGTAAACCCCTTCAGAAAGTAAGCTCTGGCTCGGTCCTCCTATGTTACGTTTATTGGTGGTATGCTCCAGTACCTTTGAATCGCGATTTACCGGGAGCCGAGTCGTTTTCAACTGGAAAATGGCCTCTAAGAGGCGCCATTTCCAAACCAAGTTTTCAGTTTTGTTGTGGAGGAGATACGCATGTTCTTGCGAGTTTCAAAAATCACCCGCCTGGCGTTGACTGTGGCATGTGCGAGCGTGATGCCGATAGCCATAGCAGCCCAGGAATCAGCACAGCCGCCAGCCGCTCCTAAGCCAGCTCCAAAGGCAGCTTCAGCAAACTACCCTTCAAAGTACGACCTGTTTGCAGGATTCAGCTATCTGGCGCCTAAGGGATCGATCATCGACAACGGGACCCAGCAGGACAGCGCTAAGTCTGTTACCTGCTGCGCAGTCTTCAGCGTTGCCCGTTACTTTACCAACAATGTTGGTGTGCAAGTTGAAGGTGATTTCCATAAGAACGGCTCAAATAACGTCACCGTAGTGCACAACCAGTTTGCTGGCGGTTCGGGCGGCTTGATTTTCCGTATTCCGACGGAAGATATCACGCCGTTTGTACACGCATTGATCGGCGGAGAGGCTGTGAGCACCACCTACTACCCAAGCACCAAGTGGGGAATCGTGCTGACAGCCGGTGGCGGAATTGATTACAACACGCCATGGTTGGATCATCGCCTGGCTATCCGCGTGTTCCAGGCCGACTATCAATATACTCACGAGAACATGTACCCGGTGGCCCGCCTGAACCTCAACATGGCGCGTTTGAGCACGGGTCTTGTGGTCAGCGTTGGGACAATGGCACCTCCACCAACAGTGACCCTTGCCTGCGTGGCCGAGCCCAATGCGGTCTTCCCGGGCGAGCCGGTTACGATTACGGGAACCGCAGCCAATCTGCTTCCCAAGAATCACGTAATCTATGGCTGGTCGGGTCAGGGAGTAACTGGAACCGATACAGTTGCAAAGCTGGATACCTCCAATCTTGCACCGGGCACCTACACCGTGAACGGCACCGTGAAGGAAGGCAAGCCTGGCAAAGAGGGCCTGAAGCCATGGGAGAGCGGTAGTTGCACCGCGACTGTCACGGTGAAGGAATTCGAGCCGCCGACACTGAGCTGCTCCGCGAACCCGACCGATCTCAAGCCGGGTGACTCATCGACCATTACAGCCCAGGGTGTCAGCCCGCAGAACCGTCCGCTCACCTATAGCTATCAGGCTTCAGGTGGAACGATCAGCGGCAGCGGAACGACGGCCACATACTCGTCGACAGGTGCTTCCAGCGGTCCGGTGCAGATCACTGGTACCGTCACTGACGACAAGGGACACACGGCAACGTGCAGCGCGAGCCTCAACATCCAGGCGCCACCGCCACCGCCACCGCCACCACCGCCACCGAGCCTGTTGCTTCACAGCGTCTTCTTCCCGACCGCTCTGCCGAATGAGAAGCGTCCTGACAAGGGCTTGGCAGATAGCCAGGATCAGATTCTCACCACCTTGGCAACGGACTTCAAGGCGTACCTGCAGGTTAAGCCAGATGCGCGCCTGACCCTTACCGGCCACGCGGATCCTCGCGGCGGAGCCAAGTACAACATGGCGCTCTCTGAACGCCGCGTTGGAACCGTTAAGAACTTCCTGGTCCAACAGGGTGTTCCTGAGGCGTCCATTGATACGCAAGCGATGGGCGATGAGCATCCGCTCACGAAGGATGCAGTAAAACAGCTCGTACAGAGCAATCCTGAACTGACGGATGAGGAGAGAGCGAAGATTCTGCGCAACATCACCACCATCTACCTTGCGCAAAATCGTCGCGTCGACATCACCCTGGCTAACACCGGTCAGCAGTCGGTGCAACTCTATCCCTTCAATGCGCATGATGCAGGAACCCTTCTCAGCGAGAAGGCACAGGCTCACGCGAAGAAGCAGCCGACTGAGAAAAAGAAGAAATAACCCTTAACTCCGGAACCGGACTTTAGAGACCTGTTCCGGGACCAGTTTCAAGCAAGAAGAGGTTGGCTGGGTTTCAGCCAACCTCTTCGTTTTGAATGGACTAATCAGCTTCCGGACCGAGAACATCACAGCAAGTCTGAAACCTAACTGCGCGAACTGTGTCACTCTCGAATCCAAACACGTATCGTTCAAGTCTAAGCAGACGTTGGAGCCGCGACGCCGTTCTTTCTGAGGTCTGCGCGGATTGGTTATCATCGAATCATGCAGGCTGCCACGACAGACCAACCTCAACTTCCCGGCTTTCGCACCTACGATCCACGACTTGAGAAGATCGCCGCCAAGGTAAACACGGGCGAGCGCCTCGACGCGGAGGATGGCGTCGCACTCTACAACTCCAAGGACGTGCTCGCGGTCGGCTGGCTTGCCAACTACGTTCGCGAGCGGATGCACGGCGACATTACCTACTTCAACGTCAATCGCCACATCAATCCGACCAACGTGTGCGTGGCGGCGTGCAAGCTTTGTGCCTTTGGACGAAAGAAGGGCGACCCCCTTGGCTACACAATGGCGTTGGAAGAGGCTTGGCAGACTGCCGCTTCGGGATACAGTGAGGCGGTCACCGAGTTTCACATCGTCGGCGGACTTCATCCGGATCTGCCACTCGAATATTTTCTTGATCTAGTAAGCGGACTCAAACTGCGATTTCCCAAAGTGCACATCAAGGCTTTCACGATGGTTGAGGTTTCCTACCTGGCAAGGCGGGCAAAGCTGACGATCGACGAAACACTGGTGAAGTTGCGCGAGGCTGGTGTGGATTCCATGCCCGGCGGTGGCGCGGAGATATTTGCGACGCGGGTGCGCTCCATCATTTGTGATCACAAGATCGACGGCGACGAGTGGCTGGATACCGCGCGGCTGGTGCATAAACATGGCTTCAAGTCGAATGCGACGATGCTTTACGGGCATATTGAGAACGATGAAGATCGAGTTGATCACCTGCTGAAGCTGCGCGCACTGCAAGATGAGACCGGCGGATTCCAGACGTTCATTCCGCTAGCGTTTCACCCGGAAAATACTCCGCTCGATCACCTGCCCGTGACCACGGGTCTTACCGACATCCGGCAAATCGCAGTGAGCCGTTTGCTGCTCGACAACTTTCCGCATATCAAGGCGTACTGGCAAATGATGACGCCAAAGATTGCGCAGATCGCGTTGCGCTTTGGCGCCGACGATCTGGACGGCACGGTGATCGAAGAGAAGATCTATCACGATGCGGGCGCGACAACGCCGCAGGGCATGACGCGCAAGGAGCTATGCCGGTTGATTACCGAAGCAGGCCGTGTGCCCGTCGAGCGCGACACGCTTTATCATGCGGTGACGCGCCACGAGGACACCTTTACCGTTGCGGTGTAGGGCATCATCGAGAAAGACTGGTTCTCCATGTCTGATTTCAGCGCGTATGGCCTGCTGGGCCTATGCATCGGGTTTTTCTGGGGGATCGGTTGCTCTCTCGCGATTCTATATTCGATTTATCTCGGTGGATATCGCAAAGGCGTCGAGGACTCGCAGGCTGAAGTGAAGCCCCGGCGTTTCATTGAAGCAATGAAGAGAATTCAAATTCGGCGCGAGAGGAAGTCTGCGGCTGTTCGAAATTCGGCTGAACCGTTGCGCTAGTACATCCAACTGCAATCGCTGAAGAAGTTGGTGGTCTCTGAGCGTTTCCAAGTATTGCCGGCTTTCTCAACTTCAAATATCCCGCCGCTTCCGCATTGATTTCCGCATACCTTCATGACCGATACCAACGCCCGAGTATGGGTTCTGTCAAAGCCGGGAACTCCGAGATACCGCAGATGCCGGAGCGATCCATAGACTTGACAAGCTGTGGCGCTTTTTACACTGCTTGCAATGCAATCCTGCACTTTTGCGATTTCAGATCCTGGCAGTAACAGATAGCCCGCCGTAATCGTGAACTTTTTCTCCCAGTTATGGCTTTGTCGGTTCTCGGCAACAAGAGCGTCGGTCATCTCGTGTTCCTGAGGAGTCGAAGGTTTCAGACAGCTTCCATTCACTTGGGGAATGTCGGTTTTGGATTCCTCTACAAAGGCTAGCGGCTCCTGCGGTGGTTGCTGGTACAGATCTGAATAGACCTCGTATGCTTCGGCGGAAATCTCACCACCTCCGCCTCCGGGCTGATTGAGAGGGCTTGAGATCGATAAATCGGGAATTGTCGGACGAGTCTTCGGCTCGGTGAATCGCGGCCCGAGGATGCGTAAGCAAAGTATCCCCACAGCCACAACTACCAGGATCAACGACAGCCATCTGCTTGATGAGATACGCATCGATGACTCCAGACCACAAGCGCAGGGCTATTGGCGCAAAACGACGCCGTCCTTCATCACAAAGCTTACGTGCTCGCAGGTCGATATGTCTTCAAGCGGATTTCCGGGAACCGCAATGATGTCGGCGAAGTAGCCCGGCTTGAGTTGCCCGATCTGTTCCTTCCAGCCCAAGAGTTTCGCGCCGTTGATCATGTCCGCTTGCAGCACGGCGAGAGGTTTCATGCCGTACTGCACCATGAGGGTGAGTTCGCGAGCTTGCGTGCCATGTGGGAATGGGCCCACGTCGGAGCCCACCGCGAAGGAAACGCCAGCAGCAAGTTGTTTCCTGAATTGGCTGATTTTGTATTTGAGCATCTCCGCTTCGGCGGCGGCCTGGTCCTGCGATTCGCGATGATGCGCGAAGTAGTCAAAGATGGTGAAAGTGGGCACAGCGAAGATGGTCTTTTCTTTCATCAGACGAATGGTTTCATCGCTGAGTTGCGTGGCATGATCGATCGAAGCTACGCCGGCCTGGGCTGCATAGAGCGTACCGGGCTCGCCCATCGCGTGTACGCCGACCACTGTGCCAAGGCGATGCGCTTCCTCAACTGCAGCGGTGAGTTGTGCAGCCGTGTATTGATAGGGCGTTTGCAGAATGCCGTCGATCATGCGGTCTCCGCCGGTCTCGTAAATCTTGGCGAAGTCCGAGCCTTCCTTATGCTGCGCGCGCATAACCTCGACGATCTGTTCAGCGGAATTCGCGTAGTCGGCATTGGAGAGCACGTGCTGCGCGGGGTTATAGCGATTGGCGTCTTCGTGTCCGCCGAGCAGGTCGATGGCGTTGCCGCTTATGCGCAGACGCGGCCCGGGAATTATGCCCTGATTAATGGCGTTGCGTACCGCTGTGTCGGCCGATCCGGCGCCTTCTGTGCCCATATCGCGCTCGGCGGTGAAACCCGCCATGACGTCATCTTTGGCGGCTTTCTCGGCAAGAATCGTACGCCACGGAACGGATTCGATTACGGTCTGCAGGTCTTCGGCTCCGGGATGCAGAAAAAGATGAACGTGAGCATCGATCATTCCGGGCATCAATGTGGTGTTGCCAAGATCGATGACTTTAGCGTTCGCGGGACGCTCCAAGCTGGTTCCCACCGCACGAATGCGATTGCCTTCGACAAGAATCTCGCCAGGTTGCAGAATTGTTCCGGTGTCAACCTGAAGCAGGCGCGTTGCGTGCAGGATAAGAGGGACTGGTGGCGCTGCCGCCCGCTGCGGGAGCGCTGGCGGAGTTAAAGAAACAGCAAGGCAGGCGCTCAGCGCGAAAGAGCGGACTTCAAAACGCCAAATCGAAGTGAAGTTGAACATGGCTATGAATATGCCGCATCGGAGCGGGCTTGTCGATGAACTTTTCGCTGGGTCCAACGCGCATAAAATATTCAGGGTTGCTGAGAGGTAAATGACAAGGTGCAGACTCGCAAGTGGACAGCTAATAGGCGGAGAACCCGGTGATGTGTTGACCCAGGATCAGGGCGTGAATGTCGTGGGTTCCCTCGTAGGTCTTCACAGATTCGAGATTCATCATGTGGCGCATGATGGGGTAGTCATCTGTTATTCCATTTGCTCCCAGGATGTCTCGTGAAATTCTGGCGCATTCGAGGGCCATCCAGACGTTGTTCCGCTTGGCCATGGAGATGTGCTGGTGGCCGACTGTGCCCTTGTCTTTGAGCCGGCCGACCTGCAGTGACAGCAGTTGCGCCTTGGATATCTCGCTGATCATCCAAACCAGCTTGTCCTGGATGATCTGATGGCTGGCGATGGGCTGATTATGGAATTGCTTACGGGTCTTCGCATATTGCAGCGCCGTGTCGTAACAGGACATGGCGGCACCGATGGCTCCCCAACTGATGCCATAGCGTGCCTGGTTCAGGCACATCAACGGGCTCTTCAGGCCGCCGGTACCGGGCAGTAGATTTGTGGCGGGAACATGCACGTCCTGGAGCGACAGACCGCTGGTGATGGAGGCGCGCAGGCTCCACTTTCCGTGGACTTCAAAGGCGCGGAAACCGGGCCGATCCGTCTCAACCAGAAATCCGCGTACGCGATTGTCTTCGTCTTCGACCTTGGCCCAGATGACGGCAACATCGGCGATATTCCCGGAGGTAATCCACATCTTTTCGCCGTTGAGGACATATTCGTCGCCGGATTTACGGGCAGTGGTGGTCATACCTCCTGGATTGGACCCGAAGCCGGGTTCCGTCAAGCCGAAGCAGCCGAGCTTTTCTCCGGAGGCCATGGCGGGTAGCCAGGCATTCTTTTGCTCGTCGGAGCCGAAGGTGTAGATGGGATACATGCAGAGGGCGGATTGCACGCTAACGAAGCTGCGAAAGCCGGAGTCTCCCCGTTCGAGCTCTTGCATCACCAGGCCGTATTCAACGTTGGACATGCCGGCACAGCCGTAGCCCTCGAGGTTCGCGCCAAAAAAACCGAGTTCGCCCATAGTGGGGACGAGCTCGCGCGGGAAGCGCTCGGTGCGGAAGCACTCTTCAATGATTGGGACCAGATTATCTTCGACAAAATCGCGCGCGGTTCGGCGGACGAGGAGTTCGTCCTCACTAAAACTGGCGTCGAGATGGAGAAAGTCAACGCCCTGAAATTTAAAACCCATGACTGCACCTTGCCATTCTGTTGTCCAAACCTGCAAGGCTAACAGACGCGCCCTCGAAGCTTCCAGCGCTTTAAAGTGTTTGCTGCTTTCGGTTTTGACGTCACCGACAGAATGCCATTGTCGTCTGCGACTGCGACGGCGTAAGACGGCAGATCCCTTTTAGATCGTCGGACACCAGGTTAATGCAGACCGCATCATTAGGCCGCGGCTTTCAGGCGAGAGTCGAGCAGAAACAAGAGTTCCATTTCTTCCTTGCGGATACGGCAAGAGTGCTATTGGTCGCTAGCCTGGTCTTCGCCGTAGGTGGGGAATGGTTCGGGCGCGGTGCTGGTGGACATGGCCGCGAGGATGTTCAGGTCAGCTAGAACCTGTTTCCACTGTTCCGGATTTTTTTCGGTTGTGATGGGGAGGTCCAGGTTTGAGTAGTAGTTCTGAATATCCTCTTTGATGCCGGGAGGGATGGGCTGTGTGGGCCGCTGCACGAGCCTGTGGAGAAGGCTGGCGTAGGTGGAGTCGGTGAGAGAGTAGCCGCCCGGCTGCACCACACGGCCGGTGTCGAGGTCGCGATTTTTCAACGTATGAATGGGATCGAAGGCCTGTGATAAAGCATCGCGTGTGCCGATAAGGCCTTCAAGGCGCGAGGCCTGGCCCTTTATATCTAGCCGTCTCGGGTGTTAACCGCAGGAGGATGCGTCGCAACGCGGTGGTTGAAACGGCAACGCTATGTGCGTAATCTTCTTCGGTTTGTTGCGTGGGGCCTTTGACGGCAACGAGCGTAAGTGGACCGACCTTGGGCACAATGACCAGAAATCCGGCGAGAAGATAGGTTCCGATTCCGGCTTTGTGCCGGTACTGCTGCCAGCGATTCTCCTGGGCAACCTCTGCTGTCTCTTTCTCGAGTTCGACGACCTCGGGCGAAGCGGAATCCGGAGGTTCGTGGTGGCCATGTAGAAGAGTGACAGCGTAAGCGATGCGCGGGATGAAAGTGTGAACGGCGAAACGGTATCCGCGAATATTGATGCGCCGGCGGCCGGTGAACGTTTCGGTGAGGCCATAGGTCTGGTAGTAGGCGAGGGCAAGCTGGCGCATCGATATGGCCAGACCGATGTGGCGCATGTACCCGACGGGGGCAACGCGATGATGCGCGATTTCGTTGATGTCGAAAGCGAATTCAGTCTGAACGTGCTGGTGCTTGCCTTCCGCGTAATTCACAGAAGCACCGTACTTGGCGCCGAGCTCTGGAAACTCAATGGGGACGGCGAGATTGGTGGCTTCAGAGTGACCGACCGAGTCGCCAATGTAATGAGAAAGCGCGCCAATGGCGAAGGCAAGTTCGTTGGCGTTCTGCGCATTGCGGAAAAGATTGACAACGAAATCGCCGGAGCGGACGTAGTGGGTCAGGTTGGAGAATGACGCGTCGCCGAAGGGGTAGTAGCCAATGTCTTGGATGACACAGCCGCCGTAGGCGTAGGCACGCGCTTGATCAAGCTGCTGGGGCGTGAGGTTGGGATAGTGGCTTAGAAGCAGGGGAACAATGGAGTCCTTCCACGTGAGATCGACGAGTTGCTCGTGGGTGAGGAGAGAATAGGCGGAGGCAGGGCGGGGAGAAAGCGCTGCGAACAGAAGCACCAAGAGAGAAACGATTCCTGTAAGCCTTCGCTTCATTCCACATCTGCGCCATCGTATCAGGCCGGACTGTGAGGGAGGCTTTGAGTGGGGTTGTTTCCGTCGAAACAGTCCATGGCTAAAGCCTACTGATTTTGTGACTGAAACCCAACGCTCCCCCGTCCCACCCCAGCCAACTATAAATCTACTCGATGAACTCGCGCACGAAGGAATCCTGGCTGGAAACAAGTTGGTGGAGGGAACCATCGAAGATTAGATGTCCGTCGGCCAGCATGAGGAATGTTGTTTTCAAGTCGGTCTGGCCTTTGGGGAGCGGGACCATGCGGTCTTCGGCGGGCTCAAAGCGATGGCTGCACATGGTAAATGCGTCCTGAAGGCGATGAGTGACGAGGACGGATGGAGTGTGATAAGCATCGCGCTGTTTCACGATCAGCTCAATGATCGTGGTGGAGGTAACCGGATCGAGGCCGCCTGTCGGGGAGTCGTAGAGAAGCAAATCGGGATTGTGGATGAGGGCGCGGGCGATGGCAACGCGACGCCGCATCCCGCCGGAAAGGCTTCCCGGATAAAGACTGAACGTCTGTTCGAGCCCGACAAACCGGAGTTCTTCGCGTACCCGAACATCAATCTCTTCGTCGGAAACTTCTTCCTGAATCAATTGATAGCCGACGTTGTCGCGCACAGTAAGCGAATCGAAGAGTGCGCCTTCTTGAAAGACCATACCGGTGCGAGTGCGCATTGCAAAGAGCTCCCGCTCGGGAATTTGCGAAATCTCCTGACCGAAGAGGTGAATGGATCCCGAGTCGGGCCGGAGCAGGCCGTTAGCGAGTTTAAGAAGAACGCTCTTTCCGACTCCTGCTGGTCCGAGGAGTATGCGCGTCTCATCGTGCGCGACCGAAAAGCTTACATCCTGAAGCACGGGATTATCGAAGGCAATGGAGACATTGCGAAATTCGAGAACCGGGCCGAGAGGGGGCGATTGACTTTCGGTGACGGAGGATGGGGCGGAGAGCTCGGGGTTTGTCATCAGCTAAAGATGGTCAACATGACCTGAGTGACGAGGAAATCGACAAAGATAATGAGCACTGAGGACGAGACGACAGCCTGAATGGTCGAGCGGCCGACTCCTTGCGTTCCGCCGGTGGTGCGCAGGCCGTAGAAGCATCCGATGCTGGCAATGATGAAGCCGGAGAAGAGCGGTTTGACAAGGCCCTGCAGGACATCGGGATAGTGCATGTACTGGTAGGCCATGGAGAAATATTGAGTGCCGTTCTGGTGGTTCATAAAGACCGTGACGGCGGCCCCGCCGAGGATGCCGAAGAAATCGGCAATAACGGTAAGGAAGAGGAGCATGGTAACGCAGGCAAAAATTCGCGGGGTCACGAGCTTGCGAATAGGGTCAACCCCGAGGGCGCGCATGGCGTCAATTTGTTCAGTAACGACCATCGAACCAAGTTCGCTGGCCATGGAGGAAGCATTACGGCCGGAGACCATGATGCCGGTGAGAACGGGTCCGAGTTCGCGAATCATTGATTCGCTGACAAATCTTCCCGTGATGGCCGCCGCCCCGAATTGAGATAATGTAGCGGCAGATTGGAGTGCCAGCACGCCTCCGGTGAAAAATCCGGAGAGAAGCACGATAGAGGTCGAGCCGACACCAATCACATCGGCCTGTACGAGGAAGTCGGGCCAGTAGACGGGCGGGCGAAAGAGATTCGTGGCTCCGCGATAGGCGAACAGCGAATAGTCTTGCACCGTTCCTACGATATTCTTTGCGGTATTCTCGAGCGAAGGGAATGCCATCAGTTGGTTGCACCGTAAATCACACGATACGGGCTACTTGTCCTCTCCTGCAAAGGATATCGCATCGAATGGCGAACTCTGTATGCATTTGGCGATTACGAACTTTGTAGAGCAGAAATTGCATCAAATGCGTTGGCTGTCTTTAGATAGTTCAACATAAGCTGTGGAATGGATTGACGTTTTGCGAGGTCTAATCCAGGCACGACCTATCTTCGAGGTTGTGCATCTAACCATAGACGCGCCCATTTAAAGGTTACGGAAAGGGACCCCAATGCACTCGTTTCGCTTGCGATTGATTCTTGCGCTCATAGCAGGCGTGACGTTGCTTTCCGTGGCTTCGACCTACTTCGAGGTGCTCGAACATAAGCATATTCTTCGTCAAGAACTTGAATGGCGATCGAGCTGGCTCGGGACAAGTCTGTCAACTCAAGTGGAAACGGCACTCGCGCAGGGAAACACCGCCGATATCGGGATGATTGCGGCAAAGGCGAAGGCGCAGACCGGGGCGCTGGGCATCGGAGTCTACGACCCTACGGGAAAACTGATCGCTTCCGCTGGAGTGCCCGAAGTTTTTCAGGCTCTGGCCCACTCGCCATTTGAGTCGCTCGCCAAGAAGGCGCCAGTCGGATCACTGGCGCAAACCCAAGTAGAGCGATCGATCAAAAAGGGTTCCCAGATCAACGCTTTCGGGCATACAAAGAACATCCAGTGGCTGGAAGAGGCGTTTCCCCTGCATGACGGGAACAGGTTAGTTGGCGCGCTGGTGGTTTTGGTGGACTCGGGATATATCCGCGACGAAGGCTACGATCTTTGGCGCAGGAGCTTCTTGTGGATCGTTGCCACCGTAATGTTGATCGTCGCCGTTACGTTCGCGATGGTGCGGTGGTTCCTGATGCGGCCCTTGATGCGCGTGGCGGAACGTTTGCGGCGGCTGCGGATGGGGCACTTCGAAAAGGGACTTTCCCCGGGCGCGGCGGAGCTAAGTATCTTCAGTCCGCTGGCTCGCGAAGTGGAGACGATGGCAGAAAGCCTGATCGCGGCACGAGCGGCTGCTGCGGCAGAGGCGCGCCTTCGCGATGCTGGAGAGCACTTCTGGACACCCGAGCGGCTTGCTGTACATATGAGGAACAAGTCGAGCGGGCGGATCTTTGTCGTTTCAAATCGCGAGCCCTACCTGCATGTCCGTGAAGGACGGAAGACGACCTGTGTGGTTCCACCTAGCGGACTTGTGACAGCAATCGAACCGGTGTTGCGGGCCTGCGATGGCGTGTGGGTGGCGAGTGGAAGCGGCAATGCAGATCGCGAGAACGTGGATGAGTTTGACCGGCTGCGAGTTCCGCCGGACGATCCGAAATATACGCTGCGGCGAGTGTGGCTCACTGCCGAAGAGGAGTCTCAATATTACGACGGGTTTGCGAACGAAGGGCTCTGGCCTCTCTGTCATATCGCGCATACGCGGCCGATTTTCCGCGCCTCAGATTGGGAAGCTTACAGGCGGGTGAATGAGCGGTTTGCCGCGGCACTGCTAGATGAGATGAAGGGCAGCGCAGAGCCGCTGGTGTTTGTGCAGGATTATCACTTTGCACTGTTGCCGCGACTAATTAAGACCGCGCGACCAGACGCGCGTGTTGCTATCTTCTGGCATATTCCATGGCCGAACCCGGAAGCATTCGGGATCTGTCCGTGGCAAGCGCAGCTACTGGACGGGCTTCTGGGCGCGGACCTGATCGGGTTCCACATTCCTCTGCATTGCCACAATTTTCTTTCGACTGTCGACCGGGTACTGGAGTCGCGGACGGACCGCGAGCATATGACAGCGCGCCGGCTTGGGCATACGACCGCTATCAAACCTTATCCCGTGAGTGTGGCTTTCAGCGGCGGCATCCCGAGTTCTCTGCATGTGATGGTGTTGGAAAAGGAAGACGATCGCAGAGAGGAGCGGCGTGCACTGCTGTCGGAATTCAACGTAAGCGCGGAGACGATTGCAGTTGGCGTTGACCGGCTGGACTATACGAAAGGGATTGTGGAGCGGTTGCTGGCAATCGAAGAACTGCTGACGCAGCATCCCTGGCACCGCGAACGGTTGACGATGGTGCAAATTGCCGCGCCCAGCAGGACGCGCATTCCGAGCTATGCGGATTTGCGCAGGAGAGTGGATGAAGAAGTGCGGCGCATCAACCATCGCTTCCAGACATCACGATGGAAGCCGGTAGTGCTTATTGACCGCCAATGCAATCACGAAGAAGTGAATCGATGGTATCGCGTCTCCGATGTCTGCCTGGTGACTTCGCTGCACGATGGGATGAACCTGGTAGCGAAGGAATTTGTGGCAGCGCGAGACGATGAAGACGGCGTGCTGGTGTTAAGTAAATTCGCGGGTGCAGCGGTGGAACTGCGCGATGCGCTGATTGTGAATCCTTATGACACTGCAGAAGTGAGCGAGGCAATTCACCGTGGTCTTGATATGCCTCGCGAAGAACGCAGGCTGCGCATGCAGGAGATGCGCAAGCAGGTGATGGAACACAATATTTATCGTTGGGCTGCGATGATCCTGGGAGATTTGCGCGATGTTCGACTGGAGAGTCCGGACGCCGGGGAGCCGTACTCCGGACCCTCGGCTGAGACGGTGATCTCCATCGATCCCTACCGTAAAATGGCATAGAATGCGACGAGATTTGAATCAGAGAGAAACAGAACAACTAGAAGATTTCTTCTCCTCGCTGAATGGCGAAAGGCTCCGCTGCTGTTGTTGGACTACGACGGAACGCTCGCCGATTTTCGCATTAATCGATTTGACGCGCGGCCGTGGGCCGGAGTACGCGAGTTATTGGCCGTGATTCAGAAGGACAATCGCACGCGGCTTACCATCATTACTGGAAGGCCTGCGGGTGAAATCAACCCCATGTTGCAATTGCCGGAGCCGGTGGAAGTGTGGGGACTGCACGGCGCGGAGCGGCTGTTTGCGGATGGCAGGCGGGAGATGCAGGAAGCTCCGCCGGAAGCATGCGCAAAGCTGGATGAACTGCGAGAGCAACTCCGCCGCGATGCGTTTGGTGGCCTGTTCGAAGACAAGCCCAATGCGGTCGTGATGCACTGGAGAGGACACTCATCGCGACAGGCAAAACACATTGAGGAAAAGACGCGTGCGGTATTTGAGCCTGCAGCGGAGATGAGTGGGTTGTCTCTGCTGGAGTTTGAAGCCGGCGTGGAATTGCGCGTCGGACGCGATAAGGGCGGAGCGGTGGAGGCCATTGTGGAACAAGCAGAGCCTGACGCGCCCGTGGTTTACGTCGGGGATGATCTGACAGACGAGTCCGCTTTCCTCGCTGTGAATCGATTGCGGAATCCGCATTTGAGTGTGTTGATGCGGCGGCAGTGGCGGGAGACTGCGGCGGAGGTTTGGCTGCAGCCACCGGATGGGTTGCGATGGTTTCTGCACGAGTGGGAGAAGGCGGTGAACCGACCGGGGGAGATGTATCGGCGGTTTACACTCGCGTCATGAGGCTGGAGTTGGGTGCCGAAGAAGACTCGACTAGCGGTTCGTGACATCATCCTTGTCGCAGACTCACAACAAACGAAGGTTCACAAGTTGACGCAGACTGTGTGCTCTATTCGCGGCCGCGTTTGCGGATCTCTATGTTCAGGCGCTTGATTTTCTGGTTCAGGGTGGAGAGAGGGATGTGGAACTGCTCGGCTGCATCGGTCTGGTTCCAGTTGCAGCGTTCGAGTTTTTCAACGATGATGCGGCGCTCGATGTCTTCGAGGATGTCGAACAGCGAGGCGTTGGGGTTGTGTTCAAGGAGCGCGTCCTGAAAGCTGCGACCGGTGATGTGACCCGGCAGAAGTTCGGAGCCGATGACAGGGCCGGACGAAAGCACGACGCCGCGTTCGATTGAGTTTTCCAATTCGCGCACGTTGCCGGGCCATTCGTAGTCGATGAGAGCACGGAGCGCGTCTGCAGAGAGGCGGCGTGGCGAGAGGCCGTTTTCCTTGGCATAGAACTCGAGAAAGTGGCTAACGAGGAGCGGAATGTCTTCACGGCGCGAGCGCAGCGGTGGCAGATCGACCATGATCACGTTGAGGCGGTAAAAGAGGTCTTCGCGGAACTTGCCGTCGCGCACGGCCTGGCGCAGATCGATATTGGTGGCGGCGATGATGCGCACGTCTACCTGGATCTCCTGGATGCCGCCTACGTGCATGAAGCGGCGATCCTGCAGGACGCGAAGAATCTTAGCCTGGGTGTCCATGCCCATGGTAGCGATTTCATCGAGGAAAAGCGTGCCGCCATTGGCGACTTCGAAGAGGCCCTTCTTGGAAGCGATCGCAGAGGTAAATGCTCCCTTGACGTGACCGAACAACGTTGACTCTAGTAGTTCGGTGGGCATCGCGCCGGTGTTGATTGGTACAAATGGCTTGTCGCGGCGCGGTGAATTGGCGTGAATGGCCTTGGCAATGAGTTCCTTGCCGGTTCCGCTTTCGCCCTGGATGAGAACAGTGGAGCGGCTGGGCGCCACCTGCGAGATCAGGTCAAAGACGCGCCGCATGATTTCACTTTTGCCGACGATGTTGGCGAAGTTGTAGCGCTGCTTGAGGGTGCGCTTGAGCTGGAGATTTTCTTCTTCGGCCTTGTAGCGAGCGACGGCGGAGCGAATGTCTGCGAGCAGTTTTTCGTTGTCCCACGGCTTCTGGACGAAGTTTTCAGCGCCGGCGCGGATGGCTTCGACCACGTTATCTACCGTGCCATAGGCGGTGATCATGATGACCGGCGTCTCGGGCTGGCGCTCCTTGATCTGGGGAAGGAGATCGAGTCCGCTCTGTCCGGGCAGAGCGAGGTCGAGCAGGATCAGATCGAAGCTTTCCATTTCGAGCGTGCGCAGGCCTTGCTCGCCGTCGGGCACGGTCTTTACGGAATAGCCCTCGAGCGAGAGAAGGACTTCGAGCGATTCACGGATGCCGCCTTCGTCGTCTATGACGAGGATGCTTCCCGCAGCGGAGCCGGAGGAGAAAACAGAATCGGATGAGGGCAGATTCAAAGACTGATCAACTTCAGACATGGACCGATTTCCTTAAGAGCGGGAATTCAAGGTGGAAGGTTGTGCCGGCGCCGATGGCGCTCTCGACATGAATCTTGCCTGCGTGCTCCTGAATAATCCCGTAGGAAACGGACAGTCCAAGACCTGTGCCACGCCTCTCGCCAGGGCGGGGCATGGTCTTTGTGGTGAAGAAAGGATCGTAGATGCGCTTGAGATGTTCGGGGGCGATACCGGAACCGGAATCGGAGACTACAGCTTCGACGTGACCATTGAAGAGAGTGGCCACGCGAAGGCGTCCGCCTCCAGGCATTGATTCCTTGGCATTCAGCAAAAGGTTGAGAAACACCTGCTGCAGCTTGCCGGGGTTGCCGTGAATGGATGGAAGATTCTCGATCAGGTCAGCGTCAACGGTGATCTGCGCGGTTTTGAACTGATGCTCGAGCAGCGAGAGAGTATCACGAATGACCTGGTTGAGGTTGGTTTCGCGGAACTCTGTGGTGGAGGTGCGCGAGAAATTCAGCAAGCCGTTGGCGATTTCGGATGCGCGGAAACTCTGCTGCGTAATCTTTTCGAGCACGGGGCCGAGCCGAGCATCGCCGCGCATCTGCTTGGACAGCATTTGTGCATAGGACGAGATAACTGCGAGGGGCGTATTGATTTCGTGCGCTACACCGGCAGCGAGCAGACCGATGGAACTGAGTTTGTCACTTTGGGCGAGCTGATTTTCGAGCGAGACGCGTTCTGTGATGTCGTCGACGAGGACGATGCGGCCTACGATGATGAAGTCGCGCGAGAGTAACGGGGCGATGGCGATGTTGACGGTGCGCTGTTCGCCGGCATGTGTGGTGAGGTGGAATTTGTAGAGGTGATGCACGCCCGGTTCGTTGCGGAAGCCTTCGATGGCGGAGACGAATTCGTCAGGGAAGACGGAGCTGAGCTTCTGGCCGAGAGCCTCAGAGCGGCTGACGGCGTACATGGCCTCCATCTGCGCGTTCCAGCTTTCAATGCGGTCTTCAAGATCGAGAGCGAGGATGCCGACGTTGATGGATTCGACGATGTTCTCGTTGAACTCCTTGAGGCGCTCGAACTCGCTGATCTTTTCTTCGAGGCGGGCGTAGAGGCTGGCGTTCTGCAGCGCGATGCCGATATAGCTGGCCAGCGACTCGAGCAGTTCGACATCTTCGCTGGAGAGGAAGTCGCCGCCGATGGTACGGCCCAGGCCGATGACGGCGATGGTGCGCGCAGTGGCGCCATCCTGCAAACGGCAAGGTAAGTAGTAGTTCAAATCGAGCAGGGCGGCGGCGCGCTGCTGCTCAGGGGGCAGGTGAAGCGCCTGCTGGGCGTTCTCGAGAAAGATGTGCGAGTGGTTGACAGCGGCGCGGTCAAAGTCGAGGAAGCCGAGGGCCAGCTTGCGTTCGGTAGCAGCGGAGAGCAAGCCATGTGATGCGGCGAGGCGCATACCGCCGGTCGGTTGTGCAACAAAGACAGCAACGCGAGAAACGAGGAGGGTGCGCGGCAGGCGCTCCACGATGGAGTCGAGCAAGGCATCGAGATTTGTTTCGGAACTGAGGCCGCGTCCAAACTCGATGAGAGCCTTGCGGTAGTCGTACTTTTGCCGGTCGAATGCCTTATCAACCCAACCCTGGATGCGGCGCTTCAGGGGCTCGAAGACGGCTGCTGTAACTACTACGGCGATGAGGAGTGCCCACTCGCGGATTGCTTCAGGAAAGCGCTGGTGCACGATATCGGCGGTCAGAGCAATGATGCCGAAGTATGCGCCAACCAGTGTTACGGTCGCCAACGTATAAGCCACACCACGCTTGAAGATCAGGTCGGTATCCATCAATCGGTAGCGGATGATGGCCCAGCAGAAGGTTAGTGGAAGGAAGACGAGAGATAGACCGGCCAGCTTGGTGAGGAGACCGGGCGTGCGGATGTCGAGCAGGAACGGCACGGCGAAGAGAAGAGTAAACGGGCCAACCGCCAGCCACGCGCCGCGATAGAGCCATTTCAACTGCTGGCGCAGCAGGGGCGTATTGGCACGTGCATAGCTGATGGAAAACAGGGTCGCGGCCAGCACGTAGAACGCAGCGATGTAGCCGTAGTTGATCTGGTCAAGGCGGTGCAGCAGAATTCCGGTGGCCTGCCAGCGCGTCATGGCGATGATCCAAAGGCCCAACAGCGCGATGCCCGGTGCATAGAGAATGGCGAGGAGCCAGCGGCGTCCGCCATCCTTAAACCGTTCTTCAGGGAAACTGATGGCGAAGTGGAGGAAGAGCGCGGGCTGTAGCGCTCCGGCGATGATGTTGGACCAAAAAACGATCTGATCGGTGAAATCCCATTTTCCCGATGCGTTCAGGGCGCCAGTGTATTTAAGGGCGTTGAGGGCAAACGAAACGAGACAGAAAAGATAGAAGTGGGTGGCGCGTGGCGCAGTCCAGCGGCGGAAGAGAACATAGATGCCGATCGCGAGATAAATGAGGCCGATAAACCGCAGGCCCTGGTACGAACTGCGATCGGTTGCCTCAGGATAGACGACGACCGGAGTATCCAGAGCCACTCCGTAACGAGTGATCGAGTATTCAGCTTTGCCGTATGCGCCCGTATGGTAGAGTTCGCGCTCGAAATCTGCGACCCGGGCAACAGGGACTTCGTTGACCGCGGTGAGCAGATCTCCTTTGCGAATGCCCGCTAGTTGAGCGGGGCTGTCCGGGATGACCTTGTTGGCCTCAAGACCGCCAGTGGTTTCGGCCCACCAGACCCCGTCATCCGGCTGCAGGAATTTGCTTTCCTGCCGGAAATTCAACACAGCAAGGATCACCAGGCCGACTGTCGCCAGGGCCAGCAGCATTGCCTGCAACCGATTGAAAAGGTTCGCTTCCATACGCTGAGATACTTGCTTCACGGATGTGAAAGCACGCGGATTGCCATGCGCCCTTGGACCTTCAGTCATCGGTACCATCCCCGCAAGCTATACAGACTGCACAGGATAGAGACGTTTTCGCGCGCCCGAGGTCAACGCCGGAAATTGTGGATTACTGCGAAAAATGCAGAAAACAATAGGTGCCCTACGCAGACAGGGATTGCCCTATTGGAATCAGTATTGCTCGTTACGCCTGAGTTTTGCGGGAAGAAGTGGGACATCTACTTCCATAGGCAACGGAAATTGCCAAAATTGACAGAGATGAATTACCCCTGGCCGTAAGTGGCCTTGGGGCCATGTTTTCGCAGGTAATGATGCTCACTGACGTGAATTGGTATTGGCCGAACGCCGGAGTTAAGGAGGGTGGAGCGGAAAGCCAGACGGGCGATGTATTCGAGAACGTCGGCATGTTCGACAGCCTCGGCTGGCGTTTTTCCCCAGGCAAAGGGAGCATGGCCAGCTACCAGAACTCCAGGAACGGCGACGGGGTCTAAGTCTTGCGACCGGAAACAGCGGACGATGACGGCGCCGGTATTGCGAACATAGCCGGAGGAGACTTCCTCGGCGGTGAGTGCTTCCGTGACCGGAACAGGGCCGTGGAAGTAGTCGGCGTGGGTGGTTCCGAGACAGGGGATGGGTTGGCATGACTGCGCCCAAGAGGTGGCGAATTCGGAGTGGGTGTGGACAATGCCGCCGATCTGAGGGAATTCCCGGTAGATGAGTGCGTGTGTGTCGAGGTCGCTGGAGGGTCGCAGGTGACCTTCGACGATCTTCCCATTGAGATCGGTGATGACCAGGTCGTCGAGGGTGAGGGAGGCATAATCGACTCCACTGGGCTTGATGACAACCAGCGGTTGGGTGCCGGTGCGATCGACACCACTGGCATTGCCGAAAGTGTGCGGAGCGAGGCCGCGACGGGATATTTCCTGATTGGCGCGAAGAACCTGCTGGCGTAGTGATTCGAGGAGCATCTTGCTTCCTGCTGCGAGAGGACTGGCTAAAGAGTTCCCCGCTGGTTGGGAATTATCGACAGTTTAGCAGCCGTGGATCGACGAATGACCGCTTGGGCGTGCCTGACAGTTTGCTTTAAAGCCGTTTAGAGAGAGTTTAGGCTTTTCCGGCAGGAAACGTTTTCTTTTGGTGGAAAATCGTTCGAAGTTGGCGCTGGATACGGATTGCGGAGAGAGAATATTCATAATGAATTCCAGACAGATTTCTGACACCCAGGAAGACGTAGCTGTTAATCCGACAAAACCCAACCTTTCGCCAGAACCGACTCGTCGGGACTTTTTGGCAGGTCTGAGCAGTGCAGCGTTACTTGCCACCTTGCCGGCGCCAGGGATGTACGCGCAGACGGGCGAAGTTCCTCTCAACATCGCGCGGGTTGCGGTTCCGACGAGCCAGATGGTGACTAGTCAGGACAAAATCTCCGCTTTGAACGATGGGTTTAGTCCAGCAAACTCGTTCGACCGCTCCCATGCGCGGTATGCGCTCTGGTTAGAGTCGCCGGAGGAGGGGAACTCGAGATGGGTGCAGTATGAGTGGAGCGAACAGGTCAGCGTCGACAAAGTCGAGATTTATTGGGCAGTGGACCATCCGCGAGCTGGTGCGATCCCGGGCAGCGAAGGTCCGCGGATGTCACCGCCGAAAAGCTACCGGATTCTTTACTGGAACGGAAACGACTTCGTTGAGGTGCCTCATTCGCAGGGTCTCGGCATGGATCTCGACCGGTTCAATACGACGACCTTCGAAACTGTGAGGACGACGAAACTGAGGGTTGAGGTAACGCCCCAACACGATCAGCCCGCGGGCATCCTGGAGTGGCAGGTTTTCCATCACGGTCCGGTCCCTGAACTTCCGCCGGTTGTTGACGCCGGGGTGGATCGTTCGGTGGTGAGTGACGGCCGGACTTATCTTTCCGGCCAAGTGACGTGGTTGAAAGACTCTCAGCAAAACCGGGCGCGATGGGTAAAAACTGCGGGGCCGGGCGTTGTTGCGTTTGCCGAAGCAGAGTCGTCAGTGACCACTGCGACGTTTTCACGGGCCGGCGATTACATGCTGGCTCTAAAGGCTTCCGGGGAGATAAAGCCGTCGCATTCCATCCATGTGCACGTTGAGCCGGCGCCGCCTGCTGATCGGCTTGATGTGGTTTATACGCGCAAATATGCGATCGATGGAGAGTTGTGGAAACAGCGAGCCAAGGTATTGATTGTGGATTGGATTCCGCATTGCATCGCGATGTGCGAGCGACCGGATATTGCGCCTATGCGAGGCGACGGCGGCATCGACAACTTCATCGAAGCGGGCAAAGCGAATCGGGGCGAACCACACGGCAAGCACAAGGGCTATGTGTTTTCGAATGCGTGGGTGCATCAGACCGTCGAGTCGATGTGCATTGCGCTAATGGTGGATTCGCAAGGTGACGAGGAGATCGCGAAAGCGCAGGAACTGATGCGCGCAACTCTGGAACGCTGGATTCCGATCATCCTCGCGGCGCAAATGCAGGACGGCTATTTGCAAACTGCTTATATATTGGCTGACCGCGAACAGTGGCCGGAGCGCTGGTCTCCGGATCATCGCGGCAACCATGAAGGCTATGTTTCGGGGTACTTCATTGAGTCAGCGATCAATCACTACACGCTTACCGATGGCCAGGATCTGCGCCTATACAACGCGGCGAAAAAGCTTGCGGATTGCTGGGTAGCGAATATTGGACCCGGAAAGAAGGAATGGTTTGATGGGCACCAGGAAATGGAGCAGGCGCTGGTGCGCTTCGGACGATTCGTCAACGACCAGGAGGGCAATCATCGTGGAGACCCATATATCGCTCTGGCAAAGTTCCTGCTTGATTCGCGCCGCGGTGGGTCGGAGTACGATCAGAGCCATTTACCTCCGGGTCAGCAATACGAAGCGGTAGGGCACGCGGTGCGTGCGATGTATTTTTATTCCGGCATGGCGGATATCGCCGCCGAGACTCAGGATCGCGACTACCAGAGCGCCGTCATTTCGCTGTGGGACAACATGGTGAACAAGAAGTACTACGTGACGGGCGGCATCGGCAGCGGCGAGACATCGGAGGGATTCGGACCGAACTACTCGCTGCGCAATGAGGCTTATTGCGAAACGTGTTCGAGTTGCGGGGTGGTTTTCTTTCAGTACAAGCTGAATCTTGCCTATCACGACGCGAAGTACGCCGACCTGTATGAGCAGACGATGTACAACGCGTTGCTTGGCGGCGTGGCGCTCGATGGGAAGAGTTTTTGTTACACCAATCCGCTGGTGAATACGGAACGGGCCAAGTGGCATGTGTGTCCCTGCTGTGTAGGCAATTTTGCTCGCACATTGTTGATGGTCCCCACATGGACGTACGTGAAGAGCACCGAAGGGCTTTACGTGAACATGTTTGTGGGAAGCCGGATTCACGTGGGCAAGGTCGCTGGGACCAACGTCGAAGTCGTGCAGAAGACGGAGTACCCATGGGACGGATCGATCACGATTACGGTCAACCCCGAAGAGGCGAAGACGTTTTCGGTTCACGTACGAGTTCCAGACCGAACCACCAGCAAGCTCTATATGGAATCGCCTCGGGTGAACGGGGTGAAGCGGTTTGCCGTGAATGGGCGGGAGCAGGCGCCGGTGATTCGCAAAGGGTATGCCGTAGTAACTCGTGAGTGGCAGCGGGGCGACCGCATCGAACTGATATTACCGATGGAGCCGCAGCGCGTTGTCGCCAACAGCCTGATCAAGGCAGATGCCGGTGCGGTGGCTCTGAAATATGGCCCTCTCATTTACAACGTCGAGAGAGCCGACAACGGGAATATTGACCAAAAATTGGGCGACGGCCCTCTTCGGACAGAGTGGCGCAAGGACCTTCTGGGCGGGGTCGTGGTGATTACCGGGAGATGGGAGGACGGTTCTCCGCTGCTCGCTATCCCCAATTTCGCCCGGATGAATCGAGTGGGACCTGCGCCTGAATACCCGAGCGACGACAATCCGGTTCACGCGCCTGGATCCAAGGCGTTGTCCGATTCGAAAGTCTGGATCTAAGTGCCTGTTCCTTCTGAATCGTGGTGATAATGCTGGATTGGCGGCTTTCCGGTGAGGCTATTCGTCTGAAAGAGTGAGAAGCAGGCACCAAAATCCACAATTAGCAGGACAGCTGTAAACTCGGGTCTTCAGTAGACGTCTACCTCAGTGATGGCTGCCTGCACAGCATTGGAACCGATGATCAAGGTCACGGCGGAAGAAGTTGCCGCGCAGGAGTTCGAAGGCATTGTCACCAGCCACCGGTTGCAGATTTTTCGTTTTCTGCTGGCGTCGACGCGCGATGTGGATCTGGCAGAAACGCTAACGCAGGACTGCTTTCTGAAGGCGCACCGGAACTGGGCGAGCTTTCGCGGCGAATCGAGCGCACTGACTTGGTTGATGCGGATTGCGATCAACCTGCAGAAGGATCACTGGCGCAATCGGCGATTGCAGTTCTGGCGATTGACGCGGAACAACGCGGTGGATCTGGATGAAGCCAGCGACTGGCTGCCGAGCGGCGAGCGAACCGCGGAGCAGCGCATGCTGGCGCGGGAAAAAGTTGCGAAGGTGTGGCAGTCCGTGGAGAATCTGAGCGATCGGCAACGCACTGTGTTTCTGCTTAGGTTTGTCGAAGAGATGGAATTGAAAGAAATTGCCGCAGCGACCGGCATGGGTGAAGGCACCGTGAAGGCGCATCTTTCGCGGGCACTGAGCAGGGTGCGCAGGGAATTTGGAGAGAAGCAATGAATCGCAAAGATGAAGACGTGACGTTGACGGGGCACGCGGATGATCCGGAGGAGATGGAACCGGAACTGCACGAGGCGCTGGGCGATTTCAAGTTGAGCGTGGGTGCGTGGAGCGAGGCGATGATCAGTCGTCCGCGCGAGGCGAAGGCACCGGCGCGCACCAACTGGGGCGCGGTGACCAAATGGGCTCTGGGATGCGCAGTGTTTGCGGGTACCGTATCCGGCGGGGTGTATCAGAATCATAAGCAAGTGGAAGCGGCCAAGCTAGAAGCGGCGCGGATGGCGGAGCAGCAGCACGCAACGGAAGCCGCCAAGCTTACCAATGCAGACGAAGAAGATCTGATGGCCGACGTGGACAGCGACGTTGCGCGGCAAGTTCCCAGCGCGCTGGAGCCCATGGCGACACTGATGAACGACGACGAGACCAAAGGGAATTGAAATACTTGCTGCTTCGAGGAATTTCAGCACAGGAGAAAGAAATGAAAGGTCTATTGGCAGTATGGTTGGGAATCGCGATGACGGCAGTTTTGGCCGTGGGAGCAACGTATGCGCAAGGGCCCGATATGGCAATTGCGCAGGGGCCTGGATCAGGACAGGGGCCGAGCTCGGGCGGACCGGGATTTGGGGATCATCGGCCTCCGATGGAGAGGGCGATGCGAGGCGATCATGGACGGTGGTGGAACAATCCCAAGATCGCAGAAAAGCTTAATTTGACCGAAGATCAGCGAAAAGCGATGGACGAGATCTATCAGCAGCAACGCGAGAAGCTGGTGGATCTACGCGCGACGGTGCAGAAGGCGGAGATAGAGATGGAGCCGCTCGTGCGCGCCGATCAGCCGAATGAGTCGGCGGTAATGGCGCAGATCGACAAAGTGGCCCAGGCCCGCGCCGAGCTGGAGAAAGCCAATGCGCGGTTCCTCTTTGAACTGCGCGCCAAACTGACGCCTGATCAGTGGAAGCAGGTTCAGGAATTTCGTCAGAATCACGAGGGAATGCGGCAGATGCGTCGCGGCGGCGCGGGCGGCAGACAGGGTGCTGGCGGCGACCGCGGAGCACCTCCTCCTCCGCCACCCGGACCGCAGGGGATGCTCGATGACGGACCGGAAGAAAATATTCCGGCAGCTACTGTAAACCAGTAGCGGAGATTTTCCGTCATTGGAAGTGTAAGCAGAGAGCAAATGCGGTTTTAGTCAATACCGGTGGCGGCAGGAGAGGGCTCCTGCCGCCGATTTATTTAGAAGAAGTCTACAGTTCAAGTTCACAGTTCTCAGTGGAGAGTCGCAGTCACGCTCGTTTACGGTAAAAAAATCTAGTCCATGATTTCTTATGGTTGTCGACACTTGCCTGCTATGGCCTCGTCCCTCTACCTAAACGTGCTGTACGGCTTGCGCCAGGTGAGAGAGGCTCGATTTGGCGTCGCCGTAGAGCATTGAGGTACAGGGCTTGAAGAAGAGCGGATTCTCGAGTCCGGAGAAACCGCGACCCTGTCCACGTTTGAGTACGATCACACTCTTAGCGCGATCGACTTCGAGAATGGGCATTCCGGCGATTAGAGATTTGGGGTTGTCGCGCGCATCGGGATTGACGACGTCGTTGGCACCGATGACGACGGCAACGTCGGTCGACGGGAATTCGGGATTGATCTGCTCCATCTCGTAGAGAGAGGAGTACGGCACGTTGGCTTCGGCCAGCAGGACATTCATGTGGCCGGGCATGCGGCCGGCAACGGGATGGATGGCGTACTTGACCGCGACGCCTCGAGCCTCCAGCAACTCAGCCAATTCGCGCACGGCGTGCTGTGCCTGCGCAGTGGCGAGACCGTATCCGGGAACGAAGATAACGCGGCTGGCGAAGGCGAGTTGCATGGCGGCATCGTCAAGGCTGATCTCGCGCATCACTCCGCCGGTATCCGTTGTGGCTTCTGCAATGATCGCGCCGAATCCGCCGAAGAGGACGTTGGTGATCGAGCGGTTCATGGCCTTGCACATCAGGACGGAGAGAATGAATCCAGAGAAGCCGTCGAGCGTACCGGCAATGATGAGAACGTTGTTTCCTAGTACGAATCCGGTAGCGGCGGCGGCGAGGCCAGCGTAGGAATTGAGCAGGGACATGACGACCGGCATGTCGGCCGATCCGATGGGGATGACGAGCATAACGCCGAAGACAAACGCTAGCCCGAGCATGATGTAGAAGATTGCGGTCTTTTCAGGATGGGCGATGAAGATGAAGAAGCACGTCGCCATGGTGAGGAAGATCAGCCCGTTGACAACATTCTGACCCTTGAACTGGATCGGCTTGCCATGAATGACCCCTTGGAGCTTTCCGGCGGCGATGAGCGATCCGGTGGTAGTGAGCGCACCCAGCATCACTTCAAAGCCAAGGGCAGCACGGGTGACACCGGCCATTTCATTGGCGTGAACCAGGAATTCGCCGACGCCCACAAGGGCAGCGGCCAGTGCACCGAATGCGTGGGAGAGCGCGGTCCGTTGGGGCATGGCGGTCATGGGAACCCAGATAGCCATCCACGCGCCGATGATGGAACCGATGGAAAGTCCGGCGATGATCCAGACCCAGGTAACGATGTGCGCACCGATCAAAGTGCCGATGATGGCGGCGAGCATTCCGCCTTCGGCAAGAAACATGCCGCGGCGTGCCGTCTCGGGATGCGACATGCCTTTGAGCGCAAATACGAAGAGGATGGAAGCAGTGAGGTAAGTAGCCTCCATGAAGTAGGCGGAGAGATTCATTTGGCCACCGCCTTTTCAGCTGGCTTCGCTTCCTTGCGCTTGTTGAACATCTTGAGCATGCGGTCGGTAATGCCGAAGCCGCCGACCACGTTGATGGTGGCTGTGGTGACGGCGACAAAGCCGAGGATGTGCGCGTAAGTCGGATAGTGCGCGGCACCAGCCAAGACCAGCGATCCGATAAGCGAAATGCCGGAGATGGCGTTCGTGGCCGACATCAAAGGAGTATGCAACAGCGGCGGCACGCGGCTGATGACCTGATAGCCGAGGAATGCTGCCAGAGCGAAGACGTAAATCGAAGCGATGAGGACAGCGGGAGTCATGGTCGTTCCAATAAGAGCAGCGGAGTTGTTTTCGTTAGCGGCGCCGGCGCCGGTTTGCGGGAGTTGCAACCCATTTCTCATGAGCGAGACATGGGACGCCCAGGGTTTCAATCAGCCGAGAGCATCTGATGTTTCCAGCAGCTTGGCTACGCGCGGATTTACGGGACTGCCTTTGTGGGCTACGCAGGCACCGGCAAGGACTTCGTCTCCCATGTCGATACTCAGCTCGCCTTTCTTCACGATGAGGCCGAGGAAGTTGAGGATGTTGCGTGCGTAGAGCGCGCTCGAGTCAACGGGGCACTCGGCGGGCAGGTTGAGCGGTGCCATCAGGGTCACTCCGCCAATCGTCTGCGTCAGGCCCGGGATGGTCAATTCGCAATTGCCACCGGCGGGAGCGGCGATGTCGACGACGACGGAACCGGGGCGCATGGCTTGCACTGCATCGCGGCGAATGAGTCGTGGAGCGGGGCGGCCGGGAACCTGGGCAGTGGTGACGATGATGTCGGAGCGTGCCGCAGTGCGGGCGATGAGGTCGCGGCCACGATCGAGAGCTTCTTCGCTGAGTTCGGCTGCGTAGCCTCCACCACCTTCAGTGTTGATGCCGCCAAGATCGACGTCGAGGAATTTTGCGCCGAGCGAGCGAACCTGTTCCCCTGCTGCGGCGCGGACGTCGTATGCCTCGACCACGGCGCCGAGGCGGCGGGCGGTGGCGATTGCCTGTAGGCCTGCCACTCCTGCGCCAATGACGAAGACCTTGGCGGGGGGAATAGTGCCGGCGGCAGTCATCAACATGGGAAAAAGACGCGGCAGGACTCCAGCGGCATTGATGACCGCTTTGTAACCGGCGACGGTGGCCATGGAGGAGAGCGCGTCCATGGACTGGGCGCGGCTGATGCGCGGGACAAGTTCCATGCTGAACAACGTGACGTGCAGTGCCATGGCGGTTGCGAGTGCGGAAGGGGCGTCGAGGGGGCGCAGAAAGCCAATGACAGCCGATCCGGATTTGAGCAGCGCCTGGTCTGAGGCGCTGGGAGCGTTGACTACCGCGATGACATCGGCCTCGCTGAGGATGGAGGGCCGATCGCCAGTGACGGTGGCACCGGCGGAGGTATAGGCTTCGTCGGACGCGCCGGCCCATTTGCCCGCGCCGGATTCGACCGCGACCATAATGCCCTGGGCGATGAGAGATTTAAGGCTCTCGGGAAGCAGAGCGACACGGGTTTCGCCGGGAGCGGTTTCCTTAAGAATGCCTAAAAGCAATTTTCCTCCGCTGCAGATTGGGTGGGGTTAATCGAATACAACGGTACGCGTTGCGGCGCGCCACGTCATCCTCAAAAAATTATTGACCACGAGAGGGATGAAGTGTGTGACGTTGATCACCTTGTCACGAGAGCGCTATCCAAGTGGCGCAAGTAGCCAATGACACTAAATCTTGACACGACCTCAACATAGTCCTTGATTGAATCCATGCACTGTGAAGATGCCTTTGGCATCCTCATGGGTCGAATCTGACTGGATAGCGGTATTGCCAGGATAGAAATGCTTGGTGCGCGAGTGTATCCGGATAGAGCCGCCCGCGGACCGATGTTTATTTCGGAAGAGAGGCCGTTCCGGTAACGGTGAAGCCCGCTTCAGACTTTGCCGTCGTCTCCTCTGGCTGTGCGCCGCCGAGCGTCACTGTGTATTTGCCGGCGAGGATGGAACGATTGCCCTGGTCGTCGACGCTGGAGAGCGAACGTGGTTCGATCCGGAGGACAACTTCCTTGCTGGCTCCGGGGCCGATCGTGACGCGGTCAAATCCGACGAGCGAATGGATCGGGCCGCCTTCCTGCGGAGTCTTGAGGTAAGCCTCGACAACTTCGTCGCCGCTCATGGTGCCGGTGTTGGTGACAACCACGCTTGCGGTGATGGGATCCCCAGCTTTCAGGTTCGACACTGAGAGCTTGAGGGCACCGTAGGTGAATTTCGAATAGCTCAGACCATAACCGAATCCCCATAGCGGCTTGCCTTCGAAGTAGCGATAAGTGCGGCCTTTGAGCCCGTAGTTTGTGAATTCGGGCAGACCATCGAGCGAAGCATAAAACGTGACCGGCAGACGCCCTGCGGGATTGTTGAGTCCGGCGAGGGTGCGGGCGATGGCCGTTCCACCATCGACACCGGGGTACCAGGCTTCGAGAACTGCGGCGGCGTGTTCGTTGGCCCAGTTGAGTGCGACGGCGCTGCCGCTTTGCAGGACGACGATGAGCGGTTTGCCTGTCTCTGCCAAGGCTTCAAGCAATTTCTGTTGAGGAGCGGGCAGATCGAGGCTGGTGCGGTCTCCGCCGCTGAAACCAGGGATCTTGATCGGCATTTCCTCGCCTTCCAACTGGGGCGAGAGGCCGACGAAGGCAACGATTATCTCTGCTTCTTTGGCGCGAGCGACAGCTTCATCGATCTGGGCCTGGGCGGGAGCTTCCCATTTCAGGGTGAGTCCGCCACCGGACTGATCGACGGAGTGGGAGTATTCGAGCTTGAACTTGTGCTCAAGAGTGTCGGCAAAGTCGAACGCGATTTTTGTAGGTTTGGCAAAGCTCATCACTGGCGGTGCGGTGGGAGACGCGCCGGACTGCGCATGGAAATTTCCCATCGTGGAGAGGTCTAGCTTGGCACGAAGACTTCCTTCACCAAGTACCTTGCCATCGATGGTGAGTCGATAACTTTCTTCGGGCGAGTAGGGAAAACTGTCGGCGAGTTCAACCGTGAATACGTAGTGACCGGGCGCAGGCGCGGCGATGGTACCGCTCCAGCGGACAGAGTAATTGCGGGTGTCGACTTCGGGTGCGGGTTTGGCGTTTTCCCAGTCGGTTTGAACGAGCGGTTCGGTTTCGGTGGCGACGGGGCGGCCGGTCCAGTCGGGGGTAGCGAAGAATTCAGTCTTCAATCCTTTATTGAGACCAAAGGCGGTGCGGGGCACGGGTACTCCAAACCCTTCCGCTAGCATGGAACCTTGTGCATAGAGGATTGGTGTGCTCTTGAACTGGTTCATCATGCCATCGAGAGGAGTGACGGGGTGAAGCGGCGTGCCAACATAGTTGCCGAGGATAGACGGCAGTGAGTCTGCAGTTGGTCCAATGACGGCGATTTTCCCCGGCGCCTTCAATGGCAGGGCGCCGTTGTTCTTGAGCAGGACAATGCTCTCTTCGGCGGCTTTGCGCGAGGTCTGGCGACTGGCGTCAGACGCGATTGAAGAAAATGGGATGCGATCAAGTGAACTGGGAGGATCGAACATACCCAGCTGAAAACGCGCGGTGTAGAGGCGCTCGGCGGCCTGGGTGACAAGGTCTTCGGTGACGAGTCCTTTATGCACTGCGTCGGCAAGGGTGTTGAAGCCGGGTGTCCACATACTGCAGGAGAGGTCGGTGCCCGCCTGCAATGAGAGCGCGGCGGAGTGCTCGATGTCGGGCGTCTTCTTGTGACCCTGGTTCACGTCGACGATAGCGCCGCAATCGGAGACCACAAAACCTTTGAATCCCCAGGCATCGCGGAGATGTTCTTTGAGCAGCATCTTGTTGGTGCATGCAGGAAACTCGTCGATGGAGTTGTAGGCGCACATTACCGATTGCACGTGGCCTTCGGTGACGCTAGCGCGGAAGGCCGGCAGATAGGTCTCTTCGAGATCGCGAGGACTGGGATCGACGTTGAATCCATGGCGCAGCGACTCCGGGCCGCTATGCACCGCGAAATGCTTGCTGGTTGCGACGGCGCGCAGATGCTCGAGATCGTTGCCCTGCACTCCGTTGATGAAGGCGATGCCGAGACGCCCAGTAAGGAACGGATCCTCGCCGTAGGTTTCCTGGCCGCGGCCCCAGCGCGGATCGCGGAAGATATTGATGTTGGGCGACCAGAAGGTCAGTCCATAGAAGATGCGGTGATTGCCTTCGCGCTGGGCCTGATTGTATTTGGCGCGGGCTTCAGAGGAGATCACGTTGCCCATGCTGCGAACCATTCTTGGATCCCAAGTGGCAGCCATGCCGATGGCTTGCGGAAAAACGGTTGCGTATCCGGCCCGCGCCACGCCGTGGAGTGATTCATTCCATGTCTGGTAGTCGGGTATGCCGAGGCGGGGAATGGCAGTTGCCCAGTCTTCGAGCTGCGAGGCCTTTTCATCGAGCGTCATGCGACCGACCAGGTCATGAGCACGTTCCTGGGGCGAGAGATTTGCGTTGAGATACGCAGTGTCCTGTGCGGAGGCGCTTGCAGCAAAAACGGCAAGGGTCAAGAGCGAAATGAAAAACCAGCGATGAACCGGCATTGGTCGTTCCTCCATAGGCTGCACTCGAGACATTCAGGGCGCGAGCAAATCAGTTCGGTCCCGGCAAACAAGATTGTGGATGATGCTGCGAGTCTTGGGCGGGTGCAGTCCTGTTGCAGCTCGAGACAAGAAAGTCAGCCGGGAGAAATGTACTAGGTTGGGGCTGTGATTGGCTAGGTTTATCGGTTTACTTAACTGCTTTCCGCCTCGCTGGTGATAAGCCTTCTGTATCTTGCTCGAGTTTCTTTTCCGCGTCGTTCTCCATGCGTTCGAGTATTCGTTGCCAACTGGCGAATTGGGGGTGACTGCGCAGCGATTCCAGCCGTGGATCGGCCAGCATCTGAAAAAACCACGGACATCGCGATTCTGAGGCGCTATGCATTTCCGCGATGGCGCCTTCGGTGTCTCCCAAGGCTGCGCAGATGGGAGCGGTGAAGGAACTCAAGACGAAGCGTTCGCGGCTGAGCCATTGCAGCCGTTCGAGGATGGCGTGAGCTTCGTCGGTTCGGCCGGCCTGGGCCAGGGCATATCCGTAAACAGCTATTCCGGGATCAAAATAGGGAAATTGTCTGACCAGATTCTCAGCGATGGTGATGGCGCGCTCCGCACAACCGTTGAACGCGAGAATGATTGCACCGTAGATGTTCGTGCTCTCGTGGTTGGGAAAGATGTCGAGTGCGTGATTTGCCTGCTCCAAGCTTTTCGTCGCTTCTCCAGATAAGTGATAGGCCCAGGCGAGGCGTGCGTTCAACCACGGAGAGTACGGATCTACGTGCAACGCTTCCGTGAGCAATTCAATGGCCTCAACGAAGCGATGGCGGCTCAATTCGACCAGGGAGCGATGGCGCGTGATCGATGTTTCGTGAGGAAGGTGCGCGCTGCTTGAGAAGGCGCGAAGGGCTCCTGGCAAATCATGATCAACATGAAAGCGGACCCAACCAAGCGCAGGGAGCACCGCCTCTGCCCCTTCGACAGGGTCGGGAATGGCTTCAGCGACCTGGCGCACTTGTTGCGCGGCCTCGGTTGGCGGTACAAAGCCAGAGATCATCTGAATTACGCGCGCGTTGGCGAGATCGACATACGAAGCATAGAGGGTCGGATCGAGTTCGGTGGCCCGCAGCAGATGCTGAATGCCGTCCTGCATGCGGTGCCGCTGCAGGGTCTGCCATTCGTGGTGTCCGCGGAGGAATAGCTCATAGGCTTCGCGGCGGTGTGCATTTTTCGCGATGTGCGTGTCAGCGGAGTTTCGCCTCGAAAGAAATGAGTCATCGGTGCCGAGACGAACGAACAGTCGATTTGCAAGCTCGGATTCCAGTCCTGCGGTTCTCCCCTGAGGGACCAGCATGTCTTCGACCCAAATCTGAGTGCCCTCGGAGACTTGAATCATCTCCGCGCGGAGGCGAAAGTGCGACGGCAGCGAGCGCAGTGTGCCGGTGAGAACGAGGTCGGCTTGCAGGGCCTCTCCAACTTGATGCGCTGTCATTCCGCGCGCGGAGAGAGCGAATGCTGAATCTCGTGCAAGGACTTGCACCGGCGAAAGCCGGTCGGCGGTAATAAGAGCAATCGTCTCTTCCGCGATGGAGGAGCCGAGATGGGCCGGCACATTCATCTCAACTGAAAATGGCACGACAACCAGCCGCTGTCTCACCTCAGGTGCTTTGAGTTCGCCCTTGTAGACCTCGGTGGAGAGCCGATAACCGCGTTTGTAAACAGTCTGAATGCAATCGTCGGGGGCGAGCGACTCGCGGAGCGCTGACAAGCATTTGGGTACACTGTCGTCGGTCACGTGCACATCCCCCCACAACGCCTTCTTTAGTTGCTGGTGCGTCACGATCTGGCCGGCATGCGCCAGCAGAAGATTCAGGGCAGCTAACTCCTTGGGCGGAAGATGGATGACTTCGTCACCGCGCGTAAGTGTGCCGTCAGTTTCGAGATGTAGATTTCCGAAGGTGAATGTACGACCGGGTAAATCGGGAGAACTTGATGCCGAACGGGAGTCAACCATCATCTTCCTTATCGTTTCGGGAAACATGCCATGGGGAATTCACTGAACTCCAAAGGCAAATGACCTCATTGGGTTGATAGCGGTCTATTTCAGAACCGAGGGGAAAACAGGGAACGAACTCCTCCATTCACAACTAGTTGATACGACGAGAGCTTTCAATGTCGCACCAATTATGTATCTAAACTGCAACATAGATATGTGATGAGGGAAGAGTTTTGGGCGGAGTATTAGTAACGTATTTTGGAAGTTACTGCGATAGTTTCGTGACGGTAAAAATAGATAAGTCTTTGTTGTGGAATATGAAGGTGACAAGGCTTTTGGCTGTCGATCCGGAAATTGCTCTCCGAGACACGCTGCTCTTCGCTATCCGGTCAAAGGGCGAGACCTGCCGATTGGGCAGGTCTCATTGGAAGGCGAGAAACGCAGAAGGATTGCGATCTGGCTGGTCGTGTCAATACTTCGATTTGATGGCGTACGTGAGGCCCATCGTGAACTGGAACGAATTGTGTTTGGTGGGCGGCTCAGAAACCGGCGTGTTGTTGAGGTAACTATCCAGCGTTCCCAGAGAGAAGCTGAGGTTCTTGTATGCAGGAAACGCGAGCGTGTTGGATTCGTTCACTGAATAGGCGTGGGGGTTATTAAATGCCGGGATGTAGGCCAGATCTTGCGTGTAGGTCATAAATTTGCGATGAAGGATGTAGGACAGAGAGATTGTGGATCCGATCAAATTCTCGTTCGCCGAAGAATAGAAGAACATCTGCCTTTCATACTGAATGGTTGCCTTCACATCAGCTTCCTGAATGGGAGTCTTCAAAAACGTATAGCCGAAGCCGCCGCCATAGATCTGTTGCAAATCGAGATTTTGAGCGTAATTGTGATCGAAGGCGACCTGCACGAGAGCGAAGAAACGCGGCGTGAGGAACTCGTCGCGTTCAGCGCCAGCGTGGTAAAGAGCGGACTTGGTGACCACGGCGGGGACGAAGGTTGGAGGTGTTGTGGGAATTGTGTACGCGGGCTCCGTTATTTTTCCGTAGGATCCGATGAAATCCAGTGATGTGCGATTGCGCGGCGACAGCCAACTGGCAGTGGGAACAACGCGCACCAGGTCGAGCGCGCCGGACACCGCGTACTGATTCTGGGTCGCCGAAACGATGGATGCACCGGCAGTTGCTCCTCCATTCCAACCTTCGAAGAAGCCAGGATGATGATAGAGCTGCTTATCCAGGGTGGCCTTGTCCATGATGAATTCCGCATCGGCTACGGGGATCGGCGCCGGAGCGGCGGCGTTTTCGGTGTGCACGGTGACTGATTTATTTGCAACTTCGAGCGTGCCAGTTGGCAAAGCCGCGGCGCCTTTCTTGCCACTTATTTTCACGTTCTTGTTGAAGACGGCGAAATTTCCACTGGTGTGCAGTTCCTTGATCTTGTCCCATTCGAGGGTGAAGTCTCCCAACGGATCGGAATGGAAGGTTACCTTCCCGTTTATGGCATTGACGAACTTGCCGTGCAGGGTATCTCCGTTACTGAGGACGAGAACGTCGGGCGGCGCGGCTGCCGCTTGCGCTGAAAGACGCAGAGGACATGCCTGCACGAAGAGCATCATTGTGATCGCCACTACGGTATGAGCGCAGAGATGAGGTAGGCGGGAAGTGATGGTGCCAGGAAGGCGTAAAGGGAAAATCAGGGTCATTGGGGGTGATCCTTTTCATAGATTTTTGTCGTCCATTGGGGCGAAGATCGAACATTGCACGAGTAGACCTATGCTAAAGCGTTATCAACCAATGCGCCACCCCGCAGATTTCAGAAATCTTTCAGCAAATGGAAGACGGAATAGAGGAAGACTCGCTGCGAGGTAATTCCAATGGCGAACGGACAGTCGTATGCGCGGTGGGCACTTGAGCCTTACAGCATCGGAATGAAACTACGCACACTGCGAACGCAAAAACATCTGACGCTCTCGCGGCTCGCCGCAGAAACTGGTTTGTCGACCGCGCTGTTGTCGAAACTTGAGACCGACAGGATGATTCCGACGCTGCCCACCCTGGCGAATATTTGCCGAGTCTACGGAGTTGGTTTGAGCTATTTCTTTGCCGATTCAGTGAAACACACCCTGGCGATCACTCGAAATGCGTATTTGGCTGGCAATGGCCGAAGCCAAGAGGTTGTGAAGCGGGTATTGCTGCACTCTCCGAACACGAATTCGCGGCTCGTGGCGCGGATGATCGAGTATCCGCACGGAGCCAATGCGACGATGACGGAAGGTGGGCAGTTGACGTGCAGCGTGGTGTATGTGCTGGAGGGAAGTCTGCTGATGGACTCCGGTGGAATGCACGAAGTTCTGGGAATGGGCGACTGTGCATATGTGGACAGTGATATGGCCATTGCGTGGAGTGCGGGCGGAACGGAGCGTTGTCGCGTGCTTGTAGTAACGCCTGGAAATCAACGCGAGGGCTGACGGCGTTGAAGAGATATGGCTGGAATCGCACCAGCCAAGCTTCAGGATTTGCCGCTGCAGGCTGGGGTCTGTAGGATGTTCTCGGCATTCAAGACGAGGACAGCGAGACTATGCGACCCAACCTGAACCTGATGAAGGCTACTCTGACAGGAGCGCTCGGCGGCCTGCTTTTTGGTTTCGATACGGTTGTTATTTCCGGAATTATCGATTCTGTGGTGAAGCTGTACGGGCTGAGCGACTACGGCAAGGGCTGGACAGTCGCCATCGCGCTGATCGGGACGGTGGTGGGTTCATTCAGCGCAGGCGTGGTGGGGCACAAACTGGGTTCGCGCGAGACGCTGCGCCTGACGGCCGTGCTTTACATCGTGTCGGCAGTGGGCAGTGCGCTGGCTTGGAACTGGCCGTCGCTGATGATTTTCCGCTTCATCGGCGGGTTGGGCATTGGCGCGTCGTCGGTGCTGGGACCGGTTTATATCGCGGAGCTTGCTCCGGCAAAGTGGCGCGGGCGGCTGGTGGGCGCGTTTCAGTTCAACGTGGTCTTCGGCATCCTGGTCGCGTATACGTCAAATTATCTGATCCGGTTGCTGCATCTGGGCTCGGCGGAGTGGCGCTGGCAGGTTGGAGTTGCAGCCGTTCCGGCGCTTGGATTCCTGATACTGCTCTTCGGAATTCCGCGCAGCCCGCGCTGGTCGGCCTCACGCGATCGCATCGATGAAGCGCTGGCAGTGCTGAAACTGATGGGTGAACCGGAGCCTGAGGCGGAACTGGCCGACATTCGCAAAGCACTTGCGGAGGAACATGCAACGGCGCATGAACCGGTGTTTCGATGGAAGTATCGCTATCCGCTGTTTCTCGCGATCACGATTGGGGCATTCAACCAGCTGGCGGGGATCAACGCGATTCTCTACTACCTGAATGACATTTTTCAGGCGGCTGGATTCAGCCAGTTGTCGGGCGACCAGCAGGCGATTGCGATCGGATTCACCAACTTGATCTTCACCATGATCGGGATGAGCATGATCGACAGGGTGGGACGCAAGACGCTGCTGCTGATCGGTGCGGCGGGCACGGCGAGCTGCCTTGCGGGAGTGGCGTGGATCTATCGCAGCAACGCGCACCAGGGCATGCTGGTTTGGTTGTTAATTGGGTATATCGCTTTCTTTGCGATGTCGCAGGGCGCGGTGATCTGGGTGTATATCGGCGAGGTATTTCCTAATGCCGTGCGATCAAAGGGGCAAGGCGTGGGCAATGCCAGTCACTGGACGATGAACACCATTATCGCGCTGACCTTCCCGTGGGTGGCGTCGCACATGGGGCAAAGCGTGCCGTTTGTCTTCTTCTCGGTCATGACGGTGGTGCAGTTCCTGACTGTGTTCTTTACCTATCCGGAGACCAAAGGACAAACGCTGGAAGCTTTGCAGAGACGGCTGGTTGCGGCGGATTGAAATTCGTTCATCGCAGTAGGTTACTTCCGGTTGGGCGGTCACTCTACCGGATCGAACGAGTACCACCGTCCGCCGAACAATTTCTGCTGAACGTGATTTGTCCAATTGATCTTTGCGGGTATCACATCTTCGGCGGCAGCAATAGCCTCGGACAACGAAAGTCTGGCGGGCCCCAGAGAAATCATCTGACGCCCACGCGCCATGACCACTTGAAAGGTTTCCCCGTCCGAGTTCAGTTCCTCGGGTCCGTCGGGATAATCCTCTTCGTAGTGATATTCAAAATTCTGTCTTATGATCCAAACGTCAGTTGGAACCTGATCGCCGTACAGCCACGTCCCAGACTGTACGATTTCAGCACGCAGTTCACGGTCACTCACCTTGGGCATCTCCGCGCAAAGTCTATCGCACTCTCACTTGAAACCCATCTAGAATGCATGAAAGCTTGCATAGATTGCCGCCCGATTCGGTTCCGGTCGGATTGTGGGCAATCCGCACCTTACCAAAAATGGTGCAACTTCTTGTTTGGCGGTGATTCTCTTAGAAGCCGGCCTTGGTGAACGTTGCCACCCTCCTGATCGCGTCATGCGGCGGAGTGCTCCTTGTGAATAGGTGCTACTTCACCGGCCTCAGTTTCCAGGCGAGTAGCGGCTCTTTTCGGCGGGCGAGAACGTAGATTGCGACGAGAGCAGCTGCGAAGCCTGCGGCCGCGCCGATACCCAGGGCCCAGCGAGGGCCGAAGTGGTTGGCGACCCAGCCGACGATGGGTGCGCCAATCGGTGTTCCACCCAGTGCGATGGCAACGCGCAGGGCCATCACCCTGCCCCGCATCGCGGGTTCCGTTGAGAGTTGCATAGCGCTGTTGGTGCCGTTGCCGAAGGTCAGCAGAGCGGCGCCGATGATTACGAGAGCGGCCGCGAAACCCCAGTATCCCGGCGCCATTGCGGCCAGAGTACAGCCGATCCCGAAAACACCCGCTCCTCCCAAAAG
Source organism: uncultured Acidobacteriaceae bacterium (assembly GCA_963802565.1). GTDB lineage: Bacteria > Acidobacteriota > Terriglobia > Terriglobales > Acidobacteriaceae > Telmatobacter. Next base: position 77,525 of record CAWDJR010000040.1, on the reverse strand, counting down.
AGACGGTAAGCCGGGTTTCTGGCGCCCGGCAGCAAACAAGGCTCCTGAGAGTGTGCCCACCGCCATGATGGAGGAGAGCAGGCCGAACGCGCGTGCATCGGAGTGGAAGACATTCACGGCCATGGTGGAGATGAAGATGGGAAAGTTCATACCAAAGGTGCCGATCAGAAACAACATGATCAGGATGGCCCTGAGGTCCGGCCTTCTCCACACGTAGTGAAGCCCTTCCATGAATCCAGAAGTTGTGCGATGCGCTCTAGGGCTCTTATGCAGTTCCGAGAGACGAAAGAAGGACATCGAGATCAGGACAGCGGCGAAGGAGAGCCCGTTGAGAAGAAAGGCCCATCCTAAGCCAACTTTTGCGATGAGCAAACCGGCGACGGCGGGGCCAATCATCTGCGCCGCATTAAACGAGCTGGAGTTCAATGCCACTGCGTTGGGGAGATCGCCATCGCCCACCATCTCTGCCACGAAGGTCTGTCGCACCGGAGCATCCAGCGCAGCGACGGAACCAGACAGGAAGGCCAACACGTATACGTGCCAGAGCTGAATGACTCCTGCAATGGTGAGCACTCCGAGGATGAGCGCAAGCACGCCCATCGCCGCCTGGGTGAGCATCAGGAGCTTTCGCTGATTGAGCCGGTCGGCTGCCAATCCTGTCCAGGGCAAGAGCAGAAGCAGGGGGGCAAACTGCAGGCCCATGACAATGCCCAGCGCGGACGCATCGTGGTGAGTGAGTTGCGTGAGCACGAGCCAGTCCTGCGCAACGCGCTGCATCCAGGTGCCGATGTTGGAAACGAGAGAGCCCGCCGTCCACAGACGAAAGTTGAAGCTCCTCAGCGAGCGAAAGGTGCCGGACATTGGGCTCTTCATGTACGCGACGGCGTGTTGCCTCCATGAAACTGGCCGAAGTGACGTGCCGAAAAGATACCGATGAGCAGCGCGCCCAAGCCGAAGGCAAGAATGTGGATTGCATTGCGCGGATCGAAAGCGCCGACGTGAGCGACGCAGCAGATAGCCGACCATCGCGTTGAAAAATCCCCAGACAACATTGACTGTTGAGGAGGAGAGGCCCCGGCCGGGTGGTTTGGCGAAGGGACTTTGGAAGGGACGTCCCATCGTGCCGGCGACAAAGTGAGGGATTGCGTTCGCCGCAAAAAGCCCTCCAAAGAAGTAGGAAACAATCCAATGCCAATTCATTTCAATCCTCAACCAGCCGCGCAAGCAGTTCAAGCGCATCGTGAAGCTTCTCCTGCTCGCGAACGGAAAGCTTTTGAGAAATGGTCGAGGCGAGCCAGTCCTGCCTCGCCTCCCTGCTTTTCTGAATCCACTTGAGGCACTTGGGCGTGAGCGATATCAGAGTTTGGCGCCCGTCGGTCGGGTCAGGTGCACCACGGATCAGACCGGACTCCTGCAAAGGCGTGACTATAGCGCTCATCGACTGCGGACGCATGCCTTCCGCTCGGGCCAGACTGGAAACCGTGGCCGAACCATCTCTTTCGAGTAGAAGAAGAACTGAAGCCTGGGACGGTGTCAGATTGTTGCCGCCCCCATGCTCGCGGATACGCAGCTTGAGCTTGCGGAATACTGTACGCATCTCGAAAGCAAGCGATTGAGCGAGCCCGGTGTGCGTGGAAGACTTTGGAGTGTTCACTAGATCAATATCCCATATCTACAGGTAAACTGTAAAGTTTAACTGCATACATATAAGGCGGTACTTATAAGGCAGACGTTTGGCACCCCCTATAAAACGGTCCAGGGGTCAGGGGGATCAGCTTGTGGCTGAATCGAGGGCGACTGAATTGGTCGTACTTTCAGTGTCGAATTTCCTGCAAAATTTTGTGGAAAACTGCAAATATTTTAGGGGGGGTGGGGGTACCCTCTCTTCCGCCCGCTGATCCGCAGAGCTGACATTCTGCGTTCCAGTTGATTGTGCCTTAAAGGATGGAAATTACCTGCAAAACTGCGCGGAATTTTTACTGTTTGGAATGTGTTGGTTGCGGCGGTGGCCGGCGAGACGCACTTGACGTCTCTTGAGGCGCACCCCAAAGTCGCGCGTGAATCGTGTCTTGTGCGGGACGCGGAAAGCGGGTATATACTTCGCACCAACCGACATGGCATCCAATATCCGCTTGATCATCGCGATTTTTTCCTGCTCTACCATCGTCGTTGCCCAGCAGATCAACCACCCCAAGTCTTCCGATGCTTCCGAAAAAGCCCCGCAGGGCACCACGGTAACCGGTCGCGTTTATCTGGATGACACGAAAGCTCCCTGCCGAAAGGCAAATGTTCAGCTTCAACCCGTCGCTTTGCTGCAGGCGGATGCACCGTCAAACCGCGGTCATGATGAGGCGGGACCGGTGACGACAGCAAAAGATGCGCAGTTCGACGGCAGCTACATGTTCACCCATGTTGCACCTGGTTCTTATTACGTGATTGCAAGCTGCCCGGGGTATATTTCACCGTTGCTCGCGCTTTCCCTGGCAGAAGGTCGTCCCCCTCGAGAGCAGGAGCCTCTTGGCCCTGAGCAGAAAGCGGCCAGGAATAAAATGCTCGAGTCATTCTCGAGAGTTGATGTTCAGTCTAATCAACCCACCGGCACGGATGTGGTGCTTGAGCGTGGCGGAGCTATCAGCGGCAACATTACATATGATGATGGCGAGCCTGCGGCTGAACTCGAGGTAGCGCCTCTTGCCCGCATGTTTCGGGATGGCAAGGAGACCTGGAGTCGAATCGACCTTGGTTCCGGCCCTTTTGCAGCCCCGACTCACACCGACGATCGCGGGAACTATCGCATCAGCGGCTTGCCCTCAGGGAAATATGCACTTGAGGTCGACCTCAGTTTCTCGATGTCGAGCACGTTGTACATCTCCGCGTCGGGATCCTCATCGTTCAGTTCGAATGCTCACTCGGCCAGGTTAGCCATATATTCCGGCAATACGCCGCGCGTGAAAGACGCTGCAGGCTTCACCGTCCGGCCGCGAGAAGAACGCACCGGCGAAGACATCGTGATTCCGATCAGCAAACTCCACACGATCAGGGGAAACATCGTATCTGCGCACGATGGCCATGTTGTGAACAGCGGTCAGGTCACACTTCTCAACGCCGACGATCAATCCTACGCAGGCACCGACAGTCTGACCGAGGACAATACGAACTTTACTCTCAGCTTCATCTTCGAAGGCGATTATGTTCTGAGTGTTCCCGCATCTGCGGACGTGGACTATGTGCCCATCCCGCGAGTGTCAGGCACTCTCGGGCCGCCGCAGTTCAATGCCCGCGTTCTTCACTTCTACGGTTCCAGCTCGGCGCCGCTTCACGTCGATGGCGACGTAGACGGAGTGACCATTAGTGTTCGGGAACCCACGGGGAAGGAAGCAGAGATGTATAAGAATGCAATACAGCAACAAGAGCAGCAGAACCAGGCGACAGAACCCTGATGCAAAGGTCGCTTATTCGCGCCCGCGGTCTCAGCAGGACCAGCGTATCAATCGTCATCCTGATTCTTAAAGCGACGGAACGACTCCAGTACGTCCGCCTCTTCCCGGGTGACGAGCACCATTCGTTCTTCCTCCCTTGACAGAGAGGCTCGGGCATAGCCCTCAAGTGTTTTTATGTCCTTAAGCAAAAGTGTCAGTACCGGTATCGTCAAAGATGGATTCTCCTTTGGCCCTCCGCGAGGGCGGAGATATCCAGCAAAAGCTCTGCGCCCCCTAAAGGGATCAACTGTTATGTAATGGATTTGCTGATGGTCGCATGATCTGCGAATGCAGTCGTTGCTCGAGAGCAATCAGGCAATTGAACAGCCATGGCGAGGGCTTAAGACGAAGGGGATGCGACGTGGGCACAGTTTTTTGGCGCACACGGATAGGCGCACATGGAATTGTGCCCCAAAAAATAATGGCGGCAATTACGTCGCATATATATGAGTAGCTTTGATTTAAATGGTGCGCCCGGAGAGATTCGAACTCCCGACCTACTGATTCGTAGTAAGTCGCCGTATTCTGCTGATTTTAAAATATTTAACTATGTTACATTTGGCACTTAAAGACGTTGGATGCATTTATCCTCCTGGAGAAGCCTACTTATTTCCCAAAAACTTAGAAAATATGCCGGAGACTCTGCGACAAGAACAATGGAAAATAGGCCGGACATTTATGGGATATGGCCGGAAGACTACATTCATTCTCATGATCGGCGTCTCCGATCTACTGAATCGGTGGCTTTCCTGCCTCTTGGAGCTTCTTATTAAGCTCTTCCTTCCGCTTTGCAGTCTTTGCTGGTTCAACGAAATAAAAATCGAACAACGATTCAAGGATATCCAAGTTCCACTCAGCTTCGCCCGCCTCAACATCAACGATCGCTCCGGTCACCTTGCTTTTGATTTCATGGGCCGCAAAATTGCCGATGTTTCGAACGGCGTGAAGGCCATCTGCAATATGCGAAGGTAATTTGCCTGATGAGATGACTTCCTCGATCTGATCGAACAAGTCTTTTCGCGGTCGTCCCCGCTTGGTTCCTAAGCACAGCCTGCAAATTGCGCCTACTAAGCGCGGCGCTTGCTTTTGGACTCAGGGAAAGCACTGCAACAGCCTCGTTAAAATCCTGCTTGTAGGGGTCTAGTACTTCAGCCGAAAGCGGGCGAGTAGATGCCTTCCTCGGATAGACGATAAATTCTGAGATCACATCGTTAGATGTAGGTTGTCCATTTGGCTGAGCGCGAACTGATCGAAGCTTAACGATGGGCTGTTGACATTGTGGACACCGCTGAAGGCGCGTAATCCACGCTTCAGACCCTAGATTACATTGGGCGGAGGCTTGAGTGTTGTCATGTATCCCGGTATCGCAGTGTGGGCATTTCATCGACCACCAACATACCATATGCTTCAGAAAACGATAGATATGAGTCGCTCAAATTTGGTAACATAGGTGAGTGCGCCCATAGCTCAGCTGGATAGAGCGTCTGGCTTCGAACCAAATGGCCGGGAGTTCGAATCTCTCTGGGCGCACCATCACAATACCTAAAGCGCCTGTAGCTCAGCTGGATAGAGCATCACACTACGAATGTGAGGGTCGGGAGTTCGAATCTCTCCGGGCGCACCATCATTGCTTTTGATGTTGAAGGAAATTTGCCACGGCCTCATCGCGCTCTCGTTTCAGCTGGTCTGACAGGAGCAAGTTCCCTTATTTCCTGAACAGGTACGATTACGCAGATGCCACTATTCTCTTTAACGGTTCCTGTGTACATCGGTTGTCACCTGCATAGTGAAATCGTTGCTTTCCGGAACGAATCCGGCAACCACCCCAAGCAACTTGTAATCGAATCCCCCGTTATTCCCAAACCTTCTGACATCAACTAGAATCGGCGACCCGCTGTTGCCGCCAAAGCTGAATGTATCGTGCGAAGTAAACCTGTCCCAGTTTTCCTAGCGTGGTCTGAACCGCTTCGGACGGCAACATGGCAAGCGTGCCGGACCTCACAATCGGCTCAAGTCTTCTCGAACCATGGAACCAAATGAACAATCCAGCGAAGATTACCGGATCGCCTTCTACGACTTGATGCTGGGCGATCATCTCGTCGGTCACGAACAGATCAAGCGAGAGTGATAAGTAGTCTATTGAAGACGATAGTGTAATCGGTGCTATTGCCAAATCGACTGATTCGTCCCGGGGATAAGACCAACGAAGAGTGGAGCCAGTATGTGTTGTTTGAAGAATAGAGTTGGTGCCCGGAATAACTTCTGTCGAATTCGAAAGTATGTTGTAGTCGAAGACGTTGCATGGCTGCCCTTTCTCGATCCCAGGCTGCGCTACATGACGGTTGGTAACTAGATACATAAATCTGGCGTCTTTTGGAATCCGGTCATCTGCGAACTGTATAAGAAACCCGGTGCCGGAATGCGGGTGTTCCACCTTCGCCAGCGAAGTTGGTTTCATTTGGGCCGTTTGGTGAAGATACCATTTCGCTAGGTCATCAGGTGGAAGCTCTGCCAATTCCGTTGCCGATGGCTCGCAGTCAGCCTGAATGAATACCACAGTCTTCTTTAGTTGTGCGGGGAATGGCAACGTCGATTGCGGTGCCACCGTTGGAGCTGCTGGCTTTGCGTTCGGCGACCCCTGGACCGGGTTTTGGGCTTGCGCAGTTGCGATCCCAGTGATTGCACTGCTCAATACAAGCAGGGCCAAGATGCGCTGGATTGTCTGCATGACTCGAATGCTACCCCCGATTGTCTACAAATCCTAAGGATCACTCGTTGAACGGAAGAATAAGTAGGTCTTGCATGCAAATCTCCCCTATTTCTTTCTGGTCCAACCGTACTCACCACCGAACAAAAAACATCATGTAGTTGAATACACACACACTTCATGTGTGCCGCAACCTATATTACTTCGTGTGTGTGAAGGTGCCTGTTTTCGGCCGAAAAATGCGAAAACCCATGCATCCACATGGGTTGTGTCTTAGTACACCATAAGTTTGTCAGGGTCTACTGCACCGTTTCTTCGCAATCGTCGCTTTCAAACCGCTGGTGCCGGCTCCGGAACTGGGGAGGGAAGCGCAACCTGCACTTCCTCAATCACCTGCAGCCCAGCCTGCCTCACCAGCTGCATCACGGCCGCAGCATTCAGCCGGGTCGCGTCGTATTCCACCCGCAAGGTGTGCGCCTCGCGATCGAAGCAGAGGCGGCGAATCCCATAAACCTCGCGCGTGTTTCCCAGCGCAAACGCAACCGCCTCGGTGGGGGGCGTGGCATAGCGAAGCACAATGTCCACCGTAGTCATGGCCAAAGAATAGCAGTTTCGCGACCCGATCCGCCCGTAAGCTCCATCACACAGCAGCCCTTTAACAAGCTCTCGGCAGACGCTTCGTGTGAAAAACGCCGCCGGTCACCGAGGTCGATATCAATCATGCGCAGCCTGACATTCGTTTTCTGGCATTCGCTTCATTGATGATTTAGAGATTCTTCGCCAGAGTTGCGGTCGCCAGTGTTCCGCCCAGGCCCATCGTCTCGACCGCCGAAGAGGGCACAATCACCATCGATCCCTTTTCGCGTATGGCTTCGTAGAGCATGTTCATCCCGCGCAGATGCAATGCGCCGGGATTGTCGTTATAAACCCTCGACGCCTCTGCGAATTGATCGGACACCTGCACCTCGGCGGCACCCAGAATCACGCGCGCCTGGCGTTCGCGCTCGGCCTGCGCCTGTCGCGACATGGCGTCCTGCAGCCCTTGCGGAATCGTCACATCCCGCACCTCTACCGACTGCACCGTGATCCCCCACGGATTTGTCTTCTCATCCAGAATTCGTTGCAGCTCCCGGCCAAGCGTCTCCCGCTCCGTAATCATCTGCGCCAGCTCGTGCCGCCCGATCGACTCCCGCAGCGCGGTTTGCGCGCTCAGCGTGATCGCCTCCATGTAGTCCTCAACTTCCAGAATCGCCTTCTCCGCATTCCACACCAGCCAGAAGACAATCGCGTCCACGTCCACCGGCACGGTATCGCGCGTCAGCGTGCACTCCGCTGAAACGCTTGTCACTTTCACGCGCTGATCTACATAAGGACTCAGTTTCTCGAGCACCGGCACAATAAAAAACAACCCAGGCCCGCGCAGCCCCACATAGTGACCCACGCGCAGCAGCGCCACCTTCTCCCACTGGCTCACCACCTTGATTGCGTGCAGCAGATAAAGTCCAACCAATATTCCTATAAACAACGGCACAGGTCCCTTCGTAATTGCCGCAAGAAAAAATCCGACCGTCACCGAAATCACAAACGCGGTTACCGCAACCCGGTTGTATTGCAAGTTCGCTGTCCTGCTTGTCATGGCTCATCTCCTGCGGTTCGGCTCATTGGCCGCAATCCGCATCTGCTCCAATACGTCCTGAACCGTAAATCCCGCCGCCCCGGCGCGCGCAATCGCATCCGAAATTATCTGCCCCAGCTGTCGCTGCCGCTCGTCCGCGGCCCGGGGGATTTTCTGATCGCTGATAAACGTACCCGTCCCCTGGTGCGTTTCGAGCAGCCCGCCATACTCCAGTTCGCGATAGGCGCGAACCACCGTGTTGGGATTGATCTCCAGGTCTACCGCCAACTGGCGCACCGTGGGCAACTGGTCGCCGTTGCTGAGCGCACCGGCCGCAATCGCTCCTCGCACCTGGTCCACAATCTGCCTGTAGACCGGCACGCCGCTCTTGAGATCGAGGTGGAATCGGAACACCGGCTTGGAAGCTCTGCTCATCACGGTAATCAATGTACTAGATAACTAGTACACTGACTCTCTTTCCGTGTCAAGAAATATTTTGCAGAGGAAAGATTTTCATGCCGGTTCCGCGACGATCCAAGGTCGCTGTTCGCAGTTGCCACGCCGTCTGTCCTTACGGTAGGTTCGACTTATGGCCGGAAAATTTGCCGTCGTCTTCTCGGATCCCCGTGCTTTTAAGTTCTTTCTGAAGACCATCGGGAAGGCTGGCCTTGATCAGTATCAAGTGGTGAAAGTCGCCTTCCTTCGTGCCATTGGCGTGATCGATTTTCCGGTTCCGCCAAATTCCAGGATGCGTGGGACCTCATCCAACACCATCCGGCACTACTACGAATCGGGCCTCACCACCACGCTGCCCATCATCACGGCGGCCTACATCGAAGGATTGGATCTGCGCGCTCCCGCCGCAGTTCTCGATTTCGGATGCGGTGTGGGGCGTCAGCTTCTGCACTTCGAGAAGAATTATCCCGGCCTTGCGCTGCACGCATGCGACGTCAATGATCGCTCGATCGAGTTTGTGCACAGCGCTTACCCGCGCGTGGAGTCATACACCAGCGCGTTTTCGCCGCCGCTTAAATACCCTGACCGCAAATTTGACCTCATCTATTCTGTTTCGATTTTTTCTCATCTCAACCTTCGCGACCATGCATTGTGGCTGCAGGAACTGGGAAGAATCACACGCTCCGGCGGACTCTGCTGCCTGACGATTTTGGGAGCGCACGCCCGGGCTCTGCGCTCAAAACCATCCGCGGGGCAGGTTCCCGCGGAGGTCGCTGCACTTGAGGAGCAAGGCTATCTCTACGAGAGCAACTTCGGCGGAAAACCAAAGCCGGATTACATGAAGGCCGTGGAGCAGATCTGGAGCGTTGGCAGCAACCTGATCGGCATCGACGAAGACTACGGCCGCACCTATTACTCCGAAAAATATGTGCGCGAACACTGGAACAACGAAAGCTTCGAATTCCGCCAGTACATCCCCGGCATCATCGACAACCTGCAAGACCTGGTAGTCCTGCGGAAGCGATAGAGTCTTCGCTCCCGTGGGACATGACCCCAAAAGCGGGTCCTTCGACTGCGCCGCGCTCGCTCAGGATGAGAAGGTTGGTAGTTGCGCTCAGTTTAATCAATACGCTCGGTGATCCTTGTCACCAACAGGGAAGTGCGGTCGGACCTATATGTAATGGTAGGGCTCAATCCGTTGGGCGCATCTGCGCAACGTCGAAGCTGTCCCGTCGAGGTCAAGCATGGAGCAATTTGCAAATCCGATTTCGGAACAGGTGAAGGAAGTCGTCGAAGCCGTTGTGGAGGCTCTGCGCGTACCCAAACCTGAGGAGCTTTCTCCGTCGGCGGCATCGAGTTCGTTTGAGGCTGAATCCCTGCGCGGGGAGATCATTCGTGCCGGGCGCAAGCTCTGGGAACGGCAATACGTTGACGGCAACGGAGGCAATATCAGCTGCCGGCTGGGCACGAAATACGTGCTGTGTACGCCGACGATGATGAGCAAGCGGGATCTGGAGCCGGCGGATATCTGTTTGTCGGATATGGACGGCAACATTGTGGCTGGAGATCGGCTGCGCACCAGCGAATTGCTGTTGCACCTGGAAATTTATCGCGCCAATCCGCGGGCAAATGCCGTGGTGCATTGTCACCCTCCGTATGCGACGGCTTTTTCGCTGACGGGATCAGCGCCGCCGGTGGGCCTGATTTCGGAGTACGAGATTTTTATTGGACCGGCCGCGCTGGCGCGCTACGAGACTCCGGGTACGCAGGCATTTGCCGAGACGGTGCTGCCCTATGTGCAGGACCACAACACGATTCTGCTGGCGAATCATGGAGTGGTTTGCTGGAGCGACACGGTGACGCATGCCGAGTGGCTGACGGAAATTCTCGAGTCTTATTGCAAGACGTATTTGATTGCAAAGCAAATCGGGAAGCCGTTGACACCTATTCCCGAGGAGAAGATCCAGGAGATTCTGGCATTGAAGCGGAAGCTCGGATTCCCGGATGCGCGGATGGAGGCACTTCCTCCTCCGGATGCTGCGAGTGTACCGGTGAACCGGGAGTTGGAAAAGCTGGTGCGGCAGGTGGTGTCGCGGTTGGAAGAGCGGTAACTGCCGGATACAAAGCAGTCCAGTCGCCCGGTTGACGCTGCCGCGAGATTGCCCTCTTCAGTACGCTGTGATTACCGTCCCTAATTCAATGGATGAATTGATGTCGGTGGCCGCCGGTTTTTGGCCGTAAGCCACCGAACATGTGCTTAACTTTTCAGGGCAAAGATGCTATGCATCGATTTTCTGACCGAGGAATTCCTTGGCTTTCGCAACTTCGTTATCCCACTTGGTCAGTTGTTCAGGAGTCAGAAACTTGACTACCCGTTGACGAATCTCATCGCGGTTCGCCTTCACCTTGGCAATAACGTCGGCTCTTGTTGTGCCAGGATTGTTCTTCATGTAGTCCCCGACCTTCTCGCGCGCTTCCGTCAGAGCGGTGGAAAGCTTCTGTTTCTGGTCGTCGGAGAGGTTGAGGTCTCCAGCGAAGCGTTTCAATTCAGTCGCTACCTGCTCACGTTCATCAACAGTCAAGCTCATAAACTTATTCTCCTTGGGAATTGTTGATTTGGGGTTAGGCACCACGCGGAGTACTTGCAGCTTCGTCAGGGTTGCTTAACTCGGTTTTCGGATCGTTCGACGGGCATCGAGCCGCGCACGCGTTGAGGACTGGGCCGATCCGGACCCGACGTCAAGACACTTTTATCGGAAAGAATAGGGGGAAAACAACTGGTGAAATCCCTAGGTTTTTCGATCTCTTTCGATGTCGCCAATATAACTGCAATGGCTGGCGGAGTATCGTTACAACTCGTTCGGAATCATGAATTTAGAGAGATAGTCGAATAGGAGCGAGGCTCTCGCGCGCAGGCGGGAAAAAGCGAAACCGTGCTATACTGGCTTTGCGCTCAGTGATTTGGACGTGAGCGGCGGTTTGCCTCTTCGTATTAAGGCAATTCAGCCTGGCACAGATTTCCCCCAAGCCCCTACAGCGTAACCACGTCGGCTCCCGTGATGAGGAGCAGTTTCCAGTGATGTTCTGGGTCGTGGTGCCGGACGGCAATGAGCTGAACCGGCGGTACAAGGTAGCGTGCGGCAGGTCCGGACCCTCAGATTCCGAGAGGAAGTTTGCAAGACTGAAGGTCAGTCCCCGGGACGTATTTGGTTCTCCCTTACGCATAAATTGAAGAGCAGGCGCGCACGTGACAGGATTCGTGTGTGCGGCTGCAAGTTCGGGTTCCGATTGCAGGCCCTAGGGAAGACGGGCTCCGGAACTCAGGAAATGAATATATTTTGACGACAGAGTTCTCACAGTTCAATCTTTCGGCCCCGCTGATGGCGCGGCTCAACCAAAACAATTTTGTAACCCCTACACCGGTACAGGCGGGCTGCATTCCTCCGGCTCTCGAAGGCCGCGATGTGCTGGCAACGGCGCAGACGGGAACCGGCAAGACGCTTGGCTTCTTGATTCCGATCGTGGAAATGCTGCAGAAGGCGCAGGACCGGAACGCGGCGCAGGCACTGATTCTGTTGCCGACACGCGAACTGGCGATGCAGGTGGAAGCGGCCTTCAAAGTCATCCGGACCAGCTCGCAGCAGACCGTTGCACTGGTGGTTGGAGGGATGCAGGAACGCCCCCAGTTGGATGCGATTCGCCGCGGAGCGCGGTTGATCGTGGCTACGCCAGGCAGGCTTGAAGACTACCTCAAGCGCAAGCTGGTGCGGATGGACCAGATCCAGATGCTGGTTCTGGACGAAGTGGACCGGATGCTCGATATGGGCTTCCAGCCTGCGATCGCACGCATCGCGACAACGCTTCCGGCATCACGGCAGACGCTCTGCTACTCCGCCACGCTGGAAGGCGCGGTGAAGGAAGTGGCGCGCAAGTACCTCAACAATCCAGTCCGCGTCGAGATCGGTTCGGTTCTGAAGCCGGCGGAGAATGTGGAACTGCGCACTTTTGAAGTGGCTGCAGATCAGAAACAGGAATTGCTCGAGCATCTTCTGGAATCAGAGGATGGCAGCTTCCTGGTGTTTGTTCGTACGAAGCACGGCGCGGATCGCGTGGCGCGCAGGCTTAGCCGTTCGGGCTGGTCGGCGACACAGATTCACGGGGACCGCTCGCAGTCGCAGCGCAACTCGGCACTACGGAGTTTCTCTGAGGGCCATCACCGCGTACTGGTTGCTACGGATGTTGCCGCTCGCGGCATCGACGTAGCCAACGTGGCGCACGTGATCAATTTCGATATGCCGAAACTGGCGGAAGACTTTGTTCACCGCGTAGGCCGTACGGGTCGCGCATCAGCCAAGGGCGTTGCTTCGACGTTCGCCGGACCGGCGGAGCGCGGCGATCTGCGGAAGATCGAGCGGACACTGTCGATCCAGATGAAGCGGTTCAGAGTGAAGTCGATGAGTGAGACTGCGGCGTAAAAGCAGTTATCAGTTATCAGTTTTCAGCCTTCAGTAAAACCACCCGGAAACCGAAACTGGTTCCGGGTGGTTTTGTTTGTGCGAGGTTTTTTCGATGGCGGTGAAACGTGGTGAAGCAGATCCTTCGCTCCGTCCCTTTTAGCCCCAATCTTCGCTCGGGATACACCGGATTTTTTTGTTCACTGTGGCAGGAATGATGTCATGCCCTTTAACAGTTGGCTTTCCCATGTCTCAAAGGCGAGACATGTGGCACCCGAGCTCGTGCTGATACGAGATAAAAGCAACTGCAGATCCTTCGACTTCGCTCAGCGACGGTGCGGTGTGAGGGGTCATTCCGTATGATGTTTGCGGTGTCTCGAGAGGGTGATGATGCGCGCTTCGAAATTCTGTTTGCCCTTTGTTCTTTTATTGCCTGCTTTGTTGGGGCCGGTTGTCTTTGCGCAGAGTGCTGCTCCCGGCAACAGGTGGGGCCTCAGCATCGGCGGCCGGTTCTGCAAAGCCAATGACCGATGCGGAGAAGGCGGAGATGGCGGAGCGAGTTCGCAGCGAGGCTCTGCACGCCTGGAACGGGTACAAGAAGTACGCGTGGGGACACGATGCTTTGAAGCCGCTGAGTCAGAAACCATTCGACTGGTATGGGGAAGGGCACAGCCTTTTGATGACTCCGGTGGATGCGCTGGACACGCTGACGCTGATGGGGCTTAAAGAACAGGCAGATGAGGCGCGCACGCTGATCGATACGAAGCTCAATTTTGACCAGGACATCTACGTCAAGGATTTTGAGATTACGATTCGGCTGCTGGGGAGTTTGATCTCCTGCTACGAGATGACGGGAGACAAGCGGCTGCTGGAACTGGCGGACGATCTGGGGCGGCGGATGTCTCCTATGTTCGATTCGCCGACGGGGATGCCGTACGAGTACGTCAATCTGCACACAGGTGCGGTGCGGGGAACAAAGAGCAATCCGGCGGAGATTGGAACGCTGCTGCTGGAATACGGGATGCTGGCGCGGCTGACGGGCAAGCAGAATTACTACGACATGGCCAAGCGGGCACTGGTTGAGTTGTACAAGAGACGGTCGGCGATCGGGCTGGTGGGGTCGGAGATCGATGTGGAGACGGGGAAGTGGACCGACCCGACTGCAGGCATTATGGGCGGTATCGATTCCTATTATGAGTATCTACTGAAGGCATCGATTCTGTTTGGTGACAAGGATTGTGCCCGCATGTGGCTGGAGAGCGTGACTGCGATCGATAAGTATCTGGCTGATCAGGAGCCGACTGGTCTCTGGTATGGGCAGGCGGATATGAACAGCGGGCAGCGTACGCGTACGAACTACGGCGCGCTCGATGCGTTCTTTCCAGCGGTGCTGGCGCTGGGCGACGACGTCCATCGTGCGGCGGAACTGCAGGATTCCAGCTACAAGATGTGGAACGTGGCGGGCATTGAGCCGGAGACGCTGGACTACGTGAAGATGCAGATTACGAGTCCGAATTATGAACTGCGGCCGGAGATCATCGAATCAACCTATTACCTGTATCACTACACCCACGACGCGAAGTACCTGGCGATGGGGCGGACTTACCTGGATGGGCTGGTGAAGTATTGCCGGACCGATGAGGCGTATGCGGCGCTGGCCGATGTTCGTAGCAAGCAGAAGAAGGATGCGATGGAGAGCTTCTTCTTTGCCGAGACGCTGAAGTATCTGTATCTGCTGTTTGCGCCGGAGTCGACGCTGGAGTTTGATTCGGTGGTTTTTAATACCGAGGCGCATCCGATGAAGCGGAGTTTGGGAGTGAAGTAGAGTGCGGGAATCGCGGCAGAGCGCGAAAATACGTCCCTCAGGGGCTAAAGCCCATTGATTCCTGGGCCTTTACGGCACGACTAAAGTCGTGCCCTTTCAAAACAGACTTTTGCCGGCGATATGGGCCGCCAATCCTGTGGAAGAGGCTGGGAACTGGTTGTTTCGTTGCTTCATTTCGTTGACTCTGCATCTTGATTCGGTTATCCTAAGGGTCTTGTGCGGTGTTGCGCCTGGGGTCTGTTGTGGGCCCTCTGAGACGGATTCAAGTCGATGAGGAGAAGAAGTTTAGCCCGGACCCGGCTGATTGAACCCCTTTATTGGATTCGACCGGAACAGGCACCTTCGGCTGGGACAGGAAGCTAAGTCCAGCAGAGTCAGGGCCCTTTGAGGGGGCAAGCGCCGCAGTCCTCACCCGAACAGGATTGTTTGGAAGTGGGCGGAATTGAATCCCATGCGCGGATGCCATGGGCCATAGCGTTTTGCGCTGAAGTTTCTTGAAGTTATAGAGGGCAGGAGAGAGATGAGCACCTTTGTTCCGAGCGGCAAGGATATTGACCGCAAGTGGTATGTAGTGGATGCCAGCGGCCAGACCCTGGGTCGCCTGGCGACCAAGGCGGCCGATGTTCTGAGCGGCAAGCTGAATCCGAAGTACGTGCCGTACATCGACATGGGCGACCACGTGATCGTGATTAACGCCGAGAAGATTCGGTTGACCGGCCTCAAGGCCCAGAGCAAGATGTATCGCCGTTACACGGGATTCCCCGGCGGATTGCGCGAAGAGGAATTTACGCGCCTGCTGGCCCGTAAGCCGGAGAAGATTCTGGAAGAGGCGATCAAGGGCATGCTGCCGAAGAGCAAGCTGGGCCGTGCGATGGGATCGAAGCTGAAGGTTTATCGCGGCGACAAGCATCCTCATTTTGCGCAGCAGCCGGTGGCTTTGGAAGTGGGATCGCGCAGCTTTTAAGTTGTTGCGGAATTGGTTTTAAGACGGTTTTAGCCGCGCTCTAGATAAGCCCGGCGGAGAGAGTCAAGAGAGAATGGCAGATCTGGTTCAGTATTACGGGACGGGGCGCCGCAAGTCGGCGATCGCCCGTGTTTTCCTGCGTCCGGGCACCGGTGAGTGGAAGGTGAACGGCAAGCCCTTCGAGACGTACTTTGTAACCGAAGCGCAGCGTGTGGCCGCAAAGCGCACCCTGGTGGTGGCGGAATTGGCCTCGAGCTTCGACGTGGTCACGACGGTTTCGAGCGGCGGCGTATCTTCGCAGGCTGACGCGGTGAAGATGGGCATTGCCCGCGCATTGGTTCTCTTCAACCCGGAGCTGCGCAAGCTGCTCAAGGCTGAAGGCCTGATGACGCGCGATGCTCGCCAGAAGGAACGCAAGAAGTACGGACAAAAGGGTGCACGCAAGCGGTTCCAGTTCTCGAAGCGCTAAGCGCTTCGAAGTGGACAGTGTTCAGTGAACAGTGATCAGTAAAGGCCAAGACAATCTGATCACTGAAAACTGACCATTGATCCCTGGTTGTAAATCTCCCGCGAGAGCGGGTTTCAATCCGGGCCAGACGAAGGTTAGCCCGGATGCAATCCATGAAGGAGGCCAATGGCCACGATCACAATGAAGGAGCTGCTCGAAGCTGGTGTTCACTTCGGGCATCAAACGAAGCGCTGGAATCCCAAGATGAAGGAATACATCTTCGGCGAGCGCAACGGTATTTACATCATCGACCTGCAGAAGACGCTGAAGCTGTTTAAGGACGCGTCGAAGTTTGTCACTGAGCTATGCGCGAGCGGCAAGACGATTCTCTTCGTCGGCACCAAGCGCCAGGCCCAGGACGCCGTGGCTGAAGAGGCCAACCGCGCGGGCATGCCGTATATCAACCAGCGCTGGCTGGGCGGGCTGCTGACGAACTGGGTGACGGTGCAGAAGTCGGTGAAGCGCCTTCAGGAATTGGATGATATGGCCACGGACGGCCGTTACGAACTGCTGACCAAGAAGGAAGTCATTCGGCTGGAGCGCGAGCGCAAGCACCTCCAAGCCAATTTGGCCGGCATCAAGAATATGAAGCGCCTGCCTGATGCACTCTTCATCGTCGACTCGAACAACGAGGCGATTGCGGTGAAGGAAGCACGCAAGCTGGGCATCCCGGTGGTAGCGGTGGTGGATACCAACTGCGACCCGACGGTGGTGGATTACGTGATTCCGGGCAACGACGACGCGCTGCGTGCGATTCGCCTGTTTACCTCGAAGATCGCCGACTCGGCGGCCGAGGGTGTGAACCTGGTTGGCGACAAGGCGTTTGCGGCGGAAGAGGCTCCGGCGGCGGAGAGCGAAGCTCCTGCGGCGGAAGCGGCACCGGCTGAGGATGTGGACTTCGACGCTGCGCTTGGTGCGGGTGTTCGCAAGGCTCCGGCGGCGGAAGCGGCAATCGACGAAGAAGAAGTGGTCGAACGCGCCCTGTAAGTTTTTGAGCAGACCGAGACAAGCGTGGCCTCGCCGTCTGGTTGCCACGCTTTTCTTTTGGGCAGCACCTGCGGTGCGGCCAATCCGGAGAGGGTAATGGCTTTCCGGAAGGTGGCAGCCGATCGACTGCCGATAGTTTCAACGCAATTTTGAATTGGGGAAAAGAGAAGGAAGCGAGATGAGTGTGGCAGAAAAGATAGATGCAAAGTTGGTGAAGGAGCTTCGTGAGAAATCCGGCGCGCCCATGGGCGACTGCCTGAAAGCTCTGCAGGAGAGCAAGGGAAATATCGAAGAGGCATTCGTGGTGCTGCGCAAGCGCGGAATGGCCTCTGCACAGAAGAAGGCTGCGCGTACGACCAATGAGGGCGCGGTGGGCACGTACATCCATGCCGGCGGCAAAATCGGTGTGATGGTGGAAGTGAACTGCGAGAGCGACTTTGTGGCACGCACCGACGACTTTCAGGAATTGCTGAAGGACATCGCGATGCATATCGCGGCGAGCGATCCGCGCTATATCAGGCCTGAGGATGTGAGCGCGGAGGATATGGAACGCGAGAAGGATATCTATCGCGCTCAAGCAGCCGCGAGCGGAAAGCCTGCGAACATCGTGGAGCGCATGCTCGAGGGCAAGATGGCGAAGTTCTATGAAGAGGTTTGCCTGCTGGAGCAGCCGTTTATCAAGGACCAGGCGGTAAGCATCAAGGAATTGATTGCACAGAAGGTCGGCAAGCTGGGCGAAAACATCACCGTGAAGCGCTTTGCGCGTTTCAAGGTGGGAGCGCCGGAATGGACTGTGTCGCAGACCAAGGCTGTAGAAGCGGCTGCTGCGGAGTAATCTGCATTGAACGCTCTATGCCCTTTGGGGGATACAGGTGGCGAAGGCTCGGAGCGCAGGCTCCGGGCTTTTGTTTTTGGGCACGCACAACGGACGATTAAGTTATGGGTGCGTCATGCTGAGTCTGGTTGCCTCGAAATCCTTTCATCCACAAAAACGGGAGCCTGAGGCTCCCGTGAGACTGCTGACAAAGGCTGAAACCTTCCCTCAGCGGCTAAAGCCGCGTTGATATTCCGCGATTTTTGGCACGGATAAATCCGTGCCCTTTCAAAACTTCGGGTTCTTCATCAACCTGGCGGGAGTCTAAGGCTCCAGTTTTTGATCGTTCAGTGAACCGATACGAAGTGCCAACTTTCTAGAAGTCTAACTTCAGAGCGAACTGCCCAAACCGCCGCTCATCGTTCGCACCTCCGTTGTTACCGATTCCACCCTTCGACGCGATGATTTGCGGATACGCCAAACCGCTTGTCGGGTCGACAAAAGAGTTGCTGGAGACATCGTTCAGCCCTTCCTGCAGAAACAGGTTGTGGTGGTTGAAGATGTTGAAGCCTTCGGCCCTGAACTCCAGGTTCATCCGCTCATGAATCGGGAAAGTCTTGCTGACCTGCAGATCCAGGTTCCAGTACCCGGGCCCGCGGAACGAATTCCGCTGGATCATATTGCTGGGGAAGGGCCCCCAGTCTGAGATACCGTTCGGATAACCTGGGTCCGGCATCGTGGGATCGCCTGGGGGCAAAAGATTAGGATTCCCCCACGAGTTTGCAGGCGGAAGCATACCAATCACGTAGGAGTTGTTTCCTCCACCCGATGTTCCACTTGGAATCGACTTGAATGTGTGTTGAGTAACTGTCCCAGCTGGCGTGTACCGCGCAATGTTGTAACCCGAATAGTTGTTGGTGAGATCGAAGTAGGTGAACGGCGTTCCGGAGTGCACGGTGTAGATACCTGCCGCCTGCCACCCTCCGAGCACCTCTCCCATCAGGTTGTTCTTATTCTTGAAGAAAGGTGACGACCAGATCGGCGCGAGTGAGAGTCTATTGCGCACATCCAAGTCTCCATTCCCCCGGTCGAGCGCGGGGTTAAACGGATCCGTATAGCCCAGGCTGAACGCATTGTTGCTCTCGGAAAACGTGGTGCTCAAATCATCCATCTGGTGCGCATACGTGTAGTTCGCGACGACCGTGAGACCTGTGTTGCGGAGGTTTGTCGACTGGAACTGGACGTTCAGTCCGTTGTAGTACGAATCTCCGCCGGAGCCGCGATTGTTGATGTTGGAATACTGAGGATTGAGTCGAGTCAGTCCGTAATTCCCGCTAACGGGATCGACGTTCGGGTCGCCCAGCGTCACATTTCCGCTGCCCAACCCGTTGTAATTCTTGATGTCATAGAGGTGAATACCGCGCGCTCCGACATATTGCAATGAAGCGAAGGTGTTGTGCGTCATCTGGTGTTCCAGCGCCAGGCTGTAGAACTGCGTCTGAGCTGTCTTGATGTTCTCGTCAATGTTCCGAAGGCTGGTTGGAGGTAGACAGACTGATGGGTAGCAGGGCGAGTTCGCTGGTGCTGACGATCCAGCCAACGGTCCCAGATTCGAGTTCGTTACAGTCACGTTGTTGAACACGATCACGGCATAGGCTGGTGGATTCTGGATCACGTTGAAGGTCACGTTTCCGAAGTTCTTCTCATACGAGATCCCATAGCCGCCGCGAATCGAATCACGTCCGTTGCCGAAGACATCGAATGCGAATCCTACACGCGGCGCAATCGTGCCGTAACTCGGATTCCACAATTTGTGAATTGGACTGTTCGGTACGGTGAACACCTGTCCACTTCTCACCTGTGCGGGAAGGGATGTGCCGGAACCGTAATAGAAGTTTGAATCCAGGTTTTGGTTATTGTTGTGCTGCACGCCGTAGTACTCGTAACGCAGCCCATAGTTCACCGTGAGTCGCGGCGTCGCCTTAAAGGAATCCTGTGCATACACGGCCCAATCCCTGAACCGGTAGCTGCGCGCGAAGCTTGGGGAACCTGTTGGCAGAGTTACCGAGCAACCAGCGGTCGGTGTCAAGTCTCCGGTGTACGGGTTTCTCACACACGGCAATGCGCCTTTGGGCTCAGCCGCCGCCTCGAACAGAAAGAGGTCTCCCGTATACAGATTCGTCAATCCGGCGGCGCGGTTATTTCCGAGTTGTTCCGCGGCTTGGGCGTATGCGCCGTAGGCTTGGTTTTCCTGCACATAATTAAGCTGCGCGCCGAATTGCATCGAATGCCTGCTCTTCAGCCAGCTCAGATCTTCGTTGATCTGCGGCTGGTTTTGCGGACCGCCAAAGGGAAGGCCGCCAGTAGCCGCTGGGTTTTGCGAATAGAAGCCCGGCAACGTAATCAACGAGCCCGTCCCGGGGACAACAGCGTTGGGTGAGACCGCAAGGGACGGCGTGTTCTGCAAGCTGGTCTGGTAGGAGTTGAACAAATTGAACCGGTTGAAGCTCAACTTGGTGGAAGACGCCAGAGAGGCGCTGAATTGATGCGACAGACTGAACAGGTAAGCCTGATTCTCCGCAGTCGCGCCTACGTCGTATTGCGAATAGGGAGACGCAAACTGCGTGCCCGGCTGGTCTACCTCGTGATACTCCACAAACCGGCCAAACATCTGGGTCCGGTCGCCAAGACTGTAGTCCGCGCGAGCCACAATGTTGTAGGTGTCTCCAGGCAGGCCGCCGCCGGCATTCGTGGGTGCAGTGTAGGCGACGATTCCCATCGTTGGCGTTGTGGGATCAAGTCCTGCAGGCACAGCGGTTCCCGAATTGCCGTAGATTTCTGACGCCGAGTAGGTCTGAACAAAATTGAACTTGTTGGTCCCGGCATACTGATTGAAGAAACTTTGAACGTTCGGTGCCGCGACAGACAAGAACTCTGGCGTTGGCACGCCCGACGTCAGGTTCGCTGCGCTGCGCACGCGGATCCACTCCGTGCTTCCAAAGCCAAAGAGTTTGTTCTTTACTATTGGTCCGCCCACGTCGAATCCAAATTGGTTGCGCGTGAATGTTCCTTTGTCCAGGCCCAATTGATCGTTGGTTTCAGTGTTCGATGTGTAGGCCGAGAGGCGGTTGTACTCCCACGCAGTCCCGTGAAGCGAGTTCGTTCCAGCCTTCGTACTGACGCTTACGACACCGCCCGAAGCACGCCCGAACTGCGCATCGAAGTTGCTGGTTGCCACGCGGTACTCCTGCACTGAATCCAGCGGGACAAAGGTTCCAATCTGGTCGTTGAACAACTCTACGTTTTCAATGCCATCGAGGAGAATTTCAGTGCCGGTCGAACGCTGGCCGTTGATATTGAACCCCACCCCGCGCGTGGTGGAATTCTGAGAGTTGGTGTTCATCGCCACCGCCGACGTAGAACTCCCGGAGTTCGATGCATCGCCGTTTGACACGTTGCCGGAAATCGCCACGAAGTCATACGGATTGCGAGTGAGGCTCGGAAGGGAAACGAGTTGCTGCGAGTCAACCAATTGCGACAGCTCTTGTGTCTGCGTATTTATCGAAGATCCGCCTTCCGCCATGACCTCCACCTGGGTCACGCTGGTGTTGACGGAGAGCTTGGCATCGAGCGTCACATGGCCACCCACGGTGATCTCTACCTTGGCGATGTAAGGCTTGAACTGCCCTGAAGTTATTGTGACCTGGTATGTGCCTGGTTCCAGTCCGACGACGGAATAGGATCCGGTACCCGAGGTCTGTATGGTGCGCTTGACGTTGCTGGCGATATTTGCCGCCGTAACGTTGGCGTTGGGGATTACAGCACCCGTAGCGTCGGTGACCGTGCCGGCAATGGTACCGCTTTCAACCTGGGCGAGGCCGGGAGTGACGAGCAAGGTGAGGATCGCAATCAAAATCGCGATTCTGCGAGGGAAAGTACTGTGTCGTCCTGGGATTGAGCGATGGGACTGGTTAGTGCTGAATGTTTGCATCGTAATCCTCCAAAATCCGGCGATGCCGGGAAATGACGCGAAAAAAATTTCGCGAAAGTCTCCCTCACCTGCGTGGCGCAGATGAGCTTATCGGAAGGTCGACGAATGCTGCAGAGGGCGAACGGCATGTAGCGCAATGATCTCTTGCGGAAAACCCTACAGGGAATTCGCCCCGAGTCCTGCGTTAAGTGAATCTGGGAGAATTAAAAATGCGGTCTATTGATTCTCCAAGATCTAGATCTTCGGGTTCCTGATACCTGGTCCAATGTCCATTGACGTCGCCTGGGGATATTGCTGCCTTGATGAACAGGAAATCAAATTCATGAACCCGTCTTTTCTGAGGAGCCCGTTTTTCAGTAACTACTGGTGGGAAGGCAGTCCAAAAACTGTTTCGATGTGGGTGCGGAGCGCGCAGATGTGCCAAGGGCGCATCGAATTTGCGACTTGGTAGATCGACGCTTCAAAACGGTCGCACCCGCCGCCAGCCCGGTATCAGTAGCGCATTCTGCCGCGCTATGGACCGTTCGACGGGAGAGCGCAAAAAACGAAAGCACTGGGACGATTGATTTAACGTCGAGCCGAAATTTCCAGTTAGCGTTCATTACTCGTTACTCGTTCATTACTCGAGGTTAGATGCGGTGGCCCGGGGTAAGTGTGACTCATCGGGTTTCCCCTGAGCCAACAATGTGACAGACCGTGTGAATTGTGTGACGGATGTAGAGGGGACGGCTCCGAAGCGGCGTTCACGGCGGCTGAAATCACCGATAGCGGCGGCAAGATCGGACTCATCGAAGTCGGGCCACATGCGGTGGGTGAAGACGAGTTCCGCGTACGCCGATTCCCAAAGAAGGAAATCGGAGAGGCGCTGTTCGCCGCCGGTGCGGATGAGCAGGTCAACATTGCCACTGTCTGCCGTGAGTGCATGAGTGATGACCGTGCGCAAGCGGTCAGGAAGGAGTGGCTGTTCGATCGATGAATCGGCAATCACGGTTGCAACGGCGGTGGCGATGGACATCTGCCCGGAGTAGTCGATGGCAATGCGCAGATGAAGGCGGCGGCCATGGGCGGTGGCAGATTCCGTGCGTTCAATTTCGCGCAGCAACGGCACGGGAATGCGATCGCGGCGACCGATAACTTCGAGTCGCGCGCCTTGCTCGCAGAGCCGTTCGCACTCGAGGCGAAGAAAGGCGCGGATGATCCAGAAGATGCTCTGCACCTCCTGCGGGGGACGCGCCCAGTTGTCGGATGAGAACGCGTAGAGTGTGAGAACGCGAACGCCGAGTGGAGGAGCGTGCTCGACGACGCGACGGACGGCAGCAACTCCGGCGCGATGACCGGCGACACGGGGCAGTCTACGTTGAGTGGCCCAGCGGCCATTGCCGTCCATGATGATCGCGACGTGAAGACCGGGGTTTGATTCGGTTTGCATTGTGATGTTTTCCTCACGGAGAAATTGGGTACAAACAAGAAGCCTCGCTATTGGGTCGGAGTCGCTGTGTCCGGCAGAGAACCATACCAGTCGATCGAGCGGGTGAGATACATTGCGGCGGCAACGGCGAGGAAGCTTGCGACGGCACCGACGAGCAAGGCGTTGTCTTCGAGTCGAAGGAGCAAGTAGATGAGTGTGTATAGCAGAGTAAAGACCACAAGCGCTCGCAAGGCCTGCACGCGGCTTGCGAAGATCCAACCTGCATTGGAGGAGAGCAGAGTCACCGTGGCAGTGCCGGCGATGAGGAAGCCGAAGTTGAAGCCGATGCGCTCGGCGAGAGAGAGCAACAACAAGTAGAAGATGATTTGTGCGATGCCAACGAGAATATATTGCGCTGGATGGATTCGTTTGCCTGTGGTGACCTCGAAGACGAAGTAGGAGAGAAAGAGAAGGCCGAGGAAGAGGAGAACGTATTTGAGGGAGCGCGTTACAGATTGATAGGGATCGGCGAGTTCAACGAAAGAGACGCCGAGAGCGGTTGCGTCGAGACCAGTGATGGCGTCGCCTACACCTTCGGCCCGCACTCCGCGTGCGATGAATGGCACGGTCCAGTCGGCGGTGAATCCGCTCGGTGAGATGGTGTGACTTACAGGCAGGAAGCCGCCATCGAAGCTGGGATCGGGCCAGTCGCCTTGCATGTTGAGACGCGTGGTTTTGCCGTACGCCAGCAGCGCAATCCGCTGAGCACCGGAAAAGCGCATCGCTGCGGTGACGGTGACATGGCTGTTGGGCTGCACGTTGCCGGGCCTCGCGCCAAAAAGCTTGAGCTTGAGTTGCTGGGTGGCATCTGAGCCGAGGGAGAAAGTTTCGACGGTCACCGCGGGCGAAATGGTGAGCGTCTTACCGCTGATTGTTAAAGAGCCGTCAGACAGTGCGCCCCGCGCATCGGTGACGCCGACGATGAATTCGGCGTGGGGCCAATCGAGTACAGCGCCTTGCGGCGTGGCGGTGGGCACTCCGTTCAAATCGAAGTCGGCTTCGAAGCTCAAATCGGCCTGGAAGACGGGAACTTTGAACAACGAACGGCGTTTTTCTTCGGCCGTGGTCTTTACAGTTGCCGATGCCTGCGCGGGAAAGATGAGATAGGTGCCGTGCTTTGGATTGGTGGATGATGGCGCGGGGATGTCGTATGGAACGGCGAGGGTGGGTCCGAGAAAGGTCTGCTGGCCGCCGACATGACTGCTTATTTCTTTCACCACATCTGACTCGCGGTGGGTGCGTTCATCCACGAGGTCGTCGACGAAAAGAGCAGGGATCGTCATTACCAGCGCGAGCGCGCAGACGATGAGGAGTTTTACGCCCATGGAGCGTGATTTGAACCTTGATTGAAAGCTGGACTGAAACATTGATGCGTCGTTCAACGGAGTTCCTCCATCCAAGTGTCACTTTGCGTTGCAAAGTAATCAGGCAAAAAAATTCAAGTTCGCGAAGGGGCGAGATTTGGGAGCAGCGTAGAGACGGCAGTGTCCGGTTTGGCACCGGCGGCGGCGTCGCGCACTACTTGCTCCAGCGTCTCGAGGTAATCGAGATAACGCTTGCGGCCGGATGCGGTGATGCGGCAGATGGTTTGGGGGCGATTGCGGTCGTGACCGCGCGAGATCTCGACCATTTTGGCGTCTTCGAGAACGCTAAGGTGACGGCTGAGATTTCCGTCGGTAAGCGCGCAGAGCTGCTTGAGGTCGTTGAAAGCCAGGCCCTTGGGATTGGTGATTAGCGACGTAAGCACGCTTAGGCGGGCGCGTTCGTGGATGACGCGGTCGAGGCCTTCGTACGCAAAGCGGCCTTCGCTGCTGAGGGATTTAGATTTCATCGCGGTCTTCCTTCGATCCCCAGAGGAGAACCGCGGCGACGAGCAACTGGCCGACGCCGTATGCGATGCCCATGGTCCATGGAGTAAGTGCGCGCGTATCGCCGAGGCCAAGGCAGGTGAGGCCCGTGAGCAGATACCAGCATCCGGCAGCCGTCATCGGTTTGGGCAAGAATCTGCAAGACGAGAATACGCCGAGGCTGAAGGTAATTTGCCAGAGGCCGGGGAGCATCCACACAGACCCTGGAACGAAGCGTACGAGAACCACAGAAATGAGTGCGCCGGCGCCGACGGAGGGAAGGAACTGTTCGACGGCCATGAGGATCATTTCGTCGGCCATGGCGGAGTGGATGCGGCGAGTGCGAGTGAGCGTCTGCATGCCGATGAGGACGGCGGAGAGGATGGCGATGGTGATCCAGATGCGGAGGTAGTTGCCGATGTGGCTGGCTGGATCGGGCAGCAGGAAGGCTTGCGCGACGGCAGCGAGCATGGCGAACAGGCCAGTGGCGGCGAGGGTAGCAGCGCCGTAGCCACGGAATTCCGTGGTGCGCGCAACCTGTCGGCGGATGCTGGTGATATCGCCGAGCGCCTTGTCGAGCGGATGGATCGGGAAGCTCATCGGGAACTCACTTTACATTGCAAAGTAGACCAATGGTTCGCGGCTGTCAAGTTACGAGCTTGGTACAGGAGTCGTTGGAGTTACCCTGCTCGGTCCCAAGTCTGGGCAGAAGTGCGGGTTACGTCGATCAAGAACGGATCGAATACTGGTGGCGGGTGACCGAGCGGATAAGAGCCGGGTGCGATATGATTTGGCCCGTGAAAAGAATAACTGTTTTACTTGCACTTGCATTTATCTTCGCCGCAATTTCAATTGACCAAACCTTAGCGCAGCAGGATAGCAGCGCTGCAAAAACCGAACAGACTGGACATCATTCTGCCGCATTGGTGAACGGATACGAGCCGATGTGGTGGAAGGAAGCCGTTGTATACCAGGTCTACCCGCGGAGTTTTCAAGACTCGAACGGGGACGGGATCGGGGATCTAAACGGCATCACGCAGCATCTCGATTATTTGAAGAAGCTGGGCGTAAATGTGATCTGGTTGTCACCCCACTACGATTCGCCGAATGCGGATAACGGGTACGACATTCGCGACTATCGGAAGGTGATGAAGGAATTTGGCACGATGGCGGACTTTGACCGCATGCTGGCGGGGATCAAGGCGCGTCACATGCGGCTGATCATTGACCTGGTGGTGAATCATACTTCGGACGAACATCGCTGGTTTGTGGAATCGCGGTCGTCGAAGGACAATCCCTATCGCGATTATTATTTCTGGCGCGACGGAAAGCCGAATCCGGCCGATCCTGCGCATCCGCTGCCGCCGAATAATTACCCGAGTTTCTTTTCGGGCTCGGCGTGGCAGTGGGACGGGACGACGAAGCAGTTCTACCTGCATTATTTCGCAGTGAAGCAGCCGGATCTGAACTGGGACAATCCCAAGGTCCGCGAGGATGTGTTTGCGCTGATGAAGTTCTGGCTGGACAAGGGTGTGGATGGATTCCGGATGGACGTGATTCCGCTGATTTCGAAACAGCCGGGATTGCCGGACCTGACGCCGGAGGAGATGAAAGGAGACTTTGTTCGTTTGTGGGCCAACGGGCCGCATCGCGATGAGTATCTGCAGCAGATGAATCGCGAGGTATTGTCGAAATACGACGTGATGACCGTAGGTGAAGCCATTGGCATCTCGCTCGAAGAGGAGCCGACTATCGTCAACAGCCAAAGCCACGAGTTGAACATGGTCTTCAACTTCGACGCGATCCGCATCAACCGCGGAGAATTCTACAGCGAAAAGAAGTGGACGCTGCCACAGTTGAAGGCGATCTATGACCGCCATGCGACAGCGCTGAGCAAAACGGATTGGGACACGGTGTTTTTGTCGAACCACGATAATCCGCGGCTGGTATCGAACTTTGGCGATACGTCCACGGCAGAGTTTCGAGTGCGTTCGGCCAAGTTACTTGAAACGATGCTGATGACGCTCAAGGGAACGCCGTTTATCTACCAGGGCGACGAACTGGCGATGACGAATTATCCGTTCACAAAGCTCGAACAGTTCGACGATATTGAAGTTAAAAACGCGTACAAGGAAAAGGTGCTCGGCGGAAAAATGACGGAGGCGGAATTCATCGCTCAGTCACAGCGCTTTGGGCGCGATAACTCACGCACGCCGATCCAGTGGAGCGATGCGCCGAATGGGGGATTCACGACGGCGTCTGCGAAGCCGTGGCTGGCGGTGAATCCGAATTACAAGGAAATCAACGCAGCCAAAGAGGAGGCCGACCCGGAGTCTGTGCTGCACTACACGGAGCGGGCCATTGCGCTGCACCATGCGCATCTGGCGTTTGTGTATGGCGATTACAAGGATCTCGATCCGGAGAACGAGCAGGTGTATGCCTTTACGCGGAGCTTGAGCGTGCCGGGAAAGGCCGACGAACGACTTCTTGTGGTGCTGAACTTTGGCGAAAAACCGGTCGATTACACCTTGCCGGAGGGATTAACGGCAGGCAAGTTGCTGTTGGCCAATGTTCCGGAAACGGCGGAGACGGGCGGTTCGATACTGAAGCTGGCTGCGTGGGATGCCCGGGTGTATGCGTACTGAGGCGATTAGAAGGCAAACCTTGAACTCGGGCCACATGCTTCGAGATTGAAATACTTGGCTTTAACGAGGCCGGTGGGTCAATCCCGGTGGTCCCGCTGCGTGTGCGATACTCGAAAAAGCATGTATAAGCGGATTATTTTGAAGCTTTCGGGAGAGGCGCTGGCGGGTCCGAACCGGTTCGGCCTGGATGCCACCAAAGTGTCTGATATTACGGACGAGATCGCCGATGTTCACAGCCTGGGCGTAGAGATCGGAATCGTGGTGGGCGGGGGCAATTTTTTTCGCGGCGTGGCCCAGCAGGCGAAGGAGATGGACCGGGTTGCCGCCGACAACATGGGCATGCTCTCCACGGTTATGAATGCGATTGCGCTGCAGGATTCGCTGGAGCAGCGCGGGGTTCAGTGCCGGGTCATGACCGCCGTGTTCATGAACCAGGTGGCGGAGCCGTATATTCGTCGCCGGGCAGTTCGGCATCTTGAGAAGGGCCGGGTGGTGATTTTTGCCGCCGGCATTGGGAATCCATTTTTCTCGACCGATACGGCAGCAAGCCTGCGGGCAATGGAGATCAAGGCCGATGTGCTTCTGAAGGGCACGAAGGTCGAAGGCGTCTACAATGCCGATCCGGTTCTTGTGAAGGACGCGGTGAAGTACGACGAGATCACCTATATGGAGATCCTGCAGCAGGGGTTGAAGGTAATGGACCTGACCGCAGTGAGCCTGTGCAAGGACAACAACCTGCCAATGATCATTTTCAATATGAACCAGCCGGGGAATATCCGGAGAGTAGTGCTGGGCGAGAAGGTTGGATCGCTGGTGACGGCCTAAAGAAAGTTGTCAGTGAACAGTTGTTGGTGGTCAGAAGTTCGCTTGCGCGTGGGTAAATGGGCCTTCGGTGGTTGCGTCAGCTGGCGGCACTTTGACGTCTAAACAGCAAGTGGAAATGAAAAAGCCAGCGCGCCTGGATGCATTGACGGGGCTGCGCAGCTTTGCGGCTATCAACATCGTCCTCTTTCACTTCTCTAATCCAAAATGGTTTGGGCCACTGGCTCCGGTGGTGAATGCCGGTTACGCCTCGGTGAGCTTCTTCATCCTGCTGTCGGGATTTGTGCTTGGGTACAACTACAACGCCAAGGCGCGAGCGGGCGAACTGAGCAAGGTGCGGTTCTACGAGGCGCGGTTTACGCGGCTGTATCCGATATATCTTTTGAGCCTGATCCTGGCGTTCAAGATGATTCCGCTGGAGTGGGAATCTCACACCCATGGGATGTTCTGGACGGGCATGGTGCTATCGCCGCTGTTGCTGCAGGGGTGGATTCCGGAAATTGCGACCTTCCTGAATACACCTGCGTGGACGATGTCGGCCGAGTCTTTTTACTACGTGTTATTTCCGTGGATGGCAAAGTGGAAGAAGCCGGAACGCATAGAACCGCACCTGGCGAAGATGGGTTTGGTGTGGTTGATCGGGTTGATTCCCGGCACACTGTACGTGATTTTCAATCCTGACGGGCTGGCGCATGTCGATCGCTTCAGCTATGGCAAGTGGCTGCAGGCGCTGAAGTATACGCCGATTCCGCACATCGCGAGCTTTGTATTCGGCGTGTTGCTGGCGGAACTCGATGAGATTGTTCCGAGGATGGGAAATCGTCGGATCGTAGTGGGAATTTTTGGATTTGCAGCAACTTTTGTAATTCTGACGCAAGCTTACCGGCTACCGTATTCGCTGCTGCACGACGGATTGTTTATGCCACTCTTTGGTTGCATTATTCTTGGGTTGGCCGGCGTTAATCCGTTGTCGAAGCTGCTGGGAATTCGTCCACTGGTGTTTGTGGGCGAGGCTAGTTACTGCCTATATCTGCTGCACTTCAATCTATGGAACATGATTCACGATTCACATGTGCTAAACAAACTGGGGCTGGCGCAGTTTGATCCGTGGATCAGCTATGTTCTTCTGATCGTCCTTGCACTTTTCGCGCTTCACTTCGTGGAGAAGCCTGCGCAGCGTGTTCTTCGCGGTTGGATGCATGTTTGGCGGTAAGAGAATCCGCAGGGAATCCGTGACAACAGCATGGCTCCCTGTATTTCAGCTTCAACCAACCCTTAAAGGTGCGTGTGCTGCGGCAGTTTGCGACCGCGCAGACTGTCCGTTTTTCTTGGACGGGTTGTACGGGGCAAGGCATCCCGTCGGTAATGCGCAAAGTAAAAAGCCCAGCCGGATTGGCTGGGCTTTTTACTGCGAATAGGAAGCGGTTCTGCGTTAGGGGGTGATGCTTTGCGTAGAGTGGTTGCCGTGCGGCGCCAGCACAATCGCGGTTGGATGGATACCTGTCGGATAAGGAGTGGCCTGCGTCTGTTTCAGGGTGCCCGCGGTTGGATCGAGGCGGAATCCAGAGATAGAGTTGCCGAGATAGTTGGCGGTGTAAACGTAGCGACCGAGCGCAGGATCGACGGAAATAGAAACCGGCTGCGTATCGGTGGAATTGGTCGACGAACCGCTGCTGTTTACCGCGGTAGAGGGTGTTCCAGTTTGGAGATTGATGACGTATGCGGTTACGCTCGAGTCGAGCGAATTGGAAACATAGATAAACTTGCCGCGCGGATCAATGAAAACAGAAGTCGGTTGGCCGCCCGTCTTGTAAGGTCCATTCTGGAGGAAGTTGAGAGCGTAGCCGGTGTAAACTCCGTAGCCTATCAGTTGGTTCGAGGCAAAGTCGGTGACATAAACATATCGATTGGTGGGATCGGCCACCAGGGCTGAAGGCTTGACTCCAGCGTTGTACGGACTGCCAGGAGCCGGAGTGAGGGCACCACCAGAGCCGGTGGTGAAGGCGAATATCCAACCGGGGCTAGCGGTACTCGTGGTGATGCCGCCGGGGTTGTAGGCGGACAGATCATATGCAGTGACAAATACTGCCTCGCCGTTGGTAAGAACAGTAATGCCGGTGGGCACGACGGAATCGGTGGGATAGCCGGGGACGGTGAGGTTGAGCTGCGTGGCGGCAGCGCCAATCGTGCCCGAGGACAAGGTGTAAGCCGAAAGGGTGGCCGAGGAGGTTCCAGAAACGGCGTAGAGGGTGTTGCCGTCTGAAGCAACTGCCATGGCCGCCGGCGTTGTGGCAAGGGTGACGCTGTCCTTCTTGGTCAGAACGCCATTGGCGGCGATCTCGAAGTGAACGATATTCTTATCTACCTGGTTGGCTACGTAGAGGTTTGCAAAGCCAGGGGAGATAGCGAGAGCCGTGGGTGTTGTGCCGCCGGAACAGACCTGGGGCTGCGCCGAACGGATCGCACCAGACTGGGAGTCGACTGCGTAAGTTTCGATCTCACCACTGGGGCAAGCGGTCTTGCCGGAAATCGTGCTTGCGGACGTGGCGACAAAGAGATAGTCGATGGTCACGAGCTGGCAACCAGAAAAGAGCGTGGCCACACCGAGGCCGATGGCAGAGACCAGCAGGAGCTGTCTCAATTTGCTGAACTTCATGCGCTTCCTTCGTCACGGGCCGTCAAATTTCATGCCCCGAAAATGCTGGTTGAGGTTCCTTTCAGCCATTGTAAAAGCCCGAAAGGGATGCTGCTGTCATGCGCGGCTTGATGCCGAAAACTTAACTGGCTTGCAGACGCGGCCGATGCACGGCGACTGCTGAGCTACTTCTTGGGACTGCCATGCGTAATCGCTGCGACGGCGGTCGGATTCGCATTGGCCGCCGAAGGTGAAAACTGGGAATTCAGGAGCGTACCGTCGCTGAGATTCAACTGAAAACCTGAAACGTTGTTGCCCAGGAAATTTGCCGAAAACACGTACTCATTCAATGAAGGATCGATCCCAATGGCGACGGGCTGCGTTCCAGTAGTGTAAGTGCCCAACCGGGTCAAACTGCCGGAGCTCACGGAATAGACGCCGAGGTTCGAATCCTGGGCATTGGCTACCATGAGGTACTTTCCGGTGGCATCGAGCACAAGCGCACTTGGTTTGCCGCCGGTAGGAAATGGGCTGCCGGCGAGACGGGTCAAGGCGCCGCCATTGATCTGGAATGCGTAGATTACGTTCTGAATGGAATCGGTGACGTACAAATAGCTTCCTGTTGAATCGGCTGCGAGGGCGGAAGGTTGAGTGCCAACAGGAACCGGAAACCCGGGGATGCTGGTAAGGGTGCCGTCGGAGCCGGCGGTGAATCCGAAGACATAGCCGGCGCTGGTGTTGGAATCGTATCCGGAGATGTAGACGTAGGCTCCCGAGGCAGCCGTCGTAACACCGGTGGGAACGAACACGTGCGAGGCGCTTCCGCCGGTCAGCAGGAGCGGCCAGTAGCTGGCGCTGATGCCGGCATTCACAATGGGCGTTCCAAGGGTGTTCGCGGGCTGAGAGGGTTTCAGGGCTCCAGCTTGCGCGGCAGTCAGGATGGGATATACCGCGACCGAACCGGAGCAAGGCGAAGCAGGACTGCAAATGGGCAGAGGCTGAAAGGCGTCGACTACGTAGAGAAAATTCTTGGAGACGGAAAGAGCAAGAGGGAAGATTCCCGGCGTATTCACGGTGTTCTGGGGATAGAGTTTGCCGTCGCTGCCGATGATGAACTGAACGATGGAGTTGTCGTCCCGGTTAGCGACATAGAGGTCAGCTTCATCGGACGATACCGCCTCGGCAACGGGATTGCGCCCACCCGATGGAAAGGGCGAAGTGACAATCGTGCGCATATGGCCCGATTCGGAGTTGATTTCGAAGACGTCGATCTCTCCGTAGTTGTTGGGGCCAGCCGCTTTGGCGCTACTCACATAGACGAAGTCGACGGTGAGGGTAGCGCAAGCGGAGAGGAGAGAAGCTGCCAGCAGACTCGCCGCGGAAATGGCCAGCAACTGAATCGGTTTGTTGAACTTCATGCGCATCTTTCGTGTTGGAGCCAACTTCGTGACCTTCAAAATCGAAACTTTGTGCCGAATTGCCTGGTATCCAAACCGCCTATGCGATTGCCAGCAAATTGGCTGCGTCTTGCATCGCCAGAAGCCTTTGCAATCGGATGGGGAACGGCCTGCAAGGTCATTCCCCGCCCGAAAACATCGACGAGGCCGTTAGCTTGTACGCCCGGTGACGACGCACCAAGTCCCAGGACCAGGTAACGCGTAGCTATCTTTCGCTTTTGTCGCCTGACTCAACGGGGTCAGATCGCCGGAGTTTTGGTTAATCGAGAGTCCTGTGACCGTTGAACTGTTGAAGTTGGCTGTGTATATGAACTGATTGGAAGGATCTTCGAGGATGCATTGCGGACCTGCGCCCGTGCCTGCAGTCGCTCCAGTTGCGCCGGAAATCGGCAAGAGCTTGAATGGGTTGGTGACCTGGAATGCCGCAATGCCGCTCTGGGCAAGCACAGTGTTCGTGTTGTCGCCCATATTCAGCACATAGACAAAGGACTTGCCGCTAGCCGCGAGCACGTAGTTCGGGTAGGAGTAGGTCGGATTGTCGGGAATATATCCGTCGGCCTGTGCCTGCAGCGATCCATTGCTGCCGAGGGTATAGGCAAAAATCTGCCCGTTGGTAGGAGGCGAATTGGTGTTGGGGCCATTATCGAGAACGTAAGTGACTCCGGCGGCGACAACGATAGCCGTACCCTGGTTAATGTTAAGGGGCTGCGAAGTATTCTGGTTCACGGTCAGCTGGCCGTTGGCGTTGTTATATGCATAGGGAAATACCGAGTCACCGGTTTCCTGGGTTCCGCTGAGCGTGAGGAAGAAGTTTGACGACAGAGTGAAGTCGATCGGGCTCGCCGGAACCGGGAAGTAAGGGAGAGGCGCACCGCTGGCCGAGGTGACCTGCGAATTGAGGAGGTAGCTGAGTCGTCCGGTGGTGGGATCGATGTTAAAAGCGGTGATGTCCCCGCAGGTGGTGATTGCCGGCCCAAAGACGAGCGAGCACCCAGCGCCGCCGGGGGCATCGTGCTCGAGCACATAGAGGTGAGCGCCGGCAGAGTCCGCAATCATGCGGAAGGGATTATTTCCCTGGGTATAGTAGGTGCCCTGCGCGGCTAATACGCCGTTGCCACCGATCGAGAACTGAGTGATATTTGCGTTGGAGCAAACATCGGTTGTGCTGCACGGGCCGCCATCTGCAGTTGTGCCGCGGTTGAGCACATAAACGAAGCGTCCGCCGGTGAGCAATACGGCGCGGCTGGGATTAGCCCCTCCGGTGCCGATAGGGAGCCCTGCGATGGGGGTCAAATTGCCTGTATTGTGGTCGATCTTAAAGCCGCTGATGACGCCTTGACCCGTGGTCGAGGCGGTCTGGGTCCCCGTCACATAGAGGTAGCCAACCGAATAACTTTGCTTGCAAGACGCGATGCCTATGACTATGCCAGCAGAAAGGGCCGTCATCAGAAGCGCCTTGCCGAATTTCTTGAACTTCATGCGATTCCTTCATCCTGGTCAGGCGAGAGCCGCCAAGTGGTGTGCTGATTCCGCAGCAGAGCTGGGTTGGGATGGGTCCCTGATGCATTGTAAAAGGCGAGGGCTTGTTATGCCTAGTTTCAGCGCAAGATCGGCCGAAACATGGAGTTTGAGCCGGGAACATTACGGGGTAACGCGGCGTGAAACAGCATATTGCCCTCGTGCCGATCAGATGAAGATTGCCGATGCAAATTGGACGCGGAAATGAGCGCAACGTCAACCGTACACAAGGGGAATGGGAATCGGACGCGTATGAAAACTGCGACTTGGTGCTCGACAAAACCGCAGCCGCGGCTGTTCAGCTGCCGCGGCTCGGGAGGGTTGAGTTGACTACCAGACGCGGCAGGAGTTTTCCGGATACATTGGCTGGCCTTTATGGCATCCGAATGCCTTGCCAAACTGATCGAAGTTCTGCACCGAGCCGTTGACGCGCCAGCGACCGGGTGAGTGCGGATCGGTCATGGCCGATTGCCGGGCAGCTTCTTCGGTTTGGTTTTGGCACCAGACCTGGGCAAAGCCGAGGAAGTAGCGCTGCTCCTCGGTGTAGCCGTCGATCTTATCGTTGATGGTCTTGCCATCCTTGGCCAGGACGTCGAGCAAGGCCATATAGGCAATCCGCAAACCTCCGTTGTCGGCGGTATTTTCGCCAAGCGTGAGCTTGCCGTTGAGCTTGGCTTCCGGCACGTCGGCGTGGGCCGGAGCGGCTTCAAAACCGCCGTACTCGGAGACTTCGCAGTCGGTGCGCTCGACGAACTTCTTGCGGTCCTCCGCGGTCTGCCATTCGCGCAGGTTGCCGTGGCCGTCGTATTTCGAGCCTTCATCGTCAAAGCCATGGGTCATTTCGTGGCCGATGACCACGCCAATTCCGCCGAAGTTGACGGCAGGGTCAATGTCGGGATCGAAGAACGGAGGCTGGAGAATGCCGGCGGGGAAGTTGATGTCGTTCATCGACGGGTTGTAATAGGCGTTTACGGTGGGCGGCGTCATGCCCCACTCTTTCTCATCGACGGGCTTGCCGAGCTTGTTGAGGTTGTAATTACGCTGGAAGACCGCATTACGGCGCGTGTTGCCGAGCGGGTCGTCGCGCTTGACGACCAAGGCAGAGTAGTCGCGCCACTTTTCTGGATAGCCGATCTTGTTGCGATAGAGGGCCAGCTTTTCTTCAGCGGCTTTTTTGGTGTCCTCGGTCATCCAGGGGAGGGTTTTGATGTCCTCGGCGAGAGCTTTGTCGAGCGCAGCTACAAGTTGATCCATGCTGGCCTTGGCTTTGGGCGGGAAGTGCGCTTTTACCCAATCCTGCCCCACGGCTTCGCCGAGTGCGCGATCGGTTTCACCGGTGCACTGCTTCCAGCGGGGAGTGATTTCCTTCTGGCCGGCGAGCGTCTTGCCAAAGAAATTGAAGTTCTCATCGTAATAAGCCTTGGGAAGGTTGGCCGCCGAGCCGTGAATCGTATGCCAGCGCAAATAGGACTTCCAGCTATCAACCGGTTCTGAAGCAACCAATTCGTTCAGCGCCTTGAAGAAGTCGGGAGTGGCGACATTGAGAGTGTCAAAGGGACCCACCTGGACGTCTTTAAAGTAGACAGCGAAATCAAAGTCAGGCGCGAGCTTCTGGAAGTCGGGAACGGTATAGATGTGGTAGCGATTTTCGGGGTCGCGAAGGGCGGTGCGGCTGGTGGAAGCCTTGGCGAGCGCGGTTTCGATCTTGATTACCGCATCGGCTTCTTTCGCTGCATCCTCCGGCGAGTCGCCGGAGATGGTGAACATTTTTGTGACATGCTCGCGGTATTGCTGGCGGATGGTTTGAAAGCGCTTGCTATCGGAGAGGTAGTAATCGCGATCGGGGAGTGAGATTCCACCCTGGCCGATGCTGGCAATCTGCTTAGAGGCATCTTTTTCGTCGACCTGGACGCCAAAGCGGAAGAGGGGAGCGGGATCGCCCTGTTCCGCCAGACCGCCCAACAGCGTGGCCAGACTCTTAGCATCCTGCAGCCCAGCAATGCGGTCGAGGGCGGGCTTGATTGGATCCAGCCCCTCTTTTTCGATCAGGGTGGTGTTCATGCAGGCGGCATAGTAGTCGCCGTACTTCTTCTGGAGGGGAGTTTTGGGGTCCTTGGAGGCCGCGTCGAGCTCCTGCCAGAGCAAGTAGCGGTTTCGCTCGCCCAGCAGCGAAAAGGAGCGCGCCCAGCGGACCTGGTCGGATGGGATGGGATTGGCCTTGACCCAGTTGCCGCATGCGTACTGATAGAAGTCCTGGCAGGGATCGGCGGTCTTATCGATGGCGGTGAGATCGAAGCTCCTGGCCATAGCGGGAGGAGCGGGCGTTGGATCATCACTGGTAAAAGGCGCGGGAGATTGGGCAACTGCGATTCCAGAAGCAAACAGGAACACAGGAACGAGTTGAAAAAGCTTCATTGGTTCTCCTCTTGGTTGGCGAAATGACAGGCCGCGCTCGTTTGACACTGAAGAGTGAAGAGGAGGCCTGCAGAAAAGAGCAGCGGGATCGAGCGCCGCTGCGTTTGCACAGAAGATTAACAGACGGGGCGAAGGGGATCGAGAATAGTCGGCGGGAGAGGCTGGGGCGCATTTCAAGATTGTGGAGTTTTCAGCGCAACCCTGCTGGGTTTGAAATATTGAAATCAGGTCAAGCTCGTTTCGTGGGGAATTTCTAGGGGTAAAGTCCGAGTTGTCCACGATCCACTCGCAACTCACTTCGTTGGCGTAAAGACAAGCAGTAAACTTCTTCTATGTTGAAGACAGTGTTCAAGGTCGCATTGGTTTTAGCTGCCATCGTGGTGTTCGTCGGCGATCCGTTTCTTGGCACACTGTTTGCCCTCTCGGAAAAGAGGAAGCCATGAACCTTGCGAACTGCGTGAGAAGCTCGGAACCGCATGCACTGCCTCCCAACCGGTAGTAAACCCGATTTTGGATTATGTCCGGTTTGCCCACGACACATCCAGAACACTTCAATACACTGACGGCATGAGGTCCGCACGCAGTAGATTCCGAAGCATAGCGTTCGCCGTTCTCATCGGCGTCGTCAGCTATTCTTCTTTTCTTGGATTGCGATGGCTTGGAGTTTCGATTACTTCGGCTGGCATACGAGGGCCAGGTGGCTCACACGCGCAGGTCCGTATAAGAGCGAAGTGATGTCTCAACCGACCAGTCCGAATAGCCTGCTCAGGCACGTTGAATGGGAGGGTTGGGGATTCCCAGGCGCTGGTGATACGGTGACCTACCTGGTCTTCGACCCTTCGGAGCGCCTTCTCGACGCATCCGCACAAGGCGACCCGGCAGATACCCAGGTATACCGTGCGAGGTGCTTTGGGTACGTCGGTTAGAGAAGAACTGGTACACAGTTCGGTTTTATACCGAGCAAGACTGGAACCACTGCGAAAAGTAGCACGCTCAACCTATCCCGAAAAACGAATCGCGTTCTGAGCGAGTGACCGCCAACTTGGAAGTAAGCCTACCTCACGACCCTGTCATCCTGACGCGAAGCGGAAGGATCTGCGGTTGCTCTTAACAATCCATCCGATCCAGCGCACGACGATAATCGGCAGGCTCACAGTCGTACCAATCGCGACTGAAATCCGTCCATGCCGGGTTCATCAATTCGATCAACGCGATCTTCTTTGCTCGTCTCCAGCCCTTCAATTCCTTCTCGCGGGCGATGGCCCTTACGACGTCCTGGTGTCTCTCAAACCAGACGAGGCGATCGCAGTTGTACTTCGCAGTGAAGCCCTCGTGCTCTTTCCATTTGTGCTGAAACACGCGTTTGAAGAGTTCCCCGGTGACACCGACGTAAAGCGTATGGCTGCGGCTCGCCATGATGTATGTGAAATAGCTGCCTTCGTGCATCGGGAGCATCATACTTCGTCCGAAATGTATTGACTGTGACGCGAAAAGCAACCGCAGATCCTTCCGCTTCGCGTCGGGATGACAGCGCTTGGATAGTGCGAAGAGGGTGGATCACCGCCACTCGGACATTACTCGAAAACAGGTTGGGCCCGTTCACCAGATGGAAAATTGAAGCTTCTGGCGGGCGGGTCAGATGGACGCGTCTTTATGGACCTTTCCCTTCCTCAAGAAACTGGGCGGAGAGGCGAGTGCATTTGCTACACTCCGCTCACAGTCCCCCCGAATGGAGAAGATGGAATGATTTTGAAACGGAAGCTGGCGGTGTGTTTGTGTTTTGCGCTCATGGGCGCGGCATTTGCGGAAGTGGCAGCGGCGCAGCAGGCAGAGAAGGCAGCGGCAAAACGGACGCTGGTGCGAGCCGGGCATGTGCTGGACGTGAAGACGGGAAAGCTCTCCGATGCGCAGACCATCATCGTGGTGGGCGACACAATCCAATCGATTGCGGCGACAGCCCAAGTTACGGCGGAGACGGGCGATGCTGTGGTGGACCTGGGCGGCATGACGGTGATGCCGGGACTGATCGATGTTCATACACACGTGACGATGAATACGGATTTCGATCCGTTTCGGGAGCTGACTTCGACCGATGCGAAAGAGGCGATCAACGGCGTGGTGAACGCGCGCACGACTTTGATGGCTGGGTTCACTTCGATTCGTAATGTGGGCGCCAGCGATTACACCGATGTTGATCTGCGCGACGCGATCAACTCCGGCCAGGTTGCGGGTCCTCATATGCTGGTGAGCGGTCCGGCAATGGGAATCACCGGAGGCCACTGCGACGACAACCTGCTGCCGTTCCAATATCACATCGTTGGCGACGGAGTGGCCGACGGAATCGCGGCGGTTCAACAAAAGGTGCGGCAGAACATCAAATACGGCGCGGACCTGATCAAGATTTGCGCGACGGGCGGTGTGCTGTCGAAGGGCGACGATCCGCAGGCTTCGCAATACACGCTGGAGGAGATGCAGGCGATCGTGGCGGATGCGCATCGGCTGGGCCGCAAGGTTGCAGCCCACGCGCATGGAGCGCAGGGAATTTTGTGGGCGACGGAGGCTGGCGTGGACTCGATTGAGCACGGCAGCTACATCAACGATGCGGCCATCGTAGAGATGAAGAAGCGTGGAACGTACCTGGTGCCGACGCTCTACCTGGAAGACTGGATGGTGGAGAAGGGAAATCTTCCGGCCCTCTATCACCAGAAGATGCTGGATGTGACCGGGGTGGCGAAGAAGAACATCAAGCACGCGATGGAGTCGGGCGTGAAGATTGCGCTGGGTACGGATGCAGCGGTCTATCCGCACGGACTGAATGCGCATGAGCTGGATGTGTATGTGAATCAGCTGGGAATGTCGCCGCTGGCGGCTTTGCAATCTGCGACCGTGAACGCGGCGGACCTGATGGGCTGGACAGCGAAGACGGGAACGCTGGAGCCGGGCAAGTGGGCGGACATCATCGGGGTGGATAAGAATCCGATGGAGGACGTGCGCGTATTGCAGGATGTGAAGTTCGTGATGAAGGGCGGCGTGGTCTACAAGGGCGAGGGAAGTTCAGGCAGGTAAAACTTCCCAAAAAGTACCGCCGCGCGCGGGAACGGAGCATCTCCATTGAACGGCGCGCTCGGGATTTTGACCTTCGGCTGACCTTTCAGATGGAATCGGTGAGAGCTTGCGCCCAGGCCATGGCGCTGGAATAGGATTGGGCGGCGAAATCTTCGCCTACGTGGAGTTGCCAGCAGGATCGGATGACGGAATTCCATGCGCCGGTTTCGACGGCAAAGACCAGCTCGAAGATGGGGCGCAGGCTGCCCTCGTGCTCCAGCAGAAAAGTTTCAGATGGCTTGTCAAGGGACAAGCCATTGATGATGGCGCTCATCGGGATCTCAAGAATGGTATCCATCAGGGTGAGCAAGCCGAGCAAAAACAAGTCGGCTCCCTCATGTTCGATGCGCGAGCCAAGCAACTCCGCAAATCGGGCCCGGACCAGCGCGGAGAGAAGCAGGTCACCGGGCCGGCCCTGAGACATTTCGAACATGCCGGAAATACGGCACCAACGGCGAATCTCGTCGTCTCCGAGCAAGCCAAGAGCCTGGCATACGGAACGGATTTCACAGCGAATTCCAACCCCAGCGGAATTAACGAAGCGCATGAATCGGTAATAGATGGTCGCATCGCTCTTGATGAGTTCCTCGATGGCATACCAATCGAGTTCAGGCTGACTGACAGCCTGGAGCAGACGCAGGTACATGGTGCGATTGGGCTGAGCGGTGCGGGTTCGCAGCGACTCCGGCTTGCGAAAGTAGTTGCCCTGAAAGAATTGGAAGCCGGCTTTGCGCGCGAATTCCGCATCCTCCCGGGTTTCGACGTTTGTGGCTACGAGTCCGGAATGCCGCCAGCGGTCGAATCCGATGATGCTTTGGATCTCTTCCGACTCGGTCCGGTGAAGGTCAATGAAGATGAAGTCGGCGAGGTGCGCGATCGGTTCCCGC
Organism: uncultured Acidobacteriaceae bacterium; assembly: GCA_963802565.1. Taxonomy (GTDB): domain Bacteria; phylum Acidobacteriota; class Terriglobia; order Terriglobales; family Acidobacteriaceae; genus Telmatobacter. Next base: position 36,926 of record CAWDJR010000040.1, on the reverse strand, counting down.
ATGTCGCCGGGAGAGTAGTCTCCGAGCGCAATTCGGTAGCCATCATTTTTGAGGTCACAACACTGCTGATAAATGGCGTCGTCGACTACGACAGTTGGCTCGATCTCAGCGATGACCTTTTCAGGCGGGAGCAATGCTAACCCGTGCTGAAGCAGGACGTCGCGGTTGCAACTGATGAAGGCCATGCGGTGGTCGCAGAGGGTGCCGAGGCTCAGAAGCGTAGACACTTCAATCGCGGCGGTGCCAGACTCGTCGGAACTGGAGGTCGAGAAATGGCTGACCACGTCAGTTCGAAAGAGAAGTTTGTAGCCGATAACGGTTCCTTCGGCAGCGAAGACAGGCTGACGTGTAGCGTATCTTACGGGCCGAGCTTCCGTATCCATGCATGATTCCACGGTCTTTGCACCCCTGCATGATAACTATCGGCACTACGGGCGAAAAGTTGAATGGGAAAAGGAACCTGAGGATAGATGCAAGGCGGAATTTGGCGTTCGGACTGGCGCTCCGGGCGCGACCTGGTTCTTTACAGGTCACCGTAGGCCCTGCCACGCTGGAAGGTGGACACCCAAACCATCGTCATTCTGGATTTCGGCTCGCAATATACGTAGCTCATTGCACGGCGTACTCGCGAACTGAACGTCTTTTCCGTGGTGCTTCCTTGCACCGTTCCCCTTGCGGAAGTTGAGGCATACAAGCCAATCGGCATCATCCTCTCGGGCGGCCCATCCTCGGTGTATGACGCGGATGCGCCGAATGCCGATCCCAAGCTGCTGGAGATGAAGTGGAGCTTGAGGACAGTTCAACGCCGTTGTTCGCGGGACTGCCGGGGGCGGCGAAGAGATCGGACGTCAGGTTCAGTTCGACATCCGAGCGGGACCCGGCTCATTTGGGCAGTAGATTTTTGATTAATTCGTCAGCTATTAAGGACTCGTTCACATTCGCGGCAGAGAGTATGTCTGGCGCGGATATGTTGATCTGTAACCGGCGCTTCCCCAAAACTCAAAAACGAGAGGTTTGTTTGCATGCTCAAGAAAGCAGTGGCACTGGGCGTCGTCGCCGGGTTGATTGCAACTCCAGGATTAGCCAAGGATGACCACACTCCCAGCAGCATTCCGAAGCTCGATCATGTTTTTCTCATCATGATGGAAAACCATGGCTATCAACAGGTCTTTGACAATCCAAATGAACCTTACCTGAACAGCCTGATCACCAGCGGAAAAATTAATCTCGCGACCAACTACTTCGCCGTCGGACATCCTAGCCTGACTAATTATCTGGAGGTTGTGGGTGGGTCCAACTTCGGTGTCCGAAGCGACAATCCTCCGGCGTGGGGCAGCACATCATGCTCCCCGAATATCGCGACCAAGATCCCGAATGCAGACAACGGCGGCGGTAATGCTCCCGGCCCTGTCGACACGGGCAATGTCTGTCCGATCTCCGGCAACGGCACTGACGCCGAAACGCCGGCGGTTGATACCTGGAATGAAGTAGCGGGTCCGTTCATTGCGCTCGCCGATATCGATGGAGTGAAGTCTGTTCCGGCTGCCCCCACAGTGGGGAAGACAATCGCCGACCAACTCGACGACGCCCACAGGGGATGGAAGTCCTACCAGGAGAGCCTGCCGCTGGGCTCGATCTATGGAGTGAATTACAGCAATGGGACGGCGACGAACCTGACGGATTTCTCGAAGCTGGCTCCGCTTACGTCGTCGGATGTAGTACAGCTTTACGCTGTGAAGCACAATCCATTCGCATACTTTGCCAACATTCAGGAAGGCTATGATCGTGACAACAGCCTGGCCAACGTAGTTGGTTTCGACGGACAGCGCGGGCTCTATGCCGATCTGAAGAGCGGGGATGTGCCGGACTTTTCCTTCATCGTGCCCAACCAGTGTAATGACCAGCACGGGAGAGGCAACGGCGATCCGTTCTGCGCCTTCGATTATGGCCAGAATGACACCGGGTACACGTATGGCACCCAGGTTGGGCTGAATCCCGGGCTCATTCAGCAGGGCGATAACACGATCGAGCGCCTGGTGAAGGCAATTTACGCATCTCCGGCGTGGGAGAAGGGCCGCAGCGCGATTGTGATCGTGTGGGATGAAAATGACTACAGCGGCAGCACCACTCTCCTCACCGGGCTGTATCCGCCGCAGAACCGGAACCGCGTGGTTCTCACCGTTCAGACGAATTATGGCCCGCACGGCCTGCAGAGCGGAACCTACTACAACAGTTATTCTCTGCTGAAGTCGCTGGAAGAGGGATTCGGCCTCCATTGCCTGAACCACGCCTGCGACTCGAACGTCAGCGTCATGTCAGACCTGTTTGCGGACGATCACGGCCGCAACTAACTACGCTACAGGGGAGCTCGGTTTCACCCGGGCTCCTCTGCTATATCGACGTCATTCCGTCACCGCCCAGGTTTGCAGTTTCGCTTCTTCCAGTTTCTAAAAGTATTCCGGTGGGCCGGCGACGCTTCTGGTTCTTTACAGGTCACCGTAGGCCCTGCCACACTGGAAGGTGGACACCCAAACCATCGTCATTCTCGATTTCGGCTCGCAGTATACGCAGCTGATTGCGCGGCGTATTCGCGAGCTGAACGTCTTTTCCGTGGTGCTGCCTTGCACCGTTCCCCTTGCGGAAATTGAGGCGTACAAGCCGATCGGCATCATCCTTTCGGGCGGGCCGTCGTCGGTGTACGACGCGGACGCGCCGAATGCCGACCCGAAGACTGCTCGAGATGAAGCTGCCGACACTGGGCATCTGCTACGGGCTGCACTTCATCGTGCATCACCTGGGCGGCAAGGTGCGCACGGCGCCGAAGCGCGAATACGGACACGCCGAAGTTGCGCTCGAGGATAGTTCGACGCCGCTGTTTGCGGGACTGCCGGCGGCGATCCAGGTGTGGATGAGCCACGGCGATGAGGCGCTGGAGCTGCCGGCGGGATTTCGGCGGACGGCAGTGACGTCGAATGCGCTGGCGGCGATTGCGAACGAGGAGCGACGGATCTGGGCGGTGCAGTTTCATCCCGAGGTGCACCACACGCCGCTGGGTCCGCAGCTGATCAAGAATTTTGTCTTCGACATCTGCGGCGCGAAGGGCGACTGGACGCCGGCGCACTTTATCGAGACGACGGTTGCGGGGATTCGCGAGAAGGTCGGCAAGGGGCACGTGATCTGCGGACTCTCGGGCGGCGTGGATTCGTCGGTGGCGGCGATGCTGGTGCACAAGGCGATTGGCGAGCCAGCTGACCTGCATCTTTGTGAACAACGGCGTGCTGCGCAAAAACGAATTCCAGAGTGTGCAGAAGAATCTGCGCGACAAGCTGGGGCTGAACATTGTCGCCGTGGATGCGAGCGAGCGGTTCCTGAAGCAGCTTGCGGGCGTGACCGATCCCGAGACGAAGCGCAAGAGGATTGGTGCGGAGTTCATCGCGGTGTTTGACGATGAGGCGACGCGCATTGCGGAGAAGACCGGCGGTGTGGACTGGCTGGTGCAGGGCACGCTCTATCCCGACGTGATTGAGTCGAGCAGCGTGAAGGGGCCGAGCCAGACGATCAAGAGCCACCACAACGTGGGCGGGCTGCCGATCGGCATGAAGCTGAAGTTGATCGAGCCGCTGCGCGATCTGTTCAAGGATGAAGTACGGCGGATCGGGCGCGACATGGGCATGCCGGAAGACATTCTTGGCCGGCAGCCGTTTCCGGGGCCGGGGCTGGCGGTGCGCATTCTGGGCGAAGTGACGCCGGAGCGCGTGGCGCTGCTGCAGGAGGCCGATGAGATTGTCGTCAGCGAGATCAAGGCCGCCGGGCTCTACTCGCAAGATCTGGCAGAGCTTTGCAGTGCTGCTGCCGGTGATGAGCGTGGGCGTGATGGGCGACCAGCGGACCTATGCCTACACCTGCGCCGTGCGTGCGGTGCATTCGGAAGACGGCATGACGGCGGACTGGACTCCGCTGCCGCACGAGGTGCTGAAGCGCATTTCGAGCCGCATCGTGAATGAGGTGCGCGGGATCAATCGCGTGGTCTACGACATCACGTCGAAGCCGCCGGGCACCATCGAGTGGGAGTAGTTCTCCATAGAGCTAATTGCGCCGGCAGCGCCATTCTGGGATCTGCGGAGTGCAACGCGCAATGAGCCGTCTGCCGTCCCGAATGCCGCGAGCTACTCCGGCCAGTAAGTGATCGTGCGCGAGTCAGTCTCGTAAAGAGCGCGTTCGCCTTGCGCTCCCTGTTGCAGCCAGACCTTCCGGCTTGTCCAGTTCTGGTGGTCGTCGAACTGATACTCGTAGTAAGCGCGACACAAGACCTTCCCATCATCCGCGTGGATCTCCGTCATAACCGGGTTGTGTTGAGCTTTGTCGAGGTACACGGAGTGGTGGGTGCGCTCGTTGCAGGTACCGCCCCTTTGGCAGCTCGAAGTTCGGGTGTCGCCATTGTTCAGGTCGCTGATAACAACTGTGCCCGCATTGGGCTCCTCCCGGGCCGTCCAGTACGATTCAATCCGGCCATCGTGGTGCGTGAACGTGACGACGAGCGCGCCGGACTCGTCGTATTCCTCATAACGCTGGAAGTCAGAGTCGGGATCGTAGCTCTCGTGGGAGTGCAGCACGCCTCTGATCCACAGGGTGCGCTCCGTCCATTTGCCATCTGGTCTCCGCCGGAAGAGCGTGCGACCGGTCGGCTTCCCGTCGCTCTCCAGCGATACATCTTCCAGTACGTTTCCCAGAGTATCGTAGCTTGTTGTATGCAGCTGGGCCGGCTTGCCATATGCAAAGCTGGTGGACTGCTCCAATCCAAACGGACCATAGATTTCGTGTTCCATGATTTGGTCAGATGGCATCATCGAGATGGTGCGTTCGAGGACGCGGCCATTCCCGTCGCGCACGAATTGCATCACCTGACCCTGGAATTCGCCGTTCGGGCCTGATGGCTGTCCGATTTTCGCGCGAAAGCCGTCGCGGTCGTATTCAATGTCGCCGGTCGGGACGTTCTGAATTGCCCAGCTCTCCAGGCCCTCGAGTTTCAACTGGCTTTGTTCGGCGTGCATGGAGATGGACCGAACCGGGCCACTCAACCCATCCAGCTGCGCTTCGGTCTTGCGGGTTTGCTGGGCCGGGGCAACCAGCGCGCAAGCTGCGGTTAGCTGGGGAAGTAGGAATCGCAAGATTCGCATGCGCTTCTCCTCGCCTGGTGGTGGCGCTTCAATAAAAGATTGACGCCACGGGAGAATTTTGGCGATCAAGCTTTTTTGGTTTGATTGCAAAAGGGAGACAGACGCAGCCCCTGTGTTCTCAATCGAAGCCTGCGTGGAACCATTGACGGGCTGCGCCGGCAAGTCTTGAGTGCTGTAGTTTATTGCTGAGATTTCCACGTGCAGTGCGCTTCATGGGAAAGGTCTGCTCTATTACAGTTGCTCGTGAGTGGACTACGGAACGACTGGGTTTCCAACGGTCAATTTGAATCGAGGATGGCATGACGGAAAAGGTTTATCGGCCGCAGGAAGACATCGTTACGTTGATGACGCAGTTCGAACAGGAAGTTAAAGGCGCGCCCGAACTGCCAGATGAGGTGACCAGGCTGCTGCGGGCACGGCTGGTGTTTGAAGAGGCACTGGAATTTGTGAGGAGCTGCGGTTGTACGGTTGCATACTCCAGCGCGAGCGACGCAAAGTCCATGGTCATCGACGATATCAGCGTGGTGATTGATGCGCATGGCACTCCGGACTTTACGGAATATGTGGATGGTTGCATCGATCAGCTTGTGGTGACGTATGGTGCGCTATGCGCTGCGGGCGTTAAGGCGCAGGGCGCGTGGGATGAAGTGCAGCGCAGCAACATGAGCAAGGCGTGGCCGCATTGCAGCGTCTGCGATGCGGTGCTGGTGCGCGGGTCAGGCGAAGCGCTGGTCCATCCGGAAAATGGTGACGCACATGGCGGCAGTTGGCACACGGTTTTGAAGGTACACAAGCGCGAGGACGGCAAATTCATCAAGGCGCCAACATATTCTCCCGCGAATCTGAAGCGCGTGATTGAAGAGCAGATCGAAGAGGCCCACGCGCAGGCTGGTGTTTAGTACGTTACTGGCCCTCGGGCTTGATCACAGGTGCACGCAGCGGAGTGGTTTCTATCTCGATGCGGGTGTCGCGGGGGAAGACGACGTCGCTTCCGGGTTGCAGGAAGTTGTCATAGATGGAAAGCGCGGCCGCGTAATAACCGAGGCCCGCGGCGATGTTGCGGTTTCCCGCGGCAATGCCGACGATGCGCCCGATCATTCCGAATCCGTTGGATGCTACACCGGTCTGGAGGGTGAGGTTGCCGTCCTCATCAAGAGCGCGGCCGGCCAGCATGGTGAGGAGCAGAGGGGCGATAACACTGGACTTGCTGCGGGGAGTGATGGTGCCTTCGGCGTCCAGCGAGAGGTTTTGCGTTTTCTCAGTGGCCGCGCCAGCAAGTGCGCCTTCCACCTCCCGGTTGTAGCCCTCTGGAAATTGGACCTGCTGGAAGGTGAAACGAAGTTTTCCGTTGCGGCCCAGGGAGCGAGCGGCTTTGGCGACTGCGACTTTGCCGATGAGTTTGGAGCCTTGCGGAACGACGAGTTGCTTGTCCTTGTCGTAGACGGGTTCTACGACGAGGGCTTCGACGGGGTCGCCTGGCTTGGCAGTTGCTGAAGTCAGACCGTTTGAAAGAGTGGCGTTGACTGCCCATATTTCAGTTTTGCCCGAACCGGTTGGCCGGGACTGCGGAGGCGCGGGGAGAGCAGCGGTTTCACTGGGCAGGCTGACGGGCGCCGTAAGCTCGAAGGACCAGGCCGTGTTGGCATCGATGCGTTCAGGATGATACGGAAGCTGGTGATAGAGCAGTTGGAGGGCTCGATCGCCTTTGCCAGGAGCGGTGACATAAGCGAGCCGGTCTCGCGCGTTTGCTTTGGCCTCGGCCCAGCGACGCGCGATGAAGGATTGCTTCGGAGATACGCCCGGGGCAGTGAGCTTTAACACGGGCGCACCGTTGGCTGCGGGAGCGGCGGCGATGGGAATGGGACCGGAGGGAAGATCGAGGTGGTCGAACTGGACCTGCACGATGTGGAAAGGCGTGAAATCTCCGCGAAGGCGCCCATGCCAGCGCATTTTGGTGTCGGGTTGCAGGGCAATGACGCGACCCTGAAGACCGGTGTTCTGGGGCACAACAAGTTTGCCGTCAGCGAAGACAGGGTGCATCAAGTGAGCTTGAATGGTCTCGCCGACCTTGACTGGATAGTGGCGGCTGATCTCTACCTGCATACTCGTTCCCTGGGCGAGCACCGGTAGCGAGGGTGCGATGGCCGCAGGCTTGGTGCGTTCAGGATTAGGGGACGGCGCTCGAGGGACTGGGCGCTTGCAAATGCAGCGAGAAACAAGGCTGCCGCGACAAAGAAGAAACCGAAATGGCAGCGGTTAGAGAAGTGCATCAATGAGGCTCCTGCCTGCGAAGATTCTACTGTTAAGACGAGTATCGAAGCTAATCGCGAGCTGGAACAATGCTAGGTTGTTGCGGGGCGAGCCTTTAGTGAAGCGATTTCTTTACTGAGTGCGTCGAGGCGCGCGAGCAGTTCATCGTGGCGCTTGTCGGTGGTGGAGGGGTCCTTTGCTTCGATGTAAAACGAGCCGTTGGGCTCGAGTTCACAGAGGTGAACTTCACTGACGTGTTCAAAGCCCTGACGATGGATGACTTCAATGAGTTCCTCATGGGTGAGGGCCTCGCGCTGCAGCACCTTCTTATCGATTTGGCCGTCGCGGACGAGGACGACGGAGCGGCCTTCGAGAACTCGCGTGAGTTTGGGTGAACGAAAGAGCAGGCGGACCACCAGGAAGTTGATAGCGAGCAAGCTGAAAGCCCCGATGATGCCGCCGGTGACGGAATTGTCTTCGCCAATGATGGCGTTTTGGACGGTATTGGAGAGCGAAAGGAGCACCACAAGGTCGAAGGGATTTAACTGCGCCAGTTCGCGCTTGCCGAAGAGGCGCAGTAGCAAGACAAGCACCAGATACACAATGACCGGACGCAGCAATTTCTCGATGATGGGAAGCGGCAGGTGAAACATGTTGTCGAAGACTGGAGTAAGGATCATGCAGCGAGAATAGCGCGCGTCAGTGCTTTCTCTCCAGCCTAATGTGAGATCCACGGTTCGTGTTTCGTCATTTGGTCGCATCGAGTATTCTGACATCGACTGTTGAGAATATCCGCTCCAATTTTGGATTGACGTTGTAGGTGGCGAAGAATCCAAGAATGGAGCCCTCATTGAACACTGCGCCCGCAGGCATCTTCCATGCCGCCAGCATCATGGTGCGCAGGTCGTCACTCACATTTTCAATACTCAGGGTGCCCATATTGTAAGCGGGCCCAGGATCGACCGTAGCGATGTAGCTAACTGTGCCGTTGGTGCGGTCGAATGATGGCGTGGCGTTGACTTTCGCTTTAATGAAGCCGTGATTATGGTATTGGCGCTCGAGATAGAGCCAGTTGGCGCGGATGTGTTCGCCGTCCGCCGGATCGCCGGCATGGATGTGAGACTGGCGGTCGAAGTCAGCCTGTGACACAACAAGGCCAGGGGCTAACTGAATCCCCGTGACCTTATATCGGATGCCCGGCGTGGCTGAAACCGAGAAAGGAATCCGAATCGCGTCAGACGAGATGGTTGGAACAGCCGCTGGATTGGCGTGGACAGTTGCGTCGAGATAACCCTGCTCCTCGTAATACAGGCGAATGTTGGTCGCGATCTGTTCGGGGCTGCCGTCAGAGTCGTAACTCGAACCGGAAAGTCTTGCAAGAATGGGGCGGACCTTTGGATCAAGAGGGGCAGAACTTTCTGGACTGATATCGCCTACGAGGACCGGAGGGTTCGTGATGGAAAAACTTACGGCTGTGATTTTGCTTGATTTCGGATCCGCGACCGGCGAGGCGAGCACGGTTGCCTTGATTCCCTGGGCTGCCAGCATTTGCTCCAACATCGCCCGAACACTCTCTGTAAGCCGACCTTCGCTGGGAAGCTTGCCGTGATAAAGCGAGTATTGCTGGCGGAGTTTGGCGTCGAGTTGCGGACCCAGTGCGAGGGGCAGGTTGCTGAGATGTATGGGAAGAATCTGGTCGGCGGGTGTGAGTTGGAATACCAGATCCTGCCCATCGAATTTGAACGCAAGACTCTTGAACATTCCGGTGTCCATCAAGCTCTTGGAGACGTCGTTCATCTGCGCGTAGGTCAGCGATTCACCCTTTTTTAATCCTGAAGCGGCCAGTAATTCGTCGTTGGAGTATTCCGAGTCCCCGTTGAATTGGATCGATTTGGGCACGAACTTCTGGGCGTGCACAGAGACAGCGGTGAATACGAGGGCGGCGGCAACGGCCGGGATCAGTTTGTGGGGCATGGCAGAACAAGGTTAGCAAAGACAAAAGTCCCTTCGCGAAAAACCTGGGCGCATCTTTCGTACCGTTGACGCTAGTTTGGAAATACTGGCTTAGATTCGCGATTTACTCCAAATCGATTAGGCAAGTTCATGCAGCGAATTGGATCAGCCGGTACGGTAAAATTCGCTCAAGCGAGCCTGCAGAAACAAGTGGCTCGCGATCGGAAGGAATCACCTATTGACTTTGAGTGAGAGTACGGTATTCGTCGAAATGGCCCCTTTCCGCGTCGATCCGCGTTTTGTTGGCAGGGTGTGGGGGTGGAAGGATCTTCATCCCTGGTATGACCGCGTGGCGAAGGAAGAGCCAATTGGCGAGGTGTGGCTGACGGGCGATGATTGTTGCGCCGCGACGGGGCCGCATGCCGGCAAGACGCTGAGGGAGATTTTCAGCGAGATGCCGCGCGCAATGCTAGGCGACGGCGCGTCGTCGAGTGATTCACCGCTCTTGATCAAGGTTCTGTTCGCCCGTGAAAAGTTGAGCGTGCAGGTTCATCCCGATGATCGCCTGGCGCAGAAGTACGGCGAACCGCGGGGCAAGACTGAGTGCTGGTACTCCCTGGCGTCGGAACCGGGCGCACAGGTGGCGCTGGGATTGAAGGACGGCGTCACGATGGATGAGGTGAAGGCCGGTATCGAAAACGGAACGCTGGAAAAGAGTCTGAATTTGTTATCAGTGCATGCCGGCGACATGATGTATGTCGATGCAGGAACCGTGCACGCGATCTGGCCCGGCTCGGTATTGCTGGAGACGCAGCAGAATTGCGATCTTACGTACAGGATGTATGACTACGGACGTGGGCGCGAATTGCACATTGAAAAATCCCTGGAGGCGACGCGGCTGAAGACGAACGCGGGCAAGGTTCTTCCAAGAGTGCTGGATGATCGCACGGTACTGGTGGAGAGCCCTTATTTCTGCATGGAGCGAATTCCCGTGGAGGTGAGCCGTTCGAGCACCAGCTTGCGGCGCGACAATGAAACGAAATCGGGGTTGGCATACCTGTTTGCGGCGGGAGGAAGCGGTCGAGTGCACAGTCCCAGTTTCGGAACCGTGGACCTGCCATGCGGCGGTATCGTCGCGATTCCCGCGGCGTCGCCGCTGTTTGCAATTCAGGATATGGGTGAGCTGGAGTTGATTCGCATCACGGCGCGCTGGCCCGAGACCACCCTATGACGACCAGGGATTGGCGGGAGGCGATCGTCGATTTTATTCGCATCGAAGCGCAACCCGAAGACAAATTCGGTCATCAACCACGACTCTATGCGCTCGCCAAAACGATAGGGCAGGACCTCGAATATGACGACGACATTTTGTTTGCCGCAGTGTGGATGCATGACCTCGGAGTATTCCTGAACCATCGTCCGCAGGATTCTGAGCAACTTTCCCGGTGGGATCACGTTCCATACACTATAAGCAAGAGTCGGGAGCTTTTGACCCAGTGGGGGTTTCCCGCAGAGAAACTTGATGGGGTCGAGGAAGCTATTCGGCATCATCAAGCAACGCGTGAACCGGCTACCATGGAAGGCATGTTGCTGCGGGACGCGGACATTCTTGAACAACTGGGCGCGATTGGCATCTTGCGGGCCACCGTGAAGGTAGGTCGTGACACACGATACCCGAGTTTCAGTTCAATTCTGCCTGTTTTGAATGATGCAGTTAACCATTTGGCACACCAGACGCGTCTAACAGGTTCAAAGGCCATGGCTCAATCAAGAGCTGAGATGCTACGCTCGTTTTTAGCCGCTGTGCACGATGAGGCAGGCGATATGCTTCACTAGCTTTTTATTTCCCCGTTGTAGGCGGCTGGCAGCACTTACCCAATAGACTTTCCAACCTGAACAGTTGTTGTGCACTTTCCTGGTTCGAAACGGAAGCCGGAAGAGTGGAAATTCCGACAAGGAGAAGCAACATGCGACGGAAGCTAATAATGGTGCCGATTCTGGCCCTAATTTTTATGGGCGCGGGTTTAAAGGCACGAGCTCAGGTGACCTATTCAGCCGAGGAAGGGAGGTTGCCTTTCACAGTGGGCGCCGGTGTTTCAGATTTTTCTGACGACTGGGGATATCTTAATCCGCGGCAGGTTGGAATCACGATTTGGGCTGACTGGCGTTTTCCGCACATGCCGCGCGTTATGCAGGGACTTGGACTTGAGTTCGAAGGCCGTGACGTCAACTACGACACACCATCCTATTTACCAGGTCATCGCATGGACACCGCTTTGGGAGGTCCGATCTATCAGTTTCGGCGGCAGAGCAGAATCCGTCCATACGTAAAATATTTGATGGGAATTGGCAGCATCGACTTTCCAAATGGTACGAATTACAGCCATGACACACGAACGGTTTTCGCGCCGGGTGGAGGTGTCGATGTGCGATTCTGGAATCGCTTCTCGGTTCGAGGGGAATACGAATATCAATACTGGCACGAGATTTTCGGTCCGAACGACCTGACTCCCAATGGCTATACCATTGGCGCGGTATACGATTTCGGTCTTCGCTCGAAGAACTAAAGCGTGGAAGATGAGTTTGTTGTACAAAGAGGGCGCCTTCGGGCGCCCTCTTTGTGTATGCGAGTAAGAACACCACGAAGCCGTTGCATCGGTGTTTGATCTAAGGCTGCGCGTATTTGGGGTCTGAACAGATATTCAGTCAGGGAAGATCGAGAGGGCGGGATACGAATAGGTCGTCGGCGTCTGAGGTAGTGGCCGCGTGGGGCATGCAATGACGGGGTGCGGGAAACGCGGCGGCGTAGGAACGCGTGACATGCAGGCGATCCATGAAGACGTAGCGGGTGCGGATGCCATTCACGGCCGCGGGTAGTTGAGCAGGGATGCGCTCACGGTCGACGTAGATTACAAGGGCACCCTCGCGAGGATTGTCGAGACTCTGACCCACGCCAATGGCGAAGAACGCAGGGTTCTGCTGCATAAGCTTGTGTGCGATCTGACGTTTTGTCAGAACGGCAGGCGCGAGAGCAGAAGCTGCGAGTGGGTGCAAGCCTGCGGCCATTGCCGTGGTGGGCGCAGAACCGAGGGAGACGGACCGGGCGGTGGCAGGAATGACGATAGTGCGCACTCCTTCGATCGCCGCAGGAACCGACGAAGCGAGATTCTCATCGATGTAAACGATCAACGCGGCGGATCCGGGTTCGTCGCTGCTCTTTCCGGGCGCAATACCGAGGACGCCAGTGGAAGGATTGACAAGTGTGCGACCAGCCGCAAGCGCCGCCTGTTGACGCGCGGATTCAGCGTTGGACAGTGTGCGTGCCTGGGCCGAAGAAGTGGTGCTGTCGCCGTAATTGAGACAACTGACCTCGTGGTCTGCAGTTCCGACGAAAGAGAAGCTGGTGTCCCCCGGTAGTTGTGTACTCAAGGCATTCAACACGTCGGGCGCCGGGTTGGCGATGCCGTGGCTTACTCCAGAGGCGTCAATGCCACCTGCAAAGAACATCCCAACGGGCTCAGCGTTGGCGGTGTCGACAATGAGGGCCCCGGAATCTCCTGCATCGCCGAAGTGATCTCCGCTGATAGAAATCTGATTCGTGAATGTCTTGGTGATGTACGGTTTGGTTTCAGCACAGTCGCGGTAGTAGTCGACGGCGACATCAAGATCAAACGCTGTGACACGACCGCATGTGAGGCCGGTGGTGCGGCCGCTTTTGGCAACACGCAACTGCAGGGTTGCGCTTTCGCCTTTGCCGCTGGTGGACGAAATGCCGGGAGGTGCAGCAGCAAGCGAGCCGTCGGGTTGGCGCGCTCCGAGTTCCAGGATGCTGCCGGTGGCATCAACAGTGTGGGAGGCAACCTGCGCTATGGCGGCATCAACGTTGGTTTGCGGCGCGCGCAGAGGCAGCCAAGCGGTGAGCGCCGCAACGGGCACGGTGCCCGCGCCATCGCCGTTGGGAGTGCAATTGTTATCGATAAGGCCGGGTTGGACGATGGTGTCGCCGACGGCGGCATGATCGCTGCGCGCCAGGACGTGATTGTTGCTCAGCAAATATTGGCGGCCACTCCCATCCTGCACGAGGGCGCCAAGGGTGCCGCTGCAGCAGTCGAGGATGGTGTTGGCTTTTTCGTCGAAGTCGTTGTTATTTCCCCCTGAGCTTCCCAGAAGCATGGGTGCAGACAGGGCGTCCTGGTGAGTGGCGGGATTGCTGGAAACGCCGGGCGCATTAAGGAGAATCGCAGTCTCGATTTTCGCGGCCGATCCGGGAAGTGTTGCCACCACGTAGGTGACGCCGGTGGATGTAACAGTGAGCGGTGCGGTGTAGGTGGCAGAACAGGTGGTGAAGGCGTGCCGGGGATGCTGGCAAGAGGTGGCGCTCAACGAACCTTCGCCGCCGCTGTTGCCGGACTGGTTATCGGAGAGCGCAAAGTGAATTTCGCCGGCACCACCTGCTTCGGCGAGGTAGCCAGTTACGGTAACGGAACCGCCGGCGCCTGTTGCGGCATTCTCGGGTGTGAGGGGCTGTAGAAACCCAGGCGCGAGTGTGAGAACGGAAGTGGCACGGATGGTCGGATCGGACTTAAGCGCCGCGGTGACCATAATCTGGGCGTGGTCGGAACTAAGATAGTTCGGCGGTGTGTATTGACCTTCAGCCGTGATATGGCCAGGTCCTGCTGCAGGATCTCCGCCAGTTACGGTCCAGGATACGGGGGCCAAGCCTCCACCGTTGAGCGTCGCGGAGAATTGATGGACCGGACTGGCATGGGCATTGACGGAGTTGCAGCCGGTGCAATTGGTATCGATCAGGGCCGAGCCGGGCGATACGGAAAATGCCGCATTGGCAGACGAAGCGGTAACGGGGCCTGCTCCACAGCCAGCCAGGACGGCTGCTCCTGATGCCAGGAAGGCAGAAACCAACTTCAGCCCAAGTCTGCGGACGCGCGGGGGCGCGGAATCACACGGAAATGGCTGAGAAGATATGGTTTGTGCGTCAGGCAGCAAATGCGCAGTCTTCCTTCGGATCGCAATGAGGTCCGTCGCTTCGACGGGAATGCAGATTCAAGGTTAGCGCTTTCTGGTAGAAACCGGGCTATGCCTATGGCATATATTGTCCGAATCGTAACCTGCTGCCGCGCAGGTTACTGCATTCGCAGGAGATCTGCGTTTCTCCGTGAAGCTCCAGTAGGGGAGTGATCTGGGTGTTACCTATGAGGAACTCTGTCTCCCTCAAAAGTGTCATCTTCAAATTATCTTAAGTACCATACGATAATCCTACTGATTACCTATGTGTAGATTTAAGGTTACCTATGGGGCAACATGCTGAAAGAAAATGCTTTAGGTCAATTGATCGCGACGATTCGGGGCCGCCTAGTTTACAGCATAGAAACTTTTGGCCAGCTTGTACGTAGTGAGAGTCAACGCCTCATCGTCGATGAGCGCGGACAAGCCACGATGGTTGTAAGCGTCTTCATCGCGCTGTTCCTGCTGGGATTTCTGGCGCTCGGGCTTGACGTGGGGTATCTCTTCCATGAAAAACGGATGGCGCAGGCCGCTGCAGACGCAGCCGCTGTGGCCGCCGCCGAGGAATCGAGTTCGGGGAACACCGCAAACGAGCAGACGGTCGCCAATGCGATGGCGCGGATGAATGGGTTTGATCCAAGTGCTTCTGTGAATCCGGCTACAGTCACGCTCAAGACTCCAACAAGCGGCAACTATTCGGGAGCTTCAACTTACATTGAGGCGGACGTTTCCAAGCCGATCCCGACATTTTTTCTATCCGTCTTTGAGCGCCGAGCGACCAGCATGACTATTGCCGCCCGGGCGGTCGCCGGAGGCGGAATGACCAGCCCCACCTGCATTTGTCTCGAGGCGCCCACGGGACAGGGTCTGGGCATGAGCAACAATGCCGGGCTCAATGCCAATCAATGCGGAGTAACCGTGGACTCGAGCGGTAGCAATGCAGTAGGAGTGGTGGGCAGCGCGACTCTGAATGCCCTATCGCTGGGCACGGTCTCAAGCGCCTGGAACAACAACGGCAACATCAATAACAACGGCCTGATCACCTCGTCTACCAAGATCATCCAGGGGATTACAACGCAGTGTAAGCCGGTGCTTACGGTCCCGACCCTTCCCAGCGGGCTTCCCTGTTACAGCAATCCGATCCAGGGCTGGACGGCTGCGAACAACTACACCGGTGTCTACACTCTGCCGTTGGCGGGTGAGACCACGATGAGCAATACGGTGTGCTATACGAGCCTGGATACGAGCCAGTCAGCTTCTGTGACCCTTTCGCCGGGGTATACCTATTACATCCAGGGCAACTTCAACACCGGGGGTGGTGCGCCGGTTACCGGGAACGGCATACAGATGTATGTCGGCGGAACTGTCAACATTGCGAACGGCGTGACGGCAAACCTCTCCGCACCGACAGTAAACGGTGTTCCCCAGACGCTCTTCTACGCGATGGGCAGCACCGTCACGATTCAGGGCGGATCGACTTCCAACTACTCCGGGCTGGTGTATGCGCCGAACGCCGCGGTGACCTTGAATAACGGGACCGGCACAACCATGAACATGGACTTTGTGGCACAAACGCTTTCCATGGCCGGCGGAGCCACGCTGAACAGTTATGCAACATCGGCCTTGGGGACTCTAAACCTATCTGTGGCCAAACTAGCGGAATGAGGAGATAGAGATATGACGCTGAAATCTCTCAAATCATCGGTCTGTCGATCACCTGGATTCGCAAGCGGTTTGCGGATGATGCCGGGAACGCAGCGCTCGAACTCGCACTGACCTTTGGAATCTTCGCAATGCCGCTGCTGGTGGGCGGCTCGGAACTAGCGAGTGTGATTTACGACTCGATTGAGTTGTCTAATTGCGCGCATGCGGGCGCCATGTACGGCATGATCAGCTCGACCTTCGCAGCGGATACCGCAGGGATTCAGAAGGCTGCGCAAGCAGAGGCGGCCGATTTTGGGACCAGCGTGACAGTGACGCCGACCAGCTACTATGCATGCTCCAACACCGTGGATGGGACGCAGTATACAACCCAAAGCGCGGCGGCTGCTGCATGCCCGGCAAACGCGAGCAATCACTATCTCCAATTCATCAAAGTGGTGTCGAATGTCAGTGTCACCCCGCCGATGCAGTTCCCTGGATTGCCCGAAGACCTGGACGATGAGCGGGTCGTCGGTGATGGAAGTTCAGGAGTAACGATGCGAATTCCTGACCGGTTGCGAAACATTTCCCTGTATTTACAGGGCAGAAGATATCCTTCCAGGCTTGCCGCGCGGAAAAAGAATGAGAGCGGACAGGCTGTCGTCGAGATTGCGTTGGCTCTGCCGATCATTGCAGCATTCATCTTCACAATGATCGAGATTTGCCTGGCGTATCTACACGTATTGCATGATCTCGGAGTCGGCGCGCGAGGGTACGCGGTATGCAATCGTCCGTGGATCGACATGCCAAACGGGTACGAGCGCATCTTGTACGGTATCCGCATCTACCATGAACAGCGTGGTCACGCAGCTTGGGTTGGCCGAATCTTGGCGGCGGCACAATGAGCGCTGCTACGACATATCCAGATGGAAACGAAAACCCCGGCAGCCGTGTGCAGATCGTAGTGAATTATGTCTTCCCCTATAACATTCCCTTTGCTCCCAAGGGGACGTTACACATGTCGAGCACTTCGGTGATGTATATCGTGCAGTAGATCGACTGACCATCCTCAAAGCGCCCGCGCTCTAGTTCGCCCCGGACATCCCAGGACAGTGATGTATCGTCAAAGCGGAAGTCCGGGAGCTAAATGGAATGGCAGAACTGATTGCTGTCCAGGGCGACATTACAACGTTCAGAGTGGATGCGATTGTGAACGCGGCCAATACATCGCTGCTGGGCGGTGGCGGCGTGGATGGTGCGATTCATCGCGCGGCCGGACCGGAACTGCTGGCGGAGTGCAGGAAGCTGGGCGGCTGCAAGACCGGCGATGCGAAGGCAACTCCTGGATTTCATTTGCCGGCCAAGTGGGTATTTCATGCGGTGGGTCCAGTCTGGCAGGGTGGTGGACAAGAAGAAGACGATCTATTGGCAAGCTGCTACAAACGATGTCTTGAACTGGCAAAAGCGCACCACGCGCGGTCTATTGCTTTTCCTGCGATCAGCACAGGGGTGTATCACTTTCCGCCTAAACGCGCGGCGCGCATTGCCATCGACACGGTAAGGGAATTTGTCGAGAAGAGCGGCGTCGAGGTGGTGCGCTTCGTGTGTTTCAATGCAGAAACACTGGCCATCTACGAGCAGTTCCTCGCCGAACCGCCGGTAGCGCCGATTGCATGAATTCTCGTAGCTTCCGCAGGCGGAACGAATCAAATCGAAATTAGAGGATCGAGATGGAATATTTGAATCTTGGCAGGACCGGTCTGAAGGTATCGCGCATCTGTCTGGGCTGCATGACTTATGGCAAGCCGCCGGCGCCCGGCGAACTGAAAGGCGGTCGGCACCTTTGGGCGCTGAATGAAGAGGAGAGCCAGCCGTTTTTACGACAGGCGCTGGACTTGGGAATCAACTTCTTTGATACGGCGAATGTCTATTCGAGCGGCGACAGTGAGAGGGTGGTTGGCAACTTTCTGAAAGCGAACACGCGGCGCGAGGCCGTGGTGATTGCGACGAAGGTGCACGGTGTAATGCGCGATGAGCCGAACGGGCGAGGGCTCTCGCGAAAGGAAATCCTCTATGAGCTTGATCAAAGTCTTAGCAGGCTGGGCACGGATTACGTGGATCTCTACCAGATTCATCGCTGGGATTATGAGACACCGATTGAGGAGACACTTGAGGCGCTGCACGATGTGGTGAAGGCGGGCAAGGTGCGCTATATCGGAGCGTCGTCGATGTATGCGTGGCAGTTTGCGAAGGCGCTGTATCTGGCGAAGCTGAATGGGTGGACGCGGTTTGTGAGTATGCAGAACCACTACAACCTGCTCTATCGCGAAGAAGAGCGGGAGATGATGGGGCTATGCGCTGAAGAGGAAATTGCGGTAATCCCGTGGAGTCCGCTGGCGCGTGGGCGATTGACGCGGGCGTGGGCTGCGGAGACGTACAAAACGCTCAGAGACGGATCGGTTTGGCAATACGATGTATGCGCGAACCGAGGAGGACGACCGAAAGGTTGTCGACCGGCTTGGAGAGATTGCGGAGAAGCGTGAAGTGCCGCGGGCGCAGGTGGCGCTGGCGTGGCTGTTGAGTAAGCCGGTGGTCACGGCGCCGATCGTGGGTGCGACTAAGCCGCATCATCTGGTGGATGCCGTTGCAGCGTTGTCGGTGAAATTGACAGCGGAGGAGATTGCGGCGTTGGAAGAGCCTTACACGCCGCATCCTGTGCTCGGCTTCAATTGATCAGGTGAGATTCGACAGCGGAACGGTTCGCATATTCCAGAATCGGACGCGGATCGTAGTACGCGCGTATGTGAGCGATTTTTCCGTCAACAATTTGAAATCGTTCGACGAACGGAATGATGCCGAAGATTGTTTCGAGCTTGAGCTCTGCGGCACAGGACTTATCGTCGGCGATGAGAAGCACCACATCGATGTTCTTTAGAATTGCAACGAAGTCCGCCAGGCCTTTTTTGAACGCGGCGAGTCCCCGATAAGTGCCGAGCGGTCCCTCAAAAACGACTTCAGCATGGAGAGGAAGAGCATCCGCGTCGTTTCTGCGAACTGCGTCGATATAGGTCTCTACCAAGCGGATTACGTCGTCACGCATGATGCCTCGGCCCGCGACTTTTGATGCCTGGAATCGATGAACATCGCGTGAGCTGATTACTAATCTAAACCATGAACGGAGACTTCTGGCGGCTTTGACGATGAGGGACTGGGTGTCATTGGACGGTCAGAACCAGCTTGCCGAAGTGGGTGGCGGATTCCATTTCGTGGAAGGCTTCTCGGGCTTTGGTCCAATCGCGGGTCTCGAAGACGGGGCGAAGGCCTGCGGATGCGATGTCGTTGTTCATTTCTTCGAAGTGATGGCGCGAGCCGACGTAGATGCCCTGGATGTGAACCTGCTTGTGCAGGATCATCGGAATGGGGATGGTCTCGGCAGGACCGGAGAGGACCCCGATCTGGGCGATGACACCGCCCATTTTTACGGCACGGAGGGAGCGCGGCAGGGTGCCTACGCCGCCGACTTCGACTACCAGGTCAACACCTTCACCGTTGGTTTGTTCCATGACCCAGCGGTCCCACTCGGAGGTTTCGCCGTAGTCAAGGCCCTTGTCGAGTCCGAGAGAACAGGCGCGTTGCAGTTTGGCATCGCTTGAGGAGATGCCGAGCACACGTGCACCTTTAAGTTTGGCGAATTGCAGCGCAAAGATGGAGACTCCGCCGGTGCCTTGGATGAGGACGGTGGAGTTGGCTTGAATGTTGGCAGCGGCGATAGCGCGCCAGGCAGTGAGGGCAGCACAGGGGAGGGTGGCTGCTTCTTCAAAGGTGAGATGGTCAGGAATGCGGACGACACCGGACTCCTTGAGCAGCACATACTCAGCGAGCATTCCATCGATGTCGCCGCCGAGCGCGCCTTTTACCTTGATGGGCGTGGGAGGCTCGTCGAACCAGTTTTGAAAGAAGCAGCCACAGACGCGATCGCCGGGCTTCCATGCTTTGACGCCTTCACCAATGGCGGCGATTTCTCCCGCCCCGTCGGAACAGGGGATTCGGGGGAGGCGGAGTTTGGGGTTGTAGGAGCCTTTGACCATCATCAGGTCGCGATAATTGAGTGAGACAGCGCGAATTTTAATCAGAACTTCGCCGGGCCCGGGCTGCGGCGTCGGGCGATCTACAAGCTCAAGGGAATCAATGCCAAACGAAGAAATCTGGGCGACGCGCATGGGGAAATCTCCAGTGATGGATGTTGCAAATCTGATTGGATGCGTGCCATTGCGGTACGAATATTTGCATGCGCCCGTAAAATGAAGATATGGCGCGCGGATGGGAAAGTAAATCGGTGGAAGAACAGATGGCAAGTGCCACCGAGGAAAAGCCCCCGCGTCCCGGTGAGGCCCTGATGACAGAAGCAGAACGGCGAGTAGCCGCTGACCAGCGAGCAGCCAGCGAACGGCGCAAACAGGCATTGAACCTTCAACGCGAGAATATTCTTTCGCAGCGGACATCGAACCCGGCGCGGAGGCAAGCTCTGTCGGCAGCGTTGTCGGAGATTGAAGCGCAGATTTCGGCGTTGGAGTAGGACGGGGACGGGGGCTGGTCAATCGATATTTGGTTGACGGATCAGCGCGTGTGATCTTGCGCTTCGAATTGAAGAGCGTTGGATTAGCATGAGGTCAAGGGGCAGCGGTCATACATGTCGCGTTGCGCCATCCAAGGCCATGAAAATGCGGCTGGGTTCCGACGTCCCTCCGGGACTGAAATCTTCTTGACGGCTATCCCAGGGTTCCGCTGCGCTCCACCCTGGGCTATTTTCATGCGTTCCCTCCGGGAACTTGGTTTCCGGGTCGCCGTTGATCGCTGAATTTTCAGGGCAGGTCCTTCGCTCCGCTTACCCCATGAACGACCTTGTCGTTCACGGGGTCCAAAGCCGCTTGGCTCAGGGCCGCTTTCTGACGCAAAGGCCGGTTGGGTCAGCGTTTCATGGATGTGTCCGACTACTCGTTGCGATGGAAGAGGATTGAGTTTGCCTGCTGGACTGGGGTCAACAGGACGCGGGCGATGTTGACGTGGTCGGGGCGGCTGGCGGCCCAGACGATGACTTCGGCGATGTCTTCGGGTGTAAGGGGTTTTACTCCCTTGTAGACCTTGGCGGCGCGCTCGGTGTCTCCGCGAAAACGGACGAGGCTGAAATCGGTCTCGACCATGCCGGGATCGACACTGGTTACGCGGATGGGTGTTCCAAGCACATCCTGGCGGAGACCGTCGTTAATCAGGCGCTCAGCTGCTTTGGTCCCGCAATAAACCGCTCCATTGGGATAGGCGAGCTCTCCGGCGGTTGAGCCGAGGCTGATGACGTGGCCCCGGCCGCGCACCACCATTCCCGGGACAACGGAGCGAGTGACGTAAAGGAGCCCTTTGACGTTGGTGTCGATCATTTCGTCCCAGTCTTCGATTCTGCCCATGTACAGCTTGTCGAGACCGCGGCTCAGCCCGGCGTTATTGACCAGGATATCGATCTCGGACCACTCGGGGGGGAGCCCGTCGATAGCATTCTGCACAGCACGATGGTCGCGCACATCGAGATCGATGGAGTGGACGGAGGGAGCGCCCCGCTCCAGGGCGCGCGATGCGACTTCGGCGAGGCGGCCAGCACGGCGGGCGGCGAGAAGCAGGCGGGCTCCTTCAGCTGCGAAGGCGAGGGCAGTGGCGGCGCCGATGCCGGCGCTGGCTCCAGTAATGAAGACGATCTTTCCCTTGAGGCTCATAAAAATATCCTAGCTAATTCTGGTGCCTGTAGTGGTGACGGCTGTTACGGACGGCGAGAATCGCCGCTATAGCATCGCGAATTGACGGGTGAAGCCAAAAGGAGATCCTTGGCTCCGCTTACCCCACGAACGCTGTGCGTTCACGGGGCCCCAACCTGCTCCGCTCAGGATGATACCCGATAAGTTTTCAGGGTTTGAGAATGCCACGGCGTTGGGCGATGCGGTATTGGCCTACGGCCCAGTCCTCATTGGCGAGACCGGCCTGTCTGGCCTCCTCAAAGACCCCGGCGAGATTGTCGGCGAGAGTCAGGCGGGTGTTGCGGCTGGCGGCGGCCTGGCGCAGGAGACGCGTATCCTTGGCGCCGAGATCGATGCTCGCTCCGGCGTGTTCTGGCGGGTTGAGCATGACGTTGCCGTAAGCGGCATAGAACGGCGACTGGAAAAGCGCACTATTGACGGCCTCTAGAAAGGCCGCCGGCGCGATCCCTTGCGATTCGGCAAAAACGAAGGATTCGCTCAGCGACTGAATCATAGTGCTGATGAGGAAATTGCCTCCGAGTTTGACGGCGTGAGCCTGGCGAGGCTCGGAGCCGACGACGGAGATGCCGCGCGAGAGCGGCTCGAGCAAAGGCCGCGCAGTCGCAACCGCGTCATCGTTGCCTGCCATCACAATCCAGAGCTTTCCAGCCTCGGCCACATTGGGCCGGCCAAAGACCGGTGCGGCAACGAATCTTTGGCCGCGACGCGCGTGCTCGGCTGTCAGCTTTTCACTGAGTGCGACGCTGATGGTGCTGCAAGAGATGTGAAGCGCACCGGGTGAAAGCGCGTCAAGCAGGCCGTTTGCGCCGAAAAGCACCTCTTCGTTCGCATGATCATCGAAAAGCATTGTGATCACGGCGTCGGCGCCAAGCTCAGCTTCTGCCGGGGTTCCGGCGACGATTGCACCTTCGCGCGCAAGAGGCTCAGTCCGTCCTTCAGTCCGATTCCACACCGACAATTCATGGCCCGCCGCGAGCAGGCGCAATGCCATTGGTGTCCCCATGTTGCCCAATCCCAGAAAACCAATTCTCATTTCTTGACTCCCAGCACCATCTTGTCACTTGAGTGCGGTGCAGCCGCAAGCGCCCTGCGGGATAACGCGCGATAGACTGGATCTTCGATGCTGCGAACGGCCATGGCGACGCGTTATGTTGTTCCCCTGCGTGAAGGCGGATCACTGCCTGCGATTGTGGAAGCCGATGACCTAGGTTTGTATGTCGTCAAATTCAGAGGGGCGGGGCAGGGGATCCTGGCGCTGATTGCCGAGTTGCTGGCGGGCGAGATCGGACGAGCTCTGGGGCTGCGGGTCCCGGAGATTGTGTTCATGGAGATTGACGCGGCGCTCGGTCGCAACGAGCCGGACTATGAGATTCGCCAACTGCTGAAGGCGAGTACAGGGATGAACCTGGCGCTTGATTATCTGCCCGGGTCGACCATGTTCGATCCAGCGGCACGGGATAAGGCTCCTGCAGATGAGGCTTCGATGATGGTGTGGTTCGACGCCTATACGCAGAATATCGACCGCACGCCGCGCAATGCCAACCTGCTGGTATGGCACCGCAAGCTTTATCCAATCGATCATGGAGCTGCATTGTTTTTTCATCATGATTGGCCTTCGCGCGAGAAGAAAATTAGCGCGCCATTTGCGGAGATCGAGCAGCACATATTGCTGCCCTGGGCCACCGAGATTGCGCAGGCTGCAAAGATGGCTCACGTGCGGCTGACGGAGCCGGTACTCCGCGAAATCGTGGAGATGGTGCCGGAGACGTGGCTTGAGGCGATCCCCGGCGGCGTCAACGCGGCGGAGAGGCGAGCCGGATATCTGGAGTTCTTCACGCGCAGACTTGAAGGTTCAACAGTCTTTGAAGAGGAGGCGATCCGTGCCCAGTCCCGCCTCGTTTGATTACGCGATTTTGCGCGTTGTGCCGCGCGTGGAGCGGCAGGAGTTCATCAACGCGGGGGTTGTTGCTTTCTGTCTTGAGAAGAAATATCTCGCGGCGCGGATTCGACTGGATGCGGAGCGGCTGAAGGCGTTGTGGCCGGATGCGGATGTCGAACTTGCACAGGAACATCTGGAAGCGGTGCGTCGCATTTGTGAGGGCGATCCAGCGGCAGGGCCGATTGCAAAGCTTTCGCAGCGGGAACGATTTCATTGGATCATTTCGCCGCGGAGTACGATCATTCAGCCGTCGCCGGTGCACACGGGGGTTTGCGATGGGACGGATGCGTTGCTGGATCGGCTGGCTAAGCAGTTTCTGGACGTTTAGGCGGAGGAAAACTTTCGATCGAATGGACAACAACCTATTGAAACTTCACAGCTAAAGCCCTCGATCATTTTTTTGCTTTTTCGGCCCGGCTGAAGCCGTGCCCTTGTTACAAGACCTGTTGATTTGGTATTCGTTGGGACACTGCCTGATGCAGCTGCATGGTCTGTTGCGAGTGGATGGTGGGCAACTCTTCCCTTTGACAAGTCTTCACCCGGGGTTTTGCACAGGCGCTCTATGTGCCGAGCGGCGCCGCTGGAACTTTTTTGCAGTTTCTGGATCTAAAATATTCAATCTTATGGGGTTACTGTGGAGGGCATTAGCGTAAATTACTCTTAACATTGAAGTTATCCCGCAAAATACTCTCAGCAAAGGAGTTACGGGCGAATGGCTAGTTTGGGTGCCGGGATTTTTTGCGTAGGCTCCGTATCCGCACTTCGGCGGCGGTCGAACGGCAGCCTCGATGGGATTAAGCGTATGCTTTTTTGATTGCAGATTTCTTCGACTCACGCGCGGTGTTTTGTGAAGTGGAGTTGCGTGTTCCGGTGGCTCCTCATTCCGGTGATTCTGCCCATGGTGGCACTCCCATTATGGGCAACAAAACGAATGACCGTTGTGCAATTCGAGCAGATGTTAGGCGCGGAGAGGTCCGCGCACAAGTCGGATATTGAGATTGCGCGAAGGATCAGTGACGTAGAACTTTCGGAGCGACTTACCGACTTAACGCTGGGCCAATTGAGCAAACAGTTCGCAAGCGGTTCCCAACCTGCAATGGCATTGCTTCTGCTGGCAGACAGGTCGTCTTTTCTAGATCCGCCTGCGAACGAATTGCCCGCAACGCCTACGCCCGACGCAGCCACGCAACAGCATTTGCTCGAGGCTGCGAAAAGGTTTGCGGTGGAGACATTGCCTAATTTACCCAACCTGCTCGCTGCGCGAACCACCTACAGCTTCGACGACAGTCCACAGGAAGTGACGAAGGGAGGGTATCTCCAGCGAATCGGGCTGCACTTGATTGGCTCATCGAAGGCGGAAGTCTCCGTTCGGAACGAGAAGGCTAATCCATCGACACGCACTGTGGCCGCATCATCACCCGCGCAGGGCGGACTCGTGACCTGGGGCGAATTCGGATCGACACTCCTGATCATTCTGAGCGATTCCAGTCAAGGGAAGACGACGTGGAGCCATTGGGAACAGACTCCCGCGGGTGTGGTGGGAGTGTTTCACTATGAGGTCCCCAAGACTGCGTCGCATTTCGAAATCGATACTCCCGTTGAACAAAATCAGCACAACACTGGTTCAAATCGGTGGGCTCGCGCCGGGGGTGTGGTTGCGACGATAACGACCGCGATAGTTCGCACCAAACCTGGCTATCAAGGATCTCTGTGGATCGATCCAGCTTCGGGGACAATCCTTCGCGTGACGCTGGTGGCCGATTTGAAGGGGAACTCGACCATTGAACGTGGTGCGATTCTGGTGGACTATGGCCCGGTTCCAATAGCAGACAGAACGGTGATATGCCCTGTGCGAAGCCTGGCGCTCTCCTCTGCGCCGGTCACGGTCAACGCAACCTTGAGCGGCGCTGCGACTGAGTGGTTGAATGAAAACCTGTTCGCCGACTATCACATGTTCGGTTCTACATCGCGGATTCTCGATGAGCAGTCCACGGCATCAGTAGTGTCGCCAGCACCGACTGCGGCTAGCGCCCTGAATGATCAGTCTTCCCCTGCTGCCGGACAGGGATCGCATTCCGAAACCGCAGCAAACCCATCTGTCAATCTGCCGTCAAATGCTCCGGCGACTACGGCCGCGGAGAAGGTGGAGACGTCTGAACCGAAAGCGCCAAGTGGGACAACCGCCTCGCTCTCCGATGAGCGACCCGCCGCAGTCCCACTTGCCGCGCCGTCTGATGCGACGAGCACTACCAGTCAACCACAACCATCTTCGACTACGCCCGTGTCTCCTTCTTCGAAAGAAGAAACGCAGTTCAGTGCTCCTCCGATCGAAATAAACGTCAATCGGGTTTTGGTGCCCGTCGTGGTGCGCAACAAGCAGGGCCGCACTGTCGCAGATCTGAAGAAAGAAGACTTCCAAGTATTCGACGAGGGCAAGCCGCGATCGATCTCTGCATTCACCGTAGAGACGCGCGCTTCAGTGAAAAGCGAGACCGCGATCGCCGCCAAGGACGATCAGCAGGCGCCGGCCCAGGGCAATGCGGTGTCGCAATTGCCCGTCCTGCCGGAACACATCACGGTGCTTCTGTTCGACGATCTGCACCTGACCTACGGGGATGTGACGTACGTGCAGAAGGCGGCTTCGAATGCATTGGACGGGATGTTAAGCGGCTCGGATGTCGCGGCTGTAGTGTCGACTTCCGGAAAGATTAACAGTGGTCTGACGCGCGATCGTGCGAAGTTGCAGAATGCGATCATGGGCCTGCGGCCAGAGGGCATCTACCGAACTGACACGGCCGACTGTCCACACGTTGACTACTATCAGGCGGATCTCATCGAAAACAAGCGCGACCCTGAGGCACTCCAGGACGTCATAGGTCAAATAATGACGGTTTGTAATCCGAAGACACCTGAAAACTTGGCGGAGAGGCTGGCTGATTCGGCGGCCATGCATGCATTGAACCTTGGCAAGCAAGACATTATGGTCACCTATGCAAACCTCAGAGAAATTGTGCGCAGAATGGCTACGCTTCCGGGACAGCGCTCTCTTCTTCTGGTTTCCGATGGCTTTCTTCCGATCGAGGAGGAGGCACGCAACGCGGAGTCGCAGTTGATCGATCTCGCCGTGCGCGCCAACGTCACCATCAACGCGATTGATGCACGTGGCCTTTACATCGGTTCAATAACCGCCAGCGACGACGCGCGAGGAAGGAGTCCGGGACAGGTAGAAGAGTACCGTCGAAGCTCCGTGAAGCTGGCCGAGAACTCGATGGGGGAACTCGCCGACGGAACAGGCGGCAGGTTCTTCCACAACAGCAACGACCTGGACGCGGGATTCAAGGCGATCACGGAGGCACCCGAAGTCGTCTACATGCTCGAGCTTCCTCTTGGTGGCGTGAAGGCAAACGGCAGCTATCATCGCCTCGAAGTGAAGGTGGATCGAAAGGGGATGGAGGTGCAGGCGAGACGCGGATACTTCATACCCAAGGCGGCGAAGCGTAAGGAATGATTTTCCCGTACCCCACAGATTTGGTGGAGCGGATTCAGATTCCGAAACTTTTTAGACTCTTGCGCGAGGCGGGGATGCTGGATGGACGCTGAATCGCATGCCAACCGTCCGTTGAGTGGAACATGTTGACGATCTTGCCTTCCACTGCCAGCCTGTAGGTGCCCAAGGGAAGCGCCTTTGAGACCCACTCAACTACATATTCGCAGTCCTTGTAGAGCCTCGTACCGGGCAAAGCTACTCTTACTGCAGACAGCGTACAATCCGCCTTCTGGTTGCGGCCGTGCAGAGTCCCTGACATCCTGACCTGGTCTCGTGTAAACGTCATAGCTCACCATTTCATCATGTGTTAACGGCGCTATTGGCGACGAAATCGAGAGGGGAATACTCGATTTCTAAAGGAGTCATTTTCTGTTTCTAATACCTGAACTTGGACTTTTGGTTTCGACATCTTCAGCAGCATTACAGAAGGATCATAGAGAGGAAAACTAGCAAAACCACTAGCTTTCTGCCGAGTTAGCCACCGATGAGAAATTGATTTCGATATGCATGCAACGCAAAATGTGAGTGATCGCAATTCACGCTAGGAATCGAAAGGCGGTTTTTGAGCGGCTTCTGCTTCGAGTTCGCTGATGCGTTCGAGAAGAAGGTGCTTGAGGATTGTTAGTTTTTCAGGGTGTTCGGATTGTGCCATGCGCTGTACCGTGCTACGAAGGCAGGCGAGCACAGTATCCGTGGACAAAAGCTGAGATGCTGAATGATCGATCACTTGTCAGGGCCTTTCGGCTCGGACTTCGGAGGGCGGTACGGCGGTGCCTCGATCGTTGATTGCAATGCGCCGGGCTGCTCTCGAAGCTCAAGAGCGGGCTCGTGTCCCCTGGAGAATCCCTCATCCAAGGGTGGCTCGCGGTGTGGCGAGCCAATCACATGGGCTGGATGCCCACGTTCAATTTCCTGGATGGTGACACAAAACCCAGTTTGAGATCGTGATTTGGATCACACCAGATCGAGGCGGGAGGTTAACTCTTCCCGCTGACGTGTCTTCGCCGCTGTTTCAGCTTCCAAACGCGAAAGGCCGGATTTACTGCTGCGGCGTTACCAACTGGTGGGCTATCGCGAACAGGGCCAGTTCGAGACGCGTGGAAACGCCGGTTTTGTCGAAGATGTTCGACAGGTGGCGCTTCACGGTTTCCTCGCTGAGGGTGAACTGCTTGGCGATGTCGCGGTTGCTGCAGCCTTCAACGATGCAACCCACAACGTCGAGTTCGCGAGGGGTGAGGCCGTAGGTTTTACGCTGTGGCGGCTGAGCCTGGCGCATCAAGTCGTGCAGCGCGGAGACCAGGTTGACCACGCGCTTGCCACCGATCCAATAGTCACCGGCAAAGACGGTGCGGATGGAGGTATGGAGTGCGCCGGCCAGGGCGTCCTTCAATACGATTCCGCGGGCGCCGATGTGCAGCGCCTCAATAATCTGCTGGGTGGTGATGGTGGAGGTGAGGAGGATGATCTTGACGGTAGGTGAACCGTTCATAATGGCGCGCATGGCTTCGAGGCCGGGAAGGCGCGGCATCTGGACATCGAGCAGAAGGATGTCCGGAGTCTTCTCCAGAGTCTGGGTGATGGCCTCATCGCCGTCGTCGGCTTCGCCTACTACTTCAAAGCCATCACGCTCGTTGAGCATGTTGCGCACGCCGATGCGAACGACAGGATGATCATCAGCCAATACAATGCGGATCGGTTGTTGTTCCACGAGAGCCCTATACCTCCGAAAGCCGGACTAACTTGCAGAAAGCCGAAGCCGCCCGCATTCAACAAGATACTTGCAATCCTGCTGCAACCTAAGCAAGAACGAGGGAAAACTACGCAGGAAATTCCTTTTCAAGCATACGCTCCAGCCTCTGCGTAGCCGAATACAACTCTTGTAGTGCATCCTTGCAGTTATCCAATTGGTCACTCCTGTTCTCGAAGATCGCTCCCAGGCGGGCTGCCTGCATGCAGCCAGCCATCCCGCAACCGCCCTTGATGGCATGCCCAATGCGGCGAACCTCTTCTCTGTTGCCGGTGGATATAGCTTTCTCCAGCGCTTCGAGGCGCTTGTGCAGATCGGTCACCACGGCGGTATAGATCTCGCGAACCGTGGACTCGGTCATGAGTTGGCGGAACTGGGCGAGCGTGGCGGGGTTGATGACCAGTTCGTCAGCGTCAGCGATCTCCGGCTGGTCAATCTTGGGATTGTGCTGGCTGAGCAGTTTCTGTAGATCTTCGGGAGAAAACGGCTTCAGCAAAAAGCCGTCCGCTGCCGCGATGAGGTCGTCGGGCGGAGTGGTGCCACTGATGAGGATGATCTCGTCCTGGCCAAACTGGCGAAACTTCGCGATCAGTTCCGAGCCGCTAAGGCCTGGTAACTGCGTATCCAACAGTACCAAGCCGGGTTTCACCTCGCCCGCTTCGAGCATCTGCAGAGCCTGGTTTCCATCCTCCGCGCTGTGCACCATGTGCCCGTGCATGGTGAGGACGGTTGCGATTACCTCGCGGCTGACGAGATCGTCGTCAATCAGCAGGATGGTAGGAAGTTCGTGCTTTTCGCCTATACCGAGCATTTTTCTCTTTCTGTTGGCTCGTCTCGTTCTGGTTTTTATTCGTCTGCAACGCCGATTTCATGGAGCCAGCCCGGTGCCTTGAGCAGTTCACGGGGGCGGGAACCGTCTGCCTGTCCGACCAGGCCGTCACGCTCCATCAGGTCAATCAGATGGGCGGCGCGGCCATAGCCAATTCTAAGGCGACGTTGGAGCAGAGAAGTAGAGGCTTTTCCAAATTCAAAAACCAAACGTACTGCGTCGTCGAACATGGGGTCGTTATCGTCGCCATCGTTGCTGGAGCCCTCCATGGTCTTGTTTTCTTCCCTCGGCGCCTCCAGGAAGCCCTGGACGTATTCGGCCTGTCCCTGGTCTTTCCAGAAGGCGACCACGGCGGCGGTCTCTTTTTCGCTGACGTAGGGGGCGTGGAGGCGCATGAGGCGGCTGGTTCCCGGGGGCAGGAAGAGCATGTCGCCGCGGCCCAGAAGGGCTTCGGCTCCGTTGGTGTCAAGGATGGTGCGCGAATCGACCTTGGTGGCGAGGCGGAAGCTGATGCGGGTGGGGACGTTGGCCTTGATGAGGCCGGTGATGACGTCGACGCTGGGCCGCTGGGTGGCCAACACCAGGTGTATGCCGACGGCGCGTGCCATCTGGGCCAGCCGGGTGATGGACTCTTCAACGTTGGCGCGGTCGAGCATCATGAGGTCGGCGAGCTCGTCGATGATGATGACGATGTAGGGAAGGGGCTGCTCTTCCTGGCCGTCGTCGAAAAGCGATGGCATGGCACCGTCGAAGAGCTTGTTGTACTGGTCGATGTTGCGCACGCTGCGACTGGCGAGCAGTTTCAGGCGGCGTTCCATTTCGCGAACAGCGTTTCGCAGCGCATTGGCCGCCAGTTTGGGCTCGGTAATGATGGGCGTGAACAGGTGGGGGATTCCTTCGTACATGCCGAGTTCAACGCGCTTGGGATCAACGAGAATGAGCCGGACCTGCGAAGGAGTGGTGCGGTAGAGCAGGCTCATGATCATCGCATTGATGGCGACGGATTTGCCCGAGCCGGTGGAACCGGCGATCAGCACGTGGGGCATGGAAGCAAGGTCGGCAGTAACGATGCGGCCGTTAATGTCTTTGCCCATGGCGAGGGTGAGCCGCGATTTGGCCTTGGCGAAGGTTTCCGATTCGAGCACGTCGCGCAGGTGGATAGTCTCGCGCTCGTGGTTTGGCACCTGGATGCCGACGGTGCTTTTGCCGGCCATGCGCTCGATGAGGATGCTTTCGGCGCGCATGGCGAGGCAGAGATCTTCTGCCAGCCCGGTGACGCGGCTGTATTTGACGCCGGCTTCGGGCTTGAATTCGTAGGTGGTGACCATGGGGCCGGGGTTGATCTGGACGACCTGGCCGGTGACGTCGAACTCCGCGCATTTTTCTACGAGTACGCGGGCTTCGTCGCGGAGTTCATCTTCGCGGACTACCTGCGGGCCCGAGCCGGAGTTGAGCAGCGTGCTGGGCGGAAGCTTGAATCCGCTTACGTGCTTTGGCGCTACGGTGACGGTGCGTTCCTCGGCATCGGCGCGCTCGTGAATCGCGATGCTGTTCGGTGCCGGACCTTGAGCAACGGGTGCGGGGGCCGGGGCTGGAGCAGGAACTGGTGCAGGAATTGGGGCTGCCTGCGCGGGCGGGCGCATTTCAATCACGCTGCGCGGTGGCGCGGGTGCTGCTGATACTGGAGCAGGCTGTGGGGCTTCGTGGTGGGGAGGCGTAGTGGGCGTTGCTTTGGCGACGGGTGTTGCGGCGTCGGCAACGGTGCGCTCCCAGATGCTCGCGCGGCGTGCTGGGATAGGTTCTTCCGCCGTTTTCGCGGCGCGCTGGAACGCCGGAATTTCGTCGACTGGATCAGGTTCAGGCGCACGTTTTTTCATGCCAAAGAGCGCTGCCAGGCGGCTGGTACGCGGCTGAGGCGGTTCGTCGGCCACAGGCTCGGGTGCGCCGGCGATGGCTCCCGAAAACAGGCGCTGCGCTGGACCGGGTTGAGTCTCTTCCACGAATCGCTCTTCCAGTTCGCGCTTGCGCTCGGCACGGTCTTCGCGCCAGTTCTGATAGCGATCGTGCCAGGCGACGAGGTTGAGCCAGCGATCTTCAATCTGCGTTTTCAGCGCCCAGAAATTGATGTTGGAGGCGAAATAGACGCCCACGCCGGCGAATACCGCGGCAACCAGCCACGCACCCTGCGTATTGAGATAAACGGCAAGCGTTCCGGCGACTACGCGTCCCATGATTCCCTCGATGGGGACGGCATTCATCCAGTGCCAATGCCATGGGAGGAGTCCGAAAACGGCAGGGAGGAAGATGACGGTGAGGACGGCGCCCATCCAGCGCAGGATGGTTGAGCCGCCAGAGCGCGAACGGATCCAGTTCCAGCCAAGGCCTGCGATCCAGAGCGGCATGAGAAATACGGTGATGCCGAAGGCCTGAAGCAGGGCGTCGCTGAGGTAGGAGCCAAAGAGACCGATCCAGTTATGGACAGCGTGCGCGGGATCCGCACCGGAGGAGGTGTTGATCGACGGATCGGCAGGGTGATAAGTGGCGAGCGCGAGAAACAGAAGTACGGAGACGAGCGACAGCAGCAGGCCGAGAAACATGTTAAGCGCCCGGTTGCGCGTCGGCGACAGAATGATCGGAATGGGCTTCATTGAGGGACGCCTCCGCACGGGCTGGCTCAGCCGCAATCGACGCGATCGTCGTAAGGACTGCGATCAGGCCGCCAAGGCGGGCGAGAAATCCCAGAGCAGCCTTTATTATCCCCGGTGCACAGAGACGATTCCGGGCAAAACAGGCCGGGGGAACCACGGAATCCACCCCCGGAAAATCCAAGAGCATTGCCGGCTATATGGACGTTTTTCAGGGTCTACCCGGGGCCGTTCCGACAGAAACCGATAGCCGGGTCTCAAGAAACCAACGAGATTCGTCTATTTGTCTTTAGACTCTCTGCATTTTCGGCACAACATTTCGTCAAGCGAACCAAGGTCCTCACCGCATGCGGGACAAGCCAAGGCTTCTGGATTGGATTCCATGATATCGAGTGTTCGTTCATAGGTTGCCAGGGCCGCCGGGTCATAAGCCACGGGCCTGCCGGAACGAATCCCTTCTCCAATCTTTTCAAGTTCGGTTTTGGTGTGATGATGATCGCTCAGCAGAATGCTCTTCGACTTTTCCAAGGTGGATAGAGGCTCGTGTCCGCACTGGTCGCAAGGATTAAACGCGCCGAACTTTGTTGCGCCACATTTTGCACAGATTGCGATGGTCAACTATCACCGTCGGTTTCTGGAAATCCAAGCGGTTATTGAGAAATATCCAATATACGCTTCAGGATTGAAATCACAATGGTTTCTCCCTTGCTGTGCTGTTCTTGCAAAGGTCCGCACTCCCTTCGCAGATAGCCGGAGACTCCTTGAAACTGTGAAGCGCCGCGCATAACTCCATGCGCATCTGCGCGCGTCAGCTGAATCACAGGAATTGTGAACGTCAAAAAACTCCAGAATGGCTAGTTAGCTGCCGAGGAGCCTGCTGCCAAAAATCAGAAGCACAATTCCCAGGATGATGCGGTAGACGGCGAAGACGGTGAATCCGTGGCGGCGAACCCAGGCCAGGAACCATTCGACCACGCCGAGGGCCACGATGAACGAAACAACGAAGCCGATGGCGAGCACGATCCAGTGTCTGGGTGTTCATGTGGACTTCTGCGACGGGGACTGCTCCGGCGGCCAATGCTGATTGGCTGGGATGAATCGACTTGAGCAGGTCCCAACCGGTGGCCGCAAGCATGGTGGGGATGGAGAGCAGGAAGCTGAACTCGAGCGCCGAGGGGCGGTCAAGGCCGACCATCTGGGCTGCGGCGATGGTAGACATGGAGCGCGATGTGCCGGGGAAGATGGCGGAGAGCGACTGGCAAATGCCGATCCAGATGGCCTGGCCGAGACTCATTTCTTCCACGTGTAAGGTGTTGGGCTCGTAGCGCGAGGCACGCGCATCGATGATCCACATGATGATGCCGCCGAGCAGTAATGCCCAGGCCATGACCGCGACGCTGCCGAGATGCTTTTCACTCAGCTTGTGCAGTGGCAGGGCAATGACCGAGGTGCAGGCGAATGCGATGAACGTTAGGGAGATGGGATGGTTCATCCAAGTGCGATCTCCGCTTTCGCCTCGGGGGAAACTCTTGACGAAGGCAACAATGCGCTCGAGATAAAGCAGGATCAAGGCGAGGATGGCACCGGCCTGAATGACGATG
Organism: uncultured Acidobacteriaceae bacterium; assembly: GCA_963802565.1. Classification (GTDB taxonomy): domain Bacteria; phylum Acidobacteriota; class Terriglobia; order Terriglobales; family Acidobacteriaceae; genus Telmatobacter. The sequence continues at coordinate 2,774 of CAWDJR010000040.1, read as the reverse complement.
GTGTACATCTTCCAATAAGCGTCGTCGAGCGGGATGTGCATTACGGCTTCAGCGAGGCGAAGGTGTGCAGTGGAACTGACGGGCAGAAATTCGGTCAGGCCCTCAATAATTCCGAGAAGTACTGACTGTATATAGACGTTCAAAAAGCCTCCGGTTGCGCCGGGGTTTGAGTTTACGGGCCGCTGGTGGGAAACGGTCTGTTCCGATGATAAGCGATGAGTTTGCGATTCGTGGTTCGAAGGGTTACGGAGGCGTAGGCCTTCAGCCTTCAGCCGATGGCGGCTGGTGAGCACCGCGCCTGTGCACAAGAGGAAATAAGCCATGAAGTTCCGTCCGCTCCACGACCGCGTGGTCGTACAGCGCGTCGATGCCGAAGAAAAGACCAAGGGTGGCATCATCATTCCCGACACGGCCAAGGAAAAGCCCCAAGAGGGCAAGATCGTCGCCGTTGGCCCCGGTGGCCGCGACGAGGCCGGCAAGCTGACCCCGCTCGACGTCAAGGCTGGCGATCGCGTGCTGTTCGGCAAGTGGTCCGGCACCGAGATCAAGCTCGATGGTGAGGATTACCTCATCATGGAGGAATTTGACATCATGGGTATCGTCGCCTGAAGCAAAATGCGTTCAGGCGAACCCGCTTCCGGATAGCGCATTGCAGTTAAGAGCATTGCGCGGTTCTCGACGGTTCGATCTGAAGGCATGACGCTCCAACCGGCGCATATCTCACCTAATTTCACTCTGAGGACACCAATATGGCTGCCAAGGAAGTCAAATTCTCCACCGATGCGCGCGACAAGATGCTGCGCGGCGTGGACATTCTCGCCAATGCCGTCAAGGTCACGCTCGGTCCCAAGGGCCGCAACGTCGTGATCGAAAAGTCGTTCGGCGCCCCCCGCATCACCAAGGACGGCGTCACCGTCGCCAAGGAAATCGAACTTGCCGACAAGTTCGAGAACATGGGCGCCCAGATGGTTCGTGAGGTCGCCTCCAAGACCAACGACACCGCTGGCGACGGCACCACCACCGCTACCGTCCTGGCCCAGTCGATCGTTCGCGAAGGCGCCAAGGCCGTTGCCGCCGGCATGAACCCGATGGACCTCAAGCGCGGCATCGACATGGCCGTGCAGGCTGCCGTCAAGGACATCGCCGACCGTTCCAAGAAGGTCGCAAACTCCTCCGAGATCGCCCAGGTCGGCACCATCTCGGCCAATGGCGACGCCTTCATCGGCGGCGAAATCGCCAAGGCCATGCAGAAGGTCGGCAATGAAGGCGTGATCACGGTCGAAGAAGCCAAGAGCCTCGACACCGAAGTCGACATCGTCGAAGGCATGCAGTTCGACCGCGGCTACCTCTCGCCCTACTTCATCACCAATGCCGAGAAGATGATCGCGGACCTCGAGGATCCCTATATCCTCATCCACGAGAAGAAGCTCTCGGGCCTCCAGGCCATGCTGCCGGTGCTCGAAGCTGTCGTGCAGACCGGCAAGCCCCTGCTCATCGTGGCTGAAGACGTCGAAGGCGAAGCTCTCGCCACCCTCGTCGTCAACAAGCTGCGTGGCGGCCTGAAGATCGCCGCCGTCAAGGCTCCGGGCTTCGGCGACCGCCGCAAGGCCATGCTCGAAGACATCGCCATCCTCACGGGCGGCCAGGTGATCTCCGACGACCTCGGCATCAAGCTCGAAACCGTCACCCTCCAGATGCTCGGCCGCGCCAAGAAGGTGACGATCGAGAAGGAAAAGACGACGATCGTCGACGGCGCCGGCAAGAAGAAGGACATCGAAGGTCGCGTTGGGCAGATCAAGGCCCAGATCGAGGAAACCACCTCCGATTACGACCGCGAGAAGCTCCAGGAGCGTCTTGCCAAGCTCGCTGGCGGCGCGGAAGCCGGCAAGGTCACCAGAGAAGTCCCTCATGGGACCGTTGACCGCCAAGGCAAAACCCTGCCACTGGTCGTCAATGACCCGGTTGACTGGAACGACGACGTTAAAACACAAGAAAAGGGTCGCCTCCAGATCACGCTTACCGATGGCTCCGTGCTCAGTGTCGGTAGCCGATCGGAGATGAAGATTATCAAACATGATCCGCAGACACAGCAGACAGACATCGAACTGACGTCGGGCACTGTGAAAGCCGACGTGAAGAAGATCACGCAGACCAACGGCCATTTCGAAGTCCACACACAAACTGCGGTAATCGGCGTTGTGGGAACCACATTCCTCGTCAAGTCGGATACGAAGGGGACCACCGTGTGTAACACGACTCCTAACAGCGACGGCAGCACCGCCGAGGTAACGGTAACGGACGCCAATGGACAACAGAAGACCGGTTTGAAAAGCGGATTTTGCGCGATCTTCCCCGTGGGCGGTGGAGCGGCAGTTGCCCTCTCGGCAGCAGCTTCCACGTCCGCCATATCGGGTCTGAGTGCGGCTACGGCCATCGCCGCCACAGCGGTGGCCGGAGCGGCAGTTGGAATTTCTACCGGGGTTGTGGTTGCCCTCGTTGCTGCCGGCGCCGTGGGCCTTTCTCTCGGCTTAGTGGCTGCGACCGGCGGATTCAGCTCGAACACGACTTCACCGTAGTCCAGTTCCGGACGCCCAGAGGGGCATCGCTTTCGGGATAGCCGCTCATGCGTCTTGTTGAGTTTAAGTCTGGGGCTCTCGGTACTTGGCTTGCCCGTGCGGCACGCAAGTACGGGGGCCCTTTCCTTATTGGTACGGTCGTTTGCATCGCTAGCCTGCTACTCTACGTCCTCACGTACATGCTGCCGAACACCGGGG
>CAWDJR010000039.1:0-316495 GCA_963802565.1 uncultured Acidobacteriaceae bacterium | reverse complement strand
GCGGCTTCTACCAGTACGACCAGGCATGGGGCTTCATTGACCATCAGATGCGCAACACCTCTATGGTGAACCCGATCTGGTCACATCAGCTTCAAAGTGGACCATCTCAACAACGCTCCGCAAATCGCGAAACAATCGAGCAAGCCGCCGGCCCCGGCTTCATGACCACCAACTGGAAGGAACAGAATGTCGAACTTTTCCGCGCTCTCCGGCTCGAACAGGTCGTTACCTTCATCGTCATCACTCTCATCGTGATCGTCGCCGCACCCTCAACATCCTCATCGCGCTCACCATGATGGTGATGGAGAAGACCCGCGACATCGCCGTGCTCATGCGCTTCGGCGTCACTCCCGCACAGGTCCGCCGCATCTTCCTTTTGCAGGGTCTGCTCATCACCGTAGTAGAACAGTGCTCGGACTCCTGCTCGGCTACCTCGGCGCCTGGGCTGGCAGCCACTATCACATTCCACTCTCGTCCGACGTCTACGCCATCGACACGCTTCCCTTCGCGCCGAGATCGATGGATGGCGTGCTGGTCGCCGCAGTGTCCATCAGTATCTCCCTGCTCGCCGGCTCTCCCTCCTCAACCGCCGCCAGCATCCGCCCCGCCGAAGCTCTACGCTACGAAACGCGGCGTTTCCGTCGTGAAGCTTCTGAACGACTCGATTCCCAGTGAATTCGTTCAGCCTGCCACAATTCCGTGCGTCCCATCCATGACGCAGTTTCATCGCGGCAGGGTGGGAAACCGCGAACCTCTCCCCTACAAAGCGGACCGATATCCGCGCTGAATGCATGTATCAGGGCACGAAGTCTTGTATCAGAGCACGAAGTCTTCCGTCAGGGCGCGACTTCACAGCTCGGTGAAAAACTCAACGAACTCGCTGTTTTGTAACAAGGGCATGGCTTGAGAGTCTGTGTGAGAGGGGCTGTTAGCGGGGGTTTTGCATCGGGTTTCGCTGGGTGGAATGAAATTGATTGGATTGGTGCTTTCTTCAGGGGTCCGTCTGGATGGTCAGTTCGACGTTTTTTATCCGTGGCGGAACATGCGCGTGATGTTGTGGGCAGTGGCAGCGAAGGTGAACTCGATGCCTACCTTTTCCAATCCGCGCATGCGGAAGGCGCGCATTCCTCGCTGCTCTTTCAGGATTCCGAATACCGGCTCGACCATTCCCTTGCGCCGTGCGTAGATTTTTCTGCCTTCGGGGCTTCGCATTCTCTGCCTCATCTGGAGGAGGCGGGGATGTGAATGAGGCCATTCTGCGGCTGGTGTTCCCAGGTTCAGTTCGCAAGCCAGAAAAGAGTCCGGCACATAGGCTTCGACGCCGCACTGTTCCAGCAGTTCCAGGTTCTGGTTAGTGTAAAAGCCGGAGTCGGCTACGATACGCTCCGGGCGCTGGCCGCAGGTTTTTGTAGTCAGCTCGACCATGGGTATCAGCGTGGCGTTGTCGTTGCCGCGCTGGATCACGCGCTGGGCCACGATGAGGTGATCTTCCGAGACCGATATCTGCGCCGAGTAGCCCAGCACGAAGCCCTTGCTGGTGCGCAGAAAACTGGCGTCCGGATCGGTTGTGGAGCGCTTCCGCGGCTTGTCCAGAGGTTCCAGCGCGGCCGGCATGGGGGTTGCGTCAACCGCTTGGCCAGCAACGTCCAACTGTGTGCCCGCGCCTTCGTTGTTGTCGTCCGCATCGCAGGCCTTCTGCCAACTGCGTACCTTCCGCCGTATCCGGGCCCGCTGCTGACGCTTCTCCAACACGATCTTGTCCGCCGAAGCCGAGGCCTTCACGCGCGTTGTATCCACAGCTACGGTTCCCAACTGCCGCATGCCCATCTTGTGCGCCTGCTCCAGCACTTGTGTAAAACAGTCGTTGATGGCTACCGGATGCCGCTTGCGAAACGCGTTCAGCGCCCAGTAATCGGGCCGCGCTCCGCCGGACAGGTACCGGAAAGCCAGATCTTCGCGGATGCGCTGCTCCAGACGCCGAGAACTGCTCAGTCCCAGGCAATAGCCATACAGCCATACCTTTAACAGAAGCGAAGGGTGGTAGAGTTGGCCACCTTCCACCGCGTAGCTGGCATGGAAACGGCTCAGGTCCAGCCGCTCCACAACCGAATGAACGAAGAAGCAAAGATGGTCCGGTCCAAGAACATCTCGGACACTCGGCGGAAGAAGCTCTGCCTGATCAGGGCAATAAGGCAAATAACGCGACATGCCTACTTGTCCTACAACTCGACAGTGGAAAACAAGTACTCACACAGACTCTTCAGCCAGGCCGCAAATGCCACCAGAATGAGTGTCGGCTTTTAGCCCCTGTGCCGATGCGTCGTTTGAGATTTGAGCTCCACCAAGCTGTTCAGTCGTGCCGCAAGACCCACCAAAAATGCTGTGTCATCCTGAGCCCCGCACGCTTTTCGGGGCCCCCACCGACAGGTCTTCGTTCGTGGGGTGAACTTTGGGCCCCATGAAAATGGGGTAAGCGGGGCGAAGGATCTGCTTCTGTTCTTTCTCGCCGCGAGCCGCGATCGAACATCACTGCGCCCTGTCAAGGCACGACTTTCAATCGCGATCCAAGACCCGCCACAAATGCTGTGTCATCCTTGTATCTCTGAATGAGCATCAGTTTTTCGTAGAGACTGTTGCAGTGGGGGAACCGAGTGGATCGGTTCCCCCGGCGGGCGGACGGCTCCCGTTCATCCTGCGGTCTCAACGACCGTCGTTCAGCACAGGCGACCGCTGCCCAAGTCACGTACGACCGAACAGTCGCACGATTTTCATTCGAACCTACAAGGCAGGTTACCGTGACACGGATCATTTGTGGAGTGGATATTGCTTCCTCGACTCTTTGGCCGCACGCATCGGACAGACGCCCCGCAGCCAGCTTCGCCCCCACTCCGGAAGGCATCGCAGAGTTGGCTTCGTTCTGTGAGGCCCATCAACTTGCACTGGTCCCCATGAAAGCCACCGGCGCTACGAGCAGAGGGCCTTTGCGCAGCTCTCTGAACACGGGCTTCCGGTGGCGGTGGTCAACGCGCGTGCCGTGCGCCAGTTCGCTCAAGCATGGGTCGGCTCGAAGACCGACGCCATCATGCCGTGATCGCCTGGTCCGCGCACAAGGAAGTCTGCCCTGCTGGCTTCGCCGACACAACTCGAGTTGCGCGCCCGTCACGCCTGCGCCACTCACCGAGGTGCGCACCGCGCAGCTGAACCAGCAGCGTCTGGTCACCAATCCCGCCATACAGAACAGCTTCCGCCAGATGCTCAAGTTCCTCGCCGCCCAGATCGAAGAACTCCAGCAAGCCATCGCTGCGCTGATCGATGCCGATCCGTTGTGGCGCGAACTCAATCAGGCTTTTCGCACCATCAAGGGTGTCGCCGATCGCACCGTGGCCCGCATCATGGCCGAGATGCCGGAGATCGGCACGCTCTCCAACAAGACCATCTCCAAGCTTGCAGGACTGGCGCCTCTGGCCAACGACTCCGGCAAACATCAGGGCAAACGCACGGTGCGAGGAGGCCGCGCCACCGTCCGCGACATCCTGTTCCTGGTGGGCAGCGTGGTTGCTCGTTACGAGCCGGACTTCATCTGCTTCCAGCAGCGCCTGCGCGCCGCCGGCAAACCACCCAAAGTCGTTCGTATCGCCGTGGCCCACAAGTTGCTCGTGCGCCTCAACGCCAAAGCCCGCCAGGTTCGCCAACAGACCACCCACTCGCAACCGAGCTGGTCAAATCAGACAGCCGTAGCCGAGGTTGTGGGAAAGAGGGAAACAGCACCATCGTTTTCCGCTTTTCCACCAACCTAACCTTGACAATCCAGACAGTCGCTGAGCCCCGCACGCTTTCCGGGGCCCCCACGGACAGGTCTTCGTTCGTGGGGTGAACTTGGGGCCCCATGAAATGGGGTAAGAGGGGCGAAGGATCTGCTTCTGTTCTTTCTCGCCGCAAGCCGCGGTCGAACATCACTGCGCCCTGTCAAGGCACGACTTTCAATCGCGATCCAAGACCCGCCACAAATGCTGTGTCATCCTGAGCCCCGCACGCTTTTCGGGGCCCCCACGGACAGGTCTTCGTTCGTGGGGTGAACTTGGGGCCCCATGAAATGGGGTAAGAGGGGCGAAGGATCTGCTTCTGTTCTTTCTCGCCGCAAGCCGCGGTCGAACATCACTGCGCCCTGTCAAGGCAGAAAAAATATATTGGGCCTCAACCCCTGAAGAACTGCGTTCTAAGCGTTATCTCCGTTTCGCCCGCAATTGACGAATACCGGCGGATGCGCCTGACATGTTGTAAGCCCCCCTCAGTGACCTCCCAATCTCGGTCAGCTCGCGGAGTACATTAATAGCTATGACCATCGGCGCCCCTTCTGGAGAAACCCATTTCGTAACCACGAGAGGGCGCCGTCTTCGATCTCTGGCAGCCCTGGGCATCGGCGTCTTGCTCGGGTTGTTGCTCGCGGTGATCGTGTTCTCGCACGGGTCGCAGACCGGGCTATGGGATCGAGTCGCAGCCTTCGTAACCGGACGTCCGCTTCGGTTCGACGTTTCGTCTCCTTCGGTTGTGGAGATGATCCAGAAGCTCAACAGGCTGGAGACCGTCGAATATTCGCTGGATAAGATCGTCGAAGGCGAACGGCAAAGCGCATACCTGCCAGACTTTCTGGCCGGCGACAAACTGCTTCTGGTGGCCCACGCAGAGGTAATTGCCGGCATCGACCTTGCCCAGATCAAAGCCGGGGATGTCCAGGTCAACGGCGATACGGTGCATGTTCATCTGCCCCCGGCGCAGATTTTCACCACCCGAATCGATAACAGCAGGACCCGCGTGTATTCCAGAACCACGGGCCTACTGGTTGCATCCGACCCGAACCTGGAGTCAGACGTTCGCCAGACCGCCGAACAGCAGATTGCTCAAGCCGCATCTGATGACGGAATTCTGGACAAGGCGCGACAGAATGCGCGAACCAGCGTGACGGCGCTCCTCTATCAGCTGGGATTTCGAACAGTGGATGTGATGTGAGTCAGTCCGCAGGAAACGCCGTCAGATCAACGACTGCCAGTGTCCTTTGTGTGTCGCCCTTCTTCTCCTAGCGATCGACGAGGCGCTGAAGTTGCGCGGGGTAACGGGCGCCCTGCACTTCAATCGCACCCAGGGCCTTCTCGATCTGATCAAGGTCAGCGGCAGATCAGTTCCACGGCTGCTGCTCCGAGGTTCTCCTTCAGGCGATGCAGTTTTGTGGTGCCCGGAATTGGAACGATCCACGGCTTCTGCGCGAGGAGCCATGCGAGCGCAATCTGGGCATCGCGTCACCTTCTTCTGTGCTGCGATTTTGCCGAGGACGTCCACCAGCGTCCTGATTCGCCTTCCGGCTTCCTGAGCAAACGTGGAACGACGTTGCGGAAGTCGGTGCTGTCGAAGGCGGTGTTCTCGTCGATCGCTCCCGGTGAGGAAGCCCTTGCCCAGCGGACTGAACGGGACGAAGCCGATGCCGAGTTCTTCGAGGGTGGGCAGGATTTCCTTTTCGGGCTCGCGCCACCAGAGCGAGTATTCGCTTTGGAGTGCCGTCACCGGCTGAACCGCATGAGCTTGCCGGATGGTCTGCGCACCCGCTTCAGACATGCCGAAGTGCTTTACCTTGCCCTCGGCGATCAATTCCTTTACTGTGCCGGCAACGTCTTCGATCGGAACGTTGGGGTCGACGCGATGTTGATAGAGCAGATCGATTACGTCTGTCTTCAGACGCTTCAGTGCTGCTTCGGTCACACTGCGGATGTTCTCCGGCTTGCTATTCAGTCCGGCGGTGGGCTTGCCGTCAATGAAGCCGAACTTTGTCGCGACGACAACCTTGTCGCGAAACGGCGCGAATGCTTCGCCGAGTAACTCTTCGTTCAGGTATGGGCCGTACGCTTCAGCGGAATCGAAGAACGTGACGCCGTCCTCGTACGCAGTCCGCAGCAGCTTGATGGCTTGCTCTTTTTCCGTTGCGGGGCCATAGCCGTAGCTCAGTCCCATGCATCCAAAGCCGAGTGCTGAAACCTCAAGGCCGCTCTTGCCGAGTATGCGCTTCTGCATGTGTCATTCCCTCTCTGTGGTGTCTTCCATGTTGAGGCGGGTGAAGTCCCGCTATAGGCTTCCGACCGAATCTGTGCCACGCAAGTTACGCCAAAATCACTGCAAATCACGCCAAGTTGGAACGCGATGGAAGTCAGTCAGCTTTGCAGGCTTCGCGCCATTTCAAATTCCGTAATCGTCGCATCATTCGGATAAACCTCCACCTTCCCCGTCATCCGAAATCCCAGCCGCTCATAAAACGCAATCGCCCCATGATTCACGCTCGTCACCATCAACTTCACATCGCGCATTTCGCGGCCCGCGCGCCCACTCCACCACCGTCTCAATCAGTCTCCGCCCCAACACCCTCGCGCCGAACCTCCGGCGCCACCCACATCGAAACCACCTGCGCGCGCAGCGGATCGAGTTCCTCGGCAAAACTGAAAACCATGCCGCATCCACGTATCCCCATCAAACGCCAGAGAAATCCCGCCGACCCGCCGCTGCTCCAGCGCATCGAACGCTTCCTCCACTCCTCATCCGGAAACGCCGACTCCTTCGCATACGTGCTCGAGAACGCCGTCGGCGCCTCCTGCAAAGCGCGCAGTCGAACGTCCTTGAAGACAAGAGCGCTCCCCAGTCGTGATGCGTTCAATCGCGATCAATGGACTCCGCAAAAACGATGCGAATCTACTGCGGCGTGATGATCCCGCCCAGCGCATGCCGTCGCGGCAACACAATGCCGCGATGATCCACTTCCACCGGCGCTGCCTTCGCCCCAGCCGCCGGCAACTCCGCCCGCTCCATCAGCGACCCACCGCAAGCCGGGCACCAGTCCGCCTTCGTCTCCGGCGCCAGCTCCGCATGGCAATGTGTACAGATCCGTTCCATCAACCAGTTTACTCAATGCACTTTCCGTACGCACATGAACACCCGGGACACGTCACTGTCCAGCAAACTATTCTTATACGCGCTATATTCCGCAAACTCTCCCCGCTGCAGGGCCACCCATCTTCACGTGCTCCGCAATCCCCGCGCCCACCTGCGAATAAATTCCCAGTCCCGAATATCCGACGCCGGCAGCTTCCTCATCGGATTGCCCGGCAGCTTCATCGCCAGGTTGAGCGGAAACGGCAGCTTCAAATGGTCGGGATCGAAATCTGCCTCCCATCACGCGCACATCCGCCGCATGTAGCCACGGATACTTCGCCAGTTCCTTCCGAGCCTGCTCCTCAGCCTGGGAAAAATGCTTCGGTTCGTTCTCTGTCGGCCCCAGAACAAAAATCCACGGCCGCACATTCCCGAGTTCCCGCTGAAAACGCGTCACAAACCTGTGAAACTCCTTGGGAAAATGACCGACATACAAGGCCGCGCCGAGAACCACCGCCGTCTCGTCCGCAATCGACTCCACATTCGCCATCGGCTTCACATCCACCGTCGACTCCGGCCTCTTCCATCGTCGTTCCCATCGCTTCGGCCACATCTTCCGTCGACCCGCTCCGCGAAACATAACGCAATCAGCACTTCCGGCTGCATCGCGCCCTCCCGCCTGCGGCGATTCTGCGTCAACCCTGCACTCCGAAGGGCGTGCCCACGTGATCACATTTCGGCTCCACGTTCCCCGTCTCGTCTCCTGAGCGTCTCCCGGTACACTAGATACATGCATCCCCCCGTTCGCCTGGTGGCGATCGACATGGACGGCACCCTGCTGCCCACCTTCAGCCAGACCATCAGCCCCCGCAACGTACAGGCGCTCCAGGCCGCGCAGCCGCCGGCATCACCGTGGCCATCGCCACCGGCCGTCGCACCGCCTACACCGCTCCCCTCCTCGAAGGCCTCGGCCTGCGAGCGGATATGCCCCTCATCACGTCCAATGGAGCAGTGACCCGGACCCTCGGCGGCGACCCCGTCGATCGTTCCCACCTCGAAGCCCGCGTGGCGCGCGGCCTCTGTACGCTGCTCAGGCCTTTCGGAACATTGGTCTTCACCTTCGACCAGCTCGGACGCGGCGAACTGATCCTCGAAGACTTCGAACAGGCACATCAGCGAATCGCCCTCTGGGTTGAAGCCAATCGCGACGCCATCGAAATCGTCAAGCCCCTCGAAAACGCGCTCACCGACGGCAACGACCCCATTCAGGGCATGGTCACCGGCGGCGTCGACAAGATGAAGCCAGGCCGAAAAAGCCCTGAAAGCCAGCGAATGGAGCCAGTTCCTGCGAAGCCGTCCGCACCGAGTATCCAGCCCGCGACCTCTCCATCCTCGACCTCCTGCCCCCGGGTGTCTCCAAAGGGATGGGCGCTCGAACGGCTCGCCGCCCGCCTCGGCGTCGATCGCAAAGAAACCATGGCCATTGGCGACAACTGGAACGACGTCGACATGCTCGAATGGGCCGGCCAGGCCGTCATGATGTCCAATGCTGCCCACGACCTGCGCACCCTCGCCAAAACCCGCGGCTGGAAGCAAACCGCCACCCAATGACGAAGATGGCGTAGCCGTGACTTTGGAGATGGCCGTAGCCCGTCGCACTTCTGCTAAAGTTTGAACCAACAGGAATCGAACATTGCGTTTTCGCCCTCAACTCGTCGCCGCACTCACTGCCCTGGCCATCAGCCGCAGTCGCACGGCCTGTCCTCGCCGCTGAGCGCGTCATGCTCGCCAATGGCTTTGACATGCGCTGCAATCACCACGCACAGGTCGGCCCCATGGTTCGCCTCTACACCGGCACCGGCGAAGCCAGCTACATCGAATTCCGCCCTGACGAAATCGCCAGCTTCGAAACCGTCCCCGATCCTCCGCCATCTCCAGCCGCACCCGCCGCGCATCCATCCGCAATCGAAGCCAAAGCTAAGCCCAGCGGACCTCCACCAAATGCTCTCCGACGCCGGTCTCCAGCACAACCTCGACGCCGACCTGCTCGCCAGCGTCGTCAAGGCTGAGAGCAACGGCAACACCCGCGCCGTCAGCCGCGCCGGTGCTCGCGGACTCATGCAGCTCATGCCCGGCACCGCCGCCGAACAAGGCGTGCACGACAGCTTCAACGCCGATGAAAACGTCCGCGGCGGCTCCGCCTATCTCAACGACCTGCTCATTCGCTACCACGACAACATTGCCCTTGCGCTCGCCGCCTACAACGCCGGTCCCGCCGCGGTAGACAAGTACCACGGCATCCCGCCCTACCACGAGACCCGCGCCTACGTAGCCCGCGTAATCCACGAGTTCAACCGCCGCGTCCTCGCCCGTCAGACTCAAGCCCGACAGACCAGTTCTCCCCTGGCGATCGTCGAATCCTCCCCCACCCGCTAAAGACAGAGAGACGCCGACTCAAGCTCATAACGCCAGCGCTCCAGAATCAGCCCCGAGTTGTCATCCCGACGGGCGCAGCGAAGAATCTGCCCTGAAAATTCAAGACCCGGCACTGAACGAAGGTGCCCCATCCAAGCGCAGCTTGGGTGGGAAAGCACGATCTCGACTGGTGGGTGCACAACGCGCCATGAACGACTGCGGTTGTTCCAGATCCGGCGATTCAGAATGCACCGCGTCATTGCCCCCCCGAGTTGTCATCCTGAGGAGCGCAGCGACGAAGGATCCGCGGTTGCTTTTCAGGTCTCCACGCTTGAGCAATCTCCGCTCCTCGCATGTTAACTGCCGAGTCATTCAGTAATGACGCGATCGGCCCATTCCACCAGCGAAACGAAGATCGCCGGATTGCCGAACTTCGCCCCCCACTGGTCCAGATCCGTCTGCATAACACCACGGGCGCGAGAGCAGGCTCCGCATGCGTAGATCTGAACCTTGCGGTCAGCTACTTTCTTCATCGTCTCGCCGAGTGGCGGCCACCCTACCGGCACCACTGCCGCCGCCACAGACGACCGCATCAGCGAAACTGCTTCGCCAAGCAAGAACATCTGCACCGAATGTCCCGCTTCAGAAAGTGCGAGGCCATGAAGAAAAGGAAATGCAGCCTTAGTCGGATCATCAGATCCCCACGCACTTTTCATCATGATGTTCAGGGATTTATGCGGAGTCGCTTGACCAAACGAAGTCGCCACGCCAACAAAAGGTAGCGCAGCTAACTGGCGAAGAAATGACCGACGTGCCATGAGGACGCCCCTCCGAGGAAACGCCGAAGTATAGCATGAGGTTATTAAAAATCACCTCATGTCCGGCTCGGCTCGGGGGGGCTGACCAATCCGCTCAGCAGAATAAGGAGATTACATAAAACAGGAAGTGGTAAAAGTAGTCGCTCAATGATTGTGATGGACGGGAAGAGTGTCGAGCACCGCTGATTTCCTCCGGGCCCTGGGTCGTGTTCAATATAGGTGGATGATCACTCATTTTGATGCGCGCGTCTCGTCTAGATTAGGACGGTCCCGCCATCACCAAAGTTGCAATGAGATTTCGGAGAGGCCTAACTCTCCGGCCTCGAGGTCCGGATGCGGGCGGGTCCTGGCGCGGGGTTGCTGCTTTGTGGGTTGAGTTCTGCGATGCGGTGCAGGAGCCGGCGGCGATAGACGATGGTGGCCAGTGGGTCAAGCGCAGAAGGTCCTTCAAGATCGAGAATGCGAAGGGCCGCGAGATAATCCTGAATCAGATCGTCGATCGATTGCATGGACGAACGCTCCAAGCCTTGGCTGCCTCGCGCCGCAACTCTGCGACACGACGCAAGGCAGCTTCCAGCACCGCGAGGCGGTAGCGGAGAAGCCGACTTAGCTCATGCTGGTTCGTCTCCGTTGTCAATGCGTCGCAATCCTCGGGACCGAGGGCGACCCGAAGAATAAGCGAAACGTTGACCGGTGAAGAATTCCGCATGTTGCTGGGAGAGTCGCACGAATCAGGTGCCGCGGGATGTACCGGAGGTCACAGCTTCTCTGGTTTAGGGGTCGCCCATGTGATGCAATTGAAAAACCACAGCAGAGCGCGTCAGCTAGTTCCGGCCGTGCGCATCGGCTCTTCTATTTAGCTCTTTTATCTAGCACTCTATCTTCGGGGCATGCCTTGGCTACTGTCGTGGCACACCGATAAGGCTGTTGAGGATTGCAGCATCGTCGAGTGCGTCGATCAGGCGCATTTCGGCAAGGCCGTTAAGAAGGAAGCGCTTTGCGAGGATAACGGCAGGATCGGCGGGATTGCTCGCCTCGTCCAAGCGTCCGAAGGCGGAGCAAATCGCAGTGAGCAACTCCTTTTTCGCGGTGGTCAGGATGAGCTCCCTTCTGCCTGCCCGAGAGCTTTTTCGGGGAACTCTAAAATATCGCAATTCGGTGAGTGCCGCAAGGGTTGAAGCTGCGGCTCTTCCGTAGTGGGCCTTCGGATTGACGGTTCTCTCCTTCCGCAGGAGCAAAGCGCAACACCCAATTGGAACCCCGTTTGTCAAAGGAATTGTGTCCGGTTGAGCGTTGACTCAGGAACAACTATTTACAGGGTTGCCGTCGCTCGCAGTAGAATGACGGAGCTTAGGAGAAATCGCTATGGCATGCACGGTTTGCGCTTCCAGCAACCAGAAGGAGTTTCCTGCCGAGGTGATTGTCAATTTTCCGGGCCTCAAGAATATCGACAAGCCAGTCGTTTCAGTATTTCCCACACTTCTGGTCTGCTGTGATTGCGGCTTTTCCTCGTTTACGACTCCGGCACCTGAATTGGCGCAGCTATGCGCTGCTGACGAACCGCTTGCCTGACAGAACGGCGTCGATCGCCGGCAGCAGGTCTCCGGCAGCACGTGTCTTATAGATATAGCCCCATGCTCCAACCTTCATCGCTGTTTGAACCACCTCGGCAGAAGTATCCACGCTCAAAAAGATGATCTTCGCTTCCGGATCAGTTTCGAGAATGCGGCGTGCAACCTCGATGCCGTTCAGTGTTGGCAAACCGATGTCGAGCAAGATCAGGTCCGGCTTTAGTAAATAAGCCTTCTGAACCGCCGTCAATCCATCGGACATTTCACATATGACCCACAATTCGGGCTTCTGTTCCAGTTTTGAGCACACGAACTCGCGGAAAGAATGGAAATCCTCAACGACCATTACGCTAATTGGTAAGGCTGAGTACACTGAGTGTTTTCAGTCCTTCCTGCGCTACGGGGAAGGCGCGTATTCGGCATCGTAGCCCTCTCTTAAAATGACGTCTGTACGGTATGCGACAGAGGAATTAGGAATCGTTCGCAACGAATAATTCGATGCCGGAGAGGCGCACCGGTTGCCATGAGCTTCGACAGAATCCTGTGGCAAAAGCGCGGACTTTCTTCCCACATCCGCAACCGGTTTGTCGCTCTCCAGGATCTCAACGCGAGACCATCGGGGCGGCTATGCGCTACTGACGAATCGCGTGCCTGACAGCACCGCGTCGATAGCCTCCAGTAGGTGACCGGCGCGTGTCTTAAAGACGTAACCCCATGCGCCGAGCATCATAGCTTCCTGAACGATGTCAGCAGAGGTTTCGCTGCTCGAAAAGATGATCTTCGCTTCCGGCGCAATCTCGCGAATTCGCCGAGCAGCTTCCAGGCCATTCAATGTTGGCAAGCCGATGTCGAGCAGGATCAGGTCTGGCCTCAGTTCCTCAGCCTTCTGAACCGCTTCCAGCCCGTCGGACACTTCGCAAAGTAATCGCAAGCCGGGCCTTTGTTCCAATTTCGCGCGCACAATTCGGCAGTAAGGAGAGTAATCCTCGACAACCATCACGCGAATCGACGACGTTTCCCGCACGAACACCAGATTCCTAGCACTGCGCCTCGGGAAACGCATGTGATCTGACTTATAGTACGCTCTAATGTTCGATATGCGACGTATTAATCCCCCCCCCAAAAAACTGTCAAGTGCCTAACCGCCGCCCCGCCCTCCAACCTCCACATTCCAAACGCTAAAATCCCGGCACGATTTTGCAGGGAATATTCTTCCATTCAGGCACAATCATCTGGACCAGGAAATGCGCGCCCTGGGCGGGACTATGAGGGCGGCGGAGGGGGTACCCCCACCCCCCCTAAAAAATTTGCAGTTTTCCACAAAATATTTGCAGGTAATTCGACCTCTGAAGTACGACCAAATCAGTCGGTCCGCATCCAGCGCGGCAGAAATCTATCACCATCTCTCGGTAGATCACATTCGATTCGAACGAGATCATATAAATTCAGGAAGAGAATTGACGACGAGGGTCGCCTTTGCAAAGGCCTTATCTCTTTGAAAAACTGCGCGGATGGACCGCTCGTCGGGTAATCGGCTATTTGTTGGCGTTCGCGGCTATCACGGCGGCGATCATATTGCTGATCCTCAAGTCTTAGCGGCTGAACCTCGAGCGGCCGGAGCGGTGCCTTCGTTGCAATGCCGCCGCCGGAGGAAGACTCGCTTTTCCCGCATCCGCACAACATCGAACTAGCCACGAAGGAACTGCAAAACCCCATCCGACATTACTATCGAAGATTCCAGACCGCTATCGAAGACTCCACACCGGAACCAACCCATAAAATCAAAGGTAGTCAAACGAAACGGAGAACGCTTGAAGAAGAAGCAGTGGATTCTGGGTCTGGTGGTACTGGTTCTGTTGATCGGTCTCGCTGTTTATGGGCAGCACCGTTATCCCATCAATTGGCATGAAGTTCTGTCGCAGCTTCAAAGAGCCGAGTGGCGCGATCTTGCCATTGGTACCGCTTGCATCTATCTGGCCTTCGTCTTCCGTTCTGTACGCTGGGCGCGGCTGCTCAAACACCACAAAAACGTGTCACCGTTTTCGCTGATCGGCACCCAGATCATGGGCTTCACCGCCATCGCGCTCATCGGCCGAGTTGCCGACCCCGTCCGGCCATACCTCGTTTCTAAAAAAACCGGCCTGCCTCTCAGTTCGCAGTTCGCCGTATACATCGTCGAACGCCTCTTCGACATGGGCTCCATGGCGTTGATTTTCTCCGTCGCAATGCTGTGGATTCCGGAAAGCGCGATTATTGCCGCCACCAGTCATTCCAAGGCCGTGACAGCTCTCGGTGAGCACTTCCCGCGGCTGGCGACCATCCTCGCCCGGTACGGCGGACTGGTATTCACTTTCGCCGGCGCACTCTTTCTCGTTGCCGTACGTCTCTTCGGACAAGTTGTAGCCGCCTTCTTCGAGCGGACCTTCGGCTTGGTCTCAAAGAAGCTCGGCGCGGCAGTCGGCGAGAAGATTCGCACTTTCCACTCCGGTCTCGACACGATGCGCACCTTCGCTGAGTTCGCCACTACTGTTGCGCTCTCACTCGGTATGTGGGTGCTCATCGCCTTCGCTTACTTCATTACCTGCAAGGCGTTCACAGGAAGTCCGGAGCTGGCCGGCATTACGTTCCCCAAATGCGTTCTTCTCATGATTGCCAGCGGCGGAGCGAGCATCTTCCAGTTGCCGGTACTTGGCTGGTTTACCCAGATCCTCATCGTCGCGGCCGCTCTGGCCGGATTTTTCGGTGCCTCGCCTGAAGCATCAATGGCCTGCGCCGCCTCTCTGCTTCTGGTCACCTTCCTGGCCATCGTCCCTGTTGGCCTCATCTGGGCCCAGTTTGAACACGTCAGCCTGCGCAAGGTCACCCACGAAAGTGAAGTCGCTGAAGATATCGCCGTCGATCAGCCCGCAACTAACGCGGCGGAATAAGCACCGGCCCCGTTTCTTCACGCAACACGTCAGTCCGCGAAAACACCAGGCTCTCCGGAGCCACCGCGCCGCCCGTCATCAGCATGCTCATCGCCTGCTCCATGGTCAGGTCGGTGATGGTCACCCGGCTAAGCGGCAGCAATTGCAAAAACGCCGAAGTCGGATTGATCGCATTCGGCAGCAGCACCGCCGCCACTTCCTCGCCGCTATTTGAATCGACCATCGTCCGCGTCAGAAACCCGATACTCTTCTGCCCCGCGATCGGAAAATCCACCAGTACAACGCGCTGGTTCGTGTCCTTCTTTACCAGCATTGAATCGATCAGTTGCCGCACCGACGTATACACCTTCGCCACAAACGGCAACCGCTCAAGCATCGATTCGAACAAACTGAATGCTTGCTGTCCGATCACCAGCGAAGTCACACGTCCCAGCACAAACAGCACCACCAGCGTCAGCACCACAGCCAGAAACGACTGCATTACTGGACCCGCCAGCCATTCCTCGGGAAAAATTGCTGTCAGCACATGCACCAGCGGCAGTCCCGCCTTGGCCAGGCTGCCCAGCAGAAAACTGAACACCAGCCATGTCACAAAAAGCGGTCCCGCCGTGATAATTCCAGCCAGAATATTACGCTGCAAACTCCGCAGAACACGTGCCATTACAGGATTCAAGGTGGACTCCTGCACCCAAGAATACGGGAATTATGCCTGCTTTTTCAGAATTGGGCTTTTGCGATGCTTCCCCTATAGTGAAGAGAATGGTGTTGCATGCTTGATCCCATCGGTCCCGATCCCAACGCACCGTCAAATCCCGCGACTCAAGCAGCCGAAATCGGCTCCGATGTCGAGATTCAAACGCCGCCCCATCCACCCGGCCCCAGGATCAGGTACGCAAACTACGATGACCCAGCCGCAATAGCCCGAACAGACGCCGCACCTCGACCCGCTGGAACTGCTCAATCCATCCCGGTCGCCGCCCCAAAACCTGCCCCGACCGCGCTCGCTCGCCCCGCATCGCCGAAACCTACCACCTTCGAACGTGCCATGAGCGTAGCCAAAACCGTCCTACCCTACGTTGGCAAAATGCTTCCCCTCCTCGAGGGCAACTTTGTCTCCGCTGCCACCAATCTCCTGGCCAATCGCCCCACGCAGGATGTTGACCTCAAGCCACTCGCAGACTCCATAGCGAGAATTCAGGCCGATCAGCGCGCTCTCGCCTTCCACACCACCGAGCAGAAACGCGCTATCCAGCGCCTGGAAGACGATTTCGCTGCCGTTCAGGAGGCCGTTCAGAAAAACGCCGCCGATCAGGCCGAATTGGTCGAGCATGTAGCCAAGCTAGCCAAACGGACTTCCTCGTTCATGCGCCTGGTGATCGTCCTTCTGGTCGCCTCCATCCTCTTCACGGCCCTGCTCTGCGTGCGCATCGCCTATATCATCCGCTACTAGATCCGCTCCTTCCTGGCCCGCTAGATCCTCCGGAACGTCAAATTGACGCCCCTAAAGCGCCAACTTGTCAGCAATTTGCACTCCTTTAAATGAAAATTCGATATAATTGAGCAGGATTTTCACATAATAAAAGCTATTTTCGAATCCATAGATACCTTTTACGATCTTCGTGATGCAGATCATTGCCAGCCGTCTTCTGCGAGGACTAGTATTCCCGGTAGTCCAATTAGGGATCCTTCGCCCTGTGTCGAAACGCTGTTCTAACTGAGTTCACAGAGCTTCACTAACGAGCGGCGCGCTTACCGGCGTCCGCACACGGAGTGCCTCCTTATGGCATGGTATGCCTACTGCATTGGTGAAAAACAAGCCTTCCCTGAACTAGCCCGCCACCGAAAACCCGTTCCGCTTGAATCTGTACATGGAGTAAGCGGAAATCAGGTCTTCCTTTACCCAGCCAGTGACCTTGCCGTTATCGTCAGCGAACACAATCCCACCGAATCCTTAAATCAAAAATCGGGCGTGGATCATGCTCGCGTCATCGCTGACTGCTTCAAACATTCCACCGTACTTCCTTTCCGTTTTGGTACCGTTTTCAACGATGATGAAAGTCTCCGCAAGTCCATCCGATCCAACCAGCGTCAGTTTCTCGGCAACATCGATAAGCTGCGCGGCAAGACCGAGATGCACCTCAAGATCCTCGTCGATGATTGCGCCTGCTCTCGTGAGCTGGGGCAGCTTTCGTCAGACAAAGTAGGGCGCGGATACCTCACCAATCTTCGTGAAACGGCCACCCGCCAGCGCGAGCGCCAGACCCGGGCACGCGCCGTCAGCTTCCAGATGCACCGCCTCTTTGCACCCCTGGATGAGGAAGTCAGCTGCCGCCTCACCGAGACCGGCAAGATGGTCCTCGACATTGCTCACCTGATCGACCGCAAGTACGTGGAGCGCTACCAGAACAAGTTCACGACCACCACCGCCATGATGCGCGATTGCCAGATGCAGCTCTCCGGACCCTGGCCGCCGTATCATTTCGTCCATCGCCTCACCCGTGGCGCGCACGTTCCCGCGCAGCCCACGGCGGAGCCCCTCACCACTGCGGCTCCATCAGCGGCGCAGCCTGTTGCAGCGATGGTTTAACCCTCACTTTGTTAACTACAGCCAAAAGCCCGGCTTCGGCCGGGCTTTCGTTTGATGTCTTGCTGCCTAGGGCCTAGCCGCCCACGCCAATCCATCCGGCTCGCCACCGACGTCGATGTGGCCTGTAACTTCCAGCGTTTTCAAATCCACTACCGCAACGTAATTATCCGGCCCGCAAGAGACGAAAGCCCGATTCCCCACGGTATCCACCAAAATGCCGGCCGCGCCGTGCCCGATCTTTACTCGCTTGAATTCCTTCCGCGACGCCGCATCGAACACCACGAGGTCACCGCCCCCCAGCATGGAAATCAACACCAGCTTCCCATCCGGCGTGAACTTCAACCGATTCGCGCCAAATGTCTTTGAGTCCAGCGTAGCCGTCACCGTCCGCGTCGTCAGGTCAACCACCGACAAGGTGCCATCCTGCGCATTCGCGGTCCACAACTCACGCCCATCCGGCGATACATCAAATCCCTCATCGCCCTTCCCCACCCGGATCACCGTCTCATTCCAATCCATACGCGGCTGATTCCCACCCGGCGGCCCTGCCGGTGGCTGCATCCCTGGCGGCGGCTTCATTCCCGGCGGAGGCCCCATCGGCGGCAGCGTCACTTGCTCCAGAATGCTCACCGTTCCCGAGCTGACGTTCGTCGTGTAAATCTTTTTCTCATCCGGCGTCACGTAAAGCATGTGCGTCCGGTTCTGCCCCGTACCCATCACCCAGTCGAACTTGGCCGATGCAGGATCGAAGCGCGCCACCACCTTCGCCCCCTCCGCTGTCATCCACAGCTTCCCTCCCACAAACGTCAGCCCATGCGGCCCATTCAACGCCCCCGTATCGATGTCCGGCAGTGCTTTCTGCGCCACCAGATCAATCACCGACAGTGCATGGTAGCGCCCGCCCCCGTAGATCGAGACATACGCAGTCTTCCCATCCTCAGACGCAATCACCTCGTGCGGGTCGGGCCCCACAGGCGCGCGCGCAATCACTTGCAACGTCGCTGGATCGACGATGGCCAGAGTGTGATTACGCTTTGAAAGCGCCAGCAGCGCCCGGTTCGGCGTCGTCTGCGCACCAGCTCCGCTCCCGGTCAAAAACAAGAACGCCAGCACCGCGCTAGCGCAAAGCGATTGGGGAATTTTGCATCGCATCCTTCTGCTCCATTGAGTTTCGTATTTGAGGTTAGTGATCGATGGCCATGTACTCAATCGCGGACAACTACGGACGTCTCGTTTATACAGCCAGCATCGGAATTCCAGCCTGTCCGCTTCTTGTATCTTCTATCTGGCCATGCACGGCGGTTAAACAACCGAGAAGAAATGTAGCGCACAGTCCAGCTTTGACTATGTAGAACTGACAGTGCACGTTTGCCATGAATTGTGCCTTTTGAAGAAATAAGTCTAACACCGGGCGAAATAACAACATCAGTTGTCGGGAGCAAAACTTATGCCGGGTTGTGGGGAGTGGAACTGACGTCTGTGAACTCAAAACTGACGACTGTTTCTCAGTGACTCGTGCCCGTAGTCGACACGCCCTTCTCCCGCGACAGCACATACCCGCGCCGGCGATCTTTCGAGGCATGATCGATCTGTTTCCAGAACCCGACAAAGTAGTCGATTGCGGAGATCGTTGAAACCAGGACCGTGAAATAAATCGCTGCGATTGCGATCCACAGCACCGGAATCACCAGTACCCCAAACTGCCACTGGTACCAGCGATGCGCCAGCACTGCCGAAACCACGCAGACAATCTGAACGACAGTCTTCAGCTTGCCGAGATCGCTGGCCTGTATGGTGAAGCCCTCAGTAGAAGCAATGGACCGTAGCCCCGAAATGAGGAACTCACGCGCAATGATCACCACCACAATCCAGACCTTGACGACCTGCGGATTGTAGGCCACCAGCGCGATTAACGCTCCCGTCACCATGATCTTGTCAGCGATGGGATCCAGCAGCATGCCCATGGTCGTGATCTGCGCCCGTTTGCGCGCCAGATACCCATCAAGTCCGTCCGTTATCGAAGCCAGGACGAATAGAACCGAAGCCAGAATCTCCTGCTCGCCATTCGGTCCCTGCAGCGGAAAGTGCGGCGACAGAATCCACAGCAACAGCGGGATCATCGCAATCCTGCTCAACGTGATGGAATTTGGAAGATTCACGGTCTGCTCATCTGCCCTGCATCGGTCTTGTAAAGTCTTCCCTAAATCAAACGGGTTGGGAACCGCTTAGTCCTTGATGCTCACACTTTTGTACCCGCGCCAGAAGGAAGCCTCAACTACAACTATAGACTGCATCCGCGAGGCGTCTCAAACTGCCCCTCGGACATCAGCGGAATATAGGCGCCGCATACAAACAAATTAGCGAATGCTGACTCTTTCAGAGAGCGCTTCGAGAAAAGGCTGCTGAGTTTTGAGGATAGCCGCACGCGCGGCAGAGAGTGTAAACCATGCTCCCCGGTCGACTTCGGGAATCTCAATCATCTTGTGAGAGTGGGGCGGCCATTCAATGGAACAGAAATTGCTTGCCAGCATTTCCGGATCACAGTCGCCCTCAAATGCCCATCCGCTTACAAGCTTGCCGCTATTTTGTCTGATCACGCCCAGTTCGATGAATTCTCCACTCGCGTCGAATCCGGTTTCTTCATGGAATTCGCGCCGCGCAGCAGCCAGCGCCTCTTCACCATCCTCATATTCGCCTTTCGGAATCGTCCAGGCTCCAGCATCCTTGCCAGCCCAGAACGGACCTCCAGGGTGCACCAGAAAAACCTCGAGCTCCGCTTTCAGACGGCGGAACATCAATAAACCCGCGCTTCGCTTCGGCATCGTTATAAGTATAGGTTCTATTGTTCATTTACTATGAGGGGCTATGCTCGCGCTCGAAGCACAATTCACCGCCAGACAAGTCCTCAGCGCTTTCCATCACGACGAGCCATTTCTGTTTTTGGGTGCCTCATTCACGACTGTCGCACTGATTTGTGCGGCGTTCTCTTTGCTGCGTCGCAAATTTGATGCCCTGTTGCTGTGGCTCGCCGCGTTCGCTTTTCTATATGGGCAGCGATTGTGGCTCGACACCCAAATCCTTGGCTTTACCCTTGCCGGCGAACCCCTTTTCGGCCGCATTAACTGGGCCATCAATTTCCTCACCCCTGTTCCCGCTTTTCTTTTCTTCCAGACAGCTGGACTTCTGCCACGGCGTGGAAAACTCTTTACCGGTGCCCTCGTATCTCTCTTCGTCTGCCTCGCCATCACGACTATGTTTTTCGGCCGGTTGCCCATACTCCATACCATCAACAACGTTGCCGTGATCGCTGCGCTGCCGTTTGTTCTGGTGCGCACGTACTTGCAGGGCGCGGTGAACCGCGATTTCATCATCATGCGCCGGGGCTTGCTTTGTTTTGTGGTGCTCGCCTTATGGGACAACACTCTTGGATATTTCTGGCTGCACCGTGTTCTGGAGCCTTATGGTTTTGCGGCATTCCTGGGCTGCCTGGGCTATGTTGCTGCACGCCGCGCATTGCAGCGTGATCGGGAATATAGTGACATTCAACAGGAACTCACGCTCGCACGCCGCATGCAACTTTCCATTTTGCCTGCTTCCTTTCCTCCCTCCCGGTCGTTTCAAGTTGCGGCAAAGTATGTGCCCATGACCTCGGTGGCCGGAGACCTCTATGATTTCCTGCTCGCTGACGACCAGCACGCCGGACTCTTCATCGCCGATGTGTCCGGTCACGGAGTTCCTGCAGCCCTGATCGCCTCGATGGTGAAGATGGCAGCCACTTCCCAGCGCGCTCAGGCTGCGCATCCGGCGGCTTTGATGGTGGGAATGAATTCTGCACTCTGCGGCAACACCCAAGGTCAATACGTTACCGCCGCATATGTCTACCTCGACGCTCACGCGCAAGAGTTGCAGTATTCAGCAGCAGGACATCCGCCCATGCTCCTGCTGCGAAATGGCACAGTCATTGAAATCGTGGAAAATGGGATGTTACTGGCTGCGGTCGAAAGCGTCAGTTATGAAAGCAAGTCAATGGCGATTCAAGCGGGCGATCGATTGCTTCTCTATACCGACGGCCTGCTCGAAGCGCGCAATGCCGATGGCAAGCTTTTCGGAGAACAGTCTCTCATCTCGGAATTGAAGTCAAGCGCCACGCTGACGCCCTCCGAAACAGTCGATCATCTGATAAACGCTGTGCAGCATTGGGCCAGTGTGCAGGATGACGACCTTACCGTACTCGTGTGCGATTACGTCGGCACTCCGGATCTTGCCGTCGCGAATTGACAAAACAGAAGGGCCGCCGAAGCGGCCCTTCTGTTTTAGATCCGCAAGGCTGAAGAACTATGCGTAAATCCCGCGTTGCTTGATGGTGAATGCCACGCGATCAATAGCCAGCATGTACGCGGCGATGCGGTTGTTGACGTTGTGGGCTTCGGCGTAACGAACCACATCGTCAAAGCTGTCCCGTAAAATCGTTTCCAACTGCTCATTGACGATAGCTTCTTTCCAGAAGTAGCCCTGCCTGTCCTGCACCCACTCGAAGTAGCTGGCCGTAACACCGCCTGCATTCGCCAGGATGTCGGGCACAACAAAAGTACGCTTGTCAGCTAGAATCTCGTCCGCCACCGCGGTCGTCGGACCGTTCGCGCCTTCCACCACGATGCGCGCCTTGATTCTCTCGGCATTGCGGCTGGTGATCACGTTCTCAGTCGCCGCCGGGATCAGCACATCGCAATCGGAGACGATCAATTCTTCACTGGGAATAGCCTCGGCGCCGCGGAACCCCAACAGCGTTCCATTGCGATACTTGTACTCCACCAGTTGGTGAATATCGATCCCGTTGTTATTTAACAGCCCGCCCTCTTTTTCGGCAATTCCGATTACTTTGTAGCCGTGTTCCATCATCAGTCGCGCGGCGTTCGAGCCAACGTTGCCAAACCCCTGAATGATGACGCGGCAGCCATCAATGGGTAGGTTCAAATAGCGGAGGCTCTCATCGCACACCACCATCACTCCGCGGCCTGTCGCCTCAACGCGACCGCGCGACCCGCCAATGTTCAGCGGTTTGCCGGTTACGACGCTGGTGACGGTATGACCCACGTGCATGGAGTAGGTGTCCATGATCCATGCCATCGTTTGCTCGTTGGTGTTTACATCCGGAGCGGGCACATCCTTTTCGGGTCCGATAAAGTCGATGATCTCCGAAGTGTACCGGCGCGTCATGCGCTCTAGTTCGCCTTGGCTCATCTTCTTGGGATCGCAGATCACTCCACCTTTGGCACCGCCAAAAGGAATGTTCACGACGGCGCACTTCCAGGTCATCCAGCTTGCCAGGGCCCGCACCTCGTCGAGTGTGACCTCGGGTGCGTAACGGATGCCGCCCTTTCCTGGACCGCGAGCAATAGAGTGCTGAACCCTGAATCCGGTAAATATCTCAATGCGACCATCGTCCATGGTCACAGGAAAGTGAACGATAATTTCGCGCGCGGGCGTACGCAACAGCTTCCAGAGTCCTTCATCCAGATTGAGCTTGCGTGCTGCAAAATCAAACCGCGCGCTTTGCGCTTCCCAGGGATTAATCTCCTGGTCCAATGTCATTGTTGCCGGTACCATGCTATCTCCAATTCTTTCGCCTGCCGCGGAAAGGCCTGAGGCCCTTTCACTTGCCAACTGATAGACGCAGCAGGATTTCCCCGGTTAACCGGGCCCTTCTTCTTTAAGATTTGCTTCAGGCTGCCCCTGACGCTTTCGTTTGGACTCGAAAATTCTCAGCAGTCGCCCAAACCCATGTGAGTCTAGGCCTCTAGTACAGCCCCGTCAAGACGGTGAGAATCAGCCTGGGAACCCCTTGGTACTGCAGATACTCGCAATGGGAGAGGGCAGTTTCACGAGCCCCGCAATACAAGTCTGGCAAGGGCATGAATTGGTGAATATATGGTTATGTTCCTTGCTTTTCTGGGTACGACTGGCATCTCCGTCTCGCATATAGGCACTTGGATGTATGCCACTAACGTTAAGATAGCTATGCCCTACCACGTTAGTAATGGAGTACTTGCAAGAGCAGGCAATCCAATATGATGCGCTGGGCTACACTCAGTCAGAAGCCCCATGCCCTATTCTGACCAAGACTTTACGGTAACCTGTGCAATGGATGCCGTTTTCGCCGCAAGACCTGGAGAACAGATGTCATCTGGTAACAGGATAGTGTTGATTGACGACGACCGCGTCGTTGGCGAAATCGTCTCTGCACTGGCAAAGGCGATGGGGTTGCAGTGCGATATAACCCGCACTCCGGAAGACTTTTTCGACCGTATCGGACCTGACACCACCCTTATCCTGCTCGATCTCGTCATGCCTGAAATGGATGGAATTGAGATTCTGCGGCTCCTTGGCGAGCGAAACTGCAAGGCGCGGATCGTCTTGATGAGCGGGATCAATATCCGCGTCATCGAAACCGCCAAGAAACTGGCTCAATCTCTAGGCCTCGTGGTTGTGGGCCATCTCCAAAAGCCTTTTCCCATTGATCAATTACAGGACCTTCTGGGCGCCAATTTGACCGCCGAGAAACCTGCCTTTTATCGAGACGAAGAGCGAATTCCAATTTCAGACGAGGATTTGGTTCGGGCCTTCGACCGCGACGAATTCGTGGTCTATTACCAGCCGCAGATCAACATTGCAACCGGCACCGTAACCGGGTTCGAAGCGCTCTCCCGGTGGGAGCACCCCGAATTGGGGCTGATCTTCCCCGACAATTTCATTTCGCGCATTGAAACCCTCGGACTCATGGACCGCTTCTGCTGGATTACCGCCGAACGCGCTCTCAACGAGGTAAAGCAGTTTTCAGCAGCCAACGGATATCTGCCTCGGCTAGCCATTAATGTCTCAGTGAGTTCACTCCGTGATCTGAAGTTTCCCGACATCTTCATGAACCTCGCGCGCAAGTATGACTTTCCAGCAGAGCGCATTGTTCTTGAGATTACCGAGTCAGGCCTCATGGAGTTTTCTCTTGCGCTCGATGTGCTCACCCGTCTGCGCATGCGCAACTTCCAGTTATCCATCGACGACTTCGGCACTGGCTACTCCATGATGAAGCAGTTGCAGAACGTGCCCGCGATCGAACTCAAGATCGACAAGACTTTCGTGAAGCACATGGATGCCAGTCATGCAGACCTGGTCATGGTGGAGAAGATCATCGAAATGGGCCACGAACTCGATATGGAAGTCATCGCCGAGGGAGTTGAGACCCAGGAACAGTTCATGCTCCTGCGCGAAAGAGGCTGCGACGGTGTTCAGGGATTCCTCTTCAGTCAAGCACTCCCTCCCGGCGAAATCATGCGCTGGCTTGAAACTCATCGCGCTCACCAAGTACAGTAGTCCCGTTACCACTCAAAGGATTACGAAGCTCCAGAGACATTCCCACTTCATTTCTGCTTATCCGCGAACGCGTTTTAATCGCGTTTAGCGGGGAATGCTTTGGCCATTGGAGATGCTTTTCATGCGCAGATTTACAGGTGTGTCGCTCGCATTCGCACCCATCTTCCTCGTCTTGGCTGCTCTTGGACAGGTTCCGACATTGAAGGCACCGACGCCCGCCAGCCCCATTGCACAACCACAGGCAATTAAGCCCGGCACCAGTGCTCCCACTCCCGCTCATTCTCTTGACCAGGCCGATCTCACCGCATTCTTCGATGGCATCGTCCCCTTGCAACTGGAACGCAGCGACATCGCTGGCGCTTCGGTGCTCGTCATGAAAGACGGCAACGTTCTCCTCCAAAAGGGATACGGATTTGCTGACGTCAAATCGAAAAAGCCCGTCGATCCGGTGTCAACTATCTTCCGCCTCGCCTCGATCTCCAAGCTCTTCACCTGGGTTGCAGTGATGCAGTTGGAGGAGCAAGGCAAGCTCAATCTCGATGCCGACGTCAACCAATATCTCGACTTCCAGATTCGTCCCGCCTTCAACAAGCCCATCACCTTGCGCAATTTGATGACACATACCGGGGGCTTTGAAGAGACGCTTAATGACATCATCATCACCAACCCGAAACAGACTCTGTCGTTGCGTGACTATGTCATCGCCAACCAGCCCATGCGCATCTTTCCACCCGGCGAGATTCCGGCTTATTCCAATTACGGCGTGGGCTTGGCAAGCTATATTGTTCAGCGAACCAGCGGACAGCCGTTCGAACAATACGTGCAAGAGCACATCTTTGGGCCGCTGAGCATGTCGCACTCATCGTTTTATCAACCCCTGCCAAAGAATCTGATTCAATTGCCGTCAGAAGGCTATCGCTCCAACACCACCAAGCCGGCTGTTGGCTTTGAAATCTTTAATCCAGTGGGCGCCGGCGGAATCTCCTCAAGCGCTGCCGACATGGGCAGGTTCGGGCAGGCTCTTCTCAATGGCGGTGAACTCGACGGCAAGCGCATTCTCAAGCCGGAGACCCTCGCGTTGATGTGGACGCCGCAGTTCCGTGCCAGCGATCAACTTCCTCCCATTTGCATGGGGTTCTACGAGGATTGGCGCAATCACCTCCGCTGGATCGGCCACGAGGGCGATCTCATCGCGTTTCACAGCTTGTTCTTCGTTGAGCCAACCCAGAAGATTGTTCTCTTCGTCTCATTCAATTCCGCGGGCGGCGGCTCTCAGCCGCGTCCCGAGATCATCAACTTCTTCTCCGATCGCTATTTCCCCGGTGCACCGGCTGTGCAGTATTTGAAAACACCGGCGAAGGATCTGAAAAACATTGAAGGCACTTACCAGGCGACGCGCCGTGACGACACCACAAAATTCAAGCTCTCGTCACTCTTCAGCCAGCGCAGCGTTTCCGTCGATAAAGACGGTGTCCTCACCATTGAAGGTGCGAAAGACCTTCGTGGCCACCCGGTCAAAACGAAGCTCATCGGAAAGGATCTGTGGCAAGCCGAGGATGAACAGGGGCGCATCTTCGCGATTCGCAACTCGGATGGCAAGGTAGTCCGGATCGCCGTCGAATTCCCCGGCGTCCAACTTCAGCGAGTGCCCTGGTACGAAAATGAATCGTGGGTAATGATTGCACTTTGCTCAAGCCTGGGAATCCTGGCGCTCGTGGTACTCGCGAGCTTCATCCGCACGTGGAGACGGCTCTTTCAGCGTCGCCGTCCCCGCCCGGAACCGCAACCCGGAACCATCTGGCTCACAGCGACGCCCCGCATGGCGGCCTTTCTCTGGATATTGTTGCTTGGCACCTTGCTCGGATATTTCATGGTCAAAGGCGACGATCTTATGCCTCCCACCCCTGCATGGTTCAAGTGGTTTGTACTGCAAAATGTCGTCGCGATGCTCGCCATCGTCATCAGCACACTCGCCGTGATTGCGGGATTCGACGCCTGGGGCCGCAAAATTCGCGTGATTACAAAGCTCAAATTCACATTTGTCGCGCTTTCCTGCGCCTTCCTGAGTTGGTTCTCCATTCACTGGCACATCATCGGACCGACACACCGCATCTAGGCGACCTGCCTTCCCACCAGCCAATTTCGATAGGGCTTCCATGCAATTTACACTGGTTGCTGTGAAGCCCTCATCGACTCTCATTCAGCCCAGCCGCAAAGAATTTTTGGCACTCGCCAAAAAGCACACTCTTGTCCCCGTCTACCGCACGCTCACGGCCGATCTCGAAACTCCGGTGTCGGCATTTCTGCGCGCGGCCTGGCAAGAGCGCGAGTGCTTCCTGCTGGAGTCGGTCGAGAACGGTGAGCAAGTCGGCCGATACACGTTCATCGGGCTCAATCCCTACAAGCGCATTGTTGCTCGCGGACAGCAGATCGACATCACAGAGGCGGGGCGCACCACTCGCATCGAGGGCGACATCTTCCACGTATTACGCGACGCCCTCAGCGGTCACAAGCCCGCTCGCATCGCCGGACTGCCCCCTTTCACCGCCGGCGCAGTAGGCTTTTTCGCATACGACGCTGTTCGTCAAATCGAACAACTTCCCAGCCATGCCAAGGATGAACTCGGCGTGCCCGACGCCTGCCTGCTGTTCTTCGATGAAGTACTTGCTTTCGATCATGTACGTAAGCAGATCTGGATGGTCGCCACCGCCGACCTCACGCGCGGCAAAGCTGACGAGGCGTATGCAAAGGCCGTAAAGCGGCTCGAGGCCTTGGAAAAGCGCCTGGCAAAACCACTCCCCAAATTGCCCCAGGTACGCAATGCCAAGCCGGTTGAGGTTAAACGGCGCACCAGCAAGAAAAATTTCCTTGCCGCTGTCGAGCGCACGAAAAACTATATCGCCGCAGGGGACATCTTTCAGGCGGTGCTGTCGCAACGGCTCGACGTCTCCACCGGCATGGACACGTTCCAGGTGTATCGATCCCTGCGCACCGTGAATCCAAGCCCATACATGTACTTCCTCCGCTTCACGCCGGATGGACCGCTCGGTTCCTCGAAGAAGATCAGAAAGTCAAACAGCATAGAACTCGCCGGCTCATCTCCTGAGCTCCTGGTACGCGTGCATGATCGCAAAGTCGAATATCGCCCAATCGCGGGAACTCGCCCGCGCGGCGCAAACGAAGCCGAAGATCTTCGCCTTGAAGACGAGATGATGCACGACGATAAAGAACGCGCTGAACACGTGATGCTGGTCGACCTCGGCCGCAACGATGTGGGCCGCGTCAGCGACTATGGCAGCGTAAAAGTTGAACGTCTCATGTTCGTGGAACGCTACAGCCACGTGATGCACATCGTCAGCACCATCGAAGGTAAGCTCAAGCCGGAACTGACGGCTGTCGACGCACTGCGAGCCTGCTTCCCTGCCGGCACGCTTTCGGGCGCACCCAAGGTGCGAGCGATGGAAATCATTGAGGAGCTCGAACCCTCTCGCCGCGGCACCTATGGCGGTGCAGTCCTCTACGCCGATTTTTCCGGCAATCTCGATTCCTGCATCGCTATTCGTTCGCTACTCACTACAGGCGGAAAGGGATACGTCCAGGCAGGCGCCGGCATTGTCGCCGATTCCGTCCCGGAGCTCGAACACAAGGAGTCGCTCAACAAGGCACAGGCGGTAATCCGCGCCATCGAACGCGCCCGCGAACTGTAATTCCGAAACCTGCACTCTACACCCATGATTCGCGGCGCCAGAAGGGTGCGCCCGAAACCCGCGCCGCTGCAAAGAAGTAGAGAACGCAGAGAACAACCACTCCCGGCACGATCGCCCATCGCCCCTCAATGCAATCCATAATTACATCGAGCATCTGAATCGACCCGACGAGCACTAGTAGAAGGCCGAGTGCGCGTCGCGCTCGCAATAGCAACAGAAGAGTCAGAAACAATCCAAGGGCGAGATTCCGGACCGCAAAATATCCGGCGTAGATGTGGACGCCACTCGTGATCTGGTCGGTTGGCGAAATCAACATCGAAGGTCGCGCCAGAGCTATAACGCCCCCAAGCATCATCAGGAGGCCGCCAACTATGACAAACGCGCGCACCCAAAGAGGAATGCTGTGGGGCTCATCGGCAACACGCACCGAAACGGGCTCCTTCTTATGACTTATTGGATTTGGGTTCATTGACCTCGCTCCATCACGCCAGGGAATTGCGGATCTCATGATTACGACCTGAGGATGGTTAATGTTCCTTCAAATCGGCGCCTTGAGCGTTTTCAGCGAAGTCCAGAATCTATTCCACGGCTTATTCAGCCCCAAACAGCCGACGGAAGAAGTGGCCCATGCGGATCATGAAGCCGGGCTTTTTGTCGCCTTTCACCTTTGGCGGCTTCTTGGTTGCGACTTGCACATGGGGGGTCGATGTTCTGCTCGTTGACGTGATGGTGTCCGTCTCCGGCGGCGGCTCACCGCTCTTGCGGACGAACGTGTCCGTCGCTTCGGTCGGTGTGTTGGCGGGAACTACACCCGCTGGACCGGGTGGTGCCAGCGGCGCAAAACCAGCGCTCTGTGCTTCGGGAAATTCATTGCTGTTGGGGTGCACCGGCGCTGGGCACCCGCAGGGCTCCTTCTCCTGATCCACCACCGCATAGACGCTGCCGTGCTGAAACATGACGCGTTGCCCCGGTTGCACGCGATAGATACCGCCATCGAAGACGCTTGTCACCAGCACATAAGGCGCATTCACTCCGGCATTGTCGACACACGTGTCGCCGTGTTGGCCCAGGCGCACCTTCACATCTGCCGAACCCGGCGCGCCAATCAAAATGCGGAAGTCGGGAGTAAGGAGAACGTCGGAGTTACGGCCGGTGGCGAAACTCGCCTCAATCGCACCGTGGTCGATCACCATCATCAGACCCGGCACTTCGCCCTGGGGCACGCTGGCATCCGCTGCCAACTTCACTGTCGTTGCAGCGCACACCCGCAGAACACCACGCCGCGGCAACGTCACTTCCGTCGTGTTCGCACCCGAGGTGATGGCTCCATTCGTAGCGATCATCGCCCTTCCATTCGCGACCTGAAGCGCACCTGTAACCATGGCGGCGCTGCTTGGATCCTTGCTGTCGAGCGGAACGATTGCGAGGGGTCCGGATTGCGTTGGTCCATACGATGTTGGATTCGATGGGGTCGCCATCGCCGACGCCGGCTGCGATAGTGCCGGGGCATTCTGCGCGGGGACCGGAACATTCGCGGGAGCCGGCTGCGTTTGTGAAGGAACAGTCGGGGTCTGCTGCACTGCCTGCGCGAAGACATGGGGCGCGACACATGCCGCCGTTAAAGCAACAATCCGAAGCAACGAGTATTTCGCGGGCCTTCGCGTAGCTTGCATTGCGCCTACATTCCCAAAAAATTGCGAATCATCTGATGACCGCCTTGGGTCAGCACTGATTCGGGATGAAACTGCACGCCCTCAACCGGTAGTGTGCGGTGGCGCAGCCCCATAATGACAGACCCACCCTTCTTGTCTCCACCATTCGCTTCAGGGGTGCGGGCAGTGATCTCCAGTTCCCTGGGCAAGGAATCTTCGGCCACAATCAGCGAGTGATAGCGCGTACACGTCAGCGGTGTCGGCAAACCTTCGAAGATTCCTTTGCCATCGTGGTCGACCGGGCTGGTTTTGCCGTGCATCAGGCTGTGCGCGCGCACCACTTGCCCTCCGAATGCCTCTCCAATCGCCTGATGCCCCAGGCAAACGCCAAGGATCGGCACCTTTCCCGCCATGTGCCGAATCAGCGGAACCAGTATGCCTGCCTCGCCCGGTGTGCAAGGCCCCGGCGAAAGCAGGATGCGTTCCGGCTTCAGTGCTTCCACCTCTTCCACCGTCAACTCATCGTTGCGGCGCACCTCGACGTCGGCCCCAAGCTCGCCCAGGTACTGAACCAGGTTGTAGGTGAAGGAATCGTAGTTATCGAGAACAAAAACCATGGGTGAAACCAGTGTAGCGCGAGCCGCACCTGCATTGGTCTGATCGTGCCAGTCGGAGAAAAAGTCAAAAAGGAATGGCTTTGCCATCTGCTGGTTGCGTGCGGGCACGCGCATCTGAAAAACTGACCTTGGGCGACAACGATGGTTCTGCACTTTCTCATTCAAGGCCGGGTTCAGGGCGTGGGCTTCCGCTGGTTTGTTCACCGCGAGGCGAGCGAACTCGATCTCCGCGGCTGGGTGCGCAATACGGAGGAAGGCGACGTCGAAGTGGTGGCCTCCGGCAGCCCTGATGAACTGGCGGAGTTACGCGCAAGCCTCCGTCGAGGTCCGCGCGGCAGCCGCGTCGATCGCCTCGTCGAGCACTACCTGCAAGACAGTGAAGCCAAGGACCTGAGCGCTTTCCGCATCGAAGGCGCATGGTGAGCGCTTCGCGCAGTGGTCAGTAAACAGTGATCAGTGGTCAGAAACCGCCCGCCTCTGACGCAACCTGTCTTTACTCGCTAATCGCCGGTTCACTGCACACCGTTCACTGCACACTGTTCACTGGACACTGTTCACTGACCACTGACGACTGGTCCTCTATAATCTATGAGGAAGCAAACCTGACAATCTGATCAGTTCCCTTCCTGTAATTTGTCAAGCTGCGGCTTGAACAATCTCGAGGAGCGAGCGAAAGCATGCCCGAAGCAATCAAGCCCATTGATGTCGAAGCCCTGAAGGCGCTGGTGCGCACCGTCCCTGATTTTCCCAAGCCCGGAATTCTCTTTTACGACATCACTACCCTGCTGAAGGACAAGACCGGTTTCGCCAAGCTGATCGACGCGCTGGCCGCGCACTACATCGAGAAGAAGATCGACCTGGTGCTGGGCATAGAGGCTCGCGGATTCATCTTTGGCCCGGCGCTCGCCTATCGCCTGAATGCGGGTTTTGTGCCGGTACGCAAGCCGCGCAAGCTTCCGGCCCCGGTGGCTCGCGTCACCTATGACCTCGAATATGGGTCTGACACGCTCGAGATTCACATGGACGCGATTCAGCCCGGACAGCGCGTTGTGCTCGTGGACGATCTGCTGGCCACCGGCGGCACCATGGAAGCCACCGTCAAGTTGGTGAAGCAACTAGGCGGCGAAATCACCGGGCTCGCATTTGCCGTGGAACTTGACTTCCTCAAGGGCCGCGACCGATTCAAGGAGTACGACGTCTTCAGCCTGCTGCACTACGACGAGTAGCAAGAAACCAGCTTGTACTCGCAGTCTGCAGCCTACGCACCCTCGCCGCCCAACTCGTCATCGCCAATCGATCTCCGACTAATCCGGTCGGAGTTCGCTGGGCTAATTCCCTGCAAACTTTTGTGGAAAACTGCAAATATTGTAGGGGGGGTGGGGGTACCCCCTCTTCCCTGCGAAAGACGTCTCTCTTTCAAGCGCAAATCTTCCGCATTGCAACTCCAACCGATCTGCGACACACCTGATCAAAGTTCATTGTGCGCCAGAGCAGCATAATTCCCTGCAAAACAGCGACGGTATTTTTGCTCGCCGAATCAACGAGTTGGGGAGCGAAGGATCGCACCGGCCCTTGACAGCCGAAGGATCTGATATCGATACGCGATCAAGAACGGGCGGCAGTTATCGGCACGATATCGGACTCGGTAGGAATCTCGTATAGCGTCTGAGTTGGGGGTTTCTCGACTGCGAAATCAACCGAGCGAGTGTCCCACGGATCTTTTCTGACGTGTTTCACCGCAACTGCAAGATTCAATGGACCCACCTTACTGTTCGTCAGATGGCATCAGTGGCGTGCGATTCCAGTTCAAATGTCTGACCATGCGACGTTCTTCATCATCCATATTTTGGTGGTAATGATGCGAATGCGGGGATGGAAAGCGAACAAGCGGAGCTTCGCTAAACCGCATCTTTGACAGCATAGGTGGCCACTCGCTCAGTGAACCGTACGCGTAGATCACGTTATGTCGATCGTAGATGAGCATCTCCGAACTTGACGCTGATGCAATCCACAGGTTATGGCGTCCGTCCCTTTCGAGAAATACGCGGAAATCCTTCAAAAATTCTTCTGCATCTTCTTTTGACTGAGGCTCTGGACTTTGATACCTGCCCAATTCACTGTCGCCTCGGTTGACGACGAGCACATACAGTACCCAAAACGGCTCAGGCATAGGGTCGAGGAATCGGATCAAGCATTCGACCTGATCGCTCTCAGGGGCAACTACCAGCCGGCTACCACCGTCGGATGTCTTTTCGGTAGCCCAGACATTTGGATACCTAAATTGCCGATCTTCGGGGTCTGGAACTCCGAACTTGTAGCAGCTCTCCATGGGGCTAGTATCGCAGTCGTTGGCCACCTTCAAAAATCGGATCCAACTCTTGATGGCGTGGTTTGAAAGGCAGCCGGGATGCTGGATCGCTAGGACGCGTTTTCTGCCGACTGATCACCGGTTTCAGTTTCGGCGGATGTCGGGTCGCCTGCCGCATCCTGCAGCATCTGTGCATCGGCGAAGCGATAGCCTACGTACACATCCGTGAGCAGGTAGACCGGATTGGATGGGTCGTCTTCGATCTTTTTACGCAGCTGGCGCATGAAGGTGCGAAGGTACTCTACTTCTTCGCGGCAATCCGCGCCCCACACCGCCGTCAGCAGTTTGGCATAGGACACAACGCGCCCCGCGCGACTCATCAGGCAGTAAAGAATGTCGTATTCCTTACGCGTAAGGTGAACGGCCTGGCCGCGCTTGGTCACAGCGCGCTTGTCGGGAGTGAGGCGGATCTCTCCAATTTCTATGGGCGCATC
Source organism: uncultured Acidobacteriaceae bacterium (assembly GCA_963802565.1). Lineage (GTDB taxonomy): Bacteria > Acidobacteriota > Terriglobia > Terriglobales > Acidobacteriaceae > Telmatobacter. Next base: position 283,122 of record CAWDJR010000039.1, on the reverse strand, counting down.
TTCAGCGCGCGCCGGGGCATGCACCCTGCGCACTGCCGTGCGGATACGGGCAATTAATTCTCGTGTACTGAAGGGCTTGGTGACGTAGTCATCGGCACCAAGTTCCAGGGCCTCTACCTTTTCTTCCTCGCCATCGCGTACCGTGAGCATGAGTACAGGAAGGCGGGGAGCAAAGGCGCGGATGCGTCGCAGCGTCTCAATTCCCCCGATGCCCGGCATATTAATGTCGAGGAGCACCACGTCGTACTGACTGGAGTGAAGTAATTGCAGCGCCTCTTCACCACGCGAAGCTTCGCCGAATTGGAATCCCCGTTCGGCGAGCGGCGGCTTGAGCGCTCGTCGTATTGCAGATTCATCGTCGACGATCAGAATGCGTATGGCGGCCTGATTCATTGGGAGTCTCTCTTTCTTGCCTGCGACGGAATTGCCGCATAAAACGTATTGCCTTCGTCTTCGTCACTGGTAACCCAGACGTAGCCATCGTGGATGGTTGCGGCACGCTTGGCCACGGACAAACCAATACCGGTTCCCGATGCGCGATTCGACGAAGTGGACGAGCGATAGTAACGATCGAAGATGCGCTCGCGGTCGGCAATTGGAATCACGGGACCGAAGCTGTGCACGGAGAAGATTACCTCGGCCTTCGACTGCAACGCGCGGATGGTGATTGCCGTGCCATAGATAGCGTATTTACATGCATTGTCGATGTATTGCGACAGAAGCATTGTCATCAGGCGGCGATCGCAGCACAGCACGAGGTTGTCGTCAGGCATGTCAATCTTGACCTTCATCGAGGACAATCGCTCACTCAGGCTGGCGACTACTTCATCAATCAACGAAGCGACACCAACAGGAGTAGCGTGAACCGTCACTTCGCCTGCATCCAGGCGTGCCGTCGTCAGCAGCCGGGTCGTAAGATCATTGAGAAGTTCAGCCTGCTCGTTGATCAGGGATACAAGTTCGCTTTGACCAGCCGAGAGCTTTCCCATCTCGGCGAGACCTGTGGAGGCCGCGCGAATAGCTGTCAGCGGAGTCTTGTATTCATGTGCCAGGGAGTCAAGCACCGTGGAGCGAAGCTGCTCAGTCTGGCGCTCCGTCTCAATGCGACTCTCGTTCGCAAAGGCGCGATAGCGGTCGAAGGTGACGGCAATCAGCGATGCAATCGCGTTGTTGGTCAGAGGGCTGGTCTCTCCGCGGATCACGACTGAACCGACAGGCACTGTGCCCAGTCGAACTACCCGCCGCGCAATCCCTGTCTCCGGATCGTCATCCGACGTTTCGAAGTAGTAGACGTTCTGCGCGAGTTCCTGCGGATCTACATTCCAATAACCGGCTTGATACGTATCATGCAGATCGGCGTCGAAAATCACCACTGCTTCAAGCGCAAAAATCTCGTGCACCAGTTCAGCGAGTTGCGCACCCGGTTCTACGTGCAGATTCATCTGCAGTGTCCGCCGCGTGAACTCGTAGAGATCCTGCATCTGTCCGCCCCATGAATCGGTCTCACGGGCATGGTCTGTGACGCGCGCCGACAAGCGGCTGATGACGAGCGCGGTGAGGATAAATACCACAAGCGTGATGGGGTTGGCTGGATTCGTTGCGACATTCAGTCTGCTTTGATGGGGAGCAAAGTAGCTTTGCACGGCCACCGCCGAGAGAGACACAATGACGGCCTGCCAGAATCCGCACCATAGAGCGGTGGGGACAATAATCAGAAGATAGAGCAGAACGGCAACCGGAAGCAGCCATTGCAGCCAGTGGGTAAAGACGCCTACCAGCAGGACAGACAGGATGCCGAGAGCACACTCCGTAGCAAACAAGAGCGCCTTCAGCCCAACCCCGCGCGAACGTCTTCCTGCGAATGCGGCGAGGAGCGGGATGTAGGTTCCAGACAACCGGCTACCAGCCTTTCCATCAAGTGCCATGAAGCTGAGTCACCCCGGCAGTTCGATGGGCGCACGACGCGCGCCTTTGACGTTAAACACGGATATTTGTTGGCCTGGTTCGAACGCTCTTCACTAAGTCTCGACGATTCAACGCTTGTTGAAGAGAGTTATCAATTCGGAGATAGCTCCCCGCACGTGCCTTTCATCAAGTCCCGTTTGATCTGGCATGTTGCTCAGGGAGATTGTTTATAGATATTAACAGTTCCTCATTTGATTTTTATGCCGGGCGGGGTAGTAGAGCGTTCTCAATATCCAGTAAACCGTGGTGAATTCAAGCCTTCGGCGAAGATCAAATTCCGAGCCTAATAACTTTCTTGTTTAATCTTCATCCTTTCCTTATGCGGTGTTTGCATTACTAATGTTAAGCCGCGTTCACTAGACACAAAACGAAGCAGCGCGCACCGCGCATGACTTTAACGACTTTGCCTCGGCAAGGACACAATCCTCGTGTGTCTTCCCCAGGCGCGACTGCCAGGTAGTCCAAACCGAAGAGATTGAGTCAACCACCTCACATCTCGCATAGAGGCGTCACATTTCACCGAGGGCCTCACTTCTCAATAGCGCCTCTCTTGTTTCATACCCTATTTCTTGTTCAGGAGGAATCGTGTCGATATCTTTCAAGTTGAATCGCATCATCCTGCAATCCCTGAGTGCTGCGTCGCTCGCCACGGCAATAGCGGTTAGCGCGCAGGCACCGGCAACTTCGGCGGCGACTGCTCCAGCAACACCCCCGGCAGCACCTGCAGATGCCGCGGCCGCACCCGCCCCGCTTTCCACGTTTGTTCTCACAGGTCCGCTGACATGGCTGCCGCCGGCGACGTTCGATGCGGGCCCGTTAGGCAAGCTGTCTGTTAACGGCATTCTGACCGGATTTTCGCAGTTCCAGACTAATCACGTGCCGGGAGATGAGGGTGCGCAAGCCACTCTGAGCAATGGGCAGATTTTCATTCAAAAAGCGGATGGAAAAGTTCAGTACTATATCCAGGCGGGTGTCTACACCATGCAGGCACTTTCAGTGCCGTTTGCCAGCGCCCAAACCACGAACACCAATTTCTACGGGCCTGTTCCGGTGGCCTACCTGAAACTGCCGGTTGGAAAGACGACCCAGTTCCTCATCGGCTCCCTTCCTACGCTGATGGGCGCGGAGTCCACGTTTACGTATCAGAACTTCAACGTTGAACGCGGCATCGTCTGGAACCAGGAAAACGCCATCAATCGCGGCATCCAGGTGAATCAAGCACTGGGTAAGTACCTGAGCGCTTCGGTCAGTTGGAACGACGGTTACTATTCCAACCGCTACTCGTGGCTCTCGGGCTCTGTGACTTTTACGAAGGGACACCACACCCTGGTGTATGACGGGATGGGGAACCTCGGACAGACCGTCTTTGAAACCGCTGCTACGCCGATACAGAACAACGGCTACATGCACGCGGTGATCTATACGTACACCAAGGGCCCGTGGATCGTATCGCCGTACTTCCAGTATGGCGACCTGCCGACCAACCCGACGGTAGGCGTCTTCAAAGGCACATCGGCAACCGGCGGCGCAATCAACGTCAGCTACGCCTTCAAGAGCGGCTTCTCGCTTCCGGGGCGCGTGGAATACCTCACGAGTTCAGGGAACGCACTCGACGGATCGGTCAATATGCTGGGCTTTGGTGCAGGCAGCGCAGGCACCACCTTCACCGCAACGCCAACCTACCAAAAGGGCGGCATGTTCGTTCGCGGCGATCTCGCGTGGGTGCATGCAAACAGCTACACGCCGGGATATGTCTTCGGCACATCGGGAACGAATGCCGACCAATTCCGGGGCGTGCTTGAATTCGGCTTTATCTTCGGCAAAAACTTGGTCGAGAAATAGCCGAAGATTTGGGGATCTTCCCGTCCTTGCGATGACAACCAAAACTCCGCAAGGACGGGACTGCAGCCCGCGAGCTCAGGCATTCAAAAAGGCTTGAGTCTTCATTTCATCTTCATCCCTCACTCCGTAGCATTCCGGTAACCCAGAAACCTGTACGAACTCAGCCGGGAAAGCGATCCGGCGAGCCTCAAAACATCCCGTAGTTCAAGAGACGGGAACAGACTTTAAAAACTTCAGTTTCCAGGAGAATGTTCATGGCAGATCAGAAAGCACCACAGATGCAGGCAACTCTGGGCCTCACCGGGTTGACCAGCAATGCAATGGCGCTGATTGCTCCCGGCGCCTTCCTTTGGCTCACGTTCTTCATCCAGGCAACCACCGGCACCGCAGGCCAGCCTTCTACCGCGCCATCGATGTGGTGGGGCATTCTGCTGGCACTGGGCCTTTGCCTGGCCACAGCCGTAGCCTACGCGGAGATCTCCAAGCTTTATCCAGGAACCGGCTCAAGCTACTACTATGCGGAGCAGGCTCTGCTCTCAAAGGACAAGGCCTTCAAGTACGCCCGTATCGCGAAATTCATCGTCGGCTGGGGCTCCCACCTCTACTACTGGGTGTACCCGGGCGTGATGGTGGCAACCACCGGAATCTTCGTCGGATATGTTGTCGGATTCTTCTACCCGAACTTCATTAGCGGATCCAATCCGGGCCCGGTCTTTATGGGATTGGTCGCAATCGCATTCTCATTCTTTGTTGCATGGATCGCGCAGAAAGGCGCTGGCGCGTCGACTGCGGTAAACCTGGCCATCAACGTTATCCAGATCTCCGCATTGCTGGTCTTCAGCGTGCTCGCGCTGGGCTACCGTGCCAACCACCCGACTGGTTCACCGGCGTTCAATTACGACGGCCAGTCCCTCGCGACCTACACCTACCAGTTCGCCACCGCCAAGGACGGGTCCATCGTCCGCGACGCAAGCGGCGTTCCCCAGCCGCAACTTGATTCAGCTGGAAAACCGGTTCCGTTCACAATCGCCTATCCAGCAACCGACGCCAGCGGCAATATGCTCACGCATACGAGTGCGAAATCGGTTGTCTCGCCGCACAATTTCAGCTGGGTATTCATCCAGGCGACTGTCGCCATTCTCATCCTTGTAGGCTTTGAATCGGTGACAGCAATGGGAGGGGAGGCAAAGAACCCCACCAAACACATTCCGATTGCAGTAATCGCTTCGCTACTGATTCAGGGATTGGTCTGTTATCTGATCGAGTATTTTGCGGCCAACTACTTCCTGAATTCCGGGTACACGATGCAGAGCGCGGCGGGATCCGCGGCACCGATCGGCGACATGATGATCATTGTCGGCGATGCTCTGCTGGGCCAGGGCCATGGCAAGTACTTCATGATGGCCGAAGCTGTCACCGTGTTCCTCGCACTCATCGGGACCACGCTCAGCTGCATGAATACCGGTGCTCGCGTGACCTATGCGATGGGGAAGGACGACGAGGCGCCTGAGCACTTCGGCATCCTTCACGCTGACTCGCTTTCACCACGCCGGGCCATCTGGACGCTGGCTGCCATCTCCGCCGTTCTCGGTTGCCTCGCAGTAACGCTCGTCTTCGCCGACGCCAGCGCACCCACCGATGCGACCATCGCAGCTCTTCCGCATGGCATCTTCTCCAGCTTCGGCTACTCCACGCACGACAAGATGGCAGCATTGCCCAACTCCCTGCTGACCATTACCCTCACATCCAACTTCGGTACGTTCATTCTGTATGCGCTGAGCTGCTTCCTGTGCATCGTGGCATTTCACAAGCGCCCCGACCACAATTTCGTGAGGCACACCCTGATTCCAGGCTTCGGTTTGCTGGCCAACCTGGCTTGCATGGCCGTTTACGTACTGGGACCGTTCTTCAATCTCGGCACCAAGATGGAACCGCTAACGGCGCTGGGTATCTCGGGAGTCTGGGGCCTCTACGGCGCGGTTTATTTCCTTCGATCATCGAAAGCCAAAGGCAAAGCTGTACTGGTCGAAGCCAAAAGCTAATCCACGATTAATCGAATGCAAACCCTGGGTGGCTTTCCTTAGCGGCACGATCTAGAAGGCCGCCGATGGAAACCACCCAGTGGTTTTACCAAGTCCCAGCGGTTGCGCTTCAACAACTTCTTTGCGCAGTGCGCGATGATTGAGATTACCCACGAACAGAGGACCCGTTTGTGGGCCCCGATAAGTCACCCCGCGAACAAGGACCCTTCCGCGGGGAACCAATGAACTCCACGAGCCGAGATTTGCTCGCGGAAAACTCGACGAGGCGACCGGTCCATGTTGGATGTGGTGTTTGGCCAGGCTACTGATCCCGGGAAGACGCGAAAGAACAATGAAGATGCCATGGGATCTTTCATTCCTAACTCTCGCCACCAGGCCCGTTCACACGGCTTCCTGTTTGTCGTTGCCGATGGTGTAGGGGGGCTGGACCTGGGTGAGATCGCCTCTTCCACGGCCGTCTCCGTACTTGTACAGGAATTTGAAAAGTCGCAGGGCGGAGCCATGCTCATCAGCCTCTTGCCGCGGCTGGTGCAGCATGCCAATGCTGCAGTTCACGACCGCACCCTGGCATCCGAGTTTCGCGGAAAGAAGATGGCAACCACGGCCGTAGCCTGTGCCCTCCGCCACGATCAGGCCATCGTCTCTCATGTTGGCGACTCGCGCTGCTATCTTGTGCGCAAGGGCGTGGCCAAGCAAATCACTCAGGATCACACCTGGGTAAATGAGCAAAGAAAAATGGGGGTCATCTCCGCCAGCGACATCGCCACGTCAGAATCCCGTCACGTGCTGATCCGGTCGCTTGGACCTGAGATGTTCGTTTCTCCCGACACCACGGCGCTCACCCTTCAGCCCGGCGACGTACTGGTACTCTGCTCCGACGGACTCCACGACGAAATGCCCACCGGACATCATGGCCTCTATCGTCACCCAGAACAAACCCCTCGACGAGATTGCAACGGAGCTTGTCGCACGGGCTGTCGAGATCGACGGCAACGACAACACCACGGCGCAGGTTATTCGCGTGCGCTCGGTTGAGCAGGTTGGCATGTATCGCGGCAGGCCTTACCGTCTTCCCTCCTGAATACCAGCGCAGATCTTACGAAATCTTTAGAGTTACGCCGCGTATTCCCGATACAGTAGAAAAAGCACAAGCACGGAGAATGTCGCCCTATGGGCCTGCTCGATACCATCGAAACTGGTTCGAAGATTGATTCGTACCGCATTGAAGCGCCGGTGGCGCGGAGCGGTATGGCTTCGATTTTTCGTGCCGTGGATACGCGCGACAACCGTGTGGTGGCCCTGAAGATTCCGCACCCCGACATGGAAGCCGATCCGATTCTGTTCGATCGCTTCAAGCGCGAATCGGAGATAGGCGAGAAGCTCGATCACCCCATGGTGATGCGCGTGTTCGGCGGCGAGAAACGCTCGCGTATTTACATGGTGATGGAGTGGTGCGATGGCCGGCTGTTGCGCGAGATTCTCTCAGAAGGCCGTATGTCGCAGGATCGCGCTGTCCGCATCGCGGTCGAAGTGCTGGAAGCGCTCGAATATATTCACGAGCAGGGCGTCATTCATCGTGATTTGAAACCGGAAAACATCATGGTTGACCCCGACGACAACATCAAATTAATCGACTTCGGCATCGCCGGAGATTCAGCCGCGCGCCGGCTCACCTATGCCAACTTCACCGCCACCCTGGGCACCGCGGACTACATCTCTCCGGAGCAAGTGAAGGGCAAGCGCGGAGACGGCCGCTCCGACATTTACGCCATGGGCATCATTCTTTACGAGATGCTTACCGGCCGGCTTCCCTTCTCCGGTTCCTCGCCGATGGAGATCATGAACGACCGGCTTCTGAACTATCCGATGCCTCCCTCAATCGCCGATCCCTCGATTTCGCCGCAGCTGCAGGAGGTTCTGTACCGCGCGCTCGAACGTGATCCGCAGAACCGCTATGCCAAAGCTCGCGAATTTGCACATGATCTGCAGCATCTGGAAGAAGTCGGCGTGGAAGATCGAATCGAATTGCGCGATTGGAACAAGCGAAAATCCCATACCAAGCGGCAGGTACTTTACTACGGTGCTCTCGCCCTGATTCCTGTTGTTATCCTGTTGTTGATGGTGCTGGTAGCAAGGCACCGATAGCCAAATCCTCGGCGACAATCTTCACGGGTTCCTTATACCGGAAACCCTAGACTGATCATTGAACGCCCTAACAATTTTTAAGTCAGCTGGAAGGAGAGCCATGTCATCCGACTACCGTAATTTTCTTGCCCTCTCGTACGAGGAGCTGGAAGAACTGAACCTGGAAGCCAAGGCAGACCGCATCAACCGTATGCCATTTGAGGAGGTTCGCGAAAAGCGGATCAAGTATCTGACGGACCAGAAGCACATCAAGGCAGTGACGGTATTGTTCTCAGACCTTGAAGGGCGCCTGCACCTGCTGGACTACGATAAGAAGTTTCTCCTTGGCTCGCACGAGAATCTGACGTTCGATGGCTCCTCGATCCGCGGCTTCACCGCGCAAAAGGAAAGCGACTTGCGCCTGGGCATCGACTGGAGCGCTTTCTACTGGGTTCCGGCTGACGTGTTCGGCAACGGCAAGGTGCTGGTTTTTGGCACGGTCATCGACAAGGATGGCACGCCTTACTCCGGTGACCTGCGCGGCGTGCTCAAGGCCTACTCCGACAAGCTGTACAAGGACAAGGGCTACACACTCAACGCTGCCAATGAAATTGAAGGTTTCCTCTTCGCCGGCAAAGACGCCGAGCGGCATTACCACGAGATCGTTGAAATTCGACTTCATCAATACCGGCGGCTACTATCACGTGCTGCCCCTCGATCCGCTCCGCCAGTTCATCGACACAGCCGCTGAAGTGCAGCGTGCCATGGGCTTCCAGAACGAGAAGGATCACCCCGAAGTCGCGCCCAGCCAGTTCGAAATCAACTACGGATACGGCGAAGTTGTTGCGGCCGCGGACCAGATTCAGCTCTACAAGCTGCTCTGCCGCCAGATCGCCAACAATATGGGCTACACCGCCTGCTTCCTGCCCAAGCCGGTTGTCGGCGTCAACGGCAGCGGCATGCACACCAACGTCTCCGTCTCCAAGGACAAGGTCAACCTGATGTGGGACCCGAAGGGCCAGGAAATGCTCTCCGGCTTTGGGTGGAAGTTCATCGACCGCATCCTGACGAGCGCGCTGGATATTTGCCTGATTCTGAACCCCAGTGTGAATGCATTCCGCCGCCTCGATCCGCACTTCGAAGCCCCCAACCAGATCAAGGCTTCAGCAACCGATCGCGGTTCCATGGTGCGCGTGCCCATCGGCAACTCGCGCTCGATGCGTGTTGAGGTTCGGTCCGTCGCACCGGATGCGAATCCCTACCTCGCTCTTTACTCCATCTTCAAAACTGGCATCGACGGCAATACTGCGAAGATCAAGAATCTGCGCCAGGCTGAGCGTTATTTGCCGGACCACATCCAGGCGGCCATCGACGACTTCAAGTCGTCAGAGTGGATCGCCGAGATTCTCGGTTCGGATGTGCAGGGTCGCTTTGCCGATCTGAAGCAGGCCTCCGCCAACCGCTGCGCACGCGATCTCGGAACTTTCGTCAAGGCTCCTGAAGTGCAGTTCCACCACGAGATTTATAACCAGTCTCTCTGGAACTTGTTCTAGAGCGAACGCTAATCCCAAAGAACAGAAAAGGCGCGGCCAGCAATGGTCGCGCCTTTTTCTCTCTGTGCGGTAATCGAGCGATCAGTGATCCTTCGCTTCAGCGCTGCCGGCCTGCCGCTCTTTCATAATCCGCAATACCGCTGCCGCTTCTGCTGTTTTGCCCGATTGGTTAAGAACCTCGGCAAGTTGTGTGGCAAGCTCAACCGCATCCGGATAAGTGTTCAGGGCATCACGCAGAATACGTGCGGCATCCTCGCGCTTTCCTTCCAGCACATAAGCTTTCCCGAGATTCATCGCCTGGTGCACGGTCCGTTGCGGAACAAGCCGCGGCTTGTCCAGCGCTTCAATCACGCCTCGATTGTCATGATCGGCGAGCAAATCATCTGAGAGGTTGTCGAGCGCATAGGAATACTCCGGATCGATCTCCAGCGCGGCGCGCCACTCGGCTTCCGCTTCGGGCATTGCATGTGCCTCGTCCTGAGCCCGTGCGAGCACCAGGTGCAGCTTGATCTCGTTGTAGCCGAATTGCTCAGCCGCCTGCAGCGCGGGAATCGCCTCTTTCGCATCGCCCGCATAATACAGACTGGCCCCAAGCATGAAGGCAACGTGCGGCATGTCCTTTTGTTTGGGGTCCATCTGCAGCGAGGTCGCAAACGCTTCGGCGGCACAGGAGAAATTATTATGCTCGCCAAACCAGGCCCCGAGATCGTTCAGTGCGGTTGGATCAGGCTTTCCGGTAAAGCGTGCCTTCATTGAGTCGGGCGGTGCGCAGTTTGCTTGCGCCCATACTGAACAAGTCGCCAGCGCATACGCACCAACAAGGGCACTCAACTTCAACGAGAGAACGAAAGTGCTTCGACCAAAGTTGCTCCCTGCATTCATTTCCCGGTCGCCGCCGTCTGATCTCCGTCGGCCACGTGCACTTCGATCTGGTCGATGCCGTCGGGGTTGATGTTCACGAATTCGGGAATATTGACAGCGCGATTCGAGGCCGTCGCATTATCGATCAGAATTGCCGGACTCGAATTTCCCTGCTCGTCGATGTGGGTCAGATACATCTGCGTGTACGGCGAGCGGGCCTTCGACGAGAACACCAGCCATCGCCCGTTGGGCGACCAGCTATGCCATGAATTCATCAGCCGCGTGTTGGAACGCAAACGTCGTGCCGTTCCTCCCTCAGCCGGAATGATGTAAAGCTGGCTATCAGGCCGCATCAGCTGTCCGTTCTTGCATTGCACGAAGACAATCCATTTGCCATCGGGCGAGATCTTGGGAAAGTTGTTGCTCATTCCGTTTTGCGAAGCTCCCTTGATTGGCTCAGGAGTTCCGCCCTTCCCGCCATTGAAGGGAATGCGGTAGAGCTCGTACTTGATCTGCGCTTCGTGGGTATCGTTGGCATGGGTTGCGCGTCCCTGCCCCGGTGGACGTGGATCGCGCGCTTCGGCTCGAGCGAAGACGATGTACTTTCCATCCGGACTCCACACGCCGTCTGTCTGCACGTACTTCGGATCATCGGCTCCCGGCAGTGGTTCACGCAGGCCGGTGGCGCGGTTGAGGTACTCCAGAATTCCCCGCGTCGGGAAAAACACCTGCAGAAAACGATAGTCAGTAAAATTGGTAACGTAGTAGCTGTCGATCAGGCGGCTCAACGCAGGGCCCGCGAATGTACTCAGAACGTATTGGCCATTGGGCGAAACCTGCGACATGAAACCGACACGAATTGTGCCAACCTTACCGTCGGTGTTCCAGTGCACCATGTCCTTGCTCTGGATCAGGATATGCTTCTGCACCGGTACAACCGCGTAGAGGCCCTTGTCATTGACAGGCCCATCGATATCCATGCCAAAGGTTTTGCCGTCGGCCGAGAACGAATGGCAGTTCGCGCAGGTAGGCATGTCCTTGAGCACTGTGCGGCTCTCTGGTTTGCGAATGTCGCGGATACGCCAGTGAATCAGGTGAATATTGGATTGCGCGAGAGGCTGCACCGCTCCACCATTGCTGGAGGCGGGCATGAGCGGAACATCGCGATAGAAGATCGGCGCACTCACCTCGTCCATCGAAGTGCTAAGAGAGATGTGCGACTGTGAGTAGGCAATCTCTCCGTCACGATATCCGGTGATTGTGACGGTCGCGGGCTTGTGTGCCGAGTGTGCCTGGATTGAAGCCCAGGTCGCAGCATCAGGCTTCCAAGTCCACGCAGCGGCTTGCTGAGGCGTAAGCGCGGGAGGAGAGTTGGAATCAGATACGCAATCCGGATCGATCGGACCGATCTGCATGCGCTCGCCTTTTGAAGTGGCATGAATCGGGGCTGCGTTGTCAGCGAACGAAATGTCGATGCTCCAGGACGTACCCGACGCATCGCGCCATAGGAAAGTCGGCGGCGTGATCCCCGGCGGAAAGATGGAACCATCTTCGGGATAATCAATCGAGATCGGTGTCAGAACTGGTGCTTCGGCGCTTGCGGCAAAAACCTGAGGGGAAATATGAACGTCAAACCGATCCCGTGGGCCGACGGGCAGGAACAACACCAGCATGAGAATCGTGAGAATGGTGAGACCCGGGCGCAGCGCTCTTAAAACCGGCCGAGCAATTTTGCTTCCTTGATGCACTGTTCCTCCAAAGAGCTTTGGCCTCTGCATCGAGGAACAATGAAGCAAACTGGTTGCTTGCGCTTACAGTTCGCTCAATGCTAACGGGAGCCTGGAATCTCTTGTCTGACTGGCGAAAAGCCGACCGGCATCATTCCCGATTGCTTGCTCGCAGGAAGGCAGGAATGAAGGTTGTCAAACTAATCGATGTTCGCAGGCCACGAAATGAACTGTCAAGGCGCCGAATCTGCTGGCGTTTCCTGGACTAGTCTTCATGTGCCTTTGCTGTAACAACCAGAATGACCAGTCCAGAACAACTAGAAAGCCCGACTCCAGCTACACCGGGTTTGTGACCGTCAATACGGAAATAATCAGTTGGTAAAGTACGTATCGGCGACGATACATCCAGAGTGTGGTTTGACAAGCGTATAGGCCGAGGGACGAAGCGTGGATGCGGAGCAGCGGAAAGCTGCTTCTTGGCGCGCGCGCAGCTTCAGGCTATTGCATGCAACTTACAGCTACTGGATTCAGGCGGGGCCATGCAGGATCGTCCGATCTCGGCTGCGCGATGCCACGCCAGAATTTGGCTTCAAAGTTCTGGCCGTAGAAGACTTCTTCTGCGGGGGTCATCACCTTCTCATAACCGCTACTGAGGCATTGACAGTAGCCCTCGGGATCGGACGGGGCGTACCTGGAGGTCCTCGGGGCCTTCATAAAGGCATTACAGCCGTCTGCGAAGGGGCTCTGGCGCGCCTGTGCTGCGGTGTACCTGGCGTAAGCGTTCTTCTCGTAGGCAGAGATGATGCGCTGGCTGGGTAAGCGGCAGCTATCCGGCGCGTCGGAGAAGTAGAGGCAGTCGGGCACCCCATCTTTGAAGGACACAGTGAGCCGTCCGGTTTGCCTGCCGTTTGGGCCGGAGAAGGTATAGCGAGCCATGATGCGGGTCGGCGAGCCGGCGGGATCATGGGAGACGATGGGATCGGATATGCTGCCGGGCTGGTAGCGATTCATCATCCATCCGCGAGAGTTGTCGAGGACGAGGTCATTGAGGAGGCGAGTGAAGTCTGCATCTCTGATGCCAGGCAGGACAGCGACGGGGGCTGAGACGACCGCCCCCGCGTACTTCACGGGAGCTTCGCCCCTGGCGAAGCGGATGAGGTTGGACTGGAAGTTCTTAAGGCCGGGGTTGCCGCAGCCGTTGACCTGGATCAGGGCTTTGGTTTCGCCCTGGAGAGCGACAATCTGGTCCGTGAGCTGCCCGGGATTCGTGAGTGGATTGGCTATACGGCCCCCTTTTCCCCCGCCTAAGCCCAGTACGCTCTGGAGGAGGCCTACCTGGGCTTTTGCGGAGATATCGTTGACGGCGTTGTAGAGGTTCGGGTCGGCGTAAATGCCGGTGCCTTCGGTGTGATATCCGGAGCAGCCGGTGTTTATCGGGAGTCGATTGCCATAAGCGTCATGTACGCCGTCGGGGCTGTAGGGCGGCGGGACGTTGGCGTCGTTGCAGACTTGTACCGTGATCTCGACCTTATTGGGCGGCAGATACTGCTTGCAGTCTCTGCCAAAGTCCTCCATGTAACCGGAGATGATCATCATGAACTCAGTGCCGCCGCGATCGAGCTTGATGGATTGGAAGTCGCCCGTGTAGATGCGGACGAGGTCGTCCTCGTTGTTGAGTCCGGCGGCGGTGAAGTGGGCAGCAGCGGCGGAAGATGGCTTGCCAGAGACGGGCGCTGTGGCCGAAGTGGCGGCCGATCTGGGGGCAGGCCGTGCCGCGGGTCTTGGGGTTTGCGCTGCCGCTGAGGCGGCCAGAGGTGCGATAAGGCAAAGGGCAAGCACTCGCATGGCGTATCTCCTCAGTTGGGGAGGTGGAGCAAGAGCGGGGCTGGGTGGTGTCCAAGATTCTACACCGAGACATAATCATCTGCTGCCCTGCGAGGGGCTCCGCGGATTCAGCACTTGGGGCGTATCACCGTCTACCCAGAAGTCAAAAGGCGGCGGACCATACATTAGTTACTGGTCGATCAACATCCACTCTCGCCCTCGGCGTGGATGATGCTGCTCTCCATTGGCCACTCAGCCGGTGGCGGGTTCCGTCGTAACAGGTGGCGGCATAATCCTGTATTGAGTGGCGCCATTGCGTTTTACCGAGTGTGGGAATTGATTGTATTCAGTACTTCCCGCGCGTTGGACCAATCTCCACGATTGCAGCTATTGCAGTTTACTTGCCTCCGCCGCGCTTAACACCAGCGGCTGCTGATCCGCCGCTACCACCTTCTGGTAGAAGTCGTGCAATTGCAGGTAGTCCTTCGGCTCCAGCAGCGTAAATCCCCGCGCCAGGATGCGTGCCTGAATAATGGAACTACCTTCAACCTTGGTGTGCAGCTGGTAAGCAGCGTTATCTTCCCACTTCAGGTTTGCATCCTTCGGAGTTGCCTCGAGCGCGTAACCGGGGGGCAATGTGTAAGTGATCTGCTCCTGCTCCTGCGATGGATACCGCAAGTCAATCGGCAGCTCTCGAGAACTTTCCGGAAATGGATTTTTCTCCTGGGCCTCAAAGAAATTGCGCGGCAACTCGATTCGGCCCTGCGCATTTTTCAATAACGAACCTGAAACAGGAATCACGGCCAGCAGTTGCTTGCTCGGATCATCGAGGTAAACGACGTGATCAACTGCTGCCTTGATGCCGGAGGGCACCTGCTGAGCGACGGTTGCGTCGATTTCAGACTTCACCGCATCGGCGCCCGACTTGACTCCGAGTTGTCGCAGTTCGATCGCGCGCTGTCCGATGAATGCCACTTTCAATGTTCCCGAAACTGCGCCTTGTGGAGAAACGTTGATTGTGCCCACATGAAGCGTGCTGTTGTCGGTGTTTTTCTGCAAAGGCGTCACAATGATCTGGGCTTTGTTGCTGGCATCCATCGCCACCCCACCCGCGCCTGCATGTGCCCAATGCAGAGTTGCAAAGGGAGCCATCTTCGTGCCTGGATCAACAAGGATCTCTTTGCCATCTATCTGCAGCCCGATCAGAACGGCATCGAGCTGGATATTGTCCATGAACTGGGCGGAGAAGATGCGAAGACTGCGGCTCGAGATCCTTTCAGGCCGTGCGTTGATTCCCGCTGTTCTCATCAGCGCCAGGTAAAGGAACGCGATCTGGTTGCTCGAACCTTTCTTGCTTAGCAGAACGGAGTCCACCTTGCCGCGCGGAATAAATTCACTGCCGGTAAGCGGTGCGCCATCCGGACTCGAATCGGTGTTCTCGATCTTCTGAACCACCTCATAGAGCTTCTTTGCCTTGTCGAGTGGCGAATCGGACGGAGAGACCAATTCCTTCACGGTATTCTGCAAAGTCTGGGTGGGCGCCGTATAGGCATTCACCGCCTTTGTCCAGAAAGCCATCTGCTTCTGCCAGTAATCCTTCACATCCGGCGTATAGGTGTAAAAAAAGTCCACGCTATAAGCCTGGTCGGTCAACGGAGGAGCATAGTTCTCGTTTGGAATGGGAGGAACATCGCTGAGGTCGATAACATAGTTTCCCGACACATCCATCGTCAGCGTCTTACCCGCCGGAAGAACCGGCTTGAACCGGATGTCGGTCAGAATATTGTCGTGCGAATCTTTCAGTTGGCTGTCTCCCGCGCCCACATCCTTCGATTGCTGCGGTAGGAATTGCTTCGAAGGGCGGAAGATAAAGCGCTCTTTGTGAATGAAATATTCCTTCTGCAGCTTCCAGTCCGGAGCGGTGAGATAGCGGTCGTAACGCACCTGGTAGCGGTATTCGATGACACTGCCGACTTCAACCCCAGGCATTGTGAAGCTGGTCTCGCTGCCGCGCGTCCCCTTGGTCGCCTTCAGCAGTTCCGACGGCTTTCCCGTCAAGGGCACGATCGTTCCATCCGGATGGATCACCCGGCCCTCGAGCGCTCCAATCTCTACCTTGCCGACGTAGCTGTCCGCGTCCCACGGCGCGTCTTCGCCAAGGTGATTCAGGGTGGGCGCGTCCCAGCTGTTCGACGTTCCACTTGCCATCCTGCTTGAGTTGGTGCCCGATGCATTGAAGACAAACGTCTTGGGATAACTGATACGAACGACGGCAGCACTTTTTCCGGCATCGGTCAGGACCTTGATGCGCGCGTAAATTGTGCGGAATGCGTGGGGATCGTCTTCGGTTTCCTCGCGGTAAAGATAGACGGCCGCTGCCCCTGGCGCCTTGGGATCAGACGTCATGGACAGTTCCTCCTTTGAAACAGGCGGAAACTGTGCGTGTGCTACCCGTGGAACCGTCACAACAGTCAGCAGAAAGACAAAAGGCAACGCAGCATGAAAACGCATGAATTACTCCTGATTTATCTACTTCTAGGACGGATGTATGCCCAAAAAGGTTCAAATCGAATGAGACGTCGAGAACTTCGGGATTCTGTCGATTCAAGCAACGAAAGCTCCCAGCACAGAAGAATAATCCCCGGCAGCGTCGCTGGTAAGTGATCCTCCCCCGCCAGATTCCAACCCCCATCCAATCGATGTGAGCGAGATCACCGAAGCAATCGCTCCAGCCCTTCATTCTCAAGATACAGCGAGAGTTTATTTTCGGCCGTTCGGAGGCTCATGCGGGCTCGTCTTTCCCACATACTGATTATGACGATCCTTACCGCGGGCTCAGCGGCATTGAGTTGTGGTGCAGCATTCTTGCCATCTTCCGGCACACCGCTTCAAAGTCCCTCACCGTCGCAGGCCTCGCCCATCAAGATCGACTATCCGCTCGACGGCTCGGTCTTCCCTCCCGAGATCACACCGCCCACATTCCTTTGGCACGATGCCAGCGATTCGTCGAAGCGATGGGTATTTGAAATTTCATTCGCTGGAACGTCAACTCCTCTTCGCATTAACGCTCCCGGCGATCTGCTGCGGAGCGGTCAGAACGATCCCGTGGCTGGACCTGAGCTCGCTCTCACGCCTGAGCAAGCAACAACGCACACGTGGAAACCCGACATCGCAACCTGGGACAAAATCAAGCATCTGTCTGCCAACTCACCGGCTCGCATCACCATCATGGGCCTGGCGCCGAATGCGACCGAACCTGTCTCGCTTGGCCACGTCACCATTTCGACATCGTCCGATCCCGTTGGTGCTCCAGTCTTCTATCGTGATGTTCCCTTGCGTCTTCCTCCGCCGGAGGAGAAAGGCCCGATAGCTCCGCTTCCACGGTCCGCCATTCCCCTTATCAAATGGCAGATTCGCGATATCTCTCAGCCCACAAGCCACCTGGTGATGACCAATCTGCCCACCTGCGCAAACTGCCATTCAGTTTCACGCGACGGCACCACGTTCGGCCTCGACCTTGACGGGCCCCGCAACGACAAGGGACTCTATGCGCTGGTCCCGATTTCGAAAGAGATGACTATCCGCAATTCCAATGTCATCCATTGGAGTTCTTTCGGGCTCAATGAGGAAACACGCGCCGCCGATCCGGCGGTCAAGCGTTTCGGATTCATGTCGCAGGTCTCGCCCACAGGCCGTTACGTAGTCACCTCCATTGGGCCGCCCAACAACACCAATAGGCATCAGAGCGAGGAACCCGGCTTCGCTTCCGGAATCCTCGACCGGATTTACAGCACGAACTACCGCAGCATCCAGTTCAGCCAGGTCTTCTACCCCACGCGCGGCATTCTCGCCTGGTACGACAGCAAGGAAGGCAAGATGCGCCCGCTGCCCGGCGCCGACGATCCTCAATACGTGCAGACCAGCGCGTTCTGGTCGCCAGATGGCAAGTACCTCATTTTCAGCCGGGCACTCGCCCGCGATCCCTATCCCGTAGGCGCACCGAAGCCCGAGCAAGCCAACGATCCCAACGAGACTCAGATCCAGTACGACCTCTACAAGATTCCTTTCAACGACGGGCGCGGTGGCAAAGCCGTTCCACTCGAAGGCGCGTCTGCCAACGGCATGAGCAACAACTTCCCCAAAGTCTCACCCGACGGCAAATGGATAGTCTTCGTGCAGAACAAGAACGGCCTGCTGATGCGCCCCGACAGCAAGCTCTATATTGTTCCCTTCGCGGGCGGGAAGCCGCGCCTGATGCATTGCAATCTTGCACCAATGAACTCGTGGCACACCTGGTCGCCTAACGGGCACTGGCTGGCATTCTCCTCCAAGGCACGCGGCCCTTACACGCGGCTCATGCTCACCCATATCGACGCCGATGGCAACGACACTCCTGCAGTCATCGTGGACGACACCACAGCCGCCAATCGCGCCATCAATATTCCCGAGTTCATCAATCTGCCTCCCGGCACGTCCATCGACAAGATTGACCCGGAGGCCACCAACTTCTATCGCCTCTTTGATCAGGCCTACGCGCAAATCGAAGCCAGCCAGTTCCCTGAAGCGATCGACACGCTGCACAAAGCCATCGCCACAAATCCCGACGACCCGCTCTCGCATTACATTCTTGCTACCGCCCTCAGTGCCAACGATCAGGAAAAGGACGCGCTCACTGAATACCGCAGAGCCGTCACCCTGATGCCCACCAATCCCACCTTCCTCGACCACCTCGCTGTCTCCCTGGCCCTCATTGGCGACTCCGACGGTGCCATCGAGCAACTGAATAAGGCCATCGCCGTCGATCCCGGTTCGGTGGAGTACCGCTTTAACCTCGGCTATGTGCTTGAATCGCGTGGTGACTTCGCCGGGGCGATCCCTCCGCTTGAGAAAGCTGTCGCACTGAGCCGAGGCAGAGACTGGCGTTGTCTCGCCGAGTTGGCCAAGGTGTATGACAAGACAGGTCGCACCGCCGATGCCATCTCCGCTGCCCGCCAGGCGCTGGACCTCGCGGTAAAGCAAAACGACCAGCAAGTCGCAACAGCGCTGCAGGAAGCTCTCAACCAGTACCAGCACGACGGTTCCGGCGCGAAATCAAATTAACTTCGCATCCGGTCTTGTTAACTTTGCATCCGGTCTTGATCGCCCTTTCCGTGATGCGGGATATTCCAATTTTCCCTTCCCGCTCTGATTTAGAAGCCGTTGCACGCCGCTGGAACCAACTGCCCAGTTGATGCGAGCGCTCAATTCTTCGGGCCGATGAAAAGAACCTAAGTTATCTCGCTCCGCACAACGGCTCAGGCGCGTCTACTATACACACACCGGTTCGGTCGGGCCGGAACAGGAGCCAATTCGATGCCAGCTCAACCTCTTCCCCGTACCCTGGGGGAACTGCGCAGCAGCAATCAGTTTTCTGAAGCACGCCTGAAGTCCCGCAATGTGAAAGATGAACTGCGCTCGAACCTCATCGCCCGACTGCAGGCGAATGAAACGCTCTTCCCCGGCATCGTCGGCTTTGAAGACACGGTCGTCCCGCAGATCGTCAACGCCGTTCTTTCCCGGCAAAACTTCATCCTGCTCGGCCTGCGCGGCCAGGCCAAGAGCCGCATCCTCCGCGCGCTCACAGCGCTGCTCGACGAATGCATGCCCTACATCGCCGGCTGCGAAATCCGCGACAACCCCTACAGCCCGCTCTGCAAGCGCTGCCGCGACCTGATCGCCGAACGCGGCGACGCCACGCCAATTGCGTGGATCGGCCGCAGCGATCGCTATGTCGAAAAGCTGGCCACGCCCGACGTCACCGTGGCCGACCTCATCGGCGATCTCGACCCCATCAAGGCGGCCCGCGGCGGCGAAGATCTTTCCAGCGAACTGACCATGCACTACGGCCTGCTGCCCCGCGCCAATCGCGGCATCTTCGCCATCAACGAGCTGCCCGACCTCGCCGGAAAAATCCAGGTCGCGCTGTTCAACATCATGCAGGAAGGCGACGTGCAGATTAAGGGCTACCCCGTCCGCCTCGCTCTCGACGTCGCCCTCGTCTTCAGCGCCAACCCCGAGGACTACACCGCCCGCGGCAAAATCGTCACGCCGCTCAAAGACCGCATCGGCTCCGAGATTCGCACTCACTATCCCGAAACGCTCGAAGAAGGTATCGCCATCACTGCGCAGGAGGCATGGTCGGAGCGCGGCGCATCCATTGAGATTCCCCATTATGTCCGCGACATCGTGGAGCAGATCGCCTTCTACCGCGCGCGAGGACAAGAGAGTCGACAAGCGCAGCGGCGTGAGCCAGCGCCTGCCCATCTCCACCATGGAGCTGGTCATCTCCAACGCCGAACGCCGCGCTCTCGTGAACGGTGAGAAGCTGGCCGTCCCGCGCATCAGCGATATCTACGCCGCTCTGCCCGGCATCACCGGCAAGCTTGAGTTGGAGTACGAAGGCGAAATGCGCGGCGCTGACACCGTCGTCCGCGAACTCATCCGCACCGCCGTCGGCAAAATCTACGACCGCTACTTCTCCGAAACCAACACGCAGCAGATCGAGCAGTGGTTCAACCTCGGCGGTACCGTCAAGCTCGACGACAACCAGTCCAGCTCAGCGGCAATCGCCGACCTGAAGAAGATTCAGGGCCTCTTCGAAAAGCTTTCCCCGCTCGAAGTCAAGGTATCCGACGATCCGCCCAAGGCGGTCGCCGCGGCAGAATTCCTTCTCGAAGGCCTGGTTTCGCATCGCAAGCTGAGCCGCAGCGAAGAACGCGGCTTTGCGGCACCGGAAAAATCGAAGCGCAAGGAAGATCGCGATATTGAAGTCGAATTTGACGATTGGCAGCGCTCCCGCCGTTCAAGCCGCGGCGGCGGTTTGAACTAATGGTTCGCATTGCGATGAATTAGGAAGTGTCATCCTGAGCGGAGCAGCTTGGGGCCCCAACAACGTTGGGGTAAGCGGAGCGAAGGATCTGCTTTTGTTCTTCACTTTGCGCGAATAGAAACCGCAACATAGGAGGACCCATGAAGCGCGTTCGCTACACCAAATTCACCGGCGACCTGGCCTCCGAGATGGACATCGAAGACCTGCTCAAGGCGTTGTCCGACTACCTGCTTGACTCCGGCTTCCGCGATCCCTACCTGCGCTTTCAAGACATGGACCACACCCTCGACGATCTGCGCGAAGCCTTGCGCCAGCTCCTCGAGTCCGGCGATATGTTCGACGACCGCATCCGCCAGCAACTGGAACAGATGGGAGAGCAAGGCAAAATCGACGAGCTCATCGATAAGCTCATCCAGCGCATGGAGCAGGAGAATTACATCTCTTACTCGCAGAACATGACTCCCGAGCAGATGTCGCAGATGATGGGTCAGGCCGGCAACGTTCAGGGCGAGGTCAAATTCGAAGTCACCGACAAGAGCCTCGACTTCCTCGGCTTCAAGACGCTGCGCGATCTGCTCGGTTCGCTCGGCAAATCAAGCTTTGGCCGTCACGATACACGCCACTGGGCCACGGGCGTCGAGGCCCGCGGCGCCTCTCAAAGATACGAGTTCGGCGACACGCTCAACCTTGACACCACCACTACGCTCAAGTCCGCCATCTCCCGCGAAGGCATCGGCCTGCCGCTCAATCTTGAGTACGATGACCTGCACGTCCACCAATGCGAATACCAAAGCTCCTGCGCCACCGTGGTCATGCTTGATTGCTCGCACTCGATGATTCTTTACGGCGAAGATCGCTTCACCCCCGCCAAGAAAGTAGCGATGGCGCTCTCGCATCTCATCCGCACGCAGTATCCCGGCGACTCGCTTTCGTTAGTCCTCTTTCACGACTCCGCTGAGGAGTTGCCCGTCTCGCAACTGGCACGCGTCAAGGTTGGGCCGTATTACACCAACACCCGCGAAGGCCTCCGCGTCGCGCAGCGCATCCTCGCCCGCCAGCGCAAGGACATGAAGCAGATCGTAATGATCACCGACGGCAAACCGTCGGCGCTCACACTTCCCGACGGCCGCATTTACAAGAACGCCTACGGCCTCGATCCGCTGGTCGTCAGCGAGACGCTCGAAGAAGTCGCACGCTGCAAGCGCTCCAACATTATGATCAACACCTTCATGCTGGCATCCGACTTTGGCCTCGTGCAGTTCGTGCACAAGGTTTCAGAGATGTGCCGCGGCAAGGCCTACTTCACCACGCCCGACACATTAGGCGAATACCTGCTGATGGATTACATGAATCGCAAATCGAAGACGATTCACTGAGTGGCAGCCCTAGTTTCCAACACGGGTGTTGAGCAGCCAACTTGTCACTTATAACTTCCCCAGAGGCGGTTATCCTCCCGGAACCAGCAGCGCAGTAGTGTCGGTGTTCATTCAGGAAGTTTTTCGAGGAACTCCAGCGGCACTTCTGCGTCTCTTCCGTCGCCAAATTCAATCGTGAACATCGAAGGCGCATCTGGATGATTCAGCTCCACCACAGCGCCTGTTCTGCCTTTGTTCTCACCATCGATAATTCGGACTTCGTCTCCGTAGTTGAGCCTCGTTTGCTGATCCATATGGAGAGTCTAGTCGGTGTTCGCAGACTCGCTCTGAACCGGTCCAAAGCCATAGTCGCTTAGTCGCGGCTGAGAAGTAGGCAATCCGGACATCACCCAATTTTGGGGTTACTTCCGAGTTTGCGGTTATCTGGGAATAACGCGGGAAATTGAGCGCTGAGCTACGGAGGGCTTCGAAACGTGCAGACGTCTATGCAGTGATGGCCACCAACTTGGAAGGCATTTCAACCGACGAGGACGTTACCACTTTTTCTTCACCTCTTCAAAGCTCAGACCTGCCAGATTTCTGGATGCTGGCCTGTGAAATGGACTGTGAAATGGGGTACCAGTCACTTTTGTTTCCTTTCCTACGGTTTCAAACTTTACCTGGTTCATCCACACTTTGCCGGACCCCGACAACAGTATTCCGAACGCGATTCTGGTTGCACCTAGAGGGACATCAAGAACGACATCATAGGTTTTCCATGGTTGCGTTCCTTTGATCGGACGGTCTTGCATGTTGTCAAATGCAACGGTGGTCGGTTCCTTATCGACTCTCATCCAGACTCCCGCCCAATCCGCTACGTTTTCCGATTTGACCGACGCACGCAATCGAACGCGCATCCCAGCGTAGTTCGCTGCATCAATCGTTTGCATCATTGTTCCGAATCCGCTCGATTTAGTAGTAGTAGCGGACTGGAGATATGCACTTGCTTTTCCTTGGTGGACAGCTCGCGTATCGACGCCGGTGCGGTAGTCTGCTGGGTTGCTCCCCCTAAGGACCCACTTTACAGCAGGTTCATTTGCGTCCGTTGATTGAGCAAACAAAGAATTCGAGCTGAAGTTCGAGGTCACGACCCAGCTCCCCAGGACGAGACCCGCGCCAACAGCAGCAGGCAACCACGAGTCTAGATGCGGCGGCTTCCACTTCTCTCTAATGTGATTCATGATGCGATTCCCTTCGAAGATCGAGAGACACATCTATTGCTCGAAAGTTCCTCCAATTTGACGTTTTCACCTTGTCGAGGGATAGGAAGAACAGGGAAAAAGAGATGCGGGGACAGTTCGCGGTTGGATAGTGGACAATCCGGAACTAACCGCCGTTTTGCCGTTTCGCGGTTACTTCCCCAAAGGCGGTTAACCACCCGGAATGCCGGATGATCCCAAAGGCAGTTAACTGGTGAACAGATTCTTGAGCAAGCCTTCTATTGCGGTGTTCAACGCGCCGATGCCGTGGTCGTGCATGTAGTGAATGGCGGCTTGTTCGACGGGGTTCGGCGGCATCACTCG
Organism: uncultured Acidobacteriaceae bacterium; assembly: GCA_963802565.1. Lineage (GTDB taxonomy): Bacteria > Acidobacteriota > Terriglobia > Terriglobales > Acidobacteriaceae > Telmatobacter. Next base: position 259,378 of record CAWDJR010000039.1, on the reverse strand, counting down.
AGCGGTGAGGTAACTCTTCTCCGACCCCGGCGCGGGAGGCTTCGCCGGATTCTTGTACATGTCCGACAGGCGCTGGCCTTTTTTGATCAGGTCGCGAGTGCCCTGAAGAACCTCGGGCTGATCAGTGAGTCCCCAGAGAATGTTGAGAACTTCGAGGGCGCGGCAGCCGTTGGCCACTTTGCCATCCCGGCCGATGGCGTAGATGTTGGGAACCGTCCAGATGTTCTGGTTGTCGCGCGCCCAGGAAAGCTGCGAGCCAACGTAGTAGCTGTCGCGGAGGGTATGGACTTCAGCCGCAGTGACGTAGTTGTCCTGAGGCGCGCCAATTTTCTGGAGGTAATCGTTCCAGGCATCAGCAACACGCTGTTCAGGGATGAGAACCCCGGGATCGTAGGCAGATTCGAACTCTGCGCGGGCAAGGCGGTTGCGGATGGATCGAGTTGCCCACTTGGGAGGAAGCTCATGGGAGAAGTCGGCGGCGACCAAGTCGACGAGTTTGCGCGCGTCGTCGAGTGATTGAATGTGACCGGCAAGATCATTGATTGCGTTGGCGTGCGCGCGCATGGTCTGCCGCTGCTCTGCGATCCGGCGCATGGCCTCTGGGCTGGGCTGTCGGAAGCCTTCGCGGTTCACTTGCGGCGGGACCTCTTGCGTGTCAGGTTGCTGCGCAGACAGGAAGCAGATCGGCAGAAGCCCGACCGCCAAGCGCCAGAGTTTTCCATTCATGGCAGGAGATCCTCCATTGGAAAGCAGGATCCATAGATCGCACGTGGGAATTGTAGCGTGACCAAGCGTCAAGGCAACTGTATTCCGAGTAGTTTGTGGTCAACCCTTCCCCATGCCGAATCTTCGCTCCGGTCCTGAGTTTGAGGTCGCACGCTGTACATTTGTAGGTGCCCACAAAAAGGAAAGAAGACAAGCATGCGCTATGTAATTGGTATCGATCTTGGTGGAACCGCCGTCAACTACACGGTGGTAGACGAAAAGCAGAACATCCTGGTTGAAGGATTGTGTGAGCATCCAGCCCGCTCTGTAGAGGGGCCCAAGATCTGCATCAACCAGATCGCAGAAGGCGCGGTGCCGGCACTGGCCCGCGCGGGTGTCTCCATGGATGATGTCGCTGCGGTGGGACTTGACACGCCAGGTCCGGCCAGCGCCAAGGGCGTGCTGAGCGCCAGGGGATCCACGAACTTTGTACACGACGATTGGGCCAGCTTCGACATTCGCGGCGCCCTCGAGAGCAAGCTCGGCAAGCCGGTTGTGTACTTGAACGATGCCAACGCGGCGGCTCTGTGGGGCCATTTTGCGCTATTCGGCACGAATAGCGGCAAGACGTCGATTTCCATTATTGTCGGAACCGGAAACGGTGGCGGCGTGATCGTAAACGACCGGGTCATTGAGGGTAAGAACGGCTTCGGCGGCGAATTGGGCCACGTGCTGGTTCCATACTCGGAGATTCCAGAGATTGCAGGATTGAAACCGATCTGCAACTGCGGGCGTATTGGCGATCTCGAATCGCTGTGCTCGCTGACATCGATCCGGGTAAACGTGTTGCCGCACCTGCTTAAGCAGCATCCAGAACACGAGCTCGCGAAAATGGATATTGCCAAGGCTGCGTACGCAGCGCGCGGACTTGCGGCGAAGGGCGATCCGCTCTGCCGAACAATCTTCAAAGTTCAGGCACATGCGCTCGGCCTGTTCTTCGACGAAATGATCAATACGTTCGATCCGGATGCGCTGATCATCGGCGGCGGCGTGCTTGAGGCCACAGAAGAATTCCGGCAGTGGTTTATTCAGCAGATTCGTGCGGGCATGCCGCTGCAGCGCGCCGAGCAGGCAGATATCCCGATTCATGTGATTCCGAACGGCGATTGCGCCGGTGCGCTCGGTGCCGCGATCGGGGCTCTGCAGTTACTGAAGTAGTTGCGGACTTGTGGCCGGTTCTGTTTCTGCGCCCGAATGGTAGCGACCCAGTAGAAGCTGGCTTACGGCGCCAGCTTCCCATCGAACGTCGGGCAGCTGTTGACCTCGCCGCCTTGAAGCCCGCGTTTGAACCATTCGGTTCTCTGCGCGCTCGACCCGTGCGTCCACGATTCCGGACTGACGGCACGCCCGCTCATCTTCTGAAGGTTATCGTCTCCCACAGCCGCAGCAGCCTTCAGCGCACCCTCTACGTCATCCGCGTGCACGATGTTGCGCTGCTCGGTGCTGTGTCCCCACACGCCGGCAAAGCAATCGGCCTGCAACTCTAAATTGACAGAGAGAGGATTCTGACCGCCCTCGTCCTGTTGCGAGAGTCGCCTCATCCGCTGCTCAATCCCCAGCAGTTTCTGCACGTGATGTCCGAGCTCATGCGCAACTACGTAGGCCTGCGCAAAATCGCCGGTGTCGCCGCCAAACTGCTTGAGCTCCTGCCAGAACGACAGATCGATGTACACCTTCTCGTCTTCGGGGCAATAGAAGGGCCCCGTCGCCGCCTGGGCCGTTCCACAACCGGAGTATGTGATGTCCCGATACAGCACCAGCTTCGCCTTGCGGTACTGCCGCCCATGATCGGCAAAGATCTGCGCCCAGGTGTTCTGCGCGTCATCCAGCACAAAGCTGATCAGGTGCACATCACGGTCTTCGCCAGGGGAATCGGCCACCGGAGCGCTCGGCGGTCCCGGCTGCAGGTTGGTCTGCCCGTCGCTGCCTGCGAAGAAGTTACGTCCGGTTAGCACGCTGATAATCAGGACCAGGATGAAGCCGCCGATCCCCATCCCTCCGCCAAATCCAAATCCGCCGCCACTTGAGCCGCGGCGATCTTCAATATCTGAGCTGACTCCCTGGTCCTGCCATTCCATACCTTCGGTCCTCAATACCTCAGATGCAGTTTGGCACATCTTGTGCGCCAGAGACGACTCACACTGAAGTTGATATTCTGACTGGCAGGAGATCCTTCAGTGATTAAGCGGCCAGGGACGAAGTTTGCAGGTTTAGTGCTGGCCGGTCTCTCAGGCTTCGCGGCGCCCGCCGCCCACGCTGTCTGCAATGGTCCTGCCGATCTGATCGCAAAGCTCAAAGCCCATCCCACCACAGATAATGCCGTCCTTCTGGGTAGCTGGTACGCCGGCCACAAGCAGTTTGATTGCGCCGTAACAACGTTTCGTGCGGCCCTGAAGTCCGACCCCAAGTCGGCACAGCTCCATTACCTCACTGGTCTGGCGTTCGTCGACAGCAACCACAACGCCGACGCTCTTCCTGAATTGCAGAAAGCAGTGCAGCTTGATCCCCAGGTAATCAAGCCTCACCTTATGCTCGCATTTGTTCTTGACCATGAAGGCAAGCGGCAGGAGGCCGAAGAACAGTGGCATCAGGCCCTCGCCATTGATCCCGCGTCCACTACGGCCCTTGAAGGTCTAAGCCAGGACTTGCTTGATCGCAACGCATTCATTGACGTCGCCGTCCTGCTGCGTGACGCTCCACGCACTGAGAAACTCACCATCAATCTCGCCCGGGCTCTTGGAAACATGAACATGCTCGACGAGGCACGCGAGGTCCTTACTGAAGCGCTGAACGCCCACCCGTCTTCCCTGCCACTTTCGAGAGCCCTCATCGTGGTCCTGGTCAAGCAGGTTCGCTACCAGGACGCGATCAACCTGGCGCAGCACATCGTTGATGTCAATCCCGGCAATCAGGACGCCGAACTACAGCTCTTCCGCATTCTCGTCCTCACCAACCACATCAACGCCGCGCGTCCCATCGGTCCAAAGCTTCTCGCCCAGCGTCCCCATGATGCGGAGATCCTCTACCTGAATGGCATCGTTCTTCGCGCGGTGGGTGATTATGCCGGAGCCAAAACGCTCCTCGAGCAATCGGTCGCGATCGATGCGACGTTGCCCAACTCTCATTACGAACTCGGCATGGTTCTGGTCTTCCTCAAGGATTGGGCTCCGGCGCGCCAGGAACTCGAGAAGTCCATCGCCATGGGAGCCGAAAGAGCCGCAGGCCCATTACCAACTGGCGCTCGCTCTGCGCGGTCTGGGTGAAACTGAGCAGGCAAAAAAAGAAATCCAGCTCTACCAGGAACAGAAATCGAGCGACGAGGCCCAGCTTGAGGCGTCGATGAAAGCGGCACAGGCCGACGACGAACTGAAGAGTGACAAGCTGCAAGACGCGATCAGTCACTACAAAGAAGCTGTAGCGGCACAGCCTAACAATGCCAATTTCAAATACAAGCTGGCTCTCGCTCTGCATCAGGCCGGCGATGCGGAGGGAGAGCGTGCCCAGCTTGAACAGGCTGTCCAAATCGATCCCACCCTCGCCGGTGCGCAGAATGAACTCGGCTACCTGCTATCGCGCAGCGGAGACACCGCCGGCGCCGTTGAGCACTTCAGAGCGGCTGTGCATGCCGCGCCCGCCTACACCGAGGCATGGATCAATCTCGCGGCGGAATGCGCGATGGCTGGGCAATTCCCCGAAGCGCGTGAAGCGATAGCCGCGGCGCTCCGACTGGAGCCGGAGAACAAGCAGGCGCAAAAGCTCAGCGATCGGCTCTCCCATGACGCGGCCGCTCGTCAATCTCAACCGTGATGCCACCAAACTCAAGCTTGGCCTGTTTACCGCTTCCCTGCCGAAAGGTAGAATAAAGAAGCTCAAAGAATGAAGAAGTTTTTCCCCACTACCGGCTGGAGCCGGCGAAAATTGCTGCAGACCGTTCCTGCAATCTGCGCCTCGACACTTGTTCCCCGCGACCTTTTCGCAGCACAAGCAGATCACCCTGCCGACACCGCAAAACCGTTTTCTACATTCACAGATGTGGCTGCAACCGCTGGCCTCACCGCGAAGATGTACTACGGAGTGCCCGAGGCCGTAACCTACATCATCGAGGAGATGGGTGGCGGCTGCGCCTTCTTCGACTACGACAACGATGGCTGGATGGATATCTTCATCCTCGGCGGACGAACCCTCGAAGCTGTTCCCGCCGGACGCCTCCAACCGGCTCTACAAGAACAATCGCGACGGCACGTTCACGGACGTGACGAAAGAAGCCGGCTTGTGGGACGCTGGCTGGGCCGTCGGCGTCTGCGTCGGGCGACTACAACAACGACGGCTTCGAAGACCTGTTTCTGACCTACTACGGCCAGAACAAGCTCTATCGCAACAACGGCAACGGCACCTTCACCGATGTCACCGAGAAAGCTCACCTCACCGCACGACACGATTCGATTCGGCGCCGGCTGCACGTTTATCGACTACAACCGCGACGGCCTGCTCGATCTGTTCGTTTCAAACTACGTCGACATCGACATGGCGCACGCGCTCAAGCCGAGCCTCGAACGTTCCGAATTGCAATTACGAAGGCGTTGCCGGTCGCATGCGGACCCAAGGGATTGAAGGCGCCGCAGCACTTTCTCTACCGGAACAACGGCGACGGCACGTTCACCGACGTTTCGAAGGAATCCGGCATTGCGGCAATCAAGGGCTCTTACGGCCTGACCGCCGTCTACGCTTCGACGTCGATGAGGACGGCTGGCCCGACCTCTTTGTGGCCTGCGACACCACGCAGAGCCTTCTGCTGCTGAACAACCACGACGGCACGTTTCGCGAAGAGGGCCTGATGCGCGGAGTGGCGATCAGCCCGGACGGCAAGAGATGGCGGGAATGGGGATTGGCGTTGGCGACTACGATCTCGATGGGCACCTCGACATCGTCAAGACGCACTTCCAGCTCCAGGCGGCCGGCCTCTACCGTAACGATGGCAAGGGCAACTTTGAGGACGTGGCGCACCAGGCGGGATCTGGCCGGCGAGCGCACTTACGTGAGCTGGGGCACTGGCATGGTCGACCTCGATAACGATGGCTATCCCGACATTTTCTGGGTCACCGGCAACGTCTATGCCGAAGTCGAGCGGATCAATCCGAAATTTCCGTACAAAGGGCCCGCGCGTTCTCTTTCGCAATCGCGGAAATGGCACATTTGCGCGCGATGGGCGACGGAGCCGGACCGGCGATCAACGCCCGCCACGTAAGCCGCGGCTGCGCTTTCGGTGATTTCGACAACGACGGCGATCTCGACATCGTGATCATGAACCAGCACGAGCCGCCATCGCTGCTGCGCAATGACGCACCCAAAGAGAACCACTGGATCAAGGTTCGGCTGGAGGGGACCAAAGAGCAATCGCAGCGCGATTGGCGCGCGTGTGCTTGTTCGCTACGGCGGCAAGATGCAGGCGCAGGCGGTGCATGAGCCAGGCCAGTTACATGTCGTCGAATGACCCCCGCCTGCACTTTGGGCTGGGAGCGGAGACGACGGCCGACATCGAAGTGGTCTGGCCGACGGGAGCAGTTACGAGAAATATCCTGGCAGGCGGCCAATCGGCTAATCACCATCCTCGAGGGCCACGGGATCGTGCCCGGAAGGCCATTCCGGAGACACGTGAGAGTAGACGTGATTCGGATCACATCCAAAGTGCGGCTTGTCGCGTACAAAGGTAATGGGGAATTTTCAGCTTCCTTTCTGGTCAATTTTGAGCCATACGGCAAATTGACGGGTCCGGTGACAATTCAATGACAATTGGCCAGCATAGGCCTGCCCGGATAAATCTCGAGAAATCTGGGTGATAAGGGAAACCGTTTTACTTGAGGGTTCCAAGCGCCAAAAAGCGCTTGCCCATGGTCTCTCGATTGTGATATCGATACTCGATTCACTTAGATAGGTTTTCTGGCGGTGGCTAACTCTCGGCGCGTCGAGGTCAGTTGTGTGCCAGAAATTAAAACAAGAACAACAAACGCTTCAGGAGGCTTGGTAAATGTTTACAAACCAAACAAAGACATCGAAGAGTTCATCGATGTCGAAATGGTTTAGGCGAATCCCATGGCTGGTCATTCCGGTCATGCTTTTGTCCTTTTCCATCGCAAACGCACAACAACTGACCGCGACGTTGAGCGGCATTGCCGCCGACCAAACGGATGCCCGTGTTCCCGGGGCCAAGGTTGTTGTAACCAACGAGGCCACGGGCGACGTCCGCAACACCAAGGCTGATAGCCCAGGGATTCTTCTCGGTCACGGCTCTTGATCCCCGGGCACCTACAAGGTCACGATCAGTGCCAAGAGCTTCGCCACCTGGGAAGAAAACGGCATCCTCCTCAACCAGGGCGACAGCCGCACGATTCCCAACATCCACCTGAAGATCGGTTCCGAAGCGACGGCAGTCACCGTCATCTCCGGCGCCGACGCTGAAATTCCGGTACGATACGGCCGAAGTCAGCGCAACGTTGAACAACGAACTCGTTGACTCCGCCACACTGACGGGACGCAACGCAGCCGAGCTCATCAAGATGATGCCCGGTGTCGCATTCGCCGGTAACGGCGTTGGCCCGGCTACAACAGCCAGGTCACCGGCACCAACAACGGTCCGGCCGGCAGCTTCTCGGCCAACGGCACACAGCCTTACGGCTCAACCGCGTGTTATCCTCGACGGCGCCAACCTCATCGATCCGGGCAACGCCGGAACGCAGGTCGCCAACATCAACCAGGACATGACGGACAGCGTCAAGTACCTGTCCGCCTCCTATGGCGCCGAATACGCCAAGGGCCCGGCGGTTCTGCAGGCCTTCTCGCAAGAGCGGCGGCCAGAAGTTCCACGGCGAAGCCTATCTCTATGCCCGCAACACCGGCGGTCGGCTATGCCAACGACTGGTACAACAAGCAGCAGGATCTCGCCGGAAGCGAACTCCATTGACCACAAAGCTTCTACTATATCGGCGGCAACGTGGGCGGCCCGATCTTCTTCCCGCATTTCAACAAGAACAAGGACAAGCTGTTCTTCTGGGCTGGCTACGAGTACATGATCCAGCACCCCTACAACTCGCCCGTACGAAATGAACGTTCCGACGCCCGACGCAGATCAAGCGGCGACTTCGCAACATCGGTATCGACCCCAACGTCATCAAGACCTACCGGGCCAGCATACACTCTGCCTTGCAGCAACGACGGTGCAGGGATGCAAGGTTGCTCCGACTCCACGTTTCGCCATGGAACACAGCCGGCCAGGATTACAGCAACCTGTCGACACATATTACGACCCGCACGGCATAATCATCAGCGACCTCAATCCAGCCGCAAATCAGACACCCAACGCGAACCAACGGCTGGAACAACTACGCCTACTCGCCGAACACACCCCAGAACCGCTGGGAAGTTACCGGCAAGGTGACCTACGCCTTCAACGACAACAACAAGCTGTGGGGTTCATACACCTGCAGACAGGAAACCGATGCGCACCCGCTCTCCATCTGGTGGGCGCCGACCTGGACCATTCCGTATCCTTCGGCTAGCCCAGTCGGCAAGGAAACCGCCAACGTCTACCTGGCCAACTACACCCACGTGTTCAGCGCCACCACGACGAACGAGGTCGTGTTCGCGTACTCCGAGTTCGTCAACAACAACAGCTTGAGCAAGTCCAGCGCTGCCAGCCGCAAGACGCTTGGGTTCCCGACACAGAGTCTGTTCGGACACTCCGACAAACGATCAGATTCCCGAACTCCACGGCGGATGGAATGTCGGCATCGACCGGATCGACGATTCGATTTCAACAGCGGCATCTATGGCCCGGGAACGCTTCGGCAAGACAGCCAAGGCTCCCGTCCATCGCCGATACCTTCACCAAGATCATCAAGACGCACTCGATGAAGGCCGGCTTCTACTGGGATGCCCAGGAGAACCTGCAGGCTAACGGCAGCCCCGATCAACGGCGAACTATCGATGTGAATAGCTGGGGCTCCACCTCCACCCAGAACGAAGACCCTCGACCGCCTGATGGGTCGCCGAGCAACTACAGCGAGAACAACTCCGATCCTAGTTCCGGATTATCAAGCTGCATCAGTGGTCGATCTGGGGCACAGGACTCCTGGAAGGCTACTCGGAAGCTGACCCTCAACCTCGGTCTCCGCGCCGACCACATTGGTCAGTGGTATGACACGATTGGCGGTACCCAGGTTTGGGATCCAGCCAGCTACGACAACAGCTCCCAACGCACCGGCGAACACCGGGTTGCTCTGGCACAAGATCGACTCCAAAGATTCCACGCTCCGGCTGGAAGAGCCAGCTATTCCTGCTATAACCCGCGTCTCGGCTTCGCCTATGACGTGATTCGGGCACCGGCAAGACAGTGGTTCGCGGCCGGCTTTGGCACCTACCGCTATCAGGTCTCGTCCAACGACGCCAGCGCCGCCATGATTGGTCCGCTGGGTTCGTTCGGTTCATCACCGGCAGCACGCAACGTCGGCGTCAACGGCTTCTACGGCTATAACATCCAGGGCGGCGTCCTGTGCATGCACCCCGACCCAGGTGGACTCGCCGGAAGCTGCTCAGGTCCAACCGCCAAAACGGCAACACTTCCTGTTCCTAAGGGTCTCAATCAGAATGGTGCGGATATTCACGTTGACAGCAGGGCGACGACAAGGTTCCTTACGCGAATACCTACAGTCTCGGCGTGGCACAGGCATTGCCTGGGCACACCGTGATGGAGATATCGTATGTAGGCAGCGCGAGCCGCAACCAACTCCTCAACGGCGCCAACGGCCACATCGAAGATGCCAACCCGGTCCCGTATGGATCCTTCTTCACGCCGGATCCCATGACCGGCGCATACTGGAACACGCCCCGATCGGGACCAACTGCGTATCTCCTTGCACGGCCGCCAACGTCAACGACTGGCGTCCGCTGAACAACTATGGCCACGTGTACATCCAGACACACGGCGGCTATGCCAACTACAACTCGCTGCAGGTCTCCGCACAGAAGCAGTCCGGCAACCTGTACATGTTCACCAACTTCACCTTCGGTAAGGTGCTGGGTACCCGCGACGGTTCCACGTCCAACGGAAACGGCAACGGCGCAGTGGTCAATCCGTTCAATCTGGATGCCAACTACGGACCGCTGGGTTATGACCACACCAAGGTCTTCAACCTCTCGGTCAGCTACAAGCTGCCCAAGCCCATCCACAACAACGTGATCCTGGGCGCGATAGTCAACGGCTGGCAGATCTCCAACTACACCACCTATCAAGATGGAGCTCCCTACCAGGCAAACTCGCCGAACATGAACGCCGGCTACCAGCAATACCAATGCAAGGGCCCGAGCGACACCTATCCAGGGTGCGCTGGGGTAGCCGCTGGTTCGACAACAAAGCTGCCCACGATCATCACAATGCCTATGCCGGCAACAGCAGTTGGCGGCAACACCACCGAATCAATCGGCAACAATACGTGGTTTGGAAGCAATCAGTACGAGAACGGCCTCCAGCCGCTGGTTGTGTGCGATCCTCGCAAGCACCTTCTCAAGGGTCAGTACTTCAATCCCAACTGCTTTGCAGCGCCATTGCCTCCAACAGCAACGTCGTTCGGACAAACGGGTCAGACCATCTGGCCTTACATCCGCACGCCGCATTACTTTGGCAGCGATCTGGCGGTCTTCAAGGCCTTCCGGGTTACGGATTCCCAGCGCGTCGAGATTCGTATCTCGGCGACTAACTGGCTTAACCACCCGAACGCGCAATTTGGAATTGGGGGCAACTCTGATAACCAACTTGTGTTCAACGGCGTCAGCACCGGTCAGTCCCTGGTCTATAACTCGCAAGCTGCCACCACCGGTACCCCTCAGAACAAGCAGGGATATCGCTGGATGCAGTTCGCAGCCAAGTACTACTTCTGATTCAGTTCAGAAGCTGTAGTCCGAAGGGGTGGCGAAAGCCACCCCTTCTTTTTTCCCCATCAGGGCTTTACCCTCTGCGCAGTGATGCAGGATGCAAGTCACTTCTCAAGCCTCATTCCAGAACAGATTCCTGGCGCAGGCGCGTCTCCGCGAAATCGCAGGGTAGAGCAGGCACGCTCGGATGCTGGAGTGGTTTTAAAGGAAAGCCAAGATTCCGCTCGAGAAGTCGACCGACTCCGAGACTCCCGCGAAGCGCAATCCTGATGGCGTTTAGTTGCTCTTCGGCTTGTGATCCCTTTGCTGGATCTTGATTCGTTCGGCAATCTCACGCTGTCTTTTGCCGTCTGCCGGCCGATTGAGCTCGGAATAGACTGCTGCTAACAGCCAATGAGGATCGAGCCAGTCAGGATCCGTCTTGACCAGATCCTCGAGGATTACGGCAGCTTCCGCATACTTCCCTGTCTGATCGTTAAGCTTCGCCATTTCTAATCGAGTAAGCGGATCATCGGGATGAAGCTGGAATGCGAGTTCCAGCAGAGGTCTGGCACTCTCAATATCGTTCGCCTTCAGGCGCATAGCTCCGAGATCGCGATTGGCCACAAAATCCATCGGGTCGGATCGTAGCGCCGCTTGAAACGAGGTTGAGGCGCCTGCGAAATCCTTATTGGCATAGCGCGCCTGGCCGGACATCGTGTACAGCCCCGGCAGCTTCGGATTCAAGGCAATCGCTGCATCCAGATCTGAGCAGGCAATAACCATTTCGTCGCGATAGTATCGCGCAGAACCAGCAAGAAGCCATGCCTCTGCGGAGTTCTTTGCCTTGGCCAGTTTCTCCATCCGTGGAAGGCCGGCCTCCGCCTTCCCTGACCGGATCAGCGCATATGCATACACGTACTGAAATTGAAAATCATCTTCATGGCTCGATTCAAGCGGTGCCAGCAGCGCCGCCGTGTCAGCTACCCGTCCCAGTTTGTTGTAGGTGTATCCAAGCAGAATCGCCGTGTTGGAATCGGCCGGATGCGCGGCATGAAGTTTTTCAAACTCAGCGCGAGCCTGGTTCCAGTTCCCGGTCCGGTAGTAGGCCATTGCGAGGTTCATTCGCACTGCATCGTTTTGCGGAAACAACTCAAGCACGCGGCCATCCTCTTCAATGGCAGCGTCGAGTTGTCCCGCCGATGCCAGCGCCGCTCCGAGGTTGGCGCGCGCCTCAATCAGGTTGGGATTGAGGGAAAGCGCCCTCTTGAAATCCGCGATTGCCGTTTTCAGGTCGCCGTGTTGCTGCGCAAGCATCCCTTGCTGCAGCGCGGACTGAGCGTCCTCCACACCGGTTTGACCCGCAGCGGCCTGAATCAGCAGCCCCGCGTACAAAATTGAAACACCATGCATCTCTTCACAGGATAGAACACCGGTCAGTTGCGCCGCCGCTCGCTTCTGCATGGATAGTAGAATCCAAGCTAGGTAGCGCTGCAGGCTCCCTTCCATTTACATGCGCAGGTTTTCGATCGTCCCTCTACATCTCGCGGCGCTGGCACTTCTATCGTGGGCTAGCTGTCCCCTCCTGCAATGCCAGCAAGCCCCCCCCTCCCCCCCCCCCATCCGCTTCGAGCTAAAGAAGCTCCCCTTTCATCTCGACAGCAGCCTCAGCCCGGCGAAGAACGTGCCTGAAACCATGGCCGGAGGTGTCGCAGTCTTCGACTACAACGGTGACGGCCGCCCCGACATCTTCTTCACCAATGGCGCCGACATTGCCACCCTGCAGAAAACTTCTCCGAAGTATTACAACCGTCTCTTTCGCAATAACGGTGATGGCACTTTCACCGACGTCACCGAGCAGGCAGGACTCAAGGGAACGGGATTTGACGTCGGTGTAGCCATTGGCGACTACGACAACGATGGCCATCCTGACATCTTCCTCGCCGGAGTCCATGGCAACACTCTGTACCACAACAACGGCAACGGCACTTTTACCGATGTCACCGTCAAGGCAGGCCTCGACAAGAGCACCGATCCTGAGTACGGTCCGCTATGGGCGGTTGCGGCCGTGTGGGTCGACGTCAACAACGATGGCCTGCTCGATCTGTTCGTCGTCAACTATCTGCAGTGGACTTACTCGAATATTCCCAAGTGCGTGATCGAGGGTGTGCCCGAATACTGCCATCCTCGCTACTACAAGGGTCTTCCCAATCAGCTTTTTCTCAACCAGGGCAACGGCACTTTCAAAGATGTTTCCAGTGAATGGGGCATTCGCAATCATGTCGGCAAAGGCATGGGCGTCGGAATGGCAGACTACGATCTCGATGGCAAGCCTGATCTCTTCGTGACCAATGACGCGGAGTATGCTTTTCTGTTCCACAACCTCGGCAGCAAATTCGAAGAAGTGGCATTCCAGACTAACGTCGCTCTCGCTGAAGATGCCGCCTTCATCTCTGGCATGGGAACAGATTTTCGCGATGTCAATAACGATGGCTATCCCGACATCGTCTACGTCGCACTCAAGAGCCAGACGTTTCCTATTTACCTCAACTCTGGCAAAGGGGACTTCACTGAGGCCACCGCGCCCAGCGGGATGAGGGCGCTCAGTATGAGCATGTCCGGCTTCGGACCGGCTTTCTATGACTTCGACAACGACGGGTGGAAAGATCTCTTCGTCACGCGCGGACAAGTCACATCAGTGTGGCCGCCCGGTTACAAGTTTGCCGAACCCAACGTTGTCTTTCGCAACCTCGGTTCCAGCGGCAAATGGCAGGCGCTCACCAGCGAAGCTGGCTTCACTGATGCTACCGCGGCCCGTCATCGCGGATGCGCGTTCGGCGATTTCGAGGGCAACGGCCGCATCGATATCGTTGCCACCAGCCTCGACCAGAACGCTGAATTGTGGATGAACCGCAGTCCGAATATAGGTCACTGGCTCGACATCGCACTCCATGGAGTGAAGTCGAATCGCGATGGCATAGGCGCGCGCATCAGGGTCGTCACCAATGCTGGGGTGCAGTATAACCACCAGACCTCAAGCGTTTGCTATGCCTCTTCAAGCCTTGGACCAGTGCATTTCGGTCTCGGCGCGGAAACAAAGGCAAACACTATCGAAATCCATTGGCCCAGCGGCATAGTGCAAACGGTCGAGAATGTTCCCGCCGATCAGATCCTCAAAGTCACAGAGCCCGACGAAACAACCGCACCGCCGAAAAAATAATCACTGCTTCGGTGGCCCGGCCTTCTGCTGCTTCGCTTCCAATTGCTGCACAATGTCGCGTTCTCTTTGTCCATCATCCGGGCGATGCAGCTTGTAATAGATCGGCGCCAGCTCTATGTGCGGATCGAGCCAGTTGGGATCAGCCTTCTCCAACTCTTCCAGCGTTGCGGCGGCCTCGGCATATTTTCCCGTCATGCCGTTCAACTTCGCCATCTGCAGCCGCGCCTGCGGCGACGTGGGCTGCAGCTGCAGTGCGAGTTCCAGCATTGGTCTCGCCTTTTCGAGATCTCGCTGGTTCAACCGCATCGTTCCCAGGTAAAGATTTGCCGTGAAGTCGCGCGGATCCTCCTTCAATGCTTGTTCGAACGCAGGCTGCGCACCCTCGGTATCACCAAGCGCATCGCGCGCCTGGCCCGCCATGGTGTACAGGCCGGGAAAATCACCATGCAGCTCGATCGCAGCGTCCAGATCGATTCTCGCTTCGTGAAATTCGCGGCGATGCAACCGCGCTGTCCCCGCAATAAAGTACGCGTCCGCCGAGCGGGTTGCCTTCGCCACTTTCTCCATGCGCGGCAGCCCCGCATTCTCTTCGCCTGAATCGATCAATGCATAAGCCAACACGTATTCCAAATCCATGTTGCTTTCATGCCCGGCTTCGAGAGGTGTCAGCATTGCCGCCGCTTCGTTTGATTTATTCAGTTTGATATCGGTGTATCCGAGCAGGACTGCGGCAGCTACGTCCTGCGGACGTGCGGCATGCACCGCTGCAAACGCCGTGTGCGCACCTTCCATTTCGCCTTTTTTGTAGTAAGCCAGTCCCATGTTCATTCGGACTGCGGTCTTGTCCGGCGCCGATGCCAGTGCCTTCTGATCTTCCTCGATGGCGGCGTCGAATTGCCCTGCCGCAGACAGCGCCGCGCCAAGGTTCGCACGCGCCTCAACAAGTTTTGGGTCAATGGCAAGGGCTTTGCGGTAGTAGTCAATCGCGCCATTTAAATCATTTTGTTGTTGCGCGGAAATGCCTTTACGCAGATAGTCGTCTGCCTCACTCAGGGTCGCAGGTTTGCCTGCCTGCGCTGATGCGCTCTGAACCGCAAGCGCAAGCAGCAAAATTGAAACGGATAGCATGTTATTAGGATAAAGCAACGTCGCTGGCCGGCACTGGGCCGCCCATTCGGCCCGCTATTGCTTCTTCTCGTCAACCGGCTTGAAATCCACGATCTTCATCGCCGAGCCGTATTTCTTGTAGTCGCGAAATTGAATTGCATTTAACGATGCCTGGTGACGATTCTGGCGAACGCGCAACTCCGCGCTGATCGGCATCAGGTAGTCGTGGTTATTGATGCTCACGTAATCGTAGTCAACCCCCATCACGGACGACCTTGTGGGAAAATCCTTCGGCAGATCCTCAGCCTCGAGGCTGATGCGCCGCACGTTGCGAGTGGCGCTGTCGATAAACACCTGCCCGTGGAAGCCGACCATCAACTGCAGATCGTTCGAGCCGACCACCGAGAACATCGAGTTGCTCTTCGCCACGTGATAGTCGAATACCTGCACGGTGCCGGAGCCCAGTGCGTCGGTTTCCTTCCAGCGAAACTCTGCCTTTGCTGACGGCGCGAAGACCGCTCGCAACACTCCGCCCAGTTCCCCGCCCGACAGAGTGCTGCCCTTCTGTTTCAGCAGATTGTCGCGGTCTGATGTACTTCGCACCCCATTGACCTCCAGCATCGTGTGCGTCTCGTTCTTCTCCCGATAGCGCAACAACTCCGCGATGGTGTCACGGTGCTTCCAGTTCCCCGTCCCATTCACATCGACCGAGCGATCGGTTATCTCCACGCACATGAAGTTCGGCAGCGCATCCATGTAGCCCACTGCACGCACGCGTGTATCTTCAATCAGTTTGTTGATCTCATCTTGAGACGGAGGGGTTATCGGATCTGTGACAGCGGTAATCGCAAGCAATCCGCCCGAGTATGTATCATTTGCCTCGCTCGTAGCAGTTAAGTCTGCCGCAGCGCCTCCGCCATGGCCCTCCGCGCTCGCTCCAGCGGCAACCGCGCCATCCCCCTGAACGGTAAACGCAATCTGCTGCACCGCAGTCTTCCCGCCCTGGCTCATCATCGCCTTCACTTCATAGTTTCCGGGAGCGAGCGATGCGCCTTTAAAAGTCGCCAGGTAAGGAACCGTTTCTTTCGCGTCATTCAACATGAGCGGCAATGGGGTTCTGCGTCCCGCGTGTCCATTGCGGCTCGCCTCCATCTCCAGCGTCGCAGGCTCCTTGGAACCGGGGTCAGGATGCAGAAGAAAAAACAGGGAAACACTCTTCGCGCCTGGCGGCACAATCCCCGCAAGATTCGGCGTAATCTTCCCTTTCTCATACCGCATCGGCTCAAGCGGATCCTCGTTGTCATCGCTGATCGTGTCTACGTGCTTCACCAGAACGATCGGGCTTAGAGATGGTGACGGTTGGGTGGCTGGAATCTCGAAGACCAGTCGCTGGGCACCGTACTTCAGTCCGGTTTCGTCATGGACCGCCGCTTCAAGCATGTATTGCCCGGGAACTGCCAGAAAATGCCCTTGCAGAATGACGCTCGACGTTGGATCGGACTTGAGCGTTTCAGCCGCTCCGCGCTTCGTGATGTTTTCGCCGAAGTGCTCTACTACCGTGCCACTTTTATCTTTGATCTCCGCCACGATCGAAACATGGGCGGAAAAAAGATTGGTGCGTGTGTCTTTATTCGCTTCCAGGGACGAGATCGGCACCTCAATCGCCACCGTGCTGGTGTTCCCATCCGGCAACTCGCCAAACTGCAGCACCGCCGCTTGAAACTTCACGTCCTGCGGCAGGTTCGACTCGTTGAAGAGATTCAGCAGCGGAACTTCAAACGGCCTGATCCCTGCATCTGCTCCGGGCGCAAGCGCAAAATATCCGGTCTTCGTCTTGAGATTCAGGCCGGCACGTTTCGGCTTCGCAACAATCGTCCGGAATGCTCCGTCGTACGCTTCGATCGGAGGCTTGTACGTCATCTGGTAGTACGTCGTCATGTCTTCGAGCATGTCCTGGAGCGGCTTCTTCAGGCCATTCTGAGCATCGATGTAGATGCCGCCGGTGTCGTTCGACAACTGCGACAGCGGGTTCTTCGTATCTATCAGCGCGGTAGGATCACCTCTCCCGCGCATGAAGTCCGTCGCGAGCAGCACATCTTGCGACTGGCCCCACACATTTCCTCTGCCATCCGGCGAGGGAGGCCCCTGGATATCGCCACCGCCCCGCTGCTGCATCGGAACTCCGGAGGATATTGTGTGCTGAACACCCGACCCATCAGTAACAGTTGTTACCGTCGGAGCCGGATTGTAAGGAGACTGTCCATTCAGGTTCGCGTTGTCTTCCTGGTAGTTTTTTCCGAAGTTGACCGCGTCCATGTCCACTGTGTAGATATTGACGCCTGCCTGCGTTGCGGCGCCGGCGATCGTCTTCAGCATTTCCTTTGCCGCGTTGTCCAGCAGCATGTTTCGCGTGAAGTAGATGATCGTCTTTCGCTCGGCGATATGCTGCTGCGATCGAACCAGCGCCAGCAGGCCAGCGAGATTCAGCATGGCATGTTCGTCGTGCCGGATCTTCTGCGAAGCCTCCAGAGCCGCCACCAAAGCCTGGCACCGGGCGCGCTCCTCTACGCCCACACGCACCCCAGCGGAGTTCACACCAGTTCTGGCGATTGCAATCAGATTCTTCTCTGCGTCACTTGAAGCTTTCGCTCTGAGCGGATCGGCCTTGTCTGTCGCGATATTGACAGCGTTGGTGCGCGTGGACTCGAGACGCGTTACCTCGCTTGCCGTCACGATCCCGATCGCCGTCTCCACCGTATGACGGTCCTCGGTGTACGCCTGCAGCAGGCGCAACCGTCCGGCAAAATCGAGTACCGCCAGGGAATATCCCTTTTGCGGCAGAACCTTCACTACCTTGTTCGCGACGTTCTGCGCGTCCTTTGCCATGGCCCCTTCGAAGCGATCGAAGACGAGCGTGACAAGGTGTCCCCGGCTCGACGCGACATCACTCTTCACAAGGCGAAAATCCTTCAGCGTCACCGGAATCCCGTTGTCCGTAACTTCGATATCTTCGGGCTTCAGATCGAGTACTGGTTTGCGGTGCTTGTCGTGGACGGCGACATCGAGCGAGACTTCGTCAACGCCTACGCTCATACCCTGAGCCTGATCCGGCTCGGCATTCGGCTGACTCGGAGGCACCGACTGGGTCGCCGGCGGGACAGGTTGGGAAGCGGGAGGAGTTTGGCCCAGAGCTGCGCATGTTCCGATGGTTAGCGATCCAGCGATGCACCACTTATAAAAACCGACGTTCATTTCTTTTGGGCCTCGAAAAAAATATTCACAATGACTCATAGGAATGCCTGATTTCTGCGCTGGGTCCGTGCACTCGTCCCGTCCGCCAACCACTCTGAAAAATCCCTTTAGTTCTGTTTACTAGACGTGCAAAAGAACATTTTCGACTCGTGCAATTCTACTCGCGTTTCGACATATTCTTCTCGCGGAATCTCACCAGCCACTTCGCCTCGTTCGGCGACTCAAATCAGGCCTTTTTTCGACGCAAAAGAAAGTTCTGTCGCATGGATTATTCGACACAGTACAATCCCCTCAATTCTCGGTACATCTCTTTATGCTTCGTCCGCTCAGCTTTTTACGTAAGTTTTGCGCCGTTCTTCTGGGCGTTACCCTGTTCATTGTTTCTTCCGCTAGCCAGCAGGCGGGTACTGCTCCCATTTCCTTCGAACTCAAGCGTCTCCAGTTCCGGCTCGAAAGTGACGAAAGTCCAGCCCGTAATGCGCCTGAAACCATGGCCGGCGGCGTCGCCGTTTTCGATTACAACGGGGACGGCCGTCCTGACATCTTCTTCGCCAACGGAGCGCCCCTCGCGACCGGCAAAAAGTCCGACCCTAAATACTGGAATCGTCTCTATCGCAACGACGGCAAAGGCATCTTTACCGATGTCACTGAAAAATCTGGACTAAAGGGTACTGGATTTGACGTAGGAGTGGCCGTCGGGGATTACGACAACGACGGCCATCCCGACATATTTGTTGCTGGTGTCCACGGCAACACCCTGTACCGCAACAACGGCGATGGCACCTTCATCGATGTCACCAGGAAAGCCGGACTCGACAACTTTATCGACCCTCAATATGGCCCGCTCTGGTCCGTCGCCGCTGCGTGGGTTGACGTCAACAACGACGGCCTCCTCGATCTCTTCGTCGTGAATTACATGCAGTGGGCTTACTCCGACCAGCCCCTGTGCGTCATCGAAAGCATCTCGGAATATTGTCATCCCCGCTTCTACAAAGGCACGCCCGACCAGTTGTTTCTCAACCAGGGCGACGGCACGTTCAAAGACGTATCGAAGGAATGGGGCATTCGCGACCACATCGGCAAAGGCATGGGCGTGGGCGTCGCTGACTACGACCTCGATGGCAAGCCCGACCTATTCGTCACCAATGACTCCGAATACAATTTTTTGTTTCACAACCTCGGCAACAAATTTGAAGAAGTCGCTTTTCAGGCCAACGCGGCGCTACCTGAGGAAGGCGCCTTCATCTCCGGGATGGGTCTTGACTTCCGCGACTTCGACAACCGTGGCTATCCGGGCATCACCTATGTAGCGCTCAACAAACAGACTTTCCCGCTTCTCCAGAACAACGGCAAAGGGGAATTTGTCGAGGTTACCGCCAGCAGCGGTATGGGCGCCGAGAGCCTGGGTATGGCCGGATTTGGTCCCGCTCTCTATGACTTCGACAACGATGGCTGGAAAGATCTCTTCGTCTCCCGCGGGCACGTCTCCGCAACCCACCCTCCTGGAGCCAAACCAAAACAGCCCAACACTGTCTTCCGCAACCTTGGCTCCAGCGGAAAGTGGCTGCCCCTTACGGAGGAAGCCGGGTTCGCCGAATCCACCGCCGCCCGTCATCGTGGCTGTGCCTTTGGCGACTTTGACGGCGACGGCCGCATGGATGCCGTGGTCACCTCAATGGACGACGGTGCCGAGCTCTGGATGAATCGCAGCCCCGGCCACAACCACTGGCTCGATCTCGCCCTTCAAGGCGTCAAAAGCAATCGCGACGGCATGGGCGCGCGGATCAAAGTCGTTACCAAAGCCGGCGCGCAGTACAACCACCAGACATCCAGCGTCTGCTACGCCTCATCCAGCCTCGGCCCGGTGCATTTCGGGCTTGGTACCGAAGCTGTCGCCCAGACCGTCGAAATCACCTGGCCCAGCGGCATGGTGCAAACCTTGTCGAACGTGCCCGCCGATCAAACCCTCAAAGTCATCGAAACCGCCTCAAAACCCGCCCCTTCCAAATAATTCTGTTGCTGCCCATCGATCCTCTGATGTCACAGATGTGAGCTATCTCACAGCCCGACCCCGGTCCGTTCCTCAAGAATCAACCTGGGAGATTGCATGAAACGGGTGTTGATGGGGACCGCTGTAATCCTGCTGGCCGCCGGTTCGGGCCTCGTCATCGAGGTCGCCGCCAAAGCCAATCCACCTGCGAGCAATCCGACTCCCGCCTATCTCAAACCCGTCCCCATGGACGAAGCCGCCGTCCAGCCCGTCACCATCGATGTCCCCCTCAACGGCACCATCTACCCGCCCGACATCATCCCTCCCCAGTTCGCCTGGCGCGACGACAACGCCTCCGCCACTGTCTGGCGCATCGAGATCGTCTTCGGCGAGAAGTCCCGTCCGATCCAGGTATGGTCGACTGGCGAGAAGATGCAGATCGGCCCGGTCGACCAAGCGCTGACAGGCTATGTTCCGCCCACTCTCACACCTGAACAAGCTGCCGACCACACCTGGCGCCCCGATCCCAAAACCTGGGAAGAGATCAAGAAACATTCCGTCGCCCAATCCGCCAAGGTCGTTATCACTGGTTTCGTCAGCCGCCAGTCCGCTGAACCCATCTCACGCGCAGAAGCGACAATCTCGACGTCGAAAGATCCAGTCGGCGCGCCTATCTTCTATCGCGACGTACCACTGATTCCCCCAGACCCCGACACCGAGCAGCGCGGCGTCATCAAGCCGCTCCCCGACTCCGTGCTTCCTAAAATCAAGTGGCAGCTCCGCTACGTCAATCAGACCGAGAGCAAGGTGATGATGACCAACCTGCCCACCTGTGGCAACTGTCACTCTTTCTCGCGGGATGGCAAGACGATGGGCATCGACGTCGATGGACCCGCCAACGACAAGGGTCTCTACGCTCTCGTCCCGCTCAAGAAAAACAGCACCATCTCCAGCGACTACCTTCTGCGCTGGAGTTCCTTCTCCGAAGAGCATTCGCAAAAGCGATTCGGCTTCATGAGCCAGGTCTCGCCCGATGGCAAATACGTAGTCAACTCCATCGACGTTCCTCATGCACACGGCACCCGAGTTCTTGATCGCCTCTACAACGGCTTCTACGAGAACTACGGCTTCGGCCAGGTCTTCTATCCCACCCGCGGAGTTCTTGCCTGGTACAGCAAAGAGACAGGCAAACTTCAGCCCCTTCCGGGCGCCGACGATCCTAACTTCGTCCAGACCTCTGCCTTCTGGACGATCGACGGCAAATACCTCATCTACTCCCGCGCCGCCGCCCGCGATCCTTATCCGCCGGGATACCAGCGCTCCACCTACGCCAACGATCCCAACGAAACCCAGATCCAATACGATCTCTACAAGATTCCATTCAATGATGGCAAAGGTGGAACTCCCGAGCGCATCATCGGCGCCTCAGAAAACGGGATGAGCAACAACTTCCCCAAAGTCTCGCCTGACGGCAAATGGATCATTTTCGTGCAGTGCAAGAATGGCCTGCTCATGCGCCCCGACAGCAGGCTCTTCATTGTTCCCTTCGAAGGCGGCGAAGCACGTCCGCTTGAGTCAAACCTGCCCCGGATGAATTCGTGGCATACCTTCAATCCCAATGGCCGCTGGCTCGCCTTCTCCTCGAAGAGCCCGTCGCTCTATACCCATCTCTATCTCACGCACATCGACGATCAAGGCCACGCCAGCCCTCCTATCGTTGTTGAAAACGCCACCGCCTCCAATCGCGCGGTCAATATTCCGGAGTTCGTTAACCTCGGCCCTGAAGGTCTCGATCATATCGATACACCCGCCATCGACTTCTACCGCGAATTCGACCTCGCGCAGCAACTGCAGGATGCGCACAAATACGCCGACGCCGTGCCCGCGTGGAAAGTCGCAGCCGACAAGGATCCCACCGACGCGCGCCCCTGGAACAACATGGGTGTGGCGCTGGCCGCCAGCGGAAAGACCGCTGACGCGATCGCCGTCTACGACAAGTCGCTGGCAATTAACAACGACAGTTCACAGACGCACAATAATCTGGGGAGTGCTCTGGCTGAAGCTGGTCGTTTCGACGAGGCCATGACACAGATCCAAAAGGCGATCGCCCTCGACCCCGACAACGGCGCGGCTCACATCAACCTCGGCCATCTGCTCGAAGTCACCGGCCATCGCGATGAAGCCGTACAGCAACTCACGCAAGGCATGCAGATCGCGCCCAAGAACGCCGACGGCCACAACATCTACGGCGTCATCCTCGCGCGCGAAGGCAAAATGGACGAGGCAATCGGCGAACTCCAGCAAGCCGTCAAGTTTTCGCCCAACTCCGCCGAATGCCACTACAACCTCGGCCGCGCCTTTGCCGCCACCAGCCGATTCCCTGAAGCCCTCCCCCAATTCGAGGCTGCCGCAAAACTCACCGGCAACCGCGAGCCCGCCATCCTGCAAATGCTGGCCGCCATGTATTCCGAGACCGGCAACTACCCGCAGGCCGTCACCATTGCGCAGCAAGCGTTGGACATCGCCGGAAAGCAGCAGAACAGCGACCTGGCGACCGCGCTTCGCGCCAACCTCGACCGCTACCAGCACCAGGCCGAACAAGCCAGCGGGGCAAACGGCACCCAGCAGCATTGATCTTTTGCTGTCGCCCGGGCTCACGAGCGAATGGACTGGATTCCCTCAGTTCCCTGCTTTGCGCACATGACGGACGTACCCAAGCGCGTCGCTGGGGTCGGTGCAAAACGCTCTTCGCCGCGATAATCTGGACCTCCTAGCCACTCATGGGCGACTGCGATCCGAGGATCGTTTGCAGAGTCGTGGACCCGACTGCGTTGATCACGATGCGCGCATCGGATAACGGAGAAAACATGACCTTCCTTAAAAATGTAATCGAGCGGTTCTCTCCAGCGAGTTCCAAAAGAGCCGAACGCAAAGCTGCCCACGGATTCGTTGCTCATCATTGGAGTGGTTCCGCAGTTCGCCAGGACGACATCAAAGACATCAGTTCGACCGGGCTCTACCTTCTCACAGAAGAACGCTGGCTTCCGGGCACCGTGGTCTCGCTCACCCTGCAGATGAAGAGCAAGCTGGAAGAAATCTCCGAACGTCGTATCACCGTGCAGGCCAAGGCAGTGCGGTGGGGAGATGATGGAGTAGGCTTGTCGTTCGCTTTGCCCGGGGATCCTGATGCCCTCCCCTGGAAGGCTCTTCTGCAGACTGCAGCCGAGCAATCTGAACCGAACGACGCATTAGACCTCGGCCGACTGGCCAGGGCATTCGCTTTTCTGAGCCGCATCTGTCCTCAGGCAGCCGAAGAAGTCATGCAGTTGATTCACAGCGGACTCACAAAAGCGAGAACCGCGAATGCCGTGCAGATTCTGCTCAGGGCAGAGGGCTTGCTTCCTCCGGATTCCGATAAAAGCAGGCTTGGCGCAAAGCCCAGTATTGTCGCAAAGATCCTCGAAGCCGGCTCATGGGCAGAGGAGCAATGGATTCAACAGCTGTGGGCTGGCCTTCTCGCCACGTCGTGCAATGCCAAAGGCGGAGACGAATCAAATCAACCCTTCGTCGATCTCCTCGGCAAACTCGCGGCTGTGCACGTGCGAATCTTGCGATACGCGTGCCTCAAAGCCACGAACATTCTCTCCATCGCAGGACCCTTCAAATCTCCATCGGTCATTTGCACTCGAGAAGAGATCATGGAGATTACCGGATCGCGAGAACTCCTTCGTATTGAACGCGACATCCAGCATCTTCGCGAACTCGGCGTGCTCGAAGAGGCCGCAGAACTCCCACCTTCTTCGGGCCACTACGAAGCGAACATCACCCCCAGCAGCGACGGCATTCATCTCTATGCGCGCTGCAAAGGTTTCTCGGATAGTCTTTAGAGCGAAAGCTAATTTCAAAACATGCAGCAGTCAGCCTGCGCTAATAGTGAACAGCCTCAGCGTCTGTCCATTTCCAGTTTGAAATGTGCCGCGCCGGGCGTTGTCCGGCGCGGCTTTGTTGCATCAGCGAGCCTGCCCTCTGTGCGACCGGTCGAATTGACGCAGAATGTGGTCCTTATAGCTCAGACATGCCTGTCATGCTTCGTTAAAGTGAAAAGCATAGGGATAGACGGATAGATAGATGGTCGTGCCCTCCCAGAAGGGCACTTGATACAGATTCAAAATCCTTATGGTAGCTGCTGTTGCCGGGTTGTTCTTAACGGCTTCATACAGCATCCCACGCACTGCAAAGAACCGCAGACACCTTAAGGGGGTCATTATGCGCGGACTCAAAATCCTGGTTTCAACTGCAGCATTGCTCGCGGCCCTCGCGATGGCACCAACGGCACCGGCCCAAATTTCAATCAGCATCGGCATCCAACCCACCTGCTCCTACGGATACTACGGATATGCGCCTTACGGATGTGCGCCAAGAGGCTATTACGGCTCAGGCTATTTCTACAACGGGATATTCGTGGGTATGGGCCCTTGGTCGGGCTATGGCTATAGCCATGGCTGGGGCAATCACCGATTTGTGAGCGAAGGCGGCGGAAGCTATCACGGCGGAATGAACCACGCAGCCTACCACGAGAACGAACGTAACAAGGGATCGCATAATGATTACCCGCAACACGGTGGTGGTAATGAAAAGCCTCACCCTGGCAACTCGCATCACGACAACGGCAATGGCAAGTCTCATGATGGCAAGGACCACAATTAGTCAGCCACTGATTTGAGAATTTATGTGTGCAGAATGGCGGAGCATACCAGCTCCGCCATTCTTGCGTTTGAGTGGCCGACCTCGTTCCCGACTCATTTCAGGCCGTACGACCAGCTGAGCCCTGACGTGGTTCCATAGTCGCTCCCGGAGAGGCCGACGGGCGGCCGATTGTCCCAGTTCCCATAAAATGAGACATTCCATTTCAGATCCCAGAGAAGCTTCACGTAATAGGACGCGTTCGTGTTGAAGTAAATGCGGCCGGGCTCTGAAAGGGCTGGCGTAAGTATGCCGGTGACGTCGAGATTCGTCTTGCTGAACCGGAAAACTTTGAGATTTCCATAGAGCAGTGCCCCAGTGACGTTTTGAGTGTTCGTAGAAACGCCGGGCTGGTTATAGGTGGTGCTCTGCCAAACTGCTCCACCGAGAACAGCAATACTCATCCGGTTCGTGTTCTTCAAATATCTGCCCACTCCACCTCCAAAACCAACTTGATGCGAGATTCCTTGTTCCGAGCTCTGTAGAAGATTTGCCACACCCGCGTAGTACCAGTTGTTCTTTGGCAATAAGCGGAGGACGTTCCCGTTCAGTGAGTTTCGCGTAGAGGCATTGGCGCCAGTACTGGAAGCAAGGTTGGAGTCGAAACTGACCCCGGCGCTCCAACGCTCCCGAACGTAATTCGTTTGCGAGCCAAGAGAGAACTGGGTGGATTGGTTGCCTTTGGAATAGTTGATTCCAAAGTTGACCTGGCCGTTGAACCGGTCCCAGAACTTATCGGCGATCCCGGTCATTCCGATGATCTTCGATCGATCAATCTCGACCTCGTGCGCATCGTCTTCGACTACCTCGATTTTTACGGGCCGTTCGCCGGCGGTCTCCTCAGTTCGAATCGTTCCTGTATAGATTGTGCCATCCTCCGTTTTCACGATGAACGGTTGCTTGCTTTCCAGGCGGGCCACCTTTGACCAGTCGACAGAGGCGGTGCCGTCGATGTAATCGAAGCTGACATAGAGAACGCCTGTGTCGAGACCCTTCACCTCGCACGTCATGTGGTCGCCATTCCTCATGACGAGCAAGTCCGTCTTGTCCCGTGCGAAAAGCGGCGCGGTCAGGAACAAAACGATGAGACCCAGAATGATGGCGCGGTTATTCATGGAAGAACCTCTCTGCGTTAATTTCATTAGCGTCTGTCCGAGCTGCTTTGTCGCTGTGCAACGCCTGCGCTTGTGAATGTCAAAAGGTAATCGGCGAGATCGCTAAACGCCTCATGCGACGGCCCGAGAACAGGCACGCGTCCTAAAGATGAGCCTTTCCATGGTGCTCCCGCTCAGCGGCCAGACTCCACTGTTATTAATGACAGTTGCCAGACGCCCACCTTCTGAGAAGGATTAGGTAATCGAAAACATCTCAGGTCTGAGATGGACGCACGCTGGCAAGTCAGACGATAAGTGAAATTCATCATCAACTGGGCCTTGCGAGGTGTGCGATGAGCGCGAACCCCCATCATCTGTCGCGATCGCCATCTTTCTTAAAGGCGAATTGGCTCAGCACGCGCGCCGGGGCTTGCGCGCTCATCCTGGCATTATTGATGTGCCGGCCCGTCTGTGGACAGGTTGATATCCCTGCGCTGGCAACCCCTCCAGCTGCGTCCCAGCCCGAAGTTCCTCAAGACCCCCTCAATCGCACAACTCCGCGGGGAACTGTCTTAGGCTTCCTGCTGGCTGGGCGAAACGGAGACAACGAAGCAGCTGCCCGCTATCTCAACACTCGACTTCGCGGCAAGGCAGCGGCGGATCTTGCCCACGAACTCTTCGTCGTGCTCGATCGACGTCTGCCCGCTCGGCTTCACGCCATAAGCGACAAACCCGAGGGCTCACGCTCAGATCCTCTGAGGCCCGATCAGGAACTCATCGGAACCATCAGTGGCGACAACGGCAATGTAGACATCACTCTCGAGCACGTTAATCGTAGTCCCGGGGAAACCGGGACTATCTGGTTATTCTCCAGCAATACACTCGACTCCATCCCGGATCTGTATGAAGAAGTTAATGTCATTTCGGTGGAGAAGGTACTTCCGGCATTCCTGGTAAATAATCGATTCTTCGATGTTGCACTTTTTGAGTGGCTTGCCGTTTTGGCCGGCATTCCGCTGTTCTTCTTTGTCACCGAATTGCTGGATCGTCTTCTCCGTCCGCTGGTCGGCGCCTGGCGCCGACGGCTTCGCAAGAGAGAGGACTTGCCAGATTTCCCAGTTTTGCCCATACCAATCCGATTCTTGCTGTTGGCCGGCATCATCCTCTGGTTGCTTACCAAACTTAGTCTTCCCTTATTGGCTCGGCAGTTCTGGTCCAGCACGGCCAGCATCCTTACCATCGCAGGCTGCGTATGGCTGGCTATTCTCATCAATGCCCAACTCGAGAAATACATCATTAGATTTCTACCCTGGCGCAATTTTTCGGGAGCCACGTTGATGCTCCGGTTTGGCCGCCGTATGGTGGATGTATTGGCAGTCTTTGTGGGCATTCTGGTAACGCTGTACCACTTCGGCGTGAATCCAACGGCTGCCCTCGCCGGACTCGGGGTGGGCGGGATTGCCGTTGCACTCGCCGCGCAGAAGACACTCGAAAATGTGATCGGCGGAATGTCGCTCATCTTCGATCGGGCTATAAACGTCGGAGACATGATAAAAGTGGGCGAAACGCAGGGCACCGTCGACGATATCGGCTTCAGATCCACCCGCCTTAGAACACTCGACCGAACTGTGGTCAGTGTTCCCAATGGCCAGATCGCCAATTTGAGCCTTGAGAACTTCTCCGTGCGCGACAAGTTCTGGCTTCACCCGATCCTGCATCTTCGACAGGCGACGACTTCGCCGCAGATGCATGCCGTACTCGAAAGCATCCGCAATCTGCTGAAGGCGAATAAGTCTGTCAACGTCAACTCGATTCGAGTGCGTTTTCTCCAGTTTGGATCCTACTCCCTCGATGTTGAGGTTTTTGCATACGTCCAGGCCCACGATTGGAATCAGTTCCTCGAACTTCAGGAAGGCCTTCTGCTCGGCATCATGCAGTGTATCGAGTCGGCGGGAGTTCAAATTGCACTTCCGTCGCAGTCCCTTTTCCTGGCGAGCAACTCCCCCTCGACCGAACCCGAAGCCAGAGGGGCCATGAGCACATCTTCTCGCGATGACAAGACCATTGACCTTACGGCCAAACCCGTATAAGGAAGATCGTTCTCTTATAACAAGCGAACAGGTTTCTTGAATCGAGTATCGGCGCAGCGGGCGCTCAGTAGATCAACCAAGCCAAATGGAGGTTAACGTGAGCCAGAATCCAGAATCGATAAGACTCGAAGAGGCAAGCACACTCGAGACCCTCAGATTTCAAAAGATCGGCCCCGGCAAAAAGCCCTGGAGAAAGTGGGGACCCTACCTTAGTGAGCGGCAATGGGGAACAGTTCGCGAGGATTACAGCCCGGACGGGAATGCGTGGGATTACTTCACCCACGACCAGGCCCGATCACGTGCTTATCACTGGGGCGAAGACGGTCTCGCCGGCATCAGCGACGCCAGACAGTTATTGTGCTTCAGCGTCGCCCTGTGGAATGGAAAAGATCCGATCCTGAAAGAACGCCTGTTCGGCCTGACGAACAGCGAAGGCAACCACGGAGAAGACGTTAAGGAATATTACTTTTACCTCGACAGCACGCCCACGCATTCGTATATGAAGTATCTCTACAAGTATCCGCACGCGGCTTATCCCTACCTCGATCTGATCGATACCAACAAGCGACGCAACCGCAACGATATGGAATATGAGCTGCTGGATACGGGAATCTTCAATGAAGACCGCTACTTTGACGTTTTCGTCGAATATGCCAAGCAGTCTCCGGACGACATTTTGATCGAGATCAGCGTGAGTAACCGCGGTCCGGAGCCAGCCACATTGCACGTCTTGCCGACGCTCTGGTTTCGAAATACCTGGACTTGGTGGCCAGGTACGCCAAAGCCTTCGCTGAAGCAGATACCTGGTCCGAAAGGCATGCAGATCGTATCAGCGGTGTACGCCGATCTGAACGAGCGTTTTCTTTATTGCGAAGGCGATGTGCCCTGCTCTTCACAGAAAATGACACCAATAATCAGCGTATCTTCGGAACTCCCAACGATTCTCGCTATGTCAAAGACGGAATCAATGACTACGTTGTCCAGGGAAATCGCAACGCCGTCAACCCCGCGAAAACTGGAACCAAGACAGCACCGCACTATCAGTTAACCGTGGGCGCAAAACAAACCGCAACCATCCGGTTGCGATTGAGTGACATTGCCCCAGCCGCCATGGGCGATCCATTCAAGGACTTTTCGGGGATCATGCAGACACGCAAACAGGAGGCCGACGAGTTCTACAAATCCATCACGCCGATCCACGTCAGCGAAGATGCGGCCCTGGTGATGCGCCAGGCGCTGGCTGGAATGCTTTGGTCAAAGCAGTTCTTCTATTTCGACGTCGATAAATGGCTCAAAGAGCACGGCGAAGATCCAATGAAGCCCAACGGCCGCTCGATGCGGAACAGCGAATGGTTTCATATGGTCAACCAGCACGTCATCTCGATGCCCGACAAGTGGGAGTATCCGTGGTACGCAGCCTGGGACCTGGCATTCCACACCATCGCACTTTCCACCGTCGATCCGGATTTTGCCAAACAACAACTCGACCTGATGCTGCAGGCGTTTTTCCTTCATCCCACAGGTCAGATCCCCGCCTATGAGTGGAACTTCGGAGATGTGAATCCACCGGTTCACGGCTGGGCCACAATTTTCCTTTACCGCACAGAGCAGGCCATCAAAGGGAAAGGGGACATCGACTTCCTGAAGCGCTCATTTGCCAAGCTGATGTTGAATTTCAGTTGGTGGATAAACCGCAAAGACCGCTTCGGCAACAACCTGTTTCAAGGCGGATTTCTCGGGTTGGACAACATCGGCGTGTTCGATCGCAGCGCGCCGCTCCCGACCGGTGGCAGCCTTGAACAGGCTGACGGCACCGCGTGGGTGTGCATGTTCTGCCAGAACATGCTCGAGATCGCCGTCGAGTTGGCCGCCAACGATCCCTTCTACGAAGATATGGCCCTGAAGTTTGCGGATCATTTTCTTTGGATTGCTCACGCTTTGAATCAGGTGGGGCCAGAAGGAATGTGGGATGAGGAAGATGGTTTTTACTACGACGTTCTTCGCCTACCCGATGGCTCGGCGCGAAGGCTCAAGGTTCGCTCGATGGTGGGACTGCTGCCCCTGTGTGCCACCGTCGTGATTGAACCGTGGCAGAGAGAGCGCGTGCCCACTGTAACGACTGTCCTCAAGGAACGCCTGGAACAGATGCCCGAACTGCGCAAAAGCATTCATCCCACCGGACAAGGCCACCTCGGGTACGCGGAACGAGGCATTGCCGCGCTCGTAAATCCTGACAGGCTGCGCCGGATTCTTACGCGTATGCTCGACGAGAACGAATTCCTCAGTCCCTACGGAATTCGCGCCCTCTCCCGTTACCACAACGACCATCCGTATGTCGTCAATGTCGAAGGTCAGGAATACCGCGTGAATTATCTCCCGGCCGAATCCGACACTGGTATGTTCGGTGGCAACTCGAACTGGCGCGGGCCCATCTGGATGCCGGTCAACGCGATGCTGATTCGCGCGTTGCTGTCGTTTTATTTGTATTACGGCGATAGCTTCAAGATCGAGTGCCCCACCGGATCAGGAAAACTGATGAACCTCTTCGAAGTA
Organism: uncultured Acidobacteriaceae bacterium; assembly: GCA_963802565.1. Taxonomy (GTDB): domain Bacteria; phylum Acidobacteriota; class Terriglobia; order Terriglobales; family Acidobacteriaceae; genus Telmatobacter. Next base: position 228,661 of record CAWDJR010000039.1, on the reverse strand, counting down.
GCACGCAACATCGCCGATCGTTTGACTGGGATCTTCCTGCGGGACAAGTCTGGGCGTCGTCCCGTGTACGGAGGCACAGAAAAATTCCAGACCGATCCCGAATGGAAGGATTACATACAGTTCAGTGAGTATTTCCACGGAGACAACGGCGCCGGTCTTGGCGCCAGCCATCAAACAGGTTGGACTGGCGTAGTGGCGAAGCTCATCGAAATATTCGGACACCTTGACGAAAAAACATTTTTGACTGCAGGCAAGGCAAGTGCCTTTACCAAAGACGAGGTCAACACGTAGAACGAACCGACATTTTTTGTTAGTTGACCGGTAAGGCAGACATTCCCTGCTGGACTGGCAGGGGTATTGTTTCTTGATACGAGCAAATCTGAACCCGCCCAATCCGCATCAGGGCAGTTCTCATCTCTTCGCCTCGGCGAACGTGCGCGCACAGCCTTCCTGTTGAGCGCCTTTTTCAGACTTCAATCCAGTCACGCGACGTGACCCACATCACTGCGAACAATTAAGACTTAATTTGTCCTATATGAAAGAGGACTAATTGAGTCCTAGATTGAGTTCGAGAGTGAAAACTATGGCCAGCAGGAAACAAAACCGACCCAATAGAAAGCCCTTATTTATCCAATGCCCATTATTCTCCATTGCCATTATCTTGCTGTTTTTAAACGTATTACCTTCTACTTTTGCGTCGGAAAACCTGGCAGTAGCTGGCGTCGTACACGATAAGTCGGAGGCCATGATTCCCGGTGCTATGGTGACCCTCCGGCTGGCAACTACGGGCGCAATTTTATCCACGCAAACCGACGATCAGGGCACCTTTCGCTTTCAACTGTCGGAAGCCGGGACCTACCAGGTGACAGTGACTGCTACGGGGTTTTCCACGTACAAGGCGGAGGTCACAGTAACCTCCGCTGAGCCTGCGGCGAATCTGGATGTCTCTGTCTCGATAGAAGGAAACACGCAGACTGTGGAGGTGACTGCGGATGCGTTGGAAGCGGAAACCACCAGCACGCAACTCGGCGAGGTACTGGGGACAAAAAAGATAGAGAGCGTACCGCTGAACGGGCGGAGCTTCACTGACTTGATGGCCGTGCAGCCGGGTATTGTGCCTCAGAATACGGCGCAACCCGGAGCCGTGATCATGACCGGAGTGGCCTCGACGCCGCCGTCTGGCGACGCTAACCCCGGCAACCTTTCGATCAGCGGGCAGCGCGAATATTCCAATGGCTTCCGCGTGAACGGCAGCGACGTGGAAGAAGACGTGAACATGGGCACGTCGATCGTTCCGAATCTTGACTCGATTGATAGCTTTCGCGTGCTGACATCGAACTTCGATGCGGAGTACGGCAATTCAAGTGGTGGTCAGGTTCTGGTCACCACCAAGTCCGGCACAGCGCAGGTTCACGGATCAGCATTCGAGTTTCTGCGCAACACAGAACTGGATGCGCGCAACTACTTCTCGCAGGACCGGGCCGCTTACCACCAGAACCAATTCGGGGCCACGCTGGGCGGCGAGCCGCTTCACAGGGGCGTGATGTTGTTTGGCGATTACCAGGGAACACGCCTCACAGAAGGCATTGATACTGGCAACATTGCGGTTCCCACTACAGCGGAACGAAGTGGTGACTTCACTCAGAATCCACTGACGGGAAATGTAAATGGCAGCAACTGGGCAGCACTTTTGTCGTCGCGCCTTGGTCGGACGGTCACAGCGGGCGAGCCGTATTCTTCAGTATTTCCCGATGGGAAGATTCCGCAGTCGGCGTGGTCAGTGCCGGCGAATCATTTGCTGTCTTCAATCCCCGAGCCAAACGTGGGGTTCGGGCTCTTCGCAACGGCAGCGCATGCCGAGACGCTGACGGACGACAAAGGTGGGCTGCGAGTGGATTGGATCCGCGGCAGGGGAACACTGACCGGGTACTACTTTCTCGACAACTATTCACTCGACAATCCTTATCCAACCGGTACCGGCGGAGCCAGTGTGCCCGGCTTTGATGCGACCGGCAAGGGGCGCGCGCAGCTGTTCAGCCTGGCACACATCATGACGTTTGGAAACGCAACGCTGAATGAGTCTCACCTGAGCTTTATGCGCAACGGAAACGCCGTTGGACAGCCCCGAGGTGGCGTGGGGCCGTCGCTGGCCTCGCAAGGATTTACCGGGATTGTGCCATTGAAGCCCGCGACGGAAGGCATCGAGAATGTCGCGTTCAATGATTTCACAATGGGTGTGGACACAACAGCTCTGGTGCAGGCGGAAAACATTTACGAAGTGAGCGATGCGTTCTCGCGAATCTTCGGCAAGCATGGTCTCAAAGCGGGGGGCGAGATCCACGCCAACCAGATCAATACTCATCCTGACGTTGTGTTCAATGGCAGTTTCGGTTTCAACGGATCGGAGACGGGGTTGGACTTTGCCGACTTTCTGCTGGGCGCTCCGTCGAGCTACACGCAAGGGCAGGCGCGAGACTTCTACAATCGCAACCTCTACATGGCGGCGTTTGTGCAAGACAGCTGGAAGGCGACGAATACGCTGACGCTGAACTACGGTGTGCGCTGGGACCGAATTCATCCCTGGCAAGAAAAGTTCAACCAGTTGCAGACGCTAGTGAAGGGCGAACAGTCGCAGGTGTTCCCCGGCGCGCCTCAAGGGCTTGTCTTCCCCGGAGATTCCGGAGTGCCATCCTCGCTCGCTCCTGCGCGAAACAATCTCGCTCCACGCATCGGAGTGGCCTGGTCGCCGGACTTTGCCACGCCATTTCTGCACAAACTGGCAGGCACTGCGGGACAAACCAGCATCCGGCTCGGATATGGGATTTTCTATACCGCATATGAAGGCTTGTCGGCCGGCATCATGAGCGCGAATCCGCCTTATGGCTACACGTACACTTCTGCAGCGCCGCCACTCTTTGAATCTCCATTCACGGTGGCTGCAACCGGCGTCGATGTGGGACAACGGTTTCCGCTACAGAACGTGACTTATGGAGCCAGCCGCGCTCATCCGAATGCGAATGTGAACTGGAGCCAGTTTGAACCGCTGGTGGGCATTCCCGCAGTCGATCCGCACGACGTGACACCCTATGCTGAACATTGGATGGCGAGCGTCGAACGGCAAATAGGCCCTTCCACGTTGGCCACCGTCAGCTTTGTGGGAGCATCGGCTCATCACTTGCTGGTGCTTGAAGAAGCCAATCCTGCCGATCCTGCCTTGTGCCTGAGCTTGGCTCCAGCTTGCGGGCCATTTAACGAACAGGCCGCACGCACACAATTCGGCCCGGCGTTCGGCAGTGTCGAATTGCAGCGCACGATTGCCAACTCCAGCTATAACGCGCTCGAAACTACCCTGAACCACAGGTCGCGCGGATTGGACTTACTGGCTAGCTACACCTTCTCCAAATCACTGGATCAGTCGGATGGTTTGCCTGAGCCCGTTAATCCTGTTGACCCGTCATTGAGCCGGGGGCTTTCGTCTTTCGACATCCGGCACAACCTCGTAACCAGCGCCCACTACGAATTACCTGCTTTCAATTCGAGAGGCACTGTGCATGCAATCCTCTCAGGCTGGTCGGTAGCCGGGATCGCGCGCTTCACCTCGGGACTGCCTGTAACCTTGCTCAACAACAACGACACCTCGCTGCTCGGCACCATTCCGAACGGCATCAACAACAACGGCGTCGATACACCTGCATGGACCGGGAAATCGTTAAGCTTGCATACCAATCCTCGAGGTGGCGTCGCGATCTTCGATGCCGATCAATTGACGCTGCCGGCTCTGGGAACCATGGGAAATGCGCGCCGGCGATTCTTCTCAGGACCCGGCATCGAAAATTTCGATGCGACCGTGTCGCGCAATTTTCTAGTGAGGGATAATCGCGTTCTCGAATTTCGCGTCGAAGCTTTCAACGTTGCAAACCACGCGCAATTCTTCGGCGCATCCGCAGTGGAAGGGAATATCTCAAGCGGGAGCTTCGGACAGGTTGTGAGCGCAATGTCGCCGCGACTGCTGCAGTTGGCGCTGCGTTACCGCTTCTGATGGCTGACCTTCGCATTCGGCCGCGGAATTGGGCCGACTGCGACGGTAAGAATTGAATGAACCAGCGGGGAGTGTGTTTCGTCGTCCTTAATGGATCCAAAGGGGAAATGGATCCAGGGGGGAATCTGAGACTTGATCCGGACTAGGAAATGCTGGAGGTAAGGGTCGTGGCGACGTTTGAGAATTCAGTGTTGATGCCGATCGCCAAGGATCCCATGCCCGTAATCGCCCCAAAAGCGATCATGGCAAATACCAGGGAATATTCAACAAGGTCCTGGCCTTCTTCGCGCACTACAAAGTTGTGTACTTGAAGGCAAAAACAGCTAATCAGTTTATGCATATACCCCTCCTTAGTAGAGGTTTTGATCATAAGTCGCCAAGAAAATCTAGCAATACCACGACCGCGCCCTAAATCACGTTACGCCTTGGACCACCGGTAGGTTACCTAGGTGGGATTGGACCATGTAAAAGGAAGAAATTCTGCGCCAGAACACGGCTTGCGAATTACTGGATGAAATGAGCCGGCGTGCCGCGCTGAAACCAAGGTTTTAAGTTCGAATGCGGTGAGATGCAGTGAAGTTCTATTTTGGAGAATCTGTATGTTGTTCATGAGATGGTGGACGCGGAAGGAATCGAACCTTCAACCTGTCGGTTAAGAGCCGAATGCTCTGCCAGTTGAGCTACGCGTCCAGAGGTAAAAAAACGCCATGCTGCGGGAATGCGCACAGCGCGGATCAGGCGAAAAATCCTCAACTGATCCTTCAAAAATATAACACAGCGCGAGGCAGTCTCCAAAGCTGGACCCGGGGGCGTGAATCCTCTGGCCGCTCGCTGCACACGCTTCCTCGTGCGTATTCGGATTTAACGGATCTGAAAAGCAAGCCTCAAGCACGCTTACGAGACGTGAAATGGACACAAAGCGACGAGGCGCCACGTACAAGCGAGATCTGAATTTTGGTTCTGGTTCGAACTTGCTAGAAGGTGAACGCTACGCCTGCCCCAATGCTGCGCTGATCCTGCGCGAACACCAGCATGCTGCCGTTTACCAGGTAAGGCCTGTACCCTTCGGCGAGCATATTGTTTACATCGAGCAGCGCCTCAATATTCAACCCTTCGTGTTGGGTCCCGATGGGCTGGCGCAAATGCACATTCAAATATGGCTCAATCGCGCCCACGGAATACTGCGCAATGGGGGTAACAGTATCGGCCGGCTGCCAGCGATAGCTCGCGCGCCAGCGGGTTCCCGTTCCGTCAATCTTTCCAGAAAGAGAAATGGCATACATCTGCGCGTGCCGTGGCTTCGCAGCGTTGAACACCTGGCTGAGCGCAGTCGGATGTACCACTGCCGGCATCACCAGCGCATCACCATTGGCATAGCTGATGCGAATACGATTTCCGCCCGCCACCCTGTGTTCCACTGCAGCTACAACGCCGGTGCTCGAAAAATTCTGTCCTGCGGCGCGCATCAATCCGCTCGTCGGATCACTCAGGACACCGTAGCTCCCCACCTCGTGTCCGCTGGCCTCGATCACCGGATTCTCAATGTTGTCGGAGAACACGAGGAACGACACGCCTGAAGCATCCGTCCGTCGCTCCCAGCCGATCTCCTGGTGGAAGCCATGCTCCAGGGCCAGTTGCCCGTCGCGCATTGACACCCGCGGCAGGTAGAACCCCGCATGCGATTCATCCTGATTGGGAACCGAGGGAGCGGTTGCCATGCGGTAACTCACAGTCGAATTCCCGCCATGCCACGCGACAGTTGCAAAAGGCAGCGTCTCCAGCACAGTGTTCGGCGAATTCTGGTTGAATCGCGCCATCACCTGCTGCGCACCGGCTTCGATCTCGAACTCGTCGCCGAAGTTCATCTTCTCGGAGCTGCGCATCGCCGCTTCGTCGAGACCCTCGCCGCCCGAGCCTTCAACCACAGGATGAATCGAAATGGCAGCCATCGATTCAACTGAGCCGGCAAAGCCCAGGTCCTGGCGGAAGCCAAGCATCGACTCCATCCCCGCATCTGTGCCCGGAGCAAAATCTACACGAGCCAGCAATTCCCGGCTGTCTGAGGGCGTATCTTCCACGCTGGCGGTAAATCGCTCACCGCTCTCGCCGAATGTTCCATCCTGGCCCGTGGCCATCAGCCGCGCCTTCAGCTTGGGCTGGCCACTCGGACGATCTGACACCACCACCAGCGGCCCATCCTCCAGCCAGCGAAGCAGAGGCCGGTTGGCGGCCGAACGCAGCGTCCATGCCCAGTCATCTTTAGAAGCATTCGCCGCGCGCGTCTCTGCCGGCAGCCACTGCATCACTTCGTAGAGTGTATTCAGCGTCAGATTGACGACCGTATTGGTGCGAACCCGCACGTTCTCTCGTAGCGATGGCAGAAACAATGCGCCCATCGCCTTCACGGCGTATTTGCCGGGAAGAATGTCGGCGAATGTGAAGTGCCCTTGTTGTTGGTGTAGACCGAGGCGATCACGCTCAGGTCAGGTCGCAGCAACTGGACAACGGCGCCGATCTGCGGAACCCCGCCGGAGTCGCGCACAACTCCGGAGACTGAGCCGCCAGTCGCTGCAAACAGGGGCGCGGACGCCACTGCGAACAGCGCGATCATGGAAACGAGATGGAGCCTGCGCATCATCACTCGAATTGGTGACCCGGCGGCGTCCTGGCTCAAGTCCTGGGAATTAATTGCCCGCAGGTTTCCCGATCTGATGCCGGTTAACCCAATTTGCGGGACTCTCGTACTATTCCACGACAAAAGGTGCCGATTGCGCAATCTCTTGTTTTGAGATTTCGTCATTTATTTTGATCGTCACCTTATATTTGCCCGGTTGCAGGCCAGCCACTGGGCAGGATCTTCTCCACCGTCAGCTGGTCGCTATGTTCGCCAAAGTCTTTGGAATCTTGCTCTTTCTCAAAGACAACCGTGTTCGTTGCCGAATCAATGATCTGGTACGTTACCTTGGCCTCGTTGCTCTTGGTCTGGTCGTTAATGCCCAGATTGTAGACCTGCATCCAGAAATTCAGGTCCTGGTTCGCGCTTAAAGCTCACCGGCGTGGCTGGATTCTGGGTTACGCGCGGGCAAACATGAATATTGCCGATAACGCAACTGCCTTGGCCGATGTCGTGCGAACTGACCGGATAAATCTGGTCCGCCAGAATAAGGGACGAAGTTGCCGAGCTTTTCGTCATGATAAGCGGGCACATCCAGGCTCTTTCCGTAGATACCAATGTGATCCGGGTTGTTCACGTCCTTGATCGCGATATCCAACCGGTACAGCCCGGGAAGCAGCGGTACCGCCTTCCAATAAATAGACTTGCGATCCAGCGACTTCTCCAGAAGTTCGGCAGGCTGCTCCACTTCGACCGTGTCCTCAAAGGTCTGCACCGTCTTGTGGGTGAGCGTCGTCACCTTGCCCAGAATGTTCACCACGCCCTTGGCAACGCCATCCTTGGTCACAAAGGTGATATCGCGGTTCCTGATCTGCAGCGTGACGGGCACCAGCACCGTGCTTGACGGTCACCTTCACGAAATCCGTACGCACATCGAACGGGAAGATCGGCCCGGTGAGCAGCTTGTGTTCGCTCATGAAGCTTTCCAGATCCTTGAACTTGATCGGCGGCGGTGCAAACAGCTTGGCGGCCAACTCGATGCGATCAAATTCCTTCGACTGATTCTGGCTGCCCATCGGTCCCGTGCCCAGATTCTCAAAGCCGCCTTTGAACCGATCGGCCTTCTTCGCCATTCCCATCTCTTCCCACTGCGTCAGACCTGCTCCCGGCATCTTTGCCAGGGCGTCCTTCTCGCTGCGGTCGATGGTGAAGTGGTAGTCGCCGCACATGCAGGTATCGACAAACTCGATGTCGATGTTGTCGCCAACGCCTTCAAGATAGCGATAGTGCCAGATCTCAAACGGGAACGTCGATGTCTCGCCGCCGCCTTCGTCCATGGGGCGCTGATAGGAGCCGCCCGAAGGGTGAGACTCGATCGAATCCGGCGGGCCGAAGGCAATGTAGATGTGGCCGCGATCGGTCTTCCATCCCGGCTTGCCCGCCGCATAATGGTCGTTGGCGTAGGCGAATGCGCCGGTAGTGCTCCTCGCGAAACTCGTTGTCGGGGGAGTCGGGATTGGGATTGCGCCGCAGCCAGAACTGCTCGATGAACGCCTCGCGCTCCTCGTCGTTGCTCAGGTTCTTGAAGGCCTTCCGCTCTTCGTCCGTGATGATGTAGGCCACGTCCTGATCAAGCCAGGTCTTGTAAGCGCCCTTCAACTCCTGCCGAACTGCCTTTTGCGCCTTGAATTTCTCTTCGTCTGAGCGTTGACGCTTTAGAGGATCGGGTTCCTGATCCTGGCCGGAGGCCGGGCGGGCCTGCAACGAAGGGTCTGCGGCCTGTTGGGCGTGAATACCGTGAGCAGGAACAAAACTGAGGCCGCAACCGAGTGCGACAAATAAGAACGAACGACCATTAAAATTCATTGCGTCGGAGAACTCCTACAATGCCTTATTCTACGGGCCCGAAAGGTGCGGAGCAAGGCGTCGTGGCACTGTCGCTGCCCTTTGGACGACCGAGGTAACCAATCGGTCACCTTGAAATGACTTATTTTGTTCGAATATACAGGTGATTCTGCGACAAATTCCACCCCTTTTGCGTCAGTTAGGAAGACCCGCACTTTTCTTGCCAAAATCTCTCGGCCGCATTCGTACCCGTTTTAGGCAAATAAGCTCTGGATGGATGCTTCTGGGGAAGTTCCGACGCCACGGCTCCATTTTCAAGACTCGGCGTAAGTATTTACGGCTTTTGTGAATTCAGCAGGCCATTTGGGAACCGTGCGGAGAAGGTTTTGCGTAGAATTAGTTCGGAGCACCTGGAGTACACACAGCGTCCATGAAAAAGATTCTTTTGATCGTTCTCTGCCGTCGTTGTGGCCATCGTCCTTGTTGCCGTCTTCGTCGTAAAGCAGCAGTCGGGCTACACCAAGGTCCTCACCGCCAAGATCCATCAGCCAGGACCTGGCCACGATCGTCAGCGGCACAGGCCAGATCAAGCCAAAGACCTATGTCAACGTCGGCGCCACTGTCATTGGGCCGCATCACCCACCTCTACGTGAAGGAAGGAGATCACGTAAAGAAGGGCCAGGTCGTCGCCACGGTCGAGAATGTGCAGCACGAGGCAACGTTCAGTCGCCAGAAGGCCACCATCTCCGCCGCCAAGACCGACATCTCTTCCTACATCGCTGCTGAAAAGACCGCCGAAGCCAACGTTGAGCATGCCAAGGCCGACCTCGAACAGAAGAAGCTCGATTGGGATCGTGCGCAAAGCCTCTACAAGGCCGGCATCATGGCCAAGCAGGATTACGACGCCAAGAAGGCAGCGTACGACACCGACATGGCGTCTGTAGCGCAGGCCGTAGCCCAGGTGAACCAGGCCAAGGCGCAAACCGAATCGGCCCGCGGACACCTGCTGACCAGCAGGTGGCCACACTCCGCGTCAACGAGGACGCGCTTGAGCAAAACCATTGCCATCGCTCCGTTTGATGGCATCGTGACCAACCAGCCGGTTCGCGAAGGCGAAACCGTCGTTGAAGGCATTCAGAACGCCGAGGGCTCCACGCTGATGACCCTCGCCGATATGAGCGTCATCACCGCTGAGGTCAAGGTCGACGAGACCGACATCGTCAACATCAAGATCGGTCAGCCCGCCGACGTCAGCGTCGACGCCATTCCCGGCAAGAGTCTTCAAGGGACACGTAACCCTGGTCGGCGATCAGGCGCTGCTGCGCTCCACCGGCGTCGCCACCTCGCAGTCCACCACCGGTACTGAAGAAGCCAAGGACTTCAAGGTTGTCGTCACGCTCGACACGCCAACTGACGAGCTGCGGCCCGGCCTCTCCACCACCGCCAAGATCACCACCGCGCAGAAAGCGAACGTGCTCGCGCTGCCCATTCAGGCGCTGACGATGTACACGCCTCCGCCGCCGGCAAGCAATGGAAACGTCGAAGCTGCATCCACCTCGTCAGCGCCCAAAGTCGCTCGCCGTGCAGGGAGTCTACGTCGTAGAGAAGGATGCGCACGGCAAGCAGCGCGCCAAGTTTGTTCCGGTCACCACCGGCATCACCGGGCGCCACCGACATCGAGGTGCTCACCGGACTGCAGCCCGGTCAGGAAATCGTCATCGGTCCGTACAAAACCCTGCGCACTTTGAAAAATGGCGCACTGCTGAAGAAGGATACGGCAGCCGGTACGCCGACAGCGGACTCCTAAGGCTTGACGTCGAGCAAAAATCGAATCGGTCGAGTGTCAAGGCATTCCTCGCAAGGTACTAGGACTCACCAGGCAGCAAAGGATAAGGTTCACATGGCTCTGAACAGCGTCATCTCCGAGGTGGAAAATCAGCAATCCGCTGGACCGAACGGCGACATGATCGTCGTCGAGGACCTGTGGCGCACCTACGACATGGGCTCGGAACAGCAGGTGCACGCCCTGCGCGGCGTCAACCTGCGCATCAAGCACAACGAATACGTCGCCATCATGGGCCCGTCCGGCTCCGGCAAATCGACCCTGATGAACCTCATCGGCTGCCTCGACACGCCGTCCAAAGGCAAGTACTGGCTCAACAGCCAGCTGGTCAGCGAACTCGACGACGATGAACTGGCCCGCATTCGCAACAAGGAAATCGGATTCGTCTTCCAGACCTTCAACCTGCTCTCGCGCGCCAGCTCACTGCACAACGTTGAACTGCCGCTCATCTACAACGGCACGCCCGCCGCCGAACGCATCGAGCGCGCCAAGCAGTCGCTCATCAACGTCGGCCTCGAATCGCGCATGAACCACAAGCCCAACGAGCTCTCCGGCGGTCAGCGCCAGCGCGTCGCCGTCGCCCGCGCCCTGGTCAATAGCCCCTCGATCATCCTGGCCGACGAGCCCACCGGCAACCTCGACTCCAAAACCGGCATCGAGATCATGGCGCTCTTCGATACGCTTCACGCCAAGGGCAACACCATCGTGCTCGTCACCCACGAGCCCGACATCGCCGACTACGCGCACCGCGTCGTGCACATTCGCGACGGCCAGATCTACTCCGACGAGCCCTCCAAGCGCTTCCGCAAGTAGCCCGCGATTCCCGCCCCTGGAGGGCCAACGGCCTGTTGCGAATGCCAAGCCTTCGGCGACAGTTGGTCTGTTCCCCGTACGATCACGTTTCCGAATCCCCCGTTATGAAGGATGACTCCTTCGCCGATCTGTCACCGATCCATGCAATCAAATAATCCTTGGTCATGCGCACGCGCCAATTCGTCACAATACTATTTCGAAAATAGTATTTCGGATATATCATCCAGCCTATGGTCAAAAGATCTGAAAATCGCGACCTCTTCGCCGGCGCGCTCGAATTGATGATCCTGCAAACTCTGAAACGAAAACCGATGCACGGATACGCCCTCGCGCAGCACATTAAAGCCGGATCCGACGATCTTCTTCAGATCGAAGAAGGTTCGTTGTATCCAGCCTTGCAGCGCATGTTGAAGACTGGCTGGCTGAAGTCCGAGATGGGACTTTCCGCCAGAAATCGACCAGTACGGGTTTTCAAATTGACCCCAGCTGGCCGTAAACATCTCGAAGAAGAACGGTCGAGCTTCGAGAAGATGTTCGCCGGTATCAACCGCGTCCTTGCAGTTGCCCAATCGTAGGAGGTGACGAATGCGATGGCTCAAGCACCTGTTCACGCGTCGTCACCGCTATGACGAACTCTCGGAATCGATCCGCGAACACCTGGAAGAGAAGATTGCCGATCTGATGGATTCCGGGACGCCCCGTGCAGAGGCGGAACGCGCCGCCCGGCATGAGTTTGGCAACGTTGCCCTGATCGAAGAGCGCAGCCGCGAAATATGGCGCTGGTCCACGCTCGAATCCATTGGTGCCGATCTGGGATACGCCGCACGCAAGCTGCGCAAATCGCCGGCCTTTACAATAACTTGTTTACTTACGCTCGCCCTCGGAATCGGCGCGAACACAGCTGTATTCAGCACCATCGACACGATTCTTCTTCATCCTCTGTCCTACCGGGATCCCAGCCGTCTTGTCCTCATATCGGAGAGCCTTCCGCTGGAGGGCAGCAACGATGTCGGCGTCTCGGCTCAGGAGTATCTCGACTACCGTTCGCAGAATAGTGTTTTCTCCGAAACTGCCGCGTTTGAGACCGCTGACTTCAACCTAACCGGGACAGGCGAACCACGACGTATCAACGCTGCTCGCATCTCCGCGTCAGCTCTTCCGCTGCTTGGGGTAACCCCTGAACTTGGCCGCAACTTTACTTCGGAAGAAGATCGCTACGGCTCTGACCACGTCGTCCTCTTATCCCATGCGCTCTGGCAGAGCCAATATGGATCCGCACCCGATATTGTTGGAAAGACCATCCATCTCGACGAAACGGCATATACCGTCATCGGAGTCTTGCCTGCGTCCTTTCGCTTTCCTCTCGATGCAGCGCCTCCCTCTGAACGAGCAAGTCTCTGGCTGCCGATGGCATTCGCGCCCAATCTTCTCAATCCCGACAATCGCACCATGGAATTCGGCGTCGGACTAATCGGTCGCCTCAAGCCGGACATTTCACCACAACGGGTGCAGGCGGACATGAATCAGGTTGCGAACCGTTTCATGCAGCAATACGGATATAGCGGAACCATTCGCGTGGCGCCCCACGTCTATCCTTTCTCGGCTCACTCTGTTGAGCGCGCCCGTCCCCTGCTTATTCTGCTGGCGGCGGCGGTTCTCTGTGTATTGCTCATTGCCAGTGCCAACATTGCAAATCTGTTGCTGGCCCGTGCAAGTGCTCGTACACAGGAGATGGCGCTTCGCATGGCGATCGGAGCGGACCGTCTGCGCCTTCTGCGTCAATGCCTTGTAGAAAGCTCCCTGCTGGGCCTTCTCGGCTCCATCGCCGGAATTCTGGTTGCCATCGTACTTCTCGCCGGACTGAAGCATTTCGGCCCAACCAGCCTGCCCCGCTTGCAGGACGTAGCCATTCATCCGATCGTCTTGCTTTTTGCCCTTGCACTCTCGTTGATTACCAGCCTCTTTTTTGGGTTTGCTCCCGCATGGCGACTTTCTCGTGTTGCTCCCCAGGCCTCATTGCGCGCTGCCAGGCAGTCCAATTCAGATCGCAGAGGTCAGCGCCTGCAGAATTCTGTTGCGACCGCAGAAATCGCCCTTGCCTTTGTGCTTCTCATTGCCGGAGGCCTCTTGCTGCGCAGCTTTACGCGTCTACTGGATTCGCCCTTCGGTTTCAATCCGCAAAATTCTTTCATCGTCCGTACCGTCTTCGACCATGTCCGTTACCCCGATCCGGTCAAGCGGGATGTTGTCCAGAAACAATTGCTTGAACGCCTAGCACGACTTCCAGGAATTACAGCCGTAGCTGAAGCGAGCCATCTGCCGCTGAGTGATTCGCGTCAAATTGGATTTCGCCTCGAACATGCAGCACCCGATGATTACCACCTCGCCGAGAATTCACTGATTACTCCTGGCTACTTTCGTGCCATGGGCGTCGATCTCGTTTCGGGCCGCGATTTCACGCTTGATGATCGTCGCAACTCTCCCCCGGTCGCCCTCATCAGCCAGGCTCTGGGTCGTGAGTATTTCCCCGGTGAGAACCCCATAGGACAACGCTTTCAATGGGGCGACCGCGCCACGTTCACGATCATCGGCGTGGCCGCGGATGTGCGTGTCTCGTCGCTCGACACCGATCCTCCGCCCATGATCTACCTCGATATGTTCCAGATCGATAGCGGCGTCAGCGGCAAGACTGCTTTCATTCTTCGCGGCCAGACTGCAGGCACTGAACTTCTGCCGGCAATCCGCGATGAGGTCTGGTCAGTGGATAGTGAACTGCCCCTATATGAAGCGGCTACTCTGCAATCGCTGATTTCCGAATCGCTTGCCCAGCGCAGCTTTACCATCGTTCTGCTTGGCGCCTTTGCCGTCACCGCCCTGCTGCTCGCTTCTGTTGGAATCTTTGGTGTGATTTCGTATCTGGTCGCTCAGCGCAGTTCCGAATTCGGGATTCGCATGGCTTTAGGAGCTAGCCGTTCACAAATCGCTAACCTTGTGCTATCGCGCGGTGCCATGATCGCTGTTATGGGCTGCTTGTGCGGCCTTGCTCTTTCAGCCTTCGCGTCTCGGCTTCTGCTAACCAGCCTGTACCGAACCGATTGGTACGATCCCGTCATGCTTTGTCTCGTAACGCTTCTCCTCTCTTTCGTTGTCTTGCTCGCCTCATGGCTGCCGGCCCGTCGAGCAGCCGCTACCGACCCTATGCACGCTCTACGCAACCAATAGCAGAATCCCCACCAGCGGATTACATGAGCCAATCTAATCCTGCTACGGCCCCCTCACGTTCTCCTCCCCACGGCCGATGAATCCATTGCGGGCCCGCGGACGCAACTTCGGGACGCAAGGTCAAGCTGCGCATATGCCGATGCAGACTCTGGTAGACACGCAACCTCACTCCGCCTCGCCTAATCTATCCAACGCTAATTTCAAGCCGACACCATTTCTGGCCATCAGCAGCGCCGGTCGCCGGCTCATCCATCAGGCAGAAACGGTTGCGCCCCATCTCGAACTCGCAGTCATCGAAGGCGAGTCCGGCGTGGGCAAGCAAACCCTGGCACGACTCCTTCACAGTCAATGCAGCTTCGCGCGTTCCAGCTTTAAGCGTTGTGATGCCCGCGAGTGGCTTCTAAGCGAGATCGATCCGCAATTCCTCGATGGCTTCACGTATCTCGATCGCATCGATCTGCTCGCAACTCCCGGGCAGGCACTCCTTCTACGCGTTCTTAAATCGCTGCAAACCGGTGCTGCCAGAAAATTCGCGATCGTTGCATCCTCTGAATCCTCCCTTCGCGAGATCGCCTTCGACGGACATCTTCTTCCTGAACTCGCTTTTCGTTTCGCCGCGGTTCGCTTCTCCATCCCTCCCCTGCGCGAACGCCGCGAAGACATCGCGCCTCTCGCCTCACTCTTCCTCGAACGTCTCAGCGAGCGGTATCACCTTCCGCGTCTCAGCCTCGCGCCCGGTGCCAACGTGCGACTCTTTCAGCATGACTGGCCCGGTAACGCGCGCGAGCTTTCCAGTGTCCTCGAATCCGCAGCCCTCGAATCCACCAATGGCTTCATCCACGCGGACGACCTTTCCATCGTCTCCAGCCCTGTATCCGCACGGCGGATTTCCCTTCCCTCTCCGCAGGTCCTCAACCTCGACGCCGTCATTCGTAATCACATCCTTCTGGTGCTCGATCTCAACCGCGGCAACAAACTTAAATCTGCGCGCCAGCTCGGCATCAGCCGTTCCACGCTCTACCGCCTGCTGGTCGGCGATCCGAATCCAGATCTCTAATTTCCTGCAAATACCCATGCCGCTGGACGTGTCGCCGCCCTCGTGCTCTAAACTCAAGCCGATGCCCCTTTCCCTAACTCACTCAAGAGGACTGACTCTGTTGAAACCATTTGTCTCGATGCTCCTCGCCGTTCTTCTCCTCCCATCCGCACTCCTCTCCGCGCAACTCAAATCCTCCGATGCTGCGCCCACCACGCCCGCCGATCGCACCAAGGCCCTTCATGGCATCTTTCACGATTACTGGGAAGAGAACCTCAAGCACGAGCCCGAATTCGCTTCCACCATCGGCGACAAGCGCTACAACGACCAGCTCTCCGACTACTCCGTGAAGGCCATCAACGACTGGCTTGCCGCCGAACAAGATTTTCTGATGAAGCTCGCGGCCATCGATCCCGCCGGCCTCACCGATCAGGACAAGACCAGCCGCGAA
Source organism: uncultured Acidobacteriaceae bacterium (assembly GCA_963802565.1). GTDB lineage: Bacteria > Acidobacteriota > Terriglobia > Terriglobales > Acidobacteriaceae > Telmatobacter. The sequence continues at coordinate 212,798 of CAWDJR010000039.1, read as the reverse complement.
CTGCTGATGCGTCGACCTCACCGACGATCAGGAAGGCGCAGAGTTCAAGACATGGGAGATGCCCGTCAACCAGATGGGCGGCATCTATGCGACCTATCCGCAACTCGTCGCCCAGCTCAGCTTCACCACGGTCAAGGACTACGACGACTGGATCGCGCGCCTTCATCTAATTCCCAAAGCCTTCGACCAGGTCACCGCCAACATGTCCATCGGCATCGACGACAAGCGCGTCCCGCCGAAATATCTCCTCGAAAAAACTCTGGAGCAGGTCAAGCAGCTCGCCAATCAGAAACCCGAAGACTCGCCGCTCGCTTCGCCGTTGAAAAAGTTCCCCGCCTCTATCTCCGCCGCCGAGCAGGCCCGCATCAAGACCGAAATGCTCGACGCCATCGAGCAAGGAAGTCCTACCGGCCTACACGCGCTTTGCCCGCTTTCCTTGAAGTCGCCTACATCCCCGCCGGTCGCACCGATCCCGGCATCTCGTCGCTCCCCGACGGCGCGAAGTACTACCAGTACCTCATTCACCGCACCACCACTACCGACCTCACCGCCGACAAGATCCACCAGATCGGTCTCGACGAAGTCAAAAAAGACGAAGCCGAAATGCTCGCCATCGCGCAAAAGCTCGGCTTCCAGGACTTGAAAAGCTTTCAACGCCAGTCTCAAGACCAACCCGAAGCTCCATCCCGTTCAGCCGAAGCGCTGCTCGATGCCTATCCCGCGGTTATCTCACGCCCATGCAGGCCAAGCTGCCCTCGCTCTTTGGTCACCTGCCTAAAACGCCGTTTGAGGTGGCACCCGTCCCTGACTATCTTGAGAAGACCTCGGCGCCTGCTTACTACGAAGCTGGCGCGCCCGACGGCAGCCGTCCGGGACGCTCTGTGCATCGACACCTACAACGCGACCGACCGCAACCTTTACCAGGTCGAAGATCCATCGCTATCACGAAGGCCTGCCCGGCCATCATCTGCAGATCTCCATCGCCCGCGAACAGGACAGGTGTTCCCGAGTTTCGCAAATTCGGCGGCTACACCGCCTTCAGCGAAGGCTGGGGACTCTACTCCGAACGCCTCGGCAAAGACGTCGGCTTCTACCAGGATCCCTACTCCGACTACGGCCGTCTTGAGGGCGACATCTGGCGTGCCATCCGCCTCGTTGTCGACACCGGCGTCCACTCCAAGCACTGGACACGCCAGCAGATGGTCGATTACTTCCACGACCACTCCGCCATCGACGAAACCAGCATTCAGGCCGAAGTCGATCGCTACATCGCGTGGCCCAGCCAGGCCCTCGCCTACAAGATCGGCCAGCTCAAAATCCTGGAACTTCGCGACCGCGCCAAAAAAGAGCTAGGACCCAAGTTCGACATTCGCGCCTTCCACGATCAGGTCATCGACTCCGGAGCCGTGCCACTCGACGTCCTCGACGAACACATCACCGCCTGGATCGCCAGCCAGAAATAGTCTGGAAAATTGCACTATTTTTGGCTTGCCTCCGAGTTATCCACGCGCGCCACAACCTCTTCGCTCGCTCATATCGTCAAGATCAGTCATCCCGAGCGACGCGCGCGGAGTCGAAGGACCTGTTTTTTTGCTCTTGATTCCGGATCGTCCACTACACGCCCTCAACGAGTGAACAGTCGTTGTGACAGCGGCGAAAGTGCAACAACGACGTATGTTTAGATTGCCCCAAGAGGGTACGCTCACTGCATGAACGTTTCTAGTGTCGTTCGCGGATTGTTCGTGGTCGCTGAGGGCTTTCTACGTGTCAAAACGTACCTTCTTATCGTTGTAATATCTGTTTCTTCTTTCGCGATAAGCGGATGTATTGAATCAATCTGGGAATTAACGAGCGATTCGAGACTGCCAAAAGGGATCACGATCCCGCGCGGCCTCACACGCACAGACGTTGTAATCATCGAGGAGGCCATGGAACCAACCCGCCGAGGCGTTGACGTAAAGGTTGTTGTATACGATAAGAAATACAAAAGGCTGGAAGAGGTGCGTGGAAATTCATTCGATTTGTCGGGACGTTATTTTATTGACGTAGTAAACGGCGCACCAGAAGTTATAGGTCTTACCCACCACATCAACGAACATGGTGTTGATTTACCCGTACTTCTTCGTCGTTGATGACCCAGCCTTGAAGAGAAAGCTCCTGGATGAGAACAAAGGAAAGCTACTTGCCGACCCTGGCATGGATTACCCGGGCATACGCAAGAAGCTGCTGGATGAGGACGAAGGTTCCACCTCACCATTTGAATCCAGGGAACCCAGGTCTCACTTTTAGTGATGGTTGCGGAGCCGAGTTCAGAGCCCATTGCCTCGCGATTCGAGTCAGTTTGAACCATTCCGGGCGAATCACCGCCTACTCCGAAGTAGGCCGAAGCTTTGGACACGCGCGGTAGGGCTTGATACACTCAAATCCTCGAAGAAGATACCTATTTACAAAATAGGTATCCAGCCGCTACTATCCCTTCATGGCGAAACACCCCGACGACCGCGACCTCTTCCCCGGCGCACTCGAAATCATGATCCTCAAGTCCCTGCGGCTCAAACCCATGCACGGCTATGCGCTGGTCAAACACATCAAGCAGGTCTCCGATAACCTGCTCCAGGTCGAAGAAGGCTCGCTCTATCCTGCCCTCCAGCGCATGCTTCGCGAAGGCCTGCTCGAGTCGGAAGAAGGCACTTCCGCGAAAGGCCGTCCCGACGCGCATCTACAGCGTCACTGAAGCGGGCCTCCGCCATCTTGAGAGCGAAGTCCAGAGCTTCGAAAAAATGTTCGCCGGAATCACCCGCGTACTCGCATTCGACCAGGCATAAAAGTAGGCATAAGGAGCTCCGCGCATGCAGCCACTTCCCCGGCTCTTCGGTCGCAACCGCCGCTATCACGACATCGACGTCTCCATTCAGGAGCACATTCAGGAACGCGCCGACGAACTTGAGTCCGAAGGCATGCCGCGCAAACAGGCCGAGCAAACCGCCCGTCGCGAATTCGGCAACGTCGCTCTCGTCGAGCAGCGCAGCCGCGAACAGTGGCAGTGGCGCGCACTCGAGTCGCTGCTCGCCGACTTCAAATTCACCCTGCGCCGCCTGCGCAAATCCCCCGGATTCGCCGTCACCGTCCTTCTCACGCTGGCCATCGGCATCGGCGCCAACACCGCGGTCTTCAGCGTCGTCGACGGCGTCCTCCTCAAGCCGCTTCCCTACCCCAATTCCGAACGAGCTCGTAGCTCTCTGGCTCGACGCTCCCGGCGCTCCGGGCCTGGCCAATTTCGAGAGTCGGGCTTCGTCTTTCCGGCTCGATGTATTTCACTTTCTCCGAACACAACCGAAGCTTCGAGTCGATGGGTGTGTGGATGCCAAGACACCGCCAACGTCACCGGCATTGCTCACCCCGAGCAGGTGCATACCGTTCTGATCAGCGATGGCGTACTGCAGACGCTCGACATCCCTCCCGCATTCGGCCGCTGGCTCTCCCCAGCCGATCAGGATCCACACAGCGCCAGCCGGGTGATCTTGAGCTACGGCTACTGGCAGCGCAGTTTCGGAGGAGATCGTAACGTAATCGGCCGCAGCATCCAGCTCAACGCGAAGACCTGTGAAATTATCGGCGTGATGCCGCGCGGCTTTCGCGTTGTCGACACGATTTCGACATCCTTGCTCCGTTGCAGTTAGATCGCGGCAACCTCAAACTTGCGGGTTTCGGATTCAACGGCATCGGCCGTCTCAAACCCGGAGTCACGCTCGCCCAGGCTGACGGCGACATTAGCCGCCTGATTGGTACCTGGATGGACACTTTCTCCAATGGCCCCGGCACCAACCCCCATTACTACGATCTCTGGAGAATCTCACCGCATTTCCGGTCGCTCAAACAGCAGGTCATTGGCAATATCTCCAGCGTGCTTTGGGTGGTCATGGCCACTGTCGGCCTGGTCATGCTGATCGCCTGCGTCAACATTGCGAACCTGCTTCTTGTCCGCGCAGAGTCGCGCCAGCACGAGCTCTCCATTCGTGCCGCACTTGGAGCGGGTCGTGCACGCATCGCTCGCGAACTCCTCTTCGAAAGCGTCATACTCGGACTTATTGGCGGCGTGTTTGCCCTCGGTGTCTGCCTATGTCGGCTTACGTCTTCTCGTCGCCTTCGGACCAGCCAATCTGCCGCGCCTGAGTGAAGTCACCCTCGATGCGCGCTCGCTGGCTTTCACCTTCGCCTTGTCCGTTATTTCCGGATTGTTGTTCGGCTCGATCCCCGCATTCAAATACGCCCGCACTCGCGCCACTGCTGCGCTCTCTGGCGCCAATCGCACCGCCAGCGCCGGCCGCGCGCGCCAGCGCTCACGGAACGTGCTGGTCGTTGCGCAGGTCGCGATGGCTCTTGTTCTTCTGATAAGCGCCCTGCTCATGATTCGCACCTTCTCGGCATTGCGTAACGTTGAGCCGGGGTTTACCGATCCAGATCACCTGCAGACCATGCATATTTTCATTCCGGACTTGCTCGTCGCCGATCCGCGCAGGGTTACGCAGCAGCAGAACGAGATTGCCGATAAAATCTCCGCTGTCCCAGGCGTCACATCCGTTGGATTTGCAGCAGCCATGCCCATGGAGGGCTTCGATCCCAATTGGGACGAGATAGGCGTCGAAGGCAAAGTCTATCGAAGGTGGTGAGCCGCCACTGCGCATGTTCAATTATGTTTCGCCGGGATACTTCCAGACTGCAGGCACGCGCATGGTTGCCGGACGCGACTTCACGTGGTCCGACATCTACGATCTGCATCGATACGTAATCGTCTCGGAGAATTTTGCCCGCGAAAACTGGGGTTCAGCATCGGCTGCAGTCGGCAAGCGAGTCCGCCAGTTTTCGAGCATGCCATGGGTCGAGGTCATCGGCGTTGTACAGGATGTTCGTCACAACGGAGTCGATGAGAAACCGCCCGCAATCATCTATTGGCCTGCGATGCTCGAAAGCCCCTATACCCAGAAACCGACCATCGACGCGCCGCGCGAAGTTACGTTTGCCATTCGCAGCAATCGCGCCGGCTCGGAATCGCTGATCGTCGATGTTCAGCAGGCAGTCTGGTCCGTGAATAGCAATCTTCCTGTGGCGACTCCCAGCACCATGCAGGAAATCTACGCGAAATCCCTGGCCCGCACCTCGTTCACGCTGACCATGCTCGCCATCGCCGGCACCATGGCGCTCGCTCTCGGCATCATCGGCATTTACGGAGTCATCTCGTACGCCGTCGCGCAGCGCACTCGCGAAATCGGCATCCGCCTCGCACTCGGCGCGCAGAAAAACGAACTGCAAGTGGATGTTCGTCCGCTCCGCCCTCACCCTCACCGTCATCGGAGTCGTCATCGGCGTGGCTGCGGCAGCAGCACTCACGCAATCCATGAAGTCGCTCCTCTTCGGCATCAGCCCGCTCGACCCGATCACCTATCTCACCGTCCCGCTCTTCCTCGCCGCAGCCGCCGTCCTAGCCAGCTATCTCCCCGCGAGGAGTGCCGCCGCTGTGAATCCAGTAGAAGCGCTCAGAGTCGAGTAAGTTCGCAAAGTTGACGACCGTCATCCTGAGCGGAGCAGCTTGGGGCCCCGCAAACCATTTCATCGTTTGTGGGGTAAGCGGAGCGAAGGATCTGCTGTTGTTCTTTCCTCTCGCCGCCGCCGTGAATCCGGTAGAAGCGCTCAGAGTCGAGTAAGCTCGCAAAGTGACGACCGTCATCCTGAGCGGAGCAGCTTGGGGCCCCGCAAACGATTTCATCGTTTGTGGGGTAAGCGGAGCGAAGGATCTGCTGTTGTTCTTTTTCCTCTCGCCGTGAGAATCGGACACTACTGTGAACTAAGAACTGCGAACTAAGAACTCCCCATGCTACCCTTGTCAGTTCACAAAAACTCTATGCAGATGCCCAGCCGTGAATCAAGCACCGGCTCGCGACTGCACTTGGGAGCCACGAATGAAGCGCCTCTTTCACATCGCCCTCTTTTGTTTGGTAGCCGTTTCTCTTCACGCCCAGGCTGTCGACTCAACCGTCTGCGACATCCTCAAAGACCCGCAATCATTCAACGGCAAAACCGTCCGCATCAAGGGAACCGTCTCTTCCGGCTTCGATGAATTCATCATTAAGGCCGAAGACTGCAGGTACCACATCGGCGGCATCTGGCTTGCCTATCCCGAAGGCACAAAAGCCAAGTCCGGCCCCGTCGCGATTCTCCAATTGCAGCCCGCCGGCAATTTCGCAGGCACCATTGCATCCACTGTTCCAGCGCCTGTCACCCTCGACAAAAGCAAGGACTTCAAGCAGTTCGACTCACTCCTCGCCGCTCCGTACAAAGGCAACGGCATGTGTCTTGGCTGCACCAAATCCGAAGTCAGTGCCACCCTCACCGGTCGACTCGACGCAGTTCAGCCGGCGCTACGCCGCGATGCAGCAGGAAAGATCATCGAGATCACCGGCTTCGGCAACCTCAATGCATATCCGGTGCGCCTCGTGTTGCAGTCGGTTTCCGATGTTGCCGCTCACGAAATCGACTACTCCAAAGTCGCCGCAATCACCAAGACGGAATCCACCTCCGATGCTGCTGGTAGCGATGCCACAGCCTCCGTTCATGGATTCGCCAAGGTATTCGGCGCCGGCAGTCCTCTTGGCGACCAGGTTGAACGCGCCGCCGCCGCCTTTGGCAAACAAGGCGACGACAACGGCGTTGAAGTCGGATTCAGTGGAATGAATGAAGCTTCTCCGCGCGTCGAGCAGAAGAGCGCCCACGCCTCACCCGACGGCGTTATTTATAACTGCACCTTCGATTCGAATCGTCTCAAAGGCAATGCGCTGGCGCTTGCCATCGCGCACATGGGCGAACACGTTGCGGACATCCGCGACGCTCAAGCTCAATCCGCAACTTTATATAGTCTGGAAAACCGCGCCTGGGTTACCACCGCGCTCGCCGCCATCGGCGCACGTCTGAAGACGCTGACCATTCCCGGCGGCTACATCATCTGGAACGCCGCATGGCCGCCCGCCGAAATCAACAAACTAAGCAGTGATGCGCTCAGTGAGTTCCTAAAGAACGAGGCGCTGCTGCAATAGCCAACGGTAAATAGCCGATAGAAGTGTTCGTCAGGCTGCCAGTTGCCCCCACGTACCCGATCGAGGGAGTCCAACTGACTACGTCGTTAGCGCTGTCCTCGCTGCCGTGGACTTCAAATCGGATCACATCGCCTGCGGCAACCTGCACATTATCGACATCCGTCGCATATCCGGACTGATCGGTGCCGGCAATCAGCTGTTTTCCACCCTGGCCGGGCCAGAGCGATATCGTATTCCTGCCCGACACGAAATTGACCGCGGCCTTCATGCCGGTCCCGGACTGCCCATTGCTCTTGAGAACCCGCCCCCGGATGCTGACGGTTCCTGCATGAGGCGCCACCCACGCTCGCGCCACTCCGCTATTGCAATTGCCCGTGCAGACTGCCGCAGCCATGTTGAACGCGCTCACGTACTGCGAAGTACCAGCCTCCCAGGCGCCGTTGTTGTCGGTTGCGGCGTAGCGCGGCATGTCCGCCCAGGTTCCATTCGCAGTTTCATACTGATATCGCCACTGGTTTTTCCCTTGCGAAGTGGAAAACTGCTCCGCCGCAAAGTTAGCGGCCAGCATTGTCCCCAGGTTGTTTACATTCGAGATCGACCCGATATTTCTCCCGCTAAAAAATTTTCCGTGCGGTTCGAAATACAGATTGTTGCGAATCATCCCCGCGGGAGTTCCATATCCGCGCCCCTTGTTGTCTTCCCATACCCCCGCGGCGCCCGGCTGACGCGACTCCGCGTTCTGTGCAAAAGTATTGCTTGAAAAATCAAGATCGCTCGAGTGATCGCCGCCGTGAATATTCAGGATCTCCACGGCCGGGCCCGCATTTCCCTCAAACAGATTCGCCAGCAACTGCACATGGTCTTCTGACCATTCAAAATCGATTCCCGTTTCATCCGGACTGCCCGACGCCGCCACCCCGAAGATGATGTCGTTGACAAACGTCACGTGACTCACGCGCCCCAGCATCACTGCGGCGGTTCCCGTCTCGGTGCGACAACCGGCCTCATCGAACAGGACCGAATTCATTACGGTCACATTCGTCATACCCAGCAGGCGCAGCGAATCGCTGCATCCCAGCCCCGCCGCCTGGTAAGCCTTGTCGGCACTTCCGTTGTCGCCGGAGAGAATCAGTCCACTCACCAGCACATCCTGGAACGCGTTGTGCCCGTCCTGGTTATCGATCGTGTTTTTCTCTGCATCAAACGCCACGCTGTCGAGATTGTTTGTTCCCATCACGTCGCTCACCGTCACACCGCGAAGCACGTATTGCGAACTCGAGTACGTCAAATTCGACGCGACGTTAAACAGAATCCCCGACGACAAATTGATGTTCAAGCTGGATGCAAACGGATCCTGCACATGACGCCTCACCGGGTACTCGGTCGAAAAGCCACCCCAGATTCCCTTGTTGTCATGCGCATCGATATTGCGGATCGTGATTCCGCTGTTAAAAAGCTGCGTGTAGTGCAGCAGGATGCCCACGCTTGCGCGGCCCACTTCCAGCTCGCTGATATTCCAATTGCTGGCATCCGTGAGAAGAACGCAGACGTCGTTCACCGCCTGATTGCGCAGGATCTTCGGCTTCGATCCGGTCCCGTAAGCTCCCAGCGTGATCGGCTCACTCGCCGTACCGCGCCCGGCCAGCGACAATTCCTGGTTCCATGATCCGCCCCGAGCCAGCAGAATCTGGTCGCCACCCATAAACGTCCTGATCCGGTTAGCGGGCGCAAAGCTACACCACGGCTGTGCCGTGTTGTGCGCCCCACCATCGCTGCAATTGGATCCTGGCTGGTTATTGATGTAGAAGCGTGTTCCCGTAGCAAACGCGGGCGAGGCAAAGCCCGTGCATAGCAGAACAAGCGGCAGTACTGCCCGATAGAACAGCCACCGAGCCGGGCCGCATCGCGAAGCCGGATGCGTCTGAGTCGGGAAGTTGAATTGAGAATGAATCTTCTCGGTCCGGTTGGCAGGGCAACCAGGCAGGCACACGAATCCCACGGGCAACAAAGGCAAAAAGGCAGTCCCCCAGCCGCATCGTCGCGGTAGGTTTCAGACCAACAGAACTCACCTCTGACCTCTCTGAAAAGAGATTCGCAAGATCAGCTGGAGCGTTCTAAAAGTTGATTTATTAGCTCAGATTATACAGGGTGAATCGACGGATTCGAATGTAACCAGGGTCACTTCGATTTGCGCAAAGCGGTTGCAGATCGCAAGATTGGCCTTGCCTTTTCCCTCACAACCGGTAACAATCCGAGGGTCTCACCGCCGATAGGAGCCGAGCGCGGTTTTCCGCAGAGCACCCCGGCATATGATCGTCTCGCCGATCGCAAGACGGCGTGATTTCGACGAGGTAGATTGAATGTCCGGCATGCAGGCTGAGATCTGGAAGGGCTCCACCTTCACTATCGAGCGCAAGGACAATCCTGCTGCCGAGACGGTCGTCTTTAGTTTCTCCGGCCCATTCACCGCGCGCGACATGTATGCCGCGCTCACTCCCGTCGCATTGCGCAATATGTTCGAGTCCGATCCGCCCCACAGCACACCGAAGGTCAACATCCTCGACCTTACCCAGGTTCCGTACATGGATTCCTGTGGCCTTGGCCTCATCATCGGTCACTTCGTCCGCTGCCAGAACAAAGGAATCCGCCTGATCGCCGCCGGCGTCACTCCGCGTGTTCTGCAGTTGCTCAAAATCACGAAGACCGATCACCTCTTCCCCATGACCCCGACGGTCGATGAGGCATCCCGCTTCTCTCTTCCCAAGTCCCATTGATGAACTGTTCTAACCAGATTCCTTCACTCGCATAGCCTCCCACAATTCAAATCGCCGATCGGACCTGGTCGCAGCATCAACCGCAAGTCAGCCTTCGAAGTCGTTGCCGGCGCCTTGGCGACAATTTCAAAGCGATCCCAATCAAGCCAGCTTGGGCCTCCCTGCACATTGGTGGAGTCGGCTTTCTGAAGTCATGGTTCCGGGAACATTACCGTCAACCACGGAAATCAGTCGTTGATCAATAGCGGCGCAAACTGTTAACGAAAACATACATTCCGAGTAGATCACTATCCGACCGGAATATGCCATTGCCATAGAATGGTCCCAGCACACAGCAGCAATTCGACAGTGAACTAGGGAAATTCATTAACACACCCGAGAGCATGAAAGCGGAGTTTGCCGCTTGGAACAACGGCGATGGAATCGACCTCGAAACTTGGATCGGCTGCGAAGGAAATTTCTCTTTAGCAGTTGGCTATGCATCTCTCTTCTGGCCCGCATTCACCGTGTTCGAAGGCTACATTTTGCCGGAGGGAGTCTCTGAAGATGCCCTCCGTGGCTTTGAACAGAATGGGAGCAGCCGCAAATCTCCGAGTGGATCACCACTCACCCACGACCCGTAAAAATCATGTCCGGGGCCTTCCTGAGTCATCGCTGGCCTTACGTTTCACTTTCCGTCGGATGCAATGATCTTGCACTGCAGATTTCCGCACCGATCCAGCGCCTCATCCTGCGCGATCTTCAACGTCTTGCGTCCGCTCGAATAGGACCAGGCCCCGTTTGGCCCTATCGCGAATGCCTTGCTGGGCCCCAGCTTCTGCCACTTCGAAAAAGCCAGCCTTCATATCACTTGGGAAATTGTCCGGTAACTTGACGAGCTTTTGGGTATTGCTGGGGTCCAAATCTTGCCATGGAAGGCCGTGCTCTTCCAAGAAGCCCTCAACCAAGGGTCCCCATATCTCAACGCTCTCGGAGAATAAGTAACGTCCTTCGTCTCCTGATTTTCCGATCGTTGGCATCTCCGCCTCACCGCCGGAGCTAGTGAAGGCGTCGTGCATCAGAGCAACATTCTTTGGCGCAACAGACTGTCGTTCTTCGCATATAGCCGATCAGAGTTGGCACGTGAGTAGCTGCACCCAAGTCATGAAACTCCGGAACGAGCCCGCTCTTAGCGCACGAACCTGCGAAGAATAGGGAGTGCCAGCCGCCTGAAAAGTTGATGACGGCCTTGAGTGCTGGAGGGCCGTGAGCGCCGAAAGCTAAGGCTGCGAATCCACCCGCTGAATTACCTGTCGCGATCACACTGTCTCCATTCACCTGCGGAAGTTTCTTCACCACTTCGTAAGCGGCCATCAAGTCAGCGGCATTCTCCTCTGCCATGGCGGCAAAGGCGCGTTGATCGCAGCCATAGTGGGTCTTATCCATCTTTCCGCCGCTTGCTCCGTAGCCTCGCCTCATTACAATGGCCACAACCCATCCGCGACGCGCAAACCACACCGCCCCCGGCTGCATCATGCCTGGACCCAACTGCTGATTTTTGCCTTTGGAATAGTCGGAGCCGTGTGTCATCAAAACTAGAGGATGCGTGCCGGGCGTCGATGGCAGAATCAAGACTGTCCTGCAATCCAGCTTCACCGGCTTCGGCCATCGGTACTTTGATCTCTGCACGCTTGAGCGTCAGAGGCGGTCGCTGGACTTCCGAAGATTGCCCGCACAACAACTGACAGGCGCCCAGCACCGAGCAGGCAACCCATCTCACGACTGACTCTTCATTCAACGCCATGTTACGACATTCTCGTTCCACCGCAGTTCGGTTAGACATTCTTCGTTCCGGATGTGTCCGTCAATCCGGAAGTATGTGTGGGCCAGATCACTCCTACTTCCGGATCGACCACTACTCGCCCACAACATTGAAAGCTTGAAAGGGTCTTTCGGGCGAATCTGCTATCTTTTGTGCTCAGGAATGGCGAGTGGAAACTGAGGTCTGGTCGCGCGAATTCGATCATCTTGATAAAACAACGCTTCATCGTTTGGCAGATGGCTTGTTGTCTTGCAACTCTGAGGCGAGAGACCGCTGCGTCAAGTTCATACTCGCGGAAACGCGGGGTAGAGGGCACGGGCGAATGCGGGCGATGATGTGTCGTCGGCTGAAGCACTGTGATGTCGAACAAGACCAACGTCACCAGCTTGTTGAGTGCATCTTGAAGCGCCTCGTAACGGGAGATTTTTCGGAGCAGTTTCGTGATCAGCTTCGCCTCGCGATTCATCTCGAATCAGAGCGAGCGTTCAAGATAGCGCACAAGTGCTTGACCTGTGAGTCGAAAGTACATATTCGGCGCCTTGCGACATGGGTGGTAGAGCACGAGAAAACCGACAATACGGGTGAATGACCGTCAACTCGGCAGTAACGAACCAATAAACAGCTCGGAAAGTGACTGGATCGGTTTTGAGCCCTCCGCTTGCTCCGGGGTTGCGCCGAATGGCATTCTCAAACTATGAGTAAAGGAATCCTATTGAGCGCACTCGCCGGTCTGCTGCTGTGCTGCTCTCTTTCCGCCGCCGCCCAGGACAAGGGCTACTGGCGCGCTGTCAGTTCAAACGCCAACGACATTACAGGCGATCTCACCATCTCCGATTCCAAATTGGCCATCAACTTCGCTTCGTTTCCCCTCGCCCAGATCCGCAAACTTCAGCCCGCTGAATGGAGCGCAATCTTCGATGCCGATCCTGGGTCCGGCAGCGGCTATCTCTACCGCTTAAACGTGCCTGCAACCAAGCGCTTTCTCCACAAAAACAGCCTTTGCGGATCGGACGATACCCAGTGGCTGGCGACCTTTGTCGAGGGCCGCAGTCTGCGCGTGGCCTTCTTTTCGGGAACGGACGCACCCGTCCTCACGGTTGACGCTCTCGCCAACTCGACAGACGTCTGCGGCACATTCTCCTACTCACGCTGAACAAGTCTGAAAAATGCACGTGTCAAGTGCCCGGCGGATGCCGGATGCTCCAACCAATACATTCCAAACGCCAAATTCCCGGCACAGTTTTGCAGGGTTTTTCCTTCATTTAAGGCACAATCATCGGGACGGCAGAATGTTCACTCCGCGAATCGGGAGAAGGAAGGGGTACCCCCACCCCCCCTACAAAATTTGCAGTTTTCCACAAAAGTTTGCAGGTAATTCGACCTTGGAACTACGACCAGTTCAGTCGGCCTTCACCTGTGATCCTGTGATTCATTGAAGTCCAGGCGCCGAACTCCTGCCGCGGGTTATCCTTGAAACTGAACCACCACTCTGATTTAGAAGGAACCCCATGGCGGAGATAGCCGTTGAATCCACCGCAGTTCCCGCGCAGTTACCCGACCTGCACGTTGCCGTTCTCGGTGCCGGCAAAATGGGCGGAATTCTGCTTCAGGCGTTTCTCAAGCAGAACCTTTTTGCTGCCGATCTGATTCACGCCACCGTCGCCCACGCAGAAAAAGCAGTCGCCCGTGCCGCGCAATGGGGCGTCGATGTCGGCACAGACAACCTTGCCGCCGCGCGCCAGGCAGACCTTATCCTTATCGGCGTAAAACCCTTTCAGGTCCCGGACCTGATCGCCGAAATCAAGCCCGCACTTACCACTTCGAAGACCATCGTCTCCTTCGCAGCGTCGGTGAAAACGCGCGCCATCGAAGACGCCGCCGGTATCGAGATCCCCGTCATCCGCGCTATGCCCAACACTCCGTCGGCTCTCGGCGCAGGCATCGCTGGCCTCTGCCGTGGCCGCTTCGTCAAAGACCAGCAGATGGATCTGGCACAGCGCATCTTTGAGACCGTCGGCCGCTCCGTCATCGTCGACGAGAAGCACATGGACGCCGTCACCGGCCTCTCCGCCTCCGGCCCCGCCTACATCTACATCATCATCGAGGCCCTGGCAGAAGCGGGCGTAAAGGTTGGCCTGCCCCGCGACACCGCGACCCAGCTCGCCGCGCAAACCGTCTACGGCGCGGGAAAAATGGTGCTCGAAACCGGCTACCATCCGGCGCTGCTCAAGGACGAAGTCACAACACCCGCAGGCTGCACCGTCGACGGCATCCTCGAATTAGAGGAAGGCGGCCTCCGCGTAACCCTGATCAAAGCAGTAATGCGCGCCACCGAACGCGCCAAACAACTCGCCGCCGGATGATCTTGGGTAAGGACCAAAGAAAAGCATGAAGATCGATTCACCACTGATTATCGTTTTTGAAAATGACGGCGAGATTCAGACTCACCTTTATCCAGGGGCGCTGACCTACAAGGAGTATGCGGTGCACATCGCAGCGCTCGTGCGCCATGTCGCAAAGGCGTTCAAGGTTCTCGAAAACGATGTTTGGGATGCAGTCGACGAAGAACGCGATCATCCGACAACGCCAGTTTCAGAGTTAAAACTCAACTAGCTGGGTGCCCCAGGTCTCGCGTTTGAGACCTGGGATTTAACCGATGCCGACGCGCCATTCTTCTGACTCACTACTTTGAAAATCCAACGCCCAACCTGGCTGCCGTCCTACATCCCCGAACTGCAGGGACTGCGCGGTCTCGCCGTCCTTGGCGTAGTTCTCTATCACTGTCATCCGCGCTTCACCGGCACGTGGTTCTATCACGCTTCTTTATGGGGATGGGCCGGCGTCAACCTCTTCTTCGTTCTCTCCGGATTTCTAATCACATCGATCCTGCTTGAATCCCGCCCCAAGCCGCACTACTTCCGCAATTTCTACGGACGCCGCGCACTCCGCATCTGGCCCGTCTACATATTGGTGTTAGTCGTCTGCTACCTCAACGCGCCGTGGTTCATCGGCCCCACCGTCTGGGATGCAATCAAAACAGCGCCGTGGTGGGCCTACATTCTGTTCATCCAGAACCTGTTTCACCTCTCGCTGCCGCCCGCCATCGGCCCCACATGGTCGCTAGCGATCGAAGAGCAGTACTACTTTCTATGGGCGCCCGTCGTACGTTTTCTGCGCGCACCATGGATGCTCACAACGTTGCTTGTTACCGCACTGATCGCGTCACCGCTCTTCCGTCGCACACATTTTGCATGGATAACACCGACCCACACACTCACTCATATCGACGGCATCGCCATGGGCAGCCTGCTTGCACTCGGCCTCTACACGCTGCCGATCAGGCGCCGCGCCTGGCTCTGGATCGGCCTCGCCGCCATGCCCATCGGGTTTCTCGCAGCAGCCACTATTGCGGGTGGCACCGCATTCCTCGATAGCGCTCTCACCACACTCTTCGCCGGGGCGGTGCTATCGGCCATCGCTTCAACCGGTGCGCGCACTCCGATCAACGCAATCCTCAGCCGCGGTCCGCTCGCCTACTACGGGCGCATCAGCTATGGCCTCTATATGACCCACATCATGGTCTTCATCTACTTCGGCTGGTTCGACGCCCGCATGGATCACTACGGAATTTCCGGCAACCTCGCCGTCGTAGCGTTCCGCCTCGCCGCCTGCACGCTGGCTGCAACCATCCTCTGGTACGGTTTCGAATCGAGAATCCTGCGCCTTAAGCGCCACTTTGAAAACTCGGCAAAGAAACAACCCTCCGACCAAAGCTTCTCGCTCTAACCTCCTCAGCATTTCATCTGATTTCAGGAATCCCACGTGGTGAAGCAGCATCTCAGCAGCTTGTGACTTCAATCACCCACGGCGTTAACATTCGGCTGCTAGCCTGAAGTGGTACGGAATTCCCCTCCCGAGGTGCCCCATGACTACCGCGACGACCGATTCCAGCCGGGCCGCAGCAAAGAACGAAGGCCCTCTAAGCCCTGAACTCCTCGATAAGATGCACGCCTATTGGCGCGCCGCCAACTACCTTTCCGTTGGCCAGATATATCTCAAAGACAATCCGCTGCTCGAACGCCCACTCACTCTCGATGACGTAAAGCCGAGACTACTCGGCCATTGGGGAACCACGCCCGGTCTCAACTTTCTATATGTCCACTGGAACCGCCTCATCCGCGAGCGCCACCTCGACATGATTTACGTGATTGGCCCCGGTCACGGCGGCCCGGGGCTGGTGGCGAATACCTATCTCGAAGGCTCTTACTCCGAGATGTACCCCCATATCGAACAGAATCGCGACGGCATCAAGCGCCTCTTCCGGCAATTCAGTTGGCCCTATGGAATTCCCAGCCACGTCGCGCCGGAAACTCCGGGTTCGATCCACGAAGGCGGCGAACTGGGCTACTCGCTGGTGCACGCGTATGGCGCCGCCTTTGACAATCCAAATCTGATCGTCGCGTGCGTGGTCGGTGATGGTGAAGCCGAAACCGGACCGCTTGCTACCAGCTGGCACTCCAACAAATTCATCAACCCCGCGACCGACGGCGCGGTTCTGCCAATCCTGCACTTGAACGGCTACAAGATTGCAAATCCCACGGTGCTGGCGCGCATTCCTCATGCGGAACTTGAGAACCTGATGCGTGGCTATGGATATGAGCCTTTCACGCTCGAAGGCCACGACCCTGCGTCGATGCATCAGAAGGCTGCAGCGGTATTCGACAAAATCTTCGACCGCATCGCAGCAATTCAAAAAGCCGCACGCGAAGGTGGATCGACTGATCGCCCAGCGTGGCCCATGCTGATCATGCGCACACCCAAGGGCTGGACGGGACCAAAGGAAGTCGACGGCAAACCGGTTGAAGGCACATGGCGAGCACACCAGGTTCCCTTCGCGGAGTTGCGCGAGAAACCTGATCATCTGCGCCTGCTGGAAGACTGGATGCGCAGCTACAAACCCGAAGAACTATTCGACGAGAAGGGTGCATTCAAGGAAGATCTCGCCGACATCGCGCCGAAAGGCCGCCTGCGTATGGGCATGAATGCTCACGCAAACGGCGGATTGCTCTGGCAGCCGCTGAAGGTGCCGAGCTTCAGAAATTTCGCAGTCAAGATCGATTCCCCTGGAGCGACCAACGCAGAATCCACGCGCGTCCTGGGCAAAATGCTGCATGCCGTGATGGAAGCCAACATGGACACGAAGAATTTCCGCGTCTTCGGTCCCGACGAGACAGCCTCAAACCGCTTGCAGGACGTTATCACCGGAACCGGCAAAACCTGGGAAGCCGAGACGCTGCCGGTCGATGAAGACCTGTCACGCACCGGGCGTGTGATGGAAATCCTGAGCGAACACATGTGCCAGGGCTGGCTCGAAGGCTATCTGCTTACCGGACGTCATGGATTTTTCAACTGCTACGAAGCATTCATTCACATCATCGATTCCATGGTGAATCAGCACGCAAAGTGGCTGAAGGTGACGCGACAGATTCCATGGCGCAAACCGATTGCCTCGCTTAATTACCTGCTGAGTTCGCTGGTCTGGCGTCAGGATCACAATGGCTTTTCGCACCAGGATCCCGGCTTTATCGACCACCTGGTGAACAAGAAGGCCGACGTGGTCCGGATCTATTTGCCACCCGACGCAAACACACTGCTCTCCGTTGCGGATCACTGCCTGCGCAGCAAGAACTACATCAACTTGATCGTGGCTGGAAAACAACCAGCGCCTCAATGGCTCAACATCGACGAGGCCGTAGCGCATTGCACAACAGGGCTCGGCATCTGGAAGTGGGCATCCAACGATGGTGGCAATCCCGACGTGGTGATAGCGTCTTGCGGTGACGTGCCGACGATGGAAGCTCTGGCAGCCGTAATGCTGCTTCGCGCACAGGCGCCCGACCTGCGCATTCGCTTTGTAAACGTGGTTGACCTGATGACACTGCAGCCGTCGTCCGAACATCCGCACGGTCTCTCCGACGAAGAATACGACAGCGTCTTTCCGCCCAAGGCACCGACCATTTTCGCCTTTCACGGGTATCCGTGGGGCATACACCGGCTCACCTATCGGCGGCACAATCACGACAACCTTCACGTGCGTGGCTACAAGGAAGAGGGCACCACAACTACTCCTTTTGACATGTGCGTGCTGAACAACATCGATCGCTTCCAACTGGCGCTCGACGCGATAACGCGCGTCGGACGGTTGGCCGCCAAGGTCGACGATGCGCGACAGTGGTATTCCGAACAGATCCAGCGTCATCGCCTTTACGTTTCAGAAAACGGCGAAGACCTGCCGGAGATTCAGAATTGGCAGTGGCAGCCGGAGAAGGCTAAGTAATTCCGGCTTGCAGAAATTCAAATTAAAAGTAAGGGGTCCTTTTGATGTCGTCTTTGCCAGTATTGGTTTTAAATAGCGGTTCGTCATCCATCAAGTTTGCAATGTATGAGGCCGGCAACGACCAGCGCACGAAGATGTTTGAAGGCGCGGTCGATGGGATCGGCACGGATAATGGGAAGTTTTGGATAAAGGACGCAGCAGGCAAGAAGCTCGTAGATCAAACTCCTGCACTTCCAAATCGTTCCGTGGCTTTTTCAATGGTTGCGGACATTTTGAAATCCGGCCAGTTTCCCGCGCCAAAAGCTATCGGACATCGCACCGTTTGTGGCGGGCCGAAGATACGCGACAACCAGCGTATTACTCCAGAACTGATTGATCAGATTGAAAGCTACGCGGATCTCGCACCACTTCACACACCCATCGCGGTTTACATCATGCGCGAGGCGCTCAAGCTGTTTCCGGGCGTTCCAAACTTCGCGGTGCTCGATACCTATTTTCATCGCACCATGCCTGAGGTCGTCACGTGCATGCCTATTCCCGACGAATATGCGGAGATGGGCGTGAGGCGTTATGGCTATCACGGCATCTCGTACGAATCGATCATTTATCAGCTGCAGCCGAACATTCCGGAAAAGCTTATCGTGGCGCATCTGGGCAATGGCGCGTCGATAACAGCGATTCGCAATGGCGAGAGTCTTGATACGTCAATGGGACTGACGCCCACCGGTGGCATTATCAGCGGCTCTCGCACCGGTGACATCGATCCTGGCGTGGTGATCTTTGTCTTGAAGAAGATAGCCGCGACGACGCCTGACACTGGCGCAGCAGCCGACAAACTGGAGACCGTGTTCAGCAAGAGGTCCGGCCTGCTGGGCGTAAGCGGACTTTCGAACGACATGCGCGATTTGCGCGAAGCCATCAAAGATGGAAATGAAAAAGCGCGCCTCGCGGTCGACAAGTTTACGTGGACCATTGCCAAGTGGATTGGCAGCTATTACGCCGAACTAGGCGGACTCGACATGTTGGTTTTCACCGGCGGCATCGGTGAGAACGATATTTCCTCACGCGCCGAAATCTGCTCGGGCCTTGCTGCGCTGGGTATCGTGGTCGATCCTGAAAAGAACAATGTGCGAGGCGAAGCGACGATTTCCGCAGATATCTCTCGCGTAAAGGTGCGGGTGATCCCTCCCGCCGAGGATCTGATGATTGTGAACCACGTGGTGCGCCTTCTAGACCATCAAGGAGAGTGAGCGCCCTGAGGACGGCGCATCGCCTGCTACGCGGAACAAGCACCATTGTTCTACACTAGAAGGTTCGCAACGGAGCTTTCATTCATGCATTCGGTAGCTGCTCAATTGGACCTGAAGCGCCTTCCCTCGCCGGCTCTTCGCCGCTTTGCATGGGCGGTGCTCGCATACTTCATAGCCGTGATTCTGTGGGGTTCTTTGGTGCGTGCTACCGGTGCTGGCGCCGGCTGCGGCAATCACTGGCCGTTGTGCAACGGAACTGTGCTGCAGCACTCCGCGAGCGTGAACACGATGATCGAGTTCACGCACCGCATCACCAGCGGACTGTCGTTCTTCTCTGCCGTCGGCTTGCTAGTGTGGACATTTGCTGGAACAGTGCGCGGACATCTGGCCCGTGCCGCTGCGATTGCGTCGGTCGCGTTCACGTTGATTGAGGCGATTCTCGGCGCGCTGCTCGTAAAGCTCGGGCTAACTGCCATGAGTCAGTCGCCACTGCGGCCCTGGTATCTCGCTCTTCATCTAACTAACACCCTGCTGCTGTTGGCGGCACTAACCCTGACTGCTCACTTGCTCAGTCGCAATCACGGATATCTCCGCAGCACCATTCGCATCGTCGCACCTTTCGGCGCATCTGTAGGTATCGTTGTCGTGATGATCGTTGGTGTGACTGGCTCGCTGGCAGCGCTGGGAGACACTCTGTTTCCCGCTACATCGCTAGGCGCGGCGCTGGCGCAGGATTTCTCAGCGACGAGCGGCTGGCTGGTGCGATGGCGGTGGACGCATCCCACCATCGCATTCCTGGCGAGCATTTTTTTGATCTGGATTCTTGTGCGCGCGGCACAACGCACAACGGAATGGGACAATCGCGGACTGTCGGCGCTGGTGCTCGTCCTGCTCGCCGCACAGTATGTGCTGGGTGTGCTCGATGTGGTGATGTTGGCGCCGATATGGTTGCAGATCGCTCACCTGCTTGGAGCAGATGTACTGTGGGCCGCCTTGGTGGTTCTCACAGCGCGCTTGACCCTGCAACCGATTGACGCCAGCGTGAGGAAATAAACGTTCCGGTCTCAATCTAATGTTTGAGCCGTCAGAGCAATACTCTGACGGCTCGTTTCTTCCCTTTTCGTTTCTTTACTTCACCAGAACCCCGGCAGCGGGATAGACGTTTCCATTTACCGTTGCATTGATGACGGGCAAATCGGGCGTGGCGGTTAGCCATTCGATTTTGCCGTTGTGCAGAATCACCGTGTCTTCCGCTTTTCCGCCGCGGATGCTCGGGTTCCATGCGAATGCCTGGTTGTTGACGACGGTCTCTTTGCCTTCCGGCGTTGCGACCCATTCACGCTCGCCGTAGCCGGTTGGACCGCCCTGGTGATGAAACCGCTCTTCGCCCGGGAATCCCTCGGCCGCATACGCTGCTTGAGCCACGCGAAAAAGTTGCGCCGAAGTCGCGCCTACACGCGTTGCATCGAGCAGAGCGGCATTTACCTGCGCAGCGGACTTGAAGCGTGCGTCGAGTTCGGCCGGCAACTCGCCGAAGTGGATAAAGCGAGTGATCGAAATTGCGAGGCCCCACTTGCGCGAGCAAAGATTCAGCATACCGTACTTCTTCAGGCGTGCTCCCCGGGCCACCGCGTGTTTGTACTTGTAGATGCGATCGTCAACGGCGTAGAGGTACACCGACGGAAGAATGCCGCGCCGTAAAAGATTGGCTGCTGTGAGGGCTTCGAGATCGTATTCGCTAAGGCCGGGTTCCACCTGATGTAGCGATTCGACTGTGGCGGCCGAAGTTTCCGCCCCCAGCCAGCGGTAACGCGCGATTTCGGTCTCGCTTAATGACGCGCGCAGCGGGAACAGATTCACGGTCGTTGATCCGGGCAGCGGAGTGTCCGATCCAAGCGGTCCGCGAGCAAGCTTCGCCGCAGCAGCAGCCGTATCGTCGGCGTACCAGGGAAACAACACCGCCTCAAAATCGAGCGCGCCAAATTCCTCGTCGTGCAGGCGCGGAGCCTCATTCTCAGTCGTAAAGTAGTAGCGCTTCCCTTCTGCGGTGACCAGCAACGACGCGACACCCGTTTCGCAGGGAGTCAGAACGCGCAGTTCGACCGCCCCCCCGGTCAGCCACGCCACATTCTCATTGCGACGAACGAGAACGCCAGATAATTTGTTTTCGCGGAGCCACGCGACCAGCTTTTCATGCTTGACGTTCAGTTCCTCGTTCCAATCTGCTTCGGTTACGATCGTCGCCCCGTTTACTACGAGGCTCTTGTTGATCCGCCTGGTCATGGTTGCCCTCTCCATTTCAATTTCCTCAAACAAAATCGGGCGTCGACAGGTGAGTCAACGCCCGCGTTTGCATTCTCAAATAGATCAGTCTTCAAGGTTCGGGTGATAGTGGCTTTCCCATCCCAGATAGCGCGCAGCCTCGTGCACTGACTTCGACACATCGCTGAAGTTGGCGGCAACGTGATGCTCGAAGCCTTCGCGGCAGATGTACTTCAGCAGCTTCTGCAATTGCGGAATCTCCGCCACGCCGGCGCCGCCGAAGGTTTCAAGCGGATCGTCGGTGAATTTGCCCGCCCCGGTGTATCCGCGCACTATGCCGCGTCGGTCGTCGGTTGAGTAGCGCGCGAAACTCATCGCGCCCGCCTTCACGCGGCCCACACAAGTGCCAAAGGTATTGAGCTTGCCTACCGTGCCCGCGATGATTTCCTGATAGTCCATCTTTACTTCTTTGAAGAAGTGCTTCGGCAGATTTGAACAGTGGAAGCAGACGCACTTATCGGGATGGCTGCCGTAGTTGTTATTCCAATCAAGCAGCGCGGAAGGCGTGCCCTGAAGCGAGTGCCATCATGTACATGCTCAGGGTACCCGGCACATCGACTTCGCACGCGGACGGAATCAGATCGTTCGACATCATGCTCATGATGGTGCAGGGCACAACGCCAAAGAACTCTTCCATCGAAGTCCAGCACTGCACCGCGCTGATGGTGATGTGCGACTGCACCATCCAGCCGTCGATCACTGCGCCGAGCTTCGCCATCTTCATCAGTGCTTCATCAGGGATGCCTGCGGTGGTAACGTATTTCTTGATCGCAGCGAGCTTGCCCTGGGCAGCATCATCGTTGTCCTTCATGCGATTGATGCGGCCGAAAATCTCAGACAGATCAATCGTCTCGATCGTGATGCCGTTGGTTTCAAAGATGCGCTCGGAGTAGCGAACAGTGTTGAAAGCCGTGGGGCGCGCGCCGATAGCGCCGATGCGAAGATTCTTGAGACCCTTCACGATGCGGCAAACGGCTGAGAACCACTCGAGATCAGCCTTGAACTCCGCCGACGTCAACGCTTCGGTATGCAGCGTGGTGAGCGAGTAGTTGATGCCGTACTGCATCATGTTGTTGCAGGCGGACATCTTGCCGCAGAAGCTGTCGCGGCGCGTCGCGATGGTCATTGCCTCGGAGCGGTCAGGAGTAGCCTGCACCAGCACCGGCACCTTCAGGCCCGACAGGCGAATCGCATCTACGATGCCGCGCTCTTCGCCGAAGTTCGGCAGCGTCAAGATAATGCCGTCGATCTCTTCGGCGTGCTTCTTGAAGAGCTCTGCGCAATGCTGTGCTTCGGTGTAGGTCTCCACCGCGCCGTATTTTGACTGCTCCGGACCCAGGACGATTGCGCGCGCGCCTGCTGCCTCAAGAACCGAAATGATTTCTTCGCGTCCAGTCTTCGCCAGGTGATCGGGGAAGAAGCCCCGGTTTCCGACGATGACTCCAAACGTCATTTTTCTTTCCGCTGCCATGATTCATGCTCCTTAAATTTGCCGCGTTAACCGTTGCGGCCCGGGCGAAAACGCAGGCTGTAAAAAAGACCGAGTAACAACAACAGACCGCCCCACCAGACTGAGGCGTGGTAGTTAGGGACTGCCATGGTTCCGATGCTTAGCTCGTAGAGGCCATAGCCGAGAATCAGCGTGCCGTAAACGGTGAGCAAGACGCCGATGAAGAACCAGATCGGGATGCCAGTCGAGTGCATAAGTTCTCCTTACCAGAAGTAGATGTTGAGGGCGAAGAAGATAATGATTGCGATTGCCGTCCAGAACCATTCGTTCTTGTACAAGGGAACAGGCTCTTCGGTGGGCAGCGGCGTCGCGCCATAGACCACACTTGCCAGTTCGGAAAGGGGCCGCGGCTTGGTGAAGAGGCTGACAATCACGTTGACGCCGACCGCCGTGCTGACGGACCAGAGGGCGCGATACATGTTCTCAGCCATGCCTTTGGCATCGGGCGAAAGCGCCACATAGCGCAGCGCAGGAGGGTAGAAATAGACCCAGGCCCAAAGGCCGATCGAAGTCAGAGTTCCCATGAGCAGGCCGTAGAAGCCGCCGGCCTTGGTGGCTCGCTTCCAGAACATGCCGAGAAGCACAACGCCGAGCAGGGGCGAGATGAAGAAGCTGAACAGCGCTTGCACATAATCCATGATGCCGGCGGCATTCATGACGAGGTACGCTGCGCCAATGGAGATGACCACGCCGACAATGGTCACGATGCGGCCGACAAGAACGTAGTGCTCGTCCCTGGCATGCTTGACGATGTGCGGCTGGTAGATGTCGTAAGTGAAGATGGCGGTGAAGGCGCTCACGTTGCCGGCCATACCGCTCATGAATCCAGCGATGAGTGCGGTGATGCCGAGTCCGAGCAAACCCGGTCCCAGATAGCGAACCATCATCAGCGGCAGCACCTCGTTATAACTATGTAGACCCGCGCCAGGGTGTGCGGCGACCACGTTTTCGCCGACCAGGTGCATCAGGCTTCCGTCGGCGTTCTGCAGAACCACAAGACCGAGCAGGCCGGGAAGAATGACGATGAATGGCACCGCCATCTTGAAGAACGATCCGATCACCGGAGCCAGGCGCGCAGAACGCAGGCTGTTGGCGGCGAGTACGCGCTGGACGACGAGAAAGTCAGTAGTCCAGTAACCAAAGCTGATGGCAAAGCCGAGGCCGAATACGATGCCAGTCCAGTGGATGCCCATGGGGTTATCGGCAAAGTGGCCCATACTTCGCCACATGTGGGTGTAATCGCCGGGAGCCGTTGCGCCGGTCGCGATGTTGTGCGCCAGTTTAGCCTTGAATCCGTTCCAGCCTCCGGCCTGGATCAGGCCGAGAATGGGAACCAGCATTGCACCGCCCCAGATGAGAACGAACTGGAGGACTTCGTTGAAGATGGCCGAGCGCAGTCCGCCGAGCGCTACATAGGCGGCAACGGCGAGGGAGCTGACGATGATCGAGAAGTTCAAATCCCAGCCGAGAACGATCTTCATGACTTCCGCCATGGCGAACATATTCACGCCGCTCATGAGAACTGTCATGAAAGCGAAGGAGACAGCCGCCACTGTGCTGGATCCCTGCCCGTAGCGCAACTTCAGGTATCCGGGCACAGAATGCGTCTTGCACACGTAGTAGAACGGCATCATCACCATGCCGAGAAAGAGCATTGCCGGAATGGCGCCGACCCAATACCAGTGCGCCGCCAGAATCCCGTACTGATAGGCTGATCCGGCCCAGCCCATCAATTCCAGCGAGCCAAGGTTGGCCGAGACAAAGCTCAGGCCCGCGATCCACGCCGTCATCTCCCGGCCCGCCATGAAGAATTCTTCGCTGGTATTGGCCTGGCCTTTTAGATAGAAGCCGATCCAGATCACCATCACGAAGTAGATCGCAATGATGGCGATATCGAGCAAGCTCAGATGTGCGAGAGAGGGCGCAGCCAAGGCAAGCAGCGCAGCAGGCGTTTGTGGCATTCCAACGGCGGTTAGACCTGGAAGTGAAGCGAGCATTGAGTCACCTGCAATCGGGTGAATACATCCTGGGCTGAAATGGACGTTCGCCCATAAGTAAATGGGTTTACTCCAAGGGTTGTCAAGCCTTGAAGGAAAAATTTCGGCATTGGGTTGGCGGTGCGCCGGAGTCGGCTGAGAATTCGAGGCATTCTAAATGGACACGTTTTCCGGCACGGAGTCTACCACAGCGAACCATACCCACAATACATGCGAATAGGGCTACGCACCGAGGCCGAAAACAGCCGCTTCTTGGAGAGTTCGCGCAATTGGCCCAGGGCTCTCTGAAAACCGCATTTACCGCTTGTTTTTGCTAGCCTTCAACGATAACTTTGGATATGGGATTCCCCTACCCCAATCTTCCAGCCCTCCGGCCCTCTTTATCTCTGCATCTGTCGCAGTTGTCTGTCCAACTCCATTTCCAACCCAAGGAGTCCTGCCGATGTATCCGACTGTCGATCCTCTAGCTCCCACCGGAATTTCCCGCCGCAGTTTCTTCCGTTTCGCCGCCGGAGCATCCGCACTGGCCAGCCTGCCCATTCTCACTGAAGCGCACCTCGCCTACGCCGACCGTCCCAAGTTTGCAGATCCAAACAAAGGCATTCACATCGATGCCAACGAGAATCCCATGGGACCTTGCGAAGCCGCGCGCACGGCAATGATCAACATCATTCCCCGCGGGGGCCGCTACCTGTTCAATGGTGAAGAGGAACTGGCAGAGATCTTTGCCAAGCAGGAAGGCCTGAGCGTCGAGTCCGTGATTCCCTTTGCAGGATCGAGCGAGCCACTGCACTACACGGTGCTTGCATTTACCAGCAAAGACAGGCCGCTGGTGATCGCAGATCCCGGCTACGAAGCGCCCATGTGGGCCGCGAAGGTCAGTGGCGCGCCGATCTTCAAGGTGCCGCTGGCCGATCCGAAGGGCGCAGCCTCGCACGACATCAAGGCGATGCTTGCAGCCTCGTCGAATCCGGGAGTGATCTACATCTGCAATCCCAACAACCCGACCGGCACCTGTACGGCGCCCAGCGATATTGAGTATGCCGTTGCTAACGCGCCGAAAGACACGATCATCCTGATCGACGAAGCGTACATCCACCTGTGCGATGCTCCTCGCTCCATCAACTTTGTGAAGGAAGGCAAGAACGTCATCGTTCTACGCACCTTCTCAAAGTTGTACGGCATGGCCGGCATTCGCATGGGATTTGCGATTGGCAGCCCGGAACTGCTGGCGAAGATCAGCCAGTTTGGCGGTATGAATTCGCTTCCCATCACCGCTGTGGCTGCTGCCAAGGCCAGCCTTCTGGATGCGGATCTCGTGCCGACCCGCAAAAAAATCATCGCCGATACACGCATGCAAACACTCGCGTGGCTCAAGAGCGAGGGCTATGCCACCACGCCGTCTGAAAGCAACTGCTTCATGCTCGATGTAAAGCGGCCCGGTAAAGAAGTACAGGCAGCTCTCGGCGCGAAGGACATGTACGTCGGCCGCATCTGGCCGGCATGGCCAGATAGTGTGCGCATCACCGTCGGTACCCCCGACGAGATGATGGCGTTCCGCAAAGCCTTCACTGAAGTGATGGCTGGCAGCACGGCTGGACTGGTTGCTCCGAGGTTGCCCCGGCGGTTGGAACGGACTCCCTTTACGCACATGTCGTGACGTGGAGTTCTCAGTTGTAAGTCTTCGGTTGAAAAGCCCCGTTTCCGAACGGGGCTTTTTGCTTGAGAGCGGGGCGGCTTGAGGTTCGGTTCATCGCATTTGGCATCCCGGGCGCAAAGAGATGCCGGCCGCTGAGAAGGGACCGGCATCTGGGTTCAATCGGATTGCGAAGGCTGGCCTTTTTCTAGAACAGGATTTTCATGGCCAGCTGCACGTTGAATGGTTCTCCCGGACCGATGCCCGGCGAGAAGTTTCCGGAACCAATGGTTGACCCGGTTCTGCCGAAGCTTCCACCTCCGAAATAATCGTTGCAGAGTTGGGTGCAGGCAGGACTAGCGAGATTTAGCCGGTTGAACACGTTGAACATTTCTGCGCGGAACTGCACGTTCACCGGAAAGTCGTTGATTGGGAATCTCGTGTTCTTGATTACCGAGAGATCGACATCCTCATACCCGGGTCCGTAGATACTGTTGCGAGCTTCAGTCCCCCAGGTGTTTGCCGGCGGCTCGACGTATGCATTCGGGTTGAACCACTGAACGAATTTGCTGCCGTTGACGGTTTGAATGCTGTGGCTCACGCCCATGAACGGATTCGACACACGGTTGACGCGCTGCGTGAATTCGTCGGTGCCGCTGGTGTCGTCGCCGTTGTAGACAGTGATGGGCTGGCCGCCGTTAAAGGCGAAAGCCGTGTTGATTTCCCACCCTCCGGTCAGCAGCTTCATCGTTCGGCGCGGAAGGAATCGCATAGTTCACGTAGCCCTTGAAGCCGTTCCGCGTGTCGAAGTCCGAGTTGCCGTAGTCACCCTTGAAGTTGTAGCTGTCCTGCGGCAGAGCTCCGCGATACGCAGTCACTTCGTCGAGGTTATGACCCCATGTGTACGACGCCTGCGCGATTAGCCCGTGGTAGTTTGAGGTCCGGAATACTGCCTGCAGGGAGTTGTAATTCGAGGTCCCGATGCTCTCGATCTGGTTGATGTCGGAGTAGAAGTTCCCTCCAAATTCAGTCCCGTCTCCTACATAGGCACCCGGAGCGCCACCGAGATGAGGCTGATTGATATTGAGAAGGCTCAGAAGCTTGCGTCCCTGACTTCCGACATACCCGAGTTGGAAGAAGGCTTTTCCGACCTGCCGCTCAATCTGGAGGTTGTAGTTGATGTTGTAGGGCGAGCGGAAATTCTTGTCGACGCTGAAGACACCGCAAGAATTCACTGTGCAGGAAAGCGTCTGAGTCGGAATGATTTCCTCGCCCGGTACGATCAAGGCCGGGCTGCCCTCGCTCGCCGCAGTGGTGAGTGTGTACACCGGGTTGCTGCCGCCGGGATTGCCCTCGAGTCCGTTGGGAGCTGAGTTTCCGGGGCGATTATCGAGGAAAGGATTCGCATTGGGCGTGTCGAAGAACATTCCAGCGCCGCCACGGATCACAGTCGTTGGTGACCTCTTAGGAGAGAAGCTGAAGCCCACACGCGGGCTGAAGCTGGTGTAGGTAGGATCGTAGACGTTGCTGATGTCCTGCCCCTGAAACGCAATGCCGGTTGTCGTCAGCCCCGGCCGGAAGACCGAGAGATCCTTCTTGCTGTCGTGCATGGGCTGCATGTAGTCGTAACGCAGGCCAAAGTTAAAGTTCCAATTGGTCGATACCTGGTAGCTGTCCTGGGCGAAGGCGGTAAATCCCGACGAGTAGACAAGTCGCTCGGGGTCTCCTACGGCGATGGAACCCTTCGTCAGGTAGCCGGCGAGGAAGTCAGCGAGCGCGGCAATGTCCTGATCATCGGTGTTCCATGCCACCGATCCATCTCCATTGGGTCCTTGGCCGCCCAGGAATTGGTAATTGCCGTTGGCATGACGGTGATAGAACTCATCCACCTGCGCGTGCCGGAATTCGCCGCCCAAACGAAGCTGATGCTTGCCCTTGACGATGTTGAATGCTTCGTCGATAACCCCGGTAATGTCCTCCCGGCCTTCAGGAGGAGTATTGCCGGTCGGTTCAAAATCGTTGCCGATCAGGATATTGGGCGCGTTCGGGAACGGCGAACCGGTGATGAAACCGGCTTCTGGAACGCTCGAAAACTTCGGGTTTGCGTCGGAGAACGTCTGGTGGAAGTAGTTAACAGCGGCTGTGACGCTGTTGCTGATCGAAGGTGAAATCACCCAGTTGTGCCCGGCCGAGTAGTTGTAGACGTGAATGGGGCCGATTTCAAAGAAGTAGGGATTGATATCGGTTGTTCCCACCGGAGCCGTCTGGTTGCCTTGTCCCATGAAAGCCCGCGCGTAAATGCTGTGCTTCGAATTGAACGTGTGATCGATCTTGGCAACGCCGTTGTAGCTGTAGCCGAATTCGGGTGCAGCGGACTGGAAAGATCCAGGCGTGGTTCCAGCGATAAGGTCCGCAGGCCAGAGGATCGGGAGCAGTTTCTGAGTAGCTGGATTGACAGCGACGCCGGCATCGCTCAGCAACTGAAGTGCTGCGGCCTGGTAGTACTGGTTCGGCTCGAGGCCCGAGTTTCCGGTTGCGATGTTGAACTTCTGTTTCTCAAAGTTGGTGAACCAGAACGTGTGATCCTTCCAGAGAGGGCCGCCCAGTGAAGCTCCCCATTGCACGTTCTCAAGAGGCAAATCGCCCAGCGTATTGAATGGATTAGTCACCGCCAGCGCCTGGTTGCGCTCGTAGTAGTAGGCCGAACCGTGAATGGTGTTTGTGCCGGACTTGGTGACCAGGTTCACGCTTCCACCTGGGTTTCTTCCCACTTCCGCTGAAGACTGGGTCTGAAGGCTGAACTCTGCAATGGAGTCAATCGGCAGCGTAACGCCCGCAATGTTTTCTACGCCACCCTGATTGACGGCCGGGATGTTGTGCCACCAGTCGTTATTGTCGGCACCATCAATCTGCCAGTTGACTTGATTTCCGCGCGTGCCGTTCACTGACCCGAAGCCGCCCAGCGCGTACCCTGCAAAGCCCGGTGCCATTCCGATCATCTGGGTGAAATCGCGGCCATTCAGCGGAATATCCTGCACGGTGGCTTCCGGAATAACAGTCGTCTGCGTGGTGGACGTGGTGTCGAGCGCCAGTCCCGAAGCAGAAACTTCGACAGTTTCACCGGCCGACTCGATCGAAAGCTTGATCGGCAACGTATAGATCACGCCTGCCGTTACCGGCACTTTGTTAATCACCGACGATTTGAATCCCGAGGTAGTTACTTTGACGGTATAAGCACCGAGCTGCATGTCCTGGAAGCTGTACTCACCGGCACTCGAAGTAATGGTTTTGTGTGAAACTCCCGTGGCTGAATCCGTTGCTTCAACCGTCGCGCCCGGAACGACTGCGCCTGACTGATCCGTCACGGTTCCGTTGATTCCGCCGCGAAAAGTCTGGGCAAAGCTGGTCATGGGAAGGACCAGTATTGCGGCAACCGCTACCAAGGTAGCGGCAATTACACTTCGGGTACGTCGATGAACCATGTGAACATGACCTCCGAAAAATCGATGAATTGTGTAACGCGCCCCTGAAAAGTACGAACGCCTTTTTTGGCGAATAGGGCGTCAAATACGCGCACCAGAACTATCGTTCTTTGCGACAGGCAGAAGGATGGAATGTGTGGGGTTGGGGTTCCATTCCCTACGATAGATTGCAAACAAATAAAGAAGCAATAAGGAATTCCTGCTAAAAGCTAATCAGAATTTTGGAAATTGACGGGTGAGAAGTGCATTTTTGCCGCTCTTTCTCCTCCGTGGAAAGCGAACGACCATCTCCGTAATCACGCACTTGCACGAGATGAAGTCATGAGAGCGCGGGTGATGCAGCTCACCATCGTCCGTGCGCCGAGGCACATCTCGCCGCCTTTTTCAGTGCCACTCTCTTGGCGTATAAGGTGTGTGTCATGTCAAATGCGGGATCAAACCGATGGGCTCAGCCGACTGTGATCATGGTCGCAACCGATCTCAGCGATCTCGACCGGCTCATGCCTTTTGCACTTCAGCAGGCGCAACAGGAGAACTCTCGCATCATCCTTCTTCATGTAATGGGAGCAGGAGCCGGGATTGCTCCTGATGCCATGGGCATGCCAGCGTACTATCCCGCCGGCGCCATCGATTTCGCAATCAGAACACTGGAGCCGTGGAGAATGAAGGCGCGTGGGCAGGAAATCGCCTGCGATGCGGTGGTACGTGAAGGATATCCCGCACAACAGATCGTGACGGCGGCCCGCCAGTTCAGGGCGGATCGCCTGTTACTCGGCACCCGGAGCCGGAGCAAGGTAAGCAAGTTGCTCCTTGGCTCTGTGGCGGAACAAGTGCTGCGCTCGGTTAACCTCCCGGTGATGACCGTGGGTCCCGAGGCTCATCTCGAGGTGGTCGGCGACGCCCGACAAAGGGTCGTCTTGCATGCCACTACATTAAGAGAGACCTCAAGCCCGAGCGCAGCGCTTGCTTGCCAGATAGCCTCGAAGCAAAAAGCGAAACTCGTTCTACTGCACGTATTGCCACCACTCGCCGAGATGCAGCGCGATCGCCTGCCGACGGGATTGGACTCAACAGCGCTGCGCGAGTTGCGCATTCTGGCGGCGGAAACTGGCGCGGCAGATTCTTGTTGCGCGGAGGTCGACGCTCGCATTGCCCATGGTCATCCCGCCATAGAAATTCTCGCGATGTCGTCAGAGCTCGGCGCTGATTTGATTGTTCTGGGGTCCACGCATCGCTCGGCATTCCACAATCTGACCCACGATCGTATTGTCGTTCGCGTCTTGGCGCACGCACGCTGTCCAGTGCTCACTTTGCTGGATGAAGTCGAAGAAATGACCATGGTTTCGAGCGAACCCGACAGAATTTCTCTTTGAAGCCTGCCTTACACCTTTTGAATCCGCGGCCCTCATCACAACCGAGCGACATTGGCCCTGGGAGCGCTATTTCCATTGGGTCCTGCGCCAAACCAACCGGCATCCTGCGCTTCGTCGAGCTTCTGCCGGAGATATACCCAAAGACGGGGACATCCTGCGTCGATCGGAGGACCGTTGCGCTCGATCACCTGCTGACACCGAATCCCGTTTTCCCGCCAGCTTTGCCCGTTATTGGCCAGATTGAGAATGATGGGAATTGACCTGTCCATGGCGTGCGCGAACTTTGCTTCCGCCGTCTCGGCCGCTTCGAATTCATGCCAAAATTCCCGAAAGGACTCGCTGAGTTCGCCAGGCAGGATTCTGCAGATTCGTGTCACGGCGGCCTCTTCAGCAACTTTGCGCTGCTCCAGCCCTTCCGTCGCATAGACGATGGTGTCGCCGATATCGATTTCGCCGATGTCGTGCAACAGAAGCATGCTGACAACGCGTTCGAGGTTGATCGGTGACTCTGCGAAATGTGAAAGCGACAACGCCAGAACAGCTATCTGCCAGCTATGCTCAGCCGAGTTCTCAAAGCGCGACAGGCCCAGGGGACGCGTCTTGCGCTCCACGCCTTTCAGTTTGTCCAGTTCACGAATGAAGTTAATTACAGGTTGCAGCGATTCTTCCCGAGACACAGACGGGTCTCCTCTCGCGATTGCGACAATTACAGAGGGAAGTTTATGCGGTGAGGCGTTCGAGTTGGTCGGGCTTTGCGATAGTCATGCTGGCGCCCTTGATCACGATCCATTGATCGCGGCGAAACTGGTTCAACAATCGCGTAACGGTCTCGCGCGATGTGCCGGCCATGTTGGCGATTTCTTCATGAGTAAGCGCCATGGTGAACCGGATCTCGGGCTTTCCCAGGGAAGCAGCCTTGCCCCAGTCAAGCAATAACCGCGCAAGACGTCCAGCTGCCGATCCCGAGAGCGCAAGCCTCTTGGCATCATGGAAGACCGTAAGATATTCGCCGGACAGCGATTGTGCCGCGTGCATGCTGGCGATTCCGTATCGACCGAGAAAGTCGATGAACTCCTGCTTGCGAATTGTCTTCACCTGGCAGGGTTCGATAGCCTCGGCGGTCACTTCGTGAGGAACGTTGGCGAGGACCGCGCTGAGACCCATCACGTCACCTGGAGCGGCGATCTTGAGAATCATGGTCTTGCCATCGCGGGAGGTGGAGGAGATCTTGACCTGGCCGAAGCAGATGATGAAGACGTTCCGCGCGGCGTCACCCTCAGTGAACAGCTTTGCGCCTCGCGCATGACTCATCATGATTCCGATTTTGTCGAAATCCTGAAGAGCTTCCGGTGTGAGATTGCAGAACGTGCGGAGATGCCGATGCTCGCAATTAAGACAATCTTCCGGGGGGTGATGAGAATGTATTCCAGCCATACTTTATCCGCAGGTTTAAACAGAGTATAACCCACTTCTTTCGGCTAAGGAACATTAGGGCGAGCTTGATGATCTTTCTTTAGAGTCAACCAGGGCGTTTATTTATTTATTGTTTCCTGAATTCGCTGGCAATTACGAATGCAAAGGTGGCGTAGGCCTGCGTCGTAATCCAGCCTGCCTTGTCGCGCAGCACAAGTTATATGCCCTTGATACTTCACGAGCTAGCTCTTCCAGCAGTTGCATCCGAATGCGCGGATATATCTCGAATGCGCGTTGCAGCGCCTCTTTTGGCAACCGCAGCACTGTGCCCTTGGTTTGACCAACCAGCGTATACGTGTGACGTGCGTCACCCAAC
Organism: uncultured Acidobacteriaceae bacterium; assembly: GCA_963802565.1. Classification (GTDB taxonomy): domain Bacteria; phylum Acidobacteriota; class Terriglobia; order Terriglobales; family Acidobacteriaceae; genus Telmatobacter. Next base: position 179,439 of record CAWDJR010000039.1, on the reverse strand, counting down.
ATTGCAGCTAATTCGACCAGTTCACCGGCACGGACGGTTCCGAGGCTGAGCCGAGAGTCCAATCGAGCCGCCTTGCGCAGCAGTTGACCGGAAATCGAAACATATAGACCTCGGCAGACGTCGTTCTGCTGAAAGATGATTTCCCCTGCGTCAAACTCGATGCACTCCGTTGCGGCGTTCAACATGTTGGCGACCGCCGGAGGACAGGCTAACAATTCCGCAATCGGATGCGAGGCGGCAGGTTCGTGCCGCTCTGAGAATCCCGCTGGTTGCATGGTCCCCACTCCTCTTGCTTCTTTCTGGCGCACATTCAGGTCGCGAAGGCTGTCAGCAGCAGTTCTCACATTCGAGCGTTCGCCCTCTCGCATTGTTCGTCGGGACTTGAAATAAACAAAATCCATAAGCGACAACTCTAAGAAAGCCGCGATCTGGATGGTTTAATGGGCGGTCTACGTTGATACCTTCTGCCGCTCTGTCGGATTGAGAAGCACACCCAGCCCGACCTACACGATTGTCAGCAGGGCGCACTGGCACAGGTCTCTGACTCTGGCGCGACTAGATTCTCCGCAGGTGGCACACAGAGCACTGGTACGCGCGACCGGGCCAGCAATGTGAATGCTGTGCCATGCGGTCCCGGGGTTTTGCTGGTGCGCTTCACTCCAATCACCAGCACGCTTGGATGGTATTGCCCGATTGCTTCGACGATCGCATCGCCGGGTTTGCCGTCTTTCACGATGCAGCGCACCGGAAATTTTCCGTCGCTATCAATCCCGAATTGCTCACGCGTTGTGGCTATCGGGTTGAGGAAGGCTACGGCTTCCTCTGGGCGGCGGGCGTGAACCCCGATCAGGGTTCTATGAAAGATCTCAGCAAGCGAAGAAGCTGTGGCAACCGCCTCTGCAGTGGCGTCATTACGCTCCATGGCAAGCATCACCGGGCCGCCCGGCAGCGGGCGAAAGGCACCCGCGTTATAGTCAGCCGCCACGGCCAGCACAGGACAAGGGCACAGACGAACCAATTGCTCTGCAACCGAACCCACAAGGATCGGACCCGCACCCTGTTTTCCCTCAGTGCCAATGACGATGAGGCCCGCTTCGTACTTGCGCACAACGTCCACCAGCATCTGCGCTACTTCTCCCTGGCGGATTTCGGAATGACTATGAATGCCCTCGCGCACAAGATCTGCGGACATCTGATCGAGAATGGCGCGAGCCTGCTCCGTCAAGTTGCTCAGAACTTTCCCAGGAACCGCTACGACTGACGCGTAATCAACCGGATCGAGTCCATGGGCCAGCACGATGCGCGATCCATATGCAACCGCGAGTTTGCGCGCATACTCCAATGCAGCTTCAGCGCGACCATCCAAGTCAGTTGCCACTACGATGGTTTTCAAACCAAATGCGAAACTCATGACTTCCTCGCTACGCCAGCCCGTTGGCGCGGGTGCGCCGGTCGAGGCGGGGCCGGATGTTTACTGAGTCTGCGCCCGCACGCAAGGCGGAGCAGTGACCCCTTTCACTTGCTCCTGTGATTGTGGTCACAAATGATTAAAAATGTGGAACTTACCCGGGCAAAACTGTAACGCGAAAAGCACCTCGCTGCGTGACCGAACCCGTATACACGTTGCAGCCGGATACAGTAGGCTTTCCCGGTCATGAAAAACTCCACAAAAGCCTCTATTCAATCGATTGTGTGCGCGACAACCCATCATTCCACTACTACTACCCGACCAAAGGCGCAGATACAAAACTCCACGTAGTCGAAAACAATCATCCCCCGGTGGACTACGACATTCCGCATGTGAAATACGACGACAAGCTGATGGTGGGTTATCGCTATTGGACAACGACGGGCAAGCATCCGTTGTTCCCGTTTGGATTTGGGCTCAGCTATACGACGTTTAGCTTCTCAAATCTGCAGGCGCCTTCACTGGCTATGCATGGACTTGACGTAAAAGTCAGCTTCGACGTCACCAATACCGGCGCGACAGCGGGTGCGGAAGTCGCTCAACTCTACGTGTCGGATCCGTCAGCCAAAGTAAAACGTCCAGAGCGGGAGTTGAAGGGGTTTGAAAAAGTACAACTCGCTCCCGGCGAAACAAAGCATGTCATCATCTCGCTCGATGCGCGGGCGTTCAGTTATTGGGACGAAGCCAAGCATGACTGGACAATCGATCCGGGTAAGTTCGCCATTCTCGTTGGCGACTCCAGCGAAAACACGCCGTTGCATGCAGACCTGACAATCAACTAATCTGCTGTTCGAAGCAAATAGGCCTGCCGCATGATTGCGGCAGGCCTATTTGCTTTGTCTGTCTATTTCTCCGCGAGACCAAGGGGTGTGGGCAAACCCACTTCGCTCGCAGGCGCCAGTGTATGCGTGTCCCACCAATGCTGAATGACGTTCTGCCAAGCGTTGCCCCGCCCTACCCATAATTGGGCCGCGCGATCGTAGCGTGCCATGTTGTTTGCCAGCCAGTAAGGTCGGTTATCGCGCAGCCATGCGTCATGAAAGAGCTGTCCGAGCTGCGAATACCCGTCGCGAACATCTTCAATGCGCCCGTTATTTGATCCGATCGAGTAAAGCGCGTCCGATACTTCGTTCCAGTGGCTCTTGTCACCGGCAAGTGTCTGAGCTTTCGCATAAAGACTCGCGCACTCCTGCGCAGCGATGAATTTGTAGCCGATGAAGTCCATCCGGCGCGCGCCCAGTTCCATTGCGTCCAGCGCTTCGGGGTTGTCTAGCTTTGCAGTCGCGCGTGCCTGCGCAAGCAGCGTAATCGCATGCTCCGCGTGAAGGCGAAGCTCCGAGGCTACGGGCAGCAGTTTCGTCGCGACCTGCTGACCTTCCGGCGAAAACGGATCGACCCAGAAGTAGGAGTCTTGCGCATCGTCCAGTCCAGCTTTCTTCAGTGTCGCGTGCGCGGCCATCAACTCCTGCTGTGCCTGGCTTGTCTTTCCCGTCGGGTCGTTATGAAAGGCCTGGCCGTAGGATGCGATGAAGTTGGCCTCGGAGCTTTCGCCCGGCTGCCATGCGGCGGCTGCGCCAAATAAAACGCCAAACCAGTTCTCATCAAACAGACCTTCTCCGTCGTCGTTCCACACCGTATTCAGCATCCCCGTCGCGCCAAGCTTCTGGCCATCGCGCACGAATGCGCGAATATTGCCGAGCGCTTCATTATTGTTGGGATAGACGCGATTCCAGTTGTTCACCCCGGGAGCCACCCAGGTTTCTAGTCCCGATTTGAGGAACGGTTCGAGGTTCTTCGTGAAGTCCGGCTTCGCGTCGTAATGCCACGAAACCGCGATCATGTCCTTGGGTAGCGTACCTACCAATTCCGGAGAGTTTTCGGCAATGTCACCCCAAAACAGCAAACGCTTGTGGTTTGGCTCAAGCTCCTTGTGTATCTGCGCAAGGAAGTTCAGATAAACCGCGCCCAATCCTTTCTGCGCAACCTCATCACGTGTGCGCCCCAGGCCAAGCTGATCGGTTTCATCCGCGCCGATATGCGCATACGGTCCCGGAAACACCTTCGCCAATTCGCCGAACCACTCGCCAATCTGGGGCAAGCTTCCTGGATCGCCCGGTGCGAGCACAGCGCCATGCGGAGTTTCGCCAAGCGTCGAATACTGCTCGAACTTGAGCACGTGATGCAGATGCCCGAAGGCTTCCTGTTCGGGAATGATGGTGATGTGATACTTCGCCGCATATTCGACGAGTTCCCTTCCCTCCTCGGGCGTCATCGCGCCGCCGGGAAACGCCGCCACCGGAGTGCTCGTATATGCGAACGTGTGCTCGAAATACGGCGAGAAGATGTTGTACTTGAAAGCTGCCAGCGTCCGAATCTCACGCTTCAGAAACTCCATGTTCGGCAGCGGCCCTCGCGACCAGTCGTCCGAGAGTCCGCGATGCGGCATCGCCGGCCAGTCGCGAATTACTGGAACCATAAATACAGCGGCTTCGCCCGATCCGCGAATTAGCTGCTTCACAGTTTGTGCACCGTAGAAAAGTCCAGTCGACGTTTCCGCGATCACAGCCAACCCAGCGTTAACCGAGGGCACGATGATGTACCCCTCATCATGCATCGCCGGATCGAAGCTCAAGTGATATTTGGCCAGAAGCTTCCGCGCAAAAGGTTTGTCCGCGTGTAGAAGCACGACTGTGTTTGTATCGAAAGCAGGAAGGCCTGGAGTCGAACGATGAATCGACTGCGCTAATTCTTGCAGGATTTCATTTTCGTCAGGGGAGCCTTGATCAGACGAATAGCTCGGTCCATGCTGCTCCAGCTTGATTACCTTAACGTCCCGGCACTCCCGCACCGCAGGAACCAGATTCAAGTCCGAACAAGTCGGCGCAACGCCGGTCTGTGCGATTGCGCCTGCAGCAGCGCATACAAATACAAATGAAACCAAAGAAGAATAGAGACGCATGAGCCCTCGCTTGTTTCTTTTACGAAACAAAGGCTAATGCATCACCCTCGCGATGTATACCGCAGCGGACCAACCCCGTTAACGCAGGCTCTTTAACGCCGGGTAAAGCTTGCGCCATTCCGCGTATCCAGACTTGTACGCTGTGAGATCGGAGGGATCGGGTTCGATGCGTTGCGCCACCTCAATGGCCTGTCCGCAGGCCACATCGAGATTGGCCCAGTGGCCCGTGCCCACGCCGGCCATCAGCGCGCAGCCAAACGCTCCGCCTTCTTCCGCGGTGAGCACTTCGACAGCCTGCCCGTAAACGCCTGCCTGGATCTTGCGCCACAGCGGACCGCGTGCGCCCCCGCCGCCCAACCGGACCGCGCTCACTGGGATCCCCAACCCGGCGAAGAGCGTGAAGGTGTCCTGCAAGGAGTACGCAACACCTTCGAGCACCGCGCGTGTGAAGTGCGCAGATGTGTGCGCGGTGGAGATACCAGCGAACGCAGCGCGAACCTGCGGATCGAGATGCGGGGTACGCTCGCCCAACAGATATGGAGCCCACATGAGGCCATCGCTCCCGGCGGGAATCTTCTCCGCTGCCGCCGTCATGCTGTCATAATTCTGACCGGCAAAGAATGTCTGCTTCAGCCAATTCAGGCTCAAGCCCGCCGACTGCGTCACTCCCATCACATGCCAGACACCCGGCACAGCATGGCAGAACGTGTGCATGCGTCCTTTTGGATCCTTTGTTGGCTGTGCGGTTGCCGCGAACACCACGCCCGACGTACCAATAGTGGCCGACACAGAACCCGGTTGCAGAATGCCCATACCTACGGCGCCTGCACCCTGATCACCTGCGCCGGCAACAACCGGCGTGCCTGCTTTCAGGCCTGTCAATCCTGCCGCTGTCTCGCTTATGCGCGCGCAGACCTCGGGTGATTCGTACACCTTTGGCAGCCAGCTTTCTGGAATCCCGGCAGCCTCGGCCACTTCCTTAGACCAGCGGCGGTGCGTCACATCGAGCAGCAGCGTGCCGCTCGCCTCCTGCACGTCAATGGCGAACTCGCCCGTCAGCCGATAGCGCACGTAATCTTTCGGGCACATGATGTGGCGAATCTTCGCGAAAATGTCGGGCTCGTGTGTCTTAACCCAAAGCAGCTTCGTCAGCGTGAAATTCGGCAGCGCGGGATTGCAGGTCAGCTCGATCAGTTTCTCGTAGCCGATCTTCTCCGTCAGCCAGTCGCACTCGGGCTGCGTACGCGTATCGCACCAGATCAGTGATGGACGCAGCACCGCGCCGTTTTCATCCAGCATCACTGCTCCGTGCATCTGCCCGGTCAATCCGATCCCAGCAATGGCTTGGTGTGGCTCAGGAGCGGCCGCCAGCGCCAGTTTGATTGCCTCCTGTGCGGCGCGCCACCAGTCTTCTGGATCCTGCTCGGCCCAGCCGGGATGCGGCGTGCGGAAGGGAGCATGTTCGCTCGACGCCCCGCTGATCAGCTTTCCATCGGCGTCTACCACCACGGCCCGCGTACCGCCTGTACCAACATCCATTCCCAGGAACCACATGTGCTTGCACTCCTCGCGTAAATCGGTTTTCTCTGCGCACGCAGCATACCAGTTTTGGAGAAGACCGGAAAGCTGCGAGACCTTCAATTTGTCCCGTTCCCTGCCCAACTCTTCCTCATGTACACTCGTGTCACTCGCAACTGCTCAAGTCCTTTCCTCGGCAGGCGCGGCTCTCCTGTTCGCTCCCGGGACAGGCTTCTCCAAGATGAATCCAAATCAAAACTGCAAGAAAGGCACACTTAAATCATGTCCGCACCCTCACCTGATCACATTCTGCAAACCGGCCTTGCCTTCTGGGCTTCAAAAACTCTGCTGAGCGCCGTTGAGATGGAGGTCTTTACCGAACTTGCCAAGGGGCCGGAGACCCTTGAATCGCTGACAGGACGGCTGGGGCTGCACCCGCGTTCCTCGCGTGACTTTCTCGATGCGCTCGTCGCGCTGGGATTTCTCGAACGTCAAAATGGCGGCTATGCAAACACGCCATCCAGCGACATTTTTCTCGACAAGCACAAGCCCTCCTACATTGGCGGCATGCTTGAAATGGCAAACAAGCGCCTCTTCCATCACTGGGGTCACCTCACAACGGCCCTGCGCACCGGTGAGAATCAGAACGAGGCATCCGGTGACCAGGAGACATTCGCAGCACTCTATGCCGACCCGACCCGCCTTAAAGGCTTTCTCCGCGCGATGACTGGCGTAAGCCGCGGCGCAAACATGGCCATCGCCGCGAAGTTCTCCTGGGTCAAGCTACAAAACCGTTGCCGATTGCGGCACGGCGCAGGGCGATCTAATCGTGCAGGTAGCGCTCAAGAATCCGCATCTCTCTTGCATCGGCTTCGACCTGCCCGAGGTCGCGCCGATCTTTGAGGAGTATGTCGAGGAGAACCGTCTCTCCGATCGCGTTCGTTTTCAGCCGGGAAGTTTCTTCACCGATCCGCTGCCGGAAGCAGACGTAATCATGATGGGTCACATCCTGCATGATTGGAACCTCGACGAGAAGAAAATGCTGATCCGCAAGGCTTACGAGGCGCTGCCTCGCCGGCGGGGCATTCATCGTCTACGAAGCTCTCATCGACGACGACCGATCGAAGAACGCTTTCGGCCTGCTGATGAGCCTGAACATGCTGATCGAAACACCGGGCGGCTTCGATTACACCGGTGCCGATTGCGTGGGTTGGATGAAAGAAGCCGGCTTCAGCGAAACGCGCGTCGAGCACCTGGTCGGACCGGACTCCATGGTGGTTGCGATCAAATAACTGAAAACCGGCGGCCGAATCCGATTCGTCCCGGCTCGGCCCACCTCTACACCGCTTTGTCACAATTTGCGATGCTGGCGAACTTTTCCCTCCCTCTTCGCGTAATTCTGGTTACGGTCGCAGCCTCTCTGCGTTCGCGTGTTTAAATTCGCACATACCCCGAGGGTAAGGAGCCACTCATGGCATTCTTCACCGATCAGTTGAAGCAAGTATCCAGAAGGCTCTCTCGTGCGCCCTTGTTCACCACCATCACCTTGATTACGCTGGCAGTCGGCATCGGAGCGAACACTGTCGTCTTCAGCGTGGTTGAGGGCGTGCTCTTAAAGCCCCTTGCCTATCCGCAAGCCGACCGCCTTATCGGCATCTGGCACTCTGCACCTACCATCGGTTTTCGAGACGACCTTAACATAGCGCCGTTTTTATATTTCATTGATCGCGAGCAAAGCACCACCCTTGAAGACGTCGGCATGTACAACGGAGACTCTTGCTCCATAACCGGCGTGGGAACACCAGAGCATGTATCGGGAATGGATGTAACCGACGGAACGCTGCCGTTGCTCGGCGTAAGGCCCGTTCTGGGGAGGCTTTTCACGCGCCGCGACGACACGGCCGGCGCACCGAAGACGATCATTCTGTCCTACAACTACTGGCAGAAGAAATTCGGCGGCAGCAGTTCCGTTGTGGGGCGGACGCTCAACGTTGACGGCACCAACCGCGAGATCATCGGCGTAATGCCCAGAGATTTCCAATTCCTGGACAACTACGACGCCGCAATGTTCTTGCCAATGCAGCTCGATCGCAGCAAGGTCAAGCTCGGCAACTTCAGTTTTCGCGGAATTGCCAAGCTCAAACCCGGCGTGACCCTAAAACAGGCCAACACAGATTTGGATCGCCTGCTGCCGATCGCCATCCACAGCTTCCCAGCGCCAGATGGATTCAGTGCAGCGATCTTCGAAAAAATCAAGATCAACGCAAACGTTCACACCCTCAAGAGAGATGTAGTTGGCGATGTAGGCAATGTTCTCTGGGTCCTCATGGGATCGATTGTGGTGGTACTGCTGGTTGCCTGCGCCAACGTCGCCAATCTGCTGCTCGTGCGGGTTGAAGGCCGCCGTCAGGAACTGGCCGTTCGTTCTGCTCTCGGCGCCGGACGCGCCAACATCACGATGAGCCTTCTCTTTGAGAGTGCGGTTCTCGGAGTTACGGGCGGCGTGATCGGATTGGCGCTTGCCTTCGCGGCGCTGCGTGTCCTCATAGCGTCTGCTCCCACCGGTCTGCCGCGCCTCCACGAAATCGGCATCGACTTTCCGGTCCTGCTTTTCGCTGCCGCAACCGTGCTCTTCGTCAGCGTCGTCATCGGCATGCTTCCCGTAATCAAGTACTCCGGCGTGCAGATCAATACTGGTCTGCGTGAGGGCGGACGCGCCCTGAGCCAGAGCCGCGAACGGCATCGCGCACGCAAGGCGCTGGTCGTCGTGCAGGTGGCTCTCGCACTTGTCCTGTTGATCTGCTCCGGTCTCATGATCCGCACCTTCCGGGCATTGGCGAACGTTTCGCCGGGATTCGCCGATCCCGCATCGCTGCAGAAGTTCCGCATCTACGTTCCTGAATCGACAGTGTCTGAGAAAGAAAAGGCAAACGTAGTCCACCTGGAGCAGGCAATTGCCGACAAGCTTGCTGCCATCCCGAACGTCTCCTCAGTCGCCTACGCCACGGAAATCCCGATGGACGGAAACGATTCGAATGATCTCCTGTACGCGCAGGATCGCACGTATCGCGAAGGCGAACTGCCGCCAATTCGCCGCTTCGTCAATGTGTCTCCCGGATTCTTTTCCACGATGGGTACGCCGTTGGTCGCCGGACGGGAATTGACATGGGCGGAGACCTACGAGAAGCGACCTGTCGCCCTGGTATCGGAAAACCTGGCGCGAGAATATTGGGGCTCACCGGAGAACGCACTGGGCAAGCATATTCGCGTCGCCAACATCGATGACTGGCGCGAGATCATCGGCATCGCAAAGGATGTTTACTTTGACGGGGTGAGTCAGAAACCCCCGGCAACCGTATATTGGCCAGTGTTTATGGACAAGTTCGAAGGGCAACCGGAGGAAGTACGGCGCGGCGTAACGTTTATTATTCGCTCGCCTCGCGCGGGCTCCGCAGCTTTCATGAGTCAGGTGCAGCAGGCAGTTTGGTCCATCAACGGCGATCTGCCGCTGGCGGATCCGGGTACAGTAAGCGAGCTTTACACCAAGTCGATGGCGCGCACTTCCTTCACCCTCGTGATGCTGTGCGTCGCCGGAGGAATGGCTCTGCTTCTCGGCATCGTCGGCATCTACGGCGTGATTTCTTATGCAGTTTCGCAGCGCACACGGGAGATTGGAATCCGCATGGCGCTCGGTGCTCAACGCGACGCCCTCACGAATATGTTTGTCCGTCAGGGGCTGGTGCTGGCTGCGATTGGGGCGGTTTTCGGAGTTGCCGCAGCCTTTGCCACCATGCGATTCATGGCATCGATCCTTTTCAAGGTCAGTCCTATGGATCCATGGACTTACTCACTCGCTACAGTATTGGTGCTTGGGATTGCCTGGCTTGCCTGCTACCTGCCCTCGCGGCGCGCGTCCCAAGTCAACCCAACCAATGCCCTGCGAGCAGAATGAGCACTTCAAAACTGCGTCCTGAGCGGAGCAGCTTCGGACCCCGCTGACAATTGTCAGTGGGGCATGCGGAGCGAAGGAACTGCTGTCGTTTTCCCACGCACTCCACGAATAGGCAACGGAGTCCCGCATTGCGCGACTTCGAGCCGTAGTGTGACCTTCCGCACACCCCATTTTCCACGGTCGCGTAAGAATGAAAGCGTTAGGCCGATAGGGTTGCATCCCGCACCGGCCGTGGAGAATGAACACGATGAGTGATCTTGCCCCCCTCGCCGAAGCGGTTGTCGTCGACCCGTTGGTTGGCCATCCCGCCGACTATCACGTCTTTCATAAATTTCTGGATCGCTGCAAGTCACTGCCCGCTATCACCACTGCGGTCTGCTGGCCGCTTTCCGACGTCGCTCTGCGCGGCGCCGTTGAAGCGGCTATCGAAGGTCTCATCAAGCCCACCCTCATCGGCGATGAAGCTGAAATGCGCGCGCTGGCGTGCAAAGATTGGCGTCGACATCTCGCCGTACCCGATTCTTGATGCGGACAATGAAGTTAAAGCCGCCGAGATCAGCGTAAGTATGTGCCGCAGCGGCGGCGCCCAGGCCATGATGAAGGGCAGCCTGCATACCGACGAGTTAATGAAGGTCGCCATGGCGCGCGATACCGGCCTGCGTACGTCGCGCCGCATCACCCACGTGTTCGTAATGGATACGCCCGCGTATGCTCGCACTTTGCTCATCTCCGACGCCGCTATCAATATCAAGCCGGAGTTCGAAGACAAGATTCACATCGTGCAAAATGCCATCGATCTGGCTCACGCACTTGGCATTCCCGAGCCCAAGGTTGCGCTGCTTTCTGCCGTTGAAACCGTGAATCCCAAGATTCCTTCCACCATGGAAGCGGCCGCCCTGTGCAAGATGGCCGATCGCGGTCAAATCACCGGGGGCATTCTTGACGGACCATTGGCCTTCGACACTGCGGTCAGCAAGCATGCCGCGGAAATCAAGCATCTGAATTCGCCCGTCACCGGACAGGCTGACATTCTCATCGTTCCGGATCTCGAAAGCGGCAACATGCTCGCCAAGCAGCTTGAATACCTCGGTGGCGCGCAACTTGCCGGCATCGTCCTCGGCGCACGCGTCCCCGTCATCCTGACCAGCCGCGCAGACTCCGCCGAAACCCGTCTCACCAGTTGCGCAGTAGCGTGCCTTTTGCATTACGCAACGCATCCCGTTGAAGTGGCGTAGCCTCAGAAAGCAGCAACCGAGTTGCAATCTTAAAGGGCGTCAATTCCATTGGAATTGACGCCCTTTTACGTTCATTCAAGCCGTGGCCGTATTTGGATGCGTCAACTTCCAGACTGGCGTCATCGGTCAACAATCGCAAAGAGTCGTTGTCATCCCGACCAAAGGGAACGGATCTGCAGCTGCTTTCAAACAGAGATGTGCCAGACTCTAGCTGAGTCTCAGCTAGAGTCTGGAGGCTAGAGGCTTCTCTTCAGTCCATCGACAGGCTTAATTGATGCCGCACGTCCGCGCCGCGAATCCAGAAGATCACATCGGTGGCGATGTTGGCGGCGTGATCCGCAATGCGCTCAAGACTGCGTGAGACCATCATTCCATTCATCGCTTGCTGCGTCGCTTGCGGCTGCTCCTGAATCATCTTCAGCAAATCGGCCTGGGCGCAACGGTTCATGCGATCGATCTCGTCGTCCATCTCGCGAACCTCGTCAGCAAGGCGCGCATCGCCTTCCAGCAATGACAAAATCGCCGTCCGGATCATGCGTCCCGCGCACCTCACGCATGGCGGTGAAATCTACTGGCAATTCGACTTGGTCTGTCTTCAGGATGTCGCGCGTGCGTTTAGAAATTCCCATCGACTGATCGCCAATGCGCTCAAGGTCGCCATTGATCTTGATCACGGCCAGGATAAAACGGAGGTCGATGGCCATGGGTTGTTCTTTCGCGAGCAGTTCATACGCCATCTCATCCAACTCACGCTGGGCAGAGTTAATGGCAGTTTCGTTCTGCTTGACGTAGTGGCACAGGGCCAGGTCGCGGAGGATATAGGCGTCGACCGCAGACTCAACTGCCTGCTGCGCAAGGGCAGCCATTGCAAGAAGCTTGTCCTTGAGTTCGGCGAGCTGATGTTGAAAATGAATGCGCGGCACGGCCTGTTTTTCTCCTAACGATCATTGTGCACCAGACATTGTTACGGCGAGACGAATTTCCTTGGAGGCATCACATTTGACACGCCTTGCGGATCAAATGTCACCAATCGCAATTCCGCGGTCATCGCCCCGGTAATCTAGGCTAACAGAATGAGTGACTCGAGCTCGCCCCGCAAGTCCACGCTCAGCTTCGACCCGGCCCAATTTCCGCAGCGGCAGATCTACAAGCTGATGACCGGCATCATCGTGCCTCGTCCCATCGCGCTTGTCTCCACCGTGGATGCTGAAGGCAATGCCAACCTTGCGCCCTTCAGCTTTTTTGCCGGTGTCGGATCGGCTCCGCCCACTGTACTGTTTTGTCCCGCGTTACGCCCAGGAGGAACCGATCAGGCCGGCCAACGCAAAGACACATTGCGCAACGTGGAAGCGACCCGCGAGTTCGTGATCAACGTGGTGAGCGAAACTATCGCTGCACAGACCAATCTCACAGCGGCTGAGGTAGGTCCGGAAGTAAACGAGTTCAAATTGTCCGGCCTCACTCCACTTGCAAGTGACCTAGTCCATGCGCCCCGCGTAGCCGAGTCCCCTGCACAAATGGAGTGCAAGCTGATGCAGGTAATCTATACGGGCGATCAGCCGGCCAGTGGAGTCATTGTCCTGGGCGAAGTGGTACGCTTTCACGTTCGTGAAGACCTTGTTGAAGACTTCCGCGTCGATCCTTCAGGCCTAGACGCCGTCGGTCGCATGGCAGGCAACACCTGGGTACGCACGCAGGATCGTATTGAGCTGATTAGGCCAAAATAACGCCGGAAGAACCGAAAAGATTCAGCCCCAATGTTACAGAATATTGATGAAGCAATTAACTCTCGCAGTTCAGCAGGGAGCACATGGGAAAAATCGGAATCATAGGTGCGGGAAGCGTGGGGGCCACCATTGCGTACGCCGCGCTGATTCGTGGAGTGGCGCGAGAGATCAGCCTTTTTGACATCGCGCGCACCAAAGTTGACGCGGAGGTGCTTGACCTGAACCACGGGCTGCTGTTTGTCCCACAGGCAAAGGTCGACGGCGGAGACGACGTTGAAGTGCTGCGCGGCTCAGACGTTGTGGTGATGACGGCAGGCGCAAAACAGAAACCGGGACAGACGCGCATGGACCTGGCGGAAGCGAATGCGCAGATCTGTAAAAAGATTCTTCCCGAAGTGCTGCGGGTGGCGCCGGATGCACTGCTGCTGATGGTGACGAATCCAGTGGACGTAGTGACCGAAATTGCACTGAAGCTAACCGGCTTACCGTGGCAGCGCGTGGTGGGGTCCGGGACTGTGCTGGATAGTTCGCGGTTTCGCTTCCTGGTTGCGAGGCACTGTAATGTTGCGGTGCAGAATGTGCACGCGTATATTGCGGGCGAACATGGCGACTCGGAGATTCCTCTGTGGGCGAGCGCAACGATCGGTTCAATTCCACTGAGCCAATGGAGCGTAGAGGGGCATGGCCGCCTGACCGCCTCAGACAAGGACGCCATCGTGAAGAATGTGAAGGAGGCGGCATACCAGGTAATCCAGGGCAAAGGCGCAACGAACTATGCGGTGGGACTGGCTGTGTGCAATATCCTCGAGGCAATTCTGTTTGATGAGCGGCGCGTACTGCCGGTGAGTGGGTTGCTGCGCGGCTTCAGGGGCATGGAAGACGTGTGCCTGAGCCTTCCGCGCATTGTGGGGCGAGGCGGCATCGAAGCGCCGTTGCCGATTCCAATGACTGTGGATGAAGAGACCGGATTGCGCGAGAGCGCAGATCGGATTCGTGCGGTGGTGCGGGGACTTGGATACTAGGGGGCGGGGTGAATGGCTTGGAATGAAAACGCGAGCGGGAGAGCTCGGGCAAAGCGCGTCTACCGGCTGAGCCCCTGGATCCGCATGTTCGCAGCGGCATTTCTCCTGTTCAGTCTGGCAGGGCTGCTGGGGCTGTTGTGGAGCCAGCACGAAGGTATTCAGGGACGGAGTCCGGCGCAGTTGCTGGAGTGGGGTGGAATTACGGCCTTCGCCGTTTGCTGGGCGGTTTATGTGTTCACTGCCGTAATTGTTCTCTCGGAAAACGCAATCGAAAAGCGCACGCCTTTAAAGACAGATCGCCTCCGGTTTGGCGAGATTCGCGGAAGGCGCGAGACACTCCATCGAAATTTCGACGGCAGTACTATCCGATATATACAGGTAATTCCCCGTGACCCGCTGATGCCGGTGATCAAATTCCAGAAGTTCTACGTGTTTGATGCGGCGTTCTACGCGTGGTATGACGATTTGCCAGATCTTGATGCGATGAATCAAGCACGATTGGGCATTTCGTAGTTCGAGCGCCTGAAGGATGACGCCGCTCGATCAGTGCTGCCTGCGACGTATGTCTGCTGACTCACGCATCACGAAAGTACTTGATGATGCTCTCATCGGCTGTGCTACATTTGTTGGCTTGAGATGGAGCAGCATCTGATGATCGATGTTCATTTCAAACCGGCGGAGACCGCAGAAGAAATCGAGCAGGTTCACCGCCTGAATCACCGCATATTTGCCGAGGAAGTGGGGCAACACCCGCAAACTTCCGATGGCCGCCTGATCGACAGATTTCATAGTCGCAACCGCTACTTTATTGCCAGGCACGGCAACGAGCTTGTAGGGATGGTCTCGGCGCACGACGGCCCGGAATTTTCAATCAGCGGCCGTCTGAAAGACGCGAGCTCTTTGAAAGCCCTGCGGGCTCCGCTGGAGATTCGGCTGTTGGCGATTCTGCCCATGTTTCGCAAGCGCTCAATTTTGGCGGGGCTGTTCTGGCAGGTGCGGAGTTACGCGCGGGCCCACCACTACAGCGATCTGCTGATTTCCGGCATCGTGGAGCGGCTTCCCATGTACGAAAAGATGGGCTTCCGAGCGATGGGTCCGGCTGTGCCATGCGGCTCTGCGGCGTTTGTGCCGATGCGGCTGTCGCTGGATGCCGCTTTGGAAAGCTTCGAAAAGCGAGAGCAGATGTATGGGGCACGGTGGCGGCGCGGTCATGCGACCAGCCTGTTGCCGGGGCCTGTGGCAATGTCAAAAAGAGTTGTCGAGGCCTTTCATGAGGTTCCGATCTCTCATCGATCGCACCAGTTCATCGAACTGTACGAGGAGTTGCGACGACGGATTGGTGAGTTGATGGGTGGACTGCGACCGGTGGTACTGTGCGGGTCGGGGACACTGGCGAATGACGCTGTTGCCGCTAACCTTCACTGCGCATTCGGCGACGCCGAGGGGCTAGTGATTGCCAACGGTGAGTTCGGCGAGAGACTGATTCGGCAGGCGGCGTGTGCAGGGTTGAACTGCCGCGCATTGAGATTCGCATGGGGCGAGGCGTGGAACTTCAGAGCGATTGAAAGGGAGCTCGAACGAAGGCCGGCGTGGGTCTGGGCCGTTCATCTGGAGACGAGTACCGGGGTGCTCAACGATCTGGAGCGCTTGACGGAGTTGGCAGCAAAGCATGGTGCAGCCGTTGCGGCGGATTGTGTAAGCAGCCTGGGAGCCGTCGAAACTTCCAGGGCGGGGCAGCGACTGTTTCTTGCGAGCGGGGTTTCGGGCAAAGCGTTGGCTTCGTATGCAGGGTTGGCGTTTGTGTTTCTCTCGCAGGAAGCTATCGCGGCATTGACAGGGAAGACACTTTGCCCCACATTCGACATGGTTGCCGCACTGCGCAGTGTCGGGCCAGTCTCGACCCTTCCTTCACCCCTGGTGATGGCGGCGTTGCAGGCATTGCGGGAAAACTTCGATGGCGAGGCAGCCCGCGCGTCGCGCTACATGCACTATCAAGAACTAGGACGCTCGGCGCGGGAGATGATGCGCAAGGCAGGGCTAGAGCTTTTGGCCGCCGAGAAGGATGCCGCGGCGACGATTGCAACTTTTCCTTTGCCGTCTGCGGGGTTTGCACAGGAGTGTCTGAGGGCTGGCTTCAGGATTGCGCATGAGAGCGACTATCTGCGAACGCGTGGATGGGGACAGATTGCAACGATGGGAAGTCTGACCCGGGAGAGCCTTGAGACGCTCTTTGCCACAGTGAAGGCTCATGAGCCGATTCATCACGTCTAGCCATCGCAGTTAACCGGGCTTGATTCAACGACGAAATTGGAAGTGGTAGTCGCTGTAGTCGATGACGATGACAGTACGTCCGACGAGCATACTGCTCGATTCTGCGCGAGCGTGCGTGGCCATGGCGTAACCTTGCATGTTGGCATAGCGACGCATCATCTTCGTCGTTCCAGCAAACACTGAGGGACTCTTCGATGAAGTTCCTTCTACCTGAACGAGCGTGTGATCGCCGGCATCAACCCAGAGCGTTCCTTCAATCAAGTTAGGGGCCTTGCGATGCGGTGTGATGGTGAGAGCAACACACGCGCGCCCATCGATGAATTGCGGGCCGCCGGTCTTAAGCGTCATTTCATAGTTTGAAGAGGTGAACCAGGATTGAGCGACCCGTGCTGGATCGTTGATGGCCTTCTCGTTCTCCAGTAGCGGCTGCAAGCCGGCTCTCTGGATGAGGCTTGAGCCGGATTGCGAGAGGATGATGTAGCGTTTGCCAATGCCTTTTGTGTAAGTCATGCGGACGGTCATTTCGGCGGCAGGGTGAGTCTGATCGCTCCCGCGAAAGACGGTGTAGTGCTCAATATCAGTGAAGCTGATGACGTTGTCGAAGCGGGACTGGTTAGCGGCATCGAGACCGCGAACGATGGCGGAAACGTCGGGCTGCTGTGCTGGCGCGACGGCGATGGAAAGCAGCAGCCAGAGAAATCCAATCAACCATCTTCGACCGAAGTACATTTGATTCCGCCGGATACCGTCGCTCATTCATCGCTGGTGCAATTATCGTGAAGCAAGTCAAATAGCGGCATCGTCTCTATAGCCCGGCGCGGGTTTCTTCGGCCATATAGTCGACTACGGCTTTCAGGTCACCTTTTGACTCTTCGAAGACTTTTAACTGGCGATCGGCGCCGGTGCCAGTCTGCATAATCTTGCGGATACCGTTGATCGCCTCTCGGCTCCCGAGTTCATCCACTTCCCTGTCGATGAGGATCAGATACTCCTCAAGGAGATCGCGCTCGGGCACTTCCGCCTGGCGGCCGAAGTCGATGAGCTTGCCGTCGAGACCGTAACGGACGGCGCGGAATTTGTTTTCCATCAGCAGCGGACGCGCATACTGGCGGAAATCCTGGTTGGCGGCATGGAGCCGATAGATATAGGCAGCCGTGGCCTGGATGAGCGCCGCGATGGCGACCGTCTCTTCAGCGCGCAACGGAATATCGCAGGCGCGGACTTCGACGGTGTTGAAAAACGGATGAGGGCGGATATCCCACCAGATTTTCTTGGCGTTGTCGATGCAGTTGGTGCGGACAAGGAGGCTGACGTAGTTCTCAAATTCCGAGTAGCTGGAGAAGGCGTCGGGGATGCCGGTGCGGGGGAAGTTTTCGAAGACTTTGGCGCGATAGCCTTTGTAGCCGGTATTCAGACCGAGCCAGAAGGGCGAGTTGGTGGCGAGCGCCATGATGTGAGGCAGAAAGTAGCGCATCGAGTTCATGATGCGGATCGCGGCTTCACGGTCTTCAATGCCGACGTGGACGTGCAGTCCGAAGATGAGGTTGGCGCGGGCGACGAGTTGCAGATCCTTGACCACCTGGTGGTAGCGAGGGTCTGGATAAATTTCCTGAGTGCGCCAGTCGGCAAAAGGATGCGTGGCGCCGGCGACGAGTTCGAGATTGTGTTCGCGCGCCAGCTTGACCATCTCGCGACGTAGCTCGTAGATGTCTTCGCGGGCCTCGTCGATGTTTTTGCAGATGCGGGTGCCGACCTCAACCACCGAGGTGTGCATTTCGGCCTTCACACGCTCCTGCAGGCGAAGCTTGCCCTCCTCGAGCATTTCAGTCTCGATGTGAGAGCGCAAATCGCGTGTGACCGGGTCGATGGTCTGATATTCCTCTTCGATGCCTAAAGAGAAGGATGGCCGCATGGATGATGACCTCGGGACTTCTTTGCGCAATTGTAGATGAGAGCTCTCAGTTTCAAGTTCACGCTCCTCAGTTTCAGTACTCGGTTCCCTGTGCTGCTTATGGGTGGACAATGCCCTGTGGGCAGTGGACAGGAATACAATCCTGCGCGTGGGTGAAATGATTTTTCAGAATCGGCGTGAGGCAGGGATCGTGCTGGGCGAGTTGGTGGCGGTGCTGCCTGATTTGAAGGATGCGGTTGTGCTTGGGCTGGTGCGCGGCGGAGTACCGGTAGCGTTTGAGGTGGCGCGCGCATGCGGGCTTCCGCTGGACATCCTCGTGGTGCGCAAGCTTGGGGTGCCGGGGCAAGAAGAGTTGGCGATGGGTGCGGTGGCAAGTGGCGGACGCGTGGTTCTGAACGAGCACATCGTTCGTTCGTGCCGGGTGTCGGAGAAGGCCCTGGAGCAAGTGATCGAACGCGAGACGCAGGCGATGGAACTGCGCGAGAATCTCTATCGCGAAGGTCGATCTGCGGTGGACATTGAAGGGCGCGCAGTCATTCTCGTCGACGACGGGTTGGCGACCGGCGCAAGCATGCGGGCGGCGATCAGGGCAGTCAAAGGCCGGGCGAGGCGCGTGGTTGTAGCGGTGCCTGTGGGGGCGAAAAGCACGTGCGCGGAACTGGAGCATGAGGCGGACCAGGTGGTGTGCGCCATGATGCCGGAGCCGCTCGAGGCGGTGAGCCTGTTTTATCGGGAATTCGGGCCCACTACGGATGAAGAAGTTGAGGAACTGATAAGCCAGGGACCGGGATTTAGACAGAATCGACCCTGAAAATTCTTTCGCTTTTTCTTCGCCTTTGAGCTAATATGATTCTGGGCGATGAATCTCTTTTCCCAACTTGCCGCTGACCCTACGCATGAGGAACTCTTTCCGGGCGCAGTGTTGATGCGAGGCCTCGCGCTGGCGCAGGATGCGGAATTCTTCACAGCCGTCGAAACTATTCTTTCCGCCGCTCCGCTGCATCATGCGACGACTCCCAGTGGCCTGCCGATGTCGGTGATGGTGTCGGACTGCGGAACGCCTGAGGCTTTTCGGCGGCGGTGGGATCCGCAGAATCCGAGTGTGCGGCGGATGTGGCCGGCGATGCCGCGCGAGTTGTCGGATTTTGCAATTCGCTGTGCAGTGCGGTCGGGGTTTCCGCAGTTCCGGCCGGACACCTGCCACATCAATCGCTACCAGGCGGGCACAAAACTGGGTATTCACCAGGACCGGCACGAGTTTGATTTGTACCAGCCAATCGTGTCGATCTCGCTGGGGCTGGAGTGCATTTTTCTGCTCGGCGGGTTTCAGCGCACAGACAAGACGACGCGCATTCTTCTGGAGCATGGCGACGTGATCGTGTGGGGCGGACCTTCGCGCATGCGCTTTCATGGGGTACAGCCATTGAAGCCCGGACATCATCCGCTGACGGGGCCGTACCGGTACAACCTTACTTTTCGCAAGGTGGCATGAAGAGAAGAAGTCCGGACCAATTTGGTCGTAGTTCGAGCAACAAAAAACACGCAAACAAACTGTGGAAAACTGCAAATTTTAGAGGGGGGGTGGGGGTACCCCCGTCTCGCCCAACTATCAATGCGCGAGATCTGGGTGCGCGGATTGGATTTGAAACTGTGCATGAACCCATTGTGAGCGAAGAGCCGCTAATTATCTGCAAAGTCTAGTGGCCGGAAAGTGTCGGAATCGAAAGGAGATTTGAAATAACTTCGCGGCGGACTCTTGACACTGAAGTGGATTGGCTGGGTTGGTCGCAAACTGGTTGGGTTCGTGGTTTCCTACTCATGCGCAAACAGGAGCATGAATGGCACTCGGCGCATGTGGGCACGCAGTGTTGTTGTTATGTCGTTTCGGGATAGAGTCCCAGGTCTCAAAAGCGAGACCTGGGGCACCCAGGTTTGTGGTGCTATTCCGAGGCGGTGGTTCTTGCAGGCTTCGGGGCGGACTTCTTTGCAGTGGATTTCTTGGCAGCGGCTTTCTTGGGTTCTGCAGTGGCGGCGGTCCCGGAGAGGAAGGCCGACCAGCGGAGTTCTTTGGGAGGCGCGGGTGCGTCTGCGGCTTTGGCGATGGCCATGTCGGCCACTTCCTTGATGATCCAGTCAAAGTTGGCTTGGCCTACCGAGTGCAGGTCAGCGTCGGGTGCGGGATTCATAAAGTCGATGGCGTAGGGGATGCCGTCTTCTACAGCAAATTCGACGGTGTTGAGGTCGTAGCCCAGGGCGCGGCAGAGAATGAGCGCATCCTTTTCTACGCGGTCGAGGAGTTTTTTGTCGTAGGCGGGCGGATTCTGCATGTAGCGTTCGTGATGCGGTTTGCGCGGGTCGTAGGGCATGATGTGGACCTTGCTCTGGCCGACGACGTAGCAGCGGAAGTACTCGTTGAAATTGACGGCTTTCTGATAGAGCATGCAGAGATCGCGCGATTGATCGAAGGCGCGGAAGAATTCTTCGCGATTGTGGATGTGATAGACATCCCGCCATCCTCCGCCATCAACAGGCTTCATGAATCCGTGTTCACCGACGTAGCTGAAAACCGAGTCCCAGTTGAGTGGATACTCAAGATTGCGCATGGAGCGGTCGGTGGTTCCTTCCGGGTGTTTCTTGTGGGGCAGGATAACGGTTGGAGGAACCGCAACGCCGAGTTTAGCGGCGAGAGTGTAGTTGAAAAACTTGTCGTCGGCCGACCACCAGAAGGGATTGTTGATGATGACGGTGCCATTGAGCGCGGCGTGTTTGAGGTAGGCGCGGTAGAAAGGGATGTCGTGGGAGATGCGGTCGACGATGACGGCGTATGGCGCCGGCTTGTCGAGGTGGACGGCGCCGGTTTCAACGAACTCGGCATGGATGCCGGGGATATTGCGGGCATTGATGTGTTCAACGAGCGCACCGGGAAAACTGTTTTCCATGCCGAACAGGACACCGATTTTTTTCATCCCTTAGCCTCCGGGGCGGGTTGCGCGATGGATGGGGCAAATCCCAAAACGATGTGAACAGTGTACGGCAAGCGATCTAGACAGAGGGAGCGCTGTTCTGGATGAAGCGAGCGTGGAAAAGCCGTTCGATATCAGGCACGAAGCGTACCAATTTACATCCTGTTCACCGCCGTTTCACAGACTCATGACAACGGATCGTTAGGCTCGGCGCATCATGAAAAACATTCCTTTCAAGTCCATCTTTGCGGTTGGCCTGTGTGTTGCACTCTTTGGGGCGACAGCCCGAGCGCAATATGAGGATGGCAGCCTGACAGGCACCATTCACGATGCAACCGGCGCAGTAGTAGCCAATGCCGCTGTCACTGTCACAAACGTGAATACAGACATCGCCATGAAGGTGATGACGAACGGCTCGGGCGATTACGAGGTTCCCTCGCTCCGGGTGGGCATCTACAGCATCAAGGCCGAGGCACAGGGGTTTGCACCGGCGGAAGCAACAAACATATCGATCGCGGTGGGCGGTCGTGCACGCATTGACTTAACGCTGAAAGTAGGGCAGGCGAGTACCACGACGGTTGAGGTGAGTGATGTCGCGCTGCAGGTGGAGACGGAGACGAGCGAGCGCGGGCAGACGATATCGGGATATCAAACCGAGGCGCTGCCGCTGGTGAGCCGCAACTTCTCTGATCTGCTGGGGCTGGTAACGGGTTCGCGACAGGCGCCGACGGCGGCGACGACAAGTTCCATCAGCAGCCTGGTGCGCCAGGGTGCATACAACGTGAACGGCCAGCGCAGCATGTTCAACAACTACCTGCTCGATGGCATGGACAACAACGCGTACGGCGAGAGCAACCAGGGATTCGACAACCAGATCATTGCCATCGCGCCGGATTCGGTGGCGCAGTTCAACGTGGTGACGAACAACGAAAGCGCGGAGTACGGCCGGTCGTCGGGCGCGACGGTCAACGTGGCATCCGCGAGCGGCACGAATACTTTCCACGCAACGGTCTATGAATTCCTGCGCAACACCGTCTTCAATGCGGCGGGATTCTTCAAGCCGAACGTGGTGAGCAATACCGGAACAACGGTTCCCTTCCAGAAGCCGACCTTCAATCGCAACCAGTTCGGTGGGAACTTCGGCGGTCCGATCGTCAAGAACAAGCTGTTCTTCTTTCTGGACTACGAAGGATTCCGGCAGATTCTGCGGCCGCTGTATGTGCTGACGCTGCCGACGCAGAATGAACTGAATGGAAACCTGGTCGTGCCAGTCAGAAATCCTGTCACGGGAGCTGCTTATCCGGCTGGCGCACCGATTCCGGCGGGCGCAATC
The DNA here is from genome assembly GCA_963802565.1 of uncultured Acidobacteriaceae bacterium. GTDB lineage: Bacteria > Acidobacteriota > Terriglobia > Terriglobales > Acidobacteriaceae > Telmatobacter. The sequence continues at coordinate 157,079 of CAWDJR010000039.1, read as the reverse complement.
AATCCGCTCTCGGCCCAGATTCTCGGCTACTTCCAGAAATTCGCAAATGCAGCTGCCGACGGCCGGCGTACCGTCAACGGGTCTGAATTCGAACGACTACTCGGCGCAGGTTCCCTTCACCGACAACTCGGACAAGGGCGATCTTCGCCTGGATTATCAGCAGAACGCGAACAGTTCCTGGTTTCTGCGCGTGAGCGATCGCAAAGAGACGGGCGTAAACAATCCCACGATTCCGCTACCGCTGGATGGGCAGACGAACGGGACAATCCGCATTCTGGATCAGCAGGTGGCGCTGGGGTACACCCACACGTTTGGAGCCGACAAGATCGTGGATGCTCGCCTTGGTCTTTCGCGGACAAAGGCCGGCAAATACACGCTGTCGATCGGGCAGAACGACTTCACGATTCCCGGATTGCCGAACAATCCGATTGTGGCCGGCGGCCTGCCGTCGGTGGGCATCAGCGGCTTTACAGGATTTGGTCGACAGAGCACCAATCCGCAGTGGCAGAATCCGTCGCTACTCGATCCGAAAGTCAATTTCGCCTGGGTGCAAGGCAAACACTCACTGAAATTCGGATATGAGTACGAGCACATGTGGATGGCAGTGAACGACAACAATCCACTGTATGGCTCGTTCACCTACGGCAGCGGCTATAGCCTGTGCACTGCGGCGATCTCGCCGTTGTGCGCAACCACTGCAAGCGGCGGTGCGGCGCCAACAGCTCCAGTGACCGACACGTACTGGGCGGATTTCCTGTTTGGAACGACGACAAGCTATCAGCTGGCGAACTACTTTGTCGTGCACCTGCGCCAGACGATGCACAGCGCTTACGCACAGGACGACTGGAAGATCACTCCGAGTCTGACTCTGAACCTGGGTGTGCGATGGGAGTACGGCTCGCCGTATTCAGAGCAGAAGAACTACATCTCCAACTTCGATCCTGCGTCGCAGACCGTGCTGACGATTACGCCGGGAGCAGTGGCCGGAAACGGAATCACGCCGGTCCGGCCAGGAGGGGTATACGGCAAGACGTTGGTGAATCCTGACCTCAATGACTGGTCGCCACGTATCGGGTTTGCCTACGCACCTTTATCGAAGACCGCGATTCGTGGTGGCTTCGGTACGGGATATGTGCACTACACGCGCGCGGGGTCGGGAGACATTCTGGCCATCAACGCACCGCAGGCACAGTTTGCGGCGGTGACACAGATCAAGCCGAGCACAACGAACCACTGCAGCACGCCCCTGCCGGCGCAGATCATTCCGACGGGGTCTACGACGCCCAGTTGCTACGTCACCGCCGACCAGGGATACCCATCGGGCCTCGTGACGTCGTTCAACCCAGCGACCGACAACATCACGTGGGTTCCAAAGAATACGCGCGACAGCTACGTAGAGAATTACTTCTTTGACATGCAACAGCAACTGGCGAAGAATACGCTGCTCGACGTCGCGTACGTCGGCAACCACGGCCTGAAACTGCAGGGGTTTCTGAACGGCAACCAGAAGAACCCGGCCCTCGGTTTTACGCGGCCCTATACGGCGTGGCCGAGCGATATTACGGAAGCCCTCAATGCGTTCTACTCAAACTACAACGCGCTGCAGGTGCGGTATGAGCAGCGCTTCGTTGCTGGACTGACTCTCCTGAACTCTTTCACATGGGAGCATTCGCTGGATAATGCTTCGGCTTCGCTTGAGGGCAATACGCCTTCTCCGCAGGACGGCAACAATATCAAGGCGGATTACAGCCAATCAGACTACAACCTGCCGTTGGCGAACGTGACCAGCCTGGTCTATGACCTGCCGTTCGGTCACGGACGTCAGTATCTTTCCAACGCAAATGGACTGACAGACGCCATACTGGGCGGATGGCAAATCAGCGGCATTAACACGATGCAGGCGGGAACGCCCTTCAACCTGACCTATACACCCAACTCCGCACAGCAGGTTTCACTGCAGATTTCGGCAACCTACCGCGGCGCGAACGAGTACCGGCCGAACGTGGTGCCGGGCAAGAAAGTGACGCAAGGCCGCTCATCGCGCGCGGCCAATACCGGTTACGTGAACTACATCAACTACTCGGCATTTGTGATGCCGCCGATCAAAGATGCTTCAGGAAATGTACTGAGCCCATTCGGCAAAGCGTCGCGGAATCCAGGGCGCACTCCGCCGTTCTACGAGACGGATCTTGCCTTGAACAAGAAGTTCAACCTGCCTGGCGATCGCCTGAAAATGGAGTTTCGTACGGAGATTTATAACCTTTTCAACCACACCAACCTGTATCTGCCGGGGACGATTAGCGGATCGCAGGGTACGACCTCGGCAACTGCAGGCTTGGGAGGCTCGGTCCCGGTATCGACCATCACCGGCAACCCAACCGGCGGCGGACAGATCACCAGCACCTTTCAGCCACGTATCTTCCAATTCGCGCTGAAGGTCATTTACTGATCTAACGCGTAAGCATTCTGCGGGCCGCGCTTATTGAGCGTGGCCCGTTTTGTTTGCGGGCGAGTCGTTTTCGTCTCACTGCAAAGGATGGCAGTCGGTGAGGTGTATCACTGCCGGGTGGGATCGCCGGGCGTAGGGTTTGGTGTTCGGCGGAACAAGGAGGCGTTCGATGGACTACCGGGTGTTGACGGTTTCGCGGGAGTTTGGGAGCGGAGGCGGCAGGATCGCGCAGTCAATTGCGAAGCGGCTGGGATGGAAGTTGCTGGATGGCGCGCTGATTGATGAAATCGCCTGCGAGGCGCACGTGGATGCCGGCGTGGTGAGCCGTTTTGACGAACATGTCGAGGGGTGGCTCAGTCGCATGAACCGCCAGGCCATGCGTGGGGCAGCTATGGCGGCAGGAGTGGCTCTTCAGCAGGAGAAATGCTTCGACCCGGACGTTATGACGGACTTGACGAAGCAGATTATCCAGCACGCATACGAGGCGGGAAATTGCGTGATCGTGGGCCGCGGAGCGCAGTGCATTCTGCAGTCGAAGGCCGATGTGTTTCATGCGTTTGTGTACGCGCCCAGGCAGATACGCATTCATCGACTCAGGACGCGGCTTGAGCCGGGCGCAAACGTCGAGCAACGCATTCGCGACGTGGACGCCGAACGAGTGCATTACTTGAAGCTGCGGTTCGGGAAGCAATGGAACGATCCGCACTTGTATGACTTAATGATTTCGTCGGGCGAGGATGAGGAGCGTACGGCGCGGGTGATTGAGTTTGCGATGAAGAAGCCCGCTGCTGAAATCAGCTGACGGGGGCTCGATGCGGCTGACATCAACGTGTCCGCACATTTTGGAAGCTGACTATACATCTGGAGCTTGAACCAGACAGGTCAGGCGGCTAGAAGGCCAGATCTATTGCACATAGCGCCAGCGCATGGCGTTGCCGACGCCGCTGGCGGAGATGACTCCGCCTTGAAGAAAGTGGCCCCGCAGAAATCCCCCGGAGGATTGCGATCCATCCGCGTGCTTCATCTCCACGCGCGAATTGTCCTTGGGATGGGTGTTGGGATCTTTGGGGTTGAACTTGGTCCATTCATTCTTCATACCTTAATCTTAGCACCGGGCGAGATTTCTCACTCGGCAATGACAGTTTCGATTCACCCGCAAGTCTAGACCGCTCTTTCCGCAGACTTTGGACTGCGTTCAGATTCTCCGAGTGTTTTCGAAGATGAAGCGATGATTTCCGAGCCGCGTAAATACGCCCGAACGCAATCTTGCACCGAGAGGCAAGGAATCTGTATATCCGGTTCCTGGGTTCGGAGATTGGAGAAGCTTCATGAATGGTGAGCTTTCCAACGGCCTAGCTGCCTTGGGAACATCGGGAAATCGCATCATCAGCATTGCCACCGGCGAACCAATCCTGTTGCGCGGCGTCAACCGCTCCGGTTTGGAATACGCCGGACCCGATGAACAAGGCTTCTTGTCCGGAGCCTCGTTTTCCAGGCCCGAAATTGAGTTCATCGTCAAAGAGTGGCGTTGCAATATCATCCGCCTTCCGTTCAACCAGGATTTTGTTCTTCGTGGGCGGCAGGGACGTTCTGGTGAGGATTATCAAAAGGCAATCGACCAGGTAATCTACTGGGCTTCGCTATTCGGCGCGTATACGTTGCTTGATCTGCAATGGCTCGATGCGGATCGAGTCTATGGCGGCAATCGCAATTTCGTCGCCCCGCTGCCGAATATCGAATCACTCGAGCTGTGGACCACGCTTGCCCGACGATATCGAAACGAACCTGCTGTTCTTTACGATTTGTTCAACGAGCCGCACGACCGTTTGGACGATGATCCCTTTCCTCTCAACAAGGAGGACGGTACGACGTATCCTCCGGGGCAGAAGAGCGTGACCATGAAGGAATGGCAGCCCTGGGCACGCAAGCTCACGCAGGCAGTTCGGGACGAGAACCCGGATGCCCTGGTGTTCGTCGCCGGAACCAACTGGGCCTATGATCTGCGCGGGATGCCGATGGACATGGAAAACATTGTGTACTCAACCCACGTCTACCCGAACAAGGGAAGGAATTGGGCAGGAGCTTTCGGCAATCTGTCGAAATCGAGTCCGGTCTTTGTTGGAGAGTTTGGAGGCGGCGAAACTCCGGGCGATCTTGAATTCGTTCAAAGCCTGATGCGCTACACGGAAGAGCTTGAGATCGGCTGGACTGCATGGAGCTGGTCCAATGAGCCTTTTCTCGTCACCCGTTATGTCCCAACAGCCTTCGGCGAAGCGGTAAGGCAAAAGCTTTCTGACGTCTAGCCCAGGTGACGGATTGTGGTGACTTTTGTAAGGTTCGCTTTTTGGGTTGGTTGGATATACTTTGCGTACCAACTCCCCGGACGTTTGATCGGGCGGGAAACGAATCGAGCTGACTGCATCGATGTTGCATCGGTCGGTCGGCGCGAGGATCCGGAAAGGTTCCGGATCGCAGGCTGAATGTGACGCCGACAAGCAGCGTTTACTTCTCCTAATCTCTTGGTCGCGAACGGCCCCGATGGTAATCGCCTCGGGGCCGTTTTACGTTGGGGTCAAATGTTGAAAGGAAGCATCGCTGACGGGTTGGCCCAAGGAGAAAAACCCCAGGTCTCAAAGCGAGACCTGGGGCAGCCAGGAATTTGGGGGCTTGATGCCGTTCAAGCAAATGACCTCGGTTGGACGGGTTAGTTTTTCGTGGTCGCGTCCCAGTCGAAGTTGAGGGCGTTGATCTGGGCGCGAAGGTTTTCAACCGCGACGGCTTTCTGCTGTTCGAGATCAGCGGTATGTTTACGCGTGGACTGCAGCAGGTCTTCAGCGCGATTCAGCTCATCTACGAAGCGGTGAGCGGCATCGTTGCCTTTGAGCGCGGTAAGGTTCTCGCGATCGCGGGCTTCGTCGGTAGCGGCGGTCTCTTCCTGCTTCCTGGCGTCGGCGAGAGCCTGGTCGAGGTCGGCGAGTTTGGCCTGCGCGTCGAGAATCGGCTTGAGTTGCGTTTCCGCATCGGGCACGCGTTTTACCAGATCGAGAAGATAGGCATTGGTGTTCTGGTTGGGATCGATGGAGACCTGCGTGAATTCGGGTCCGTGTTCGCGGACTTCAAGTTTTTCTGTTGCATGCGCCTTGACGGCAAGGCGGAATCGATAGAGGTCGGGCGTGGTTTCGGCGGCCTTTAATCCATCGTCGAGTGACCAGCCGTTGTTGCGGCGCGGATGCTCGAGCAGGACAACGCGATCCTCGTCACCGGAGTTGGTGGCGGAGTAGGTCGTCGATGAGACGTCCATATAATGCTCGATGACGAGGCCTTTGCGGATCTGCAGATGGTGGAGCGTGCGCTTGCCTTCCATGTCGGAGATTTTGACGCGCGTGGCCTGGTCGGCGGCGTAGCGAGAGCAGGCGGCGTTCGCCGGGGTGGATGGGATCGAGCAGACCTTCGCCGGCAAATTCGCCGCTCTCGAAGATGGAGAAGCTGCCGGAGTCGAGGGTGAGCTTTGGATTTGTTTTCGAGCCAGACGGCGCGGAGCGGGCGCGGCTCGTTGCGGCTCCAGAGGGTGACGTGCTCGGCGGGTAGTTCCTGCTGGAGGATCGGCACCATGGCCGACTCGTTTTTGTGGATGGTGACGGGCTGGGTGAGGGAGTACTCGAAGAAGTCGTCGAAGGCGTTGGTGGAGACATCGCCTTCGGAGATGGCGTCGTTGGGCGGTAGACGCCGTTGTAGCCTGAAACTGCGCCGAGTGCACCCGAGGCTCCGGGCGATGCCGCCGCTAGACTTGCAAAGTTCTGGCCGTTGACTGTAACGGTCTGGCTTGACCCGCCGTGAAACTGGTATTGCGACTTATCCTTTCTTGATTCCTTCAATTGCTGAGGTCCACCGATTGCGCCAGCGGAGGCTTCAACACTTAGAGGCGCGTTCTGCATTTCTGCGGCTTCGTGGGTTTGCGGAGTGGTCTGCGCATCCGTGGCGATGGGAATCTCTGGCCGGCGCGTGTAGAGCGGCTGCGAAATCGGCTGGATGAAACTCTGCGGCGCACCGGCGACGAGCGAAAGCTGAACATTATCCCAGTCGGCGCCGACGGTGTTATCGACGACGGCCCAGCCCTGGACGATGGCGTTGCCGTTGGCCTCGCGAGGAAAGACCATGCGGTAGGTGGCTTTCCACACCGGCACTTCGCTGATGTAGCTGACGTGGAGCTGACGCTGGCCGGTGCCGAGCGCGTCGAGCGTGAGATGGCGCAGGCCGGTGGAGTGGGTCGTCGAAAGCAGCTCGAGATAGCGATCGAGCTCTCCCTGGAGGCTTGCGATCGGTTGGGCGCACGCTGAGCGTGGGCGTGAGTTCGATGACGCGGACCGCTCCCGAGCCGGCGATGACGGTGAGATAGAACTTGTCGACGGATCGAAGCATTCTCGTCGGAGCCGCTCTTTTCCGTGCGCGTTTCAATCGACATGAGCCGGCCGGTGATGGGTGCCGCCCAGACCTGAAGAGGGTCCGCCGGTGACTTCGACGCGTCTGGCCGCGAAGTGCGCCGAAGAGATCCGTCGACGTGGGGTCTTCATTCATTCCGAGAGACAGTGTCTTGAGCTGTTCGGCAAGCGGCGTGGTGGAGTTGTAATTGACGCCGGCGATGCGGCCGCCCCCCTCGTCGAGCACCGTGAGCGACTGCAGCACGTCGTTGAGCTGCGGCGAAGTGAAGTCGATGGTGACGCGCTGATTGCCGCTGACCGTTCCGGCATGTTCGAAGTAGCCGACACCGTTCTTGTAGAGAACGACCTTGCGCACCGGCAGATCCTTGCCCCTGGCGGCACCTGCGGTGCGGCCAACTGCGCCTTCGGCGCCACCTGGGGTGCGGCTGAGCGCGCCTTCGGCGCGGGAGGCTTGGTTTAGCGATGGTGCCCGGGTTGGATTGGGCAGTGAGGGTAGGAGCTGAAAGTGGCAAGGCAAAGCGCGGTGACCCAGAGACGCATCGATCCTCCTCCGAGCGATGCGCATGGCTGCGCAGTCCGGGCCCAGACCGGGTACAACTGGCACAAATGGAGACAGCTAACTCGAAACGCTATTGCGTTGGACCCCGTGAAGTCAAAAAGGTTCCCAGGATCGCGCCTCTGCCTTGGAACGAGAGGATCCGGAAATTCTTGCAGAGAAAAATGCGATTTGACTCGAGTTTTTTGGAATCCGCGCCGTGGTCTGCGGAGTCAATTAAGGCAGGTTCGATCAGCTATGGATGGATGCCAGGGTAGCTGAATGGATCAACATGAGGTCAACTGATGGACACGATGGACACGCTTCTTCCCCCCATTGAAAATCCGAAAGGCGCAGTCATGACGGCTCGCTTACTGCCATGGCCCGTCGTCAGTTCGGCAAGGTGCCGACGCCCGTCAAGGTGGTGTATGCGCGCATGCCTGCCGCATTCGGAATGTTTGTCGGAAAGATCGCCAAGCTCGACAAGAAACTGGAGTTGCCGCCCGAAACCGCTTATGCTGATCCGCGAACAGGTGGCGCACATCAACATCTGCGAGTTCTGCATTGACATCGGCCGCATCGTTCGTGATCAAGGCGCAGATGAACGAGGCAAAGTTTGATGCGCTCGATCAGAATACAAGACGAGCCCGCTCTTCAACGAGGCCGAGCGGGCTGCGCTGGATTACGCGACCGAGTTGACGCGTTACAAGTCAGTTGATGCCGGAGACGTTCGCGCGATTGCAGAAATCATTACTCCGAACGGGCAATCTGCGAGATTGTGTGGCTCGTGGCAAGCGAGCACTTTTACAACATGACCAACCTGGGGTTGAACATCCACTCGGACATGCTCTGCGATATTGCGCGCAAACACTAACTTCGTCGCGATGCGCTTGAGTTGGGCGAGATGATTCAGATCGTGGCCAGCCATGGTTTCGACGATGGTCTGGAATGTCATGGTCCCGCGCTCGGGATGCGTGACGGGCTTGGAAGCAGAGACGGGCAGGGCCTTTGCAATGAGCAAGAGATTCCAGTTGCGCAGAGCGGTGAAGGCGGCAAGCGCGTCCTTGGCTGGAATGCCTTTGTAGGGTGCGGCCCACTTGTCCTGATCGAAGGGCTGCAGGACGTGATGGTCTTCCGCGAGAGTCTGGCGCAGGCGGAAGCGCGAAGGCAATTTCGCAGTCGGCGAGGTGGCAGACGATTTCTGCGGGCGACCACTTGCCGGGTGCGGGAGGCTCGCTGGACTTGTCGTGACCGATCATCTGGAGCTTGTTCGCGATCTCGTGCGAGGTGGCAGAGAGGATGACCTCAAGAGGACGGCCGTCAAGAAACTTTGCGTATGGATTGAGTTCGCTCATTGGGGAAAGTCCTGGATAAACAGTTGTCAGTAGACCAGTTTAAGTCGTCAGTTCCGAGTTGAACAGTTGTACAGATGCAACTAGTTTTCTATTTCGGTGCAGTTTTGCGTGCACTGAACCGTCCGGGCAATTGATCAGTCGAGATGCCGCGACGGCATCCTGTATTCATGTATTCTACAATTCCCTGATTCCGGACGTTAAAGATATTCCTGAACCATGCGCCGCCAAGTGGGCCAATCATGGGAGTTATACGTATCCCATGTGTAGAGCTTGTGCGGAATTCCCTTGGAGCTCATGATGCGGTCGAGGTTCTGGTTCTGGCCGAGGCACTGGTCGTCCCAGCCAGTGGCAAGAATATAAGTGTTGCGGCGGTAGTGGTCAAAGAACCAGGGATCAGCAAGATTGGGCAAATAGTGAGTGGGGAGATTGAAGTAGCAATCCTGGTCGTAATAGCCGCCGAGAAAGTTGGAGAGATCGAACGCGCCGGACATGGTGAGCAGTCCGGTGAAGATGTCGGGATGGCGCAGCGCGATGTTGGTAGCGTGGTAGCCGCCAAAGCTGCAGCCAAGCGAAACAAGATGCGGATCCCGGTTCTTTTTGCGGATCAAGCGGAACGACTTCGTGAATGAGGTAATCCTCGTATTGCACATGGCGGGCGATGCGCCAGCGTGGCGGAACATCGCGGTTGTACCAGCTCTCCATGTCGACCGAATCGACGCAAAAGAACTGCAGGTCGCCATGCTCAATGCGGCCCGCGACAGCGCCGATCATGTCGCGATCTTCGAACTCGTAGTAGCGGCCGCCGGAGGTAGGAAAGACGAGAACGGGAAGTCCGGCATGGCCGAAGACGAGCAGTTCCATGTCGCGACCGAGGCGGCTGGAATACCACTTGTGGTACTCGCGGTTCATGAGTTGGAGTTTGCTCCTGTCGGGGCGATTTGAGAAGCGCAGGTTTCCTGTTACTGTAACAGCCACAGGCAGGTCTTTTCTGTCATCCATCGGCCGCTACGCCGGTATTCAAACTGCAGCCTGACCATCAAACGAGAACAAAGGAACCAAAGCGGATTGAACCTGGAGCCACAGACAAACCCACGGATAAACGAAGACGCAAGCGACGGCCTGCTGGCAGAGTTGGAAGCAGCGACGCCGCATCCGCGATTGCGAATGCATAAAGCTTTTAAAAGTATCTATTTGCCAAATGATCGCGATGTAATTGTTTATGTGCCGCCGGGGTATGATGACGAGCCGGATCGGCATCTATCCGGTGCTCTATCTGCATGACGGACAGAACCTCTTCGATGGGCAGACTTCATTCGTGAAGGGGCGCACGTGGAGGGTGATGGAGCACGCGGACAGTGCGATCGAAGCTGGCGAGGTTGAGCCGCTGGTCATCGTCGGCATCTACAACACGGGCGACCGCAGGCTGGCCGAATACACCCACGAATACAACTGGCAGATGGGCGGCGGCGAGGCAAACAACTACGGCGATCTGCTGACCCGCGAACTGATGCCGTGGATCGCGGAACGACTACCGCGTGCGACAGGATCGCGAGAGCACCGGGATGGGTGGCTCTTCGCTCGGCGGATTGGTGACACTCTATCTGGGGCTGCGGCATCCTCACGTTTTTGGCCGGCTGGCGCTGCTGTCGCCGAGCGTGTGGTGGAATCACAAAAGCATTCTTGGCTACCTGAACGAGCACTCTCCGCAACTATGGGAGCGGCCGCGGGTGTGGCTCGATGTCGGCGACCACGAGGGACAGCGGACACTCCGGGACGTCGAGCATCTGGCGCGACGACTCAAGGCGAACGGATGGCGTCCCGGGGAGACGATGCATTTTGAGAAGGTGCATGAGGGAACCCACGATGAGGCGAGCTGGGCTGGTCGCGTCAGGCCGATGCTGAGGTTCTTGTTTCCCGCAGGTTGAATCAGACCACCGGCAGCGCTGGCGCCTTACGCCACTTCTGATACGCGCTGCCCACAGTGAGCGACCAGACAAGCGCGCCAAGATAACCGGCGACTACATCGCTGGGATAGTGGACACCGAGATATATCCGCGAATAGCCGATAGCACCCGAGAGGCTGACCCAGAAAACCCAGATGGCCACGCGAACCAGTCGCTTCTTCTGGCTGGCTGAGAACAGCGCTGCAGCCGAAAGACACAGGCAGAACGAAAGCATGGCGTGGCCGCTGGGAAAACTGTAAGACGCAGGCAGGCGCGTATCGAAGAAGGGTTCGGGGCGCTGTCGATGAAAGCCCATTTTCAACACCCACATCAACAAGCTTCCTCCGCCGGCGGTAACAGCGATCAGGATTGCGCGGCGCGGATGACCGGCAAACCATAACACGATGCAGGCTGCCAGCGCGGTCAAGAGTGACGACGAGCGGCGAGCCGATTAGAGAAAAGAACCGCATGATGCGGGTGAGTTCCGTGGAGGAGTGAGCGTGCACAAACAGGCGAACCGTATCGTCGAAGTGGCGCGTGTCTCCTTCGTTCATCTCCTCGGCGAGGTATGCGAACAACGCCAGAAAAATGACGGCACCGCACAACCCGGCAACGAGTGGCGTGCCCAGTCGCGTAAGCACGGTTGGTCTAGTCACGTAGATTGAGCCCCATGATTGTCAGAATAAGCTACTGCATCTTGGCAATCGATGATTCGATGTTCTCGAACCCTGTTTCTCGCCATCCGCAGCGGACGCTGTATTTAGTGCTTTTGGGGTTCAATGGAGGTCGACTCGGCTGAGTGTTGGTAGACGGCTAGACTTACGAGGGAGAGGAAGCAGGCCACCGTCAGAGTATGAAACAGCCAGAGAAGGACTCGGACGACACATATTGATTGTTGGGTCCAGAGCACCTGTATTTGCTCTTCACGAGGACCAGCATCCTGGAGCATTTTCCAATCGTTCCACTGCGGATAGTTCTTAAGGGCTACCTCAGTTCTCTGATATCCGATGGACACTGGCACCTCTAACGAGGCGCTCGTCACTGGAATGCGTCTGACGTAGTGCACGTAAAGAACGATCAAGACGCACATGCCGATCGCAGACCCGAACGCCATCAGCAGAGGTATGCTCGGGTGTATCCTTCGTCTGGATTGGCAGCATGTGAAAACAACAAAAGTGCTAGCTAGGAGAACTCCAACAGTGGCGGCTATTGCAATCCATTCGATGTCACCGAGCGGTGGATAAAGATACGCGGCAGCGACACTTGAGTCCGGCATGAAAAAGTGAAGGAGCGGTGGCACAAAGGGAGCGGCCGCGGCAATTCCCCATAGGCTGACGAATCCCTCGTAATATTGCCGGACTGAGATCTTCATTGCTTGCGGCCTTGGCACACCAAGTCGGCGTGGACGCTTGTGCTCGTACTAGAGCCTCCCTCGAAAGTGAGCACCTGCTCTTTACAACCCGCCTTTTGAAATCGAATGAAATATGTTGCTCTATACAGGTTCGGGATTCTCCAATCAGTTTCGTGGTCAAGTGGGTAGAACTCAGGATCAGTTCGCTGCCTGTAAGAAACCGCTGCGCCTTTCGGAGAGCTTGAGACATCAACGTCAATGTTCATCGTTCCAGAAGAACCAGCGACGAAATATGCAGTCGCGTGATGCGAAATGCTCGCGAGAACAATGCCGGATAACCCGCTTATTGTGCGAGCAGGTAAATCCCCGGCGCCAACAGTCACACGTTCAAGGTGGGGTGCACTATGGTGCACTTGTGTCGACTGATTGGCGAGCGCCTTAAGCGCCTCCCCATAATGAAACCTAATGTCGTCGAAGAATATATTCACTGCCTTGGAATATGATGGCCCAGTCCCCTGCTCCTTGTAGGTCGTCTCTGTACGATCAACGTTTCTCAGAGCCTCGTCTACCGAATCCCGTAGTATGGCCAGATTGGTAGCTTCATTTTCGGATCGCAACTGTTTCTTGAGCTTTTCAATCTTCGCGTTCAGACGATCCGATTCTCCAAGGAGCAATTGGATTTGCGAAGGATTGACTAATACAGTCACTGACGTTGGGGTCACGAGGTTCGGCGACGGCTCAACACTGAATGTGAAATGTGTAGACGCCTTGAACTCCGAAAGACGGCAAAACGGTTGTCGGAATCCATTTCCCTGTTGCCCAAAACTTAAGTCTCCCACCCACGGGCCGCTCGGGGTGTCAGAAGCTAAGTCAACGGACAGTTCGTAAATGAGCTGATTGGGAATGAGGCGTACGGGAATCACCGGTGACAGGTAAGATCCGGAGACAGGTAGCCCTTGAGGAGAAGCTTGGTGAATAAATCCAGAAATCACAATTACACAGCCAACTCCTTCCACGTCTGGATACCTATCCAGCATGATTTTGATGGGAAGGACATGACCTGCTTGCACATTTGCTGGAGTTTGAATTTTGGCCGAGACCGGAGAGAGTTCGGGAATCTCGAAGGCGATATTCTCAGGGACTGGCAGGTCTCTCAGGACGGTCCGCCCGAGGGAAACTTTTGCTAGTCTCCATTTGCCGGGGGTCATTTCAGCGCGGATCGGGAATGACACCTCATAGATCGCTTGGCCGTCGTGCAGTTCAATCGCGGCTTCAAACAACTGCGCCTCGCCACCCGGGAACTTGAGAGGATCGGAAGGCTCTTTAACTCTCTCAAATCGATACATTATGCCCCCGCTGCCATAGGCCTCAGGGGCCACGTCGAACATTAGTTGGCAAATGTACAAGTCACCAACATGAAGGCGCCGAGGCGACCCCCCTGTCAGCGAGACTGCTGTCGGGGTCTTGAGTTGGGCTGCGCTCTCCTGAACGAGCCCAGCGAGAGACAAAGCTCCTGAAAAACATATCGCAGCGATGCACCGTATCTTCATTTATTCTGGCGGGCTTGTGTTGTTGAATTGACTATAGGCCGGTGCATCGGACAAATCAATTGAACCCTTGCTTACTGGAAAAAGCATCGGGTCTTTTATCCCTTGTCCCTCTGGCGCACGCCTCTGCGAATCTCAAAGCCGTTGCTAAGGCCCCGTAAACTGATGTCGATTCGATCCACTAGGCGATTGTGTTCTCATGCGGCGTTGTCTGAGGGCGTGGTCACCAGCTGCGGGGATTCGTCCAGGGGTTCGGCTACTGCGGGGTGGGGTTCTGCGTGGGCCTGGGCTTCTGCGATGGCGTCGGAGAGTGACGTCGAGATGTGCAGGTCTTCGGTGCGGCTGATCATCTGCGCGGCCTTGGCGGGATCTTCGTTGTAGTTCCAGATTCCCATGACGATCTTGAGCGCCGGATTCGCCCTGCGCAGGCTGCGAAAGATGCGGTTGGCGCGGGCCATGGCGACGGGCGGCATTCCGGAGAGGAAGACGAGGTCGGGCTTCTGCTCGGTGACGGCGGCGACGGTTTCGTCGATGCGCTGGATGGGGATGCACGTGGAGTGGAATCCAGCCTGGTCGAGAACCTGGGTGAGCATGGTGGAGATCAGGTCGTCGGAGCCATCGCGGACAGGGATGACGACGACGCCAGGAGCAGGGATTGAGGGATTAGGGATCAGGGATTCAGCTACCCCTGCGGCGTTTTCGGCATTGGCATTGGATTCCAAATTCCGCGCTGATTCATTTTTCTCTTCTGCCGCGCGGAAGCCTAGTTCCTCCACCATCTCTGACGTGCTGGTGCGAATGAAGCTGACGGTGGATTCTTCGAGCTCGCCTTTTTGCCGTTCCATCTCAACAAGCGTGAGCGCCGGAATGAGGATGGAGTCGTAGACGGCGGCGAGCGATTCTGACTTGAGGCAGTTCTGCAGGATGTCGGAGGCTTCGCGTTCATCGTGGGCGAGCATGCGCTGGTAAAAGGCGGTGTAGGGCGGGATGACGGGCTGATCGCCGAGCAGGACAGTGAGGAATTCGAGCGATGGAATGTGGCTGCCCATCACCACAAGGCAGACGGTGAGCGGGACGGAGAGGATAAGGCCGACGGGTCCCCAGATCAGCGTCCAGAAAGCTGCGGCAATGAGGACGGCGAGAGTGGAGAGGCCGGTGTGTTTGCCGTAGACGTGGGGCTCGACATAGTTGGCGGTCACGATTTCAAGCAGGACAAAAACGCCGAAGATTTCAGCGGAATGGCGCCACCCAGGAAAGACAGCGAGCGAAAGCACGGTGGGAGTGAGCGCGGCGATCGGCGCTCCGACGTAGGGCACAAAGCGGCACAGGAAGGCCAGCGCCCCGAAGAGAAACCAATGCGGCAGTCCTATGAAGTAGAGCGCTACGCAGACAAGCGTTCCGTAAACGATGTTGACGGCCACCTGGAGAAGGAAATACCGGGAGATGCGCCGGCTCGCATCTCTCATGGCCTGGGTCATGCGCGAGAGGTTGCGATCGCCAGAGAGGTGGATGAGGCGGTTACGCAGGTCTTCCCGCTGCAGCAGTACAAAAAAGGTGAAGACAACGGAGAGCAGAGCGGTGGTAAGGGGCTCAATGACACCGCCGAGTTCATCGAGGCGCCCGGTGGGGCGGCCCACTTCGCGTACCTGAACCGGGTGCTCGGGGCTGGTGCCAAGGGGCTTGGCCGCGGATTCACCGGGCGGAGGGATGGCTCCGGTGGAGTTGGCGATGCCGAGTTCGTTGCTGATTTCCTCAATCTCCCGCTGCGCACGGCTGTATGCCGAGTTGCTGGGACTGTGGAGGGTTTGCATCTTCTGCGCGATGTTGCCGCCGTAGGTGGGCAGGTCGTTAGCGATGGCGACAAGCTGGGTGAAGATGGTCCAGGTGGCGACGCAGAGTAGTCCGGCGAAGGCGAGGATGACTAAAACCGCGGCCACGGGGCGCGGCAGACGAAGGCGTTCGAGCAGGGCGACGACGGGAGCCAGCAGGAAGGCGAAAAGAATGGCAAATCCGAGAGGAAGAAGAAGAACTTTAGCGAGAAAGAGAACGGCAATGGCCAGAACGGCAACCGTAATGAACCAAAGTTGCGACAGCATGCGTGCGGTTGCTGAGGGGTTCACTTATCTCTCCCTGGGGTTAAGCGCAAAGTTCCTGTCAGCTAAGATGCGAAAAAGGCGGGAAGAGGATGGGGGTTGAAAAGCGCCTTGCAAGTCGGGACGTGATCCGGAGTTTAGACTCTTTAGTCGGCTAGCTATTTTTTTCGTGAAAGGCTTTGGCGTATGCAGGAATGCGAAGAATTCAAAGATGATTCGATAGCGGGCGCACCGGTGCGAGGGCTTCTGCATCGGGCCAGTGCACCTAATGCGGATTGTTTGATTTTGACGCACGGCGCCGGCGCGAACTGCCAGGCTCCGCTGCTGAAGGCGTTGGCTGAGGCGTTTTGCGCGGCGGGAGTGACGGTGCTGCGATGCGATCTGCCATTCCGCCAGGCAAGGCCCCATGGACCGCCGCCGCGAGGAAACGCCGAACGCGATCAAGCAGGACTGCGCGCGGCAGTTGCCGCGATGCAGCGTGAAATGGAAGGCAGGATTTTTCTTGGCGGGCATTCCTATGGCGGCAGGCAGGCATCGATGCTGGCTGCGAGCGCACCCCACCATGTTGAGCGGCTTCTGCTGCTTTCCTATCCATTGCATCCGCCCAAGCGGCCCGAACAGATGCGGACGGCGCACTTCCCTTCTCTGCAAACCCCGGGCTTGTTTGTCAGCGGCGATCGCGATGGATTCGGATCGAAAGCGGAGTTGGAGACCGCGCTGAAACTGATTCCCGCGCGGACGGAGTTGCTGATGATTGCCGGTGCGGGCCACGAGTTGATCACGCCGCGCAATCGTGCGGAACTGCCGGTTCAGATAGTGCGAGCGTTTCTACATTTTGTGTCGTAGCGCGTTCCCCTTGCATTTCCAGGGATCCTGCGATAGTCTCCCTATGGAACCAAAGGGGAGGCGATGGAAAGAACCAGGCTCGATCTGTTTCGCGGAACATTGGACGTATTGATCCTCAAGTCGCTGATGTGGGGACCACAGCATGGCTATTTGATTACGGATTTCATTCGCCGTCTCAGCGATGACGTTTTGCTGGTGGAAGAAGGCACTTTGTATCCCGCCCTATGGCGGCTGGAGAGCAAAAAACTTGTTGAAGCCGAGTGGGGCCTTTCAGAAAACAATCGCAAGGCCAAGTATTACCGGCTCACACCCGCGGGCAGGCGCCAGTTGCAGCAGGAGTCGAGCAACTGGGATGCCTATGCGAACGCAGTGGCCAAAGTCCTGGGTGCAACCCGGATAAACTCCCCGGAAGAACTCGCATGAAGAAGATTCCCTTTTGGCGACGCTATGCTCGTCTGCTCGGCCCTGATCCCGTCGCCGACGTGAAAGACGAGTTGCGCTTTCATCTTGAGGCCAAGACGGATGATCTGATTCGTTCCGGATGGACGCCTGATCGCGCCCGACGGGAAGCCGAACGCCAGTTCGGTGATGTCCGCGCCGTGCAGCATATCGGCGAGAAGTTAGGAGAAAAGATGGAACGCCGGAGACGCTTCAACGATTACCTAGTCGAGTGCAATCGCGATGTTCGCTACACCCTCCGCAACCTTCGCAACAATCCCGGCTTCGCCGCCATCGCCATTCTTGTACTTGCGTTGGGCATCGGGGTCAACGTCGCTGTATTCAGTGTCGTGAATACGCTGTTGCTCCGTCCTTTGCCTTTCGCCGATTCGCAGAGGCTAGTGTGGTTCACTGGTGGCAAATCGCTCGCCGCGAAATTGCGCGCTGCGGCCGGCCTTTCCGGCCAGACCTACACTGTAGACGCCTACGAGGAATTCAAGCGGAACAACCAGTCGTTCCAGTCTGTGACCGCCTATCAGACTTTCTATAGCTCGATCCAATACAAACTCACAGGTAGCGGAGAGCCCAGGCAGCTGGCGGTGGTTGAAGTGGCCGATAACTTCTTCCCAACGCTCGGCATTCAACCCGCCCTCGGCCGCGATTTCACGAAGGAAGAATGTCAAAAGGGTGGTCGTCCGGCTGCTTTGCTCAGCTACTATTTTTGGAAAAACCAATTTTCCGGCGACCGCGGAATTGTCGGCAAAACCGTGACCGTAAATGGAAAATTGGTGACCATTGTCGGCGTGCTTCCCGCGAGCTTCGACTTCGGCAGCGTCTTTGCACCGGGTATGAAGGCGGATGTCTTCGTTCCTGCCGTGATGGATTTTTGGCGGACATGGGGAAATACCCTCGCCGTCATCGGTCGTCTCAAGCCGGGTGTGAGTGTGGCGCAGGCCCAGGACGAGGCGGATCGCCTCTTTCCGCATCTCAAGGTGATTCACCCAGACTGGTATGAAGATTACGCGTCCGATCTCATAACGCTCAAGGATCACGTCAGCGGCAAGCTCCGCCGTTCGCTTGTGGTCCTATGGTTCGCCGTCGGCGTGATCCTCCTGATTGTTTGCGTTAATCTTTCCAATCTGCAACTGAGCCGCGCCGCCACCCGAAGCAAGGAACTTGCCATGCGTCGCGCCCTGGGCGCTGGCCGCGGCCGTCTCATTCGCCAGTTGCTCACCGAAAGCCTGGTGCTTTCAATAGCCGGGGCCGCGCTGGGACTTTGCTTTGCTTTCGCAATCGTTTTTTACATCGCCCACCAGGGTTCAATGACTTTGCCTCTGCTCACCAGCATCCGAGTCGACGGCGCATCTCTCGGATGGACGCTGCTGATCGCGTTAACTGCGGGTGTCTTGTTTGGCGTTGCGCCAGCTTTGAAAATGTCAGGCGGCAATCTCCAAAATGCGCTCAAAGACAACGCGAGCGGCATGGCGGCAGGACGCAGCCACGAGCGGTTCCGTGCCACCCTTGTTGTCTCTGAGATTGCGCTTGCCTGCGTTCTGCTTGTCGGCGCCGGTCTGCTTCTGCGCAGCTTTCTCCGCGTTCTCGATGTTGACCTGGGCTTCGAACCTGCTCACGCGGCAAGCATGCAGGTGGATTATGACGACGGCGGGAAATTCGCTGCGAGGGCGCCAATCTTGCAGGAGATTTTACGGCGCGTGTCCGCGTTGCCTGGTATCGAATCAGCCGGCATCGCGGACATGCTTCCTCTGGATCGCAATCGCAGTTGGGGGCTGATTGCTGTCGGACAAGTTGATTCCAAGGATAGAGACTCAACCGCGCTGGTCTACCTCGTTACTCCGGGATACATTCCGACTCTGGGGATGCGCCTGCGCGCGGGCCGCGACTTCGCGTGGAACGATACCCCAGACAGCCCGCACGTCGTCATCATCAACGAAGCTGCGGCGCACCGCGAGTGGCCTGGACAAGACCCTGTTGGAAAAATGGCCAATGGCATCGAAAAGAATCCGGTGCGCGTGATCGGCGTGGTCGCAGACGTTCATGAGAGCAGCCTCGAAGAAGCCTCAAGCCCTGAAGTCTATGTTCCCATGACTCAAAATCCGGATGCTGAAGGAGCCACCCTCGTGGTGCGCACGCGGGTCGCTCCAGAGTCGCTGGCTTCCAGTGTGCTCACAACACTCCGTTCGCTTAATCCCAGCCAGCCTGCAAGTGAGTTCAGGCCGCTTCAATCTCTCGTAGACCACGCCGTGTCTCCACGCCGCTTCTTCGTTCTTCTGGTCACCGTATTTGCAGGCCTCGGCGTTTTGCTGGCCGCACTCGGCATCTACGGTGTTATCTCCTATTCCGTAGCTCAAAAAACGCAGGAGATCGGGGTTCGCATGGCGCTTGGCGCAACCGCGGGCCGTGTAATGCGCGATGTCCTCGCAAATACGCTGCGCTTGATCCTCACTGGTGTCGCATTGGGCACAGCCGCATCGTTGGCTGTTTCCCGTTTAATCGCGTCACTTCTTTTTTCCACTTCTCCCTGGGACGCGCAGACGTTTCTCGTGATGGTGTTCGGACTTGTAACAGTGGCGATGATCTCTGGGTATTTTCCTGCGCGCAGAGCCGCCCGCGTGAGTCCAATGAGCGCCCTGCGTAATAGTTAATCGGCGCTTGTGTGCAATAAATAAAACACGGTGTGGGGCACGGAGATCGCGCAGGGCGAAGCAGTTTTGAATCGATCCGAAATTATTCGCGCGTAACTTTAAAGCCTTGCTTTTCCAGCATCGCGGGGACGCCTTCTTTGCCGACGAGGTGTCCCGCACCGATGGCTACAAACGTTACGCCGTCGCCTTTCAGCAGAGTCTGAATTTGCGTGGTGAAACCTTCGTTGCGCTTGACGACCAGAGTCTGGAAGAGGTCGGGATACTTGGCGCGAAACTCGGCGTTGTTGAACTGGTCGAGTGCATTGACATCGCCTGCGTACCACGCGCCGAGAAGCTTGTTGAACTTTTCCACGCCGCTATCAAAGTCATCGAGTTCGGAAACTAGATAGTCGACTTGCGCTTTTTCAGTCATATCGTCGAAGTAATGCATCTGTTGCTCGGCGGTCTCGAAGCCTTTGACGGGTTTATTGGCACTCACAAACTCGGGTTTCAATTCCAGTTCGACGCCGCTGCTGGGATCGTACCCGGCTTTCATTAAAGGCACGAGGCTGAGGGTCAAAGCAGCCAGCCATGGTTTGAACGGCTCAAGCATCGCCGCTCCGTTGGGCAAGCCTGCCGACACCGCCACCTTGCTAAGCTTGGCGAGTTGATCGGGCGTTAGCTTGGTTGAGAGCGGACGGGCTGGATCCATGCCAAGCTGCATGATCAAGGGCTGCATGGTGGCGGCGTCGTCGACGTTGGGAATCTCAAGATAAAGCGTGCCGCTGTCCTTGATGGCGGCGTCAATTTTGGCTGAATGCCAGGATTGGCCTTTCTGAAGCGCGTGAACCGTGCCGAAGAGGTACACCGTAGCCTTCGGACCCTTAACAACCCAGATGGCGGGCTCTGCATGGGCTAAAAGTGAAGGCGCGATGAACGATGCGAGGAACAGAACGAGTGAGACGAGTCTCCGGGTGCGATACATGCAGGCTCCTGATGCTGTGAGTATATCCGGACCCTTTCGTTGGACGAATCACGAACCTGGCGCCTCTGCGAACCTGCGACTGGGGGGCGCCGCAGGCTCGCGGTTGGTTCACGCGTCCTGGTAGCGCATATTGCTGAGATCCTCGATGAGACCGGGCCGTGCTGTGGGGTGCCACCCAAGCTCCTTTTGGGTCTGCGCGCTCGAAGCGGGGATGTCGCCACCCACAAACATTCCAAGCCAGCCAAAATGCGCGGCCGCCTCCTCGGGCGACATCGAAACAACCGGCACCTTCAATCCTCGACCGATCGTGGTCGCGATTTCTCGCAGTTGTACGCCTTCTTCGGCGACCGCGTGATAACGCGCGCCTGCAGTTCCCTTCTCCAGCGCCAGCCTGTAGACCGGCGCGGCATCAAGCACATGGACCGCCGGCCAGCGGTTGAGCCCTTCCCCGACAAAAGCCGAGACGCCTTTCTCGCGGGCTACGGCAATGAGATAACTCACCAGGCCTTGCTTGACCCGGTCGTGCACTTGCGGAAGACGAACCACCGATGCGCGGATGCCTTGCGAACCGAGCGTATCGGTTGCTTCTTCTGAAGCGACGCGGGGAAGCTTCGAATTCGGCCGATTCTGCTCAGTCGCGACGCCGCCTGCCGCTGCCATTGCGGTCCCGGAGGTGACGACCAGGGGGCGGTGAGAACCTGCGAGCGCGGAGCCGAGTACTTCGATGGCGCGTCTATCGATCTCGCAATTTTCGGCGAATTTCGAAAAGTCGTGGATGAACGCGAGGTGGATTACGCCGTCCGAAGCGGCCGCACCACTGCGAAGGCTGTCGAGGTCCTCAAGATCGCCGCGATGCACCTGGGCGCCAGTTGCGATAAGTGACTTGGCGCCCGCGTCGCTTCGCGACAGACCAAGAACCTGGTGACCTGCCTTGATAAGTTCGGGAACGAGAGCAGAGCCGATAAAGCCTGTGGCGCCGGTTACGAAAACCTTCATTCGATTTCTCCTTTGAACCTTGCTTTGCCAGTGACCGCGTTTGCGGCCCGGCTATTATCAAGATGGAGATTGAAGCAATACGATCTATGCTGATAGTCCGTATTATCGGCTCGATCGTCCGGAGGCCGCATGGACCCGCTGTCAGATGTGCTGGCGCTGCTCAAACCGCGCAGCTACATGTCCGGCGGCTTTCATGTGAGTGGCGACCTGGCCATCAAATTCCCAAAACATCAAGGTATCAAGTGCTACGCCGTGGTCTCCGGAGAGTGCTGGCTTTCGGTGGAAGGCATTCCCGAAGCAGTGCACCTTACCGCAGGGGATTGTTTCCTTTTGCCGCGCGGGCTGCCCTTCAGCCTCGCGACTGATCTCTCCCTTACGCCGGTCGACTTCCACACGATTCTTGCGGAACTGCGGAACGGCGATGCTGTTGCCCCCAGTGATGGCGCGGGCAGCTACATTGTCGGAGGGCACTTCCTCCTGGCCAGCAGTCATGCCGACATTCTTCTCGGCGCTCTGCCGCCTATCGTGCATATCCAGAAAGAGTCGGATAAAGCGGCGATGCGCTGGTCGCTCGAGCGGATGAAGGATGAACTGCGCGATCCGCAACCGGGCAGCACGCTGGTCGCACAGCAGCTTGCATACATGATGCTGGTTCAGGCTCTTCGTCTGCACCTGGTCGACGCCGCGAGAGGTGGCGTCGGTTGGCTTTTCGCGCTGGCCGATCAACAGTTGAGTCCGGCGATCACATGCATGCACCAAGACCCCGCACACCGATGGACAATACAGGAACTGGCGGAACGCGCCGGCATGTCGCGATCAATCTTTGCACTGAGGTTCAAGGAGAAAGCCGGGGCGACACCGATGGAGTATCTGACGCGCTGGCGGATGCTGCTGGCCGGCGACAAACTGAATACGTCTGAGGATTCAATTTCCGCAATCGCCTTATCGCTTGGATATGAATCCGAAAGTGCCTTCGGTAAAGCATTCAAGAGAATCATGGGCTGCTCGCCACGACAGTACAACCGCAGACGGCAGCCGCAAGCCCATGACGAACAAGAGTTGACGAGCGACAACCAGCGCCGGTTCGGAGATCGGCCCGAGGCAATTGCCGGTTAACCGATAGTTGTTGAATGGCGTCGCTTACGCGGAAATCAGAAATTTGCCGTCGCGCATAATCAGCTCTTCCCCGTCAGCGAATTCGAGCCAGATATTGAAGCCTAATCCGACTACGTCGATGTGGGTACCCGAGCGCCACGGTGCGCCGGTGTGTTCGCCATAGGGATTGCCGAAGGCGATGTGGATGCCGGGAAATTTTTCATCTTGCAGAATATTGCCGACAACGCGGGAGACGCCGATGTTGGTGCCGATAGCGAATTCGCCTACGCGGTCGGAGTTCTCGTCGGTGTGTGTGTAAGTCCAGAAATCCTGCTCGAGCTGCTTGTTCGAGCTGCTGCAGGAGACGATGCGGTTTTTCGCGATCTCTATCGTAAGCGGCGTGGCCTCAAGCAGGCCATAACGCGCGCACAACCAGTCACCAACAACACCATCCACGACGAACGTGCCGTTGACTTCACCGGGAGAGGTGAAGCATTCGCCGCCGGGAAGATTGCCCCATTTTTCCTGCGAGATGATTCCGGAGGTCTTGAACCACCTGTAGTCGGGGTTCATGTCGGCGACAATGCTGGTACCTGCTGGAGTGGTGGCGCGGATACGGGCGGCCCGGCGCACGCGATCCAGCACCTGCTGCGAGAGACGGTCAACCTTGTCGTAGTCAGCGCGCATGCCGTCGCACATGATTTGCGGCGTGATGTTGACCATGTGGGCGTGACGCATGCGGCGGCGGTTCACGACATCGGTCATCTGCATGCGCGAGCGCAGTTCATTGGGCTGCACCTGCACGGCGAAAATCGAAACCTGGGACGTTTCCATATCCTCAAGCACAGGGGCGGGCATGTCTGCGAGCGGGCGCGGCGCGAGGTCTTCAAGAATGAAGGCATTGAACGGGCATCCGCGCTCGGCGAGTTGGGCGGCAATCGAAGCTGCGATGGGCTCCGTCACGCGATCGGCGATCAGCGTGACCTTTTCGTCAGGCTGAATGCGCAGACAGGTGAAGACGGCGGAGCGGGCGCCGGGAATAAACTCTGCTGGATAGGTTTGCGAAAGTAAATGCGCGGCTGTGGTGGTGAGGCTTGCGATGATCGTGCTCCGTTGAATGGGAATTAGGCGGGTAGCGTGAGCGCAGTGGCCGCGTATCTATATAGGTTATCGGAAAAGCGAGGCAATGGGAACGCAGGCTGAGCTGGTCGACGCGGGCGAATATTCGTTGCCTGCATGGACTAGTGCAACCGCTTGTAATGTAAGGACATCTCTGCAGTGCTCACGTGGCAGATGCTGTTCAGGTGGCGGGCCGGCAATCCTTAGCGAAAGACATCAAAATGCTTGAGACATCAGGCTCGCGCGTCCGATAAGATAGCGAACACGGCATTCCTGACCGGAAACTGAAATTTCTACATGACAGAATTGGCGGCGCTCTTGCGTGAGAATCGCTGCCTTTTGATGGAGGAGGACGCGTGAAGAAGCATTGGAGGCAGAGCGTTGCAGGTGGAGCTGGAATTTTGGCAGTAATGGTAGCCGCGACAGCCGGTTTACAAACGGCGAAAGCGCAGGGTCCGACGGCCGAGCAGCCTGATAAATACACATGGCTTGAAGACATCCGTGGCGATAAGTCGATGCAGTGGGTGAAGGCACAGAATGCACGCACGGCAGCGGTCATCGAAAAACAGAAGGTCTTCCCGCAACTGAGTGAGGATGCGCTGAAAGTGCTGGACTCGCCCGACAAACTGCCGATTCCGGATTTCCGCGGCGATCTCGTCTATAACACCTGGCGCGACAAGGATCACCTGCGCGGCATCGTGCGGCACACCACGCTGGAAAGCTATCTCACCGACGATCCGAAGTGGGAGACGGTGATTGATTACGATGCTTTGGGAAAACAGGATAAGCAGAGCTGGGTGGGCCATGGACTCGACTGCCTGCAGCCAGACGAAGAGCGCTGCATGGTGGCTTTGTCAGTGGGCGGCGAAGACGCGGTCACTTTCAGGGAGTTCAACTTGAAAACGGCGACGTTTGTCGACGGCGGATTTGTAATGCCGCGCGGCAAGCAGCGGCTGGCCTGGCTCGACAAGGACACTCTTCTGATCGGTCGCGACTGGGGCCCGGGGACGATGAGCGAGGCCGGCTATCCGATTACGGTGCGGAAGTGGAAGCGAGGCACACCGCTCGAAAGTTCGATCGAGGTGTATCGCGGCGACGTCAAAGACAACGGATACGGCGACGATCCGGGCGTGCTGGTCGATGGCAAAGGAAACAAGGTGGCGCTGATCGAGCGGAGCAAGACCACGTTTGAGAGCGAGTGGTATCTGCTATTACCTGACGGACCCAAAAAGCTGGAGCTTCCATTGAAGTGCAACGTGGACGGGCTCGTGGACAACCAGTTGCTTGTGTCGCTGCAGGAAGACTGGACGCCGAAAGGCGGATCGAAAAGCTTCGCGCAGGGGTCTGTAGTTGCTATTGATGCAGCCGCTGCACAGGCTGATCCTGCCAACCTCAAGCCCGTCGTAGTTTTCGCGCCCTCTGCGCAGGAGTTTGCGCAAGAGGTAGTACCAACGAAGAACCACGTGCTGTTGACTACGCTCGAACATGTGCAGGGACGCGCCTATGTTCTTACCCGTGGCAAGGACGGCGAGTGGACGCGGACAAAGCTGCCGGTACCCGACAATCAGACCATTGGAATAACGAGCACCAGTCTGTTGCACGACAAATTCTTCCTGGCAGAGACTGGATTTCTTACGCCGTCGAGCGTGCTGATTGGCGATGCAGCGGATGGTTCGCTGAAGCAGGTAAGACGCAAAAGGCTTTGTTCGACGCGTCACGCGATGTGGTGCAGCAATTAGAAGCAACATCGAAAGACGGAACGAAAGTCCCGTACTTTGTGGTCCATCGCAAAGACATTCCGATGGATGGAAGCACGCCCACGCTGATGACGGCTTATGGCGGGTTCCAGGTTTCGAATACTCCTTACTACTCTGCCGTGATGGGCAAGCTGTGGCTGGAGCGTGGAGGCACGTTTGTGCTCGCCAGCATTCGCGGGGGCGGCGAGTTTGGACCGGCGTGGCACGAGGCCGGCCTGAAGACGAATCGGCAGCGGATCTACGACGATTTCTATGCCGTAGGTCAGGACCTGATTACCCGCAAGTTCACGTCGACCGAGCGCCTGGGTATCGTGGGCGGCTCGAACGGCGGATTGCTGATGGGCGTGGAGTTTACGCAACATCCAGAGATGTGGAAGGCGGTCGTGATCCAGGTGCCTTTGCTGGACATGCTCGGCTTCGAGCACATGTCGGCTGGAGCGTCGTGGGTAGGCGAATACGGATCGACAAAGGTGCCGGAAGAACGAGCGTTTCTGGCTTCCATCTCGCCCTACAACCAGCTCAAGCCGGACGGGCACTACCCCGAGCCGCTGATTTTTACGACTACTGCCGACGATCGCGTGGGGCCGGTGCATGCGCGAAAGTTTGCCGCGAAGATGGATGAGTATCACCTGCCGTTCTATTACGACGAGATCACGGAAGGTGGCCATGGCGCCGGCGCGGATAACAAACAGGCGGCACGGACCAACGCTGAGGAATATACGTATCTGACAATGATGCTGATGAATTGAACTCTTCGGCGCCGGTTGCAGCACCCATCCTTGAATCGTCAAGAAATCCATCAAGGATGGGTGCACTACCTGGGCATCGTTTACGGCTTACGAGGACGCGCGTTCATTGGGAGCATTCCACGAATGCGGTGAAGGCATCGAAGTCGCAAAGCGGGGCCAGCGGATTGCCTGCGCGATGCAGATGATGTGCAGGATCAGGAACAGCGGCACCGCAAATGTGGGGATCAAGCTCATAGGGAGCACAGTCATCGCGCCTGCTGCAATTCCATGAGGATTGAGCACTGGGGCGAGCGTGCCAAGAGCCACCGCGGTCACCAGATCCATGACTCCCAGAAGCTGCCAGACGATGAAGCTTTTGCGGTGCCCCGGAGCAGCAAGAGCCAGCGCCACGAAGGGTGCGGTGGCTCCAATCGCGATGTCGCCCCACCCTGCCGGCAAAGCAAACAAGGCCGGGAGAATTCCATAGGCGGCCAAAACAAGGAAAGTGAACCCCGCGATCCTCCAGCTCTGTACGAGCGTCAATACGCTGGGATTCAGAGACAGGGCGAACTCCCGGAATTTTGAAGACGACATAAACCACGCCAGAAAAAGCACGATAGGCGTAAGAGCTGCCAGGCCCAGCGGCAACGGCGGATCATTGGGGCCGTTCTTATAGAAATGCAGAGCCGAGGCTCCGAGGGAGAAGACGAACCAGGCGCCAATGATTCCGCTGGTGAGCTTTGCGAATTTCGACATGGGGAAGTCTCCTATTCTGTGACCGCAATGGTCACTTTGTTGGTTAAGGTCATCAGGGCTTGCCAGGGTTCGCTGCCCAGCTTTCGCCGCAGGCGCGCCTGCACCTCTTGCCAGAGGGGAAGCGCGCGATCGAGTTGACCATGCCCGGCACGGGTCAGGCGCAGCTGTCGTTCGCGCCGGTCACGCCCCTTTAAGCTTTTCGACCCAGCCGTGTCGAGCCATGATGTTGAGGGTGCGGGTGAGAGTGGTGCTATCCATCGCCAGAATCTCTCCCAGCCTTCCTTGATGAACCGTTCCAGTTAGCGACAAGGCTTGCAGGATAGTGAACTGCGTAGGCGTCAGACCGAGTGGACGCAACGCATCGTCATAGAGCTGTGTCAGAGCCCGGGATGCCCGGCGAAAGCTTGCGCATAAGCACTCCAATGCCGGCATGGATGATCCGTTCATAACAAGATAGATGTATATACATGTATGTAGGTTTCAAAATAAAACATCGAGCCAGGAGTCGGGGCGTTTTCGGAATCAATTTCTCGGCACACACCCAGGGCTCTGCCGCGCCTCAAAGCGGAGACGGGGTGCGCCCGCGAGTGTCAGATAAGGTTGCCGAATCGAGGTTCTTAAGCAGCCACGGTTTCTTGTTCTTCGAGTGCGCTGCGGCGCATGGGTTGGCGTTTCCAATACGTAAGAGAGCGCCATACCCATTCCATGGGACCGAACAGGAAATACTTGAGCCAGATGGGGCTGAGGATCATGTTGAGAGCCCATACCACGGCGACGACCACATAAAGCTGGTAGTACTCCAGCTTTCCGTAGAGCCCAAAGCCGAAGCCATTGAAAAGCAGCGTGCAGCTAATGCTGGTGAAGAGGTAGTTGCTGAGTGCGGTTTGACCTACGGCTGCGATTCGGCGCGTCAGGTTTTTGAACAGTCCAGCTTTGACGACCAGAACGACCAGGGCCACATTGGCAATAGCGCCGGTGAGCCGGCCAAGCTGGTAGAGCACCCACCATGCCGACTCGGGCTGAAAGTTGTCGCGA
The DNA here is from genome assembly GCA_963802565.1 of uncultured Acidobacteriaceae bacterium. Lineage (GTDB taxonomy): Bacteria > Acidobacteriota > Terriglobia > Terriglobales > Acidobacteriaceae > Telmatobacter. Next base: position 128,970 of record CAWDJR010000039.1, on the reverse strand, counting down.
ATGATGCCCCATGCCTGAAAACTGTTGATGGGAATGCTGAGCATGAAGCCAGCTGCGATCGTCCAGCCATAAAGCTTGTAGCTTAAAGCGCCGGTGAGGAAGCCCATGCGATAGAGGCCCATGCCGATGAGCATCATGCCGAGCACATCGGTAAAGCCCAGCATGTAGTAGCTCTTCGCCTGTTCGCGCGGACCCAGCTGTGCATGCCATTTGAGCGCGTCAAGGTAGCTGCCGCGCATGGCTTTCAAATCTTCATCGTGCACTTTCTTTCGCTGTTCGACTGTTTCATTCCACTTTTTGAGTGCGTCCTGCTGCTCCTGCGTGAGCTTCTTGCCCGAGGCCTGCAACGCCTGCGCCGCCTGTCCCTGGTTGCGCGCACGAATGCCATCGATGGCAAAGTATGCATCAGCGCCCACTCCGACAACGAGCACCAGCGCACCGGCGATAAACAGATTACGGAAGCGGACCTTGCGGCATGGATAGAGGAAGAGAAGCGCAGTGACTCCGTACCAATAGAGAATGTCGCCTGTCCAAATGAGGTAGAAGTGAAGCACGCCGAAAAGGACGAGCCACATGTTGCGGCGAAGAAATATGTCCGCTACATTCTTTGCGCCTCGCCGCTCGGCGCGCTCGGTAAGCAGGATGACTCCGGCGCCAAACAGCATCGAGAATGCAGCGCGCATCTTGCCTTCAAACAGCACCCAGCGAATGACCCACGCGAAAAGGTTGTAGCTGCGGTGATTGCCGACCATGAGCGGATTGATGTACATCTCAATCGGGCCTGAAAAACTTGAGATGTTCATGAACAGGATGCCCATGAGAGCGACACCGCGCACGACATCGATTGTGGGGATACGCTCGCGTTGTGTGACCGGTCGTGGGGCTGGCTCGGGAGCTGGTCCAGGGTCGGTGGTGACACGAGCGATGTCGCCTGAAGGTTCAGCAAGAGCGGCGGCATTCTCAGCAAACGCAGGGGGATTCAAAACATCAGTCACGGGGCGCCTCCGGGGAATTGGACGAGCGGGGCCCTGGGGAAAAATGATGTGCTAATTTAGCACGGCCTCGCGCTTAAAGTCGCTTGAAAAATGGCACGATTGCCAACCTCGTGGAACACTGCGCGCGCGGGACCTAAAATGAGGTAATGCGGTCCCCCGGGAGATGGTGATGGCCGCGAACGTATCGTTTCAAAAAGCGAGGAGATTCACGATGGGATCAGCAGTAGCGGCAGTCGAACGCACACATGAACAGAAATTGGATCTGCTGGCGGAAGTCGCCGTCAAGGTCGGGTTGGGATTGAAAGAAGGCCAGGAACTGCTGATGACGGCCTCGCTGGATGCTGTGGCGCTGGCGCGCCGGATCACCGAGCAGGCCTATCGCGCTGGTGCATCGCTCGTGACCACGCTCTATACCGACGACGAGACCACGCTAATGCGCTATCACCACGCTCCCGACGCGTCGTTCGATAAAGCGGCCAATTGGCTGTATGACGGCATGGGCGCGGCGTTCAAGAGCGGTGCGGCACGGTTGGCGATTACCGGTGCGAATCCGGCGTTGCTCTCGAATGAAGATCCCGACAAGGTAGGTCGCGCCAATCGCGCCGTATCGATAGCTTATCGGCCGGCTTTGGAACTGATTACGCGGCACGAGATCAACTGGACCATCGTGGCCAGCGCAACTCCAGCATGGGCAGCGCAGATGTTCCCTAACGATGCTCCCGATACCGCGCTCGCCAAGCTGTGGGAAGCCATCTTTCAGACCACGCGCATCAACATGGAAGATCCGGTGAGCGATTGGAAGCGCCATGACGCAGGCCTGCATAAGCGCGCGGATTATCTGAATGCGAAACGCTATGCGGCGCTTAAATATCGCGGCCCCGGAACTGACTTCACCCTCGGCCTGGCCGACGATCATGTGTGGATGGGCGGCGGAACGACGGCCGGCAACGGCATCTATTGCATTCCCAATATGCCCACCGAAGAAGTCTTCAGCATGCCGCACAAGGATCGCGCCGACGGAACCGTGACGGCCACCAAGCCCTTATCGCATCAGGGAACCATGATCGAAGGCATTCATGTGCGCTTTGCCGGCGGCAAGATTGTAGAGGCCCATGCCACCCGCGGCGAAGAAGTGCTGCGCAGGCTGATTGAAACGGATGAGGGTGCACGCAAGTTGGGTGAGGTGGCGCTGGTACCGCATTCGTCGCCGATTGCTTCGAGCGGACAGCTCTTTCTCAACACGCTCTTCGACGAGAACGCAGCATCGCACATCGCGCTAGGCCAGTCGTATTCGTCCACCGTGCGCGACGGCGACAAGCTGAGCAAAGAAGAGCTTGCTGCCAAAGGTGCAAATGAAAGCCTGATCCACGTCGACTGGATGATCGGCTCCGACAAGCTCGACATCGACGGCGTCACGGCCACTGGCGTGATGGAACCGCTGATGCGCGGCGGTGAGTGGGTATAGGCCACTAACTGGTCAATAGACAAGAGGCTGATACCGGCAAGGTGATTTGTTCGTCATCTTGCCGGACAGCGGCAGGCGGCTAAGGTGTAACCGTAATCGAGATGGTGGACGAGTAATTAGTGTTGAAGACATTATCGCCGGTGTAGTACGCCGTGATCCGGTGCGTTCCCGCCGCTAGAGTTGGAGTGATACTTGTCGCGCCATTACTCAGGGTCACGCCGGCAAAGAAGTTGTCATTATCTTTGAAGTACACCTTTCCGGTCGGCGCCCCCAAACCTCCAAACGACGGGCTAACACGAACTGAGAGTGTCACACCTTGACTTACCTTTAACGTTGTGTGGCTGCTGGAGAGAGTGACCGAATCACCACCCTGGTTGTAAAACAGGACGACTCCTTGCGCCGCACCATCAGGGTTCGGGAAATTCAGACTCGTCCCGGCAAATACGACGTCCGGGGCGCCGTCTGCATTAAAGTCTCCAACTGCGATCGATTGCGGCACTCGATCCGTCGGGAAAACAACCGGCGCTGCAAACGTCCCGTCACCCACGCCCGGCAGCACCACAAACTTTCTCGACACTGAATCAATCCCCACGATGGATTCAATGCCATCCTGCCGCAGAGAGGCTTGCGCAATCTCAGTGAGGGCGCCGTTGGCCGGAAAGCTATGATCAGGCTTAAACGTGCCGTCGCCATTTCCGAGCAGGATAGATACTCCAGAAGCGGTTGCTACTGCGACGTCTAATTTACCATCGCGATTGAAATCGCCTAATACGGCCCATACGGGGTGCATACCCGCTGCGAATCTTTTTTGTGGCCTGAAGGTACCGTCTCCGTTGCCTAACAGAACGCTGATGTCGTCGCTGCCCTCATTCACCACCACGAGGTCCTTCTTGCCATCTCCATTCAGGTCGCGTTGCATCACAAAAACGGGGTTGCTGCCGGCATCGTATTTGACCGGCGACTTGAAAGTGCCGTCGCCGTTCCCGATGAGCACCTGGAGGTCGACTCCATCCACTGAGGCCAGGTCAGCATTCCCGTCCGCGTTGTAATATCCCGCTGCCAGAGACTCACTGTTCATCGGGATATTTTGACCGAGGGTGCTGAAATTGCCCTTTCCATCCCCAGCCGTCAGGCTGATTAGCTGCTCAGGAAAGGGACCGGACTGGTAAAAACCGGCGTAAGCCACATCAAGGTGACCATCGTGATTGAAGTCGCCGATGGCCGGCGTCGATGCACGCGTGGTTATCGCAAAAGTGTCGCCCAGGCCGCCGGTCGGAACTGATGTAACACCTCCTTTACCGCTGCCGAGCAGAGAGCCGACTGAGAAAGCAAAGTAGCCATGCTCATCGAACTGCTGGATTACAGCCAGATCCATCAAGCCGTCCCCATTGAGATCTGCGGCACCGATCGTCGCAATGTTTGTGTAATTAAGATTAGTGAGTTTCTGGTGAATTGGCGCGCGCAGCACGCCCCCGCCAGCGTTGGTCAGAACTTCAATCCCGGACAGATTTGCGGCCACCACATCCGGCATTCCGTCCCCGGTGAAGTCGCCTACTCCGACAGGGCCGCCACCCGCCGCATAGCTCGCTTCAGAAAGCAGGCCGCCAGCGTCAGAGGTGACTACGTAAATGGGATCCGTGGGAAATATGAGTCCAGACCTCCCGTTGAAATCTGCCACCTGCATCGAATTGAACGCATTCGGAGCCTGGAGGAAGCCTGAGGGGCTCTCCGTAAAGGTTCCGTCGCCATTGCCGAAGAGCACTGAAACTGCTCCGACATCAAATTGCTCAAATAACGTTGGCTTCGCCAGGGCTATGTCAGGCTTTCCGTCATGGTTAAAGTCTGCAATCGCCATCGCAGTTGCTGCATAGGATCCAAGATCCGGGGTCTGCGCATTGAAGTGCCCACGGCCATCACCCAGAAGGAACTGGAATTGGCCAAACTCATCTGTCACGACAATATCGAGATGACCGTCCTGATTGAGGTCGCCCAATGCAAGTGGTAAATACGACGCGACGTTATATGGAGTGGAGACGATGATGGGAGCCTGGAATCCTCCACTTGGATTAGCAAATATGACCGCAACGGAAGAAACACCCGTAATAGCGACGTCGGGCCGGCCATCCCCATTGAAGTCGCCGATGGCGACGTTTCCCGCTGCGGTAAGTCCGTCATTGACTTGTACCGGGTTGGCAAAACTGCCATCGCCGTGCCCCGAGTAGATTGAAAAGGTGTTACCGGGGTCTTGAAGAAGAAGCAAGTCCAGATTTCCATCACTATTGAAGTCTGCCGCCAGCAGCGTCACATTACTTGAAACGCCAGGGAGGGTGGCGATGGTTTTGGGCGCCGCAAAACCACCCTTTCCATTGCCCGGCATGAAACTCAGGATCCCGTTCCCGTTGAGCACGACAACGTCGGCCTTGCCGTCGCGATTGAAATCTCCGGTCGCAAGTGCTACCGGTGTGCCCCCTGTACTGTATGTGGGCGAGTTGTAGAACTGATTGGCAACTGACGCATTGCCTCGCGGCGCACTCAGTACGGATAGGGTAAGCAGAATTGCGATGCCTGCAGTGGAGTTCGCACAGGAGCTCACGCTCCCGGACCTGATACTGGACACGCACATACTATTCTCCTTGCTCGACCTATGCCGTTCGCATGCGTTGCCTACTGGTGTGCGAGATGCGACTTTCGCAATGGGAGATGCACGTCGCAGTGGCAATAAAGCGGATCTATCGCGTCGAACGAGAACTCCACCGACAAGGTCAATCGCAAGGAAACGGCATTGAAGAACGGCTGATGCGCGGCGGAGAGCAACAGCCTCTTCAGCCTGAGAATTCGAATATGCGAGAACCCTAATCCGCCGCCATGTCCTTGCCTTTGACTTCATGTCCCAGAGACGCAAGGACTGCCAACGAAACCGCGACAATGATCACGGTAATAGCCAGAACATTGGGATAGCTTCCCCACCTCTCCGCCGCTAACGACTGCGCCTTTGCATTCCACGAGGTCACTAGTCCGCCCAGTTGATACGCGAGGCCCGGAGCCGTTGCGCGCACTGGGGCGGGCGTCAGTTCCGCAAGATACGCAGGCACCACGCCCCATGCGCCCTGCACCATGAACTGCATGACCACCGCACCAATCGCCAACGTCAGCGCGGAGTGCCCATAGGCCCACGGCGGAATCGCGATCAGCGCCAACAGCGCCGCGACAACGATGGTTCTCTTGCGCCCCCACTTCTCTGACATCGTTCCAAAGAAGATGCCGCCTGCAATCTGCGCGAAGCCGTAGATCACCCCGATGGTCCCCACCACCTGCGGCGTCAAGTGCATCTGCACTTTAAGAAAAGTCGGATACACATCCTGCGTGCCGTGCGAGAAAGACATGAACGCAGTCATCAAGACGATGAGAAATAGAAACGTGGGAACGAATGATTTAAGCGCCGCGAGATTTTTCGTGTAGGACTCGCGTTCCTGGCTGGTGCGCCGCTTTTTGGCAGCCGCAAGCCATACCGGCGATTCTTCAACGCGGGACTGCACATAAAAAACCAGCAGCGCCGGCGAAGCGCCCAGCATAAAGAGTCCTCGCCAGCCGATCGCAGGAAGAATCGTCGCCCCATGCCAGTGCGTCCCCGCGAACAAAAGGGCAAATGCTGCCGACGCCAGGATCGAACCGAACGCATATCCCTCCTGCAGAATTCCGGAGAAACCGCCGCGACCCTCCGTCGGCAGCGTCTCAAACGCCAGTGCGGCGCCCACTCCCCACTCCCCGCCCATCGCGATTCCGAAGAGCGCGCGCAACACCAGCAGCACCCCCAGCGACGGCGCAAACGCACAGGCCAGTTCGATCACTGAGAAGCTGAGGATGTTGAACATCAGCACCGGCCTGCGTCCATAGCGATCAGCCAGCATGCCGAAGAGCAGTGCACCGACGGGCCGGAACATTTGTGTGAGGAATACGGCGCTGAAAACGTCCGACGGTTTGACGCGGAACTCCGATGCGATGGCGTCGACGCAGAAGATCAGCAGAAAAAAGTCGAGGCTGTCCAGCGTCCAGCCAAGGAAGGAAGCGATGAAGGTGTGGCGCTGCACCGGGGTCAGGCGCTGGAAGTCGCGGACGAAAGACATTAGCGGGAGGATACATCAGCGATTCGATTTCTCGATCAGCGAATCACCTGAATCATCGCGATTTCAACCGATAGCGAAGAACCGCGGATTGAATACGAATGCCTCGGCAGGCTCATGCGTAATACGCGCGAACTCAGAATGCGCGGGATTGAAAACAAAATTCGATTCGATACGATTGACCGCGATGCTGGGCACGCGCAGAACCGCGCTTCGCGCTTCCCTTACCCAGGTCTCTCCAAAGGCCTGCGAAGCGGGAACCTCGAGCCAGCCTGCCGATTCAATCGCAATATCGTCGGGAATGGTGATGCGCGTCAGAGAGCGCGGCGGAAGCTTGCGGCCTCCGGCGTGAATCAGCGTCTCCAACACCGCGAGACTGGCATGTTCGGCCGCATACAGCACGCGGGTTCCTGCCGGATGCCAGCGGCCTGGCTGCAAAAAGGCGCCGGTGGAATCGAAGGCGTCATACGAGGGACTGTGCATTCGAAAAGCAATCAATGCGCGATCCCCTTAGACCGGAAATCCGAATTCGAGCGCGGCCAGGAGAGCTTCAATGGCGCGGCCACCAGCTTCGGTTCGCAACAGTGATATCGGCGTCGCACCTTCCAGCTCAGCGTGCGGCGAGTTGAGCCACTCCGTTGCTTCCTTCTCGTTGCCCCAGATGCGCTCTGCAATCGCCAGGATATGGCTCAGGCGTGCAGCGGTCTGGCTGGCCTGCGGGCCAAGGGTCTTCCGGGCACGCTTCCAGCTTGAGTCGGGGATCAGTTCGGCACGCAGCTTTCCAGTGGGCAGCCGAGAGGTCGCTGCTACGCGCGCAAACAGGTGAGTGGCTTCCGACTTCGCAAAGCCGCGTTCCGCCTCCAGTGCAAGACCCACGGCGCCTCGCCGGACATGGGCCTTGCGCAGCCGGGGCTGCGGCGGTGGCGCTTTGTTGGTTTGGTGGCCGGTTCGGCATCGCCCTTTCTATCGTGTCCGGGGTGGTTCATGGCGGATTCCTCACAGTTTCATGTTAACCCATATTATGGGTCCATGTGGACTATTCTTTCTTATTATCCGGTCTTTCGTGAGCGCCATTCGACACACATGAATCCGAAAAGTTGCGCGTATTTATTTCGCTCGGCATTCCGCAACCTTCTCGTATAGCAGTGTTTGTACTCACCATGAACGGTGCGGCAGGAAGCAGCAAGAGCCAAGCTTCCAAGGCCGACAGCCGAATCGGTTTTAGTCCGAAAGGACGGAGGATTTATGAAGAACCTTGGCAAATGGATGTTGGGCGCAGCAATCGTGGCTGGCGGGTTGGGCCTAGGAGCGAACACAGCCCAGGCAGCCGAATTCAGGGTCGTCATTGGTGGGCCGAGGGCCTACATTCCTCCGTGCCCCGGACCGGGATATGTGTGGGTCAACGGCTACTACGACGGCGGCTACTGGGTCCCAGGACGCTGGAATTACGCGGCAGTTGGGTTCCGCGGTGACCGCGCCTACTACGGCTATGTCGATCGCGACCGCCGCTTCTACAACGACCGCGACGATCATCGCCGCACCGATCGGGACGACCACCGCGACCACGATGGCGACCGCTATCGCCACTAAACGCCTAGATGTCTGCCTTGAACTGTGAAGTGTAAGACTTGCCTCACGGCCTCTCCTCACTCAGGAGAGGCCGCTCTTCTGTCGCCGCCAACGACACGGCGAATCACCGCCAACACCCCGACCGGGACCGCGAATAGCAGACTGAATCCCAGCACATTTCCAGCAAACTCAATCAGCAGCAGCAGCGCCGTCTGCACGGCGTCGGTCTGCCCCTGGCGGGGGCCATGAGCGGCAGGAAGAAATAACGAAAGCACGCCCCCGGAGTTCGCATGCCAAAGCCCTCCTACTTCGATGAGGATGGCATTCACCGCGCCGACAATCGCTCCAACCGTCACAGCGACCAGAACGGGATGAGTTCGCCAGATTCGCATTGCTCGATTCAGCATCGCCCCATTTTAAGCGGTGAACCGAATCAGGCCTCAAACTTGAGCATTGGGGACGCAAGTCTATAGCGCCGCGATCACACTAAGTCCTTTAATCCGATGGAAAAAGGAAAGTTTGGATCGATGACCGCAACTTATTCCTAAATCAGTTGTTCAAATGTACAGCAGCCGGGAATAAAGTGAGACGCAGACCGGCAGGTGCTGAAACGCTAACCCTGAGACCGATACGCAGGTCAGGCAGCACATGGAGGACGTAATGAAGAATTTAAAAGCAATCCTGTTCGTGATGCTTCTGGCGCTGCCATTTGTAGCCACTCGTAGTGCTAATGCGCAGGTCGCGGTTGGAGTGGGTATTGGGCCGGCAGTTGTTGCGGCTCCGGTGGATTATGGTCCTCCCGCATGCGACATGGGGCTACTACTCCTACTATCCGTATGCATGTGCTCCCTACGGCTATTACGGACCGACCTGGTTTACCGGCGGCGTCTTCATCGGTGTAGGTCCCTGGTACGGATGGGGCTGGCACCAGCATGGATACTACGGCTACCACGGCTATGGCTATCATGGCGGCTACGGATACCACGGTGGAAACGGATATCGCGGCGGCTACGCCAGCGGCGGATACCACGGCGGCTATGCGGCGGATATAGAGGCGGACCTGCACCGCGCACCTTTAACGGTGGCGCCAACCACGGATATGCCGGTGGCGGATACGCAGGCGGCGGCCATGTTGCAGGTGGCGGCGGAGCACGTGGCTTCAGCGGCGGCGGCGCATTCCACGGAGGCGGTGGTGGTGGTGGTGGCTTCCACGGTGGGGGCGGCGGTGGTGGCTTCCATGGTGGTGGTGGCGGACATCGCTAAGGCTTAAAGGCTAAATAAAGTTCGCGCCCGGTTGCTTCGGCAACCGGGCTTTTATATTTGTTCCCTACTCAGTCGAACCTGCCTCAGTCGAACCGGGGTCGAAGCGTTTGATATTTCGCGATCGTATAACCCAGCGACGCTCCTAGCCAAACATCCGATGTGAAGTGGGCGCTGTCTGTGATGCGCGAGAAACTGATTACCGAAGCCATCGTATACGCCAAAACCGGAATCCAGGGCTTGCCCCGGTGACGATACCTTTCCGCAACAACCGTGGCCACCGACCATACCGCCGTGGAGTGTCCTGACGGAAAACTGCTGCCTTTCAGCGGTGATTTGCCGCCATTGAAAAACGTGCCTGTGAACGGGGCGCCGGGTGGAACATCGGAAGGCCTTTCCCTTCGCGTTATGGCCTTGATTGCAAGGTTCACGACCAGGCTGTCTGCGTATGCTTCAGCGGCCAGAATCGCTGTGTTCACCTCGCGATTGTCGTGCCGAATGTACCCCGCCGTCAGCAACCCGGTCGGCAGCGCGATAACCTCCGCAGTGGTAATCATGGGATCGAAGACGTCGTTGAAGGAGTCCCAGCTTTTCTGATTAGTGCGGAAATAGGATGCGACGTGCGGATCGGCATAGATCAGTCCAGCGGTTCCGCCCACAACCACCAGTGTCGGCGCCCAGTGCTTCCCATGCGCTAGCTGCTTGGGGAACGTCCACCAGATATCTTTCTGATCGTGCAAAAAGTCGCCCGGCAAACTGCGCCAGGTGGCTTCTCTCTGTGGACTGCCGGTGGTGGTGTCGACCGTCCGGGCGCATCGTCTGGCCCGGGTCATCGACCAATGCCGATGGATCCGGACCGTCGGGCAGTGGCATGTTCTCCGGAACGGAATGAAAAGCTGCCAGGCCTGGCTCATCGGGAAGATCAGCGTTATTCTGGGCACCGCCCTTGTTCGGCGCACAAATAATCAGAACAGAAATAGCAGAGATAGCTATGTAATTCGTCGTAATTCTAAATATCACGTAAGTTGTGATGCAGGATTCGAGGCAGCTTTTGCTCTAGGCCTCTTTAAACCACGCAGCCGTCGCAGGCCGGAACAGCAGCCACGCGATCACGGCACATAATGCCATGTGGATAAGCAACTCCGGCAGAGGATGGAAGATGCTGATGATTACATGGAAGACAACCCACGCAAGCGCCAGCCAGCGAGCCCAGTTCTGGCGAAGCAACAGTCCCACTCCACTCACCACCGCCAATAGTTCCGTTAGCTCGATTCCCACGGCATCGCGATGTCCCGCCGTCAATTCGTGGAAGTGGTAAACGAACCCCGCTACCCCGATCAGCAGATAGACGCTTACAACGATCAAGACCGGGAGCGGTGGCTTCCTCATGCCAACCAGTATGCCCGATCTGCGCCGGCGCGCCTAAAATAGGATTGAGGAGAAATTTCTTGCCAGCTTACGAGTATCTTTGCGACAAGTGCGCCTGCCGGTTCGAACAGCGACAGAAAATGTCTGACGCCGCAATCGACCACTGTCCGGAGTGCGGAGGTCATGTGAAGCGCCTGATCAGCGGAGGCGCCGGAGCCATCACCAAGGGCGCGAGCCAACCGTCAATGCCTTCATGCGCATCTGGAGCCTGCTGCGGCGGCGGAATGTGCGGGCAGAACTTCAGCAAGAACTAGCCCAGTTCGCGGGACGCGTGGGAATCCATACAGCCCGGCATCCGGTCTGCTAATTTACAAACCGATTTTTGATGTCGCTCGATGTCAGCAGGTAGGGAATCATTGCGCCGGCCCAGATCAACATCCGCACCAGGCCAACGTAACTGCGCGTCATGTTTGCATCGGGAAACAAAGAGTTGATGGCAGCCGTATTCGCAACGAGAAAAAGCACGATCGCGGCCACGTAGCCGACCATGAGCTTCGGAAACATCTTGCGCCTGGTATAGAACATGAAATTCAGAATCAGCGCGCTGGCCACCAGCAGGGAGTTGACGCCGATTTCAAAATAAATCAGGTTCGACAGCCCTGGATGGCCCTGCAGGTAAGCCTGGTGCTCATCCCCAAACAACGCGGGGATCTCCACATTGATGATCGACATCACCCGCAACGCCGGAGCCAATATCAGACTGATCCCCACCACCCACAACCATCTTGAGTGAGCGGCTTGTCCCGGCCCCGTCAGTGTCTTTTCGGTTGGCAGAGACGGGATAAGTGTTTGCCCCGGCATTACTGTTGCAAAATTCTTGCTGCCGCAGATCGTGCACGATTGCACACCATCGGGGATATGCAGACCGCACGACTTACATTGCGTTGCCATCGAGCCCTCTGTTTTAGGTTTTAACGATGATCGCCGGGGTTACTAAACCTCTCAATTACTCAAAGGTTTACCTTCGGTCACCATTGCGGCCCTACTGATCGGGAGTGGGCGCGCAACAAGAGCCAATTCACGCGCCTATCAAGCGATCAGGCAAATGCCATGCCCAAAACGGAATCGATCTGCTGCTTCACCGAGTTGAATGAGGCGTCAGGATACGCACTCGATGACTGGGCTTCAGAGCCTTCACCCACACCCACCAGTGGCTTCAGAGCATTGATGGCAGAATCTACCTGCTCCATGCGATTGCGCAGGCGCTTGGCATCCTCGAACAAAACATCCAGTTCGACCTTGGCCGCTTCCATTGCTGTGCGATAGCTGCTTGTATAAGATTGGTTACTCATATTGCCCTCCATGACAGAAAGACTAACTCGAAGCAAACCATAGATTGCATTGCACAAAGTATGTGGCGCGGCACACTTTCGTGCTAGAAGGCATGACCTGCGTTGGGGGGGGGCACTTATATACGGAGGAATCCGCCAATGTCCAATTCGCTCTGCCCTTTTCTAATGTTCGATGGCAATGCCGAGGCCGCGATCAACTTCTATCTCTCGCTGTTTCCCGGCTCTGCAATAAACGGAATGGTGCGCTATTCCTCCGGCGAACCGGGCCCCGAAGGTACCGTAAAAACAGCCCGGTTCACGATTGCGGGCCAAGCCATCATGGCGACCGACAGCTGGGTGAAACACGCCTTCTCATTCACGCCCGCCGTGTCTCTTTTTGTTGAGTGCGAATCGGAATCTGAAATCGATCGGCTTAATGCAGCACTCGGGGAAGGAGGCAGCAGCCTCATGCCCATCGACAACTATGGCTTCAGCCGCAGATTCGCCTGGGTCAACGACCGCTTCGGCGTCTCATGGCAACTGAACCTTGCCTAGCGATCCCGGAGTACGTAAGTGATCCTGGGGGATCGAAACCACTGCACGCGACGGTCTTCGAATTCTTCTTCAGGCAATCGAGTCCGACTGTCTCCATCGCTGTCCTCTGACGGATGGAGCCAGACCTGGTCAGTGTCTCCCGGTTTTGGAAATCCTCTCACGGCTGTCGCCAAATTACGATCCAGACGAACTGCAAGATAGATCATCCCATCGACCTCGTTCTTTCTTCCAGGGAGCGAGTGGCAGGCAGCTCTGTGGTGCGGACAGAGCTGCCTGTCCTCTCGCAGCGTGCAGGTTCTCGTTGGCTTCCTCCCTCAGTCCGCCAGGTCGAGAACCACCCCAGTGCACGCTTATTGCCCGCGCCTGGCGCTATCGGCGTCCCTTGCCAGGTCGTGCAATAGCTCAAAGGACGCGGGAGATTGTCCTTTGACCGGCCCGTCGTTGTAAGACGGCGGTTGATTTCCGCTTTGATGCTTGTCCATTTCGAATCTGGATATTCGTCTCCCAATTTCATCCAGCATGTACTCGAACTGCGAAGCACATGTCAATGCGTTGTAATCCATTCGTCATTTTTTGCAGACACCGTTCAAGTCCTGAACAGCGCCGGCTCTTACGCACAAATGACGTTCCATTGACATAGGGATGACAACCCGAAAGACCTCGAGGCTTACGCTTCTGCATGAATAACCCAGTAGAGGCGCATTTGGTCGGGTGGGCAACAGACACCGGCTCGACCCGTAGTACCTTCACCCTCCATTTAGGTAACTGGAGAATTGCATGCAGCAAGTTTCGTCGAAATTTCGCATCCTGGTTGCGGATGATGATTCCGTCATCGCCAACACGCTGTCGCAGATTCTGCGCCTCAGCGGTTACGAAACCGAAACCGTCAGCAGTGGCGAGGAGGCCATTTCAACGGCCGCAAAGCGCAAGCCCGACATCCTTATTACCGATGTGGTGATGGGTGGTATCAGCGGAGTCGAAGCCGCAATCCGCATTCTCGAGTTCATCCCGGCGTGTCTTGTAATCCTTATCTCCGGGCAGGCAAACACTACCGATCACCTGGCGCGTGCCTGCCGCCATGGACATCAATTGGAAATCCTCCCCAAGCCCGTTCACCCCAAGGTGCTGCTTCAGCGCATCGCCGCCTTTACAGCGGAGCGCGCTTTGACCAATGTGCAATGCAAGCTGCCGGCAACTGCGCGCTGTTAACCTTCGGAGTTCTGGCCTGTTGGCCCACAACCCGCCCTCCCCGCGCCGCACAATACCATGGAAGGGATGGGCAATGACGCACCGAGCTCAGAAGATCAAAATCCGTCGTCTCTTCGCGTCCTCATCGCTGGCGGAGGCACCGGCGGCCACATCATCCCTGCCCTCGCTGTCGCCAACGAACTCATTACGCGCCATCAGGCCGAGGTGCTCTTTGTCGGGACCCCGCGCGGCATGGAATCCCGCCTGGTACCGGCGGCAGGTTTTCATCTCCGCCTCATTGACGTGGGCCCGCTGAAAAACGTCTCCCTGGCCACGCGCATTCATACTCTGCTCGATATTCCCAACAGCTTGTTTGCATGCCGCCGCCTGATCCGCGAGTTCAATCCGCATGTTGTCTTCGGCGTTGGAGGGTATGCCTCCGGCCCCGGAATGGCCGCTGCTCTCATGCTCCGCGTGCCCACCATGGCCTTCGAGCCAAATGCCATGCCCGGCCTTGCCAACCGCCTCGTCGGAAAACACGTGCAGGCAGCCGCCGTGAACTTTCCATCCGCCGCCATCTATTTCAACAACGCCGAAGTGACCGGAATTCCCGTGCGGCCGGACTTTTTCAAGCTTCCGCCGGAAACCGCTGAGGCGCCACATCTGCTTGTCTTCGGCGGATCACAAGGCGCGCGTCTCTTCAACATCACCCTGCCCGCCATCGCGCCGGACCTGCTCGCGTCCGTCCCGGGCCTCACCATTCTTCACCAGGCCGGCATGCGTCACGTCGAAGCTACCGAGGCCGCCTACAAGGCCAGCGGCGCCGATCCCGCGCAGTGGCAGGTCAGCGGATTTCTCGATGACATGCCCACCCGGTTCGCCCAGGCCAATCTGGTTATGTCGCGCAGTGGAGCGTCTACGGTGGCCGAACTTGCCGCCGCCGGAAAGCCTGCAGTGCTGGTTCCTTTCGCCGCAGCCGCCGACGATCACCAGACCCGCAACGCCGAAGAAATGGTCAAGGCCGAAGCCGCTGTCATGCTGAAAGAATCCGATCTCGCCGATCACGACAAGGTCGTCGATACTCTCATTCAACTGCTCGGGTCGCATGAACGGCTGGCAGCCATGTCTGCCGCTGCGTTGACGCAATCTCACCCGCAGGCCGCGGAAGATATCGCCAACCGGCTTGTGTCGCTGGCCGGCAACCTCGACCGGCGGTGAGTCCTGTTTTCTGCACGCGCATCAACCCCGGTGCGCGAACCTTCTCGCAAAACCCTGATTCAACAACACAAATAGTTTTGACGCCGGGTGCCCCAGAGCCTGCCCTGAGCGAAGCCGAAGGGTCTCGCTTTGAGACCTGGGATGCTTAACGGCTGGGGAGCATAAAGTCGGCCACCGGGCACCCACCTCATCAGAGAGGGTGGAAGATTATTGCCAGTAGTATCCTGCTCCACGCAGGCACTCAATCTCCAAAGAGATCGCAGCCAGGATGAACGCAATCGACACTGCGCAGACCATCAGGCGCGGGTGCCGCTCGGCAAAGGTTGCTGGTGCATTCCCCGCGAATTCGAAGAGATTGCCGCAAAACTCCGCGCAGTCCCCTGCTCCGTTCTGCTGCGCTTGAGAGAGACCATACTCGCGGTCACTTTTGGGTTCGACCACGCGAATGGATACGGTGGCCCGTATATATTCTTTTTCTGTAGTCAGCAATTCTGGCCTCACAATATTCGGGGCCGGCAACCCCAATCACCGGCCCTTCACGGATACGCCACGCGACGTCAACCCTGCGCCTGTATATACGTGGACTTGGACTATAGTCACATGACTTTTGAGTAGTCGAATGTGAGCCCTATCACAGCGGAA
The DNA here is from genome assembly GCA_963802565.1 of uncultured Acidobacteriaceae bacterium. GTDB lineage: Bacteria > Acidobacteriota > Terriglobia > Terriglobales > Acidobacteriaceae > Telmatobacter. Next base: position 113,258 of record CAWDJR010000039.1, on the reverse strand, counting down.
TGGAATTGCGTCGCGGCGAACCGCATTGAACGCTCTATATCGAATCAACGTGTCCGGCACCGAAAACGGGAGATCCGGGCATTCGTGGTTTCCCGCTCTTGAATCGATGAAGCAGTTTAAGGGTGGCGCCACGGATTAAGTGGTTCAGATGTGTAAAGAGGAGAATGGCCTACTCCCCATGAATGAATTACTTCAGTGAGACTGTGCCATAAAGAATACGCAAAAGAAGAATTCCGCCGAGAACAGAGAACGAGACGCTTAATAGCGTTCCGATCAGAAAATATTCAGCGAATTTTGCTTCTTTGAATTCGGGATATCGCGCTATCGATTTTCCAGTAAGGATCAGACCTACTAGAGCTGGAGATTGCATTGCCATTGCAGTAATGATCAAGAATCGCTCAATCCATCCAATGTAGAGCCCCGCATTTCCCAGTTGCGCAGTGTTTTCTGTGCGGATATCTTTCGAAAGGCCTCGCGTGATGTGACGTATTAAATAACCGACTCCAAAGACAACGGATACGTAAATTATCGCGGTTTCCAGTATTTGCGCCTTTTGTGGCTGAGATATGTGAGCACCTTTAATGATTTCGATGATGTTGGTGCGCGTTAGCACGATTGCGGCGCTAAGTAAGATAACGATATGAACAGATTGGTCCGCCACGAACAGAATGAGACTATCTCGAACAGTATTTCGGGCGATCCATTTACATCTAAAATAATCTATCAGCAAATGAGTTGCGATATATGCGATCGCAATGAATTGGGCTCGAATCGAGAAGAAGGCAGCGTCAGCAAAGATTGTTATACATATCCAAAGGAGCGTGTAATGTATCAAGCCATGCCACAGCAAATACCGTACGCTTTTCGCTTTACCTTTAGCCATCGATTGCGGTTGCAATAGGAAGTCACCAAGTACGTGTGCAAGCAAGAAAGCTAAGAACATCATCCAAATTATTTGCATAAATTTGTCCAATTATCACGATTTGCACAAAAACATGCAAATCAAAAATAAACGCTGATAATTTTTTCCATCGCGTGAGCAGTGTCTATCAATTGCCAGAAATGCCCTCGCTTAAGATGCCGCGAGACCGTTGAAATGTCCAAACCTAACTTTTTTGCAGTTAGATCCAAGCGCTCAGCATCCATCTGAGCATTCATAGCACTCCATTGTTTTTCGGTGGTTCCTTCAAGGATCGTGTCTTGAAGCTGGTATATAGCATTGGCAATCGTGTCGAACATTGGTTCGCCGGTCTGAAAATTCGTCAGAATGCGATACTTTGAGAATCCCTTCTTCAAGCGATCTGCCGCTTGTCGTGCGCGCTCAAAGGCTGGGCCACCAGCATATTGGTTAATTGGACTTTTGTGTGGCTCGGTGACCTCTCCAATACCCACCGCAATCCAAAGCTGAAGGGGATAGAAAATCCGACGCAAATCCAGAATCGCGCGAGGAGTAGATTCTGCCTTTCTAAGAATCACCTGAAATTCGTCCCAAGCCGTTATTGCATACGGCGAAAGAATCAGATTCCGATCGAGGTGGAGTTTGGATATTCTAGTCAGATATCGGTCCCGCGTAGGCCGAAATTTCTCAATCTTTCGCGAATTAACAATATCCGCTGTTATAACCGCATATCGTTCGTGATTAGCAACCTTGCCCATACTTGTACAAAATAATACAAATATTGCTATTTGTACAATTAATGGCAATTACAATTGCCGCCAAACCGTGAAATCTAGTCCACTTTCTTAGAGATATTCAGCAATATCCCGATCCCTGCCAGCGTAAAGAACAAGCTCGTCCCGCCCGATGAGATAAACGGCAGCGGAATTCCCTTCGTCGGAAGCAGCGACAGCACCACGCTGATATTGAAGAAGGCTTGCAGCAGGATCGCCGTCGTAATCCCGAACGCCGTGAGGCGCGCAAACGGATCGGTAGACCGGTAGGCGGTGCGCAGGCCGCGGTATCCGAGCACCACGAACAGTACCAGGATCACGATGGCTCCGACGAAGCCCAGCTCCTCGGCGATATTCGCGAAGATGAAGTCGGTGTGGGCTTCCGGCAGGTAGAAGAGCTTCTGCATGCCCTCCATGTAGCCGCGGCCCGCGAACCCGCCCGTGCCAACGGCGATGAGCGACTGGTTGATGTGAAATCCAGCGCCCTGCGGATCGAGATCGGGATGCGCGAAGGCCAGCATGCGCGCGCGGCGCCACGGAACCCAGAACAGCAGCGCAGCCAGCGGTGGAGCGGCGGCGGCCACGGCGAGGAAGAGGTACTTCCAGTCCATGCCCGCGAGGATAAGCATCATCGCGCTGACTCCCGCGACCACCAGCGCGGTGCCGAGGTCGGGCTGCTTCACAATCAGCAGCATAAACACGACCGGCATCATGGCGGCGCGCAGCAGCGTGTTGCGCCAGTCCTGCATCTGATCAAGCCGCGTGGACAGAAACCACGCGAGAAAAAGAATGATCACCGGCTTGGCGATCTCAGACGGCTGAAAGGAGAACGCGCCGAAGCGGATCCAGCGATGGGTATGGTGCGAGTCGTGAAAGAACAGCACCACGATAAGCAGCAAAGTGGTAATGACGAGTGCGGGATAAATGAAGCGCGGCGAGTTGTAACGCGCGTAGTCGATGCGCGACAGCACGATCATGGCCAGGATGCCCGCGACCGCCCACAACGCCTGCCGCATCACAAAGCCGTAGGGCGAGTTGTACCGCTCCTGCGCCACGACAGCGGAGGCGGAGAAGACCATCACCAGCCCCGCCACGACCAGCAGCAGGGTGGTAAAGAATATCCATTTGTCCACGCCTACGCGCTTTGCCATGGTGTGCCCTGAGGCTATGGTTTCACGCACAGCCTGTGGAGATTCGCAGCGAAGCGAAGGTGTGAATCAAACTGATAAGCTGCCGCAGTACTTCGTGGGAGAATCAAGGACGTGTCATCCTGAGCGGAGCGGCTTGGGGCCCTGCAAACGATTCATCGTTTGTGGGGTAAGCGAAGCGAAGGATCTGCTTTCCCGTGCAGTCTGCCATCATCCCGCCGACAGGTGCGGGTACGAGCAGTGACTGAGATTTTCCCAGGCGGGATTTGATGATTCGATCAGTGCACCGGAGTGAAGTGTTTCGGGTCACGAACCATTGCGAGAAGCAGATCCTTCGCTCCGCTTACCCCACTGACTTCGTCAGCGTGGCCCCAAGCTGCTCCGCTCAGGATGACAAGGCATTATTGATGACCGCAACGCTGGCAAGACTACGCGTTCTGCCAGACCTTCCACCCGCGCCACTCGTTCACCAGTTCCTTGAACACCCTTCCACGATGCTCATAGCTCTCAAACTGGTCAAAGCTGGAGCAGGCGGGCGCCAGCAGCACAACGTCGCCCGGATGTGCCGCGGCCGCGATCGCGCCGACGGCCTTTTCGAGCGTCTCGCAGGAATGAATCGTGACCACGCCGCGCAGTTGCGACTCGATCTTGGCGGCGGCGGACCCAATGGTGTAAACCGCCTTGACCCGCGAGCGCAGCAATTCAGACAGCTCGGTGTAATCGGAGTTCTTGTCTTTGCCGCCGAGGATGAGGTGAATATTGCCGGGAAATGAGGCAATAGCCTTGGCAGTTGCATCGACGTTGGTGGCCTTGGAATCGTTATAGACTTCAACGCCGTTGAGCGTGGCCACATATTCGAGGCGATGCTCCACTGCCTTGAACTGCTCCACTCCGTTGCGCACAGATTCCGCAGAGGCTCCGGCCAGGCGCGCGGCGCACACAGCGGCAAGCACATTTTCGACGTTGTGCTCACCCTTGAGCGGGATACTGCTGAGCGGCATCACGGTCTCAGGCGCAGCATCCTTCGCTGCGCGGTAAACGATAGATCCGCCTTCGACCCATGCGCCCAGTTCGACCGGATGTTCGAGAGAAAACCAGTAGACCTGCGCCTTTGAGCGCTTAGCTGACGCAGCGGCGCGCACGTTGTCTGCATTCAGAACAACGTAGTCATGTTCGTCCTGCGCTGCAAAAATGCGCTCCTTGGCAAGCGCGTAATTCTCAAAGCTGCCGTGCCGGTCGAGGTGGTCTGGAGTGATGTTGAGGATGACGGCGATCGCCGGATGGAACTGCTCAGTGGATTCGAGCTGGAAGCTGGACACCTCAAGAACAGACCACGTCGCATCGGTCGACTCGTCGATAAGCGCCACTACGGGTACACCGATGTTGCCGCCAACCAGCGTTGCAATGCCGGCCTTCTCCAGAATTTCGCCCAGCAGCGACGTTGTCGTCGTCTTGCCGTTGGACCCGGTCACGGCGAGTATCCTGCCTTTGAGAAAGCGCGCAGCCAGTTCCAGTTCGCCGATAACAGGCCGGCCGAAGCTCTTGGCCTGCAGCAGTTCGGGCGTATCGAGAGGTACTCCGGGGCTGACAACGATTAGATCCTGGCGCCGAAACGTCAGCAGACCATGGCCGCCGGCTTCAACGTTGATGCCCTCTTCAAGCAGGGCGGGAATGTCTTTGGCCAGGGCTTCGGCGCTGCGGATGTCGGAAACCGTGACCTGGGCTCCCCTGCGGCGCAGAAAGATAGCTGCGGCCAGCCCGGATTTCCCGAGTCCGACGACCAGAACTTTTTTGCCTTTAAGCTCCATCATGAGGATCAGTCCAAGGATACTTTATCGCGCCCCGCCTTGGCTTGGCTTTGGGCTCGATTCGCCGGATTGCGGGGTTCCAGCGGTTCGGCTGCCTTGTGTCCGAAAGCCAATATTATCGAGTGGATTTTCCTTAAGAAGAATCCACTATCCTCGGTAGTCCAGAAACGGCTACACCCACTGCGAACCGCTCTTAGCGCAGCTTGAGCGTCGTAAGCGCGAACAGCGCAAACACCAGCGCACCGATCCAGAAGCGGGCAATTACCTTGGACTCGCTCCATCCCAGCTGCTCAAAGTGGTGGTGCAGCGGAGCCATCTTGAAGATGCGTTTTTTGCGGAGCTTGTAGCTGCCTACCTGGAGGACGACGGAAAGTGCCTCAAGCACGAAGATGCCACCGATAAAGGGCAACAGGAATTCCTGGCGGATAATCACGGCGACAGTGCCGATGGCTCCTCCCAGGGCCAGTGAGCCCACGTCGCCCATAAAAACTTCGGCCGGGTGAGCGTTGTACCAGAGAAAGCCGATAGATGCGCCCACCATCGATCCACAGAAGACAGTGAGTTCAGCGACCAGCGGCATGCGCTGCAGTTCAAGATAGTCGGCAAACACCACGTGGCCGCTGACGTACGTGAGCACGGTCAGGGCTCCACCGGCGATGATGGTGCAGCCAATGGCGAGCCCGTCGAGGCCGTCGGTCAAATTGACGGCGTTCGAGGTGCCCATCAGCACAAAGATCACGAACGCCACAAATGGCACAAAGGCCAGCCAACCGAGATGCGGCAGGGTGCTCGGCCAGTGACGCCACTGCAGGTCCGGGTGGAATGCCTTGAGGAACGGTACGCTCAGCTGCGTGGCAAAAAGCTTGAACTGCGTCAGCACGACCAGCGTAATCCCGACACCCGCTCCGGCGAGCCCCTGCCACAGCAGCTTGGCGCGTGCTGTCAGCCCGAGGTTGCGGCGATTCACCACCTTGGTGTAGTCGTCTGCGAAGCCGATGGCGCCGAAGGCCAGCGTGGAACAGACCGCGATCCATACAAACGGATTGGCGGGGTCGGACCAGAGAACGGTAGGCAGCAGGATCGCGATGACGATCAGGACACCGCCCATGGTGGGCGTGCCCGATTTCTTCTGGTGCGATTGGGGCCCGTCCTCGCGGATGTACTGGCCGATTTGAAATTCGCGCAGCTTCTGGATCACGTAGGGGCCAATGAACAACGCGATCAGCAGCGCGGTGAGCGACGCAAAAACAGTGCGGAACGTGAGATAGCGAAAGATCCGGAAGGGATGAAAGAACGGGAACAGCTTTTCGTAGAGCAGCCAGTAAAGCAAGAGAACTCCGGATCGGTGCGAGGATTCAGATTGATTTTACAGGCCCGAATGCGCACGGGATTGTGGATGCGGCGAATGCGTTGTCGCGCGCATCTGCTTGGTCAATTCGGATTCAAACGCTTGCTGGCGGTCTGCGATGTAGGCTTTGTACCCGGCGGGATCGATGAATGCATTGTTGTCGCCGCTCTTGAAGCGGTCGTACTTCCCCAGCATGCCGAAATATGCACCGTGCGCTCCCAGGAAAACATCGCAAGGCAGGCCCTTGAGCACTTCGAACTGGCGCCGGTAGTCGGCCGCGATCTGCGGGTAGCTTTTATTGTCAACAAGCTTATAGCCCGGGTTTACGTTAGGGCTTCCCACTATAACGACATGAAGAATGCGGCCGTTTTCCTTCTCGTCCAGAGTCCACGTGGTGGTGCCCCTGGTATGCCCGGCAGTCAGATGCGCTGTGAGCGTGGTGCCGCCCAATGACACCGCGCTGCCGTCATGGAGCACCCGATCGACCTTTGTCGCCGGGAACCACATCGATTTGTCCGCGGCGTAGTTGAAATCGTTGTGGCCTCCGGTTTCAACCACAGGCACATCCTGCACCATCACCTCGTACTTCGCTCCCGTCAGTCGCTTGATCTCCGCGCTTCCGGCGCAGTGGTCGTAGTGGCCGTGGCTGATGAGCAGAATCTTTATATCGCTGAATTTAAAGCCCAGCGACTCGATACTCTTTTTGATCAGCGGCGGCGACGACTGCAGGTTGCTATTGATAAGGATGTTTCCCTGCGGCGTGACGATGAGATACGCAGCTAAATCCTCGCTCCCCACGTAATACAGGTTTCCTGCAATACGAAACGGCGGAAACGCCTTGGTCCATGCCGTTGGAATTTCTGCCGGCAGCGAAATCGCAAATAAAAAGCCGACCAATACGAAAGCGATAGAGGGCACAAGGCCATTCCGGGCAACGATGCGGCAAATCACTATTTCTCCGTGGGTGCGTTTTGATTTTTCAACACTTCGATGGCATGTTCAAGCTGCACTCCGCGGGAACCCTTGACCAGAACCACGTCGCCGGGCTGCAGATTCTTCACCATCCACTCACCGGCAGTGGCGGCATCCGGCAGAAAGATCGCGGCAACACCGCACAGGCAGGCAGCTGCGGCGAGGTGTTGAGCATTTCCACGCACACCCACCACCAGATCGATCCCGGCCTCGGCGGCAGCCTTGCCGCATGCAGCGTGCAGTATGGACGCGTGTTCGCCGAGCTCGAGCATCTCCCCGGCCACCAGGATCCGGCGTTCCGCGGGTCGCGCGGCCAGTGTTTGAATCATGGATTGCAGCGCCTCGGGGTTGGAGTTGTAGCTGTCGTTGAGGATGGTGGCCCCATTGATCTCGAGCACCTCACCGCGCTTGCTGCCGGGCGTGAGGGTTTCCAGCGCCGCAACAGCAGCTTCGAACGGAACTCCGGCTTCCAGCGCGACGGCCAGACCAGCCATGGCATTCGTTGCATTATGTAAACCCAGCATGCGCAACGTGAATTCGCCTTCTTGCTCTCCAGCGCGAAAACGCACGTGCAACCCCGAGCCGTCTTCTTTCGCGTCCATCACTTTCGGATCAGCGCACGGTCCAATGCCGAAGTAGACAACTTTCCCTTGAAAGTCGCGGCCAAACTGCGAAACATACGGGTCGGAACAGTTGAGGAACGCAACGCCATTACCAGGAAGCGCAGCAATCAGTTCATACTTGGCGCGTGCAATGCCTGCCTGTCCCTCGGTGAAGTTCTCGATGTGCGCGGTACCGACGTTGGTCACGACGCCCCAGTCCGGCGATGCGATGCGAGCCAGCGTGGCGATTTCGCCCAGGTGATTCATGCCCATCTCCACCACCGCATACTCATTCTCGGGCTCCAGGCGCAACAACTGCAGCGGCAATCCAAAATTGTTATTGAGATTTCCCTGCGACTTCAACACGTTGAATTTCGTCGCGAGTGCAGCAGCTATCGCTTCCTTGGTCGTGGTTTTGCCCGCCGATCCTGTAATGGCGACAACGCGCTTGCCCCATTGCCGGCGCACATGCGATGCCAGAGCCTGCAGCGCGACGAGCGGATCTTCCGCGATGAGCAGCGGGACGGCGAGCGCGGCGTCCGGCAGCGTGGCGACTTTCGCGCGTGAGACGACGGCGGCGACGGCTCCCTGCTCAAGGGCGGCAGCGACGTAGTCATGGCCGTCGAGGCGCTCTCCGCGCACTGCGAAGAACAAGTCTCCGGGTGAAGCGGTGCGCGAGTCAATGGAGTAGCCGGTGACCGCGCGCATGCCGGGGCTCGAAATACCGGAGGGCGCTTCGAGGACCGCGCCTGCGCCCATGGCTGCTTCTGCGAGTGTCAACTTCATCGCTATTTACCGTAACCCAAATCGCGCAAGGCGGCGAGCGCAACTTCTGAGTCGTCGAAAGGAATCGTGCTGTCGGCGAGAATCTGCTCTTTCTCGTGCCCCTTGCCGGCGATCAAAACCACGTCGTCAGCCTTGGCCGAACCGAGAGCAAAGTGAATGGCGGCTGAGCGATCCGGCTCCACCGTGTAGCGGACGCCGCTGGCCTTGAGTGCAGGCTCTATCTCGTTGAGGATGGCCCGCGGATCTTCAGAACGCGGATTGTCGCTCGTGGCCACCACAAAGTCGCTTCCTTCTCCCGCGGCGTAGCCCATCTTGGGCCGCTTGGTGCGGTCGCGGTCGCCGCCGCAGCCAAAAACCGTGATGATGCGGCCGTCTGACTTCGCAACCAGCCGGCGTGCAAGCGCGATCAGATTCCGCAACGCATCGTCGGTGTGCGCGTAGTCAACAATCACCGTGAAGGGCTGCCCGCCATCCACCGGCTGAAAGCGCCCCGGCACCGGCGTAAGCTGCGGGACAGATGCGACGAGATGATCAAACGAGATGCCACGGGCATGCGCCGCGGTGAACGCAGCCAGCAGGTTCAGAATATTTACTTCGCCGGCTAGATGCGAATCGACCTGCGCCGATCCTGCCGGCGTGTCCAGTTGAATGGCGGCGCCCCCCGGAGTCAGCGTGTACGATGCAGCCCGAAAATCGCCGATACCAATTCCATAGGTCCATACTTCGGCACCCGCACCGCGCGCAGCCTCGATGAGCTCAGGAGTCCGCTCGTCATGCGCGTTCAGCACCGCCACACGGGGCGCAGGATACATGGTGCCGTCAAACAAAAGCTTCTTGGCGGCGAAGTACTTCTCCATCGTCTGGTGGTAGTCGAGGTGGTCGCGCGTCAGATTGGTGAAGACGGCTACGTCAAATGGAACACCGTATGCCCGTCCCTGGTCGAGACCATGGCTTGAAACTTCGGTGATCAGTTCGGTGGCACCGCGGCTCGCACCCTCGGCCATCAGTTCGAAAAGATCGCGCGACTCCGGGGTGGTGTGCAGCGACTGGCGCTGTTCTCCCGCAACGTGGTATTCAATCGTGCCGATTAGAACTGTCTTGCGCGCGGCCGCATTGAAGAGCGCTTCCGTGAGAAATGCGGTGGTCGTCTTGCCGTTGGTCCCGGTAATTCCGGTGGCGGCAAGCACGCGTTCGGGATGCCCGAAAAACGCAGCAGAGGCTTCGGCTAAAGCGCGTCTCCCATGCTCAACTTCCGCGACCGCGACATCCGGCTTGTAAACCACCAGGTGATCGTAGGAATGGGAGGAGTCCGTGATGATGCCGATGGCGCCGGCATCGATAGCTTTGTTGATATAGCGGTTGCCGTCGGTTGAGCCGCCCTTCATCGCAACGAAGACGCAACCGGGCCGCACCCGGCGCGAGTCGTATTCAATGCCGGTGATGGGCTGCGCTGAAGAGCCCGATGAGCCCACGGCGGTAATTTCGGCGATGAGATCCTGCCAATTCATGTCTGGATGATTGTAGATTGCCAGGAGCAGGTTTGAATGTGATTCGCTGGCCCGACGAGTTCTGTAATCTATTAGGGCGATGACGATTGTTCAAGCTGGTATTGCACTTCTGATCGCCTGCGGAGTCGTGTGGCATCAACTGCGCGCGTCGAGAAGAACTGCGTCGAGCAAATCGAGTCCGCCGGTTGAAGAGCATCGATCAGGCGACACGCAGCCAGTCCGATTATATCCAGTAGTCGATTGCAGGCAAGCTCAAGTCGAACCCTATCCATTCGTCTTTGTTCAAACGGACGAAACGGTACGGGAGCTGCACCAAAGTGAACGAGAATACCTTGAGACCCCGTTTCATCCTGCGGACGGCGGCAGACCGTACGTCAAATCCAACTACGAACAAACGAATGGCTGGGGAAATATTGAAGGTTTTCTGGAACGAGTAGAGGTACCGCCAAACATTCAGATTCAACCTGCACCAAGCACGAATCCCATCAAGCCCATGACGAAAGAAGCTCTGAAGCAACTCATGCTTGAGCGGGGCTTCGACGTAACTGAATCCGCATCGGGATCGATGCACGCGAGAAGATCCAAGCAGGATTCAAAACCTGCGGATTGAGAATCAGCGCCCGCATCTCACAATGATCTTCGTGCCGGTCGGCACCTGCGTTCCGGGGGCCGGAGCCTGTTCACGCACAGTCCCCCTGCCGCTGATCTGCACCTGCAACCCCGCCGCAGCCGTCATCTCAATCACGCTACGGATGGGCAGTCCCACCAGCGTAGGTACGCTGAACTTCTTGCCGTCGCTCACAGTAACGTAGTTGGAAGTCTTCTCTGGTGGAGTCGAAGCCGCAGTGTCGGGCTGATTCGACGTCGTCTCCGATCCTGTTGACCCAGTCTCAGATTTTCCGGCCACTATCCCCGTGGATGACGCCGGCTGCGCCACGACCTGTTGCGCTGGCTGCGATGAGGTTTGCTGCGACTGACGCAGCGGATCATCCGCAGGCAGATCGTTGGCTGCCGCAAATAGCGCGTTTACTTGCGCTTGATCAGCATCGGAATCATCTTCATGAATAGGCTTCTCGTCCTTGGCCTCTCTGAGCGGCGTCTTCGTTGCGCGCACATCCACATCATGCGGAACATTCAGGTATTCGAGAACCTGCTGCGCGACTTCAGAGAAAACCGGCGCCGAGACCGCAGTGCCGTAATAGGACACGCCCTTGGGGTTATCCATGATCACAGCCACCGCAATCACCGGATTGTTGACCGGCGCGATGCCTGCGAATGAAGCCACGTGCATCGACTTCGAATAGAGATGAGTAACTGGATCGACCTTCTGTGCCGTTCCCGTTTTTCCGCCGGAGGAGTAGCCATTGAGTTGCGCCGGTTTGCCGGTGCCGTAGAGGACGACGCCCTCCATCATCTTGCGCATCTCGGCGGACGTGAGCTCAGACAGCACGCGATGCGCGCCCGTCGGTAGCGGATCGGGCATATCGCCGCCGGCTCTGAATGGCTGTGCCTGCATCTGCGGCGCAACCTGGCCATTCGCACCAGCGGGCTGCGCAATCAGCACATGCGGAGGCAGATAAACGCCGCCGTTGGCGATTGTTGAAACCATCGATACAAGTTGAATCGGAGTCACGCCGACTTCCTGCCCGATGGCAATGGAACCGATAGAGGACGATCCCCACCTGTTTGGCGCACGCAACAAGCCGCGCGTTTCACCCGGCAACTCAGCGCCTGTCCGGCTACCGAATCCAAAATCGTGAATATATTTGTAAAAATTATCGGGGCCCATCTTCAGGGCGAGCTTGACGGCGGCTACGTCGCTGGAGTGCTCAAGCGCGTAGTGGACGGTGACGACTCCAAAGTGATCCGCCTTGTCGTCGTGAATGATGCGACCGCCGGCCATCTTGATCTGGCCGCCCTGGCAGTCGATCATGTCGTCGGGATGGGTCACGTTCTGGTCGAGTGCAGCGGAGTATGTAACGAGCTTGAACGTTGAGCCAGGCTCGTAAACGTCGCTGACTGCATGGTTCTTCAGAAGAGCGGGCGTCGTGTGGCGAAACTGGTTTGGATTAAATGTCGGCCGGATGGCGAGTGCGAGAATCTGCCCGGTGTGCACGTCCTGCACCACAACGGTGCCGCTGTCCGCATGCGTACGCTCCATGTTGTGATCCAGAGCGCGCTCGGCCATGAACTGGATATTCTCGTCGATCGTGAGCTGCAGGTTCTGGCCAGGCTCCGGCTCCTTGGCTGCCGAACCGATTACGCGGCGGCGCGCGTCCATGGCGGTGAACATGCGGCCCGGGACACCGTGCAGCTTCGCGTCAAACTTGCCTTCGATGCCGCCCAGTCCGTTGTCATCCAGCCCCACGTATCCCAACACCTGTGCGGCGATCCTGCTGTCGGGATAGAAACGCTGAAATTCCTTCTGCGTGTAAAGACCCTTCATGTTCAGGGCCTTCACTTTGGCTGCAACTTCGGGTGTAACGCGGCGCGCGATCCACGCAAAATTCCTGCCCTCGTCGAGCCGGTGCTCAATCTGGTCTTCGCGGGTGAGCTTGTCTTCGGGGTCGGTGTGGACTATAGGCGCCAGCGTGCGTGCAGCGGTTTTCTGGTCGTCAATCTCCGATGGGCACCGCGTAGATGGAGTCGACCTGCACGGTCATCGCGAGCTCGTGCATGTTGCGGTCGTACAGAACGCCGCGGCGAGGCGCAACTTCAAAGGTCCGTTGCTGCTGTTTCTGCGCGCGCTCAACGTATTCACTGTGGCGCACGATTTGCAGCCAGAAGAGGCGCGTCGCAATGGCCACGGCCCAAAACAGAAAGACGCCGCAGACCAGCCAAAAACGCGCCAGCTTCATGGGCATGGCGCGTGACGTAACAGTGCGAAGACGGGTTGCGCGGAGAGCTGCCTGCATGTTTAACCAGCGATTCGAATTTCAGATTAGAGCATCGAGCCGCGACACAATGCCGCGAATCACACGATGTGCGCTACGGGGTATCTTCTAAATAATCGTGCGATGAAAAATTGCGTCGAATCAGTTGACGGGGTTCGACTGCGTATTGACCTGCGCAAGTACCGGAGCGCCATTGTCAATGTGCGTGGTGGCGTGTACAACCTGCCCCGGCTGCGGCTCGCTCATTCCCAACTGGCGTGCCATGCCATCAATGCGGCCCGGCTGCGAGAGCTGTGCTTCGGTCAAACGAAGCTGGCGATTCTCTTCGCGCAGCTGATCGCGAACCTGCTTCTCTGACTCGATGCGATATGAATTTTCAATGGCACTGAAGTGCTGCAGACCATAAAACATGATGAGCGAGAACAGCACCGTTAGCGCTGCGGAGAAGGTGCGCATCTGCCGCGCGCGCACCGGATCTGCTGCCTTCACCAGGCGCGAATTGTCGATGTGGTGCGTAAAAATCACTTCAGGGGTGCGCACACCGCGACGACGCGTGGACTGTTGTGCCAACAGGGCCGCATTGCGCTCGGCCACGCGGGTGGCCCAGCCGGGTTTTGTGTCGAATAATGTTGCGGTGCATGCTGCCATGTCGTGTCTCCAAAGTTCTCAGTTCTTAGTTCGCAGTTGTCAGTTTTTCTTTGCCCAATCGATACAGATGAATCTTTTTGCTCAACACTGCCGTGGTTCGGTGTTCTCAAAACTGAGAACTGAAAACTTTGAACTGACTACCGCTTTTCTGCCGCTCGCAACTTGGCGCTTCGTGAGCGCGGATTGCGATCTGTTTCTTCTTCACCGGCGGTGACCGGTTTTTTGGTCAGCACCTCAAAAATTCCCTTGTGCGCGTATTCGCGCAAAATATCTTTCGCGATGCGATCTTCCAGCGAGTGAAAGCTGATGACTACCAGTCGTCCGGAGGGCTTAAGCAACTTTGGTGCGGCCTCTAACAGCGACCGAATTTCATCCAACTCGCGATTCACATAAATCCGGAGCGCCTGGAACGTGCGCGTTGCCGGGTGAATCTTGTCCTGTTTCATTGCCGGGGCGGCTGAAGCAACAATCCGGGACAACTGCCCGGTAGTTGAAATTGGCCGCCCGCGAACAATGGCTCTGGCGATTCTCCGCGACCTCCTTTCGTCTCCGTATTCGTAAATAAGGTCGGCAAGCTCGCGCTCGTTCGCCTCATTCACCACTTGTGCGGCGGTGGAACCGGATCGCGTATCTTGCCGCATATCCAACGGTCCGTCCGCCATAAAACTGAAACCTCTACGCGCTTCATCGATCTGCAGGCTGCTTACGCCGAAGTCGGCCAATATGCCATCGAGCGAGGCCGGTTCAACATGGCTACTGATGGAACTGAAGGCTTCGCCGATAAGTTCTATCTGAGGGGCTTGACTGCCGAGTTCCGCTGCCAGCTGATCCAGGCGGCTCTTGGCGAGTTCCAGTGCCTCAGGATCGCGATCGAAGCCGATCAGGCGGCCCTGCGGACCAAGGCGGCGGGCAATTTCTGCCGCGTGGCCTGCGAGGCCGAGTGTGCAGTCTGCAATGACGCTGCCTGCGCGTACATTCAGAAACTGAATCGCATCTTGTAAAAGAACCGGCACATGACGTTCGCTTCGTGTCGACATGTGCTCCCCCTGAGGGGCAATTGGGCCCCGTGGCCCGAAACCCTTAAGCCTTGTGGCGGAGAATCTCCGCCATTGCCTTGCGATCGTCGACCGTCAACTGATTGGCGGCCAAATTCTGTTCGAAGATTTCGCGGTTATGAACTTCCAGGTACGTCCTCATGCCAAAAACCGCCACTTCCCCATCAAGCTGCGCAGCATTGCGGAGAATCTGGGGAAGGAGTAACCGTGCCTGGTTGTCCATCTCCACCTGCTGGCCGTAATAGCTGGTCACGTTGAGGTATTTGCGAACCGCGTCGTCCATGGTGCTGGAGTCAGCGAGCTGCTGTTCCCTTTTCTCCCACTCGGGCAGCGGCCAGATCTCAGCCGATTTGCCGTCAGTGGACGTGACATAAAACTGGGTAACCGTGTTAGCATCCACCAGCTGTTTAAAGGCAGAGGGCAGCTTAAGCCTCCCCTTTTCATCAACTTTCGCTGGATGGTTGCCCCTGAACATGCTCGCTCGTTCCCTCGTTCCTGGTACAAATGCTGGTTCCGAAGCTGAAAAGCGTCGTCGGGTCCAGTCCTGAAATGGGTGAAACCGGAGTATTCTTGATTTGGAGACGGGCCATTAGCTCCCGTTTACTCCACTTCACTCCACTTCAGACACGATAATAGCCCAGGGAGATTTCCACTCCAACGACTAAATCTGTTGAAAGCCTGCAACTTTAGGGGGTTAGAGCCAGAATGGGTAGGAATTCCCTCCAAGGGAATCTCCTAATAGATGCCAGCAAACCAAAACCACAAGATGTAGTGTTTATTGCTTTGATTACCGTGCGCAGTTAGGCACTATTCAAAAGAGTCGGATGGTCTTATAGGGGAATAAAAAGCGAAACTACTGGGAAGGATCCGTCTCGAGCGGCTTCCGGCGCGCCACCACAATCCTGAGTAGATAGATAAATACAAACGCGTTCACCACCAGCAGCCCCACTCGCACAAACGTGAGCCGGTGGAACACCTCGAAGATCTCCCACGGCAGGAAAGATGCTGTAATGGCCAGCGTCAGGTATTCGCCCCAGGCCTTTTCAAGGTAAAGACCGATCCCCTCCACAAGGCTCACCGCGGCATAGCTGAACGCCAAGGCTCCAATCCGCTTCAGAAGCGGATCATTGATAATCGTCGCTTTGTCGTAAAGGAAGTTGACGAACCGCGACTCGGGATTGAACCGGAGCATATCCCCAATATGGCTAATGACGTCGTCGATGTCCTTGTGCATCAGGCGCAACGCGCCTATCCCGACTGCGACAAACATCCCAGCCAGAAGGAACTTGTAGGCCGCAATGAGGACCAGCCACCGGTTGTGTTTTTGCCGCTCCAGTTCAAGATGCGGATTGGAATCGCTCATGGTCTCTGGCAGTTCGAAACCTGAACGAACCGTCTCCCTCATCTTACGTGAGCGCCCATCCGGCAGTTCCCCCGGAAGAAGGCTGGACACCGAGTCTCGCTGGAACGCTGGTTTGTCCCCGCCGCCAAAGCCGAGTTGTTTTGTGGATTGGGTCAACGTGCGGCCTGAACCCTCGCATCCTTTGGACGTGCGGAAGGGTTCAATGAGAGTAGTCAATATAACAACCGGAGGCAACAAACCATCCGTCGAACCGGTAAGACCTCTGTGACTGCGGTAACCCTTATCGCGGGTCCAGGCTATATGCCAGGCCCAGAATCTCCCCTGCTTCGAACACATTCGGCCAACTCGGTCGAATCGGCAACAGCATCATTCGCAGGCAATTAGAGAGAACATTCGCCGAACGGCAGCAGTGTCTTGTCCGCTTAGTCGCGAACAGCTCGAAAGCTGCATGCGAACGGGTGGGCCCGTCTGTCATTTACGTTTAAGCAGCCCATCGCGGTCGACGACATTGCCATCGAAGATGAGCGTGGAGATTCGCCGCACATTCCAGATGTTGTTCGTGGGATCCCCGTCGAGAACCAGAATATCGGCACGCCGGCCAGTCGCAATCTGTCCCAGTTCATTCCATCCAAATTGAATGGAGTAATTATTGGTAGCTGCGGCGAGTGCTTCGCGCGGCGAGAGGCCGACGCGCACCAGCATTTCCATCTCTGTATGCAGAGATATACCGGGCATCGTACCCAGAGCCGCTGCTCCTGATGCGGCGAGATAATGCGGAGAACCGGCGAAAATTGTCTGGTTGATCCGCCACAGACGCATGGCTGACAGATCCGCTTTCTTGCGCTGGCTCTCCTCCATCCATCGCACCGTGACATTGGGAAGATGTCGCGTCCACGGAGAAAGCGGATAGTCCAGTTCGCCCGTGTTCCGATTCGACGGCATGTACATGTTCATCGGATTGAGAAGAGCAGCCGCGGGCTCCTTCCAGAGATCGCGATGATTGGGCAAATTGAGATAGAAGAGGCTGAAGGTAGGCATCAACGCTGCATGATGCGTAGAGATGAAGTGGCCGTAGTTGCGAAAGTGCGGATCGTTGGGTGGCAGATGCTCTGCGTAATCGTAAGCAGTGGTGGCTGCCCCGCCGAGAGGTTCGTCGACCAGCGGACGCTGCAACTCGTCGGGCACCACGCCGAGTTCGTAACGGCTCATGTGCAGTAGCGCGTCCACGCCGGCATCGATCCCGACACTGTATGGCGTCGAAATGAACTCACCGTAAGTCACCAGCCCGAGCTGATGCGCGCGCGTAATAATCCATTGCGTATTGGCCGCGGTCAAGTTCCACCCCAGCCACAGCACACGCGTGCCCAGATGCGCCGTAGCGCTGATCTGGCTGGCTGTGTCCTCAGGACTGAGTTCAACCGGACGCGCGCCCTCGCGCAGCTTCGCTGTCCAGTTGTCGTGCCCCATCAGCAGGCTCCAGTTGTCCGTGGAGCCGACCGAATCGAGCAGGTACAAGTGCGGGCTCGGATTGGCAGAAAAATCGATGTGACCGCGGCGATCATCGCCGCTTGCAACAATCGTGGTCACGCCCATGTAAAGATGGGCGCTCGCTTGTCCCTGGCTGTTCATCCCGGTAAAGCCGTCAATCAGCCCGGGAACAAGAAACTTTCCCGTGCAGTCAATCACCTGCGCGCCCTTCGGTACGGGGATCAGGAAACGCGAGCCGACATCGGTGATCTTGCCGTTCTGAATAATGACAATGGAGTTTGGCTGATCGAGAGCGGAACGGCCCCAGTCGGTCACATCGGTGATGGTGCCACCGAGCAGAACAAGAGGTGTTGCGGCAGGCTTGGGCGCGACCTGTGGTTCATTTTGCGAGAAAGCGCAGATGCTTGCCGACAGCGATAGAAGCATCCACGCCAAAACACTACGTAAAGGTCGCATACGAGAAACTTTATCTTCTGGATTGTCGCACACGGCCATGCCGCGTTTAGATGTCGCGGTGACTCGATGCGTGACTGGCACATTGCGGCACGCGCAAAAATCAGGCGACATCCTATGCATTCACGAAGTTCATCGACGATATGGGCACTAGCTGGCAACCAGCGTGCGACGCTTGCGCGTGTGCAACAGAGGCAATACCTGCGTGTAAGCCTCGTCGACGGTGAGGCCGTACTTAGCGCGAAGCGATTCAATCTTGCCGTGTTCGATAAACTGATCCGGCCATCCAATGCGGATCACTGGAACCGCGCTTCCGATCTCCTGCAGCGCTTCAATGACGGCTGAGCCAAAGCCGCCCATCTTCACGTGATCCTCAAAGGTTACGAAGGCAGCCACGCGTCGTGCATAGTTCGCGAGCATCTCGCGATCGATCGGTTTCACAAAACGTGGATTGATGACAGCCGCAGAAAATCCGTTCTTCTCCAGACGCTGGCCAAGTTCGCGCGCGTAGCTTGTCATCGGGCCGAGTCCCAGGATCGCAACATCCGAACCGTCGCTCAGAACTTCAGCCTTTCCAACCGGAAGCGGCTGCGGCTCAGCCTTGCACTGCACGTTGGCAACAGCGCCGCGCGGATACCGGATAGCGCTCGGGCCGTCGATGGTGAGCGAGGTCGCCATCATGTCAGCGAGTTCGTCTTCGTCCTTGGGCGCCATCAGCACCATCTCGGGAATGCCGCGCAGATAGCTGATGTCGAACAGCCCGTGATGCGTGGGACCGTCGTCGCCGGAAAGACCGGCACGATCCATGCAGAACACAACCGGAAGCTTCTGCAGCGCGACGTCATGCACGATCGGATCAAAAGCGCGTTGAAGGAATGTTGAATAGATAGCGCAGAACGGACGGAACCCGCGCGTGGCCATCCCGGCTGCAAAGACAACCGCATGCTCTTCCGCAATACCCACATCAAAGTAGCGTTTCGGATGATGGGGACGGAAGAGATCAAGGCCCGTACCGTTGGGCATCGCAGCGGTGATCGCGACAATACGATCGTTCTGGTTGGCCAGTTGCACCAGCGTGTTGGCAAACACCTCGGCATACGTGGGAATGCCTGCAGGCTTCGTCATGCCGGTCTCAGGATCGTAGGGCCCAAGTCCGTGAAATTTCTTCTGCCCATCGAGAGCCGGCTGGAAGCCGCGGCCTTTCTGCGTCAGCACGTGCAGCAGGACAGGACGATTCTCAGCCTTGAGAAATTTGAAGGTCTCGATCAGCAGCGGCAGATTGTGTCCGTCGATCGGGCCGTAGTATTGCAGCCCGAATTCTTCAAACATGATCGAAGGCCACAGCATGCTCTTCGCAGCCTCTTCGGCGCGGCGCACCACTTCGACCGCAGTCTTGCCGCCAATCTTCTCAACGATGCGGCGCGCAGAGTCATGCAGGCGGTTGTAGTGCTCGTTCGTAACAATCCGGTGGAAGTAACGCGCGATCGCACCCACGTTGCGATCGATGGACCACTCGTTGTCATTGAGCACAACGATCAGTTTCTTGGTCTGATCGGCGATATTATTCAGCGCTTCGAAGGAGATGCCATTCGTAAACGCAGCGTCGCCTGCAATCGCGATCACATTCTCTTTGCCGCCGGCAAGGTCGCGAGCCACCGCCATGCCCAGGGCCGCGGAGAGCGCCGTTCCCGCATGCCCCGCACCGTAGCAGTCATGATCGCTCTCTGTTCGCAACATGAAGCCATTAAGCCCGCCCGGTTGGCGAATCGTCTCAAAACGATCGAGCCTGCCCGTAAGAATTTTATGGATATAGGCCTGGTGGCTTACGTCGAAGAGAATCCGGTCTGAAGGTGTGTCGAAGACGGTGTGCAGGGCAAGGGTCAGCTCAACAACGCCGAGATTTGGCCCGAGGTGGCCACCCGTTTTCGATAGCGTCTGGATGAGGTATGCGCGTATCTCCTCTGCCAGGTCGGCCATCTGCGCGGGGTTGAGGCGCTTGAGGTCGGCCGGTGAATGGATCGTCTCAAGCAAAGCACTCATATAACCCCTTCCCCGGAAAATAACCGGGCAAATCTCTGGCAATGAGCCACAACTGGCTACTGCTTTAAAGCCAGCTTTGCCAACCAAGAGTATACCAATGGGGCTGTTTCCGGCGTCCTGTAGTTAGACGCAATGTCGACCCTAAGGTATTGCTTCGATTGGACAAACTGGCAACGACTCCGGTCCTATGTGGGGCAACGTTTGCCCCGATTGTGTACGATTCTGGGGGAGATAGGTGCACCAATGATTGGGATGCCGGTATCGATGGGAATGAGACGCGGATTTTTATACTTCATGGCGCTGATGACAATCCTGGCTTGCAGTGCCACCAGTTCAGCCTGGGGCCAGTTGCCAATGCCAGGCGAGCAGGCCGCGCCGAACCCGTTAACCGATCCAACTGCCAAACCGGGCAAGGTCCTGCTTTTTGATCTGGAAGCGCGCTTCGCCAGGGACGTACTGGCGCGCGGTGGCGCGGGCTTTGCATCCTGGTTCGCCGACGATGGCGTCGCTCTCGGCAACGGACAGCCACCGTCCATCGGCAGAGTCGCAATTGCAAAGTCGGCCAACTGGGATCCGAAAGTTTATCAACTCACCTGGACACCAACCGATGCGCAGATCGGTCCCTCTGGCGATATGGGCTATACATGGGGACACTTCGAAGGACGTAGCAAGGATGCCGCGGGCAACCCTGTCGTAACGACTGGCCGCTATCTCACCATCTGGCGCAAACAGTCAGACGGAAGCTGGAAGGTTGTGCTCGATGCGGGCGCGAACGAGCCTGCCGGCGCAGGCGATTGCTGCAAACTGCCCAACTCCTGAGAATCTTCGCAAGCTAAACATTTGCAGTGTCTCGACTCGCAGTGTCTTTGATATTCGTCGGAAGGCGGAGATGCCTGACGCAAACAAAATGCGAGAACGGCTCGAGAAATTAGCCGCGATATGTGTTGCCTTCCCGCAGGTTCTGCGCGAAGACCAGGGTTCGCACGCCAGCTTCAGAGTTGGCAAAAAAGTCTTCGCCTACTATCTCAACGATCATCACGGCGACGGCATCGTAAGTGTCTGCTGCAAAGTCCTCCCCGGCGACAACGTACGCTTGATCGCAGCGAATCCGCGAAAGTTTTATATGCCCGCCTACATTGGCCCACGCGGCTGGGTGGGCCTTCGCATCGATCGCCCTACCATCGACTGGGCCGAAGTCAAAGAACTCCTGCACGGAAGCTACGGACAAACGGCACCTAAAACGCTGGTCAAATTGCTCGAAGACCTGTGAATCTATCCGGCTCGGCTCTTGCAACCGCGGTTGGCGTGATCTGGCTTCTCGGCGACGTCATGATGCGCTAGCGGTCGTCATGACCAGAGGCCGCGCTCACCCTGCTGCTTCC
The DNA here is from genome assembly GCA_963802565.1 of uncultured Acidobacteriaceae bacterium. GTDB lineage: Bacteria > Acidobacteriota > Terriglobia > Terriglobales > Acidobacteriaceae > Telmatobacter. The sequence continues at coordinate 92,092 of CAWDJR010000039.1, read as the reverse complement.
GCTGGGCCTGCTTGGTCGTTAAATACATCGTGCCGATCAGCGGGGCGCGCCCGATTCCCTTCCCCGCTCAAAACCGTCAGAATGAAGAGTGGACTCAATGCCCGCATTCGCACGCGCATACCGGCATCTCGGTAATGCCATCGTTCGGTCGAGCTGCCGATCGCACCTACGATGTGCGGCAGGCGCGCTATTCGCTGTTTTGATCGCTCTCATCAGTGGACGGAGCTTCGCGCAAGATCGGCAGCAGGACTCGCAACAGGCCCCGCAAGCCAATCAGCCTGCAAATCCAAATCAACTCGCGACAGTACACGGGTTAGTCCGCAACGGTGCTTCGGGTGAGCCTCTCGCGCGTGCGCTGGTACGCATCAACGGCGATGCATCTACCGGCGTACTCACCGATGGGCAGGGACGCTTTGAAATCGACAATGTACCCGAGGGCCCGCAGGAGTTCACCGTAATCAAGCCTGGATTCATCGATCAGGTTGGCGCTGGCGACAACGCGGGCAGCTCTCACGCATACGGACACAACGTCATTGTCGTCGCGCAAATGGGCGACGTGACGTTCTCCATGGTGCCCGTGAATTCGATCCGCGGCCAGATTCAGCTCTCTACCGGCGATGTTGCGCAGGGCATAACCGTCTCATTGTTGAGGCGCATCGTGCAGGACGGGCGGGCCGTCTGGCAGAACGAAGCGAATACAAAGACCAACATCGAAGGCGTCTATCGATTCGGCGAACTCCCGGACGGCATTTATGCGGTACACACCGAGCCCGCAATGGACAGCGATGCGGCAAATGACCTTGTCGAAACCGGTAGTGCTAAGAACGTCGCGCGCGAAGGATATGCCAGCGTCTTTTACCCCGATGCGCGCGACCTCGCAAGTGCCGCGAAAATCCGCGTATCCGGTGGCGAGCAGGCGCAGGCCAATATCTCCCTGGTGCTCGAGCCGTTTCAATCCGTGACGGCGACCGTAACGATGCCGAGAGCAAGGTCCGGCGCAGGTGAGAACGTCGCGATCCAGGTTACAGACGCGCAGGCTCATCCACTGGCTTACGCGGCCCGATATGACGCGACCACGCAAACCGTGCAGGCCGCACTGCCAGACGGCACATACAGCTTCGTCGTCACGCAAACGATGAACCCGGTTCATTTGATGATGATCAGCGATAGCTCAGCTGCCTCTGCAATGGTGTCTCGGACGGACCCGCAACTTGCCGTGGGTGAAGTCAGTTTTGCAGTCACCGGTCGTGCGGTTTCCAACCTCAGTATCCCTCTGTCGCGACAGGGCAGCAACCCCATACAAGTAGCGATGGAGCGAGGCGCAGCCGGATCCACATCGACCCCTGATCCGCGCATCTTTGTCACCGTAAGCCAGGCCGGCGGAGGACTCGGCGACGGCATGGTCAGCAGCTACGCCGAGGGCTCCAGCTCAACACCGCTACAGACCGAGCACCCGGCGCCCGGCTCGTATTGGGTACATACCAGCATCGCTTCCCGGGGATTATGTGAAGCCTCATTTACTGTGGGCGGCGCAAGCCTCGCGCACGAGCAACTGGTGTTAGGCGCGGCTGGCGCGACGGCTCCCATGGTGCTTGCGCTGCGCGATGATTGCGCGCGACTCACGCTCTCTCTTCCGGATTCGGTGGGTCTTTCCGCAGGAGAGGAGCCATACTACACCGTCTATGCTGTGCCGGATTTCGATTCGACCGAGGACGTAATTCCGCAAACGCTGCGATCATCTTCCGGCGGCCGCGTCACGCTTACCGGGCTGACTCCAGGCAACTACCACGTGTACACCTTCAACCACCCCGTGGCGCTTGAATATCGCAATCCCGCGGTGTTGGCTGCCCTTTCAGGCCAATCCGTCGCGCTTGCACCCGGCGCTGAAGCCGAACTCACCGTTGAGGTGCCGCAGCGATGAGAACTTCTCCAGTAACAAATCGCAAAACTTCACTTCTCGTCGCCGCGATCTTACTCTGCGTCTGTGCCGGCGCAACGGCTCAGAATCCGCCAGTCCTCTTCGCGAGCGACATACGCAGCGTCCGGCCAGTACAGCATCTCCGGAGTGCTGACGAATGCCGCGACCGGTGAGCCGATTCGGCGAGCAACCGTCGAAGCTCTGAAAGAAGACGACGGCCGCGCCGTGGCCTCGTGCATGACTGATAGCAACGGTCACTTTTCTGTCGACCACCTGGCTGCGATGAAGTTTCAACTCACCGCATCGAAGCGCGGATTTCGTACCGCCTCCTATGACGAGCATGATGGATTCAGTTCCGCCATCGTGACCGGCCCCGATCAGGACACCACGCACCTCGAGTTCAAGCTCACACCCGGTGCAGTGCTGCGAGGCGTGGTCACCAGCGATGACGGTGAGCCTGTTGCAGGTGCGCGGGTCATGTTGTTCAAGCGGCCCAAACTTCCCGCAACAGGTGAGCGCACTGCCCAGGTGGACGCGGCGATCACCGACGACACCGGTTCCTACGAGATAGGCGATCTTGCAGCGGGCGAGTACCTGCTTGCCGTTGTGGCTGATCCCTGGTATGCCGTGCACGAGGGTACCCAGGCAAAGCGCAATGCCGCGCTCGACGTGGCCTATCCCGTCACTTATTTCGATTCCACAACCGAGGAGCGTTCGGCGACCCCGCTGGTTCTGGCGGGCGGAGGCAGCGAAGAAGCGAATATCACCCTGCACGCAATGCCTGCCCTGCATCTCACCATCGCGGTTCCTCGCAAACCAGATGGATCGCTGGCCCGACCCGAGTTGCAGCAGACTATTTTCGGCACTGCGATCTCATCGGAAAGCGCCGGATTTATCGACGCCCTGCAAACGGGATCAGTCGAAATGAGCGGCATCGCTCCGGGCCACTATGAATTGACCCAGGGCGAGCCGCCGCGCATCGCCGACCTTGATCTTGCGTCGAGCCAGCAAGTCGATGCAAACCTCGGCACTGCAGCGAATTCACTTTCAGGCATCGTACGCATGGCATCCGGCGCGCCTGTGCCGGACGAGCTGACTCTGTCGCTGGAACGCATGGATGGTGGCAGTGGCCAGTCTCTCTATGCCGCCCAGGCACACCGTGGACGCTTCCAGTTCGATGCGGTGCCTCCGGGTGACTGGGCCGTGATGGCCACTACCGGAGACAAGGCCGTGCCCGTGGTCGCAGTGAATGCCGGAAGTTCACGCTCTGCCGGAAACATCATCACGTTCAAAGAACATGCACCGCAACTCACGGTCACCTTAAGTGACGCACAGACAAAGATCGAAGGCTTTGCGCAGAAGAATGACAAGGGATTTCCGGGAGCGATGGTCGTCCTCTTGCCGAAGAACCCCGCGCTGTGGAAAGCGCTCACTCGCCGCGATCAGTCCAACTCCGACGGAAGCTTTGCTTTTCAGGATGTTGCTCCCGGTGAGTACACCGCGATAGCCATTGAGGACGGTTGGCAACTCGATTGGACCAGTCCACAGGCGATGGCGCGCTACCTTCCCGGCGGGACAAACGTCTCAGTCACAGAGAAATCAAATGCATTGGTTCAACTCGGTTCGCCCGTGCAGGTTCAGATGCGCTGACGCGTTTCGTGGAATCGGGCCCCAAGCGACTGATTTTTGGTCGCGGGGGTGAAGGAACGAGGGGCGAGAAGGTAGTCTAGAAGGGTACCAATTTGCGTGACCGCACCCGCATGCTGCCACCATGACAGGCAAAGCCCATCGGTGTATACCGCTCGGGAAGAGGCCGGGATGGCAGATGCGACTATTGTGTTGAGGAGAATCTGTTTTGAAGAGTAAGTTGCTGTTTTCGATCCTGGCCGTGGCTGCGGCCATCGTCGCTCCTGTTTCTGCTTTAAGCCAGGTCGCCCCTGAGCGCCCACCCAAGGATTTGACCGGGCCCGATTACAAATACGAGGTCTATCTCGGCTATGGATATACGAGCTTGAACCAGGTCAGCCAGTCGCGAAGCGGCTTGGGAGGAATCACCGGCTCAGTCATGCGCAATATGACCGAGCACGTGGGACTGAAGTTTGACACAGGCTATTACCTGTGGAACACATCCGCGACGAACGCTGGCCGCCCCACAGTGAGCATGTACCTCGGGGGCGCTGTAATTCACGGAAATCTTTTTGAAAAGTGGAGCGCCTATGCCGAGGGCTTGATAGGCGGAGTGCATACCGGAGGCGTTGCTATTCAGCCGGACGTTTCGTTCGCGGGTGGCGTCGGGGTAGGTCTGGACTACAACAAGAACGCACGCTGGGCAATACGAGCATATGGCGATGACATCGGATCGTCATTCACCGTGACGCCCTACCAGCCGGGCTATTCGCCGCACACACGTTGGAATGCGCGCGCCGGTATCGGGCTCGTTTATCACTTCTGATCCGACCCTCGAATCGAAACCAAAGGCGGAGGCTATCAGCTTCCGCCTTTTTCCTTTGCATCAGAGTTGCGGCGCACTCGCAATCAGATAGGTGAGAGACACGATGCCGCTGGGGAACGTCCGCGAATCCTTCAGGCGGAGCGGCCTGCGCCTTCCCTGCAGAAATCAGCGGAATGCCTCCAACTGAACCTGTAGCTATCGCATTCATGCCGTTAAAGTCCGCGCACGGATTCATCGAATCCTATATGTCATTTTGAGGAAGAACAAACCTTGCCCAAGTTATGCACCGATCATTTGGAATCGCTTCGCAAGCGCTTGTTTTCTGCCTCCAAAGCCTCCAGTCGCCGACGCATCGGATCAAGTATCTTCGTCAACTCCGCTTCGCTGTAGCGCGGCGTAATGTGCTGCTGGCAGTTCCAATCGAATGCTTCCACATGTATCAAGACGGCGCGCTCGGGCGGAGTCTTTTCATCAGGCACCCGCAGCGATGCGATCAGTTTCCCGGCTTCGGCATCGCCCTCGTGGATCGTCGCATTGCCCAGAATCTTGAGTCGGCTCTGCGTGGGATAGTCCATGAAGAACAAGGCAACCCGGCCATCGTGCTTCAGATTTGCAGTGCTGATGTATTGCTTGTTGCCGCGCAGATCAGCAAAGCCGAGAGTCCGATCATCGAGCAAGTGAATGAACCCGACGTGGCCACCGCGATACTGAATATAGGGCCAGCCCGTCTCCGTAACCGAAGCCATGTAGAAGCCGTCACGTTCGCGAATGAATTCCTGCTCGTTCGCTCCAAGTCGGTCGCCGAGGTCATTGGAGTTTTCAACGCGCTCATATTGGTGCCGGCTCCCGTGCAGCCTCTGCTCTTCCTTCACCAGCGGCGTAAAGGCAATCTCCGCGAACCGTCGACCCATTGGGCTCTCCTGACAATGAAGACCTCAATTGGATGAGGTCATAGGTGGGCCAGGTTCAGGAAGTGGCGCTTCGTACAGACTTGCAGGAAAGCCGAGGCCCCAAATCGGGACCTGGGGCCTCCGAAATGTTGGGCGGTTCAGCCTTCTTCCGCTTCGCGCAGTTTTGCAATCACAGTGAAGTCTTCCAGTGTTGTTGTGTCTCCCTTGATCTCGCCATGCGTAGCCAGTTCGCGCAACAGGCGGCGCATGATCTTGCCGCTTCGCGTTTTGGGCAGCGCCTCGGTAAAGCGAATATCGTCAGGCCGCGCCAGCGATCCGATCTCTTTTGAAACCCATTTGCGCAACTCATCCTTCAACGCTTCACTGGGCTCGTTGCCGCTCTCGAGCGAAACAAATGCGGAGATAGCCTGCCCCTTCAACGCATCAGGACGACCCACGACTGCGGCTTCTGCAACCTTGGGGTGCGCCACCAGCGCCGACTCCACTTCCATTGTCCCCAGACGATGTCCGCTCACATTGATCACGTCATCGACCCGGCCCATCAGCCAGAAATATCCATCCGCATCCTGCCGCGCGCCGTCGCCGGTAAAGTAGCAGCCCGGCACATCCGACCAATAAGTCCGCTGGTAGCGCTCGGGATCGCCATACACCGTGCGTGCCATCGAAGGCCACGGCTTGCGAACGATCAGCAATCCACCTGAACCCGCGGGAACCGTATGAAAATTCCCCTCCGCATCGGGCTTAGTAATCACCTCAGGCTGAATGCCGAAGAACGGCCGCGTCGCCGAGCCGGGCTTGGTCGGAACAGCTCCCGGAAGCGGCGCGATCATGATGGAGCCTGTCTCCGTCTGCCACCATGTGTCGACGATCGGACAGCGATTGTGCCCAATCTTCTCGCGATACCACATCCAGGCTTCCGGATTGATAGGCTCGCCCACGGTACCAAGCAGCCGCAGCGAATCCAGCTTGAATTTCTCCACGTGCTGGTCGCCCCACTTCATAAAAGCGCGAATCGCCGTGGGCGCGGTGTAGAAAATAGTGACGCGATGGTCATCGATGATCTTCCAGAATCGCGAAAAATCGGGCCAGTTTGGTGCGCCTTCATACATCAGCACCGTCGCGCCGTTCTGCAGTGGACCGTAGACGACATACGAATGCCCGGTCACCCAGCCGATATCGGCGGAACACCAGTAGATGTCATCTTCCTGCAGATCGAACACGTACTTCGAAGTGATATACGTCTGCACCGCATAGCCGCCAGTTGTGTGGACAAGCCCCTTCGGCTTCCCCGTCGTCCCGGAGGTGTAAAGAATGTAGAGAGGATCTTCTGAATCCAGCGGCTCAGCCGGGCACTCCGTCGGCGCGTTGGCGATAAGGTCGTGCCACCAGCGGTCGCGTCCCTCCACCATATGCACGGGAGAACCAGTCCGCCTGTAGCACAATGACATGCTCGACTGTGTGGCATGCTGGCATCGCTTCATCCACCGTCCGCTTGAGTTTGATCTCGGTGCCGCGCCGATAGCTCGTGTCCTGCGTAATGATCGCAACGCAGCCGCAGTCGTTGACGCGATCGGCGATGGCGTTCGCGGCGAATCCTCCGAAGATCACAGAGTGGATGGCGCCGATGCGCGCGCAGGCCAGCACCGCAATGGCAAGCTCCGGAGTCATGCCCATGTACACCGCAACACGGTCGCCCTTTTTGATGCCGAGCGCCTTCAGACCATTCGCAAAGCGTTGCACTTCCGCGAGCAGCTCGGCGTACGTGTAGCGACGGACTTCACCTGGTTCTCCCTCCCAGATGATCGCCGTCTTATTAGCGCGCCCGCTCTGCACATTGTGGTCAAGGCAGTTGTAGCTCAAGTTCATTTTTCCGCCGACAAACCACTTCGCCGACGGCAGATTCCACTCCAGCACCTTGTCCCACGGCTTGAACCAGTGAAGCTCTTTCGCGATCCCGGCCCAGAACGCTTCCGGATCTTCGATCGACTGCTTGTACATCGCATCGTATTGCTCAAGGCTCTTGATATGGGCGCGTTTTGAAAACTCTTCCGGCGGAGGAAAGACACGGTTTTCACGGAGAGTCGATTCGAGGTCCTGGTTCGAGAGCGATGAAACTGAAGCCGGATCGGCAGGAACGTGCGTCGAAGACATGAAATAAGCCCCTTCAGGGAAGAAAACAGCGTCGCAAATACGGAGCGGTGTTTGCCATGCGTCAACGCGCCCGTAACAATTGCATGTGGAAGTCACTTTATCGAGGCAGGGCCAGAGACGGCAAGCGGCCCGCGCCACCCTACCCTCGCCCCTCGCTCAACACGGCGAATGAAGGTCCTCGCAAACGCGAAGCCCATTTTGCTGTCTAAACTTACGTTGAGGTGGGATTGATGCGCTGCCTTCTCTCTCCGGTTCTCGTTGCGATCGCCATTGTGGTCGCTGCATTGCCCACCCACTCCCAGGCACCGGAGTCGCAAAACGACCCGACGCCGCATCTCACCGAGCGGACCACATTGGTCGTCGTCCCGGCACTCGTGCGCGACAAGGCAGGCAAGTTAGTCTTTGCGCTTCAGGCCGACGATTTTTTACTCACGGATGATGGCATTCCCCAAAAGCTCACGCTGGAGCAGGACACAGAGATCGAGCCCCTGGCGCTCGTGGTCGTAATTGAAACAGGCGGAGCCGGGGCAAGCGAACTCGACAAGCTGGGTGCCTTGGCGCCGAGGCTCGACACGGTGGTCGGCAGCGTTCCCCGCGAGATTGCCGTGGTTGCGTTCGACAGTCAGCCTGAACTTGTTCAGCGGTTCACATCTCAAGTCCAGGTTGCTGCGCAAGCCATCGGCAACCTCGATCCGGGTTGTTCGCGCCAGAATCAACGAGAGAGCTGCGCCGCGCCGGGCTCGGTCCGCGACCCGTCGGTCGCAGACAATGGAGCGGCAATTCTCGACAGCCTTGGTTTTGCCGTTGATCTGCTCCGTGATCGGCCCGTGAAATATCGCCGCGCCATTCTGTTGATCAGCGAGACGCTCGACCGTGGCAGCAGCATGAAGCTCGATGAAGCTGTGCGCGCCATCAGCAATACCAATACTGCGATTTACAGCATTGCCTACTCTACCGCCAAGTCCGAGGCCGCGCATTACGCCTACCGGGAACTTCCCATCCAAGCCGATGGAACTCTCTCCAATGCGTATCCAAATCCGCCGCACGGCTGCATGGGAAAAGAGACCGACTCCGATCCCGATTCAACTCACAACAAACTCGCGCAGGCCTATGACTGTCTCACCCAGCTTGCGCCTCCGCTTGGTCTGGCGAAGATGGCCGCAATCGCTGTCAGCAATGGCCTGCGTCGCAATGTTCCTGAGACAGTTGCGCACTTGACCGGCGGCGAATATTTCAAGCTAACCGACGCGAAAAGTCTCGAACGCAGTCTCGAGACCATCAGCAATCACTTGCCCAATCGGTACATCCTGACATTTCATCCGCAGGCGCCGCATCCGGGTCTGCATGCCATTGCGCTGCGCGTGCCCAACTACGCAAACCTCGAAGTCACAGCGCGAAGCGGCTATTGGGCCAACGCTCTTTCAGCGCCGGCCAACCCTGCACCGCCCGTGCACTGATGCAAAGATCGTCATTCAATTTCGACTTCAAACTGAGTTGTCGTCCACGTTGAGGCGTTTCAGTCAGCGCTCGCCGCTTCAGATGGGAGTTCCACAAGACCTACTTCATCCCAGATCAGCGTGCCACGACTCTCTTTTAGAAAGAAGCAGCCGACAATAAAGCTGAGCGATGCAACGGCTACTGGATAAATAAGACCTGCGTAGATGTTGCCCGTTGAAGCGGACAGGCTCACACCAATCAAGGGCAGCAATCCCCCAAACACTCCATTGCCGATGTGGTACGGCAGCGACACCGACGTATAACGTACCCGCGCCGGGAATGCCTCAACAAGATAAGCGGCGATAGGGCCGTAGACCATGCAGGAAAAAATTGTCTGTACCCAGATCAAAAAGATCAGCGCCGCCAAGTTGGGATCAGGCGCTTCTACTGCTGGAACAAGTTTACCGCTCGCCTCGTCGCGCGTAAGCGGCGTGAGATGAATGTCGCCTGTGACTTTGTCTTTGGCCGAGCTCACCGAAACGACATTATTCCCCGCAGCCTGCTGTATGCCCTTGTACACGGGAAAAGAGAACACCGCAGCCAGCAGCAATCCCCCCATCATGATCTTCTTGCGCCCGATGCGGTCTGAAAGCGCGCCGAATACAGTAAAAAATGGAATTCCCGCCAGCAGCGCGACTGCGACCACAATGTTCGCCGTGTGCGCATTCACGCGCACAATGTTCTGCAGATAAAACAGTGCGAAAAACATTCCCGTATACGAGACGACTGCCTGGCCCGCAGCGGCGCCAAAAAGCGAAATCAGCACTTGCTTAAGGTTCTCCCATCTCCCAAAAGCGTCTCGGATAGGCGTTGTGGATTGAGTTCCCGATGCCTTGATGTGCGAGAAAATCGGCGATTCCTGCATGCGGATGCGAATGTAGAGCGAGATGCTCACGAACACGATGGAGAGAAGGAACGGCAGGCGCCACCCCCATTCCTGAAAACTCGCGGCAGTCATGAAGTGCTGCGTGGTGAGAATAACGCCGAGTGAAACCACCAGGCCCAATCCCGCCGTGATCTGCAGAAAGCTGGTGTAGAAACCGCGTTTACGGTCAGGCACATGCTCGGCCAGATACACCGCGGCGCCGCCGTACTCTCCTCCCAGGGCCAGACCTTGCAAAAGCCGGATCAGGATAAGCGCGATGGGCGCGAACCATCCGGCCGTTCGATACGTTGGCAACAGACCGATGGACGCGGTGGACGCGCCCATGATGCTGAGCGTGGCAATGAAAGCGACTCGGCGACCCGCAAGATCGCCAACACAGCCGAAAAAAAGCGCGCCAAATGGGCGCACCAGAAATCCCACGGCAAAAGTGGCGAGATAAGCGATCAAGGCAAAGGTGTCGTTGCCCGGCGGATAGAACTTGACCGCCAGAACTGAAGTCAGCGAGCCAAAAATGTAGAAGTCGTACCACTCAATCATGGTTCCTGTGATGGAACCAAGCACCACGCGCACAATCGAGTTCGTAGTGCCCGCAGTCCGGGGAAGATCCTGGGAAAACATTCGCTTGCGACCTCGCGAAGAATCCTGCAATGTATCAATTGCGGACGCTGGGCTCTTTCTAGGCTCACTCTGCTGGTGCGGTACCCCGCGAGTCAAGAAAATTCGAGCCCTTGCGGATTCGGCCTATGCCAGTCCCAACCATTTCGCTGCAGATCATGATTTGAGCAGCCTTCCCGCCCGCGCAAGGCCCGTGTACAAAGCCCCAACGATGTCTCCGGGATCACACTCTACAACTTCCGAGCACTTTCACTACACATTCGTGAGCGCTCACTGCCATGCAATCGCGTACCATGGACCAGTAGGAGTGACCCAATGCAACAATTGTCGAATCTGGCTGGTTGGCCGCCTCAAGGGGGCGCAGGGGCGTTTGATACCCGCAAGGAAGCCTTCGTCAAATCGCCCGAATCTGTGACCTTCAGAAAAGTCGACAGGATTGTGGGAACTCGCGTCGACATAACCTGCCTGTTCGGCAAAGAGGTGGTCACCTTCCGATTCTTCGCTTCAAGCAAGGGAATGGCCGAGAATGTTGCCGAAGTTCTCGCGCGCAGCGGCGGACAAACCCTCCGCGATCTGGGCATGCTCTACATCGCTGACAACGACAGCGAATAGATTCCCTCAGACGAATCTTCGGCTTTGCCCTCAGGTTCTCGCTTTCTCGGCATGCCGATGTGAGCGACAAGCTAACCTGCCTGATTGCCCATCCCCAAGACCGAGTGACCGTTCGGCAGCGACCTAAGGCGATGACAACTGTCAACTCTGCCAGTTGTGCCTGGTAAATCCCCCAATTTATTTTTCAACGCATCATTCCCTGAGCCGTTTGAAAGCGCGTTCCCAATCTGCCGCCTTGCGCCGAAACTGAGCCAAGCGAGACCCTGCCGGCGCGTCCATCAGTTCGAATGAAGTGGAGAGATTAATGCCAACGAAACAGCCGAACATCCTGATTATCCTGACCGATCAGCTGCGCCAACCGACCGTGTACGAGACCGATGAACTGCGCCGCTTCCGCCGCGAGTCCCTCACCGCCGAAACGGGTCTGCGGGACTCGGGAGTGTCATTAGATCGTCACTACACTATGTCGGCGGCGTGCGCGCCAAGCCGCGCGTCGCTGTTCACCGGACAGTACCCGTCTCTGCATGGCGTCACGCAAACCGACGGCATGGCGAAGAGCGCTGATGGGCCCGAGATGTTCTGGCTCGCTCCCGACACCGTCCCGACCATCGGCGACTGGTTCCGGGCAGGCGGATACCGGACGTTCTACAAAGGCAAATGGCACGTTTCGCACTCGCATCTTCCCGGCCCCGACGGCGAGGGCTATCTGCAGACATTGGGCGCGGACGGCACCGTGTATGCGGAAAATGTCGCCGCCTATATCAAGGCTGACCTGCTCGACGACTACGGATTCTCCGAGTGGGTCGGTCCAGAGGCACACGGGACGGGCCACCAGAACATGGGAACCGCGAGAGATCCTTTCACGGCCGACGAAGTCATCGCGCTGCTGAAGCGGCTGGACCAGGATGGAAACGAGACGCCGTGGCTTACGGTGTGCTCGTTCCTCAACCCGCACGACATTGCGGCGTTCGGCGCCATCGCTCTGACGCAGGGTCTCCACTACAACTTCGATTCAGTGCCGCACATTCCCGAGCCGCCGACGCAGGGCGAGGACCTCTCCACCAAACCCGCATGCCAGCAAAGCTACGTCGACACGTGGGGCAAGATACTCGCGCCCCAGCCGCACATCGAGGCGCAGCGGCGCTTCTACTACCAGTTGCAACGCACAGTCGACGACCAGATCGGACGCGTTGTAGACGCTCTCAGGGCATCCAAAGCCTACGAGAACACCATTGTCGTCTTTGCGTCCGATCACGGTGAGATGCTTGGCGCGCATGGCGGAATGCACCAGAAATGGCATAACGCCTACGAAGAAACCACTCATGTGCCGTTCGTGGTTTCGAGCCCCCTGTTTCCGGGCGGTCATCGCGAGGGCGAAATCCCCTCGAGCCACGCCGATCTTTTGCCGACGCTGCTTGGGCTCGCCCATATCGACAAGGAAGCCGCACTGAATCGCGTCGCCGCCAGTCACACCGAGGCGCACCCGCTTGTGGGCCGCGATCTCTCAGGCCTTGTTCGTGGAAACGGGGCGCGCCCGTCTGCCGATCCTGTCCTTTTCATGACCGACGACGAGATCAGCGAGGGCAGCGCGAATCCCGTCCTTCCGACGCAGCGCTGGGCCCGCAAGCTGGGAACATACGAGGAGGTCGTCCAACCGAACCACATTGAAACCGTCATTGCCAGGGTTGATGTTGACGGACAGCAGCACCTCGTCAAACTTTCCCGTTATCACGACAACCCGCAATTCTGGACGGTACCGGGGGTGCGCGACGAGCGCCTGCACAAATGGAAGAAGACCGTCACCGTGACCGAGCCTGAACCGGATCAGTATGAGATGTACGACCTCACCGTCGATCCGATGGAATTGCACAACCTCGCACATTCAAGCAAGGCAACTGAACGTTCACGCAAGTTGCAAGGGCAGATGCACCAGATCCTGGTGGATCAGCTCAGGGCGAAGCGCCTGGTGCCCGCCAAAGGAGAGAGGCCGGGTTACCGCCCGCCAGCATAGGCGGCCGGAAGCTCGATGGAAGTCGCATTGGAACTCAGAGCGTAAGGAATTGAAGTCCCCTTCCCTTCGGTCCCTTACGCTCTGCACGTGCCCACCGCCGAATGTGCCGTCTCCGTCTGTCATTTGGCGCGACAGTTCGCAGTCACTCTTGCAACCGGCCTGATCAGCTCTTGTATCGCTTCTGATGCCAGATCCATGCCGTGCGCATGATGTCGTCGAGCTGCGTATAGCGCGGCTTCCAGCCAAGTTCTCGAAGCGCCCTGTCAGAGCTCGCGACCAGCACTGCTGGGTCGCCGGCGCGGCGCGAATGCAGTTCCGCGGGAATTGCATGGCCGGTAACGCGTCGTGCGGACTCGATCACTTCGCGCACGCTGAATCCCTGCCCATTCCCGAGGTTGAAGATCAGGCGATTCTTCGCTGCCGCCTCGGTTTCCAACGCTTTCACCGCCAGCAGGTGCGCATCGGCGAGATCGGAAACGTGAATGTAATCGCGGATGCAGGTTCCGTCAGGTGTGGCGTAGTCGTCCCCATAGATTCGGATTGAAGCCCGGCGACCCAGCGCAACATCGAGGATCAGCGGAATCAGGTGCGATTCAGGCTCATGGTCTTCGCCACGGGTAATGCCTGCGTCTCCCTCGGGAGCACCCGCCACGTTGAAGTAGCGAAGCGAGACCGAACGCAAGCCATGGATCGCGTGAAACCAGTTCAACATGGTTTCTACCATCAGCTTCGACTCGCCGTAGACGTTGGTAGGCTTCAGCCGCGCATCTTCTTTGATCGGAACCGATTCAGGTTCCCCGTAAACTGCGGCAGTCGACGAAAAGACGATCCTGCGAGGACCCTCGGCAATCACGGCTTCGAGCAGCGTCAGGGTAGAAGCGGTGTTATTGCGAAAGTAGATTTCCGGCCGCACCATCGACTCGCCGGCCTCGATCAGCGCTCCAAAATGCAGGACGTTGTCAAAAGGCTTTCCCTGCTTCCTGGCAGTCTTGAAAATGTTTTCCACAACGCCCCGGTCGCCAAGATCGCCCCGGATGAATTCAACCCCTTCAGGAACCATCTCGCGGCGAGCATGGCAGAGGTTGTCAAACACTGTCGGTTCATGTCCCTGCGACGCAAGCAGCAAAGCAACGGTGCCGCCAACATATCCAGCACCTCCGGTAACCAAAGTTCTCACAAAAATACTGTCCTTCCAGAGCGGATTAGGTTACCGTGAGTCTATTACAGCAGGCAGGCTGGAGTGGTTTGCGCCACTCAACTTGAGACCGTCGAATAGGCGGCTTGCCCTAACTACGTAAATGTGAGCACAAGCTACATTCATGTTTGAGGAAGGGTAAAGTTTCTGCCAAAAAGTTTTACTTTTTCCCTCCTCCGATAGCGAGGTCCTGCGACGTGATCTTTGACGGTTTTGGATTTGAGGGGGAGAGGCCGGATGCATTGGGGGAGAGCTCAGAAGATCGGGTTTACCGCAAAGTGTCGCACTTTGGAAGCAGAGCGTGCGCCAAGTGGCTTTTACGCATCTTATTCCGATAGCATAGTGAGAGACTCTTCAGGCCATTCTGTTCCGAATTTTGCGGGGCAGCGTCAAACTGATCAAGCGGAGCTGAAAGGCACAAAAATCCCCTGCCTTCAGACGACGTATAACACGCAATCTTTTTCTTTTTGGAATCAACCAGTTGCCGCCGAAAGCAGGAGTTGCTTGAGGCAACTGAAAATCATTTTTGCATGCCCGGAAAAGGGTGCCCTCCAAATGGCAACGTTGAGTCGTTTTTGCGCATCCCTCTTCTACGGTGTTTTTTCTGATTTTTCTCAGATTCAAAACGCCGCCTCCATGGCTAAACCCGAGGTTTGACAATGCAAATGAGTGGATACCCAGGACGTACGACTTTTGGCTTGCTCCCCGAGCCAGAGGGGCGGTCTGCGCCGTTCGTAACCAGCGTGACCGTGAACGTAATTCTCCTCAGCCTGGCGATATATATCGGGATGACGGCTAAACACGCTTTGCAGGAACACAAATTCGAGCAAACCGAGCTGATCTTCCCCACCACGCCCCCGCCTCAGCCCAAGTTCAAGACTCCGCCTCCGCCCAAGCTTCCTGAGCCACCCAAGCCCAAGCTCGAACTGCAGATGGAGCAGCCCAAAATTAATATGCCGAAGCCGGAGCCAAAACCGGCTCTCAAGCCTCTGGAGATGGAAACTAAGTTGACCACGCCGCAAATCAAGGCGGCCAGGCCCTCCATCATCCTGGCCCCTCAGCCCAAGGCAGCACTCACAGCAGCCATGCCCGCGCAGAGCAACACGGTGAAGGCTTCAACTGCGCCCGTACATCTCGGCGAGACCTTCGGTGTCACTCCGAATCCGAATGCGAGCCGTCCGGCAACCGTGGCCGCAATCGGCAATCCCTACGGGGGAATGCAGGGTCCGGCGGTCGCTCCCCACGGAGTTGTCGGATCAGCCGGAATCGGCAATGGATTGAAGTCTGGCTCAAATGCCGGCCAGGTTGGCAAGGTTGCGCAAGCCGGAATCCCCGGTGGAACCGGTACCGCAACCACCGGCTATCAGACCGGCGGCAAAGTAGCAGCTGCGGGCATTCAGACACAGATGGCTGCGGTGCCCGCGATGGCACAGACGCCGCGTGAAGTGGCGCCCACCAGCCTCCAACTTATTTCCAAACCAGCGGTACAATACACTCCGGAGGCCCGGCAGTTGCGGGTCCAGGGAGATGTCATTCTCCGCGTCACCTTTACAGCAAACGGACAGGTTCTCGTCAAGGGAGTGGTGCACGGATTGGGCCACGGCCTCGATGAGGAAGCCCAGCGCGTTGCTGCTCAAATTCGTTTTCGCCCCGCCACCCGCAACGGCCAGGCGGTCGACTTAACCACCAACATCACCATCACGTTTCAATTGGCTTAGCGTCCAATTTGCACCATTGATCGCGACAGTGCGCGACTAGTTGCCAGGGAATCAGACACTGTCTTAAGAACCGCAAGAAATGCATCATCCTAGGAGATGACATGATGTTTAGAAAGATCGCCCTTACCCTCCTGACTGTGACCCTTGGGACGTCATGGGCGTACGCCAAAAAAGCTCCGAAGTTTGAACCGACACACCAGTTGACCGCGGAGCAGGCAGCGCTAGTGCAGAGGTCCGTCGGGCAGGAGAAGATCCTGATCAAGGCGATCCAGCAGCGCACTCCGCTGGTAGAGACCTACATCCAGGACACCCGACCCGACGTGAAGCTGTACCAGGTACCCGTCGGCGATCAATACACGCTCAGCCGCGTCGACTTCGGCAAGGGCTTCTTCGACAAGACCTACGAGAGCTAAAGATGCAGGTAAGAAAGGCTTTTTCAAGGGATCGTTCGGAGCCATCACCGGTCTCACCAAGGCCCTGGGTCTCGACAAGCACTTCACTTACAATCCCACCGGCTTCATGCAGATGATGTTCCTCGATCCCACCGGGTTCGATCAGCAGCATTACGTATTCAGCTATCGTGCGCCGCGAATTCCTCGGATCGGTCAGGACCTGGGTCTTCGACGTGCATCCCAAGGTTACCGGCATGGGGCGCTTCTATGGCCGCATCTGGATTGAAGATCAGGACGCCAACGTGGTCCGCTTCAACGGCACCTACACCGGCCCGAGTTCTGAGGACGATTCCCGCTACTACTTCCACTTCGACAGTTGGCGCATGAACGTGCAGCCGGGCATCTGGCTGCCTGTCGCTATCTACGTTGAAGAATCGACCCGCGACGGAGAGAAGCAGGTTGGCCTCAAGGCCCAAACCCACTTCTGGGGCTACAGCCTCAAGCTTCCCACGCGCGACAGCGAAAGTGTCAGCATGAAGGTCGACGACGCCGAAGACAAGAGCGAGGACTCGACCGATGTCAGCCCTCTGCAAGCCTCGCGCGAGTGGGTCCTGCAAGCCGAGAACAACGTCATCGATCGCCTCGAACAGGCCGGGCTCGTGGCTCCCCTGACACCCAACGGCTTTGAGGTTACGGTGCTCGATCAGATCGTGACCAATCTCGTTGTGCCCAACAATATCGCCCTCAGCCTGCCGGTACATTGCCGCATCATGCTCACCTCTACGGTCGAGGTCACCACCGTCGGCAACACCATTCTCATCAGCAAGGGCCTCATCGACACCATGCCCCGCAACGAAGCAACCATCGCTTCGGTGATCTCGATGGAACTGGCGCACATCGCACTCGGCCACCACATCGACACGCGGTATGCGTTCAACGATCGCCTGATGTTCCCTGACGAGTCGTCTTTCCGCCGCATCAACATGAACCACACCGATCACGACAATCAGGAAGCTGCAGGCAAGGCCCAGCAATACCTTGACGCCTCCATGTACAAGGACCAGCTCTGCCACCGCCGGCCTGTACTGGTCGCAGCTTGCCAGTCGCGGTCCAGTTCTCAAGGCGCTCAACACACCCAAGCTCGGCGATTCCCTGCTGAAGACCGACGGTACTCCGTGGATGGCTACCATCGCCCACAGCGCTCCGAAACTCAACTGGGACGACCTTGTCGCAAATTCCGGCGCTTCCTCTGGGAAGCTGGCTGAAGACTGATCCGTGGGACGACCACGTCCATCAGCTCAATGCCAAGCTGTATGCTCCGCTGAATCCGCGCGACAAGATGCCGCTCGAAGTGACTCCGGTCTACTACAGGCTGCAGCGCTACGACGAAGCCCAGTCTCAGGCCGCCAACGCTGCAGCGAAAGCTGCTCCCGGTCCCAATTCCGGAGCTAATTCAGCAGCAGCGCCCGGAACGTCACAACCGCCAGCCGGAAATCAGCCTCCACCACCTGCGGCCCAGACCACGGGAGGCACGCAGCCACCCGCTGGAACTGACCAGCCGGCGCCTTCGCAGGCTGAAGGTCCCCAGCCGCAGCAAACAGGCGGAACACCAAACCCGCAACAGTAAGATCGGTCACACCGGGCCCAGGAGCGATAGCGATGAATTCGTTATCCATCCTGGGCCTTTATACTTGGCACGGTCGAACCTGCTGGTTTCGTTGAGTTCCAAAACCGGGCTGTACCCATCAGTCATCTCCCAATGCATACTTTGGAAATGCTGCGACTTCCCGTTTTGAGTTGTTAGAGTTAGATGATTCAACGCCAGGAGTGGACGTCCCTCTTCCTATGAAGACAATCGCATTCTTACTTTTCTGCTGCCTCCTCTGCGCTGCCGTCAATTCGCATGCGCAGGTCGAACCTTCGGCATATCGCGGCCAGTTAACCTTGACCGTCGGTGGAATGGGCTCGGCTTTTCAACCGGACTACGCGGGCAACGGCATACCCGAGTCCAGTCCTTACTGGCTCTTTGGATTCGGCACCTATGTCGATCTCAAAGCCACGCGGTGGATCGGCATCGAAGGCGAAGCGCGCTGGCTACGTCAGAATTCGTATGTCGATATCACTGAGGACAACTACCTCATCGGCCCCAAAATTCCGATTCACGAATTCAAGCGCTTCAACGCAACCCCTTACGGCAAGGCCCTCTTCGGCCTCGGCCGTATGAACTTCGAATACAACCAGGCCTATGGCCGCTTCGCCGATCTCGCGCTCGGCGGCGGCGTCGATATCAAGCTGAATAAAAGATTCAGCGTCCGCCCCGTCGACTTCGAATACCAGCTATGGCCCAACTGGATCAACGGCACCGTCAAGCCCTACGGCTTCAGCGCCGGCATCGGTTACAAAGTCTTCTGAGCGTCCCGCACCCTTCCATTCTCTCGAACGCCGGAGTGCCCGAGGTTCGCTTCTGAGACGTCGGAGTTCCATCAAACTGCACAACCCTGGGTGCCCCATGTCTCGCTTCTGAGACATGGAAGCCGTGCATCTCGCGATGTAACGCAGCCACTGCCATCGTCTCCGGCCAGATGCACGCGGTGCCCCATCCATCCGGCGTTCTTTGCCGGATGGGGCGGGAAAGCACGATCTCCAACCAGCCTCTGTCATTTCGACTGCAGCGAAGCGAAGTGGAGAAATCCGCAGTTGTCCTTTTTCCGCAGCCGCACAAATTAGTCGAGCGGCAACAGCGACTGCGTGAGATTCTTCTCCGCCGGCTGCCCCATCTCTCGCTTCTGAGACATGGGAGCGACGCATCCGATCAGCAGAAGAAAGTCGGCTGCCTGCCTAAGCCAAAAACGAAGGCCGCCCCTGCTAGGAGGCGGCCTGATCTGTTCCAGTTGATTTCAGGTTATGCGGGCGAAGGAGACCCTTCCGGGAAACCGGATCCGCCGCGGGTGTCGGGCTTCAGCACTTGCTGTCCGCCGCCACCACTACCGTCGCTGGGCGAAGCCAGAACGGAGCGCATCGGGGGCAGTTCCTTGCCATCGAGCAGCATCTTCACTTCATCAGCATCAATTGTTTCCCGCTCCAGCAAGGCCGCAGCGATGCGGTGCATTGCATCCTTGTGCGCTTCCAGAATGCCGTGCGCAGCCTGGTAGGCCTCGTCGATCAGGCGGCGAACCTCAAGATCGATCTGGCGCGCCGTCTCTTCCGAGAAGTCCCTGTGCTGTGCGATCTCGCGGCCGAGGAAGATCTGCTCTTCCTTCTTGCCGAAAGTCAGCGGACCGAGGCGGCTCATGCCGTACTCGCAAACCATGCGGCGGGCGAGGTCGGTAGCGTTCTCAATGTCGCTGCCTGCGCCAGTGGACATCTGGTTGAGGAAAATCTCCTCAGCCGTGCGTCCGCCGTAAGCGATAGCGAGATTGGCTTCGAGATACTCGCGCGTGTAGTTGTGCCGATCGCCCGGAAGGAAGATCGTCACGCCCAACGCCATGCCGCGAGGAATGATCGTGACCTTGTGGATAGGATCAGAATGCGGCTGCATCAGCGAAACCAGCGCGTGACCGGCCTCGTGATAAGCAGTAACCCGCTTTTCTTCGTCCGTAAGCAGCATCGACTTGCGCTCGGCGCCCATCAGCACCTTGTCCTTCGCAAGTTCAAAGTCGTACATCACGACCTGCTTGCGATTGACGCGGGCTGCATTCAGCGCGGCTTCGTTGACCATGTTGGCCAGGTCGGCTCCGCTGAAGCCCGGTGTTCCACGGGCAAGAATGTTGAGGTTGACATCATCCGCAACGGGAACCTTCTTCACGTGCACGCGGAGAACTTCTTCGCGGCCGCGAACGTCTGGCAGTCCAACCACCACGCGGCGGTCAAAACGACCGGGGCGCAGCAATGCAGGATCGAGAACGTCAGGTCGGTTCGTCGCAGCGACCAGGATCACGCCGTCATTCGATTCGAATCCGTCCATTTCAACGAGCAACTGGTTCAGCGTCTGCTCGCGCTCATCGTGTCCGCCGCCGAGGCCTGCGCCACGGTGACGGCCGACAGCATCGATTTCGTCGATGAAGATGATGCAGGGCGCATTCTTCTTGCCCTGTTCGAACAGGTCGCGAACGCGGCTTGCGCCGACGCCGACAAACATCTCAACGAAGTCAGAACCGGAGATCGAGAAGAACGGCACGTTGGCTTCGCCGGCTACCGCGCGGGCCAGCAGCGTTTTGCCGGTTCCCGGAGGTCCGACGAGCAGCACACCCTTGGGAATGCGTCCGCCGAGCTTCTGGAACTTCTGCGGCTCGCGCAGATACTCGATGATTTCCTTCAGCTCTTCCTTGGCTTCATCCACGCCGGCCACGTCTTTAAACGTGACCTTCTTCTGCTGCATCGAGAGCAGGCGAGCGCGGCTCTTGCCGAACGAAAGGGCCTTGTTGCCGCCGGACTGCATCTGGCGAAGCATGAAGAACCAGATCGCGCCCAGCAACACGAACGGACCAACGTTGAAGAGGATCGGCAGAAGCAGGTTGCTTTGCGCATCCTTCTTCGGGAAGGTGACATGGGCCGTCAACATCGCCTTCTCGAGATCGTCGTAGTGCTCTCCGACCGTGGTATGGAACTGCTCCTTCGGCGTCGCTTTCATATGGCCGCGGAGATCGGTGCCCTGAATGGCAGCATCCTGCACCATATTGTTCTGCACCTTGTCGTACAGGTCCGAATAAGGTATCTCCGTGTCTTTACTCGCGCCGATCGTGCCGTGCTGGACAACACCCCAGAGCAGCACGAGGCAGATCAGTATAAAGACCCAGAACATGATCGTTTTAACGGTCGAATTCACCAGGATCCTCTTTCCCGGCGGGGAGAAGCCGCTTAAGAACTTCCAACACCGCCTACACATCCCTTTAGACGCCCGTACAGTCCTTGAAGTCACAGAAAGTGCGGGATCTCTTGAACGGAGACACGATGCACCCACCGCGCGGATATGCAGTAAGTCCGATTGTACTCCGAAGCGGAATAAAGTTCGAAGAAGTGCACGGCCCGGAACAGTGGGAATCCGGTCCGTCAATGGGAAATCCCCTGGAACGTCATTTACGCCTTCACCTGGCGCTAATCAGAACCCGGTGGAATCACTTCCACACCGATTTTCAGCTCGGAATCCGGCTCCACTTCCACGCCCCGCATCCACACGATCCTGCCGGCTACCTCGACCACCGGCCAGCGCGTCCGATCCTCTCCCGTAACCTTCATACGTTCAAGCACTTCCTTCACTTTTTTCGGACTCGAAGAGTAGCGCAGACGAACCCGGTCGCCGGGCTTCCATGGGCGCATTACTGCCTTCAGGTGCTGCCCGCTCCCGCCGGAATCCGATGCTGCCGGTCCACCCGACGCGATCCTGAGACGGCAGGCAAATGCGGGCGCGTCCAGTTCCCCGGGGATAACACATTCGTACTGTTCGACTTCATGGACGGCGTCGGCTGAGGGTCGATTCGCCCCCCGCGTCAGGCGGATTTCGCGGTGGGTCCGCTCGGCGCGAAGACCTTGCGCCAGTTCGAGTTTTTGTCCGGCCTTACCCGTGCGCGCCAGGCATCGCAGTGCCTCGGTGGCCGCGAAGTCGGGAGCTGCTTCGATTTGGTCAGCGGCAAAGCGAAGCAGGCGGCGCTGCAAGGCAATGGGCTCTGCATTGAGTCGAGCCAGATCGAGGGCAATACCCTCGGCTGTGGTCGTGGCCCGGCCTCCGCCGCGAACCGGACGGCCACGAAGAATCACCTGTGCGGCCAGATGGGCAATCTCCGCATCCCACCACGCTTCTTCTTCGCGTGCCAGCTCTGCCATCTGCGCCAGGTGATCGCGAAGCTGCGGGTTCCACGTTGCAAGCTGCGGCAGCAGTTCGTGGCGGATGCGGTTGCGCGTAAATGTCAGGTGCCGGTTGGTAGAGTCTTCGCGCCATGTCTGCTTGCGCGCGTTCAGAAACGCTTCGATCTCGGTGCGCGTTGTATGGAGCAGTGGTCTAACAATCTGGCCGCGCTCTTGGCCATCCAGCGTCGGATGGATTCCGGATAATCCTTCAGTCCACGCGCCGCGCAGAAATTTCGCGAGAACAGTTTCAGCCTGATCGTCGAGGGTGTGCGCAGTGGCCACCGCATCCACTTTCCCCAAGGCAATCAGTTCAAAGAACCACCCATAGCGTAGGAGACGGGCCGTGCCTTCAATTGAGTCGGATGGCCCGCTCGCTTCGGTCTCAACTCCATCTGTACCCAGAGCGCGGCGCGCCACCGCAGCCGTATTTACTCGGGCTTCATGAAACGGCAATCCGAAGGTCGCGGCGAGTTGGCGGCAGAATTCAAGGTCTGCATCCGCTTCCTCGCCGCGCAGTCCATGATGCAGATGCGCAGCGTGCAGCACCAGCCCCAGTTCCCTGCTCCGGTCAACAAGTGCGCACAGCAGCGCAACGGAGTCAGCCCCGCCGGAAAGCCCGACGGCGAGCCGCATTCCGGGCTTCAGCAGCGACGTGTCGAGCGCAAGTGTGGGCGGCAATGTGCGCACTAGAGAATGATACGGCGGGGATGTGCTGTAAGAGAGCCATACCAATCGCAAATCCAATTGTCTGGCAGGTTGATGAAAAACCAGCAGCTTTGAAAGGCACGGATCGGGGAACCACGTAGTGGGTCGCGTGCCACAAGTCCGGCAGTGTGAGGACGGCTTTAGCCGCTGAGGGATGATTCAACCTTTGTCGGCAGTCTGCTAAAACTGAACGCTTGCTGGAGAGGGGATCCAGGAGTCGAGGACACTGAGTTGACCGCCGTCGCCACGCTGCAAAGCGTTTCTGAAGTATCGCAAAGATATTTGTGGCGCAATCGTCAGCGGAATGAACTTTCAGAAGAACTGAAGGTCGGAAAGATCGAGTTATTTATCCGGCCCCCCGCACATAAAGTTCTCCGCGTTGGTTGTATCGCCGCTGCCCTTGTATTTCGCAGCCTGGGGATACGGGCACAATGGCCGTGTCATCGTCACCGCACCTTGCGGCTTGCCATCGGCGGTCTTGCTCGCGATGATGGTGTTGGGTGCGGCCCCCTTCTCAACCCAATCCTCGAGGGCGATACGCATATTGTGCTGCGCATCTTTGGTCGGCCAATCGACAAACGCGCCAAATGCGTCAGGTCCCGGACCACCGCCGCAATGCTGCATGCCGGGAATCATATACAGGCGCGTAAAAGAATTGGTATCGGCGTGGCCCATCTTTGCGATCACGCTCTGGTAGTAGTTCACGGTGTTGACAGCGGGTATAGCAGGATCGTTCCAGCCGTGGTACAGGATCAGCTTGCCGCCACGAGCGCGAAACGCCGTCAGATCGGGATTCACCGCGTCCAGCGCGTCCGCCGTCTTTTCCTTCGCCGCCCGCATCCCGCTATCCAGGGTGAATGATTTGTAGCTCCAATCAGATTTGTCATAAACCATGTTGGAGTAGTAACCGATCCCAAAGAAAGCCATCAGACTCTTCGCGGGAGCCGGGCCCGTAATCCAAAGTCCCCAGCCTCCTGTGCCCTCTTCGGCGCCAGGTAGATATCCGGGAAAAACTGCGCGGCCCGTGGAGTCCTTGATGCCCGCATAGATCGCCTTCAGCGCGGACACCTGCGGCGCCGTTAGACACTTGTCAGTCCCTTCACCAGCCTTGCACTCAATCGAAGCCGGATCAAAATGGCACTGACGCGGATCGTTGAGAATGCCATCAGCCACGCCATCGAGTTTGTCGCAGGCCGCCAGAACCGCGTTGGCGATCACTGGAATTTTTGCCGGCGGAATAAAGTTATCCGCGCTTGCGGTAAGTGCTTGCGTATCGACAACGGCAGTGGTCAGCAGTCCGGTCCAGTAGTTCGCCGGCGCTCCGGCGAGAATTCCGTCGTAATCGTCGGGATAACGCTGCGCTTCCATCAACGCCTCACGACCGCCATCCGAACATCCATCGAAGTAAGAGCGCTTTGGAGCGTCCCCATAGAACCGCATAACAAGCAGCTTTGCAACGCGTGTCATTTCGTGAACGCCGCGATGGCCGAAGTCCGCCACCTTTTCTGGGTGCCCCAGCGCCCAGGCAGCATCGATGGGTGATCCCTCATGGCCGGCATCGGTCGCCGCGGCGGCAAAGCCCGTCACGACCTGTGCTCCAAGTCCTGCATCGTCGATGATTCCCGCGAATCCGCCATTGCCCAGGCCCTGCAACTTTCCGTTCCAGTTATTCAGAGGCAACCACACCTCAATGCCGATATTGGAGTCTGCGGATGGCGTGGCCTTTACGATGACCCGGCAGAAAGCGGGCAGTGCTTTGTAAAGGGCAGACATGTCGGCGCCGGTGAATGCCTGCCGAGGCCCGTCGAATGCGCCGGCGGCAACCGCTGTTGCACTCGTAATGCTGGCGTTGGGCAAATCGATCTTCGCAAGGCCCGCGCATCGCTCGCTCGTTGTCGCCGCAGCGGTTTGAGCCTGGGCCGCGGCAGACAATCCCGCAACTGCGAGAAGACTACCTGAAAGCAAGAAGCCTGACGCAAAATGAAACAGACGAATCCGCATCGTGCTTATCCCCTTTATCGCTTATTGAAAGATCAACGCAATCATTCTATGGCCTCCAGATGGCGGAAATAGTTAGTTTCCAGTCAGGCGCTCCAACTCCCGCAATCAAAAAGCGGCTGTCATCCCGACCGGAGCGGAGAGGATCTGCAGTTGACTTTGAAGACCGGCCGAAAACCGAGGAGTGCCCCATCCAAGCGGTCAGCTCGCCCGGTGCGGAAAGCAATATCTCAACTAGTTTTCATGATCAGTCGATAACCGAGAACTTCCGCATAGGCTGTGATCTGCCCGGAATGCTCACTTGCCTAGTTGCATCCCTCAACGAAAGCGATTGCATTGGTAGTCCCAACGTAGAAGCTGGTGATCTTACCATTGTCGGCTGCTCGAACCTGATCGCCATATCTTCCGATCGGGAGAGCGAAAGGTCCGATGCCGTTCTCCCGGTCATACAAAGTTCGGCTGATCTTCGCGCTGCTTCCCGTAGCACGCTCCACGAGCCGCGGCCCAAACGCCATGTGTGCGACCCGTCTCAGCCGTCCGGGTGGACGGTTACCAACTGCTCGTTGACAAGCGTGCCACGGAGTGCCGTCCTGAACCATTTCCGGCCTCCGCGACTGATGGGGCCTCAACAGAGCTGCGAAGACTGTCGCGCTCCTGGTCGTGTGCAGTTGTTCTGAAAGAGCTATGCAGCGCCTTCATGTCAGTCCACCGGACGTCTTGTTCAACCATCCGGACTGGTCCAATGCCGTCATCCGACACGATAGATGAACCTTTGCCTGGGCGTGATCTCACACACCCATAACGGTGCAGCGATAAACTGGAACGAAACGAAGCTCGCCGTCGGTCGTAGCTCTTGGTGCGCAGGTCCTGCTCAATGGATGTTTGCCGCCTGCGAATCGGTGGCCACTCGGCATGTCACCTTGTGGTCAATACTTCGGTAACGCTCACAAAACGATAGCGGGGAATCCTTCTCCCAAAAGTAGATTGCTTGAGCGAGGCGATACCTTGACGCAAGCAATGGAAGCAGGCGAAGCGGTATACTCGGCGAGTCATGCAAGTATTTGCAATCCTTCCGGCCGCCGGCCTCGGAACACGTATGGCCGGGCCGCAGCCAAAACAATTCCTCGCCCTGGATGGGATTCCAATTCTCATCCACTCGCTGCGCGCCTTTGCATCGGTGCCGCGAGTAACGGCCATCTACGTCGCCGTGCGTAAACCCGAGATGGAACGAGTCGAAGCGCAGGTAGCGGAGTACGGATTCGCCGATCGGGTTCACGTCGTCGAAGGCGGCGATACCCGGCAGGAATCCGTAGTACACGCCCTGAATGCGCTGCCCGCACAAGCCGGACGACGTCGTCCTGATTCACGACGCGGTGCGGCCGCTCATCGACGCCGCCACCATTGATCGCACCATTGATGCGGTCGTAGAGCACGGCTCCGCCATCGTTGGTCTGCCCGCCATCGACACCATCAAGCAGGTTGAACGCACCGCCCATGGTGCAATCATCACGTCCACCATCCCGCGAGAGTTTGTCGTATTGGCTCAGACTCCCCAGGGATTCCGTTTTGGGCTTTTGCATAAGGCGATGACCGATGCCGCGGCGGATGGATTCGTGGGGACCGATGAAGCCTCTGTGATCGAACGCGCTGGACATCCAGTGGCAGTGGTCCACGGTTCTCAGGTTAATCTGAAGATCACACAGCCCGGCGATCTTGAGCTGGCGGAGTTTTATCTGCACCAGCGCAACCGCTGAAACCGGCTGCAACCAAAACAGGCACGGAGACCATGGAAACACGAATCGGGTTTGGCTGGGATTCACACGCGTTCAAGGCGGGGATACCGTTACGCATTGGCGGAATGACGCTGGATCACCCCGAAGGCCTGGCCGGGCACTCCGATGGCGACGTGCTGCTGCACGCCATTACCGACGCGATGCTGGGAGCCGTGGCTGCAGGCGATATCGGCAGTTTTTTCCCGCCGGGCGACCCGCGCTGGAAAGACGCTAACTCTGCGATCTTCCTGCAGCTCGCCATGGAAGAGTTGCAAAACGCTGGCTTCCGCATCGTCAATGTCGATACCACCCTGATCATGAATGCTCCGAAAATCTCCCCCATTGCCGGCGATATGCGCTCGGCGGTTGCCGATCTGCTGGGCATTGAGATGGACCAGGTAAGCATCAAGGCTAAAACTCCAGAGGGGCTCGGCCTGGACCATGTGGCTCAGTGTCATGCGGTTGTGCTCGTGGAACGCTCAATCGAACCCGATGGATTGAAGAGCATGAGCGCCGTGATCGAGAGCCAGAAACAATTGGAAGATGTAGTCGACGACCTCCTGGCGTCGGTCCATGGAGTACCGAAGAAGCGAACGGTCAATCCGGTCTACGACACTGAGGACATTACCTAGCAGGACCGTGGCGACGAATCCGCCAACAAAATCTTGTCAACAATAATTTGAACAGGGCAATTTGTGTTGCCGGAACCCGCCTCAGACGCGTATTCTCGCGAAATACCTGTGGGCTCATAGAACGAAAGACCTCGGTTGGGGCGAGGCCACTTCCCAGATGCGCAAGCTGCGTTTTTCGGCAACCAGCAAGAAGATATCCATGCTCGTCGCGGCCATATGCCTTGGCTCGATGATCAATGCTGCGTGCGCGGAACCCGGTACCCCTGCTCAAGATGCCTCAACGGCGGGCGCCTCTCAGGCACCAATCTCGCACTGGGCACAAGAGGTGGTGCTTGGTTCTTCGATCGTGGAGTTGACCGGCCCCTGGAAGTTCCATAAAGGCGATAATCTCGAGTGGGCGCAGCCGGATTTTAACGACAGCGGCTGGGCAGCCATGGACCTGACGCCGCCGCCGGGCTCCTATGATCCGTTTTTAGGCACCAGCGGATTCGTGCCGGGATGGACCATGCTCGGCGACCCAGGGTATTCGGGTTATGCGTGGTACCGGCTCAAAGTCAATGTTCAATATGATCCAGGGTTGTCCGAGGGCGGACTCGAAATCAAGATGCCCGACGACGTCGATGACGCCTACCAGGTTTATGCAAACGGTACGCTGCTCGGCGGCTTTGGCCGTTTCACCGATAAGGGGGTGAGGACCTATCTCACTCTGCCTCGAACCTTCGCTCTTCCAAGAGGAATCAAAAGCGGTCAAGTCACATTTGCGATCCGTGTGTGGATGGATGCCGCTACGCCTCTGACTAATCCGGATACAGGCGGTCTGCATCGTCCGCCCGTGCTGGGGCAGGCTGGACCGATCGCGCGCCTGCTTCATTTGGATTGGGATTCAGTGAATCATTCCCAGTTGAGCCGGTTCCTCGTGCTGGGCGTACTTCTGCTGGCCATCACTGTAACGGTGGTGCTGTTCTGGCTCGATCGCAAGGAAAAAGCGTATCTATGGCTAGGCCTCGCCTGCGGTGGCGTGGCGCTGGATACCACGCTGACTCTTCTGGGGAACTACACCTCACTCTTCCCGTCGTCAGTTTTTTTCCTGTTATCCGACGCAATTCTGAAGCCTCTGATGATTGCGCTGTGGATCATTTTCTGGGCCTACTGGTTCCGCATGGGCCGCATGGAGCGGATGCACAAGATGGTGTGGGCATTCGCTCTGGTGTTGGCCTTGACCAGTGCCATGATGCGTGCACCGCTTTATGGCTCGCTCATTCCGATCCACGCCGTCGTGTACCTTGCGCCTCTCGCAGTTTTTATCAAACTGCTGCTCGGCGGATTGTTGCTCTGGGTTGCATGGGAAGGCATGCGCAAGGATCATACCGGCGCATGGCTCGCGATGCCCGCCGTGGGGTTGATAATCGTCTCGCTGTATCAGCAGGAATTGCTCGTCCTCCATGTGCCTCTGAGTTTCTTTCCGTTTGGCATGGCGGTAGGCATCAGCCAGATTGCGGTGGTGGTTTCGCTCAATATCATTACCCTGCTTCTGCTGCGGCGATTCCTCCAGTCTCTGCGTCTGCGCCAGCAGTGGGAAGCTGAAATCGACCAGGCCCGCCAGATCCAGCAATTGCTGATCCCTGAAGCGATTCCAACCATTCCTGGCTACGTTCTTGAGACCGAGTACAAGCCGGCTCAGCAGGTAGGCGGCGACTTCTTCCAGATCCTGCCCGACGGGCATGGCGGCGTCCTGGTAATACTGGGCGATGTCACCGGCAAAGGTCTGCAGGCAGGCATGCAGGTCGCACTCATCGTCGGTGCCATTCGCACCACCGTGGAACAAAGCTACGAGCCGCACGTTGTGCTCGAATCGCTGAACCGCAGGCTGTGCGGCCGCGGTCAATCGTACGCGACCTGCGTAGCAATGCATATTGCAGCCGACGGCAAGACAACCATTGCCAACGCCGGTCATCTCGCGCCGTATTTGAACGGCAAAGAGCTCGCGATGACCGGCAACCTGCCGCTGGGGCTGAATGACTCCATCACCTTCGACCAGGAGACTATTCACCTCAAGCAGAAAGACAGGCTTCTGGTGATCACCGATGGCGTGATTGAAGCAAAGAATGCGAAGAACGAGCTCTTCGGATTCAATCGTGCCCGCTCGATCAGCCATCTGCCCGCGGCCTTCATCGTCAAAGCCGCGGAGATATTCGGGCAGGAAGACGACATCACGGTAGTTTCAATCTCCCGATTGGCGCAGGAAAAAGAAAGCGAAATCTCCGCCACCCCGCCGATGAAATCTGAAGTCGCCTAAGCTGCGCCGCCACCAACGCCGGGTGCCCCATTCATGACGCTGCTTCATCGCGGCATGAGTAGGAAAGCAATCAGCCCAATCTTCATCGATCTTGAGTCGTCGCAAAGAAACCAATTGCGAAATTCCCTGATTAGACGTAGCTTGGCTCAGAGTCTGATTCCATCCTTGGAGTATTCGTATGCATATGCTGGCAATGCTTTTGCAGGACAATCCAAATCAGCCCAGTCCTGAAATGATTCAGCACCTCATTGTCGCCATGGCGGCAATCATTCCGATCATTATGGCGATCAGCATTGCCATTTTCATGGTGCCGTGCTGGTTCATCTGCAAGAAGGCCGGGTTTTCTCCATGGCTTTCTCTGCTGTGCATCATTCCGTCGCTGGGAACGCTGGTATTGCTTTACGTGTTGGCGTTTGCCGAATGGAAAGCGCCTTCTCCGCTGGCCGCTTATCCGCCACCGTATCCACCACCGCCGCAGCCGCCCTATCCGCCGCAGGCGTGAGACAGCTCACCTGATTATTGCGGGATCGAATGCTAGCATCGTGATTGAAAGTAATGATCACAATGCCTGATCTGACTCCCGCAATAACTGGCAATATTCGCGTTCGTTTTGCACCTTCGCCCACCGGTTTTCTCCACGTCGGCAGCGCACGCACATTTATTTTCAACTGGCTCTATGCTCGCCACAATCAGGGCACCATGGTGTTGCGCCTCGACGACACAGATGTCGAGCGCAACACCGATGCCAGCGTTCAATCCATCTTTGAAGGACTCCGCTGGCTGGGCCTTTCCTGGGACGAAGAATACAAGCAGTCAGAACGCCTGGCACTGCACCGCCAGGCAGCAGAATCCATCTTCGCCAAGGGTCTCGCCTATCGCGACTTCACCCCCGCCCACGCGAGCGAGGGCGAGCAGTCGTCGGCCCAGGGAGCATGGCTCTTCAACCCCGGTATGCGCGAAATGTCTCGCGAAGAAAGCGACCGCCGCGCCACCTCCGGCGAGCCATTCGCACTCCGTTATCGTGTCCCGCGTAATACCGATCGAACTCTCAGCTTCAAAGACAGCGTCTACGGCCATCAGTCCAAACTCGCCGACGAGGTCGAAGACTTTCGCCCTGCTCTGCGGTCGGACTGGTATGCCCGACCTATCACCTTGCCTCCTGCGTCGACGATGCCGATCTCCGCATCAGCCACATCATCCGCGGCCAGGATCACCTCACCAACACCTTCAAGCACCTGCTCATCTTCGAGGGCCTTGGTGCTGAACCTCCTCAGTTCGCACATCTTCCTCTGCTTGTCGCGCCAGACGGCACCAAGCTCTCCAAGCGCAAGCACGGGCCCGTGGTAAGCGTCACCACCTATCGCGATGCCGGCTTTCTGCCCGAGGCCTTCATCAACTTCCTCTGCCTGCTCGGCTGGTCGCCTAAAGACGACCGCGAGTTCCTCACCCTCGAAGAACTCACCACCGCCTTCACTCTCGAGAATGTCAATCGCTCCAACGCCGTCGTCAACTTTACGGAAGAGGATCCCTTCGATGCGAAGGCGGTCCATCTCAACGGCGAGCACATCCGCGCCCTGTCCGTCGAGCAACTCAGCACGCGCCTCCAGCCCTTTTTCGATGAGGCCGGGCTGCATCCGTCGCCTGAAAAGCTCCTCGTCGTCACCCCGCTGATTCGTGAGCGCATTAGATTTTTAAAGGATGCCGTCTCCGCCGCCGACTTCTTCTTCGTCGACCAGCTCCCGCCCTACGACCCCGCCGAGTTGATTCCCCAGGTGAGCAAGAAAGAGGCGGGCGACGTCGCCCTCGCCCGCCGGGTTCTTCAAACCGCGCTCGAAGTCCTGCCCACCACGCCGTTCGATCACGATTCGCTCGACCAGGCGCTGCGAGCCGCTGCCACACAGCTAGGTTTAAAGGCCGGTCCCATGTTCCAGCCGATACGCGTAGCCGTCTGCGGCCGCAAGAACGCGCCCCCCCTGTTTGAAACCATGATCGTCCTCGGCCGCGACCTCTGCCTGGAGCGCATCCGCCGAGCCGTCACCAACCTTCAATCGCTCGATTGAAATCCGGGGCCTGCCTCGACTCTCTTCATGTAACAAGAAGCGTCCGGTGCACAATCCCAGAACCTCCGACGCTTCACGCGAGCCACCAAACGTCAGGGCGCGATGCCCAGATCTCCCGACGCTCTCCCCTTGCCACGAAGCGTCAGGGCACGACTTTTTAGTCGTGCCGCTCGGCGTCCCTCACTCCGAGGGCTTTAGCCTCTGTTTGCGCATCTTCAAGTAGGCCGTGCCGAAGGGATACTCCTGCGGCCTCTCCGCCAGGCCGGCCTTCACTGGATTGTCATCGATGTACCTGCGATGCTGTTGAAAACTTCCGTCGTCCAGAATCTGCACATCCGAAAACCCTCGCTGCCAAATCTCGCCCGCGAAATCCCAGATCCTTCTTAGCGCGGTACGAAAATCCGCCTTTCACTAACTGCATCGACTTCTCAAGACTCACCTCACCCGGCACAGTCATCAGAATGTGGACATGATCGGGCATGATCACAAAGTCATGAACCACCATCTTTCCGCCCCGCATATAACTCCGGAGCACGTCGATCAAGAGCTCCGCCATTCGATTCGACTGAAGAATCGACCTCCCGTTTGCCGTTCGAGTGGTAACAAAAAACGTGCGCGGGGAAAACGATGCAGCAGTTTCGTCAACAGGTCGGCTGGGTTTCGACATCGCAGGGGCTGAAGCCCTCCACCTTTCGCTCATCGCGCAGCACGACTCAAAGTCGTGACCTGACGCTTCTAAGCCTCATTTCAGTTCATGTCGCCCGACGCCGATTCCCCGCAACGTGATGATCGATACATCTGACAGCTGCCCAACCTGTCTTCATGCACCCCTTCCGTGGAACAATAAGAGAATGGCAGCCACGACAAGCTCGAACACGGAAACCCCTGAACACCCGCACCATTCCAACTTCCTTCGCGACATGATCGCCGAAGACGTCCGCACCAAAAAGTACGGCGACGCCGTCATCCAGACGCGCTTTCCCACCCGAGCCCAACGGCTACCTCCACATCGGCCACGCCAAGGCCATCTGCCTCGACTTCGGTCTCGCCGACGAGTTCGGCGGCAAAACCAACCTGCGCTTCGACGACACCAATCCCGAAAAAGAAGAGCAGGAGTACGTCGACTCCATCCAGAAAGACGTCCGCTGGCTCGGCTTCGACTGGGATCGCCTCTGCTACGCCTCCGACTACTTCGCCCAGCTCTACGAGTGGGCCCTCAAGCTCATCCACGACGGCAAAGCCTACGTCGATGACCTCACCGCCGACGAGATTCGCCAGCATCGCGGCACCCTCACCGAGCCCGGCAAGAACAGCCCCTATCGCGACCGGTCAGTCGAAGAAAATCTCGACCTCTTTCAGCGCATGAAAGCCGGCGAGTTCCCCGACGGCTCGCGCGTGCTCCGCGCCAAGATCGACATGGCCTCGCCCAACCTCAACATGCGCGATCCGGTCATGTACCGCATCCTCCACGCCACGCATCACCGCACCGGCGACGAGTGGTGCATCTATCCCATGTACGACTACGCGCACGGCCAGTCGGATTCGATCGAGCACGTCACCCACTCCATGTGCACGCTTGAATTCACCGATCATCAGCCGCTCTACCGCTGGTACATCGAGAAGCTCGGCATCTTCCCCTCGCAGCAGATCGAATTTGACCGCCTCAACCTCACCTACACCCTGCTCAGCAAGCGCAAGCTGCTGCAGCTCGTGCAGGAGAAGCGCGTCCGCGGTTGGGACGATCCGCGCATGCCCACCCTCTCCGGCATCCGCCGCCGCGGCTTCACGCCTGAGGCCATTCGCACCTTCTGTCGCGGTCCATCGGCGCCTCGCGCACCAACGGCAGCACCGACATCGAAATGCTGGAGCACTTCCAGCGCGACGACCTCAACCGCCGCGCCTCACGCGCCATGGCCGTGCTGCGCCCGCTCAAGGTCGTCATCGACAACTACCCCGCAGGGCAGGAGGAGTTCGTCGAGGTCGCCAACAATCCTGAAGACCCGTCTGCAGGCACGCGCCAGGTTCCCTTCTCCGGCGAGATCTACATCGAGCAGGACGACTTCCGCGAAGTTCCTCCGCCGAAGTACTACCGCCTCTCGCCGGGCAAGGAAGTGCGCCTGCGCAACGCCTACTTCGTCACCGCGCAGAGCGTGGTGAAGGATGCGGACGGCAACGTCATCGAGGTGCACTGCACCTACGATCCGGCCAGCCGCGGCGGCAACTCGCCCGACGGCCGCAAGGTCAAGTCCACCATGCACTGGGTTTCGGCCGCGCACGCCATCTCCGCCGAAATCCGCATCTACGACAAGCTCTTCACCAAGCCCGATCCCAGCGACGTCGAAGAAGGCAGGACGTCCTCGACAATCTCAATCCCAACTCGCTCGAAATCCTCGCCGACGCGAAGCTTGAGCCGTCGCTCGCCGATGCCAAGGCTTGGAGAACCGCTACCAGTTCGAGCGCGTCGGCTACTTCTGCCTCGATCCCGACTCCACGCCCGGCAGCCTCGTCTTCAATCGAACCCTGCCGCTCAAGGACTCCTGGGCGAAGATCGAAAAGAAACTTTAGGCGCTGATGTAAAGGAAAGCTGAAGCGACTGGCCGCCGGCATTTGACCGGCCGAAATTACCTCCCATCGACTAGGAGAAGGGGGCCGGGATTCAGACCGCGGCACCATCTTAAGAAGATGCTCGACGAATCCGCCTCGACTATGTATAGGATTGGAAAGCGGGCAGTTGCTCTGCGACAGAGTGCGGCACGCTCCGGATCACTGTGATTCGGTCATCGCGACCCTGGATATCCAGAAAAGAAATACCGGCTGGAAACGAGGTTCTGAGATGGAAATCAATCCGCATGAAAGACCTGTTCATCTTATCGGCGCGAAAGCAGAAGGCTTCTGCAAGGTGTGTAGAGACGAACCTCATTTTCAACCGATAGAGACCAGCTATCTGCATATTGTGACGTGCCATAGCTGCCTCGAATATCTGAAACAAGAACTCGCAACGCGAGATGGATTTCGGAACGAGGCGAGCAGACAGAAGTTCCCACCCTTATAGACAACCCGACTGGCCCACGAAAGCGGGTGCTCAAGGTCTCACTTCTGAGACCCTGGACGATGCATCGATTGGCCGCCTCCCTTGCGTGCCGCATCTTGCTCCAACGGTGTCATCCTTGTCGGAGCGCTTTGGGGCCCCACGAACGATGCATCGTTCGTGGGTGAGCGGAGGGAACCACGCCACGTAAACTTCTTGAAAAGAGTATTTTCCATCCAGGCACCGCAAAAACCCCGCACATCATGCAACCATTAGGTTGCGCAATTGTCTTGGCTCGCCTGCCAATCGGCTACTTACCAACCACATCGATCGGCACTGTGATCGTCTTCGGCGGCATGCAGGCGTTCTGATCGCAGGCCTGGTAGTGGAGTTTGGCTTCCACAAGGTGATCGCCGGGGGCCGCGATGATTTTTGCGTCGATCTTGAATTCGCCGCTATAGACCAGTAGCTTTTCACTCGGATCGACAGGCAGCGTAAAGTCGGTGCCCGCAGGATAGCCGGCACTCGCAAGTCGCACTCCCGACGATTCTGGAATCGAAAAGACGGTGGGGATCAGGTACTCCGCACGCGGCACATGCGCGTTTATGTGAAGGTTCGGCTGAATGCGGAAGTGAAGGGCAACGGCGCTCGGCTTTCCCGCCGGAACGGTGACCTGCTCGGGATATAGATATTCGACAGCTTCCGCTTTGTGACTCGATTTGTGCGGAGATTCAGAGAGCGAATCCTGTGCTCGCATCGTAGAACAAACGAAGCCCAGCGTCATGCAGATCGCAATTTCGATGAGCCTGCTCTTGGCGACCTTCACTCTGCTGCTCCTAGCTGCCCAGCGTTTTCTTGATATTTGCTTCCATGTCATCTTTGGATGTGATACCAAGTTGCACCGCCACCACTTTGCCCTCGGCGTTGACGTAGATTGAGGTCGGCATCGCATCCAACCCGCCATACACGCTAGCGAGGCTGTCCCCGTTAATGAGCACCGGATACGGCATGTGCTCTTCCTTCACGAATCTCGCGATGGCGCTCTTCTGGCGCGCCAAGCCTTCCGTATCGCCAGGTTGAAGATCCTCGCCTTCCGTTGAAATGCCGACGATCTCAAACCCCTTCGATGCGTACTGATTCTGCAATTCGATGAGCCAGGGAGTTTCGATCTTGCAAGGGCCGCACCACGTCGCCCAGAAATTGATGAGCAATGGCTTCCCCTTGAAGCTCGAGAGACCCACGGTCCTGCCGCTCAGGTCCTGGAGGACAAAGTCGGGAGCAGGCTTGCCGACCAGCGAGGTTTGACTCTGCGGAACGTCTCCAGCCGTAGCGGGAATGAGCTCTGCGCGGGAAGCGTTGGCAAGCGCTCGCTCAGCCGCCTGTTTGCGGTACTCCCAGTTAGCCCACCCAGCCCAGGCAAAGGTCGCCAGGATAAGCAATGTGACGCCGATAACAATAGTGTTGCGCTTCAATGGGAAAAACCTCTTCCCCTCTATTGTACGAGGGAGGACAGAGCACCGTGAACAGCGGACATTGACATTGCGGAACCGTCGAAGAAGCGAGTGGCTGCAAAGTTTGAAAACCAGTAACGGCGGCGGATCACGGGTTTCTGATCACTGTCCACTGATCACTGTCCACTGTTAAGATCAGAAACCGATGAATCGCAACAACGAGAATGATCCCCTGACTCCAGCGGAACTGGTGCGCACTGAGGCCGCTGCTCTTGAGTCGCTGGCCGCGCGACTGGACGGTCCGATGGCCGCAGATTTTGATCGCGCCGTGGATCTGATTGTGCGCTGCGGCGAAGGCCATGGCCGCGTGGTTGTCACCGGCATGGGCAAGAGTGGCATCATCGCCCAGAAGATAGCGGCAACCCTCAGTTCGACGGGCAGCCCTGCATTATTTCTGCATCCTGCCGAAGCAGTTCATGGCGATCTCGGCGTACTGATGCCGGGCGACGTGGTGATTGCGCTCTCGGCAAGCGGCGAGACCGAGGAGATACTGCGACTGCTGGCAACGCTCAAGCGCAAGGGCGATGCCCTGGTGAGTTTCTGCTGCAATCTGAAATCGACTCTCGCAGGAGCAAGCGATGTGGCCCTCGACTGCAGTGTCGATCGCGAAGCTTGCGGGTTGAACCTGGCGCCCACAGCCAGCACCACGGCGATGCTGGCACTCGGCGACGCCCTCGCTGTCGCGGTAAGTCTGCGCAAGGGCTTCAAGGCCGAAGATTTCGCGGAACTCCATCCCGGCGGCAAACTCGGCAAACAACTTGCGAAGGTACGCGAACTGATGCATGCGGGCAACGATATCCCTGTCGTCACCCTGCATACGCGAATGTCCGATGTGATCTACGAAATGTCGTCAAAGAAACTGGGCATGGCAACGGTGCAGGAAACAGGCAAGCTCCGCGGCGTGATCAGCGACGGCGACTTGCGGCGGCTTCTTGAGCGCGAAGGCGGCGCAGCGCTAAGCAAGACCGCCGGCGAAGCAATGAATCCGACGCCTCGTACGATCACCGCTGAAGAGTTGGCGGCAAAAGCGCTGGCGATCCTGGAAGAACGGAAGATCACGTCGCTGGTCGTCGTCGATGCCGACGGCAAAGTCGAAGGCGTGGTGCATTTGCATGACCTGTGGGGCGTAGAACTGATCTAGTCTGGAAGGCCAATTGTACTGTCCCAGAAGTTCGAATCAAAAACGCGGTGTCATCCTGAGCGTAGTTTGGCGCTGCGCCAAACGAAGTCGAAGGATCTGCGGTTCGGGTGGTCTATCGACGCCACGAACTTGGGAGATAAGCGCGCCGGGAGCATCGGTGATCTGTGCGAGCAGTAAACTCGATAGCGAGAAGAGGATTGACAGATGAGAACCGCTCTCATCACCGGCGCCTCCAGCGGCTTCGGCCTGCTGACATCCGTCACTCTTGCGCGGCGTGGCTGGCATGTGCTCGCCACTATGCGCGATCTGAGCCGGCGAGACAAGCTTGAAAAAGCAGCGAGTGACGCCGGCGTTCTGGAACGGATCGAGTTCCATGCGCTTGACGTAACAAACTCAGGCCAGATTGGGGCCCTGGCAGATCAGATCGGCAAGCGAAACGAACCCCTGCACGCCCTCATCAACAACGCCGGCTTCGCGGTTCCTGGGTTTGCCGAAGATGTTACCGACGCGGAGTTGCGCGAACAGTTCGACACCAACTTCTTCGGATCGGTAGCCGTCACACGGGCCATTCTGCCGCAGATGCGGCGGCAGGCTTTCGGCCACGTCGTCATGGTGTCGTCAATCTCCGGACGCGTCGGTTTCCCCGGTGTCAGCAGCTATGCCGCTTCGAAATTTGCGCTGGAAGGCTGGACCGAAACGCTGCGCTACGAAATGCTGCCTCTCGGCATCCATGCTGTCCTGGTCGAGCCGGGCTCTTTCGCAACCGACATCTGGACACGCAATGCAAAGCTGACTGCCGGGCTTGAGAACCCGACTACGGCCAATGCAGCGCGCGTGTCTCGATGGCGCAGCCAGATCGAAAAAAGCGCCAAAGATCGCGCCAATCCGCAAGTGGTCGCCGACGTGATTGCCCGCATAGTTGAGAACCCGCACCCGAAGCTCCGCTACACAATCGGCAAAGACGCCAAGATGGCGCTTAGGATGCGTCGGATCCTGCCTGCCGGCATATTCGAACGCATGATCGTCAAAATGAGCGGCGTGGACTGAGCATCGTACCGGCAATCTGAAGAACGGTCCACAGCGATTCAAAGCGAATCCAGTCGTGTCACCGATTCCACGCCGCGTGTGTGTGCTGACACGCCGGATCGAAGTGGTTTGCGCTTAGCCCAATTGTTTTCAGCAGCTCGGACGTTGGCCAGCCGCGTGCATTTATCAAAGCGCAGGGGGCCACGATGCAGGTTCAGCTCAGTATTCGCGGGTTCACTGAGGCCGTAGCCGAAGGGCAGCGGCCCGAAGGGCACCTCCCCGAACATTTAGAATGGTTTCTGCTTCTTGGTTCTCATGCGTCCGCAACAAGCCCCGCGAGCAAGTGTGTGTCTCATCGGGATTTAGCGGGCGGGAAAGCACGTTCGGACTCTACTATGCATCGTTGGTCTAAGCTCTTTGTTCCCACTCTTCGCGAGGCCCCGGCGGACGCCGAAGTGGCCAGCCACAAGTTTCTGCTCCGCGCCGGATATATCCGCCAGCTTGGCGCAGGCCTCTATAGCTATCTCTTTCTTGGGCAGCGTTCGCTCAACAAGGTAATCGGCATCGTCCGCGAAGAGATGGACAAGATCGGGCAGGAGTTCTTTCTGCCTGCGTTGCTGCCGAAGGAGCCGTGGGAAGAGAGCGGCCGCTGGACCGGCATGGGCGCCAATATGTTTCGTCTCAAGGATCGTAAGGGCGCCGAACTCTGCCTTGGAATGACTCACGAAGAGATCATGACCACCATCGCCCGCAGCGAGTTGCGCAGCTACAAGCAGTTGCCGCAGATCTGGTACCAGATTCAAACCAAGTTCCGCGACGAACCGCGCCCCAAAGCCGGCCTCCTGCGGGTTCGCCAATTCATCATGAAAGACAGCTATTCCTTCGATCTGAATAAGGAAGGCCTCGACAAGAGCTTCGATCTGCATGATGAGGTATATCGCACCATCTTCAAGCGCTGCGGGTTGAAATTTGTGGCGGTCGAAGCTGATTCCGGCGCGATGGGCGGATCGCAGTCGCAGGAATTTATGGTGTACACCGACGCAGGCGAAGACCTGATCGCCAGCTGCCCGGTCTGCGGATATGCCGCGAATCTTGAGAAAGCCACATCGCGCCTCGAGCCCGTTGTAGAGATGGAGCCGACAGGCGACGGAACACCGGAACTCGTATCGACTCCTGGCTGCGCTGCGATCTCCGACGTGGCCGAGTTCTTCAAGATTTCTCCGGCGTCCGACATCAAGTGCGTGGCCTATATGGCGTTGAAGCGCGGCGCGCCCGGAAAGGACGGCGCAGTCAAGGAGACCTGGCATGGCGTTGCTTCATTCCTGCGCGGCGATCACCAGGTCAACGAAACCAAGTTGATGGGAGCCATCGGTGCTTCCGAACTCCGAACGATGCAGGCCGAAGAGTTGCTGCAATACTTCAACGGTCCTGCGGGATTTCTCGGACCTGTCGGGCTGAAGCACGGCGACAAGCCGCTCGGCGAAGAATTAACAGTAGTTGTAGATCAATCGCTGGAGGGCCGAAAAAATCTGGTCGGCGGCGCCAATAAGCTCGACTACCATCTCCGCAACGTTGTGCCGGGACGCGATTTTAAATGGACAGTGCTGGCCGATATTCGGAGCGTGAACGAAGGCGAGGCGTGCCCCAGGGACAACTGTGCTGGCAAGCTGGTTGTGGGCAAAGCCGTTGAAGTTGGACACATTTTCAAACTTGGCTACAAGTACACCGAGTCCATGGGTGCGCGCGTGCTCGACCCCAACGGGAAAGAAGTCATGCCGATCATGGGCAGCTACGGCATCGGTATCGAACGCATTCTCACCGCGGCCATTGAGCAGACCAATGATGTGAATGGATTCTGTTTGCCCGCGTCAATTGCGCCTTTCACGGTTGTTGTAACGGTGACAAATGTTTCGGATGCTCTGCTGCGCGAAACCGGCGAGAAGCTGGCGTCGGACCTCGAGGCGGCTGGGCTCGACGTGCTGCTCGATGATAGAGACGAGCGAGCAGGCGTCAAATTCAAAGACGCAGACCTTGTGGGAATTCCCTACAGGATCAACGTTGGCAAGAAGATAGCAACCGGGCAGGTAGAGCTGGTGACCCGTGTGTCCGCGAGCAGTGTGGAAATTGCCCTCACAGACGTGGTGGCGCAAGTGAAACAGCGCGTGCTCGAAGAGAAGCTGCTGGCTGAAAGCTCATAGCTATAGGTTCGTTTGCTCCAGGCGTGCGGGAACAAAACTTCGGATATTTCGTAGAGGAATTGAGGGCAAAGGAATGGCATTGAAGATCAGGCTGAAGAGACCAAATTGGAAGCTCTCGCGGCCTCGTCTCTCGTGGTCTTCATGGCTGGTGCGCGGTGTTATCGCCGCTGTCTTGCTCGCCGGAATCATTTGTTTCTCGGTTTTCACCCACTATTACAACAAGTAC
Source organism: uncultured Acidobacteriaceae bacterium (assembly GCA_963802565.1). Taxonomy (GTDB): domain Bacteria; phylum Acidobacteriota; class Terriglobia; order Terriglobales; family Acidobacteriaceae; genus Telmatobacter. The sequence goes on along the minus strand of CAWDJR010000039.1, from coordinate 51,297 downwards.
GCGCGCATCGTGGATGAAAGGCTTAAGCAACCGCTCTTTGCGAACACGGCAAAAATCTATGCCGCGCCGCGAGAGGTTCGACCAGGCCAGAAAATCAGCGCTCATTTGATCGCCAATGAATTGCGCGAGGCCGGTTACACCGTAGACGGGCTGTCGCACCCGTCGCAGATGGGCTCATTTACCGAATCGCCGCAATCGATCACGGTACATCCCGGCCCCGAATCCTACCATGCGCCTGATGCCGCCACCATCCACACCCGCGCAGGGCAGGTGGATTCCATCACCGACGCACACGGGCAGTCCCTTTCAAGCTATGAACTGGAGCCGTTGCTGATCACGGGATTAAGCGAAGACGCTAATCGCTCCAAGCGCCGCCTTCTGAACTACGATGAGATTCCCGCAAATCTCGTGCAAGCCGTTCTGGCAATCGAAGATCGAAAGTTTTTTGAGCACGGCGGAGTAAATTACTTCAGCATGATGAGCTGGGGATACCACGATCTTGTTGGCGACCGCAAACATCGAGGTGGCGCATCCACGTTGACAATGCAGTTGGCGAAGCTGATTTTTCTCGCCGACACTGGGACCATCAAATACAAGGTCACGCAGATCCTCATTACCTTTCACCTCGAACATCGCTTCACAAAGAAGCAGATCTTCGAGGCTTACGCAAACCAGATCAACCTCGGACAGCGCGGCAGCTTTTCAATTGATGGCTTTGGCGAGGCATCCCAGGCCTACTTTGGAAAAGACATCCGCCAACTCGATTTGGCCGAGTGCGCCATGCTTGCCGGCATCATTCAGCGCCCCAACTATTTCAACCCCTTCCGTCACCCCGATCGCACCATTGATCGGCGCAACCTGGTGCTGGATTCGATGGTGGAAACAGGCGCCATCAACAAGGAACAGGCCGAGCGCGCCAAGGCAGAACCCCTGCACCTCGTCCCGGGAAGCGTGGATGCCCGGGAAGCGCCTTATTTCGTCGACCTTGTCCGCGATCAGCTCGTTCAGAAGCTTGGCGATCGCGACTTCAACCGCGAAGGCTTGCATATCTACACGTCGCTTGACCCTGAATTGCAGCGCATTGCAACGGAGGCGGTAGATTCAACCCTCCCCGAGATTGACGCGCAGGTCGAAAAGCGCCATGCAAGGCTCAAGAAGGTCGAGCCAATTATCTACCCGCAGGTGGCGCTCATTGCGCTCAATCCCCATACCGGCCAGGTGCTGGCGCTGGTTGGGGGCCGCGACTACGGCAGATCTCAGGTGAACCACGCGGTAGCGCATCGGCCAACTGGCTCGATCTTCAAGCCGCTTGTCTTTGCGTCTGCATTTCAAACCTCTATCGAAGGCACAATGCTGCCCGGCCAAAATGCGCTGTTTTCGCCAGTCACCATGCTGAGCGATCAGCAGGCTACCTACGGCGAAGGAACGCAATACGAGTACACCCCGCGCAACTATGAGGGCGCATACTACGGACAAATGACTGCCCGGCTGGCCCTGATGAGATCAGACAACAACGCGACTATCGGTCTGGCTTCAATGGTCGGCTTCGATCGCGTCGCGGCACTGGCTCGCGATGCTGGGATCAAAAGCGCGCAACCGACGCCCGCCATGGCAATCGGCTCCTATGATGCAACCCCACTCGATATGGCCGGTGCGTACACCATATTTTCCAACGGCGGCGTTCATATTGATCCCTGGGTTCTTGCCAGCGTCCGCACGCCAACCGGCGACGTCATTTCCGACTACGCACCAACAACCAGGCAGGTTCTGGATCCGCGAGCGGCTTTTCTAACCACCAGCCTGATGGAAGCAGTGCTGCAAGGCAACGGCAAAGCTGGCTGCAAGGTTAACGGTCTCGACTACTGCGGAACCGGCGCCGGAGTCCGCAACATGGGCTTTAGAGCTCCGGCCGCAGGAAAAACCGGCACCGACCACGACGCATGGTTCGCCGGATTCACAAGCAGCCTGCTATGCATCGTGTGGGTCGGAAACGATGACTACTCCGATATCAAAATGGAAGGTGCCCACGCATCCGCACCCATCTGGGCTGCGTTTATGAAGCAGGCGATCCAATTGCCGCAGTACTCCGACACTAATGAGTTCACCCCACCGGATGGCGTGCAGCTAATCACTCTCGATAAGACAACGAACCTGATCGCCGATCCTTCATGCCCGGACGACTACACTGCGGCATTTCTCGACGGCACGGCGCCGATGGATACCTGCGATCACCCGTCCGATCACCGTAACATCCTGCAAAAGATCTTCGGGCTCGGCAAGCCTAACAACTGAGTACGCTGCGCATACCCATTGATCAGACGCCGTCGATGTTGCTGCCGCCGGGCATGGGCTGGCAACTCTGACACCAGAAAGTAACCCGCGCATCCCTGCCTTGCAGTCGATTGCGAATGACACTGCCACAGCGGCGACATGGCGCGCCGAAGCGGCTGTAGACCCACAGACTGTCTTGTGGATTAGTGCCGTGAGTCGTACGTCGCTTTTGGCCGCGATAGGTCACGATCATATTGCCGGAGTCTTCAAGAACATTCGCCGCTACCAGCTTTTGCGCCGAATTGATCAGCGCAGCAATCTGCTTGTCAGTCAATGAAGCAACACGACAAAACGGATTCACACCCTCGACAAAGCAAATCTCCGACTTGAAGACGTTCCCGACACCGGCCAGCACCTGTTGATGTAACAGCACCTCGCCAATTTCTTCGTCGGCATACGCTCGAATACGCGCGGCTGCGGCCTCGGGATCAAAGTCTTCGCTGAGAACATCAGAACCCGAGGGTGGAATACGCTTCTCGCGTGCCAGCGCCTGCGCGGTGTAGATCCGTGCCACCGGAACCGTAAACGCGACCGCCTGATAATCCCGATTCTCCAGCACGATGCGCATGTCGCGGGCTGGCCTGTGCCAGCGCTCGCCAACGCGATAGAGATGCCACGAGCCATTCATCAGCATGTGTGTCGCCAGCGTGGCCCCTCCAGACAGATGAATCAGCAGCCACTTTCCGCGTGATTCAACGCGGTCGACCGTCTGACCAGTAATCGGCGTGTCATCGTGAAAGCGCGTGAGTAACGGGTAGGTTGATCGAAAACCGGTGATCGGCTTTCCCGCGAGTGCGCGGCCCATGGAGCGAGCCGTGCGGAAGATTGTGTCGCCCTCGGGCATGGCTTATTGCAATTCCTCTGTGATTGGATCGGCTTGGATCTCGTGGTGAAGCGGCACGACAATGCGGCGCAGATGCAGTCCCAGCGGCCCGGGATGAAAACCGGCATCCATAAGGTAGCGAGCCATGGGATGTGCAGCAACAGGTTGGCCGTTGATGGTAGTGATGAGCACACCCTGGTGGCTGCTGGTACGCATGCGCTCCTGTCCGCGTGACGACAAAAAGTGCGCAAGGCCGGTCGCAACCTGTGAGCGCTCCGGTTCATCGGCCGGAAGAAAGACGAGAAGGTTCGGATTGTTGCGGCGCACCCAGGCCACAAGCTGCCCGTTGCGGAGAATGACTTCGCCATAGACGGCGCGCGTCAGCACACGCGGCGCTGATTCAGAATCTTCATCCATCACCGGAAGATCAGGCCAGGGAAGAACCGAACCATAGGGATTGGCTACGTCCGTCGCAGCCAGTTGGAGGAACTCCGGCTTTTCGGCAGGAGGTTCTGTGCGCAGTTGACGAAGCAGATCGACCGCGGCCGGCAACGCAAACTGCGTGGCCCCCAGTCCTGCGACGAAGTATCCGCGGCGAATACGGCCGCTCTCTTCGAGCGCCTTAAGTACGTCGTAAATCGCGCTGAATCCGCCAGGAATGTTTTCCGCGGCCACAGCCTCGCGGGTCAGCACGCCGTATCGATTGAGCAGTTGCAAAGCAAGAGCATGTCTGGCTTCGGTATTGCTGGGCGCTCCGTCAGTTCCCTCACGTGCACGCAGGGGCAGCAGCGACCAACGGCCTTGCGCATTCGGCGGAGTGGTACGGCGCGAACGAAAGACCATCCCCGTATGCGACCTGCGCTGAGGTTTCAAAGAATCGGGACGCAACGTATAAGCACGCAGCGCGTGCAGCGAATCATTGGTGACCAGCCCGCGCCACACCAGGCCCCACAATGCATCGATCGATTCGCCCGGATACCCGCCACCAACAGCCTGATGCAGTGGCTCAAAAAAGCTGGCTCCCGCAGATTCAAGAACCGCGAGCAGTTTCTCTTCCCGTTCAGTAAGCGGCTCAGTAAGTGGACGCCTCTGGGCGAGCAGCGGCAGTTTGTCGGAAAGGAAGAGAGCGATGCGGCCATCTCGCTCGCCGATCGGATCGATGCCGGCCCATGCAACTTCGCCCGCGGCGATCAGTGTATCGAGGCCAGCCGAGTCATACCCTGCGATGCGTGCCGGCAGAATAGAAGTCTCAAGCAGCGAAGCCGGGATCGGCGCGCCCTGCAAGCTCTCGATTGCGTCAAGCAAAATATCCAGATGTGCATGCGAACTGCGCCGCGGCAACAGCAGGCCCTGCCAGTGCGAAAGGAAACGCGCTAGAGTGTGCTGCTCCACCGGCTCCACTTCGCGCCGAAGCTTAGCAAGCGATTTGCGCCTGATCTGGCGCAGGATCTCCATGTCGCACCACTCGCGATGCAGGCCTCCCGGACGGAATCCGCCCTCCAGTATCCTGCCTTCGATGGTGAGTTGGTGCAGAGTGTTCTCAACCACGGCAGTATCGAGGGCGAAGCGTTCAGCCACTTCGCGCAGCGTAAAGGGGCCACGGGTGCGTGCATAGCGGCGAACCAGCTCAAGCACGGGGTGCGCCACCGGCTCGATCAAGGCAACGGGCAAGCCTGGAGGAAGCGGGATTCCAAGCGCATCGCGGTATCGCCCTGCGTCCTCCACAGCGATGATGCGGCGCTCACCGGCTATGCGAAGCTCGAGTAATCGCCGCGCGCGCAGAAGCCGGTCGAGCGATTCGAAGACAGTGGAATCGACGACGCGTCGGGAAAGCTCTTCACGCGACATATCTCCGAGGCGCAACAGCAGATCATGAACGCCGTCGGCAGTACGGGCGCGATACGACTCGACGAGGCACTGCGCCGTCTCTTCCACCTCCGCGATGGCATCGGCGTCGAGCAACTCCCGTAAATCTGCCTCGCCAAGAAGCTCGCGCAACTGATCCTGATCGATGGTCAGAGCTTGCGCGCGGCGTTCGGCCAGAGGTGCATCACCGTCATAGACGAAATTGGCCACGTAGCTAAACAGCAGCGATGAAGCGAATGGTGAAGGCTTGTGTGTCTCAACAACGTGGACGCGAAGCTGCCGCTGCTCGATCGCGCGCAAGGTCTCGATGAGGGCCGGCATATCGAATACATCGCGCAGGCATTCCCGATAAGCCTCGAGCAGCAACGGGAACGACGGGTAGCGCGAAGCGACGCTCAGCAGGTCGTAGGACCGCTTGCGTAACTGCCAGAGGGGGGAACGCTGATCGGCCCGGCGGCGCGGCAGCAGCAGCGCGCGTCCGGCAGCCTCGCGGAACCGCCCTGCAAAAAGAGCCGTCGATCCAAGCTGGCGCAAAACCAGTTGCATCGCCTCGGCGGATTCAACGAGGATCCAGTCTGGATCGGGCGCTTCGTCCGTATCTGGAAACCGCAAAACAAATCCATCGTCGCCCCAGAGCGTCTCTACCTCGGGCCCGCCTGCGGCGCGGATCCGGGAGCTGATAGCCATGGCCCATGGGATGTGAATGCGGCTGCCGAATGGGGTGAGCACGCAAACTCGCCAGTCCCCTAGCTCATCCCGGGTCCGCTCCACCACGATTGTCCGGTCGTCGGGAACTTGGCCTGTCGCGGCTTCCTGGTCGGCAAGAAACTGCATGAGATTTTCGGCGGCTCCGGGGTCCAGGTCATGTTCGGCAACAAGCCGCGTGAGCGCAACCGGTTTAGGCACTGCTCGAAGTTCGCGGACCAACGCACCGATCCGGCGTCCAAACTCCAGCGGGCGGCCGGGACCATCGCCCTTCCAGAAAGGCATCTTGCCGGGCTCACCAGGTGCTGGCGAGACAAGGACACGGTCGTGGGTAATATCCTCGATCCGCCAGGTCGATGCACCGAGGATGAAAGTCTGGTTGGGGTGGGACTCGAAAACCATCTCCTCATCCAGCTCGCCGACGCGGACGGATTTTCCATCCGTATGGGCGAGAAAGACTCCGTAGAGCCCGCGGTCCGGTATAGTTCCGGCGTTGAGGATGGCGAGGCGCCCTGCACCCTCTCGTGCAGTCACAACGTTTCGAATGCGGTCCCAGGTCAGACGAGGTCGCAACTCGGCAAACTCGTCGGAGGGGTAGCGACCACTTAGCAGGTCCAGAACACCGTCAAAAGCCGAGCGGGTCAGCGCCCCAAACGGTGCAGCCCGGCGAACAAGATCATAAAGCGCATCGACGCGGACTTCGGGCTTCTGTTCCAGCTCGGCAGCGTCGGTGCTTTCCCACGCCTCAGGGTCCCTGCCTGATGCGCCATTGGAACGAGAACCGGCCCCTCGGCGCTTGAGCTGCGTGGGACGCGTAGAAGTTCGATAGCCGGGTGGATGGGCGACGATCGCAACCAGCTGCTGGCACAGCACGTCGAGCGGATTGCGCGGAAAGCGGGTCGACTCAATGTGGCCCTCGTGCATGGCCCTCGTCACGGCGGCGCAGGCGACAAGGTCGGCCCGATATTTTGGGAACAGCACGCCTTCACTGACAGCATCGACGGAGTGCCCAGCGCGGCCAATGCGCTGCATGCCGCTCGCGACCGAAGGCGGAGCCTCAATCTGTATGACGAGGTCGACAGCGCCCATGTCGATACCGAGCTCAAGCGTTGATGTGGCGCACAGGGCCTTGATCTGTCCTGCCTTCAGTTGCTCCTCGATAATGGAGCGTTGGTAAGCTGCGAGGGAACCGTGGTGAGCCCGGACGATTGCCTCTCCCGCCAGTTCGTTGAGAGCGCCAGCCAGCCGCTCGGCAACCTGGCGGCTATTGACGAAAAGTATCGTCGAATTTCGCTCGCGAATCAGCTCGAGCAACCGCGGATGAATCGCATTCCAGATCGACACACGCTTCGGGTGTTTGCGATGCAGCCCCGCTGGGGATCTCCTCCATCGTCTGCAACCGCGCCATGTCTTCAACCGGAACTTCAATCCGCAGCTTTAACTGCTTCGGAGCAGAGGCGTTAATGATCGTGACTGGGCGGAACCGGAGAGCAGTTTCGTTTCCGCTTTCCGAGCGTGAATGATCGACGCCGCCCTGCTCAGATTTGCCCGGTGAATCAGCTGACGACGAGGGGAACGTCTCTACACCATCGGCTAATTCGCGCGCATCATTGTCATTAGCTACAACACTTTGCGATCCGATATTTAAAGTCCGACCTTGCTGATCAGAAGAGAGGTCTTTTGCGAGAAGCGACGAATCCGAAACTACCTCAACCCCACCCAGAAACCTTGCTACTTCCTCGAGCGGCCGCTGCGTAGCCGAGAGCCCGATGCGTTGAAGCCAGCGACCTGTCAGAGATTCAAGCCGCTCCAAGCTGAGGGCCAAATGCGCTCCGCGCTTGGTTGGTACCAGCGCGTGAATCTCATCGATGATGACTGTGTCAACCGTGCGAAGGGCATCGGCTGACTGCGACGTCAGAAGAAGATAGAGCGACTCCGGCGTGGTGATCAGAATTTCGGCGGGATCGCGGCGAAACCGAGCGCGCTCGCTCTGCGGCGTGTCCCCGGTGCGGACGCTGATCGATGGGTCATGAAACGGCACGCCTTTGCGTCGCGCCATATTGCTAATTCCGGCAAGTGGCGACCGCAGGTTGCGCTCGACATCGACCGCCAGAGCTTTAAGCGGAGAGATGTAGACGATCCTGCAGCCCTTCTTTTGCTCGGATACGTCGTGCAGCATGAGCCGGTCAAGACACCACAGGAAAGCTGTGAGCGTTTTTCCCGTACCCGTGGGCGCCAGGATCAAGGCGCTCTCGCCGCGTGCGATCACCGGCCAGCCCAGCCGTTGCGGGAGCAGTCGGGCTGTCAAAGACTGCCTTGAACCACTCCGCTGTGACAGGGTGAAAGCAGGCAAACGGATCGCTCGCCTCGCAATCCAGGGGGACGTCACCGGTGGACGAACTGGCTGGAGCTGCGACAGTGTCAGGTTTGCCGGATTGGGATGCGCGCGGAGGCATCTGTTCCTTGGACGCACTTTGAGCATAGCGCGAACGAATAGGAAAGAAAAGGCGAAGACCGATACCCTCCGCCGGAGCACTCCCGCGACCGCTGGGACAGTTCGAGAAGTACCACAACGAAGAACGCGACCACCAACCAGCGCTGCTAGGATTCGATGCAGGAGTAAGTTACGTGCGCGAGCACCTGGCGACGCTGCTAGACGACTTCAAAAAAAATCGGCGCGAGATCGCGATCGTACGCTATCAGGGTGTTCGGCGGCGGGTAACGACTTACGGGGAGCTTGCCCGGCTTGCGGGCCGGTTCGCTGCATTGCTCGAAGATCGCGGCATCTTCAAAGGAGACCGCGTTCTTCTTTGGGGCGAAAACGGGGCTGAATGGGTAGCAGCATTCTACGGGTGCATGCTGCGCGGTGTAATGGCGGTTCCTCTCGACGCATTCGGAAGCGCCGAGTTCGCGGCGCGCATTGCCGACGGACGTAAAGCCGAAGTTGGCGGTAGGGGATGCGGCACTACTGGCGAAGCTTCCGCGCCCGGTTTCTGGTTCAGTCCGCTCACCTTAAATCGCACAGCGAAACAGCACTTGTCGCATTCGAGGATTGGCCCCGTTCCCTTCCCTCACGCGAGGCCGGGGCGGTGGCCGGTCTATCCCACGAAACCCCTCTTCAGATTCTGTTCACCTCGGGAACCACCGGCGACCCGAAGGGAATCGTGCATACCCATGGCAACGTGCTGGCGAGCATCGCTCCCATCGAGCAGGGTGCGCAACGATATCTTCCTTATGAAAAGCTCGTCCACCCGCTGCGCTTTCTGCATACGCTTCCCCTCAGTCACGTGTTCGGACAGACGATGGGGTTGTGGATCCCGCCCATCTTCGCGGCGGAGGTACATTTTGAAACGCGCCTGGTCGCGCCAAGGCTCATAGAGACAATCAAGCGAGAGCGCATCTCGGTGCTTGCCGCCGTGCCCCGGGTAATGGCACTTCTGAAGACTCATCTGGAGAACACGAAGCCGGGCCTGGCGGACCGGATCGCCGCCTCACGCGGCATGAGCGCCGGTAAACGGTGGTGGGTATTCCGCGATGTGCATCACACCCTGGGTTTCAAATTCTGGGCATTGATTTCAGGCGGTGGCGCGCTGGCGGGTCCATTGGAGCAGTTCTGGAACGCGCTTGGATTTGTCGTGGTGCAGGGCTACGGGATGACGGAAACGACGGCTCTGATTACGCTGAATCATCCATTTCATGTAGCGAGCGGAACCATCGGTAAACCGCTGCCCGGCCGGGAAGTGAAGATCGGGCCTGACGGAGAAGTGCTGGTAAAGGGGCCGATGATCTCGACCGCGACGTGGAGCGGCGGCGAGTTACGCCAACGCGAAGACGCGTGGTTGGCGACCGGCGACCTCGCCGAGAGACAGGCAACCGGTGAGTTGCGCTTCATGGGCCGCAAAAGCGAGACCATCGTCACGGCCGCCGGCGTAAATGTTCATCCTGAAGACCTCGAAGCCGCATTGGAGCAACAACCGGAGATCACCGCGAGCGCGGTTGTGGCTGTGGAAACCACCTCTGGGCCTGAGCCATGCGCAGTGCTGGCGGTGCGCGGTGGCGACAAGCAGGCGGCTCAAGCCGTTGATCGCGCAAATGTAGCACTGGCAGATTTTCAGCAAATTAGGCGATGGATGGTGTGGCCGGAGCCGGATTTGCCGCGGACTTCGACTGGAAAGGTCCGGCGTAAGGCCGTCGCGGAGTGGGTTGCAACGCGTTCAGGTACGGCCACTCCCATCGATGGTCGGCAAGATAAGGCCCATGGTAACGATTGGCTGTATGCCGCGGTGGCGGAGATCGCAGGGGAGCAACCGTCAGGGGGAGATGATCTGCGGCTCAGTGAGGACTTTCATCTCGATAGCCTCGGACGCGTTCAACTGGCAGCAGCGCTGGAAGAACGATTGGCGGATGCTCCGGAAGAGGGTGCGGTTGATACGGCGCGAACGCTTGGTGATTTGAGGCGCCTGGTTCGGGCGGATCAAAGCTTCGACATCGGAGTGCGCGTTTCGCCGGATGCCCCTGCACCCCCTTCAGTCGTCGAGGACTCCTCGTCGCTTCCCGGGTCTCAAATGCGAGAAGCGGATCAAGGAATGTTGCCCCTATCCTCGACTTCACGAACTTCAGAACCTTCCCGAAATAACGTCGCCGAGATGGCCGCTAAATCAAACTCTCAACAAGTTCTGCCGAAGACGGAATTCCTGTATTCTCGCTGGCCTTGGTGGAGACCGGTGCAGTGGTCGCGCGCAGCATTTCTCGAGTTAATCGCTCAGCCCTTGATTTGGTTTCTTGGCAACCCAACAGTGTCGTCGGCTCGACGTCTTCAAGGCGAGGAGCCCATGCTGATTATCTGCAACCACGTGACAGCATATGACGGCGCACTAGTGGAATATGCTCTGCCGGGGAGGGTGCGTCGTTGGGTAGCGGCCGCCATGCTCGGCGAAATGCTCGAAGACTTCCGGCATTTTCGAAACCCGGACACGCGGCGCTTCATGCTGTTTGGTCCCGCTGCCTATTGGCTAGTCACGGCCCTTTACAATGTGTTTCCGCTTCCGCGAAGACGGGACTTTCAACGAAGCTTCGCGCATGCGGGCGAAGCGATGGATCGCGGGTACAACGTGCTGGTATTTCCCGAAGGGACCCGGTCGATCGCAGGAGAATTGGCAAGCTTCAGGCCGGGGATCGGCATGCTCGTGAAACAAACCAACGCCCCCGTTTTGCCGGTGGCAATTCTAGGCCTTGGCGAACTGAAGGCCAGGGGGCGGGGTTGGTTCCGTTCCGGCAAAATCGAAGTTCGGCTAGGCGAACCAATTCGTTTTGGCCCGCTTGAAAGCGAATCCTTGATCACCGAGACCCTGCATGAAAAAGTATCTGAACTAATGAAGCGCCGATCCTGAACCGTGGTTATTGATCAGTTTTCGGTTGAGCCGACAATAGATTTACCTTGCCCACATCCTCCCCAGAAGGATTTGCGGCATAGAACTCGTGCGGAGCGCCGCGATGCCCTTGGCAGCGCGCGAATAATTCAAGGCCAAGAGCCGTAGGCGTCAAATTCGCTTCCTGTTCGAAGTTGAAGTACTTCGACTTTAGCCTTGGCTCCAACAGACCGAGGTTAGCAAGCTGAAAAATATTGCGGTCGATCTTCATCAGGTCGTGCGCGCCGGCAATCTGTATCAGTTCCTGCGATGAGCAGATTAGAGGCCGAGCCGAGACTGCTCCAGATGCTGCGAAGACCTTCTGAGATTTTGTGCATGCCGTGGTAAAAAGACGGCCGTCGATAGTGGCGAGTTCACACAGCATGTCCATGTACGGAAGATTGGATTCGTCATCACCCATCATGGTGCACGCAGTTGCCAGGATCCCCGCCCAGAGCTGCTGGGTAACGGCGTCATCCGCCCACGACCCATCGTGAATCACGCGCATCACCACGCTTTGCGGCGCGCGAAGCCTGTCAAAATCGCGCTCGGCTGCAAGCATCGCCTCAGCGCGGTTTGTAATCCCGATGGCATTTGCAATGCGCAAATTACTGAGACCTTCACGAAACAGCAGTTTGAGCTCCTGCGTGGCAGAAGGACAGATGCGTCGAAGAAAGGAAAGCGAGCGCGCGAGACGAAATTCGCTAAGAATGTCTTCCGCTTCAATCAGGCCGTCGGATTTCCAGAGCCAAAGATCCATGCACTCGGGAAGAACGAACGTGAGACCCATGCCATCTTCGCCCCAGCGAGCCGTTCGGGTTTCCAGCGTCACCTGGTGCTCGGGATTGTCGTCTTTGAGATCGGGATAGACAAGGCGAATGGGATTAATTTCCCCTTCCGGCCAGCGCTCCCGCGTAACCAGGTACATTCCGCTCGCACTGATATTGCGAACAATGTCCAGACCCGGAGAGGTTCCGGTCCAGTGAATCGCTTCAAGTCCCTCTACAGTGCGCCGTTCGGCGCGAGGCTGATCGGGTTCTTCGTTCGGAAAAGTCTTTTCGAACCAACTTCTCAGAGACCTCATGCTGCCTCCACTTTATGCAGCTACTGCCGGAACTAGCGAGGAAGCTCAACAGGCCAACCTTGCTCGACCCCATAGGGAATTGTTGCTGAGTGCATCGTACTACCGCAACCACCGCTTCGTAACAGGGAGGTAATTACTTAGGCAGTAGTTCGGACCAAAAGGACCACCGGATTTAGACGGTCCATCCACTTCAAATCTCAGCCTGCGGCAACAGCGTTAGAAGCCATGGATGAACAGGCAAGACTTTCCGCGTCCTCTGCGCGGTGCCCGTGACAGCGTTCGTAAAGTTCGACGGCCAACTGGGTTGGCGTAATAACGGCCTGGTCAAGGAGCGAGAAAAACCTCCATTTCACGCTCTTTTCGATCAATCCAAGTCCGACAAGATGAACGATGTTCCGCTCTATGCTTACCCGGTCGTGAGTGTCGGCAATCTTGATGAGTTCCTTGGCGGAACAGGTGATCGGCCGGAGAGAGGTTCGGCCATGGCCTCCGGCAGATTTCGCGGCAAGGTTGCATGAGCCCGCAAAAATGCGCGCTTGAATCGTGGTGATCTGACTAAGCAGGGAGACGAACTTCAAGTCGGACTTTGTGGCCTCGCCAACCGCGCAGAACGACACCAGAAGGCCAGCCCACCAGTGCCGGATCCAATCGGTTTCAGCCCACGAACCGTCCTCCAGGATTCGCATCACGACTGCAGGATGGACATGCATCTTCGCGCCTGCATTTTCAAGGGCAAGTAATTCTTCTGCGTGGAGCACAATTTCGACAGCACTTTCAAGACGATGGTTGCTCAGTCCTTTGCGCAACAGAAGCTTGGCTGGATTGGAAGCCTCCGGTGCAATTCGCTCGACGAATCCGAGCGCCGCCGCAAGCCGGAATTCGCACACTACATCCTCGGGTTCAGTCTGTGGAACACCAGCTTTAATCGTGCTTTGCCAAAGACGCAGGTCTGAACCGCGCGGCATAAGGAAAGCAACAGCTACACCTCGGTCATCGCGTCGAACGGTTTTGGCTTGAACAGTGAAGCGACGATGATTTGAGCTCTCAAGTATGCCGGATCGTTGCAGAGTCAACGAAACGACATCTCCTGTGTTCCATTGCTGATCGGTAAGAAGGTATGCCCCACTGCTGCTGATGTTCGCTACATGGTTCTGCCTCGGAGTCGGACCATCCCAGTGGAATGCGGCCAGCGCTGGTGACTCGCGGCGTTCTGCGCGTGGGCGATAGACAAAGGGCAGACGGTACCAGCTTCTGGGCAGACTCACTATACCTCTCTCCATGCAGTCGATTTCACAAAGCCAGGCATTGACGGGCCCAGTGGGCCTGCTGAACGCCTCTGTTGAAAGTCTTTGTTGAAAGGATTGTACGGAGGAACCGAAATCACCAAATGTGTCGCGCGTCACCGTTAGGTGCGAAATGTTCGCACAGGCAACCACCGAACTGAGAAAATCCGATACCCAATCGGCCTTCCCATCCTGCGCAACCGGGATGGGCGTCTCTATTGCTCCAGCGCAATCGCACCGGCCAGCGTCAACGGAACGCCATAGAATCCCTGTGCGGTGCCACGGTGACCGCTGCAGCGAGCATAAAGTTCCAGACCGAGACCTGTCGGGGCTACCGTCGTGTCGGTCATCTGTTGAAAGAACGCTGACTTTTCCCTTTGAGCGATCACGCCGATTTCCGCCATGTAGTTCAATTCCCGGTCGAGCTTGATCAGATCATGCGAGCCAGAGAACTTGATGAGATCGGATGCTTTCCAATTCAAAGGACGGGTCGAGATCGAGCCCGGGCCAGTGATTAGCTTCGTGGCCTTGGTGCACGCCGCGGAAAGAATGCGGAGGTGAAGAGCCTTCAATTGGCCCAGCAGGTCAACGAAAGCAAGGCTCGACTCGTCGCCGCCTTTGGTGGTGCAGGATGCGGCCAAAAGGCCCGCCCAGAACTGGAGCATCCACTTATCGTCGGAGGACCAGGACCCCCCATCGACAATGCGCGTGACGACGTGGGGAAGGGCGCGCAGGTGATCAACTTGCACCGACCCGCCAAGCATCCTTTCCGCCTTCAGCGTAATCTCAACCGCGTTATCGAGGCGGTAATTGCTCAACTCTTCGTGAAGCAGCCGAGACATGAAGTCACGGGTGTCGGGCGATATGCGCGAAAGAAAGGAGATGGCCTGGGAAACGCGAAATTCGCGCACGATGTCTTCAGGCTCATTCTGTTCTGCCGCGTTCTTGAGCGGACTCTGCCAGAGCCGTAGATCAGCGCCAGGGGGCAAGACAAAGGAAATTGCGACACCACTATCGTCCCAACGAACCGCCTTGGCCTGAACGGAAAAACTGTTCTCCCTTTCGGGCGGCCCATGGCGTTGCAGAGAGAGAGCAATAATCTCTCCCGGTTCCCAGCGATCTTGCGTAACCAGAAATGCGCCCGTTGCGCTAATGTCGCGCACACTGTTCTGACGGGGAATTGACCCCTTCCAATGATAAGCAGCCAGGGAAGGAGAAGTACGCCTTTCAGCCCGGCGGCGTTCTGCGGCAAAAGGAGCTTCGGAGTGGGAAGAAGTTGGATTCATAGAACCCTCGAAGGCGTCTTTCGCTAGCAATCGATCGACAGAAAGGATGATGGTCAATTGCGAATCCCGACCGCATCCCTGGGCGCCTCACAAGTGACAATCTTACTCCCGAATCTGCCACTTTTGTGGGATAGTCCACGGTTACTTTTGGCACCTCAGACCAGCTTTCGAGCATAGACGGACCCGGATAGACTGGATAATAGAGATCATCTGACCGTTGAACCTGATCGTGGACCAGACGGCGTAATGCTGCGAGGTAGTTGTGTCGGTACTTGTACTTACAGAGTTTTTTGCAACCGGTAGCCTGGTAAGTGCCGTCTGCTGCTGCCTGCTCGAAGTTGCCATGGTTATGGAGATCCGCCGCGGCCTTGAGGGTTGGCGGCCAGCCCCATCAAAGCGGGATATTGTCGTCACGTTCCGCAGTCACCGCCGGTTTTGTCCGGGAAGTCGCCTCCGCGCAGCCTTCGTTGCATCTTCCTGTCTTTTGGGATGCTGCATTGCCGCGCTGATTGTGATTCATCGCGTCATAAACGGAATCTGATCCGGTCAGGCTCCCCGTAAATCAGTTTGGCCGAGAATGGCGCGTACCGACCAGATCGGTCAGACCGCGCTCTATGCGATCGAGCCCTTCTGGCTCTCGATCAATGGTCAGTTCATCCACCTCTCATTTTTCTCGCCACCCCTGTTGGGCACACACAAGAGATTTATCGGATAGAGGCGGGAGACTCGAGAAGAGCCGGTTCGCAATCATTGCACCGGATGTACATGAAGAACGTTCATGCTTTAGCCTCAAGGTTCACTCGGGAATACGAATGAGGGCCGCATTGATGATGATCAGCTCAACTCAGGCAGCGCTCGACCATCTCGTTGAAGAAGCGCGGAAGGCAGCAGAGAATTCCTATTCGCCCTACTCGGGATTCAGAGTGGGCGCGGCGCTGCGGCTCGCGAATGGCAAAGTTGTGACCGGCACCAACGTCGAAAACGTAAGCTATGGGCTCACGATTTGTGCGGAACGTGCTGCACTGGTGCGAGCAGTGAGCAAGTTTGGCCCGGAGATTCGCATTGAAGCCGTAGCGGTGGCGAATCTGAACCAGGCCGCCAGCCCACCGTGCGGAGCGTGCCGCCAGATGCTGGCCGAATTCGCAGAACCCGATGCGCCTGTCATCTTCCCCGCAGCGAATGGAACAAGACAGATGCGCTTCGATGAGCTCCTTCCGCTGGCTTTCGACATGAGACTGAAGACGACAAAGAAGCCCTAGAAATCAGTTGAGGTTTATTCCCTGATCGAAGCGCTGTTTCCATCCTTCAAAACTCTCACCTGGAGTTAATGAGGCTCATCGGACACGGTCGGCGGATCCTTGCGATAATCTCATCTGTCTATGAAATGAGGTTGTTTCCTTATGTCCCAAGATGGGTGCGCGGCGCTGCACATGATCGATCTGATTCGCAAAAAACGTGACGGCGGCGTTCTCGATGCGCGTGAAATTGAATTCATCGTTACGGGCACGGCGAAGGAATCAATCCCGATTGAGCAGTTGTCCGCATGGCTCATGGCCGCATGGCTGAATGGACTCACCATCGAAGAAACTCGATCGCTCGCCGTTGCCATGCGCGACTCCGGCGAAAAATTCGACCCTTCGCGACTCGGCAAGCAGGCTGTCGACAAGCACTCCACCGGCGGCGTCGGAGACAAGACCAGCTTTCTGGTTGCGCCGCTGGCCGCGGCATGCGGCGTTGCTGTGCCGATGATCAGCGGGCGCGCACTTGGACATACAGGCGGCACGCTGGACAAACTCGATTCGATCCCCGGCTTTCGCTCCGCGCTCACCCTTCAGGAGTTTGAAGCCGTACTGCAGCAGTGTGGCGCGGCAATCGTAAGTCAGACCCCAACCCTGGTTCCCGCCGACCGCGTGCTTTATGCTCTGCGCGATCGCACCGGAACCGTGGAAAGTCCCGGCCTGATATGCGCTTCGATCCTGAGCAAGAAACTCGCTGCCGGCCTCAATGCTCTCGTGCTCGATGTAAAAACCGGTTCCGGCGCATTCCTGCGTAAGCGCGCCGACGCGGAGTTTCTGGCCTCCTTGATGGTCGCCACCGCCGAGGCCGCAGGAACGCGAACCGTTGCCCTGCTGACCGACATGGGACAGCCGCTTGGCCGCACCGCTGGCAACTGGATCGAGATTGCCGAGTGCGTATGTTTGCTGCGAGGAGAAACCCCGCCGGAGAGCAATGACCTGCGCGAGCTTTCGCTGCGCCTTGCCGGCTGGATGATTCATCTCGGCGGAA
The DNA here is from genome assembly GCA_963802565.1 of uncultured Acidobacteriaceae bacterium. Classification (GTDB taxonomy): domain Bacteria; phylum Acidobacteriota; class Terriglobia; order Terriglobales; family Acidobacteriaceae; genus Telmatobacter. Next base: position 34,225 of record CAWDJR010000039.1, on the reverse strand, counting down.
AGACGGAGACGGCCGAGCAGGGCTACTGGGCTGCGGCCGGCGCGCTGGCAGATGGAACCGCGCTGAAATTCTTCCTCGAGATGGTGAAGGCGCAGGGCGGCGATCTTAGCGTCTTCGATGATCTGAAAGCATCACACAAGCCCGGAGCAACTGTCGTGCTGAATGCCTGGGAAACCGGGTACGTGGCAGAAATGGACACCATGGAATTGGGCTGGGCGGTGCAACGCCTTGGAGCAGGGCGCGAGAAAGCCGGTGAACCGGTCGACCCGCATGCAGGCATCGAATTTCACGCTCGCCGCGGCGCTCACGTAGAAAAAGGACAGCCGTTCGCCACTCTGTACGCCACCAACGAAGCCATGCTCGCCGGGCCGACCGAGCGCATCAAGCGCGCAGTTACACTCTCAGCCGAGCCGCCCGAAAACGTTCCCTTAGTCAGCCGCATCTTTGCACGCGAAGATGCAGAGACTTATCTGCGAAAAGAAATTTCTAACTCCTAGCCTTGAAGCTGTCAGTTGATTCCCGTCTCAGTTTCCCGCGAAGTGCTGTTAGCCTGTTGGTATCAAAAACAATGACGTTTACCAGCGTCTAACCGCCGCCTTGAGCAAGGTGCAGGCAAGAAACTAGGAACTGGCGGCGGGAAGTTGTCTTTGAAGGAGCAACGCATTGGCGCGATTCACGGGAGTGCTGGGGATATTGGCCGTTTTGCTGGCGGCATGGCTTGGGTCGACGGATAGAAAGCATATTCGCTGGCGCACGGTGGGGTGGGGACTGAGCCTTCAGATTTTCTTTGCTTTCCTTGTGCTGCGTTTCGACTTCGGCCAGAGGGCGATGTACTGGGCTGGCGGCGTTGTCACCAAGATGCTGAGTGCGACCACCGCGGGGACGTCGGTCCTGTTCGGCAAACTCGGCACGCCCGACACCTCGCTCGGCTCCATCTTTGCCTTCCAGGTCTTGCCTACCATCATCTTCATCTCGGCTTTCTTTGCGGTCCTCTACCACATTGGCTTGATGCAAATCATCATCCGTGGACTGGCGTGGGTAATGCTCAAGACGATGCGCATCTCCGGCGCCGAAAGCATGAACGTAGCCGCATCCATCTTCATGGGGCAGACCGAGGCGCCTCTCACCATTCGTCCATTCCTTTCGAGAGCCACTCGCAGCGAACTGATGACCATCATGACCAGCGGCATGGCGCACGTATCCGGCGGCATCATGGCCATGTACATCTCGCAGGGCATCGAGGCCAGGCATCTTCTGTCGGCCGTCATCATGACTTCACCGGGAACAATCCTCATGGCGAAGATGCTTGTCCCCGAGACCGAGGTCCCGGCTACCGAAGGCAAAGTGGTCATTCCCAAAGACGAACAGCATCAGGATGAGAATCTGATCGGCGCCATCGCGCGCGGCACCATCGACGGTGGCAAGCTGGCAATGAATGTGGCCATCATGCTTATTAGCTTTCTGGCCTTGGTAGCGCTGCTCGATATGATGCTGGGCTGGGTGCACATCCATGCGGGCCTCCACTGGGTTCCTGGGAGCCTCGGCGAAATCCTTGGCTACGTCTTCTGGCCCGTGGCGTGGCTGATCGGAGTTCCAGCACAGGATTGCAGCCTGATCGGCAATCTGCTCGGCACCCGCATGGCGCTCAACGAAGTCATCGCCTACATTGCCCTGGGAGCACACAAGGCAATGATTACTCCGCGCTCTTTCACGATCGCCACCTTCGCGTTGTGCGGATTCGCAAACCTTGGCTCAATCGGTATGCAGATCGGCGGCATCGGCGCGCTGGTTCCCGAGCGCCGCAACGATCTTGCAAGATTGGGCGTCCGCGCAATGCTGGCCGGGACGATGGCGAACCTTATATCCGCATCCATTGCAGGAATGTTTTTGGGATAGATGCTGCTGGAACTTGTTCCTCTCGTGGGCAACGCGACCGGGCGAACTGCACTCCAAAAAGCAGGTCCCATGGGCTCAGAATCTCTTATTGCAAGATGCAGACGGCCCGCGGACCTTATCGCTTATTGCGATTTAGATTACTGCTCGCGTTGCACCGGTTTTTAAATACAGCGAAATATGGCTCACCCATCAATATTGCCGCCGTCGTCCGACAAAACCTTGCATCCTCATAAGGGCAAAATCAGGCGCGAGGTTCGAAGTATCTGGCATCAGGCTCCGCTCTGGGTTCACCTTGTCATCGTCGCAGTGGGTGCGCTTCTTGCAACGGCAGTCGTCTTCATTAGCGCCAACTGGCCGTATCGCCATCGCAAGATCGCGCCCATGCTCAATGATGTTCTCGCCAGCCAGGTGACCTTTACTGGATATCACCGCACTTATTTTCCGCACCCCGGCTTCGTGGCCACCGGAATCACCATGCGGCGCAGATCCGCGCCGCCCAACCTTCCCCCGCTGGGTCACGTGGACACGATGGTTGTCGCAGGAACCTGGACCGACCTGATCATGCTGCGCGAGCGTGTGGAGTTGGTGGACATAACCGGTCTGCACGTCGTTGTGCCGCCCATCGGTAGCAAAGAAAATCACCTGGACTTCCCGCCAGGAAGCGGGAGCGACTTCGACGGACCCGACACCATGATTGCCCGCTTCGTTGTGCACAAGAGCCTGCTCGAAATTCAGCGCAAAGGGAGCAAACCCCTCTCATTTCCGATCAAGCAGCTGGAGATCCGCAATCTTCACAAAGGCGAAGCGCTGACGTATGCAGTCGACATGCAAAATGCAATTCCCCGTGGGCGCATTCTTGCTCACGGCAGCTTCGGCCCAATTCACGGCCAAACCTTTCTCTCAACGCCGGTGAGCGGCAACTACGCCTTCACCCAGGTCAACCTGCACGACGTGGGGGACATCAGCGGCACTCTTGAGGCACATGGTGAATTCAAAGGCACGCTGGCGGCAATTGAAGTTGAGGCAAATACACAGACCCAGAACTTCGCCGTGACGGATGGCAAACCAACTCCCGTCGAAGCCACCATGCGCGCCACACTCTACGGAGAGCACGGTGATCTGGATATACATGCCATCGATGTCAAGATACGCGAGACAAATATTCACGCGGTGGGCAGCATCAAGGGAGAGCCCAAGCTCACAAATTTTGACATCGTAGTGGAACGCGGTCGCGCAGAAGATGTCATGCAGCCATTCGTTCACGATGACGTGCCGATCACCGGCCCGGTTTGGCTCCAGAGTCACGCCTACGTCGGGCCGCCCGGCGACGGTTTCATGGAACGTTTGCGCATGATGGGAACTCTTAACGTGCCTGCGGAGAAGATCGCAGACCAGCAGGCGGAGAAGAACCTGTCGGCCTTCAGCGAGCGCGCCCGGGGAAGTAGCAAGCCAAACACCGGCGTGGACTCAAACGCCAGTCAGACGGATGCGACAAAAGACGTGTTGTCGTCTTTGCAGGGCTCAACAAGGCTCGAAAACGGCGTCGTATCCACTTCCCGGCTCACATTCAAGGTCCCCGGAGCACAAGCAACGATGGCCGGCACCTTTCGGTTCCATGGCGAAGTGGCGCATCTCACTGGCAATTTGCAAATGGACACCGACATTTCGCACACCGCTACTGGATTCAAGTCGTTCTTGTTAAAGCCGCTCGCCCCATTTTTCAAGAAAAAGAATGCTGGAGCAGTGGTGCCGATTGCGGTTACCGGCACTGCGGGACACTACCAGGTCGCGCAGGATATAGGCCATACCAAGTAGTCTCACTGCCGCTGAATCCACAAGGCTTACAGCTCAAGATCGGCCCCCGGTAACCACTGGTTGTCTCGCCCGCATCTCACTACGCTGAGAGGCTTTCAGCGTGGAGTTCCAAAAAACATTTCGAATTGTAACCTGCTTTCTCGCGGCCACTCTTGCTGTGGGCCTGGTTGCATTTCGCATTGATCCGCGCCCATCAGAAGCCTCCGCGGCAACTTCCGTCGCGGTTCAGCCCGCTCCGATCCTGAAGCCGGCACCCTCGACTCCCATCGCGGAGCAAAAGGCAGCTTTAGGCGACGACGAGACTTGGCAACCGCAGTGGGACGCAACAATCGAAAAAGCGCTGCCTGCGGGTCTGCTTGAACCTGGATTGGTCAGCAATGTCAGGCAGTTCTGCCCGCGCTTCAGCGCGATGAAGGATGTGGACAGGCGGCAATTCTGGGCTTACTTCTTCCAGGCGCTTTCAGGGGCGGAAGCGGGCCTCAAGGCAACATCGAACGTACAGCACACCGAACCGGAGGTCGCGGTTGTCGACGCAGTAAGCCATCGCATGGTGCGCAGTGAGGGCCTCCTTCAACTCACGTATGAAGACGCGAGGCGTTACGGCTGCAACTTCGACTGGAATGCCGATAAGCGTCTTCGCGAACACGATCCCGACAAGACAATTCTGCAGCCGGAAAACAATCTGCTCTGCGGCGTAAATATTCTCGAGAAGCAGTTAGTAATTCAGCGCCGGCCGCTCATCACGAAATCCAGTTACTGGTCTACGTTGCGCCCCGGGTGGCCAGGCTATCGCGTATTCATCAAGCAAATGTCAAACGTGCCTGCTGAGTGCGGTCGCCACCCAATATCAAAGAGTGCGATCGAGAGTGTGGACCCCAAGACCGCAACAACGCTCACCGCCTCCCGCTAAAACCGCGCAGTCAATGCCTGCTCCCGCGCCGGATCAGGATTTAGGTGGAGCAACTGGTCTTGGGCCTGCTGCAAAGTAGTGCTTGCCGCAATCTGCTGGAAGTGAGTCTTCACATCGTCTTCTTCTTCCGAGATGGTTTTGAAAATCAGCGCATGCCCCTCGATGTGAACATGCGTTTCAGTGATCTCCCAAACATGAGCCGAGAGTTCGCGACGCTCCACGTCAAATGTTCCCCCCGCTTTAAGCTCACCAAGCAGCCCATATCCGATCCTCACGTCGTGAATAAGTCGCCCCTTGAGGCTGACGATGCGATGCTGTTCGCGGTCGATTCCCATATCGCCTTCCATGGCGGCAAAGACGCGGGCCTCGAGGTCGGGCGGCTTGAACTGAGGGTCCGGCTTGAAATGTAAAAGGATGTCGCTTCCCTTCTCCCCTGAAGATGTCCAGATAAAAGCATCAGGAAGAATCTTCAGAAGCTCGGCTGCTTGTTCATCATCATGCTGACCGCTCTTGCGCCGCTTCGCCTGCTCCCGCGGATCCTGGATGAAGTCACTCATCTCCTGTCGCTGCTGCGATTCAGAAACGGTCTGACCATCGCGTTCCACCACGCGGTCAAGGCTGCCTGCCTTCGATTCAGCTACCCACTGCTTGACGGCTTTGCTCGGCTGGCGATCGATTTCGAAATAAAGCCAGTGAGAATGATCGTCGCGGCTGGCCGCAAGTTCGGTCTGAACCGCCTGCCGAACAAGGTCACGAGGAGTTTGCGCAGCGATCGTGAGGCTTGCGACTAGAAAGGTTGCGAACATGAAAAACCGAGTCCTGAGCATGAAGGACCTCCGGTCGTGCGACGGTCGAACAATGACTTAGATGCAGGATTCCCTGCGAACGGCTGGTAAGTCGGTTCCTCTGAGTCAGCGTTCCGTCAGTCGGCGCTCCTCAGCCGCCGCAACCTGTAGAAAATAGTCAACGCCGTTACCGACCCGCAACTGAGAAAGCTCGCCGCCATCCCCACAATCAACGACATATCTCTCTGATAAATTCCATGCACGACGCCGATCACCTGCAGAACGCTGAAACCTCCAAATGTAACCAGAGAAATTCCCTCGTCTGTTTTCTTGCGCGCAACCGCAAGTACCTGCGGCACGAAGAGTAACGCATTGCACAGCAATCCAAATCCGAAAATGACAGCGACGATTTCTTTCATGGCGCAACTTTCTCGGGAAACCTTTGCGCGTTGCGGAGACGCGCTTTTGCCGCTTCTTCTTCGCGAGTGCGCGCCGGTGCGTTGGTCTCGAGCGAAGCAAGCAGTCGCGCGGATACATCGGCCACTTCGTTGACAGCGGACAGAAAGGCAGTTTCATTGGCCTTCGACGGCTTCGAGAACCCACTGATCTTGCGCACAAATTGCAAGGATGCAGAGCGAATCTCCTCCGGCGTAACCGGCGGATCGAAGTTGAAAAGCGTTTTGATATTCCGGCACATGGACTGGGACCTCCGCCAGGAGCTTGTTCGCACCTCAGCCCGAGACCCAAAGGGCTTGGGATGATGCACAGTTGTAGAATCGCAGGAACGGACTTATTGGTACAAGCCATGAGCTACTTTGAAGATGTTTCAGAGGCCGCGCACTTCCTGCGCTCAAAGCTGGGCAGGCTCAAGCCTCACCTGGGAATCGTATTGGGTTCAGGATTGGGAGCCGCAGCCGAAGCAGTGCGCGATCAGGTAGTTGTTCCTTACGAATCAATCCCCCATTTTCCCAAGTCCACTGTCGAGGGCCATTCTGGCCGCATGGTCGCGGGGATTCTCGGTGGCGCACCCGTGATTGTCATGCAGGGCCGCGTGCACTTTTACGAAGGATACTCACCCAAGGACGTTACTTTCCCAATGCGCGTTATGGGAGCCCTCGGCGTGCGCGCGGTCATCCTCACCAACGCGGCCGGGGGCATCGCCGATGGCTACAAGATCGGTCAGCTTGTTCTCATCGCCGACCACATCAACATGATGGGCTGGAACCCGCTGGTCGGCCCCAACGACCCGCGCTTCGCTTTCGGCCGCCCCAACAGCGGATTGCGTTTCTTCGATATGTCCGAAGCCTATTCGAAGCGTCTGAGACAACTTGCCATCCAGGTCACCGAGATGGAAGGTCAGGCGCTCGCGGAGGGAGTCTACCTTGCCGTCAGCGGCCCAAGCTTTGAGACGCCTGCGGAGATCCGCGCCTATCGCACCATGGGCGCGACGCTGGTTGGCATGTCCACCGTTCCGGAGACGATCGTAGCCCGTCACATGGGCATCGAGGTGCTGGGCATCTCCTGCGTGACGAACCTGGCTGCAGGGCTAAGTGCTACTCCGCTCAGCCACGCCGAAGTCTTTGAAGCCGGCAAACAAGTGGAAAGAAAATTGGCTGAGTTGCTGGATCATCTGGCGACGTGGATTGCGGCGCTGGTGGACGCAGAATCGTGAGCGAAGACACGTATTCAGCACAGGCAGAGATGCCCCGCTTGCCGTTTCCGCCGCAAATCCTCGGCATCGCAGGCGCTTCCGGTTCAGGCAAAACAACACTGGCAGCGGAACTAGCCCGCGAACTCGACGGCATTCACTTCCCTCTCGACAACTACTATCTCGACCTCTCGCATCTTCCTCCAGCCGATAGGGCAAAAGAGAACTTCGACGACCCTGCGCTTATTGAAAGTTCCTTGCTGTCTGAACACGTAGCCGCACTCGCGCAGGCACAGACCATTGAGCGCCCGCTCTACGATTTTTCCCGCCACATCCGCATTCCCAATGAAACAGAGACTATTTGTGCGGGTGCTTTTGTATTGGTAGAGGGACTTTTTGCGCTCTATTACCCCGAAATATTGCCCCTGTATCAACTGCGCGTTTATCTCGATACGCCGGATGATGTTTGTTTTGATCGACGCATGCGGCGTGACACGATCGAGCGCGGCCGCACACCAGAATCCGTGCGGAAGCAATACGACGCCACCGTCCGCCCTTCCAGCATTGCCTTCGTTCGCCCGTCCGCGGCGAATGCCGACCTGATCATCGATGGAACCGCCGCCCTGGACTGGAAAGTTGAGCAAGTGCTGGCCTGCATGCGTTCTCGCGGGCTGCTGCGGTTACCAAGATAACGAAAGATCGAGCACCAAAGGCGCATAAATATTTCGAATCATGCCACTTTGGAGCAACAAGCTGCTTCCAAAGTGGTGGACTTGTCTTGGCCAAATTTCGCCTATCCTTAGTCAAGGTGAGTCAAGGCGAAAGGGATGATGCAAATCACCGCAGACTTCCTGATTTGGTACCAAACTATGAGCTGTGCGAAATTTGGTGCCGTTCACCGACAATTTACGCAACATCTAATCTGGAACAGGTTTCGTACCGATAACGTAAGGATTGATATGAGCAGGTCACTTCGAGCGATGCGACAGAGAGCAGAGATGTGGTTGCGGCAGGGAATTTCGCCGCAGCGCCTCGCGCTGACGCTCGCCCTGGGATTTGCCATTGGCTGCATACCGGTCATCGGTATCCCCACGGCACTGTGCCTGGTGGTTGCGCTCAGTCTACGGCTGAATATGCCAGCCATTCAGGCAGCAAACTATGCTGCAATGCCCTTCCAGGTTGCGCTGATTTTTCCGTTTGTGCGTCTCGGCGGATGGATGTTTTCCTCCAGTACGCATCCCGCGATGAACACCGCAATGCTTACCCATGGGTCTCCGCTTAAGCTCGTTATGGCTTCCGGAACCCTGGCCGGAGAGGCCCTCGCCGCGTGGCTTCTCACGGCCGTCCCCATGGTCCTGTTCCTCACGTTCATCCTCACGGCATTGCTGCGCAAAGTGCCGGTGCTGGCGGCCGCTGAATCCGGCGATTGAAGAACGCAGCACGATCGCCCGTTCTAACAACACGTCTGGCCCCCTAAATTCTCATCCGCTGTTGAAAGCAGCGCTGCTCAACGAGACTCGGAGACCTGAGGCGGATCGAAGTCGGCGTCGTCTGACGCTGCTCTTGAGCATCTTCAACCATCCGCATCCGTCTTCTCCCGTTTCGCATCAATAGCCCAGCCTCAGGCGTGAGGATCGGGTACCGGGTTTCCGCTCTGAATCCACGCTGAATAGATCATGTCCCGAAGCTTACTGGCGCCGGCCGCGAGCCTTTCGGCAGTAAAGTCGCGTGATTCCTGAGTTCCCTGTCCCTCAAATCCGCCGACCTTCTCCAGTTGGTAGACCCTCTCGACGTATTTGGACGTCTGACGAAGATAGTCAACATAGTCCGAGAATATGTCTCCTGCGATCAAGTGCACTGGAGTCATTCGCGGCTGAATGTCTGAGGCATGCAGATTGGCACCGACAAACGGTCCCTCAAACTGCCAGTGAATCTTGTGGTCTGTCGTGTAGCCATTCGGGTTAGGCCCCGTCCAGCCATTGTATTGAACCGTGGTATGCAATGGCTGCGACGCATCGCCAACGTAATGTCCGAGCCAACCAGCGTAAAAAATCGCCGCCTGTTCTACTGCATGCGTATCCTGGTGGGCCGCGGCCAGATACCGATACTCACGCAGGGCAGCTTTCAGTCGCTCCCACACTTCGGTGGCCTCCCAAGGCTGAAGGCCAATCTTCTCAGGGCGTTGTCCTGAGGCGAAAACTGCCGCCTCAAAATCAAGCCGCTTACGGGGTAACGGACCGAGAGCGTCGGCAGGTTCAAGGTCGATAAAGTGCTCGGGTGCCTGTGCCGCGCTCAGTTCAGCTTCGGCCGGTGACCGCCAACGGTCGGGCTCAGGGCCGAGATATTCGATCTCCTGGCTCGCAGCTTCGGAACGCAGAAAAACTGGAACGTCCGCAGGAAGATTGACTGTAGCCAAACGATTGATAATTTTATGACCTTCGTTACCCCAGGCACGGGCGATTGGTGCATGTAAGAGAGTGCTTACAACGACAATGAAGACGGGTGCCGTAAGAGTATTTCGCATCTGGGTTCGGAACATGAGAGCAAGTATAGAGCGAACGATTGCGGGGTCTTCCAAAGGGGTGGGCAAAGCTGCGAAGAACGCTCAGTCACCGGTAATGTCGATTCGGATACAACCCCACGCTGATTCAGCAACTTACGCTTGAAAATCAGCGCTGGTTGTGGGAGCGTGCAAGATAAGCCTCATTGCGTATCCTTCGCTTTAGGGCCGGAGCCGCCGAGGCGCCGGGACAGAGGACGCTGTGGGGATGTATCCTCGCTGCAACAGAGCGAGACAAAACGGGGTTTGTGAAACTGCTCGAAGAGCCCTAATAACTCCTTGTGCGACTAAGACCTTATCGCGCGACGGAGGGGTATCAACAGCCAAGACTGGCTTGACATGAATAGAAGCCAATGTGCTGGTAAAGGTGCGGGAGCGCGGCAACCTGATGGACTTACGCAACGCGGGACAGTCGAACCAGGAAATTGAGAATCGTCCGCCGCCCCTGTGGTCTGCGCTTTCGGTGCTAGCCGTAGCGATGGCCGCGGCCTTCATTCTTGCACGGCTGGAAGCGGGTCCTCGATTCGACTACCTCTTGCTGTTGACTGCGATGGGACTGACCGCCGCGGTGTTGATGCGCGTGCTGGCCGACAATGCAGCCGAGAGCGAAGCGGCCGCCCGCTACGCCGGCGATCCTCTCAAAGACATTCTGGATTCCGCCGGCACGATGGTGATCTCCGTGGGCCTCGACGGCAAGCTCACGTACATGAATCCGACTGCGGAACGGCTGCTGGGCTACCACGCCGCGGAACTGGTAAACCTCGAGAGTACAGATAAACTTCTTGCGCCCGGCGAGGAAGATCGGCTGGTCTCGGAGACACGGAGACTCTACGGCATCAGCAAGCCTGTCCGAGGAGGAGAGGAAGGCAGCCTCGTGACCTATGCAGAGGTTGTCACGTCCCTTGCCCCGAGCCAGGTCCCGAGTTTCGAAACACATCTACGTCGCAAAGACGGATCACTCTTCCCCGTCCGCTTGCACATCTCCACTTTGCGCAATCGCGATGGTTTGCCGACGGGTCTGGTCGCTGTCGCTTTGGACCAGTCCGTCAACGCGACGCAGGGCGAGGGTTTGCGCATTCCGCGCGACAGGTATCGTGACCTGTTTGAAAACTCCAGCGAAATGATTGCAACGCTCGATATGACGGGCAAGTTTCTCTATGCCAATCCGGCATGGCGCCAGACATTCCGGCTGGATCGCAATTCCTCTCTTGAACGCGATTCATTCGCGGACATATTCGGACTGGCTTGTCGAGATGAAGTTGCAGGACTACTTAAAAAAGCACTCGATGGCATTACGGTAGACCGCGCCCCGCTCCGCACCGAGACTTCTGATGGACGTGTGCTGGAGTTGGAAATGAGCCTCCACCAGCGCCGCCGGGCCGGCAAGCCCCTGGCCGTGCAATGCCTGCTGCATGATGTGACCCAGCAGAAGCAGCGCGAACACCGACTCGCTTTGCAACTGGTTGTCAGCCAGATCGTAGGCGAAAATATCTCCGCCGAAATCGCGACCAAGCGCGTACTCGAGGCTCTGTGCATCTCGCAGGGCTGGGACGTCGCGGTTAAGTGGGACGTTAACGTCGAAGAGAACCGCTTGGAATTCAACACGGCTTGGGGTGTTCCGGGCAAAGGAGCTGAAGGGCTGATCCAGGAAAGCATGGGCATCACACTTGCTCCGGGGGGCAGCCTTCCAGGGCGCGCCTGGAAGGAAGGCCGCCTCGTGTGGGCATCGGATCTGGCGGTATTGACCACCAGCCCACGAGTGCAGGCGGCGATTCGAACCAGGATGGTTTCTGGGTGGGCCGCGCCCGTGCAGGTTGGGAATCATGTGCTGGCGGTGCTCGAGTTTTATTGCCACGCGCGGATACGCGAAGATCGCGAAACCACCGCCGCCATGGAAACCGTCGCCGGATCACTGGCACAGATGCTGGCCCGGACCCGGGAACGGGAGCGTGCCGAAGAGTTGAGCCGCCAACAGGAGATCCTGCTCGGTTCGGTTGCAGATGGCATCTGCGGAGTTGACCGCAATGGCCTGGTGCGATTTGCCAATCCCGCGGCGGCCCGTTTGCTGGGTGCCCGTCCGCAGAACCTGATCGGAAAGCCGGTTCATCAGCTGGTGCATGGTTCGGCTCCTGCCGACAAGAAATGCGCTGAAGATTGCCCCCTGCGGCGCGCGTCCGGTCAACGCAAAGCGGTCACTGGAGAAGGAACGATCTTCCGCAGCAATGGCACAGGGTTTCCGGCGGAGTTTTTCCTCAATCCGATTCTCGACCAAGGCAGATTCTCAGGATCGGTGCTGAGCTTCAGGGACATCAGCCAGCGCTATGCGCTCGACCGCATGAAGGATGAATTCGTTTCGACGGTCAGCCACGAATTGCGGACGCCCCTCACCTCGATTCGCGGAGCACTGGGGTTGCTTTCGTCGGGCATGCTTGGCGTGATCAACGAGAAAGCCGCTAACCTCCTGCGCATCGCGCTCAGCAACTCCGAACGCCTGGTGCGTTTGATCAACGACATTCTCGATCTGGAACGCACGCAAAGCGGCCGGGAACCGCTTACCTTCCGCCCGATTCAACTGGGCGAGATTGTGCGCCAGGCGATCGACGGCGTGCAACCCATGGCGGATGAGGCTGGTGTGCTGCTTATCCACGACAAAACACAGACCGAGGTGACAGCCGACCCGGATCGTCTACTCCAGGTGGTGACAAACCTCTTGTCGAACGCCATCAAGTTCTCGCCCGCAAATTCTGCGATTTCCGTGATGCTGCGGTCGGGGGCAAGTGGAGTAACTTTGTCGGTCATCGACCAGGGTCGCGGCATTCCGGCCGATAAGCTCGAAGCAATTTTCGGAAGATTCCAGCAGGTGGACGCTTCAGACTCACGCCAGAAGGGCGGCAGCGGACTCGGATTGGCGATTTGCCGCGCCATCGTTTTACAGCACAGCGGGCGCATCTGGGCGGAACGCAATCCGGTTCGCGGATCGACATTCAGGGTTTTCCTGCCTTACCAGCCCATAGCTGCAAAGACCGAAGAAGGCGGTTCGAGTCCCGCGCCGCTTGGTGCGGTACTCGTGGCTGATACCAACGGCGCGACGCGTCCCTTGATTGCCGATCAACTGTCTCGTTTCGGTTACCGCGTGGTAGAAGCGACGACCGTGGATCAAGCGGTTGCGGTGGCCCACGATGGCGTTTCGGCGATCGTATTGGACACTACGATTGATGGGATTAACGGGTGGGAGATATTGCCAATGTTGCGCCGCGAAGACCCCGAGGCACACACGCCAGTGGTGCTGTTGGGTGTGGCGAATCCTCAACATGCCGCGGAGCCAATTCAAAAGGTCGACCGTTTGTTCCCGCGTCCAAGCGACGATGCCCTACTGGGCGAGCTCGTCAAGGTCCTGTGCACTCCCGGCGAGGAGGCGCGCGTCCTCGTCGTCGAACACGATCCTGATCTGGCCCAGGTGGTCGCGGAAATCTTTAAGCGTGACGGTATTGTGGTGCGAGTAACGCACACGCGCCAGGCTGCGCTGGACGATTGCCTCACCTTTCAACCGCACATGATCGTGCTGGACATTGGAATGCCGAACGGCGATGGATTCAACGTAGTGGATTGGTTGCGACAGCACGAAGATTTGAATCGCGCTCCGCTGGTAGCTTATTCTGCGCATGGTTTGACGCAAGCCGAGCGTATGCAGTTAGTGCTAGGCTTGAGTCACTTCCTGGCCAAAGCCAGCGTTGAGCCTGAACAATTGGAAACCCTGGTGTTAACCATGCTTCGCACTACACAGGAAGTGGAAGAGTTAACACCTGAGGTTTCCGCCGGCCAAGGTTCCTAGCGCCGGCTCTGGAGAAGTATTTTCATGCATCGCATTCTTATCATTGATGACGAAGACGACATCCGTGAAGTGGCAGCACTCAGCCTGGAGACCGTTGCAGGTTGGGAAGTAATGGTGGCAAGTTCTGGCGCTCAGGGGCTGGCGCGGGCCACAACCTACCAGCCGGATGCGATTCTGCTGGACGTAATGATGCCGGGAATGGACGGTCCTGCGACGTTTCGTGAACTACAAAAGAATCCCGCCACCAGGCATATTCCAGTGATGTTGCTGACCGCCAAAGTTCAGGCGACAGACCGCTCCCGTTTCGCCGATCTTGGCGTAAAGGCCGTGCTCGTTAAACCTTTCGATCCGATGACGCTTTCGCAACAGGTTGCCGGCATTCTGGGTTGGAGCTGAGGTCCGCGCGTGAGCGTCCCTTCGGAATCTGCCATTGCCGAAGCAATGAATCGCCTGTGGGAAAAGTATCTTCCCATGATGGAAGAGCGCGTCGCAACTCTGCGACAGGCGGCCAAGAGTCTTGCCAACGGCGGGCTTACGGCAAGCGAACAACAAAAAGCCGCCGATGACGCCCACAAACTGGCGGGCGTTCTGGGTACGTTCGGCTTGAAGGATGGTACGGACCTCGCCCGCGAGGCTGAGAGCCTCTATGAGAATCCCAAGGACAAGGTTCGGCCGCTCGCCGAGCGCTTGGCGGCAATCGCGGGCCAGTTGCAAGCGATGATTGCGAGCCGAAAATGATTCGGGTTTTCTCGCCCGGTCCGGAATGCGCCCCACCGAATTACACTCGTAATGGTGACCCGACCAGACCCATCTCTAAAGCAACTCGACTTCAGCTTTGAAGAGCCGCAGAAAGTGCGTCGGATCTGGCCTGTGCGAAAGCTGGTTGAGCACGTCTGCGAGCAGGTCGAGCAGGAATTCGGGGATATTTGGGTAGAAGGCGAAATCTCAAATTGCCGTCCCGCGCCCTCTGGACATTTGTACTTCACGTTGAAAGATGCTGACGCTCAGCTACCAGTCGTGCTGTTTCGTCGGCAGGCGCTGCTGCTGCGTTTTAAACCCGAAGATGGGCTGCATGCGCTGGTGCGCGGACGCGTAAGCGTGTACGCGCAGCGTGGGCAGTTGCAACTGGTGGGCGAAACGATTGAGCCCGTAGGCGCAGGTTCGCTGCAGTTGGCTTTCGAACAACTGAAGGAGCGCCTGAAGGCTGAAGGCCTCTTCGATACCTCGCGCAAAAAGCCGCTGCCGGCATTTCCGCGTTCAGTAGGAATCGTGACCTCACCAACCGGGGCCGTGATCCGTGATTTCCTCAACATCGCAGGACGGCGCCATGCGGGGTTGAGTGTGATTGTGTGCGCTGCCGCAGTCCAGGGCGAGCAGGCGGCGGCTGAAGTGGTATCGGCGCTCGCTCAATTGAATGCAAGCGGACTGGTGGACCTGATCGTTCTAGCGCGAGGCGGCGGATCGCTCGAGGATTTGAACGCTTTTAACAGCGAGCCGGTAGCGAGAGCAATTCTTGCATCAGAATTGCCCGTGGTGTCCGCCATCGGGCACGAAACGGATTTTACGATTGCAGATTTCGTGGCGGATTTAAGAGCGCCTACACCTTCGGCCGCGGCAGAGTTGATTACTGAGGCGCAGCATCGGATTGCTGAACGCGTTGAATCACAGGCAAAACGATTAGAGCGTGCGACACGGTATCAGATTCTGCATGCAAGACAAAGGCTCGAAAGCATCCCCTTCGGACGTGCAGAACGGCGCACAGCGGCTACGCTTTACAGGCTCAGCCAGCAATTGGACGATTTTGGATTCCGCATGGAAGCCAGCATTCTCGGCCTGGTGCGCGACCGACAACGCGAAGTGTCGAATCTGGTTGCGGACGTGCTCCACCATGAACCGCGACAGATGCTGGCTCGGATGCGAGAACGACTCGGGGTTGGCGGAACGAGATTGGAGCGCTCTCTGGAACGTACTCTGCGGAGATGGGCGACGCAGGTTGAGGCACTCGATGCACGCCTGCGATCATTGTCGCCACTGGCGGTTTTGGAACGCGGCTACGCTCTCGTGCTTGGTGAGGATGGCACTCTGATTCGTTCGGTGGCTCAGGTCGCGCAAGGCGATCATCTAAGAACCCGGTTGAGCGACGGCGAGTTCACCGGCACCGTTAACGAAGAAACACAAAAAGTGAGGCTATGAGCAAAGCAATTGCACGGAAGCTGTTTGGGACCGACGGAATTCGAGGCATCGCGGGTGAGCCCCCGCTCGACGCAAGAACCATCTACGCAACCGGCCTGGCCTTGGGTCACTCAATGCGCGGCAGATTTGAGCCCAGGGTAATTCTTGGACGCGACACGCGTGAGTCAAGCACATGGATTGCAGCAACAATCACTGCCGCGTTGCGCGAAACCGGTGTAAGCGTGGAAAGCGCCGGTGTTGTTCCTACTCCAGCCGTAGCATTCCTCGCGCGTACTCGCGGATTCGATGCAGGAGTGGTGATTTCGGCCTCTCACAATCCGTGGCTCGACAACGGAATCAAATTGTTTGGCGGGGACGGCTTCAAGCTGCCCGACGCCGTTGAAGCTTCAATGGAAGATGAGATTCTGCGGCACGCCGAAGAGGCTTCCATGCCGGAACTTTCCGCGCTTCCGGGTGTTGAGGACAATGCGGCTCTTCCCGAACAATACATTCATTTCTTGATTGAAAGTGTGCCAGGACTTGATTTGCAGGGCTTGCGCGTAGTTGTCGACTGCGCGAACGGCGCCGCCGCGGCGATTGCCCCGGAGTTGTTTGCAAGACTGGGTGCACGGATTCCGGAAAACTTTGCTTTGCTGAATATTTCGCCGAACGGTCGCAATATCAACGACGGCTGCGGTGCGATGCATCCGAATTGGGTTGCAGCGGAAGTGCAGAAGCGCGGTGCAGAGATCGGGCTGACATTTGACGGAGATGCTGACCGATGCTTGCTGGCGGGATCTCGCGGCAACGTGATTAATGGAGATGCAATCCTCCTGATGGCTGCACGGGATTTGCAGGCTCGCGGGATGTTGACCGGCGATGTTGTCGTAGCGACAACTATGTCAAATATGGGGCTCGCGGCCGCATTGAAGCGATCTGGTATCCGCATGCTGCGCGCACCTGTGGGCGATCGATACGTCTTGGAACAAATGCAGCAGAACAATGCTGCATTGGGCGGCGAACAGTCAGGCCACATTCTTTTCCCTCACCTGGCGACCACTGGCGATGGGCTTTTAACGTCTCTAGTAGTTTTGGATCTCATCGCCCGAAGCGGTAAGAGTGCCGATGAACTAACCGCGGACCTGAAAGTTTTTCCGCAAGTAATTGTGAATGTAAAGGTGCGTGAGAAAAGACCGCTCGAGAGCATTCCCACCGTCGCAGATAGAATTCGTGCCGCCGAAGAAGAGTTGAAGGATTCTGGCCGCGTCGTAATTCGATATTCAGGAACAGAAGCGCTTGCTCGTGTCATGATCGAGGCCGAGAGTGAAGAAGCGATGCGCCGCCACGCCGATGCCATCGCAACCGCTATCCGAGCTGAACTGGGAGTCTAGTGTTTCGACTTCTCTTCGTGGTAGTCCATTTCAGTGTTAATGGCCCAGATGTTGTCTTTGCCAGTCACTCCATTAGCGATATTCTCAACTGCGGTCATCGCTGTGAGCATGGAATGGTCCTGATTATTGTACTTATGCATGCCGTTGCGGCCAATTAGGAAAAGGTTCTCGAATCGATCGGTGTAATTGCGGATGGTATCGAACCTGTCATACGTTCCGAAATAGGCCGGATAGGTCTTGGGAACGTGAACAACGTGGAAATCTTCCACGTCCTCCGGGTCGAGAATTCCTATCTTGGCGACCTCACTGATAGCGAGATCGGCCATTTGCTCGTCTGTCAATTTCCAGATCGAATCTGATTCATTGCAGAAGTACTCCAGGCCAATCCAGACTTTATGCTCGCTGTCGACGAGCCAGGGACTCCAGTTGTTGAATATCTGTATCCGGCCGACCAGTACGTCGGACTCCTGAACGTAAATCCAATTGTCCTTGAGCAGCGTCCCATCCGGCTCGGCAAGCTTTAACCGCTTCGCCAATAAACCAACCGTGATGAAGTCGCGATAAATGAGTCCATCGCTGACTTCACGAACGTCGGCCGGCACCGGCGCAGATATCCCGCGAACCAAATCTGTAACGGGCATTGTGGAGAGAAAGTAATCGCCCGCAAAACTAACTCGTTCTCCGTCCGCGTTGCGGCCCTCCACAGAGGCGACCCTATCGCCGTCGGTAACGAGGCGATCAATCTGAACCCCGCAGTGTATCTCGCCGCCCGCGTCACGGACGAGGTCAGATACGTGCTCCCACAGTTGACCGGGGCCATGCTTTGGATACAGAAATTTCTCGATAAGAGATGTCTCCGTTTGTTTTTGTGCGAGGTCGTTTGCTTTGCGTCTGCCAAACGTTTTCGTTAGAAAATGTGCGATTACTCCTTTTATCGATAAACCCTTGATGCGCTGCGCACCCCATTCGGCGCTAATCTGACTGCAAGGCACACCCCAAACCTTTTCTGTATATGAGCGAAAAAACGTTTCGTACAGTTCCCTGCCGAAGCGATTGATGAAGAAATCTTCAAGTGAATTCTCTTTGCGACGCGGGAAAACTGCCGATCGCAAATAGCTCACCCCCACCTTCATAGTGCGCAGTGGGCCCATTTTCCTGAGGGTGTCTGCGGTGAGGCGAATCGGATAGTCGAAAAAGCGGCGCATGAAATAGATGCGGCTCTTGCGTTGCCTGACCAGCATTACCAGGTCATCGATGACCGGATCTGCCGGTAAGCCGGCATCCGGGACCAAGCGCTCTTGGCCTTGATACCGAAGATTCCCTTCACTGTTTGCACCGTTCTCGATCGGCATCAGATCCAACCACCATTGCATCACGCGGTCGGACTTTGAAAAGAAGCGATGGCCGCCGATATCCATGCGGTTGCCTTTGTAAAAGACGGTGCGTGAAAGGCCTCCCACTTGGTCGCCGCCTTCGACGAGGATCGGCTTAATGCCGGTAAGTCGTTGGAGCTCGAAAGCAGCAGTAAGCCCGGCAGGCCCCGCACCGATGATGATAGCCGTACCTTGTTTCATTGATTCGCCTTGGAAGTAACAGCCACATCTTCATCCATTGCGTCGTAGACGAAAACGTCCTCATTATCAAAGGCCCAGCCTTTCGCAGATACAAAAGCCAAATGCAATCCGAGCCGCTTTTGATCGGCGTCGCTAATCTGCCACTCTGAGAGAACGACAGCAGACTTACCGGTGGACGACCGCAGTGACTGCAGTTCCTCGTACGTGACGGATCTCTCACTGTCCCAACCGACGCTATAGAGAACAAAAGGACGACTACACCGGCAAGCGGGAAAGTACACGGTGGGAATGCCGGTGTATGCCAGAACGGAAGGGGCTGGAAGCTCGGGTTGGACAACAAGTGGATGTGCGGCGAGCCCCTTCCGCTGGAGCCATTCTGCGACAGACTTACCCGCGGAAAACGGCTTGTTCCACTCGTTGATGCAGAATTCCGCGCAGATAAGAACTTGGGCGGACAAAAGAATGATCAACACAGGTTGCGCAGCGTAGGAAGGAATCCACGATCCAGTTCGATCCTGAGGTCCGTTCACCATGAGCGCAATGATGAAGCTGACGATCACAAATGATGCGTGCGTCGCCAGAGGCACACGAACCGTTGTGACAGCTGCAGCAGTCCACAGCACCGACGACGTCATCATGAAATACCGGCTTCTTCTCCCCGGCAACACCGCCAAAGCCACTGTCCACAGCAAGATTGTCACGATGAGATCTACATAAGCGACTGGAGCGAGGTTAGAATTTCGCAACGATGAACCAGCATCAATGTTGATCGGCAAATAGTAATGCCAGATTCTTCCCACCCCGAGCACAAGATAATCGAACACACCCCCACCATACGATCCCAGCCGCATGGACATGTCTTTCGCAGGACGCACGGTGAAGTAGCACGCGACCAAGGCGATGGCCTCAAGCAAAAGTGCAACCCAAAAACTCCTGCCCCTGACCTTCGCTTTTACAGAAGCGAGGCTCATGTCGGGCGAGATCACATAAAGCCAGATGAAGATGCTCGCGGCAACTGGAATCGCCAAAAAATGAGAATTGATCGCCAGTCCGAGCAACAGCATTGCGAGCCATTGTCGCTGTGGCTGGGCCAGCAGGCATCGAGCCGAGCAAATCAGTAGTAGCGTCGCAAGCATGTAGTCGCGCGCCAGAACTCCTGTCGTATAGAAGAACGAGACCCCGAAGATAAGCAGAACACGGAGTATCATCGGCAACGAGCGAGTAGAGAGAATTGCCCAAGCCGCACAAATAGCGAGTAGGAAATTCACGCACTGCATTGCGATCACATTGGACGAAATGCGTGATGCCGCAAATAAGAGCACAACCCAGAGAGCTGGGTGTGATTCATACCGGAGGTGTTGAATGACAGGTAGAAGATGTGGAGCGTAACGGACCCAAAGCCAGGGCTGTACTTCATCCAGATACATTTCGTGTTTTGAAGTCACGACTGCGAGGAGGACGGCGAAGAGCCCGAACAAACCAACTATTCTTGTAACTTCGCGCAGGGAAGAGAATCCTTTAGTGCTCACTTTGAACTTCCCTTCCTTTGGGCTCTGCCATCGCTGCCATCCGACAAAGTTTAGCAGCAATGGTTTTGCATTCCAGCACCGATATCTAGATCTTATGAACTGCAGTAATCTCCCTTGCAACGGCGCGACAGAGAAAAGGAACTGCTTAGAGATCTCGCCAGTTAGGACCAAAGCCGAGGTCGGCAACAAGCGGCACGTTGAGCTTGACTACGCCCTCCATCTCCGTTCGCACCAACTCTTCCACTTCCCTTGCTTCAACTGCAGGTACTTCGAAAAGCAGTTCGTCGTGGACCTGCAGCACCATGCGAGTCTTCAGCTTGCGCTCAGTCAATTTGCGGTCGAGGGAAATCATCGCGAGTTTGATAAGGTCGGCGGCCGTACCCTGTAAGGGCGTATTGACCGCAGTACGCTCAGCAAAACCACGCGAATTTGGATTGCGACTGGAGATATCGGGGATCGGTCGAACGCGTCCAAAGAGCGTGCGCACCGCTCCCTCCCTGCGAGTATCTTCAAGGGTCTTATCGATGAAAGCCTTGACCCCTTGGTAGCGGGCGAAGTAACGATCAATGTAGGCCTTAGCCTCAGCCTGCGGAATTCCTAACTGTGCAGCGAGCCCAAATGGCGAAATTCCATAAACGATTCCAAAGTTGACGGCCTTGGCGCGGTTGCGCGTTTC
The DNA here is from genome assembly GCA_963802565.1 of uncultured Acidobacteriaceae bacterium. Taxonomy (GTDB): domain Bacteria; phylum Acidobacteriota; class Terriglobia; order Terriglobales; family Acidobacteriaceae; genus Telmatobacter. The sequence goes on along the minus strand of CAWDJR010000039.1, from coordinate 13,437 downwards.
CTTGTCCATGGTTTCTGCGGGAACGCCGAAGACTTCGCTGGCGGTGATTGTGTGGATGTCTTCGTTTTGCTGGTAGGCGCGGACGAGTAGCGGATCACCGCTGAAATGGGCGAGAAGCCGCAATTCAATTTGCGAGTAGTCAGCAGAAAGCAACTGTGTCCCCGGGGCAGAGACGAACGCGGCGCGAATTTCGCGGCCCAATTCCGTCTTGATTGGAATGTTCTGTAAATTTGGATTGACGGATGAGAGCCTTCCAGTAGCAGTCGCAGCGGCCTGGAACGTCGTGTGGACGCGCGATTCGGAATCAGCCAGCAGCGGGAGCGAGTCAATATAGTTCGACTTGAGCTTGGAAAGGTGCCGGAATTCGAGGACCAGGCGCGGTACCTCGCTGATCTCCGCGAGACCTTCCAGCACGTCCTGCGCAGTCGAAATCGCCTTTCCTTTTCCATACTTCACCGGAATGGGTAGGCCCATGTCTTTGAAGAGCACTTCGCCGAGTTGCTTGGGCGAATTGACGTTAAAGCGGCGCCCGGCGAGCGAGTAGATCCGTTCGCCTACGCGCTCCAGTTCCTGTCCGAATCGCGTTGAGAGACCGTCAAGAACACCAACGTCAATGCGAACTCCGTTTTTCTCCATTCGATACAGCACCGGTGCGAGCGGCAAGTCGATCGTCTCGTAGACGCTCGTGACATTGCTGCGTTCCGCCTCGATTCGGAGATCCGTCACCAATGCCAGAGTCGTAGCGGCAGCAGCCGGTAGCGACTTGGGGGCAGCCTGGTTATGACGCGCGGCAACATCCGCCAGCGTCTGGGTCGTATGCGTTGGATTGAGTGCGTACGACAGCAACATTGAGTCATCAACTTTGCCACGCAGTTCGACGTTAAGTCCGCAAAGAACATGCAGAGCAAGCTTGAGATCGTGGACCACCTTAGGTACCGCCGGGTCTTCCAATAGCTTTTTCAGTTCCGGAGTAAGCGGAAGGCAAAGCCCTTTGCCAAGATCGGCACTGACCCCGATGCTGGATTCCGTCTTTTTTTCGGCTTCTTCGACGATATCGAGAAGCGACATCGTTTGAGGAATAGCGGGTTCCTCGGAATCGGTTTCTGCTTCGGTTGGCTCCACAGCCGCAAGTGCAAACGCAAAGCCATTCTCACCTGCTGCGGCATAGAAGGCCTCGGCCTGTTCGTTCGTAGCCTCGTCAATGAGCTCGACGACGGGTGCAGTGGTCGACGGCGCCAGTTCGCGAAGCATCGAGGTAAATTCGAGTTCACTGAAAAGCGTGCGGCAAGCTTCAAGGTCCGGTTCCTGAGTTTCCATCGCTTTAAGGTCGAGTGGAAGCGGAACATGGCAGTCGATTGTGACCAATTCTTTCGAGAGCAGCACCGCATCGCGATTTTGCTCGAGCGATTCGCGATAGCTCTTGCGCTTAACCTCAGCGGTTCGATCGAGGACCCCCTCGACGCTTCCGAATTCGACGATGAGGTCAACGCTTCCCTTGTCGCCGATGCCCGGCGCACCCGGAATATTGTCGATGTTGTCGCCGCGCAGTGCCATCACGTCGATGACCTTTTCTGGAGGCACACCAAGAACTTCATTCACCTTGGCGGCATCAAGAATCAGGTTGTCCTTCTGCGGGTTGAGGACCTTCACACGCTCCGTTACAAGCTGCATCATGTCCTTGTCGCCGGAGACGATGAAAACTTCGTGGCCCACTTCGGCAGCTTCCCGAGCCAGCGTACCAATCACGTCGTCGGCCTCGAACCCTTGCGCCTCAAGAATTGGAATGTGCAGAGCCTCAAGCGAGCGCCGAATATATGGGATCTGGCGACGTAGATCCTCAGGCATGGATTCACGCTTGGCCTTGTAGCCCTCATAGCTCACGTCTTCGAAGCTTTGCGACTTGGAGTTCCACTTGCGCAGGGTACTGATGGCCTGGGCGCGCTCGTCCCGAAAGACCGCGCCGCTAGGATCGAAGACTGCGGCAAAGTAGCGCGGAGAGAAGTCCTGACGCAGCTTCTTGATCATGTTAACAAAGACATAGGTAGCCGCCGTCGGCAGCCCGGAGCGTGTAGACATGGGCCGGCTGCGTTGCATGGCATGGTAGGCGCGAAAGATAAACGACATCGCGTCAAGAAGAAAGACCGGCGGCTTTTCCTGGGTTGGCACGGTAACGAGTTTATCAGCGGCGGATGAGGAGCGGGTTGGACGCTCCCGGCAAGACTCCGCCGGTCAGAGAGTAACGGGTAACGACTCAGAGACCTTGAGGAGAAGAAACGCCGCGCGTACACATAAATATAAAAAATACTCAATGCGAGTAGGAACAGCTGTAACGGGCGGCCCAGAAAGGTTGTGAGCAGCTTGCCTCGAAAACCGGCCGTAGAGATGTGAAGGTCGTTGACAACCGTGGTTATGACGGCAAGCGGTAGCTCGGAGATCAGCAAGAGAACGATACCATTCAACAAAACTGCGGCCCTACCTATCCAGGTTTCCTCGATCGAGAGCATTGCACATGCCGGCAAAGTGAGCAACAGCAGCTTGGCATCGGGCGTACGATGGTAGACCGGCAGAATGGACAACGGGCTGATCGCCGCCAGTGCGAAGTAGTCGCGAGCTAGCGTGGAGCGTGATCGGATTGTCACACCGATCCAAATAATCAAAAGCAAGCCGCAGATCGCATAGGTAAGTGCATTGTTGAGATGCTGGTTGCTCCAGATCACGTTAAGGACTGATTGAAGACTAATGATAAACCCAGTGCCTTGACTCGCGATGGCATCGGGGGTGGAACTGTTCACTCCGCCTCGCGCTGTGGTAGCTCTCCATTGGGACTGCACCTCGCGTATTCAATCGGGAGAAAACTGCGATATCCAAATTATAGCCAGTACTGTGATTGTGGTAGCAATCACTAAGGTATGCAACGCGCGCTTTCGTGAGATACTGCCTGCAAGAATAAAGTAGAGCCAGATCAATCCTACGTCGTGCGGTTTTAGAGTCAGGCTTACAGCCATTGCCAGTACGCCCGCAAATACGTAGCGGTTTCGCAGGAAACACCACGCACCTACCACGCACAAGCCGACTGCGAGACCTGCCGGATTTCCGCCGCCGTAGAGCATACCGCAATTGGCGAGCAAGATGCAGATGAGATAGAAGCACAAGGCTGGCGCATAGGGCTCACCCAGATCCCAGACGAGATACGCAGCTAGCGTAAACACAGCTGATGTAAGCATGGTCCAGAGAGCTTGGGCCGTATTAGGCGACAAGAGCGCCGAGAGGGGCAACGTACGCGTACATCGGAGGGAAGTTCACCTGCAACCCGACGAGTCTTCGGACTCTTTGCAAACTGTCGGCACTTAGATTTGCTTCGCCTGAGCGAGCCAAATAAGTCTGCATACTTTGGTAAGTGTCGTAGATGTCCCGATGTTCCAACAGGGCTCGCGAGCCGTAGTAGATGATCCTGAAATCGGCAAGCCTCACGAGCTTGGCCCAACCAGGAGCGAACCCCAGAACACGGAAACCGAAGTGCACAACACAAAACACAGCAGAACGAGTGGTCGCGAACAAATAAAGAAGCGACGTCCTCTAAAGTTGAGCATTTGCTCTAATTGCATACAATGTCCATGCAGATGGGATGACCTTCGTTTGTTCTGCTCGAGTGAATCCTGATTCATAATACACGCTCGATTGAATCTATAATCAAAGAACGAAGCCCGGGACTGGTATTGCCTCTATTCAGATTCAAGAGGGCACCATGTAAGGTCGACCGTCTTTAGCTCCCCCTGGCTTTGACAATCGAATCGCAAATTTAGGAAATTGTGAACGCACGGATAACCAGTTCTCAGTCCTCATGTAAGATATCGACAATCATGTCAGAGATCTTCGCGATCGGCCCCTTCGCACAAGAGCCCTGTGCCGTCTCCCCTGCTGATTGTCCTGACATCCTTATACGCATCGCTCTTCGCTTATGTGTTTCGACAATACCCTTATGCGGAACCAGGCGGATTCCCTGTGTTTTACACGACTGGTAAACTAGCCCGCTACGATGTACGGGGAATCTATGACCAGCACTTGCAGGACATCTTTCATCCCGGGAACCTTGGTACCGGGTACTTCTTCCATCTTCCTTATGAGTTACTTCTCCTCGTGCCGCTTAGCTACTTGCCGCAGACAGTTGCTTACGCTCTCTGGACGCTACTCAACCTTGTTTGCCTGCTGGGAGTCGCTCTTATCCTTCGCCGGCACTTTCCAACTTTTGCGTTGCTCACTCCCTTTGCATTTGGGGCGATGCTCTCCCTGCTGTTAAATGGTCAAGACATCGGCATTCTAGCTTTGCTTGTAGCATTTGCCTTTGACCGCTTCGCAAACGGGAAAGATCTCCAGGCCGGAGCCATCCTGGCGCTCGGACTGTTCAAATTTCCTTTAGTCTTGCCCTTGGTCGCAATCCTTTCCGTCCGGTACTGGTGAGTTCTGGCTGGATTCATTGCGGTTTCGGTTCCGCTTTTGCTAAGCTCGGCCCTCGTGGTTGGAACGCAAGGCATCCACGACTACGTCGCCCTGACACACGGAACAGACGCAAAAGAAGCACCCAATATCCTGATTAATCTACGCGGTGTCGTCGGAGTATTATTCGGGCCGCACCCCGTCGTGGTGATTGTTCTGTCAGTCGCACTGGTAGCTTTCGCCGCCTGCATAAAATCCACGCGCATTCCGATCTTCTGTATTGCGGTTGTGGTGACAGAATTGGTTAGCTGGCATGCTCACCTATACGATGCCCTGCTCATCCTTATTTCGATGGGATGGATGTCAGAAAACAATTCGCGCTGGGTCCGAAACATCCCAACAGCCCTGTTGCTGATAACGGCGGCGATGCTTTTTGACTCATCTTATAGCTATTTATTGGGAATTTTCCTTTGTATCGTGCTGTCAATTGTTCTGGCATCGCAATCACCAATCAATCGGCTGCCGAACTCATAATATTCAAACAGCAACTTGGACACCATTTGACCTAAGTGTGACCAGCGATTAGCTTTCTCCAAATCAGATGTTTACGGTGGTAGTAACAATGGGGCACGGTGGATTCAAGGTCCAAGTGCAACATGGTGAGTTTTAGCTGACCAGTGTTGGACGAAGTCGAAGGCGCCTTCCGGGAGGAAGAGTTCTGCGGGAGCTTTCCATCCCAGAGTTTTTCTGGGCCGGGTGTTGAGTCTCCATGCGATATCGTCCAGTTGCTCCTGAGAGAACAGCGACAGGTCGGTGCCCTTGGGCAGGTACTGGCGGAGCAGGCCGTTGGTGTTTTCGCTGATGCCGCGCTCCCAGGGAGCGTGCGGATGGGCGAAGTAGACATCGACTCCGGTGTTTGCCGTCAGGGTCTTGTGGTGTCTCATCTCCGAGCCCTGATCGTAGGTCATGGAGCGGCGCAGCTGGCTGTCGAAACGGTTGAGGATCTCGGTGAAGGCCTCGGCGGTGATGTCGGCCTTGCTGCTGTTCAGCTTCACCAGGGCAACGAACAGGGTGGTGCGTTCGACCAGCGTGCCGACCTGCGAGAGGTTGCCCTTGCCGATGATCAGATCGCCCTCCCAGTGGCCGGGAATCAGGCGCATCTCGACCTCGATGGGCCGCTGATCGATCAACGTCATGTCCGGGATCGACGGCTTGGCGCGCCCGTCCTTGCCGCGCTGCGGCCTTCTGGCGTGGTGGCGGCGGCGCATCAGGGCCAGCAGGCTGGAACGCAGATGACCGCGCGGCATGGTGTAGAGCGAGGTGTAGATGGTCTCGTACGAGAGCCGCACCGGATCGGGCATACGAGCCAGTGTGCGCGCGATCTGCGCCGGACTCAAGCCCTGGCGAAGATGCTCGACCACGATGACCCACAGCGGGTTGCCGGCGACCAGCTTGCGCGGCACACGCGGCTGGTGCGCCAGCACCCGCGCCCGCCGATCGGCTGCAACGCAGCGATACCCGCCGGCGATCCGGGGCTCTGCCTCGCCCGCGAGCTCCGCCGCGACAGCCAGCCGTTGCGACGGATCTCGCGGAGTACCGTGGAACGCGCCCGCATCAGACCCGCAGCGATCGCCGCCGGCCTCATCCCCAACCGCAACTGCGTCTCAATCAACGCCCGCTCCGAGACCTCCAGATGAATGTACTTCTCGCCATATGCAACTATCTCCTCTTTAGGAAATGTTGCACTTGCACCTTGAATCCGCCCACCCTTACCTGTAAATGCGTAAAGACAAGGTCTTGGTTACCGGATCCTGCGGGTTGATCGGATCCGAAGTCTCCATCCATTTTTCGCATGTCGGATACGAGCTACTTGGCGTGGACAACAATCAGCGCACCATATTTTTTGGCCCCGAGAATGATACATCAAGGTCCCTCAAGCGGCTTCGCGACAATATCCCAGGGTACGAAGACCATAGCCTCGACATACGCAACCGCGAAGCGGTTCTGAGGCTTTTGCAGCATACCCGGCCAGATGTAATCGTGCATACAGCAGCCCAGCCTTCTCATGACCGCGCAGCTCACATCCTTTTTGATGACTTTGACACAAATGCAGGCGGAACGTTGAATCTCCTTGAAGCCGCCCGACAACACGCGCCAGAATCCATTTTCATTCATTCTGGGTATCCGATTGACTCAGGTAGACCCAACCTGCAGTGTTCGTGGCCATGGAAGAGGATTATCCGCGTACGCTTCTGGAACTTGAGAGGCGCTTCGCGCGGAACAGGCTTGCCGGGAGTACCCATTCGATCTTCGCTGGCCGGATGGATTCCGTTTGTCCTCGATGTGAAGCAAGCAAGAGTTGGGCGATGGGTTCGGGCCGTGTTCAGTGCGCCGGCTGCGGCTATCAAGTCTCGATAACCGCGGGCACGGTGTTTCAGGACACGCGAACCCACTGACTGTGTGGTTTCGCGCCATGTGGTCACTGACCAGCCAGAAGAACGGGGTGAGCGCGTCGCGTCGCAGCGTGTGCTCGGCCGGGGCAGTCATCAGACGGCATCGACGTGTTCGCATAAGCTGCGTCGCGCATGATCCGGCCCGGCCGAGAGCGCCTGTCTGGAGTTCGTGCGAAGTCGACGAGAGCTATTTGGCGGCGATGAAAAGGGCGTCCTCGGTCGCCACATCGCCGGTAAGCGCTAATCGTATTGGCGGCCGAGGAAGATGGCCGAGGAATTCGGCCGCATCCGACCTACGACACATTCCGAACGCTTCTCAGCCACATTGATTCCGTTTATCAAGGACAGCATCGAAGCCGGTAACACTGTGCATACGGACGGCTGCTATGGCTACCTACCGCTGCGCACGTCCGCCTATCAACACCGAATCAGCAACCAGAAGCGTCATTTGGAGCGAGCTTCCGAGTTGCTGCGCACGCGTCCATCAGACCTTTCCACTACTGAAGCGTTGGCTGTTGGGAACGCATGAGGAATCTGCGGCCGGGGAACATCTTCAGGATTATCTAAACGAATTCGCGTTCCGCTTCAACCGTCGAAAATCCCGTAGCCGAGGCAAACTCTTCTACCGCTTCTCGCAGCACGCCGTCGCAACCGAACCTACAACTTACAGACAAATCGTGGACTCGGCCATCAAACGAAAATAGCCAAACCACAACCTGTCGGGGATACCTGAGTCAAATGGATACCGAGTTTCATTCATATGTCCACCAACAAGGTGTATGGCGACCGGCTCAATCAACTAGATCTTGTCGAGAGGGAAACACGCTGGGACTACGCGGATCCCGCGTTTCGAAATGGAATCGCGGAGACATTTCCCATCGATCAATCGCTTCATTCAGTATTTGGGGCTTCGAAAGTAGCAGCCGACATTATGGTGCGGGAATACGGGCGGTTTTTTGGGATGCCGAGTTGCGTATTGAGGGGAGGCTGCCTCACTGGTCCTAATCATTCCGGGGTTGGGCTTCATGGCTTCCTGAGTTATCTGATTCGTTGCAACCTGATCGGTAAGGAATACAAGGTTTTCGGCTTCAAGGGAAAACAGGTGCGCGATAACCTTCACTCGGAAGACGTCGCCCGATTCATGCTGGTATTCGCGCAGAATCCGCGTTGCGGTAAGGTCTACAACCTGGGTGGGGATTCGAGAACTCCTGCTCAATCCTGGAAGCATTCAATCTTGCTGAAGAGCTTACCGGCCACCAGCAAATATGGACGTACGTTGAAAATAACCGTATTGGAGACCATATTTGTTACTACAGCGATCTCGGAAAAATGAAAGCTCATTATCCGGGTGGGGAAATCACAAAAAGCCTGAAGGAAACTTTCGCAGAGATTGCAAAAGCGTGGTCATCGCGACTGGTGCATGCGTACAGCATGAAAGTCTTGATCTCGGGAGTGTGCGGCCTTGCTGGGAGCTTCTTAGCGCGCTTTCTGCTGGAATCGCGCGAGGGCCTCTCTGTTATCGGAATTGACAATCTTGCGCGTTTTGGAAGTGAGGTAAACCGCCTCCCGTTGAAGCAAGCAGGCGTCGAGCTTTTTCATGGCGGATCTCCTGCAACTGAGGTCCGTCAGGTGTCGTTCGCATGACTGTCCGAATAGGCCGTTCTCAAACATGCGCAACCCTATCTGAAAAATCGCTTGAGCCGCAGGCTCGAACCGATCTAAGACATCAACGCTTCGTGCGATCAAATGCGAGTTCAAGAACACATGGCTAGCGTGGTATGAGTTTATCAACGCGCAGTGCACGAAGCTAGGTTGAGGCTTTATTTTGCAGCCACGTTACCTCTGACGGTCGAGCACTCACTCCGAGCCTCATAAGAATTGTTGGGATTAAAGGGCGGAGCCATAATTGACGGCTAAGCTCCACAACTTTGTGACTGCTTCCGTCACTCAGTTCGGGTACGGAAGAGCTGACTTGACGATGATGCCTATTATCCGAGGCTCCGATGTTTTTGTACCCTGTCGCGATTTGGTCTCGTAACATAATCGATCTTTGTGTTGTTCAAGGGCTTCGTCTGAATCGGAGATATTAGTACCAGACGGCCTGAAGGAGAACACATTAATGGTGATTTTGCATTATCGGCCATGGAATAACACGACGCTGAATCGCACGGCCCAACTCGGTCCACTCGTATTCGGCTTCTCCCGGCACTAATTGCCTGATGGCGGGGTCCTCTAACGGCGAATTAGCCTCAGGGCGAGTGACGTAGGAGTCCATCCCCGAAAGCACCATCCTTTTTACTTCTCCAAGTCGCTGATACGCGTTTATGTCGGCGATGATACAAACCGCGATCGAAAACGCAAGACAAATTACAAACACATGATTTGCACCAACCCTCGGCACTCGCCATGGGACATATACAAGCAACAACCTTGTAGACAAAGATGAATAGGAGGATGGAGTAAACCGTATATCGTGGTGCGATCGGTCCTCTTATCCAAGCCACCAGTCCTCCACACAACAAGATCCAGAGTGTGAAATAGAACGAAGTCGGGTGGGTCCGCTGGGCCCTCGAACGGTGGCGTCGCAAGACGCTAGCCGTCTACGCCTCGCTGCCGCGTCCCGCCGACGCCGCCGCGTAGCGGCCGGATTCTGCATGACTGCCAAACCAGGGCACTCAGGCACCCGGCGCACCGTGCTGGTCGCCGGGGGGGCCAACCTCATCGTGACCGCCGCCAAACTGGCCGCCGGGATCCTCACCGGATCGAGCGCCATGCTCGCCGAGGCTGCGCACTCGGCGGCGGACACGCTCAACCAGGCCTTCCTGCTCACGTCCCTGCACCACGGCGACCGACCGGCCGACTACGGACCCATTCGGATACGGTAAGGAACGGTTCTTCTGGTCGCTGCTCGCCGCTATCGGCATCTTCGTCGCCGGCGCGGGGTTTTCCCTTTACGAGGGGATGACTGGCCCTGCGCCGCACCGGCGGCCACGACATCCTTCGCGGTCGCCTACATCGTGCTGGGCCTCTCGTTCCTGGCCGAGACCGACATCGCTGATCCGGGCCGTAGACGCAGTGCGCGGCGAGGCCCGGAGCCGCCACGAGGAGCTCCTCGACCACGTCCGGAGCAGTCCGGACACGACGGTCAAGGCCGCGCTGTTCGAGGACAGCGCCGCCCTCGTCGGCCTGGTTCTCGCGGCCGCCGGGCTGGTGCTGAGCCAGCTGACCGGATCGTCGGTCTGGGACGGCTCCGCTTCCATCGCGATCGGCGCGCTGCTGGTCGTGGTGGCCGTCCGGCTCGGCCTCGACAGCCGGGACCTGCTTATCCGGCAAGGCCGCCGATCCGAAGGAACAAGCCCTCATCCGGTCCGAGATCGAACGGACGCCCGGCATCGACGAGCTGCTTGAGCTGCTCCACGATGCACCTGGGGCCCGAGCACCTCATCGTCGCGGCCCGGGTGGCGTTCAGCGACGACATCGGCGCCGACCGGGTGGAGGATCTCGCCGATGACATCGACCGGCGGCTCGCCGACCGGCTCCCGCTGTGCCGCATGTCTCACCGACCCCCACCCGAGCACCAGTGGCCCCTCGGCTGAGCCACAACCACAGCAAGAGCGCTGGCCCCGCGCCTGCGCGGCGGCCGGGCGGCGGCTCCGCCGAGGTCCCCGAGCAACAGGCGGGCAAAGGCCGCCCAGGCCTGCGCGCCGACCCGCTCCGTGCCGGTGAGCGTCGGCGCCTCGCGGGCCAGTTCCAGTTCCCGCAGCCCGCCAGCCTCCCGGCCCTGCGCGAGCAGCGCATGACCGAGACACAGCAGGACCGCGCCGCCAACGGACTTGTCATAGGCCCGGCTCAGCACCGAACGGCAGGTCGCTTCGGCCTCGGCGATACGCCCGGCCGACATCTGGCTGGCGGCCAGATGTCGCCAGCAGCCGATCGCGGTCCGGGTCGCCGCCGGCATCAGCCCGGCCGCCCGGGCCAGCAGGTCGGCGGCGACATCCGGTGAGCTCGACGCGGCCGCCCGGGTCAGTCAGCTGATGGCGTCGGCGTCGGCCAGGCCGGCCCCGCGGGCCAGGAGCCCGGCGCCGCCCGGCCGACCGCGTCCAGGCCCTTTCTCCAGCAGCCCGAACTGATGACAGCCCGCCAGGCTCGCCACCGTCGGCCTGGGCCGGGGCAAGGTCGTGCACTGGTCGGCTCGCCGAACTCCAGATGGTGCCGCCGCTGGGCGGCAGCTTCGGCCGCTACCGCAGCGGCCATCACTCCGGAGTGCGGCAGGAACTCCTGGACCTTCGTCTTGATGCCCTCCTTGACGAATCCCCAGCGGTCCTCATCGCCATGCAGGATCGCCTTGCCCGAGTCCTCCATCTGCTGGAGTGTCGCGTGCGGCGGGATCGGCGGCACGTTCGGGTCGCACCGCACATCCAGCAGCGTCGGCCGGTCCGCGGCCAGCGCCTGGTCCCAGGCCGGCCCCGATGTCATCGGGCTTGTCCACCCCGATGGCCTGCAGGCCGAGGCTGGCGGCCCAGGAGGCGTAGTCCACTGAAGGCAGCGTCTGGGACTCGGCGAACTTGGGCGCGCCCTCCATGGCGCGCATCTCCCAGGTCACCTGGTTGAGGTCGTCGTTGTGCAGCACGGCGACGACCGCACGGTCCGCCCACTCCCGCCAGTAGTGCTTGATGGTGATCAGCTCGGCCAGGCCGTTCATCTGCATCGCGCCGTCACCGGCGAACACGATGACCGGCCGCTCCGGGTGGCCGAACTTCGCGCCGATGCCGTAGGCACCCCGGGTCCCCATGGTGGCGAGGTTGCCGGACAGCGAACCGCGCATGTCGCCGCGGAACCGCAGGTGCCTGGCGTACCAGTTGGCCGACGACCCGGAGTCCGCGGTGACGATCGCATCGCCGGGCAGCCGGGAGGACAGCTCGTGGAACAGCCGCATCGGGTTGATCGGGTCGGCCTCGACCATGGCCTCCGCGGCCATGACCTCCCACCAGCGGTTCACCTTGGACTCGATGTCCTCGCGCCAGGACCGGTCCTCCTGGCGCTGCAGGTTCGGGATGAGCGCCCGCAGCGTGGCGGCGGCGTCGCCGACCAGATTGACCTCGTACGGGTAGCGCATCCCGATGAACTTGGCGTCGATGTCGATCTGCACGCCGCGGCCTGGTCGAAGGTCGGCAGGAACTGGGTGTAGGGGAAGCTGGAACCGACCGTGAGCAGCGTGTCGCAGCCCATCATCATCTCGTAGCTCGGCCGGGTGCCGAGCAGCCCGATCGAGCCGGTGACGTAGGGCAGATCATCGGCGAGCACGTCCTTGCCGAGCAGCGGCTTGGCCACGCCGCCCCCGAGCAGCTCGGCGACCTGCTGGAGTTCCGCGCGGGCGCCCCGGGCGCCTGGCCAGGGCCAGGATGGCCACCTTCTGCCCGGCGTTCAGGACCTCCGCCGCGCGCATGATCGCCGCGTCCTGCGCCACCGTGGTGGGCCAGTCGAGCCCGATGCTGGACGGGACCATCTTGAACGCGTGCGTCGGCGCCGAGTGCGGCAGTTCCTGGACATCGGACGGGATGATGATCGCCGTGGGGGCCCGCTCGGCAAGCGCCACCCTGATGGCCCGGTCCAGCACGTTGGGCAGCTGGGCGGGGACGGTCACCGTGTCCGCGTCGTCGCAGGCCACGTCCTTGTACAGGCTGAGCAGGTCCACTTCCTGCTGGTAGGAGCCGCCCATCGCGGACCGGGCGGTCTGGCCGACGATCGCGACCACCGGGACGTGGTCGAGCTTGGCGTCGTACAGGCCGTTGAGAAACGGTCGATGGTGATCACCTCATCAGCGCCACATGCAGCAGGTCCTCCATGACTGACCGGGCGGCCTTGGTCAGGGCCCGGTCGTTGTCGCACTGGCTGTAGGCGAAGTGCGCCACCAGCAGCCCGTAGTGGTCCTTCTCCTGCGCCAGGGTCACCCGGTTGCCCGGCTGCGCCAGGAACTCGCACAGCGCGCCCAGGCACGACCAGTGCACGTAGTCGCTCATGTACTCACGCAGCGACGCGCCCCAGTGGCCCTGCGCCGCGACGTGCTCGGCCCAGGTGATCGGCAACGGCGACACGGTCTGGATGGCGAACCCGCGCCGGTAGGGCCTGGCCGGGTCCGTCTCGTAGAACTCCTCGCTGCTCACCTCCGGCGGCGGGGACTTATCATCCGGATCTCGGCGCCGAAGCGGCCCGCCGTCTGCGGCGCGCCCTGCACCATCAGGTACCGGCCCACCTGGTCGAAGTCATTGCACAGGCCATCGGGGAAGCGGCCGCACGCGGAGTTCAGCAGCAGCCGCGGGGTCTCGATCGAGTAACCGGCGATCGCGACCATCCGGGCTCGCTGGAAGCGGCTCACGCCGCCCTTGACGTAGTGCACGCCGCTGGCCAGGCCGGTCCGCTCGTCCACCTCGATCCTGGTCACCATCGAGTCGGCCCGGACCTCGGCGCCGTGCGCGAGCGCGTCGGGGACGTGCGTGATCAGCGGCGAGGCCTTCGCGTTGACCTTGCATCCCTGCAGGCAGAACCCGCG
>CAWDJR010000038.1:0-170291 GCA_963802565.1 uncultured Acidobacteriaceae bacterium | reverse complement strand
GCCGTCGACATCATGCGCTACGCCGACATGGCGCTCTACCGCGCCAAGAGCGAGGGCCGCAACCGCGCCTGCATCTACGACGCGGCGATGGATGCCGAGCTGTCAAACCGCAAGCTGCTCGAAGGCGATCTGCGCGAGGCGATCGAGAACGACAGCCTGCAGGTTCATTATCAGCCGATCGTCAACAACAGCGGCGAGAGTCGTGGTCGGCGTCGAGGCGCTATGCCGCTGGACGCACCCGACGCGCGGCGTCATCCCGCCGAGTGAATTCATCCCAGCGGCCGAGCATAGCGGCCTGATCATCGAACTCGGCGCCTGGGTGTTGCGCCGCGCCCTGATCGACGGCAAGGCCTGGCCGGACCTGACCATCGCCGTCAACGTCTCGCCGCTGCAATTCCGCCGCACCGACTTCGCCGAAACCGTCGAGCGCACGTTGGACGAGACGCAGTTCGATCCCGCGCGGCTCGAGCTCGAGCTCACCGAAAGCGTGCTGCTCGGCAACGTCGAAAGCGCCGAAGCTCGGCGTGCTGCGGCTCAAGGCGCTGGGCGTGCGGCTGGCGCTCGACGATTTCGGCACCGGCTATTCGAGCCTGCTCTATCTGCGCCGCTTTCCCTTCGACAAGCTCAAGATCGACCGCAGCTTCGTGCTCTCGATCGAGAAGGCCGCCGACGCCGCCGCCATTGTGCACGCGGTGGTCAGCCTCGGCCGCGGCCTCGGCATGAAGGTGACGGCGGAAGGCGTGGAGACCGCCGATCAGCAGCTTTTTCTGCGTGCGGCCGGCGTGCATTTCATGCAGGGCTATCGCTTTGGCAAGGCGGTCCCCGCCGCGGAAATCACCGAGCGGCTTAAATTCCCGGCGGCCTTCAGGGCCAACGACGAGTCGGCGGCACTGGCGGCGGGTTAGCTGCGCCCCTTATTCCGCCGCCGCCGGTATGATATGGCGATCCTTCCAACAAACGCGTCAGGGAAGGAAAGCCAATGAGTACGTCCGCGAAAATCGCGCTGGTGACGGGGGCCGGAACCGGTGTCGGCCGGGCGGTCGCCAATGCGCTGGCCAAGGCCGGCTATAGCCTGGTGCTCGCCGGCCGCCGCAAGGAGCCGCTCGACACGGTCGCCGGCGAAGTCAACGCCGCCGGTTCGCAGGCGCTCGCCGTGCCGACCGACGTGACCAAGCGCGAGTCGATCATCGCGCTGTTCGACAACGTGAAATCGAGCTTCGGCCGGCTCGACGTGCTGTTCAACAATGCCGGCATGGGCGCGCCGCCGGTGCCGCTCGAGGACCTGCCCTTCGAGAAATGGAAGAAGGTGGTCGACACCAACCTCACCGGCATGTTCCTGTGCACGCAGGAGGCGATCAAGATCATGAAGGACCAGACGCCGCGCGGCGGCCGCATCATCAACAACGGCTCGATCTCGGCGCACACGCCGCGCCCGCTCTCGGCCGCCTACACCTCGACCAAGCACGCGGTCACCGGCCTGACCAAATCGACCTCGCTCGACGGACGGCATACGACATCGGCTGCGGGCAGATCGACATCGGCAACGCGGCGACGCCGATGACCGACCGCATGGTGGAGGGCGTGCTGCAGCCGAACGGCCAGATGATGCCGGAGCCGCGCATGGACGCCGAGAACGTCGGCAACGCGGTCGCCTACATGGCCAGCCTGCCGCTCGACGCCAACGTGCTGTTCATGACCGTGATGGCGAACAAGATGCCGTTCGTCGGGCGGGGATAGCCCGCGAGCAACGGGGACGCGATGCCGGAGCTATTCGAACGCTGGCACGACTACTATCTGGTGCTAGGCGGCGCCGCCGGCGACGCTGGTCGCGTTGCTGTTTGTCGCAGTCTCGGTCGGCGTCGACTATCTGACCAGCGAGCGACGGCCGACGCGCGCGCTTTTATAGCCCGGTGGTGGTGCATTTCACCGCCGTCTTTTCGTCTCCGCCGTTGGCGTTGGCGCCACGCATCACGTGCCTTTGTTCGCCGTTGCTCGTCGGTAGCTGCGCGGTGGTGGGCGTCGTCATCTCGGTCTACGCCACCGTCGCGCGTCGCCAGGCTGACCACGGATCGCACCGATCATCTTTGCTACGGACTGATGCCGGGCTCGATCAGCTATATCGTGATCTTGCCGCCTGGGGATGATCTGGGCCGGCGTCAAAGCGTGCCCCGAGGTGCTCGCCGGCGCCCTGCTGGTGCTCCTCGTCGTCAATATCCGCAATGCCTGGGACCTCACCGTCGATGGTGCGCCGGCACAGCGACCACAAGAACCAGCGCTTCACTCGACCACGCTCACCTGACCTTGGTCCCCGTCTTCACCTTGGCCAACGTCTTCACATTGCCGATGGCCTTGGCGAAGACGTTGCAGGGGCTGGCCAGCCGCGTCTCCCCACCTTGCGAGATCGGCGTGCGGCCAAAACCGATGGCGATGGCCGGCCCCTGCGGCCAATAGGCGATCTCGCCCGGGCACAATCACCGCGCGCGCGTCCGGCTCGCGCGCAACCTCGACCGGCACGTCGAAATAGACCTCCTCGCCCCAGGTCAGCGCCGAGGACGTAATCGGCAGCGCGGCGGCGATCGCCTTGGCGGTCGGCGTGTCGAGCAGCTCGGCGTCGAGCGTGAGCGTGCCGAAATCGAAGCGGATGCGGGCCATGCGGCCTCCCTGATCGTCTTGGCATTGGCCCCGGCAGTTCACGCATTTTCACGAGCGAGCGGGCCTTGGCAAGCCGCGCGCCTCGCGGTTAGCCACCGCCTTGCAGGGGAATCGATGCGGATTGTCATTGCACTGCTGATTTTGATCACTGCGGTCACCGGCGCCGACGCCGCCACCGTTCACATTGTCGCCTTCGGCGACAGCGCGACCTACGGCTATCTGGTGCCGCGCGGCAGGACTATCCGGCGCAGTTGCAGGCGGCGCTGCGGGCCAAAGGCTACGACGTCGCAATCAGCAATGCAGGCATCAACGGCGACACCACCGCGGGCGCGCTCAAGCGCTTCGATGCTGCCATCGGCCCCGACACCAAAATCGCCATCGTCGAATTCGGCATCAACGACCTGCGCCACGGCGTCTCAGGTAAGGCTTTGCGCGCCAATCTCAGCGAAATCGTGCGCACGCTGCGCAAGCGCGGGATTGAGGTGCTGATCGTCGGGCTCGGGCAGCTGGATCTGTCCGACGTCGCCAAAGCCAATGGCGCGCCTTACGCGCAATGGATCTGCCGCCGCACAAATATCGCGCCCGCGACGGGCTGCATTTCAACGGCGAAGGCTACGCCATCGTCGTCAAGCAGATGCTGCCCGCGGTGGAAAGCCTGATTGCGCGGGTATCCCACAAGTGATTGATTGTCCACCGCGCCGCCTGCTTCTTCTTCTCGCAAATCCGGGTGTGCGAATTTGATCGGTCACGCAAAACGCCTGCTGCCGGGCATTCTTGTCTGCATCCTGATCACCATTGCCGCGATGCTCTTGCAAGGCGTCGAGGTCCGTTTCGTCGGCCATCCCTACCTGGAAGCGCTCGTGCTCGCGATCCTGATCGGCGTTGCCGTGCGCACGCTGTGGACGCCGGGACCGCGCTGGCAGCCCGGCATCCATTTCAGCGGCAAATTTGTCCTTGAGTTCGCCATTATCATGCTCGGCGCGGCCGTGAGCGTCGGCACCATCGTCGCACTCGGCTCGTTCCTGATCGTCGGCATCGCCTGCACGGTCGCCGTCGCCGCGATCGGCGCAAGTTACTTCATCTGCCGGTTGCTCGGCCTGCCGCAGCGCATGTCCATCCTGATCGCGTGCGGCAATTCGATTTGCGGCAATTCCGCGATCGCGGCGGTGGCGCCGGTCATCGGCGCCGACGGCGACGACATTGCCTCGTCGATCTCCTTCACCGCCGTTCTCGGCGTCGTGGTCGTGCTCGGTCTGCCGCTGCTCGTGCCTGTTCTACAGTTGTCGCTGACGCAATACGGCGTGCTCGCCGGATTGACGGTCTACGCCGTGCCGCAGGTGCTGGCGGCGACGCTGCCGATCGGCGCGTTGAGCAACCAGGTCGGCACCGTCATCAAGCTCGTGCGCGTGCTGATGCTCGGGCCGGTGGTGCTCGGCTTCTCGTTATTCGCCGGCCGGCTGCGGCCGGCGCATGGCCGGGTCAACACGCGGCCGCAACTGCATGAATTGGTGCCCTGGTTCATCGTCGGATTTCTGATGGCGCTCGCCGCGCGCTCGCTTGGTTTGATCCCGGCCGCGCTCTTGCCTGGGATTACGCACACTGCGGCGCTGCTCACGACATTGGCGATGGCCGCGCTCGGCCTGGGAGTCGATGTGCGCATGGTCTCGCGCACCGGCCCGCGCGTGACGCTCGCGGTCACGCTGTCGCTGATTTTTCTCGGCGTGCTCAGCTACGCGTTGATCCACATCTCCGGCATGCGCTGATGCCGTCTAGTGCAGGCGGAATTCGCCGTTCACCGGGCGCAGCTCGGCCGGCTTGATCAGCTTGCAATGCGCGACCTGCACCGAATGCAGCGGGCCTTCCAGCTTCTCCTGCCAGAACTCGAGAAACTTCTGCAGCTCGGGGAATTTCGGAAACAGGTCGTAGGCCTGCCAGACATAGGATTGCAGCAGCCATTGGTGATCGGGACGCCGGTACAGGATATGCGCCGTGGTCAGGCCATAGCCATTGACCTGTTTGGCGAAATCTGACGAAACCATCGCGCCCTCCAATCGAGTCGGACACAAGTTTCCATTTCCGGCACTAGGCATTGCAAGCTGAAACGGTAAACAAACTGTTTAAAATCAAGGCGTTAGCAGCAACCTGCGCGGACCTGCTAACAGCTCCGCCAAGCGTTCCCGGCAAACCGCACCGATTAACCGGTACGCGCTCGGCACGGCTTCGCGCGTAGGTCGCGTTAACCATTGAAAGAATTAGCTTTTCGAAATTGTTGGCACTCGATTGAAATGAGTGCTAAAAAATCTTCGGACGCCCCTTGCGGGTGAAAATCCCGCACCCACCTGCCCAACAGGTGCTGGCAGGGGGACCAGCCGGCAACCAGAAACGCTAATCCGTTCAATAACATTGGAGGACACCATGAAATTCCGTCCGCTGCACGACCGCGTTGTCGTCAAGCGCATCGACGCCGAGGAAAAGACCTCCGGCGGCATCATCATTCCCGACACCGCCCAGGAGAAGCCGCTCGCAGGGCGAAATCGTCGCCGTCGGCCCCGGTGGCCGCGACGAAGCCGGCAAGCTGATCCCGATCGACCTCAAGGTCGGCGACACCATCCTGTTCGGCAAGTGGTCGGGCACCGAAGTGAAAATCGACGGTCAGGATCTCCTGATCATGAAGGAGAGCGACGTCATGGGCGTCATCGAAGGCGGCCATGCCGCCAAGAGGAAGGCCGCGTAAGCGCACAACTCAACCGTCATCCTGAGGTGCGCGCTCGACAGGCGCGCGTCTCGAAGGATGACAGCCATCAACTCACAGTCACCCTTCGAGACTCGGCCGCAGATCGCGGCGCGCTCCTCAGGATGAGGACCGAAACCTGAAGGAAACTAAACATGGCTGCAAAAGACGTCAAATTTTCCGTCGATGCGCGCGACCGCATGTTGCGCGGCGTCGACATCCTCGCCAATGCGGTGAAGGTCACCCTCGGCCCCAAGGGCCGCAACGTCGTGCTCGATAAATCGTTCGGCGCCCCGCGCATCACCAAGGACGGCGTGACGGTGGCGAAGGAAATCGAGCTCGAGGACAAGTTCGAGAACATGGGCGCGCAGATGGTGCGGGAAGTCGCATCGCGCACCTCCGATCAGGCCGGCGACGGCACCACCACCGCGACCGTGCTGGCCGCGGCGATCGTGCGCGAAGGCTCCAAGGCGGTTGCCGCCGGCATGAACCCGATGGACCTGAAGCGCGGCGTCGATCTCGCCGTCGAAGCCATCGTCGAGCATCTCAAGGCCAACTCGAAGAAGGTCACCTCGAACGAAGAGATCGCCCAGGTCGGCACCATTTCCGCCAACGGCGACACCGAGATCGGCAACTTCCTCGCCAAGGCCATGCAGAAGGTCGGCAACGAGGGCGTGATCACGGTCGAAGAGGCCAAAAGCCTTGAGACCGAGCTCGACGTCGTCGAGGGCATGCAGTTCGACCGCGGCTACATCTCGCCCTATTTCATCACCAACGCCGACAAGATGCGCGTTGAGATGGAAGACCCCTACATCCTGATCTACGAGAAGAAGCTGTCGGGATTGCAGGAACTGCTGCCGCTGCTCGAAGCGGTGGTGCAGTCCGGCAAGCCGCTGCTGATCGTGGCCGAAGACGTCGAAGGCGAGGCGCTGGCCACGCTCGTCGTCAACAAGCTGCGCGGCGGCCTCAAGGTTGCCGCCGTCAAGGCGCCGGGCTTCGGCGATCGCCGCAAGGCCATGCTGCAGGACATCGCTGTCCTGACCGGCGGCGAGGCGATCTCGGAAGACCTCGGCATCAAGCTTGAGAACGTCACGGTTGCCATGCTCGGCCGCGCCCGCAAGGTGATGATCGACAAGGAAAACACCACCATCGTGCACGGCGCCGGCAAGAAGCCCGACATCGAGGCGCGCATCGCCCAGATCAAGGCGCAGATCGAGGAGACGACCTCGGACTACGACAAGGAGAAGCTGCAGGAACGTCTCGCCAAGCTCGCGGGCGGCGTTGCGGTGATCCGCGTCGGCGGCGCCACCGAGGTCGAGGTGAAGGAGCGCAAGGATCGCGTCGACGACGCGATGCATGCGACCCGCGCCGCGGTCGAGGAAGGCATCCTGCCGGGCGGCGGCGTCGCTCTGCTGCGCGCCACCGAAGCCTTGAAGCGCGTCAAGACCGAGAACGAAGACCAGAAGCACGGCGTCGATATCGTGCGCAAGGCGATCCAGTCGCCGGCGCGCCAGATCGCGACCAATGCCGGCGCGGACGGCTCGGTCGTCGTCGGCAAGATCCTGGAAAAGGATCAATACAACTACGGCTACGACGCGCAGGCCGGTGAATACGGCAACCTCGTCACCAAGGGCGTGATCGACCCGACCAAGGTCGTGCGTTCGGCGATCCAGGGCGCGGCGTCCGTCGCCGGGCTGCTGATCACCACCGAGGCGATGGTCGCCGAATTGCCGGCCAAGAAGGGCGCCGGCGGCGGCATGCCCGGCGGCGGAATGGGCGGCATGGGCGGCGGCGGGATGGACTTCTAAGTCCTCCGGCACCGAACGCCTCGCGTTCACGAAACATCAGAGGCCGCCTGCGGGCGGCCTCTTTTTTGTTGACCGGTCGCGCGACAACCGCTTTGAAAGTCGCCGCAAGTCTCGAGGCCCGCCGCGTGAGCAAGACATTCGACGTGATCGTTGTCGGCCTCGGCGCCATGGGCTCGGCCACCGCCTATCAACTGGCCAAGCGCGGCGTGAAGGTTCTCGGCCTCGACCGCTTCGCGCCGCCGCACGCCTTCGGCTCCAGCCACGGCGACACGCGCATCACCCGCCTTGCCTGCGGCGAAGGCGCCGAATACACGCCCTTTGCCCGCCGCTCGAACGAAATCTGGCGCGAACTGGAAGCAGGCGAGCGGCGCAGACGCTGCTGGTGCATAACGGCCTGCTGGTCATTTCCGGCAAGGGCCCGCGCGCGCAGACGCACGGCAATGCCGACTTTCCTGCAGACGACCATCGATGCCGCCAACGCGCACAAGGTGCCGCATGAATTCTTGAGCGACGCCGATATCCGCCGGCGCTTTCCCGGCCTTCGGCATTGCCGATGGCGACCGCGGCTATTTCGAGCCGACCGGCGGCTTCCTGCATCCGGAAGCCTGCATCAAGGCGCAGCTCGACGAGGCGCGGCGGCTGGGCGCCACGCTCAACACCGACGAGATCGTTCGCGGCTTCGAAGCATCGAGCGGCGGCGTCGACCGTCACCACGACGCGCGACACCTATTCCGCCGGCCAGGTCGTGATCAGCGCCGGCGCCTGGCTGCCGACGCTGCTGCCGCAATCCATGTCCGCTGCATTTGCGGTGCGCCGCCAGCTGCTGTGCTGGTTTCGCGTCGACGACAAACAGCCGCTCGAGCGCTATCGGCCCGAGGCGTTTCCCGTGTTCATCTGGCAGACGCCGCGCAAGCAGACGATCTACGGCTTTCCCTGGGTCGGCACCGACGGTGCCGGCGATCAAGAACGCGACCGAGCAATACGAGACGACGACGACCGCCGATAGCGTCGAGCGCAACGCCTCGCCGGCCGAGATCGCCGACATGTACCGCAGCTACACCGCCGATTTCTTTCCCGGGCTGCGCAACGACTGCATCAAGACCGCGGTGTGCATGTACACCTGCGCGCCCGACTCGCGCTTCGTCATCGACCGGCTGCCGGGCGAGGACGAACGTCATCGTCGCCTCGCCCTGCTCCGGCCACGGCTTCAAGCATTCCGCCGCCATCGGCGAAGCGATCGCGACGCTCGCGCTCGACGGGCGCAACGCGGCGCTGGCGCCGTTTACGTGGCCGCAAGCTGATTGCTGAAAATGAAAACGACCACAAATGAGAGGCGCGGGTACATCCGCCGTCGCCTTTTGTCTCATCGTGGCCGTCAAGCGATCGGTACTCGAATAGTTTCCGACCGCCACTTGACGGCTATATACAAGCGGCTTGTGTCAGACTCTGTGACGGCGCCATGCAGACTTTGTTTACCATTGGCTACGAGCAGGCAAAGCCCGACGCGGTGCTCGGCGAACTAAAGCGCGCCAAGGTCAAGCTTCTGGTCGACACCCGCGCGGTCGCAGCCTCGCGCCGGCCGGGCTTTTCCAAGCGCCAGCTCGCCGCCTCGCTCGACGAAAAAGGCATCGCCTATCTGCATCTGCAAAAACTCGGCACGCCGGCGCGAAGGCCGCGCAGGCCGCGCGCGCGGGCGACATGGACACGCTCTGGCGCATCTACGACAAGCACATCAAGACGCCGGAGGCGCAGGAAGCGCTCGACGAATTGATCGCGCTGATCAAGTCGGGAAAGCGCGTCTGCCTGTTGTGCTACGAGCGCGACCCGCGCGCAGTGCCACCGCAGCCGCATCGCCGCGCTGGTGAAGAAGCGCATGCGCGTCAAGGTCGAGGACCTGATCCCGCCGCTCTTCTGACTATTCCGCCGGCTGCGCGCGCGGCGTGCCGCGCCTCGATGTTGACGATCAGCGTCACCAGCCCGAGCGTCGCCAGGAACATCAGCAGCGCGATGATCGAATTGGCGCCGAGCACCAGGCCGAAGCCGCCGCATTCGTGCAGCACCGAGATCATGGCGATGGCGATGCCGGCGCTGATGAACAGCATGAAATAGCGCACCGCATAGACGCGGCCGCGCCAGGCGTCGGCGGTGTAGCGCGCCAGGATGATGTCGTTGACCGTCACCTGGCCGTAGATCGCCGCGACGGCGATGGCGAGCGCGACCATCAGCGGCACGCCGGTCGCATAGGTCGCCCACAGATTGCCGACGAAGCCGAGCGCGGTGACGATGGCGAACATGATATGCGGCGGCACCCATTCGACCAGCCGGCCGACCGTGAGCTGCGCCAGCGCGCCGCACACCAGCACGGCGGTGGCGATGCTGCCGACCAGCACCAGCGGCACGTCCTTGGCCATGCCTTCGTCGACGATCTTCGGCAGCGCGATGGTCAGCACGTTGAAGACCAGGCCGGCGCTCAGCGCGATGACGAGAAACAGGCCGAACAGCATGACCGCGAGCTTGCGGCGTCAGCGGCACCGCCGGCTTCGACTTGCGCTTGCCGGTGTGGTGGCGGTCGTCCGGCGTCAGCCAGAGATAGACGACGCCGGTGGCGATGCAGACGCACAGGCCGGCGCGAAAAAC
Organism: uncultured Acidobacteriaceae bacterium; assembly: GCA_963802565.1. Classification (GTDB taxonomy): domain Bacteria; phylum Acidobacteriota; class Terriglobia; order Terriglobales; family Acidobacteriaceae; genus Telmatobacter. The sequence goes on along the minus strand of CAWDJR010000038.1, from coordinate 160,463 downwards.
GCCGCGCGCCAGCTGATCCAGTAGGCGAGCGCGCCGCTGATGCCGGCGGCGAGCGACACGCCGAGATTGCCGCAGACGCCGTTGAAGGCGAGCGTGCGGCCGCGCGCGTTGCGAGGCCTCGATCAGCATCGCCATGCCGACCGGGTGATAGATCGCGGCGAACATGCCGAGCGCGAACATCGACGACCGACAGCATCAGCAAGTTCGGCGCCAGCGCGATGCCGATCAGCGACGACGCCGCAGCCGAAATAGAACGCCGCCATCATGTTGCGGCGGCTCCAGCGGTCGGCGAGCCAGCCGGCCGGCAGCGAGAAAATGCCGAAGGCGAGAAACGCCGTGCTCGAGAGCGCGATCAGTTCGCTATAGGGCCGGCCGTAGACCACCTCGAGCCCGATCACGACGGTCGGGTAGATCAGCAGCACGAAATGGTCGAGCGCCGTGCGCCAGATTGAGGAAGGCGATCGAGCGGCGGCGGGCGGCGTCGTCGGCGCGTGGTCTGGACGAAGGACATGTGGGCTGTTGCTCGGGCTCATTCGGCCGGTTCTGACGCTTTCGGGGCTTGAAGTCGCTGAATCTCGCCATTGTCAATATAGCCCTTGCCATTTGGCGATGTTCGGTCGATTTTCGTCGCGATATGGGCCAAGACCGAGACCATACCTGAATACCGCCGCAATCTGGACGACGCGCCGCGCCAGGTCGCGGTCATGGCGCGCACCTTGCGACGCCGGCCACCACATTCCGCTGCACATGCACCGCCGCGGCCAATTGCTGCACGCGGTCAGCGGCATCATGCGGGTGGAGACGGCGGAAGCCGCCTGGATCGTGCCGCCGGCGCGCGCGCTGTGGCTGCCGCCGCAATGGCCGCACAGCGTCACCATGCGCAGCCACGTCGAAATGCGCACCGTCTACATCGACGCCGGCGCGCTTGCGAGACGCTGCCGCAACAGCCGGTGCTGGTCGAGATTTCCGGCCTGCTGCGCGAACTCATCCTGGCGCTGCTGGAGGAGCCGGTCGACTACGACGAGAACGGCCGCGGCGGCAGCGTCGCGCAGCTGATCCTCACCGAGCTTGCCCGCCTGCGCGAACGCCGCCTTGAAGTGCCGATGCCGCGCGATGCGCGCGCGTTGCGCGTCGCCCGCGCGCTGCTCGACAATTCCAGCATCGACTCACGACCTCGACCGCTGGGCCGATGAGGCCGGCGCCAGCCGGCGCACGCTGGCGCGCATCTTCCGCAGCGAAACCGGGCCTGGGCTTTGCCGAATGGCGCGCGCGGCTGCGCGCCATCGACGGCCTGGCGCGCCTGTCCGACGGCGCCTCGGTGGCGGAGACCGCGGCCTCGGTCGGCTATGCCAGCCCGAGCGCCTTCTCCGCCATGATCCACCGCACGCTCGGCGCAGCCCGCCGCGGCGCAGCTCGGCCAAGCAGCAACTTCGCGCTAGACAAGCTGACAGCGGCACGCCACGCTCTAGTTTGCGTAGGTATCCCGGTGCGGTAGCGCCGGACCTGCGCGGGGCTCGGGGGCCTCGATGCGTGGCGGGAGGCGCGTTCGCGCGGCGGTCGTCCTCGCCGCGGCCTTCACTGTTTGTGTCTGGTGCGTGTCCGCCGCGCCGAGTTGGGCCGGCGACGACGGCGCGCAATATCTGTTGTTTACCGGCAGCGACCTCTGGCGCAACGGCGCCTTCACCTATGGCGGCCTGCTGTGGTCGCCTGGCGGGCTCGACCAGAAGGCTTCACCCTCAAGACGGTGATGTCCGGCGGCGCTCTACCGCTATTGCGTCCGGCGCGCTCGGCGACCGAGGTGATCGGCCGCGAATTCGTGGCGCAGGTGCTGCCCGGCTGGCGCTTCAAGCGCGACCGGCTCGAGGTGAAAGTCTTCGCCGGACTCGATCTGCAAGACCACCGCCTTTCGCCGGACGATCCGGCAAGCCGGTTGCGCGGCAGCGATTTCGGCGCTGCGCGTCGGCGGTCGATCTCTGGTACGAGCCGACGCCGACGACCATGATCGCCGCCGACGCCTCGATCTCGACCATCGCCACCAGCTATTCGGCGCGCGCTTGCCTATGGCTGGCGGCGCGTTCGATCGGTTCTATCTCGGCCCGGAGGCGCAGATGTTCGCCAGCGACGGCTACCGGCAGCTGCGCTTCGGCGCGCACGTCACCGGCTTCAAGACCGAAGACGCCGAATGGTCGGCGGCGGCCGGCTGGTCGGACGACAGCGACCATCGCACCAGCCTCTATGTCCGCTTCGGCGTGCTGACACGCCGTTAATCACGCTCAGTCCAGCGTCCGGCGGAAGCGCGTCACCGCGATCGTCATGGCGATCAGCATCAGCACGAGCAGCGCCGCGGCGTCGTAGCGCAGGCCGTGAGGTCCGAGCCCTTGAGCATGATCGAGCGCACGATGCGCAGATAATGCGTGAGCGGCAGCGCCTCGCCGATCCATTGCGCCCAGACCGGCATGCCGGCGAACGGAAACATGAAGCCGGACAGCAGGATGTTGGGCAGGAAGAACATCATCGACATCTGCATCGCCTGCAACTGGTTCTGCGCCACGGTCGAGAAGGTGTAGCCGATCGACAGATTGGTGGCGATGAACAGCGTCGACAACGCCGCCAGCAGCAGCAGGCTGCCGACGATCGGCACGCCGAACAGCAGACACGCCGATGCCGATGATCAGGGCGGCCTGCACGAAGCCGACGAAGACGTAGGGGATGATCTTGCCGAGCATGATCTCGACCGGCGTGATCGGCATCGACAGCAGGTTTTCCATGGTGCCGCGCTCGATCTCGCGCGTGACCGACAGCGCGGTGAAGATCAGCATGGTCATGGTGAGGATGGTGCCGACGAGGCCCGGCACGATATTGAGCTGCGTCGCGCCGGCCGGGTTGTAGCGCGCGTGCGTGCGGATTTCGAACGGCGGGGCGGCGCCCGCCGGAATGGCGCGGTCGTGCGCGAGCGCCGTCTGCACCAACTGGCCGAGCGCGCCGAGCGCCGAGCCGGCGGCGACCGGATCGGTCGCGTCGGCGATCACCAGCATCGCCGGCTCGTCGCCGCGGCGCACCGCGCGCTCGAAATTCGCCGGAATTTCGACGGCGAACAGCACCTTGCCCGAGGCGAGCAGTTCGGTCGACCTCGGCTTCGCTGTGCGGCAGCTGGGTGACCTTGAAATATTTGGTGTTCTGCAAGCGCGGCGAGGATCGAGCGGCCGAGATCGCTGTGCTCCTGCAACAGCACGGCGGTCGGCAGATGGCGCGGATTGGTGTTGATGGCGTAGCCGAACAGCATGAGCTGCATGCAGCGGGATCATGATGATCATGGCGAAGGACACGCGGTCGCGCCTGAGCTGGATGAACTCCTTGATCAGCATCGCCCAGGTCTTGCGCCAGAAGCCGTCGCCGGGAAGGCGGCGCGGAGCGCGTTGCGGAAGCATATGCGTCATTGGAAATTGTCCTTCGCCCTGCTCATCAGGTCGATGAACACGTCCTCGAGCGAGGGCTCGGACGCGCTTCCAGGTGAGGTCCTTGCGCTCGGCGATAGGGCGCGATCGCCGCGTCGAGCGCGCCTGCGTCGCGGCCCGGACACGTGCAGGCTGGTGCCGAACGGCGCCACCATGTCGACGCCCGGCTTGCCGGTGAGTTCGTCGGAGAGCTTGCTCAGCCCCTCGCCGTTCGCGGCGCTGACGATATAGGTCGTCAGATGCGAGGCCGCGATCACCTCCTCGACGGTGCCGTGCACCAGCAATTCGCCATAGGCGATGTAGGCGATCTCGTGGCAGCGCTCGGCCTCGTCCATGTAATGGGTGGAGACCAGCACGGTGAGGCCGTCGGCGGCGAGCGCGTGGATCTCGTTCCAGAAATCGCGCCGCGCCTTGGGATCGACGCCGGCGGTCGGCTCGTCGAGCAGCAGCAGTTGCGGGCTCGGCAGCGTGCAGGCGCCGAGCGCCAGCCGCTGCTTCCAGCCGCCGGACAGTTCGCCGGCGATCTGCTCCTCGCGGCCGGTCAGGCCGAGCCGCTCGATCGCCGCGCGCGCGGCGGCGACCGGCTTTTCGATGCCGTAGATGCGGGCGATGAATTCCAGGTTCTCGCGCACCGAGAGGTCCTGCGTAGAGGCTGAAGCGCTGCGTCATGTAGCCGACCTGGCGCTTGATCTTGTCGGTCTCGGTGCGGATGTCGTAGCCGAGGCAGGTGCCGGTGCCTTCGTCGGGCGTGAGCAGGCCGCACAGCATGCGGATGGTGGTGGTCTTGCCGGAGCCGTTGGGGCCGAGGAAGCCGTAGATGGTGCCGCGCTTGACCTGCATCGACAGGTCGCGCACCACCGCGCGGCCGTCGAATTTCTTGGTCAGGCCGTGGACGTCGATGACGATGTCCTGCCGCGGATTTGCGCCACGTCTTGCGCGCTCATTTGCGGTCTCGTTGCGGCGCCCCCTGCGGCAGCGTGACGGTCACCGGCTGGCCGACGCGGAATTTCTCCGGGTGCTCGGGCGGGCCTCGATCAGGAAGACGAGCTTGGCGCGCTCCTCCAGGCTGTAGATCACCGGCGGGGTGAATTCGGCGCTGCGCGAGATGAAGGTCACCTTCGCGGTCAGGCCCTTGTCGCAGCCGTCGCAGGTGACCTGCGACCGTCTCGCCGTATTTGATCTGCGGCAGCAGCGCCTCCGGCGCGAAGAAGCGCAGCTTGAGATTGCCCGGCGGCAGCAGCGCCACCACCGGCCGCCTCGCCGGCACGATTTCGCCCGGCCGGTAATAGACCTGCTGCGACGCGTGCCGTCGACCGGGCTGAACACGTCGCGGCGCGTCAGCCGCGTTTTCGAGGCGTCCGAGATTGGCCTTGGCCTGGCGCAGCGCCGGCTTCGGCATCCTCGAAGTTTTTCTGCGTGCCGGCCGCGGTCTTCAGCAGTTCCTTGGCGCGGTCGTAGTTCTGCTGGGCGTTGAGCACGGCGGTTTTCTTCACCGCCAGATCGGCCTCCTGCAGATCGTTGTCGACCGTGAACAGCAGTTCGCCCTTTGTCACGCGGTCGCCTTCGCGCACCCGCTCGGTTTCGACGCGGCCCTGCTCGTCGGGGCTGACGAAAATCAGCTCGGCCTCGACCCAGCCCTGCAGCTCGCGGTCGTTGTCCTTGGCGCAGCCGGCGAGCACCAGCCCCGCGAGCAGCAGGCCAGCGACGCTCGCAAACTTCATTCTCATGCCGCCCTCCTCGGGCCGAACAAGATATCGACATGCGCCCGCATCATCGCGCGCACGTCGAGCGGCTCGAAGCGGTCGAACAGCCCGCTCCAGACGATGGCGACCAGACCGGGCGCGGCGATGAGTTGCGGAAAATCGACCAGCGCCGCCGGCGCCTCGCCGCGCGCGGCGGCGCGGCGCAACAGCTTGCGCATGGCGGCGATGATGCGCGAGAGCACCTCGCGGTAGTAGAACTCGGCGAGCTTGGGGAAGCGGCGGCCCTCCGCGATCATCAGCCGGATCACGTCCTTGCGCCGCGTCTCGAACACCTCGCGCACGAACAGATCGACGAGCTGCGGTCGGCAAGCATGCCGATCGGAATGTCGGCCTCGCCCATCGCCTCGATGGTGCCGACCAGCGGCGTCAGCATGGCGCGGATCAGTTCCTGGAACAGGCTCTCCTTGTCGCGGAAGTAGAGATAGATCGTGCCCTTGGCGACGCCGGCGCGCTGGGCGACGTCGTCGAGCCGCGTCGCGGCAAAGCCGCGGCTGGAGAACTCCTCGAGCGCGGCGGCGAGGATCGCCTCGCGGCGGTCGCGGCTGCGCGCCCTGCGCTTGGCGGCGGCGTTTGCCCGGCTTGGGCGGCTTGAGTCGAAACGGCGCGGCGCGCTGGCATGGTCTGCATCTACTGACTGACTGGTCAGTCATTTTATAGGGCAAGGCAACGCCGCCGGCAAGCGGAAAATAGTGCATGCTAAATCAATGGGATACGGCGGCGCGCGGGCCGAAATCAGCCTTTGGCGTCGCAGAAGAAGGTGCGGATCACGCACTCCTTGCCGCCGTCGTGGTAGCAGGATTTCAGCGCCGCGTTCTGGCTGCGGCCGAGCCGCGGCCCCTGGCCCCAGCCGTGCGCGCCGCAGGGGTTGGCGAAATCGACCGCGAAGGCCGCGCAGCCGTGCTGGACCGTCGTCACCACCCGGCAGCCCTCGGCCTGGCACTTCGCCAGCGCGCTTTGCCGCGCCCCGTCGACGCTGGCGAAATCGAAGGCCTCGCCGAAGGCGCCGCAGGAGCCGATCGCCAGCGCGCCGGCCGCGCGCGCGGTATTGACGGCGACCAGCATCAGCGTCAGCCGTCGCCAGCAGCAACGTGGCGGCGACCAGCGCGCGCATGACCGGCGTGAAGCTGTCCGTCATCGCCCTTCCCCAACCATGCTCGGAGGCACCTAGGGGCCGAGTCGCGGAATCGATCAATGATTCGAATCTCAGGCGCGTTCGATTTCCGCCTTGACCGCGGAAAGCGACTCGGGCGTGTCGACGTCGGTCAGCGCCGCCTCGCCGGCGACCGGCACTTCGGCGACCGCCTCGGCATAGGCGCCGATCAGGTGGCGGGCGCCGATGTCGCCCTGGATCGCATCAGGTCGTGGAAGAAGCGCCGCGACCAGACCACCGGATTGCCGCGCCGGCCCTCGATGCTCGGCACCACGATAAGCGCGCCGCGCTCCGGATCGAAGGCGCGCGATCAGCCGGTCGATCAGTGCGGCGTCCACCTGCGGCATGTCGCCGAGGCAGACGATGGCGCCGTCGGCATCCTCGGGCACGGCGGCGATGCCGGCCTTCAGCGAGGTGCCGAGGCCGTCGGCGTAATCCGGATTGTGCACGAAGCGCACGGCAGGCCGGCGAGCGCCGCTTCGATGCGTTCGCGCTGATGCCCGGTGACGACGATGACCGGCTGCGCGCGCGAGGCGAGCGCCTGCTCGGCGGCGATGCGCACCAGCGGCTTGCCGCCGATCTCGGCGATCATCTTGTTGACCGCGCCCATGCGCGTCGAGCGGCCGGCGGCGAGCACGACCGCGGCGATGTGGCGTCCCTTCTCCGGCTGCGGTTCGCTGCGCGGCTGCGGCCGCGTGACGATCTCCATCAGCAGCCCGCCGACGCCCAGGCCGGTGATGTCCTCGCGCGACACCGGCAAGCCGGCGAGCAGCCGCATCAGCACCCAGTCGAAACCGTTTTCCTTCGGGCGAGCGCGCGCAGCCGGGCGCGCCGATCACCGGCCGCGCCCTTGGCCTTGCCGATCAGCATCAGATTGCCGGGATCGACCGGCATGCCGAAATGCTCGATCTCGCCGCCGACCGCCTCGATCGCCGCCGGGATGACGTCGCGGCGGTCGGCGATGGCCGAGGCGCCGAACACGATCACCAGTTCGGCGCCGGCTTTGAGCACCTCGTCGATGGCGCGCGCGAGCGCGCCTTCTCGTGCGGCACGCGCCGCTCGGCGACGATCGCCGCGCCCGTCGGCGCGATGCGCGCCTCGGTGATCTTCAGCGTCTTGTCCACCACCTTGGGCGCAAGACCCGGCAGCAACGTCGAGACGATGCCGAGCTTGCGCACCTTGTAGGGCGCGACGCGGATGACCGGCTTTGCCTTCCTGCTTCGGCGACCGCGGCGTCGCGCGCGCTGCCGGCAACCGCGAACGGAATGATCTTGACCGTGGCGATCATCTCGCCGGCGACCACCGGCTTGAACGCCGGCAGCGTCGCGAGCGTCACCGCCTCGTCGATGCGGTTGAGCCGATCGATCGCGTCCTTGTCGACCACCAGCACGCCGGCGTTTTCCGCGAACAGATTGCAGCGGCCGGTGAAGGCGTGGTCGGCGCGCACGCCCTCGCCGGCGACCGCGGCGGCGATGTCGGCGGCGGCCTGATCCTCGGACACGTCGCCCGGCTCGAGCCGCGCCACCACGATTTCCGTGACGCCCGCGGCCTTCAGCGCCGCGACTTCGGCCGGCCCGATCAGCGTGCCCTTCTTGAGCACCAGATCGCCCTGGCGGATCGAATGCACCGCCGTGCCGCCGAGCGCGTCCGCCGGTGCGACGGGGCCGAATTTCATGCCGCCTCCGCCGCCTTCTCAGCCTTCAGCCGCAGCGTGGCGGTGATCTCGCCCATGATGGCGACCGCGATCTCGGCCGGCGACACCGCGCCGATCGTCAAGCCCGATCGGCGCATGGATGCGCGCGAGGTCGGCGTCGCTGACGCCGGCCTGCTTCAGCCGGTCGAGACGCTTGGCATGCGTCTTCCGCGAGCCGAGCGCGCCGATATAGAAACAATCGCGCGTCAGCGCATGCAGCAGCGCCGGATCGTCGATCTTGGGATCGTGCGTGAGCGCGACGAAGGCCGTGTAGTGATCGACGTTGAGCGGCGGCAGCGCCACGTCCGGCCATTCGGCGATCACCTTCACGTCGGGAAAGCGCTCGATCGATGGCAAAGGCCGTGCGCGGATCGACGATGGTCACGTCGTAGCCGAGCAATTGCCCGATCGGCGCCAGCGTCTGGCTGATGTGCACCGCGCCGGTGATGACGAGTTGCGGCGACGGCACATGCACGGTGAGGAAGACGCGGCCTTGCGCCGTCTCCTCCATGCCGCTCTTGCCCATGCGCAGGTGCTTTTCGATCACGTCGGCGAGCGGATCCTTGCGCAGCGTCGGCGGCCTTCACCAGCCGCTGCGCGCCGCTCGCCAGATCGGTGACGACGACGACCGCGCGCCGCGCGGCGCGTTCGGCATTGAGCGCGTGGAGAATGTCGAGGTTCACGTCAGCTCACCTTCTCGACATAGACGCGGATGGTGCCGCCGCAGGACAGCCCGACATTCCAGGCCGTCTCGTCGGCGACGCCGAATTCCAGCATCTTCGGCTTGCCGCTGTCGATCACGTCCATGGCCTCGGTGACCACCGCGCCCTCGACGCAGCCGCCCGACACCGAGCCGAGGAAATTGCCCTCGTTGTCGATCACCAGATTGGAGCCGACCGGCCGCGGCGCCGAGCCCCAGGTCTCCACCACGGTCGCGAGCGCCACGCCGCGCCCGGCTTTGCGCCAGTCCTCGGCGGCTTTGAGAATGTCTTCATCGCGTGAGAGCATTTTCGCCTCCATCAGGCTACTTTCTTCAGCCAACAGCTTCGGATCGGTGCCCTTGCGCGCCTTGCCCGGACAGCGCATGTCACCAGCTCGGTCATCGACTTCAAGATTGTGGATCGGCCGCAATTCGTCAACATGCGGCAGCATGGTTTTCACGCCCTTGGCGCGCGCCTCGAAGCCCTCGAAGCGCAGCAGCGGATTGAGCCAGATCAGCCGCCGGCAGGAGCGGTGCAGCCGGTCGATCTCGAAGCCGAGCATGTCGTCCTCGGCGTCGCGCTCGAGCCCGTCGGTGATCAAGCAGCACCACCGCGCCCTGCCCGAGCACGCGGCGCGCCCACTGCTTGTTGAAGGCGCGCAGCGAGGTGGCGATGCGCGTGCCGCCCGACCAGTCGGCGACGTTGGCGCGAGCAGGCGGCAAGCGCCTCGTCGGGATCGCGCTGCCGGATGGCGCGCGTGACGTTGGTCAGCCGCGTGCCGAACAGAAACGTGGTGACGCGCTTTTCCCGCTCGGTGATGGCGTGCAGGAAATGCAGGAACAGCCGCGTGTACTGGCTCATCGAGCCGGAAATATCGAGCAGCGCCACGATCGGCGGCTCCTTCTGCCGGGGCCCGAGATATTTCAGATCGATCAGCGCCCCGCCCGCCTTCATGCTGGCGCGCAGCGTGCGGCGGATGTCGATGAGATGGCCGCGCCGGCTCGGCGCCAGCCGCCGCGTCCGCACCTGATCGAACGGCAGCGCCAGCCGCGCGATCGCCTCCTTGGCGGCGGCGATCTCGGCCGCCGTCATCTGCGCGAAATCCTTCTTCTGCAGCACCTCGCGGTCGGAGACGGTGAGCCGCGTGTCGAGTTCGACCTCCTGCTTCTCCTCGTCGCGCGTGTTGAGGCCGGACAACAGCGCCTCCTGCACGCGCTGCGCGCCGGGCGGCGGCGCTTTCGGCTCGCCCGCCGCGATCTCCGGCAGCATCGAGGCGATCAGCTTTTCGATATAGCCGCGCTTGCGGAAGAAGATGCGGAAGGCCTGGTCGAACAGAATCGAATGCTCGTGCCGCTTCACGAACACCGCATGCAGCGTCCAGTAGAAATCCTCGCGGTCGCCGACATGGGCGACGTTCACCGCTTCCAGCGCATCGAGCACGCGCCTGGCCCGACCGGAATGCCGGCCGCGCGCAGCGCGCGCGCGAAGTAGAGAATGTTTTCGGCGAGACGGCCCTGATTGTCGGCCATGGCGATTACTCCGCCGCCCGCAGCTCCGACTTCACCTCGTCGAGCAGCGCCTTGACCTTGGTGCCGTCGAGCCGGGCGATGTCGTCCTGGTATTTCAGCAGCGCGCCGAGCGTGTCCGACACCGTCGCCGGATCGAGCGCCACCACGTCGAGCTCGGTCAAGGCGCCGGCCCAGTCGAGCGTCTCGGCGACGCCGGGCGGCTTGAACAGGTCCTCCTTGCGCAGCGCCTGCACGAAGGCGACCACCTGCTCGGACAGTTTCTTGGCGATGCCCGGCACCTTGGCGCGCAAGATTTTCAGCTCGCGCTCGGCGTTCGGATAGCCGACCCAGTGATAGAGGCAGCGCCGCTTGAGCGCGTCGTGCACCTCGCGCGTGCGGTTCGAGGTGACCAGCACGATCGGCGGATGCTCAGCCTTCACCGTGCCGAGCTCCGGCACCGTCACCTGGAAGTCGGCCAGCACTTCGAGCAGGAACGCCTCGAAGGCCTCGTCGGTGCGGTCGATCTCGTCGATCAGCAGCACCGGCGGCCCGTTCGGGTCCGGCTCCAGCGCCTGCAGCAGCGGCCGCTTGATGAGGAAGCGCTCGGAGAACACGTCGTGCTCGATGCGCGCGCGGTCGCCCTCGCCTTCGGCTTCCGCGAGGCGGATGGCGATCATCTGCGCGCCGTAGTTCCACTCATAGACCGCGGCGGAGACGTCGAGCCCCTCGTAGCATTGCAGGCGGATCAGCCGCCGGCCCAGCGTCGCGGCTAGCACCTTGGCGATCTCGGTCTTGCCGACGCCGGCCTCGCCCTCGACGAACAGCGGCCGGCCCATGTTCAGCGCCAGATACAGCACCGTCGCCAGCGAGCGGTCGGCGATGTAATCGGCCTTGGCCAGCAGCGCGAGCGTCGCCTCGATGCTGTCGGGGAGCGGTGTCATGGCCATTCTCAAGTATCCTCGATGACACTTTAACCGGTCGGGGCGCAGGACTACATGTAGCCAGCCAGACGACCCGCCACCAGCCCAAGGTCGCAGCAAGGATAGCTGCCATGTCCCGTTCCGAGACGCTTGAAAGCCCGGCATTTGCGCTTGCCCACCATCGACGAGGGCGTGCGCATCGGCCATGTCCACCTGAAGGTCGCCGATCTGCAGCGCGCGCTCGATTTCTACTGCGGCGTGCTGGGTTTCGAGCTGACCACCAGCCGGCCCGGCGCGGCCTTCATCTCCGCCGGCGGCTACCACCATCATATCGGGCTCGAACACCTGGGAGAGCCTGGGCGGCTCGCCGCCGCCCCCGGGCACCACCGGCCTCTACCACACCGCCATCCTCTACCCGACGCGGAAGCTGCTGGCCGACGCGCTCAGCCGCCTGATCGTCGCCAAGATCCCGCTCGACGGCGCATCCGACCACGGCGTCTCCGAGGCGCTTTATCTGCGCGACCCCGACGACAACGGCGTCGAACTCTACTGGGACCGGCCGAAGGAGCAGTGGCCGCAAAAACCGGACGGCTCGCTGAAGATGTTCACCAACCCGCTCGACCTGCACGATCTGCTGGCGGAGTTGGACAAGTAGAGCTCGTGTCCCGGGCGCAGCGCGGCACGTTAGTGACGCGCTGCAGAACCGGGACCCAGGTTCGAACTCATCGGAAAAGCTGGGCCCCGGATCTGCGGCGCACCGCTGTCGCGTTGCGCCGCGTCGGGGGCACGAGCGAAATCTACGCCGTCGCCTTGGCCACGGCGCGGCGCGCCAGCACCGCCGACCAGATGCGCGCGGTATTCGGGGCTGGCGTGGATGTCCGCGTTCATGCCGTTGGCCGGGATGGTCAGCCCTTCGAGCGACTTCGCCGCGAAGCGCTTCTTCAGCGCCTCCTCGAACGACTTGACGCGGAACACGCCGTTCGAGCCGGCGCCGGTCACCGCCACGCGGATGTCCGAGCCGCGCTTACTCACGAACACGCCGACCAGGGCAAAGCCCGAGGCCGGATGCTTGAACTTCTCGTAAGCCGCCTTGCGCGGGATCGGGAACTGCACCTTGGTGATGATCTCGTCGGTTTCCAGCGCGGTCGAGAACATGCCGGTGAAGAAATCGTCGGCTGCGATGCGGCGCTTGTTGGTGATGATGGTGGCGCCGAGGCCCAGGCAGGCCGCCGGATAGTCGGCGTTGGGATCGTTGTTGGCGATCGAGCCGCCGATGGTGCCGCGGTTGCGCACCTGCGGATCGCCGATCGAATTCGGCACCATGGCGAGGCCCGGAATCGCCTGCTGCAGCACCGGCGAATTGGCGGCGTCGGCATGCCGCGTCATGGCGCCGATGACGACCGAACGGCCCTTCTGCTCGACGCCGGCGAGACCTTCGACCAGCGACAGATCGATCAGCGCCGTCGGGCTCGCCAGCCGCTGCTTCATCACCGGGATCAGCGAGTGGCCGCCGGCGAGGATCTTCCCGTCGGGGATCTTCGACAGCAGCCCGGCCGCCTGGCGGACGGTGGTGGGCCGGTGAAACACGAAATTGTACATTGGTGGTCTCCGTTATTCCGCCGCCTGGCGCGCCGCCGGGGCCTGTTGCATCGCCGTCCAGACCGCGTTGGCGGTCGCCGGCATGGATATCTTCTCGCTGCCGATCGCATCGGTGATGGCGTTGATCACCGCCGCCGGCGCGGCAATCGCTCCGGCCTCGCCGCAGCCTTTGATGCCGAGCGGATTCGACGGCGACTTGGTTTCGGTGAGGCCGACCGCGAATGACGGCAGGTCATGCGCGTGCGGCATCGAGTAGTCCATGAACGAGCCGGTGACGAGCTGGCCGTCCTTGTCATAGACGGCGCCCTCGAGCAGCGCCTGGCCGATGCCGTGCGCGACGCCGCCGTGCACCTGGCCCTCGACGATCATCGGATTGATCACGGTGCCGAAGTCGTCGACCGCGGTCCAGTTGACGATCTCGGTCTTGCCGGTCTCGCTGTCGACTTCCACTTCGCAGATGTGGCAGCCGGCCGGGAAGGTGAAATTGGTCGGATCGTAGAACGAGGTCTCCTTCAGGCCCGGCTCCAGCTCGCCGCCGGTGAACTTGTGCGCGATATAGGCGTTGAGCGCGACGTCGCCCCAGGCGGCGGCCTTGTCGGTGCCGGCGACGGTGAACTTGCCGTCCTTGAACTCGATGTCGCCTTCGGCCGCTTCCAGCATGAAGGCGGCGACCTTCTTGGCCTTGGCCTCGACCTTGTCGAGCGCCTTCACGATCGCCGACATGCCGACCGCGCCGGAGCGCGAGCCATAGGTGCCCATGCCGAACTGCACCTTGTCGGTGTCGCCATGCACGATGGAGACGTTCTCGATCGGAATGCCGAGCCGCTCGGACACCAGTTGCGCGAAGGTCGTCTCGTGTCCCTGCCCGTGCGCGTGGCAGCCGGTCAGAACTTCGACCGAGCCGGTCGGGTTGACGCGCACCTCGGCGGATCTCCCACAGGCCGACGCCGGCGCCGAGCGAGCCGACCGCCTGCGACGGCGCGATGCCGCAGGCCTCGATATAAGTCGAGTAGCCCATGCCGCGCAGCTTGCCGTTGCGCGCGCGAGTCGCGCTTGCGCTTGCCGAAGCCTTTGACGTCGGCAAGCTCCAGCGCCTTCTTCAGCGAGGCGTTATAGTCGCCGGCGTCATAGGCCATGATCACCGGCGTCTGGTGCGGGAACGACTTGACGAAATTGCGCTTGCGCAGTTCCGCCGGCTCGATGCTCATCTCGCGCGCCGCGACTTCAACCAGCCGTTCGACGACGAAGGTCGCCTCCGGGCGGCCGGCGCCGCGATAGGCGTCGACCGGCACGGTGTTGGTGTAGACCGCGTCCACCTCGCAGTAGATCGCCGGAATGTCGTACTGGCCCGACAGCAGCGTGCGCGTAGAGATAGGTCGGCACCGACGACGAGAACGTCGACATGTAGGCGCCGAGATTGGCGATGGTGTTGACGCGCAAGGCCGAGAATCTTGCCGTTGGCGTCGAGCGCCAGTTCCGCGTGGGTGACGTGGTCGCGGCCATGCGCAGTCGGTGAGGAAGGCTTCCGAGCGATCCGCCGTCCACTTCACCGGCCGGCGCACTTTCCGCGCCGCCCACAGACAAACGACCTCTTCCGGATAGATGAAAATCTTCGAGCCGAAGCCGCCGCCGACGTCCGGCGCGATCACGCGCAGCTTGTGCTCGGGCGTGATGCCGACGAAGGCGGAGATCACCAGCCGCGCCACGTGCGGGTTCTGCGACGTATTCCACAGCGTGAGATGGTCGGTGCCGGCGTCGTATTCGGCGAGCGCGGCGCGCGGCTCGATCGCGTTCGGCACCAGCCGGTTGTTGACGATGTCGAGCTTGGTGACGTGCTTGGCCGCGGCGAAGGCCGCCGCCGTCGCCTTCTGGTCGCCGAGCGACCATTCGTAGATCGTGTTCTTCGGCGCCACCTCGTGGATCTGCGGGCCCGATTTGGCCTTGGCGGGATCGGCGACCGCGGGCAGCACCTCGTAGTCGACCTTGACCTTCTCGGCCGCGTCGCGCGCCTGCGCCTGCGTTTCCGCGATCACCACGGCGACCGCGTCGCCGACATGATTGACGGTGCCGGCGGCGAGCGCCGGATGCGGCGCCATCTTCATCGCCGAGCCGTCCTTGGACGTGATCGCCCAGCCGCAGATCAGATTGCCGATCTTGTCGGTGGCCAATTGCGCGCCGGTCAAGCACATCGACCACGCCCGGCATCTTCTTCGCGGCGCTGACGTCGATGCTCTTGATTTTGGCGTGGGCGTGCGGCGAGCGCACGAACATGGCGCGGGTCTCGCCCGGCCGCACCACGTCGTCGGTGTATTGTCCCTGGCCGGTGATGAAACGGAAGTCTTCCTTGCGGCGCACCGAGGCGCCGATCCCGGTCGCGCTCATGGCGGTCTTCCTCCCGTGCTTGTTTTTTTATGACGCTTGAATTTTTCGCTGCTTGAATTTCGTAACGCTTATTCCGCGGCCTGCCGCGACGGCACCTCCCTTCATGGCCTTGGCGCCCGCGGCGATCGCCTTGACGATGTTGTGATAGCCGGTGCAGCGGCAGATGTTGCCGTCGAGCTGCTCGCGGATGGTGTGCTCGTCGAGATCGTTGCCCTTGCGGCGCACGATATCGAGCGCCGCCATGATCATGCCGGGCGTGCAAAAGCCGCACTGCAAGCCGTGGTTCTCGCGGAAGGCCTCCTGCATCGGATGCAGCGGCCCGTTCGCCGCGGCGAGCCCCTCGATGGTGGTGACCTTGGCGCCCTCGCACTGCAAGGCGAGCAGCGTGCAGGATTTGGCGGCGATGCCGTCCACATGCACGACGCAGGCGCCGCATTGCGAGGTGTCGCAGCCGACATGCGTGCCGGTCAGCCGCAGATTTTCCCGCAGGAACTGCACCAGCAAGGTGCGCGCTTCGACGTCGCCGGTGACAGCTTTGCCGTTCACCGTCATCGATACGGCTGGCATGATCGTCCTCCCAAATTCGGGGCCAAAGGCCCTCTTTTTGCGTCAGTTCAGGCGTGTCGGTCTTTCTGAAGGGTCAAATCGAAGCGATTTCACCCAAGAACTGGACTAAGTCTGAACCCGCAGCGCCCGCTGGGTCAAGGGCGAAGCGGCCAAGCGGGCCGGCCGTTTTGTTACGGAAACTTCACGGAACCATTGCCGCGACCGAGGCTTTGTCCCCATGACGTCTTTCATAACAGGGAGGAAATTTTATGCGTATCAAGATCATGGCGGGTGTGGCTGCGATTGCGCTGGCGGCTCGAGCCTCATCGCGCGTGCCGGCGAACGCCGCATTGGCATCCATCATCGCGATGGCTGGCGGCGGCGCGATTGCGGGTTTTGCGGCCGGCGCCATCCTCGGCGGTGTGCTGGCGGCGCAGCAGCCGTATTATTACGGTGGGCCTGGCTATTATGAGCCGAGTTACGCGTATGCACCGGGCAGGTCGGTCGCCTATTGCGAGCAGCGGTTTAAGTCCTACGATCCGAGGTCGGGCACCTACTTGGGTTATGACGGCTACCGTCATCCCTGCCCATAAAGAACAGCGCGACAGCGACAGCTGACGCGCCGGGCGGCAGCATCAAGCCGACGTCGGCGCGAACGCCGCGGCGAAGTTCTTGAAGAAGTCATCGGCGATTTTCTTGGCCGCGCCGTTGACCAGGCGCTGGCCGAGCTGGGCGAGTTTGCCACCGATCTGCGCCTCGACGTTATAGGTGAGCAGCGTCCCGCCGTCCTTTTCGGTCAGGGCGACGGTCGCGCCACCTTTGGCGAAGCCGGCGACGCCGCCGTCGCCCTCCCCGGAAATCTTGTAGCCGTTGGGCGGGTCGAGATCGGTCAGGTGCACCTTGCCCTTGAAGCGCGCCTTGACCGGGCCGATCTTGGTGGTGGCGACGGCCGTCATTTCAGTATCGGAAAGTTTGACCAGCTCCTCGCAGCCGGGGATGCAGGCCTTCAGCGTCTCGGCGTCGTTGAGCTTTTCCCAGACCGCCTGCCGGCTCGCGGGCAGCTGCACGTCGCCGGTCATCACCATCGCCATCGCACACTCCTGAAACTACGGGCCGGCCGCGGCCCGACTCCCGACTTAAGCCCTCGCCGCCCCGCTGAAAAGAGCTTTGCAGCGGCCGCGCGGCGCATTAAGTGTTGCGCTCGACCGTCCACTGCCACAAGCAAAAACACTTACCGGGGAGGACTAACATGCCGACGATCGACGCCGACGGTTGCCCGCTCAATGTCGAAATCGAGGGCCGCGACGGCGCGCCGGTGCTGATGTTGCGCAATTCGCTCGGCACCGACCTGCACATGTGGGACGACCAGGCCGCCGAATTCGCCAAGCACTTCCGCCTCATCCGCACGGACCGCCGCGGCCACGGCAAGTCCGGCACCAGCCCCGGCCCCTACAGCTTCGACCGCTTCGGCCGCGACATCGTCATCATCCTCGACGCGCTCAAGATCAAGACGACGAACTGGTGCGGGCTATCGATGGGCGGCATGGACGGGCAATGGCTCGGCGCTTACGCCGCCGACCGTGTCGAGAAGCTGGTCCTTGCCAACACCAATTTCTATTACGCCGACAAGGGCCCCTGGGCCGACCGCATCAAGTTCGTGCGCGACAACGGTCTGGAAAAGCTCGTCGGCCCGAACATGGAGCGCTGGTTCACCAAGGGCTTCCGCGAGCGCTCGCCGCAAGCAATCGAGCGCATGACCAAGATGTTCCTCACCAGCAACAAGGACGGCTATATCGCCTGCGTCGAGGCCATCCGCGACATGGATTTCCGTGCCTCCAATCTGCGCGTCACCACGCCGACGCTTGTCATCGTCGGCAAGCAGGACCCGGCGACCCCGCCCGCCGCCGGCGAGGAGATCGCCCGCCAGATCAAGGGCGCCAGGCTCGCCGCGCTCGACGCCGCGCACATTTCCAATATCGAGCAACCGAGGGCATTCACCGAGGCGGTACTCGATTTTTCTGCGCTAATTAGACGAAGCGGCGGCTTAGGTAGGCTGGATTCTAATGGCAGCCAGACAAGATGTTGGCCACGTCGCCTGCAAGGCCGTTGTTGCTTGTGCAATCGGGCTGCCCGCCGTGCGCTCTCGCTGATTCGCTTTGAATTAGTCGCTTACCCAAAGAGCTATCATCGGTATCGGGCGTCGGTGTCGGAGCCGGCGCTCTGCTGGTTTCCTTGTTCGACCAAGGCGTTTCATATGTCGCCTGGTTGCAGGCGATTATTTCCTGTTCCCAAAGCGGGTGACCGGCCAAATCGTGGTCGTAGAGTCTGACGTAGTGGCAGTTATCCTTTGTTACCCAACCTTTCGGCAACTTTGCCGGTTGCGGTGTGTTGGCCTTACAAATCGGTTTCAATTTTCCCGGGTCATACGGCAATGCGGTCTCACCGCAGCCGCTGCAGTTGCCGCTCTTGGCATGGCTGTGCGTATGTTCGCCGTTCGTTTGCGCGCCGTTGCCGGTATTGGGATTGTTTACCGTCGTGCCGTGGCTGGCGCTGCCGGCCTTCGGCTTTTTATGCTTGACGCTTGGCCCGTTCGTTAGTCCGGGTCGGCGGCCTTGGCCGCAGTCGTCGGCGCCCCGAGCATCAAGCCCAGCGACAAAGCGAAGGCCGCAAGAGTATTGGCAACGGTGGTCACGATCATCACCCATCCGTCATGCCGACCGCGGCATTTAGAGCACAAAAAACACCGCCGCTCAATTCGTGCGGCGGTCCGCAAGCAGGTATCACTTCTTGACCCTCAACTGCTGGCGAAAGATGAGGTCGCCGTTGATCGAGCGCATCGATGATCCACATGATGATGCCGCCGAGCAGTAATGCCCAGGCCATGACCGCGACGCTGCCGAGATGCTTTTCACTCAGCTTGTGCAGTGGCAGGGCAATGACCGAGGTGCAGGCGAATGCGATGAACGTTAGGGAGATGGGATGGTTCATCCAAGTGCGATCTCCGCTTTCGCCTCGGGGGAAACTCTTGACGAAGGCAACAATGCGCTCGAGATAAAGCAGGATCAAGGCGAGGATGGCACCGGCCTGAATGACGATGGTGTACATCTTCCAATAAGCGTCGTCGAGCGGGATGTGCATTACGGCTTCAGCGAGGCGAAGGTGTGCAGTGGAACTGACGGGCAGAAATTCGGTCAGGCCCTCAATAATTCCGAGAAGTACTGACTGTATATAGACGTTCAAAAAGCCTCCGGTGTGGATGGGGGATTCGGCATTTCAGATCGCATTGGTGGCTATTCTTTGTCGCTGCCGTAAACGGCGATGCCTTGATCCAATTTGAACACGAGCATCGAGGCTCGCGCAGTGTAGTCGGATTGCGGAAATTTATCTCTGAGTCTGGTGGCGAGTTCACGGGCGCGATTATGGGCGGCGTCGCTTTTCTTGTCGTTGTTGTCGGACGCGTACATATCTGTGAGCACTGCCTCGCGGTAAACGGACTGGTAAAGGGCCTGGGGGGTGCGCGGGCTGTCGGGATGTTCAGCCGCGTACTTCTCGTAGATTTCGGCTTCTTTTTCTGGACACTTTTCCTGACCTTGCCAATCGCCGCAGAGCTTGTTATCGAGGAGTGCGTATGCGGCGAAGTCGGCCTGGCGGGTGCCGGAGTAGTACTTGATGACCTTCTTCATGCCGTCTTCGTCCATCTGTTCGCGCATGTAGGGGTCTCTTTCCTTGGCGGAGGGGCGGCTGGCCGAATCTGACTTCTGAATCTGCCAGAGAATGTCGGCGGAGCGCCATGCTGCTTCAGCGGCGAGCGGCGAGTTGGGAAACATTTCGACGAGTCGGCGATAGAGCAAATGTGCGGTGTGGGCGGCATTGACCGGCCCGCGCGGATCGGAGGCTTGTGCCTCCTGGTCGGCCGCTGCACCCATGAGAATCTGGTCGCCATTCGGCGTGTTTTCGATGACGACGCCCTTGGCTTGCATCCATCCCGAGATCGGGGGCGGGACCTCGGCGGTGTCAAAGATGGGTGCGTCGTTGGAGTGTTCTTCTTCGACGTCGGTATTGGCGTAGGCGCGCAGCCAATCGCCATTTTTTTCGGCGACGACTATCTCGCGACCAATCTGCACACGACCTACTTTTTGGGCTTCGAGGTTGGCGGAGACATAAAGCCATGTAACGCGAAGGGCGGTGGCGCGGGGTCCCGCCATAGGCTTCTGCAGGTTATCTTTCTTCTTCTGCCCGGACAGCGGCAATACGCAAAGACCGAGGCAGAGAACAGACATCCAGACCGCGCGGAATCTTGAGTTCTTCACAAGAAAGATCATAGTCGAACGACGTTACGCGCCGGTTTCAGTGAGCACCTGAGCAAGCAAAGCGGGGTCGACGTTGCCGCCGCTGACGACAGCCACGGCATTTTTGTAGGACGGCAGTTGTGCGGAGTGGAAGAGCAAGGCAGCGGTGGAGACCGCTCCGCTGGGCTCTGGAACGATGCGCGCGCAGGCGATGATGGCGCGCATGGCGGCGCGAATTTCGGATTCGGTTACGGTGATGATGCCGTCGACGAAGGCCTGAATGTGGGCGAAATTGCGTTCGCCTACGCTTTGAGTGCGGAGGCCATCGGCGATGGTGCGCGAGGTGAGCTCTGCGCCCCACGTGACGATCTTGCCGGTGCGGAAGCTTTCGGCGGTGTCGCCGGCTAGCTCAGGTTCGACGCCGAAGACTTTTACGCTGGGACGAAGGCGCTTGACCGCGGTGGCTACTCCGCTGAGCAGGCCACCACCAGAGACAGGGGCGAGAACGAGATCGACGTCGGGGAGTTGTTCGACAATTTCGAGTCCGCAGGTGGCCTGGCCAGCGATGATCTGCTCATCGTCATAGGGGGGGATGACGACGTAGCCGTGCTTGCGCACCAGTTCTTCGGACTTGGCGAGGCGCTCGCTGGAGGCAACCCCGACGTCGACAACGTCTGCGCCATAGGCCAAGGTGGCGGCACGTTTGATAGCGGGGGCGTTTGACGGCATGACGATTACCGCCTTGGCGCCGACTGCGCGAGCGGCATACGCGACACCCTGGGCGTGGTTGCCGCTGGAGTAGGTGATGACGCCGCGGGAGATTTCTTCGGGCGTGAGCTGAAGGATTTTGTTGGAGGCGCCGCGCAGTTTGAAGCTGCCAATGGGCTGAAGGCTTTCCAGTTTGAGCCAGACCTGTTGCGAACTGCCGGGTCCTGGAACGTCAGGCAAGTACGCGCGCACGAGGGGTGTCTTGACGGCGATGTTGGCGATGCGGCCGGCGGCGGCGCGAATGGCGTCGAGAGAGACGAGGGTATCAGTTGCAACGGTCATGGGAGGTACTTCTCCGGGACGGGGTTGGCTGGGGTCTGGGCCTGCCAGACGATTTCGATTACGTGCCACTGTTTGCCATCGAAGATGGCCTGGATGGAGTTAATGCCGCGATCGATTACTTTGCCTTCAGGCGGTTTGCCATCGGGAGTGGTGCGGGTCTCGTATGTGCTCCAGAGATGCGCCATGTGGTCCCATGTCTCGGCATTGACCTTGACCTGGCGTTCGTAGAAGACGGCGCTGCCACGCTTAGCGACAAGGTTGATCCAGTCGTCAACGGTGAGGATGCGCGGTGTAGAGGTACCGTCGGGACCGATGCGGATAGGAATGAGACGCGCATCGGGGAGAAAGAGCTGGCGGAAGCAAGTGCGATCCTGGTTGCCGGGTCCGCTGACGGCGGCGTCAACGGCTTTGATCAAGTCGTCGAGGGTGGCGGCGGATTGGCAGACTACGACCGGTGCTGGTTTCAGATCGGAGGTTTGGGCGTGAAGCGTAAGCGTGAGAAGGACCGCGGCGAGCGCGAAGGTAAGCGGGAGACGGCGCATGAAGGGATTTTACAAGCAGGGATCAAGGTACAGATAACCGGCATCAGTTCGACAGGATCAACTCGAAATAGACCAGCGGGTCTCTCTTGTGGATGACGCGCGCGGCTTCGCGGAATCCACACTTCGCGTAAAAGGGGCCTGCGCCAATTGGCGCGTCGAAAATGAGTTTCATTGCGATGAGGACAGTGTCGGGGGACAGCACAATCAAGAATGCATATCGCGTCCCTGGTTACACAACCGATATTCTGGCGCTTTCGACGGGGAGGATGGGCAATAACGCCAGTTCCAGCGCGTCGAGCGGGGAGCCGAGGCGAAGCGACACTTTATAGACGCCGTTGGTTTCGCTGACTTCGGCCACTTGTTCGAGCGCAGCTCTGTCGATCTGTTGAATCAGCTTGCGGCAGAGCCACATTTGCGGTGTCACCATTCGCAACACATTGCTGCACCATGGGGCTGTCATCTTTGCACTATTCAGGCCGGTGTCATTTTTGAGAATTCCCCGAAACCAGTTCAACACGCTGGATTCTTCGTACAGGGTGCGTTCGAAGGAGTCAGCGGAATCGAATTCGGGTTTCCATGTACATTGGCTGCTCCACGCCTGCAGGGGAGAGTGCTCAGCGGCAAAGCTATCCAACTGCTGCTCCATGGCGGTGGCGGAAGTCGCAAAATAGCTGTAGCAATCCGGGTGATTGATGACCCATTTGAAGATGTGCCACGTGCCTCCAAGCGGCAAGGTCTCGAATGGACGGCCGCGCATGGCGCTTAGCGTTTCAAATAATTGCTGCCCTTCGTGTTCTCTCTTCCCGTGTTCCTTGAAGCTGTGTTGAAGCCCGATTCCCGCCACCGGATGGTCGCCACCGCTGGGAACGAAGTTAACGAAGACGGTTTGATAATTGCCGGTGTGATCGAAGAGCTTTCCCCAAGATTTGTCGCTGAGGAAATCGGACACAGGGAGGTTTTTCTTCGTTTTTCCAACATAGGCTGACTCAGACATCTGCTTTTCGGCGCGAATGTGGATCTCGCCTTCGTGTTGGGTCGCGAGCGGACGAAGCCATGTCTCGAACCAGGTCTTGCAGGCGTCGAGCGTCGGCTGCCCTTCGTCGTTCAGAATGGCAACGGTGGAAGCGATCGCGGGGTGGTCCAACGTGCGTCTGAGGGGAATCCTTGATTGCTTGTATTCCAGTTCGCGCAGGTGATCGGCGCTCAGATTGGATTTGTCGTATGTGGTGCGGGGATTCACCCCAGACACGACTGGCAACCATGTCCGTTCGAGGGCTGCGATGCGCACGGGCGGCAGGTTGTGCACAACTTTGGTTTGCGCTCCTGGTTGGATGGTGAAGTTGATCTCCCATTCACCGGGTGCGTGGGCATGAAGATCCAGTCCGATCAGCAAGAGGATCTGGGTTGTCCTCTCTGGAGTCATTGCAGGGACAATGAGATTAGAAAACTCTCCACGAAACTCGCGGGATTCACCGGAAGAGGAATCGACGGGGATGAGGCTGAATTTCTGAGTCTCGGCAAATGCCGCTGCTTCCTCCTGCGAGACGATCTTCGGGTATGTTTCGAGCTTGCCGACGATTTGGCCGTTATGGAATTTACAACCGGCGATAATGGCCTTCGAGAGTGTCAGCGTGTGCGGTCCGGAAACCCGAATGGACGCTGTTCCTCCGCTGAAGCCCGTACCCTGGCTCAGAACCAGCCATCTTGCTCCGCAACCATGGCCAACAGGGATCGGGAAACTCGCGGGGTAGACAGAACGCAAATACGATTGCTCTGTATCGAAATAATCACTCAGCCTGATTTCGCCAGCGGGAAGATCGGGCGCCTGAGATTCGGAGACCGACTTCGGCTTTTTCTTGAAGTGAAACTCTGTGGTGATCTCAGCAGGCTCGTCGAGGAAATCCTGATAATTCATCTGCGATTGCCCATGCCGGAGGCCGATCAGTTCCGACAGTGAGGCGATGATGTTGTCGGCGAAAACGCTTTGCGATGCTACCGCCGCGTTGATTTGCTCAGCGCTGAGCACCCGACTGAAGATGCTGCTCCATTTAGCTGGACGGGCTTTGTCGCTGAGGCGCTTCAGAGGGCCGTCGTAGCTTTCAGAGTCGGTCATCAAGAGGTCGATCTGACGCCCATTGAAGAAAACGATGAATTCGAATGTGTCGCTGTCGTAGAGGCTGGTGAATACTGCAGGCGCTCGCATCGCTTTGGAAGCACCCAGAGCGAGATCTTTCAGTTCGCCGTTGTCGAGCTGGGCATTGTCGCTGTCGTAAACCGAGACGTAGGATTGGCCGTTACGCGTTAGAAGGACGACATGCTTGGCGCCTTCAGCCGGCGGCTTTCTTACGCGCTCGTAGCCAAGCTTGCTATAGCACCGGCTGATAGCCCTGGCGGCATCGTCCGGTGAGCCTCTCCACGCGATATGAACGCTGGCGCACGTATTTCCCATCAGTTGGTTCCTTCGGTTGCCGCTTGGCATTCGATTGTAACGGTAGTCACGGGGTCGCCCATGGGCACTGATACAACCGCGCATCCTTCGACTTCAGTCGACAAGGTGGGGTTCGTGCTTTCCCACCCATGCCGCGATGAGACTGCGCCATGGATGGGGCACCCGGCACTGATACAACCGCAGTCGTTCATGGCGCGTAGTGCCACCCGAGGAACCATGGAAATGCGGACAGGCTCGGACGTCCCTCCGGGACTGCGGCTAATGTTGTTTGGCTAAGGGTTCCGCTGCGCTCCACCCTGGGCTATTATCCTGCGTTCCCTCCGGGAACTTCTCGCGCGGGGACACGCATGCGGGCACTCGCTATTGATCGCGGAATTTTCAGGGCAGATCCTTCGGTGCGCTCAGGATGACCAGCGCGGAATTCGTGGTTTCCCACCCATGCCACGATGAAGCTGTGTCATGGATGGGACACCCTAGATCCTGCAGAGTCGCGCCTTTTCCCAAGTCTCAGAAGCGAGACCTGGGGCACCCAGGGTTGTGGAAGGGCGCACCGAAAAGCGATTCGTCAGATTTCGAGGATTATGGGGATGATCATGGGGCGGCGACCGGTGGTTTTCTGTATCAGGCGCTTGAGTTCTACGCGGACTTTTTCTTTGACCATGCCGTAGTCGGTTCTTTGTTCACTGCTGAGGGCGTCGACGGTCTTGAGGACTATCTGGCGCGCTTCTTCAGTGATGTCGGCGCCGCCGAAGCCGCGCATGACGATCTCCGGCTCGCGCTCGATCTTGGCGGAGCGCTTGTTGATGGCCAGCACGGCGAGCACGATGCCGTCTTCGGAGAGGATGCGGCGATCGCGGACCACGAGGTCTTCAACGACGTCAATGGTGGAACCGGAATCGATGAGAATGCGGCCGGCGGTAACTTTGTCTTTCTTGCGGGCATCGGTCTGGTCGAGTTCGAGAACGTCGCCGTCTTCAATGACTAATGCGTGTTCGACGGCGCCGGTCTCCATGGCTAGCTGCGCATGACGGCGGAGGTTGCGGTAGTCGCCGTGGATGGGGATGAAGAACTTGGGCCGGACGAGATTGATGAGGAGACGCATCTCTTCCTGGCTGCCGTGGCCGCTGACGTGGATCAGCCCGTGAGAGCCCATCGTCGAAGATCACGTTGGCCTCGCGCCGGCTGAGGTGGTCGATCACGCGGAAGATGCCCTTCTCGTTGCCGGGAATGATGCGCGAACTGAGCACCACGGTGTCGCCGGCATCGATGTGGGCGTGCTTGTGGTTGTCGACCGCGGCGCGGCTGAGGGCGCTCATCGGCTCGCCCTGTGTTCCGCTGATAAGGATCATCAGCTGCTCGGGCGGATAGTCGCGCATCTGGCCGGGATTGATGACGAGGCCGGGCGGCGACTTCGATGTAGCCGAGGTCCTGCGCGATCTCGGTACTCTCCATCATCGATCGGCCGAGCACTACGACCTTGCGTCCATGCATGCGCGCCAGCTCCATGGCGATGCGAATGCGGTAAATCGACGAGGAAAAGCAACTGAAGAAGAGCTTCTTCTTGGTGCGCGAAAAGATTTCGTCGAGGCGCGGGAATGACGGCGCGATTCGCTGGGCGTGTAACCGGGCCGCTCGACGTTGGTCGAATCCTGCAGCAGCGCGAGGACACCGCGCTTGCCGTACTCGGCAAAGGTGTGCAGGTCGAACGGCCTTGTCATCGAGCGGCGACGAGGTCGATCTTGAAGTCGCCGGTGTGGATCACGACGCCGACCGGCGTATCGATGGCGAGGGCGACGCAATCGACCAGCGAGTGCGTGACGCGGATCGGCTCGATGGTGAACGGGCCGATGGTGAATTTCTGCCGCGGCGTAATCTCGATCAGGTCGATCTCGTCGAGCAGCTCGTGCTCTTCGAGCTTGCCCTCGACATAGGCCAGGGTAAACTCCGTGGCGTAAACGGGGACCTTGAGTCTCGCTCAAAATCCATGGCAGGCCGCCGATGTGATCCTCGTGACCGTGGGTCAGAACGATGGCGCGGACATGCTGCTTGTTTTCGACGAGGTAAGTAATGTCGGGAACGACGATGTCAACGCCAAGCAGCTCACTTTCCGGAAACATGAGGCCGGCGTCGATCACGATAATGTCGTCTTCCCAGCGAAGCGCGAGGCAATTCATGCCGAATTCGCCGAGGCCGCCGAGGGGGATGATTTTAAGCTTTTTAGTTTGCATCTTTCAGTCGATGCTAACACCCGTATGGGTGTTTGGATGAGAAGGTGTTGGGGCAAGGGTATTCAAGAATATGCGGAAATTTTCTAGGCACCCGCGTAAATTCTCACTAGAATCGGTTTGTTCTTCAGTGGCTACCCGATTTTGACCTGTGAGTGAGACCTCATCCAATCCGTCAGCTGAGCCTTATCGTTCTTCAGATGGGGATGCAACGCGTCGCGGCCCAAAGGATCGTGCGGCGGGCGATGAGTTGTGTTTGACGCGAGTAAAGGGTGGCGACCAGGGAGCTATGACCGAGCTTTTCGATCGATACAGCGGGCTGGTGTATTCAGTGGCGCTGCGCGTATTGAACGATCCCGGGCAGGCTGAAGATGTGATGCAGGAGATATTCTTTCAGGTTTGGCGGAATCCGAATGCGTTTGTGCCGGGCCGAGGCTCGCTGGGTGCGTGGCTGGCGGTGATGGCGCGCAATAGGGCAATCGATACACTGCGGCGAAGAAGGCCAACGGATCCAGTAGACGATGTGGTGCTGGCATCCTCGTGCGACCTGGGGTCTGAAGTTGAGCGGAACGAGATGATGGAGAAGGTCAGGGTGGTGTTGAAAGACCTTCCGGTGGAGCAGCAGAAATCAGTGGAGCTGGCATTCTTTGAGGGGTTGACGCACTCCGAGATTGCGACAAGAACGGGCGATCCCCTGGGAACCGTGAAGACCCGGATCAGATCAGCATTAAGCACTTTGAGAAAGGCGATCACCGCATGATTACGGACGAACACATACCGCAGGAGGATTTGGTCCTCTACGCAATGCAGGCCATGCGATCGCATGAGCTTGCCGCGGTGCGTGCGCATCTGGATCGCTGTGCGGAGTGCCGGAAGGCGCTGGCCGAAGTGAACGGCGATCTCGCTTTGCTGGCGGTGAGTGTGGATCCAAAGCCCTTGCCGGAGGGTGCGCGAGAACGGTTTATGGCGCGGATTTCGTCAGAGCCAGGACGAACGGAAGGTTCGGGCTCTGCTGTCTCGATTGATTCGAAACGTCCGGCTCGACGTGCCGCGGTGTGGATCGGATGGCTTGCTGCCGCGGCCTTGCTGCTCTTTGCGTTTTCGCTGCAAGAGAAGGTGCGCTCATTGAACGATGAGTTGGCACAGCAAAAGGAAGCTGCGGCACAACAGACAGAGGCCAATGCGCGCGCAAAGCAGGTGCTGGAGGTGCTGACAGCGCCGACCGCTAAGCGAGTTCTACTTACTGGAGCAAAAGCCAAGCCGGAGCCTACGGGGCGCGCGGTGTATCTGGCGGAAAGTGGCGGGCTGGTGTTCCAGGCCAATGATCTGGGACAACTGGCGCAGGACAAGACGTATGAGCTGTGGGTGATTCCGGCGAATGGACAGGCACCTATTGCGGCGGGCACGTTCCGGCCAGATGCGGCGGGAAGCGCGAGCGTGTTGATGCCGCCGCTGCCGAAGGGTGTTCCCGCGAAGGCGTTCGGGGTGACTATCGAAAAGGCCGAAGGGTCGGCGACACCGACCGCTCCGATCATCCTGGTTGGGGCAGTTCCCGCTTCCGGCGAATAAACCGTATGCTGTTTGGACGGTGTTGAGTATGGCCGAGATTTATGGCGACGCTTTGCGTGGCGAGATCATCAAAATGTCTGGGGTGGCAGACCATGAGACTGAATACTTATCTGAACTACGGCGGCAATTGTGCCGAGGCATTCAAGTTTTACGAAGAGCACCTGGGCGGCAGGATCGGGATGATGATGAAGCATGGAGACATGCCGGATCCGAGCAAAGTGATCGCCGGCATGGAGAATGCGGTTCTGCACGCGACCATCACGATCGGCGAGACGATGGTCATGGCAAGCGATGTGCCCGCTGATCGGTGGAAGCCGATGCGGAGTGCTTATCTGGCCCTGAACGTTGCGAGCGATGCCGATGCGGAGCGGGTGTTCGCGCTGCTGGCCGATGGCGGGGAAGTCTTCATGCCGATGCAGGAGACATTCTTTGCATCGCGGTTTGCGCAGCTACGCGACAAGTTCGGTACGTCGTGGATGCTGATTCACGAGAAACCGATGGGCGCGAGACCGCAGTAGGCCATATCCCGCGACGAGGGCGATTCTGGTAGGTTGGTTGTGGGCTAACCTATGTCTCGAGTTTTCTGCTCCGTGCTTCTGCGCTGTGATTGCGCTTTCTTCATTCAGTTTTGCTGCGCCTCGAACTCCAGAAAAACTGGAAGTGACGGGATACGTGTTCACGCGCGGCATTGCGCTGACTCCCGGACAGGTGGATGCACAATATTTGACGCGCATCAACTATGCGTTCGCCAACATTCAAGGCGGGCGCATGGTGCTGGGCGAGCCCACGGATGTGCAGAACTTCGCGCAACTGACGGCGCTGCGGAAGTCGAATCCGCGACTGAGCGTACTGGTGTCGGTGGGCGGATGGTTGTGGTCGACGAACTTCTCCGACATGGTATTGACGG
This sequence comes from uncultured Acidobacteriaceae bacterium, assembly GCA_963802565.1. Lineage (GTDB taxonomy): Bacteria > Acidobacteriota > Terriglobia > Terriglobales > Acidobacteriaceae > Telmatobacter. The sequence continues at coordinate 131,715 of CAWDJR010000038.1, read as the reverse complement.
CGCAGAGCCGGCGCGTATTTGAAGACAGCGTGATGGAGTTTCTGGCGCGATACGATCTCGACGGACTGGACATTGATTGGGAGTATCCGGGGCTGCCGGGTGCGGGCCACCCGCATCGTGTGGAGGACAAGCAGAACTTTACGGCGCTGCTGGAGGAATTGCACGGGCGTTTTGATGCGGAGTCAAAAAAGACGCACAGGCGGCTCTACCTGACGATTGCGATGGGCGCGGGCGACGACGTGATTGCAAACACCGAGATGGGGAAGGTGCAGCGATATGTGGATACGGTGAACCTGATGACGTATGACTACTATGAAGCGGGTTCTGATCCGACTACGGGACATCATGCTCCGTTGTTTGCCAATCCGGCAGATCCGAAAAAGGCTTCGTCGGACGAGGCGGTGCGGGCTTATGAGAAGGCAGGAGTGCCGGCGAGAGAAGATTCTGCTGGGTGTTCCGTTTTATGGGCGCGAGTGGGGCGAAGTTCAGGATGTGAAGCACGGATTGTTTCAGGTGGGCAAGGTGATTCCGGGAGCCTATGCGCCGTACAGCGCGATCGAAGCGAACATGCTGGGTGCAGGGCAGGGATTCACGCGCTACTGGGACGACGCGGCCAAGGCACCGTATCTTTACAACGCCGACAAGCATATTTTTGTGTCGTATGAAGACCCGGAGTCGCTGACGGGGAAGTGCAAATATGTTCGAGAGCACAAGCTTGGTGGCGTGATGTTCTGGGATTATTTTGGCGACCCAGAGGAAAAGTTGCTGAAGGCGATTGACGCGGAGTTGGGAGAGAGCGCAAAGAAATAGAACGGACTAAAAGTTCGCCTGACCGCAAAAAGCGAAGATTGAACGAATCGCCGTTGCTAAAAACCTGCAATCTATTTGTGGAAAAACGTAAATATATTTAGGGGGGTGGGGGTACCCCTTCCGCCGGCTGCAACAGGGCCGCGGTTCGGGTACTCTGTGGCTCAGAATCATTGTGCCTTAAATGAAGGAAATTACCTGCAAGACTGCGAAAGGAATTTTGTCTTTGAATTCAGGCGTTTAGTCAGAATGTCGAAGTTAGGGCGCTTGACATTTGTGGTGGGGTGACACCCCTTGTGAAGAAACCGAATGTTGGGAAAAGAGACGGTTCGCATTTCTAGAATTTGTAGATTAGTAGAGCGACCCCTCAGTGGTAGACTCCTCGCGAAGAAGTTGAATGGAGGAAAGATCGACATGCGACTGACAATTGCGGTCTCTGCTATTGCATGTTTGCTTGCCGCGCATCCATTCATCGCCCAGTCGCAGTCCCAAAATGACATCTCTAAATCAACCTCGGATAGAGGCGGGGTGGAGATTCTGTCGGATACCCATGGAACTGATCTCAGCAGGTGGCTTAAAGAATGGCATGGTGAAACAGAACGAAACTGGAAAACGCCCAAGCCTTCCGAGTTCAACTCTCCCAGGCCGAAAAAGAACAAGGCCGCGATTCGATTCAAAGTAATGCCAAACGGTCGCTTGAAGGATGGCAGCATGGTCCTCGAAATCCGCTCGGGAATTACCGCATTCGATCGCGCTGCATGGCTCGCAATTATCGATTCAAAGTATCCAGCTCTACCCAGTGACTTTCATGGCCAATACATCGAATTGCGCGCTTATTTCGTCTATGACACGGAGTCACAACAGTAGCTCATGCGACTATTCCGTTGTAAGCCGGAGAATGTGAATCGGGTTGGCGATCCGAATCGCGATGGCGAAGTATATCGCTCTAGTATCGAGCCTGTTTTCTGGAGCTGCGAGCGAGTGGTAAGCGATGGGGAGGTTTCGGGCTGATGAGATGCCAAAAGCAACCGCAGTCGTTGATGTCGCGGATCGACATCCAAGACCATGAAAATCAGTTGAGATCGTGCTTTCCCACCCAAGCTGCGCTTGGATGGGGCACCCTCGTTTCGTGCTGAAACCGAATTTTCAGAGCAGATCCTTCGCTGCGCAGGATGACATCTCAATTGGCAAGCGAAGGTCGTGTTCCAAAGCCGAAATCTCTGGTTTGTGGGCGATGGGGAAGTCGTTCGATTTGAGGGCTCACCTGAGAACAACTGCAGGTTCCTCCGCTGCGGTCGGAATGACAGCCTTGGAGAGATGCGTCGCTGGTTTTTGTGGATTGGACCGATGCGGAAGTTTCGGGCTGATGAGATGCCAAAAGCGGCCGCAGATCCTTCGCTGTGCTCAGAATGACAGCGACTTTGGCGAGCAAAGGTCGTGTTCTAGGGCCGAAATCTCTGGTTTGTGGGTAATGGGGAAGCCGTTCGATTTTGGGGCTCACCTGAGAACAACTGCAGGTTCCTCCGCTGCGGTCGGAATGACAGCCTTGGAGAGATGCGTCGCTGGTTTTTGTGGATTGGACCGATAGCGGAAGTTTCGGGCTGATGAGATGCCAAAAGCGGCCGCAGATCCTTCGCTGCGCTCAGGATGACACCTCAATTGGCAAAACAAAGGTCGTGTTCTAAAGCCGAAATCTCTGGTTTGTGGGCGATGGGGAAGTCGTTCGATTTGGGGCTGCACTGAGAACAACTGCAGGTTCCTCCGCTGCCCCTTCACTACGTTCAGGGTCCGGTCGGAATGACAGCCTTGGAGCCAATTCGGAAGCGACGTACGCTACCAAGTTTGGACCTTTATGGCGGCTGCGTCAGGCTGAAAGGCGGTGATGGTGCTGGTTTAGATCAATAGACGTACGAGTCGGCGAAGAGGAATTCCCACGAGCTGTCGAGGTAAAGCCAGCGCTGGCCGCTGAACCAGCTGGTGGGCAGGGATGGAACGTGGAGGAGAGCATGGCCTCCCATGCAGATCATCTCGGTGCCGTTCCAGCCGAGGAAGGTGCGCGAGGCCAGGCCCACGGTGGCTGGATTGGTGACGCGGCGCAGGCAGACCGGGCATCGTTTGCGCTGATCGGCGATTGCCCAACGGAATCCAAAGAGACAGATGGTGAAGCACCAGAGGAGCTGGAGACACTCCGCGAACGGTGAGTAGCCGAGGGTGTTGCTGTATGCGAGATCGAGCGACGCGGCGAAGCCGATGGCTGCGATGAGAGCGAATTTGGCGCCTAGAAACAGGGCGCGGTTGAGACGCTGCTTGCATCGAAGGGCGATGCGAGCTGACATGGGAATCGCCGAGCGAGACGGAGATAACGGCGGGAAGCGCGATAAGCGCCAGGAAGACAGCAAATTCGTAAATGCCCCAAGGGCCTTCGACCGGAGCATCGATAGAAGAGCCGTAGAGGTCGATTGAGATGCCGTCCTGATTGAGCGCGCTGATCTCGATGCCGGAGCCGGACATTGCAGCCTGACCGCGCGGGGAGAGTTGGGCGAACAGATAGCCGTCGGCTTTTGTCGAAGGTGCGGATACGTTGGATTCAAGCAGCCAGGCGTCGGGTGATCCGGGAAGCTGCCACGCGCCGGCGGGAGCTACGCCCGCGACTTTGACTGTGGCCTCGCCGATGCGGAGAATGTGGCCGGCAATATGCGGGTCGCCTGCGAAGGATCGCATCCATGTGTCGTGGCTGAGGATGACCGCAGGGAAGACTCGCAATTTGCGTCTGCTTGATTCGCGAAGTTGATGGGCAGGCCCAAGAGCCGAAAACAGATTCTCGGTGGAGTGGGCGACGTTCCACGATGTTGTAACGTGCCCGGCTTCTGCTGGTTCGCGTGAGACGCGGTAGAAGGCAAGTTCCTGAAAGAATCGCTGGCGCGTTGTTTCCCAATTCTGATAGAGAGCGGCGGAGATGCTTGGTTGGCCATTGTCGGCGGCGGCTTCGCTGACTGAGGAGCACGTTGGGGCTGATCTGGTAACGCGCGGCTTCATTTTCCGCATGACGCCGGGGAGCAAGCGGGAGATCACGAAACAGAGGGCCAGCGCGGCGAAAAGCCACAACAGCGTGTGCGCTGCTGAACCGTGCACATGCAGCGGGAGCGGTGTGCCCTTTTTGAGGTTGAGTGCGGAGACAGAGTGCATCGGGAAAAGCGCCGAGACAGAAGCCAGCGATTTCGCGCTGAGCTTCCCACGAGAAGGTTTCGTCGACGCTGACGCAAGAGCGACGGACGTGCCAGAGTTCAGCAGACCATTCGCGGCGCCAGTCCTCGCGCCGGGGGGAAGGAACGAGGAGCGAGGCTGTACGCAGTAGAGCGACGTCGAACAGGAAGATGAGCGCGCTGGATTGCTGCTTCATGTTGTTTTGGCCTCCTCGGTGGAGATGAGGCGCGCAAGCAGGGGATAGCGCCTGCGGGACGCCTCGAGTGTCGCCCTTCCGGCGGCGGTGAGCTTGTAGTACTTGCGCGGGGGGCGCTGTTCGTCGTCGGCGATGGACTGGCGCTCCCATTGCGAGCGGATGAGTTCGTCGCGTTCGAGGCGGCGCATGGCGGGATAGACGGTTCCGCTGGGGAGGCCGGTCATCTCCATGATGCTGAAGCCGTAGACGATAGTCGGCGGAGATCGCCTGCAGGATCATTGCGGCGGTGTGCGAGAGTTTCGCCTCGGCGGCCATGCGCAGAATTCTACCTATGTAGCAATCTACTTGACAATGGAATTTTTATGATTATGCTGAATGCTACATAGGGTAGCAGGAGGCACATCTTGCTTGAAGTTCAGCATCTGTATCGCAGTTATCGCACCATTCCTGCAGTTGAGGATGTGAGTTTCAAGGTGGCTGCGGGGGAGATTGTGGGGTTCCTCGGGCCCAATGGGGCGGGCAAATCCACGACCGTGAAGATTATTACGGGGATGCTTCGTCCGGATGACGGCAAGGTGTTGTTCGAGGGCAAGAACATTCGCGACGACATGGTGGGGTATCGCGCCTCGCTGGGGTATGTGCCGGAGGAGGCGCAGCTTTACGCGTATCTTTCGGGACTCGAGTATCTGCAACTTGTGGGGCGGCTTGCGCGGGATGAGCGAGGCGCTGATTGAGACGAAGGCGACCGGATTGTTGAAGCTGCTGCATCTGGAGTCGTGGCAATACTCGCCGATTTCGTCGTACTCGAAAGGGATGCGGCAGAGAGTGCTGATTGCGGCGGCATTGCTGCACGATCCGAAGCTGCTGATTTTCGATGAGCCGCTTTCAGGGCTGGACGTGGCGTCGGCGCGGCTGTTCAAGGATCTGCTGGAGATGCTGGCGAAGGATGGGAAGGCTGTGCTGTACATCTCGCACGTGCTGGAGACGGTGGAGCAGGTGTGTAACCGGGTGATCGTGATTGCGAAAGGGCGTGTGCTGGCGGACGCAGCGCCTTCAGAATTGAAAACGCTGATGAGTCTGCCGAACCTGGAAAGCGTGTTTGCGCAACTGGTGGAGCAGCAGGACACGAAGGTTGTTGCAGAAAGAATCGTGGAGGTCATGCAGATTCATGGCCGATGAATTTCAGAAATTATTAGTGGCGCGCGATGCAGCGCCGGCAGTTCTTTCGCTGAATGTGCAGGCGGCGATGGGGCCGGTGCGTGAACCGGAGCGCAGCCAGTTTGTGTTGCTGATGCGGCACTTTCTGGAGCGTTTCTTCAATCACGAAACGGCATCGCCGGATGGAGACGGGAAGACGCGGCTGGTGCAACTGGCGGTTGCGACCGGGATTGCCCGGATTCATGGTGGCACTGTATCTGTGGCCGGTGTATCACCCCGTGATCGTGTGGCCGCCGCATCCGGATACGATTCCGGGTCCACCGCCGTATTGGGTGCAGATGAATCATCACTTCTTCTTTGTGCTGTATTCATTTGTGGTTCTGGGGCTGATTACGGTATTTGAGTGGGATTTGTTTTTTCCGGATCTGCTGGATGTGCTTGTCCTGGGCACTTTGCCGCTGGAGCAACGAAGAATGTTTTCTGGGCGCGCGCGACAGCCATCGGCATTTTCATCGCTGGGGTTCTTGTTCGACGCTAACTTTCTTGCGTCGCTGATGTTCCCGGTCGTGGCCGATCCGGTTTATATGCTGAGTTTTCTGGTGGGCCATATTGTCGGGGTTGCAGCGAGCGGGCTGTTTGCGGCGATTTTTATTGTTGCGCTGCAGAGCGTCGCTGCTGGCGGTGATGGGCGAACGTCTTTTTCGCAAGATTTCGCTGGTGTTGCAGGGCGCGGCGGTGACGGTGCTGGTGATGCTGTTCCTGCTGTTTCCTGTTTTGTCGGGAGTTACACCGGCACTGCTGCAATCGCATAACAGCGCGGCGTTATGGTTTCCGCCGTTCTGGTTTCTGGGGATTTACCAAATGCTGCTGATCGGCGGTGATGCGTTGCCGGTCTTTCACGAACTTGCTGCGAGAGGGTTTGCGGCATTGGTGGCGGTGGCTGCGATTGGAATCGTGGCGTATCCGCTGGCGTATTTTCGGCGGGTGAAGTATCTGCTGGAAGGAGCGCCACCGCGCTCGCGGCGTAACAGCGTGCTTGCGCCGCTGAATGGATTGTTGCACGCATGCATCGTGCGAAGTGCGATCAGGCGGGCGGTGTTTCACTTCATCAACCAGACGCTGCTTCGGGTTCAGCGGTATCGAATCTACCTTGTGTTGTATGGAGGGGTGGGGCTGTCGGTGCTGATTGCGACGGTGCTGCGGTTGACGGTGATCAAGGGGCATTTGCGCGCGGAGGCTTCGGCGGACGGAATTCGGGTGGCGGTGGGGATTGTGGCTTTCTGGGTGACGACGGGTTTGCGCACGGCATTTGTCTCGCCGGGCAATCAGCGGGGAAACTGGATCTTCCGCTTCACGCATGGGAGGCCTGCGGATTTTGATGCCGCGATGGATGAAGCTGGCGGCGGCCAAGTTATGGGTGTTGCTGTGCGCGCTGGTAGTGACCGGTGCGGCTGTGGGCTTGTTGCGGCTGGTAGCGCCGGCGGAGTTGCTGACGGTTGCGGCGACGGCTGCGCAGTTGCTGGTGGGCGCGGGCGTGTGCGTACTTCTTACGGACGCGTTCTTTGCGAACGTGATGATGGTTCCCTTCACTGGGGAGGCTACGGGGGAGACGCCGAATATCGCATTCACGCTGCTGAAGTTTTTCACATTTTTTCCATTGGTGACGGGGGTCGCGCTGATTGCAGAACAGTGGATTGAAGAGGGGTGGCAACACTTCGGGGCGGCTGCGATTGCAATTGTCGTGATTCATCTGTGGTTCCGGTATCGACATCGGGAGCAGGTTCGGATCCACAGTGCGCAGGCGGAACTGGAGGAAGGGGAAGACGATTTTCCTATGCGGCTGGGGCTGCGGTATTAGGCGGACATCATTTCTTTTTGTCTGTGCGGTGGTTCGATCCCAGGTCTCAGAATCGAGACCTGGGGCACCCAGATCTGGGGCGCCCGGTGAGTTGGCGGGTCATCGATTTCGTGGATTATTGGCGGCATGCTCGCTGGGGAAGTGGACGCCGAGGGATTTGCGGGCTTCTTCGAGCAGGTGGGCCATGTCGAGTGAGAGGGCGTGGGGGATGATGGGGCTTTCGCGGAGGTCGTTTCGAATCAGATCGCAGAAGTGGGCAGTTTCGTAATTGAATCCGCCTGCGGTGTAGGGTTCGTGCAATTCGGCGATGCGACCGTCGGCATAGTGGACGGCGGCATGCGTTGGGTTCCACCAGTTGGCGTGAATGAGGACATAGCCTCGCGGGGCACAGAGAAGAGCATCGCCGCGACTGAGCAGGTCGATACCGGTGTGAAGCTGGGCCATGCCGCGTTCGTGCTCGGTTTGAAAGATGGCGAAGTTGTCGACGCCGGCGGAGTTGAGGCGGCCCATGGTCTGGACGCGCTTGAGCGGGCCGAGCCAGTGGAGTGCGAGAAAGGCTTCGTAGGGACCGATGCCCATGATGCCACCGCCGCCGAGATGGGCAAAGTGGAGCGGGTAGTCGGGGCCTATCGAAGAGTCGCAGTGACCGGCGCGGACGAAGCCGATGGGACCGATGGGATCGCGTTCGAGATGCTCGCGCAATTTGACATAGAGAGGGAAGAAGGGCGGCTTCATCGCTTCCATGAAGAGGCGGTCGTGGGTGCGGGCGGCGGCGAGGATGCTTTCGAGCTGATTCACGTTGAGGGCGGCGGGCTTTTCGCAGAGGACATGTTTTCCGGCGGCGATTGCCTTGAGGCAAAACTCGGCGTGGGTGTCGGGATGGGTGGCGACGTAGACGGCGTCTACGTTGGTGGCAAGCAGGGCTTCGAGATTGGTGGCGACTGTGGGGACGGAGAATTTATCTGCGTAGGCTTGAGCGCGGTCGGGGTTGCGGCCCCAGACGGCGGTCAGGTTCGCATTGGGAACAGCCGTGAGTCCGTGGGCGAAGCGGGTAGCTGCGCGGCCGGGGCCGATGATGCCGAAGCGAATGAGTTGCACGAGATCAGGGTAGCAAGAGGGGGATGAGTTTTGGCTGGTTGGGGTTCGTGCTTTCCCACCCATGCTTCGCATGGATGGGGCACCTTGGATCGTGCTGATTGATGCGGGCAAAAGCAGGTCCTTCGACTTTGCTCAGGATGACGGGTGGCTGTGGAGACGCTAGCGCAGGAGGTCTTCGAGGGTGGTGGACAGGTCGGTTTTTTCGTCGCGGTATTTGACGATGACGGGGGCGTAGAGAGAGAGGCCCCAGGCTTCGGCGTTGGGGTGGCCTTTGCCTTTGGCGACGGCGCGGGAGCCGGGGACGACGACGGCGTTGGCGGGAATGATGAGGGGCGTCTCGGCGGTGGCGCGGATGGTGGTGCCATTGACGAGATCGAAGACAGGCGTGCCGCGGGTGAGGATAGTGCCGGAGGCCAGGACGGCGCCGGCGCGGACGATGGTGCCTTCGTAGACGCCGCAGTTGCCGCCGACGAGGACGTCATCTTCGATGATGACGGGGCTGGCGTTGATGGGTTCGAGAACTCCGCCGATCTGCGCGGCGGCGCTGAGATGCACGCGTTTGCCGATCTGCGCGCAGGAGCCGACGAGGGCGTGGGAATCGACCATGGTGCCTTCGTCCACCCATGAGCCGGTGTTGATGTAACTGGGAGGAACGCAGACGACTCCGCGAGCGATGTAGGCGCCGGCTCGGATGGAGGATCCGCCGATGACTACGCGAATTCCGTCGTCGGCGGTGAAGTGGCGAACGGGATAGGTGTGCTTGTCGACGAAGGAGAGCGCACCGGCGGGGAAGTCCTGGAGCGTGCCGATGCGGAAGCCGAGAAGGATACCTTTTTTGACCCATGCATTGACGCGCCAGCCGGTGGGAGCGGAGGGATCGGGCGCAGCGGAGCGGAGTTCGCCACGCTCGAGGGCGTCGCGGAGGGCGAGGAAGGTTTCCATCGCGGCGGGATCAGCGATGGCGGAAGCGCCGGCGGCAAAGTGGCGCTCGATGGCCTGTTCAAGTTGGGCGGGATTCATTTCGTTATGAGTTTAACTTGGGAGCCCTCGGAACAGTTCATTGATGGGCAACGCAGTGCATTGACGCGACGGAAAGAAGGTCATTCGACTTCTCTGAGGATGGCGGTGTTTGGAGAGGTCTTCGCTTTCCCACCCATGTCGCAAAGTCGCGTCATGGATGGGGCACTCAGGATCGTGCGGCTGCGGGGGAAAAACAAGGTCCTTCGGCTTCGCAGGATGACGGGGTTGTGGTGGATAGGCGTGTGATCCCACCCATGTCGCGGTAAGACTGCGTCATGGATGGGGCACCCACGGTCCCTGCTTTTGCACCTAAGGTTACTTCTTCTTTCCTACGCGCGGTCTCGCGCTTGTTTAGGCGGCGAAGACCGGGCGCACCTTGCTGTGAGGGCGAGGCTCCTTGGAAATAGGTTCCAACTGGAAGGTGTTGCCGCCAGCAGGAATCAAGGCGAGGGGGACCGTGTGGTTGGCCCTGCCATGGAGATTTTTGGATTCGAGCCAGGCGCAGAGCCTGGGATCGTGAATTTCTGGTTGTCCGTCCCAGAAGTCGGGCTGGAGGCCGCATTGGATGCGAAGGTGCCCGAGTTGTAGCTCGATGTTGTGTGTTCCTTTAGGGAAATAACGACGTACGTTCTGCGTTCCCACATGCAGTCCGGTGATTCCGTGACCCTTGCTCTGCGTTTTAACCAACATAAGGTACCTGCCAGTGATATCGGGTGAGATTAGATCGACACGAGAGACGATTGCTACTTCTAAGGTCGAATGCCGGTTGCGACTTTCCCGTATTAGGAAATACCTGCCCCTCATCCCAGAGTTCAAGAGGCCTTTCGGCCTGCAGGGATTTGGAGCTATCCATTTCGAAAACGGTTAATTATTGGGCCGGCGGTTTACTTGCCAACGAGACGTTGCACACGCTCCCATTGAGAAAAGATGCGCCGATCAGATGATGGGGTTGTGTATGGGGGAAGAATTTTTTGAAAAAATTAGGGATCGACGACGTCGGGCCACTGGGCCTATCGGTTTTCTGGTTCTATTTTTGTCGCGAGATGGCTGCGCGGAGAGCCGTGGAAACCTGCCGCTGCTGCGACTCGGTAATGCGATTGAAGAAGGGCAGCGCGAGGGTGCGGGGACCGATGGAGTTCGTAACCGGCAGAAATGGCGGGTTTTGGGCGCTGTATTTGAGCCAGGCAGGCTGCTGATGAATGGGGGCGAAGTAATTAGAAGTGGCGATGGCACGCTCAGCAAGTTGGGCTTGAATATGTGCGCGGTCAGCGTCTTCGGGTAGACGAACGACGTAAACGAACCAACTGATGGTCGATGCCGGGAGGGTCAGGGGGGGCAATTCAAGTCCGGCGATGTCGGACAGAAGAGCGTGGTAACGTTCGGCGACCGTGCGCCGGAGGGCAAGAATCTCACCAATGCGGCTGAGTTGGACGCGGCCGATGGCGCAGGCGATTTCGGAGAGCCGGTAGTTGAAGCCGATGTCGGGGTGATGCAGCCAGTCGGAGTCCGGCGGAACCGCGCTGGGGTGTTTCCCTTCCACCCCATCGGCCAAAAACTGTCTCTGGGGACCCCGGCCTTCCACCCCATCGACGAAGACCTGTCGCTGGGGACCCCGGCCTTGATTTCGGAGGCTGCGGAGTCGTTCGGCATGGGCGAGGGAATGGGCCAGGACGGCGCCGCCTTCACCGGTGGTGATTTGCTTGTTGGGATAGAAGCCGAAGACGGAGAGATCGCCAAAGGTGCCGACGCGTCGCTGATGAAATTCGGCACCGATCGCTTCGCAGGCGTCTTCAATGATTACGAGGTGGTGCCGGGTGGCGAGGTCGCGAAGAGCCATGCATGTCCGCGGGAATGCCGAAGGTGTGGACGACGAGGATGGCGCGGGTTCGCGGGGTCAGCGCGCTTTCAACTGTGGAGGGTGTGAGGTTGAGAGTGACAGGGTCGATGTCGGCGAAGACCGGTGTGGCGCGAACGTGAAGGACGGCGTTGGCTACGGCGATGAAGGCGAAAGAGGGAACGATGACTTCATCGCCTTCTCCGATGCCGAGAGTGAGCAGGGCCATGTGCAGGCCTGCGGTGCCGCTGCTGACTGCGATGGCGTGGGGGACGGAGTGGTATGCGGCCAGAGCGGATTCGAACGCAGAGAGTTCGGGACCGAGGCTGAGGTGCGGTGTGCGCAGGACTGCGGTGACGGCGGCAACTTCTGCTTCGGTGATGTCGGGTGAAGAGAGCGGAATGTTCGGATTCAAATTCGTGGTTCTCGATTTAGGCAGTCAGCGAGTTAGTGGTGCTGCGCACCTGTTCGCAAGTTAGCGAACGTGTCGGGCGGTGATCGGTGCGGGTTGCTTGATCAAGCAGATTGTCGAGGGAAACGGTGGCGAGAACAGTGGCGATGGTGTTGGCAGCGGTGCCGTTGCCGTAGGGGTTGGTCATGCCGCTGAGTTTTTTGCGGAATGCCGGAGTGAGGGCACGTTTGAGTGCGGCGTTGATAGCGGCGGGATCGGCGGCAGCGTCGATGATGTTGCGGGCGCGTTCGCGGCCTTGCTGGCGCATGCCGACGTTGACGACGGGCAATGCGAACGATGCGGCTTCCATGATGCCGCTGGAGGAATTGCCGACTAGCGCGTCGACCTGGCCGAGAAGGCTCCAATAGGTGACGGCGTCGAGATTGACGAAGATGTGCGTGTCGGCGCGTTTGGCAGCGAGGGCGCGGGTGCGCTCGATGAGCGCGTGGCTGCCGGCATCGGCGTTGGGGTAGACGAAGATGAGCTGGCCAGGTGCTTGCAGCGAGCGCCGCGAAGAATGCGTCGGCTTCGGCATTGGTATCGCGGAGGATAGTGACGGGGTGCCAGGCGGCGAGAATGCATGGGCGAGGCGAGTTTAAGGCTGAGGCGTTTTTCGAGTGAGGCGCGGTCGATGAGTTTCGAGCGACGCAGATGATCGAGTGAAGGTGCGCCGGCGTGGTGGACGCGCCAGGGTTCTTCACCCATGGCAATGACGCGGCGGCGGGCAGTTTCAGTTGAGGTGAAGTGGATGTGAGCGAGCTTGGTGATGGCGTTGCGGACCTGGTCGTCGATAGCGCCCTGGCTGACTTCGCCGCCTTCGATGTGGGCGATGGGGATGCGCAGCGCGAGCGCGACGACTGGCGGGGGCCATCATTTCATAGCGATCGGCGATGAGAAGCATGAGGTCGGGACGCCATGCACTGAGAGTGTCGGCGAGCGAGAGGATGGCGACGCCGATGGTTTTGGCCATGCCGGTATCAGTATCGGAACTGAGGAGGCACTCGATGCGCGCCTTGATGGGAAATCCTTCACGCTCGATTTCAGCGATGGTATTGCCGAATTCAGGAGAGAGATGCGGACCGAGCGCGATGACCCCGAGTTCGACTTCGGGCTGCGCGGCGAATTCGCGGAGCGGCCAATAGAGATGGCTGTAGTCGGCGCGCGAGGTGGTGACGACGGCGATTTTTCGTTTGGCTTTACGCGACGTTCTCATCGGAGACCTGTGAGTGCGTGTGGCGAAGTGCGACTGCGCCGGTAGGAGCGTAGTAGTGGGAAAGCGGAGCGTGCCAGTGGATGGAGCCGAACCGGAAAGTCACAGTTTGAAGTATAGATGTGCGCGATGATCGTCTATTGCGTCGTGTCAAAAGGGGCGTCGGAACAGGGCACCTGGGTGTACCAGGGAGCGTTGAGACGGCCGGGGCTGAGCTCGAGACAGACTTGATCGCCGGGCGAAGCCTTGTCGTAGATGGTTTTGGAGACACCGAGACTGTTTGGCTGCTGCACAGGGCCCCAAGGCTCAAGCGAGAGGTAATAGGAAGCGCGATCGCCCGTTGGTGTAGTGCTTTCCGATGACGTGAACGACGAAACGTGTGGGCGTTGATTCGTCGCCAACGGTGTCTGCCACGACCATGGCGCCATAACTGTAGAGCGCGCCGAAGAGGAGAAGCGCGAAGAAAGTGCGGGTGGGCGAGGAACTCTCAAAGAACGAGTGGTAGAAGGCGGCGAGATACGCGACGGTAAGCAATTGCGATAACGACGCCAACGGACTGCAGCGAAACGAAATGAATGCCGTGTGCGCGAATCAGCAATCCGAAGCTGGAAGCGATGAGCGCGTAGAGGAGTTCAGCGCGCGGATCTTCTTTTCGCTTGAATACGGTGTAAAGAAGCGGCGAGCGATGAAGCAGCATGGCCAGCGCGACAGGCACCAGCGCCAGAGCGATTGAGAAGGGAAGGTAGAGAGCGGGGATCCCGTAGTTGGCTGCCACAGCCGCGGCAAGGGCGATGATCAGCGCGAAAATACTGTAGGTTTTCGCCTGGGAGAGTGCGGTCGAAGTCGTTCTTGCGGACTGGAACCGAGATCTTCCTGCTGAGAGATTTTTTCAAGGATTCTATCGCGGTCCCGCTTGTCGAGGTCAGGGATTTTCCCTATCCATTGATCGAAGGACTCGTCTTTTTCGAAATGAAGAGACAGGGTGATGGGCCGGCGTCCTCCGCGCAGATTGAATTTGGTGTAATTGCCGTTGCGAGAACTTATGGTGCGATAGCCTTCGATTTCGCTGACGTCGGCGTAATAGTCAGCGAAGGCACCGCGGATCTCGAGGCGATTGCCGTCAATGATGACGCGGGAACGCATGGCGAGCGCAATGAGGTAGACGCCGAAGAAGAGGAAGACGGCGATCATGATGTAAGGCAGAGGCATGCGCGACGCTTTGGATGCCAGAAAGCCCATTACAAGGGCGCCTGCAAACGGCGAACGCTCCGAAGATGAGAAGGATGGAGCGGTACCAGGCCTTCATCTGGTATTCGTGGCGGCTAAAGGTCAGTTGCGAAGTGCTCATTGTGCGTTTCTCCTGTTCCGGACTTCGGTGTGGCAGGAAAACGGGGTTTGGCCGTTTGCCGGGTGGAACAGCTCGAAAGCCGCTGTTCCAGGTGGTGCGCTGCTCGCATACACTAAGGTGTTCCGCTGCTTTGCAATGCGTAATATGCCGATTGATCTGGAGACGGACTTGATAAAGAAGTTTATGCGAGTTGGCTGTTCACTGGCCATGGCCTATTGTGGTGATCAACGTTACTGCCGGCGCGCAGGCGCGCTTCGATGCCGAGGCGGTGCGGTTGAACAATCGCGGCGTGGCGCAGATGGGCCAGCAGTTCACCGAAAAAGCCGAGCAGAGTTTTGCCGATGCCGTTCAAGAAAGATCCAAAGCTGGCGCAGGCGGCCATCAACGATGGCATTGCGCTGATGACGCTGCAAAAACTTGATGAAGCGAAGAAGGCTCTGCAAGCGGCGATCGCGACTCGACCCGAAGAATCCGCAGGCGTGGTACAACCTGGGGCTGGCGCAGCACGCGGACAACGAACTCGACGATGCGCTTGAAGAGCTTTCAGCAGGCGGTCAAGCTCGATCCGCGAGATGCGGATTCGTACTACTTCGAGGGTGTGTGCTATCGGGAGATGAAGCAATTCGACAAGGCAATTGCGGTGCTGAAGCAGGCTCTGGCCATTAATCCGCTGCATGCGTCGTCGGAGTTTGCGTTGGCGCGTGCGCTGCAGCGCACCGGGCGACAAGGAAGAGGCGAAAGACCACTTCAAGCTGTTTCAGCACATGACCAGCACCAAGATTTCAGCGGCGATCGGGCTGGCTTATGGCGAGCAGGGGCACTACTCGACGGTGACGCCGGTGGAGGAACCGCAAGCGCGGCAGCGGGCGATGATTCCGGTGCGGCTGGTGGCGCAGCCGATGACTCCCAGGTCTCAGAAGCGAGACCGGGGCACCCGGTTCTGCGGAGACGGGCGGGGCCTGCATGCTGGATGTGACCGGGTCGGGGCAGATGGACCTGGTGCTGATGCAGTCGGGAGCGCAGGCGATTCGCGTGCTGCATCGGACAGAGCGATGGAAGGTTTGAGGATCTGGATGCGGCGGCTGCGGGACTGAAGGTCGTCAGGCCGCGCCGTGGCGTGCGCGGTGGGTGACTACGATGGCGACGGCTTGAATGATCTTGCGGTGGCGCTGGACGACGGCGTGCGGCTGTTTCGGAATCTCGGTAAAGGAAAGTTTCAGGACGTGACGGCGGAGGCTGGGCTCGACGCCGCGAAACAGGCCTACAGGAATCACGTTTGTGGACTACGACCACGACGGCGATCTGGATCTGTTTCTAACGGGCGGCCGATTGAAAGCCAGGCGATGCGCCGAATGTGTTGTGGCGGAACAACGGGAACAAGACATTCACGGAGTGGACGGGACCGACCGGATTGGGTGGAAGCGGGCAAGACGTCTGCGGCGATTCTGACCGACTTCAATAATGATCGCGCAGTGGACCTGGCGGTGACCGGAGATGGAACGGCGCCGCTGCTGTTTGTGAATCCGCGCGAAGGGAAGTATCCGACGCAGGCGTTGTACGAAGAGGCAAAGCTGCCGGCGACGCGCGGGCATTGCGGTGCTGGACTTCGACAAAGACGGCTGGATGGATATCGCCGTGACGCATGCGGGCGCGCCGGGGTTGACGCTGTGGCGCAATGTTGCGGGTGCGACAGAATGTCGGGCGGCGGTTTGAGCGCGTGCCGTTGCCGCTGCACGGGGCGATGCGCGGATGGGGAGTGACGCCGATCGATATCGACAACGACGGCTGGATCGATCTGGCGGCGATTGTCGAGACCAGCGCAGGGCCGCAGAGTGAAGGTGTTTCGCAATCGGGCGATGGGACCTTTGAAGATGTGAGTCATCGCGCTGGGGCTGGATACGGTGCACCTGAAAGATCCGCGCGGATTGATTGCCGCCGACGTGGATGGCGATGGTGCGGCGGACCTGATCGTGACGCAGCTGAATGCGCCGCCGGTGCTGCTGCGCAATGTGGGCGCGAACAAGAATCACTTTGTGCGCCTCGACCTGAGCGGCTATGCGGACAACAAGACGGCGATCGGCGTCGAAGGTCGAGATCTTTGCGAATGGGCAGTGGCAGAAGTGGGAGCTGGCGGGTGCGTCGGGCTAGCGACGCAGGGGCCGCCGCAGATTCTGGTTGGACTGGGCAAGGCGGATGGCATCGACCTGCTGCGCATTCTTGTGGCCGACCGGAGTGTCTGCAGGACGAGATCGATCTGCCGCATACGCAGGTGATCGCGATGAAAGAGGCCGACCGCCGCGGCAGTTCGTGCCCGGTGCTGTTTGCGTGGGATGGACACAAGTACAAGCTCGTGACCGACGTGATTGGCGCGGCGGTGGTGGGGCACTGGTTTACGCCGACGCGGCGCAACATTCCAAACCCCGGCGAGTGGATCAAGGTGGATGGCGATCGGCTGGCGGGGGTGGACGGGAAGCTGAGCCTGCGCTTCATCGAGCCGATGGAAGAGGTGAACTACATCGACCAGCTGCGACTGGTGGCGGTGGATCATCCGGAGAATGTGGAAGTGAATCCGGATGAGCGGTTCCTCGACGATCCGCCATTTGCTTCGGGGCGCGTGGTGGCATCGAAGGGTGCGCGGCTGCCGGTGGGCGCGTGGGACGGCGAGGGGCGCGATGTGCTGGACGAAGCTGAGCCGGCGCGATCACCAATTTGCCAGCGGATTTACGGCGACGCCGTATGACGGATTTGCGAATGTGCACGCGCTGACGCTCGATCTGGGCGACGTGAATGCAAGCTGCGCCGTTGAAGCTGCTGATGACGGGGTATGTGAACTACTTCAGCGCGACGTCGCTCTATGCAGCGTGGCAGGCGGGGATCAAGCCGATTTCGCCGTATGTGGAGGCGCAGCTGCCGGACGGAACATGGCAGACGATTCCGGGAGAAGCGGGATTTCCGGCGGGCCTGGAGCGCACGATTGTGGTGGATCTGACGGGCAAGCTGCCGGCGGGAACGCGCAAGATCCGGCTGGTGAGCAATCTGGAAATTTACTGGGACCAGGTGCTGATCGATAACCATGCCGAGGCGGAGACGCGCGCGACTGAAGTGCCGCTGGCGGTGGCGACGGAACGGTTCCGCGGATATCCGACGCAGATTGATGGCGAGAGCCCGGGCGATCTGGATTACGACTACGATCGCGTGAGCCTGACGGGGCCGTTCCAGCATCAGCGCGGCAACTACACGCGCCTGGGCGATGTGACGGCGCTGGTGAAGGGCGTGGATGACCGCTATGCGATCTTCGGCAGCGGCGAGGAGATTGCGACGGAGTTTGACGCAGACGAAGCTGCCGGCGCTGCCGGCGCATTGGAAGCGCGACTACTTCTTCTACGCGAACGGATATGTGAAGGACATGGATTGGTGGGATGCGATCGCCGTTCACGGTGGCGCAACTGCCGTTCCACGGGATGAGCAAGTATCCGTATCCGGCGAGCGAGAAATTTCCAGATGATGCGGACTGCGATTGAGTATCAGCTGAACTGGAACGACCGGTTCGATTCGGGTGAGCCGGTGCGGTCGTATCGGTTTGATTACCAGCTGATGCCGTCGACGCCGGCGGATGACGCCGTAGCTGCTGCCGAATCAAGCAATGAAGCCGTGATCCACACGAGATGTGGTGGAGGCCGATGGTGTCGACTTCGACCGATCGCCCACAATGCAAACGCAAATGCAGCCGCAGATCCTTCGACTTCGCTCAGGATGACAGATTCATTGGTTAATTGTCGATGAAATGCACACGATGAGTGAACTGGTTCTTGAGCCGGCGGTGCGGCAGTTGGAGATGCTGCGTGCGCGAGATGTTTCGGTGAGCGGAACTGGCCGAAGCGCACATCGCGCAGATTGAGCGGCTGAATCCGCAAGTTGAATGCGTTTGCGGATTTCGATGCGGAGCGCGTGCGAGAGCTAGGCGCGCTTGATGGACGCAGTGCCGATGGATGCGCGCGGACCGCTGCACGGGCTGCCGGTGACGGTGAAGTCGTCGATTGCGACGGCCGGATACAAGTGCGAGATCGGGAGCCTGAATCATCAAGGGCGAGATTCCGCGCGAGGATGCGGTGGTGGTGGCGCGGCTGCGCGCGGCGGGTGCGCTGATTCTGGGCACGACGAACTGTCCTGAATTTCTGATGGCGTACGAGACGGACAACCTGCTGCACGGGCAGACGCGGAATCCGTGGGACCTGGAGCGGACGCCGGGCGGATCGAGCGGGGGCGAGTCGGCAGCGATTGCGGCGGGGATGTCGGCGGCGGGGCTGGGTTCGGACAGCGGCGGGTCGGTGCGCGTGCCGGCGCATTTTACGGGGATCTGCTCGCTGAAGCCGACGCCGGGACGCATTCCGGGGCGCGGGCATCTGCCGCCTTGCGTGGGGCCGTTTTCGACGCTGGGTGCGATTGGGCCGATGGCGCGGACGATGGCGGATGTGGAGCTGATGTTTCGCACGCTGAGCGGACAGGATGATGCGGATCCGGCGAGTCCGCCGGTGGCGCTGCGCGAACCGAGCCTGTCTGAGTTGCGGAAGAATCGCGATCGGATTTTTTGAAGATGATGGGCTGACTCCGGTGACGGCTGAAACGCGAGAGGCGGTGCGCAAGGCGGCTGCGGCGTTGCGGGAGGCAGGATTTTGCGTGGAGCCATTTCGGCCGCGAACGCTGGAGCAATTGCGCAAGCTGTGGTGGACGTTCTTTGTGCAGTGCGGGGCGATGTTTTATGAGCCGGAGGTTCGCGGCGGACGGCGAGAACTGAGTCCGATCTTTCGAGAGTTTCTGGAAATTGCGGAACGGTCGGGGCCGTTGACGGCGACGGAACTGCTGGATGCGTGGGCGGAGTTGGATCTGCTGCGCGCGAAGACGCTGGAAGAGATGCGCGAGTATCCCGTGCTGCTGTGTCCGGTGGCGAGTGTTCCAGCGTGGCGGCATGGCGAGCGGGAGTGGACCATTGACGGGCAAGACGGTTGAGTATCTCGACGCAGTGCGGTACACGCAGTGGTTCAACACGCTGGGTGCGCCGGCGGCGGTAGTGCCGGTGGGTCGTTCGCCCGAGGGACTGCCGATTGGTGTGCAGATTGCGGCGCGGCCATTTGAGGATGAGGTAGCGCTGGGAGTGGCGGGGATTGTCGATCGGGCATTCGGATACCAGAGCCCCAAGCTGGCTGCTCGCTGCTAGAGCCGGGTTAGTGTGGTTCCTGCTATCCCCGGTCCCAAAATCGGGACCGGGGGCACCCGTCAATCGTAGGATTCTTGCTTTCCCCGGACCGGATCGGAACCTGGCGCCTCGTTTTTTTCGTTTTTTTGGCGATTCCGCTAAGAGCTGCCCGCGCTGCTAATCACACGAGATTGGATCCGTCTTGTGATCCGGTGAAGCAATCAGCCGCTGACTGTGCGATGCAGTCAAGTTTATCCGTCACAGACAAGTGATCCTGCTCACATTAGAACCAGAGTGGCGGGTGCGGTAAGTTGCTGATTCTGCACCTCAACCTTTGGATGGAGGCGGGAGCGTACCGCGAGCGGTACTCTGACGCTTCCCCGGATCGGAGCGCCGCGGGTGCGCGCAAGTTGGCAGGAACGTTTTGCCGAGACCAGTGATGTTCTGAAGAGCGACAAGCACCAGCAGACAGTTGTGCGGGTGTTGGATCTCGAAATCGGTGGCCGCGACTTTATCACGATGGCCGGACCGTGTTCGGTTGAGACCGAACAGCAGCTCCTCTCGACAGCTCATCATGTGCGCCAGGGTGGCGCGCAGATTCTTCGTGGCGGCGCATTCAAGCCGCGCAGTTCTCCTTATGCATTTCAGGGTCACGGCCTGGCAGGGCTGAAGATGCTGGCCGCAGCGCGGGCGGAGACGGGTCTGGCCATTGTCACCGAAGTGATGAGCGAAGACGATGTGCCGCTGGTGGCCGAGTATGCCGACATTCTGCAGATCGGCTCGCGCAGCATGGAGAACTACACGCTGCTGGAAGCGGCGGCGCGATCGGGCAGGCCGATTCTGCTGAAGCGCGGAATGATGGCGACGGTGGGGGATTTGCTGAAGTCGGCGCAGGTGGTGCTGGATAACGGCAATCCCAATGTGATTCTGTGCGAGCGCGGAATTCGCACGTTTGATGCAACGCTGCGCAACACGTTTGATGTGGCGGCGATCGTGCTGCTGAAACAGATTTCGCATCTGCCGGTGATTGCAGATCCGAGTCATGCATGCGGACATCGCGAACTGGTGCCGGCGCTGGCGCGGGTTGGAGTGGCTGCGGGCGCGGATGGATTGATTGTCGAAGTGCACCCAACGCCGGACAAGGCGTGGAGCGACGGTGAGCAGTCGCTGAACTTTGCGGAGTTCGACAAGATGATGGCGTCGCTCAATCCATACATTGCATTGCGTGAAGAGGCGATCGCTGCCCAGACTCTGGAGACGGTTGGATGAGAGTTGGTTTCAGAGTGTTTGGGGTTGGGTTCGGCTTGTATTGCTGATGGCGACGTGTGGGTTTGCGCCTTCTATCTCACAATCGATTGGTTCGGATGTGATCGTAACGGCTGCTCCAGTGTATGAGCCTCTAGCAGCATTGCACGGGGGAGAGCGCTTTCCGAAAGGCGCGCAGTTGCTGCTGATTCACGATGGCAATGCTGAGCCGCTGGTGGCGGATTTTGCGGCGAGCGCGGACGCCAATGTTTCGTTTGATGGCGGCAGCGTTTTGTTTGCAGGGAAAAAAGATGCCGAGGATCCGTGGCAGATATGGGAATTGACGCTGGCCGATCGCAAGGTGCGGCAGGTGGTGTCTTCGGGCAGCGACGCGATTCGACCGTTGTATTTGCCGGGATGGCGCGTGGTGTATGCGCAGCGGACGCCGCAGGGTTTCCAGTTGGAATCAGCGCGGCTGATGGAGTCGAAGGCTTTGGACGAGATCGAGCCGGCGGGGACGAAGGCAGTTCATCCGCTTACGTATATGAGTGCAAGTGCGGTGCCTGCGGATGTGCTCGCGGACGGACGGATTTTGTTTGAAGCGGGATTTCCGCTGGGTGAAGACGCGACGCCGGAGATGTTCCTGGTCTATTCGGATGGGTCGGGAGTGGAGTCGTATCGCTGCGATCACCCGGCGAATGTCGCGGGTGCGCGGTGGGGTGGAAGGCAACTGCGTTCGGGCGACGTGGTGTTTACGCATGGTGGGTCGCTGGCGCGTTTTACTTCTCCGCTGGCGCATGAAGAGCGCGTGACTGCGCCGCGCGGCGGAGTATGCGGGTGCGATTGCGGAGACGGCTTCGGGCGCAGTGGCTGGTGAGTGCGCGTGATTCTGCGAGTGCGAAATTTGGACTGAAGATGTGGAAGCCGGAGCGGCAACGATGCAGACGGTGCTGGTACGTCGCGACGAAAACCTGGTCGAGCCGGTTGTGGTGAGCGCACGTGAGAGGCCGAAGAGGCATCCGTCCGCACTGCATGACTGGGACTACGCGAATTTGCTGGCGCTGGATGCGCGGGTTTCGCGTGATGGCTCGTTGAAGGGTGTGCCGGCGACGGTGCGGGTGGAGACGCAGGATGTCGCGGGCAATGCGGTCGCGATGGGCACAGCGCCGGTGGAGCAGGATGGGTCGTTTTTTGTGAAGGCGCCAGCGGATCGGGCGATTCGTTTTGTGCTGCTGGATGCGAAGGGCGCTGTGTTGCGGCAGGAGCACGGCTGGTTCTGGATTCGCAGCGGCGAGCAGCGGATTTGCGTGGGATGCCATGCGGGGCCGGAGCGCGCGGCGGAGAATCGCGTGCCTGAGGTTCTGCTGCGCACGACGACGCCGGTGGATCTGACCGGGGCTGCCCAGCCATTGCAGCGGGGAGGCAACTGAGTGTCATACGCGCACTTTTTATTTTCTTGATGTGCAGCGCTTCTGTTGCAGATGGCGCAGGCGCCGGTCTGCGTCCGCTTGCCGCGAATGCGAAACCGAGCATTGGCGCAGAAGTCCACGATTCGATTTGAAGATGCGAGCGCGAAGGCCGGGCATCAATTTCACGCACAGCTTTGGTTCGGCGAAACTGGGATCGCTGCTGGAGGGAACAGGCGCAGGATGCGTGTGGATTGACTACAACAACTCCGGGACGGCCTTCGCTCTTCGTGGTGAACGGACGGCCGCTCGATGACTCGATGCATCCTTATCCGCTGAAGAGACAAGCCGGTGCCACCGCCGCACAATCATCTTTATCGCAACGACGGCGACGGGCACTTTACCGATGTGACGGAGAAGGCCGGGCTCGATCCGGACATGTATGCGGTGGCGGTAACGGCTGCGGATTACGACAACGACGGATTTGTCGATCTGCTGGTGACCGGATACGGGAAGACGATTCTGTATCACAACGACGGCAATGGGCACTTCACGGACGTGACGGCGAAGGCCGGCATCAAGGTCGACGGATGGGCGATCAGTTCGACATGGCTGGACTACGACAAGGACGGCTGCGTCGATTTGTTTGTCGGTCGCTATGTGAAGTTCGATCCGAAGTATCGCGCGTTTTATGCGGCGGACAACTATCCGGGGCCGCTGGATTACGAAGGCGAGACGAACAAGCTGTTCCACAACAACTGCGATGGAACGTTTACCGATGTGACGGAGAAGTCGGGCATCGGCGCGTTTGTGGGCCGGACGATGGGCGTGACGGCGGCTGATTTTGACAACGATGGATGGGACGACATCTACGTTGCCAACGACCGCACGGAGAATTTTCTGTTCCGCAACAAGCACGACGGGACGTTTGAAGAAGTCGCGAAACGATACGGGAACAGCATTCGGACAGAATGGCGAATCGACGTCGTCGATGGGGCCGGTGTTCACGGATCTCGAAGGTCGCGGCGTTCTGGACCTGTGGGTGACGGACGGACACTATAACCGGTTACTGCGCAACAACGGCAAACAGGGATTTGAAGACATTGGCGCGTCGAACGGGGTTTCGCAGACGAATGCGCAGTACGTGAGCTGGGGAACGGGCGTCTACGACTTCGACAACGATGGCTATCCCGACATTCTGATTTTTCACGGCGGGCTGATTCATCTGATTCCGCAGGAGCACACGCTGTTTCGCGGACTGGGCGATGGGCGGTTTGCGGATGTTTCAGCGAGTGCCGGGTCGGTGCTGAGCGAGCGCACGGTGGCGCGTGGCGCCTGTTTTGCCGATTACGACAACGACGGCAAGGTGGATGCGTTTCTGGTGAATCTCGGCGCGAAGGGGACGCTGGTTCACAACGTTTCGAGCGAATACGGGGCACTGGGTCGCGATCAAGCTGGTGGGAACGAAGAGCAATCGCGATGGCATTGGCGCGCGGGTTGAGGTGTTTGCAGGCGATCGACGCTGGACGGCGGAGCGCGTGGCGGGTTCGGGCTATCTGTCGCAGGATGATGGGCGGCTGCACTTCGGGCTGGGCGCGGCGGCGGCGATCGACAAGATTGTTGTGAAGTGGCCGAGCGGGCGCGAGCAGACGCTGGAGAAGCAGGGTGTGGATCGCGTGCTGACGGTGGAGGAGCCGAAGTGAATGAACGGCGGCACAATGCGGCTTGCGCGCGAGCATGCGCTCTTGCGTTACTCGGTGTTGTGCTGCTGGTGATTGCGCGTGGCGAGCGGGGAGAGCCACGGCTTCAGTGGCGACCGGACGAACCGGCGAACGGCTTGAATATGCATCGCCGATTGAGATTCTGTTTTCTCCGGATGGAACGCGTCTGTACGTCTTGTGCCAGGACAGCGCGCAGGTTCGCGTGCTGGATGCGAAGACCTATGCGTTGATCAAGAGCATCGCGGTGGGGCAGGTGCCGCGCGGGTTCTCGCTTTCCCCGAAGGGCGATCGGCTGTTTGTCGCGAATTCGTGGGACGACACGATTTCAGTGATCGACACGAAGACGCTGGAAGTTGCTGCGACCTGGCCGGTGGGTGCGGAGCCATCGAGTGTGGTCGAGGATCGCGAGGGGAAGCACCTGTTTGTCGCGAATCGCATCTCGAACGATGTGGCGGTGCTGGATGCGCAGACGGGTGCGGAGGAGAAGAGACTGGCGGCTGGGCGCGGGGCAAGCTACATTACCGCTTCTCCGGATGGAAGCAGACTCTATGTGACGCACGTGTATCCGAATGCGACAGCGCATCGCACGGCGCCGACTTCGGAGATCACGGTGATTGATGCGGCGCGCGCGGTGGTGGTGGACCGCATTGCGCTGCCTTATGTGGCGCACGGTTTTCATGTGGCGTTCTCGGCGGATGGGAGGCTGGGCGTGGCGGCCGACATTGCATCCGAAGAACCTCGTGCCGCTGGCGCATCTGGAGCACGGTGGAGCGTTCGCGGACACGCTGACGCTGTTTGGTGCGGATGTGGGCAAGCCGGTGGAGATTCCGCTGGATGAGCTGGAGCGCTATGCGGTGCGGCCGTTCGGGATTGCGATCACTCCGGACAAGTCGCGGATGTTCATCACGTGCGGCGGATCGGAGATGGTGACGGTCGTCGATGTTCCGCGGCTGATCGGTATGCGCGCATGCATCCGGGGTCGAACGCGCAGGATATGTCGGCGAGCGCGAACTATGTGGTCGGGCGCATTGCGGTGGGGCATGATCCGCGCGGAGTGGCACTGACGCGCGACGGATCGAAGCTGCTGGTTGCAAATCGGCTGGAAGACACGATCAGCGTGATCGATACGAAGACCAATCGCGTGGCTTCGACGATTCCGCTGGCGGGACCGAAACAGATTTCGGTGTTACGGCATGGCGAGCAGACGTTCTACACGGCGCGCTATTCGTTTCAGGGGCAGATTGGCTGCGCGAACTGCCACATTGATTCGACGTTTGATGGGCTGCAGTGGGACCTGGAGCCGGACGGATTTGGCCGCGATATTGTCGACAATCGACCGATTGAAGAGGTGAAAGATACAGAACCGTTCAAGTGGAATGGCGGCAATCCGAATCTTCCGACGGAGTGCGGTCCGCGAACGGAGAAATACTTCTGGCGCGCGGAGAACTACGACGATCTGACGCTGACCGACCTGGTGGTGTATATGCGCAGTCTGCAGCCGAGACCGAACCGCTGGCGTCTGCCGGGCAGGAATCTGACTGCGACGCAGGAGCGAGGCCATGCGTTGTTTGTGCGCGAGGTGGACAAGTTCGGCAATCCGATTCCGGAGACGAATCGCTGCGCGTATTGCCACAGCGGAGAGAAGGGAACAAATCAGAAATCGTTCGATGTGGGAACAAAGAAGACGACGGACAACACGGGACTGCTGGATACGCCGCAGCTGACGAATATCGCGATCACCGCTCCGTACCTGCATGACGGTTCAGCGCCGACGCTGGAGCAGATCTGGACGGTGTTCAATCCGCAGGACAAGCATGGCCGGACCAATGATCTGACCAAAGACGAACTCAACGACCTGATCGAATATCTGAGGACGCGATGAAAGCAATTCTTACGATCGCATTGATGGGGACTCTGCTGGTAGTGCCGGGCAGAGCTGTGGCGCAGGGGAATGCCGTAGCTCCGAAAGTGCATCATGTCGCAACCTCGGTTGCGAAGACTTCAATTCCTGCCATGCCACGGTTCCGGTTTGAGAATTTCACGACGGCAAATGGATTACCTGACGATCACGTGTTCAGCGTGCTGGTGGATGGAGATCGGATCTGGGCGGGGACGGAGAACGGGCTGGGACTCTACGAGAACCATCAGTGGAAGACGTTCACGACCAAGGACGGACTGGCGCATCGCGCGGTGCTTTCGCTGGCGCTGGACAAGCGCACTGGCGATGTGTGGGCCGGGACGATGGGTGGTTTGAGCCGCATTTCCGGTGGGCGCATCGACACCTTTACGCAGTTGAATTCCGGACTGAGCAACGACGTGGTGTATGGAGTGTCGGTGGAAGGTGAGAACGTCTGGGTGGCTACGGCTGCGGGTGGCTGCAAGCTCGATCTGCATTCAGGGGCAGTGGTCGCTCTACAACGAACGCAACACGCCGATGGTTGAGATCTGGGTTTACGGGGTGGCGGCGACGCCAACCAAGGTGTATTACGCGGTCTGGGGCAGCGGGGTGCTGGAGTACGACCAGCAGAAGAAGATCTGGGACAAATACGACGATCCTGACGGCGAGACGGAGATGGTGCTGTTCAAAGATCAGGGGTTAATCCACGAGATTACGACTTCGGTGAGTTATGTGGATAATATTCTCTGGGTGGCTACGTACTTCGGGGACAGCCGGTACGACGGCCGTTATTGGCACAACTTCTTAACCAAGGACAGCGGGCTTCCGTCGAACTTTACAAATGTCATCAAGGGCGTGGATGCCAAGCGCGCGTGGTTTGGCACGGATAAGGGACTTGCCTACTACGACGGCGTCAACTGGGCTGTCTACCGTCCGTCTCTTGTTACAGGAAAGCCGGAGATGACGATTCGCGATGCAAACGGCAAGATTTTGCCGGTCGCTGTGAGTACGGCGCCGGTGCACAGCTATGTTTTGGGAATTGATTTTCAGGGCAACGATATCTGGGTTGCTACTGCCAAGGGTTTAAGTCACGGGATTCATCAGCCATAAGGAGCTATAAAAAAATGATTGCATTATCCGAAATTCTGGAGACCATTGCACACGCACCGATCCAAAAACGCGCCATGACGAACCATGGCGTACTCAACGAGGCATATGCCTACGCAAAGCCCAGCTCTTTTTCGCGGGGCATGCGGATTGATTTGAACGGACTGACGATCCTGCTGATCTCGGGCACCGCCTCGATCGATGAAAACGGTGTGAGCGTGCATATCGGCGATTTTCGCGCGCAAATGAAGCGGACGCTGGACAACATTACAGGCCTGCTGGAAAGCGAAGGCTGTACGTGGCACGACATTGTGCGCACCAGTTGCTACCTGCGCGATATCGATCGCGACTATGACGCGTTCAACGAAGAGCGCACCACGTTTTTCAGTGCACAGGGTCTTGATCCGCTACCCGCATCCACGGGAATCCAGGCGCATCTGTGTCGTCCGGAACTGCTGATTGAGATTGAAGCAATCGCGATGTTCCGTACGGAGAAGACAGCGAAGTAAGGAGCAGCACGATGCGTAAGGCATGGTTGATGATGGCGGCCGGTGTGTTGGCCGCCGGCACAACGGCGAGTTTGTCGGGACAGGAAGCCGCAAAGGTCAGCACCACTTGTGAATGCGGAGCGCATCCACCGGGGCCGCCGAAGGATCGTGTTGTTACTCCATACGCCGGTGAACCTGGCGATCTAAGTCCCTATTCGAAATTTGCTGCGCCTTACGATCTGAATTATGTTCGTCCGAATATATATGCGGGCGCTGGACGGGATATTCAGGCGCCCAAAGATCTGACAGAGGTGCGGATCGGTTTTTTCGGTCCGATCGAGCACTCCCCGGAGCAGGCATTCGGACTGCGAATGCTGCATGGAGCGCAGCTTGCGGTTGAAGAGGCGAATGCGCGAGGCGGCTATGGGGGCAAGCCGTTCAAGCTGATGCTGCATAACGACTACGACAACTGGCAGGCGAAGGCGGTTTATGGAGACGACCGCGCCACAGATCCGACGATCTGGGGATCCGCTTCGAATGAAGTCGTGAAGATGGTTTACGACGACGAAGACTGGGCGATATTTGGCTCTATCAGTTCCGAGTCGACACACATCGCGCTGCGAGTGGCACTGAAGGCTGAGATTCCGATTGTTAATTCTGCGTCGACGGACCCGACAATTCCGGAGACTTATATTCCCTGGTACTTCACTGATCTGCAGGACGATCGCGTGCAGGGGCTGACGCTGGCGCGGCATATTTACACGGAACTCGGATTGAAGCGAGTGGCCTTGCTGCGTATCAACAGCAGGTATGGACGCTTTGGCGTAATCAAGTTTCGCGATGCTTCGCGGCGGCTTGGACATCCCGTAGTAATTGAACAAAAGTTTTTGCCGGGCGATACGGACTACACGAGGGCGCTGAAGATTATTCAGTCGTCTCGCACGGATGCAATTGTGTTGTGGGCCGATGAGATTCCTGCTGCCAACATTCTGAAGCAGATGAGGGCGCTGGGAATGAAGCAGCGCGTGTTCGGCTCATATCGAACTCTGGGCCCCGAGATGCTGGCTGAGGCTGGCGATGCGTCGGAGGGTTTTGAAGCGGTATTTCCTTATGATCCGACGCGCAACGATCCGACGTGGCAGGATTTTAACGCGCGTTATGAGGCGCGCTTCCACGAGAAGCCGGAGCAGTTTGCTTCGCTCGCCTATGACGCGATGAACCAGTTGCTTGGGTCCATCTGCAAGGCGGGTCTTAATCGCGCGCGAATTCACGATGCGCTGGCAGACATTGCAGAGTATGACGGCGTAACCGGACATATGACGTTCGATCCAAACCAGAAGAACGTGGCGCATATGTACCTGGGAACGGTGCATGGCGGGGCGATTTCGTATCGCTTAGCGACGATGGCACCTGCGGTGCGGCCAACTCCGCTTGCGCGGAAGGAGGATATGGGTTCCCCGCCACAGGCAAACACACCTTATGCACGGGTTGGGGAAGAGGGCGTCAAGTACGTGGGTCCTCATCAACCTGATGTGCCGACGGGTGCGGTAAAGGTCGTGTTGTTTGGGCGGCATGCCGATGCGGTGGCGCAATCAGCCGCAATGCAGGAGCAACTTCGCAAGAGTGGCGCACAGGGAGTGGAGTGGACGCTGCTGCCGGTTGCCAGCGATCAGAATTGGGGTACGGCTTCAACTCAACTGGTGCACGCGCTGATGGATGAGCATGCTCTGGCGATTGTGGCGCTCGATCGCGACGCAGCACACCTGGCGGAGCAACTCGCACTGAAAGCGTTTGTGCCTGTGATTGCGTTGAGCGGAGACAAGATGTTGACTTCAACGAATGTACCGTGGATTTTCAGACTACCGGCTTCGACGACGCCAGAGGCAGCGATGCGGATGATTGCTATTGCTGTGGGAAAGAGTGGCGCGAATCCAGAGAAACTGCGAGACGTGCTTGCGTCGGGGCAGAGCATCGATGGTGTGGCATTTCTTTCTACCGGTGAGCCGGCAATTCAATAGCATCGCGGGTGACTTTGAGGTCAATGTGAAAAAAGAAGGGCGGTCCGATGAGGACCGCCCTTCTACAGCTGACAAAGCTTAAACCATCCCTCAGCGGCTAAAGCCTTTCTTATTTGCTGGGCTTATGGCACGGATAAATCCGTGCCCTTTCAAAAACGCAAATTGGTGCCCTTTCAAAAACTGCAAATCCGTGCCCTTTCAAAAACTGCAAATTGGTGCTCTTTCAAA
The DNA here is from genome assembly GCA_963802565.1 of uncultured Acidobacteriaceae bacterium. Lineage (GTDB taxonomy): Bacteria > Acidobacteriota > Terriglobia > Terriglobales > Acidobacteriaceae > Telmatobacter. Next base: position 102,227 of record CAWDJR010000038.1, on the reverse strand, counting down.
ACTGCGGGTTCTCATCAAACAAAGGGGCGGTCCGATGAGGACCGCCCCTTTTTGTTGTGCGCGGAAACCGCGGGTTATGGGAGGTAATAGCGGAAGGACGTCCAGAACATGTTGTCGGTACCTTTGGCTCCGCCGCCTGGGTTCGCGCTGCCACCCTGGCCGGACCAGAGATCGCGTTCGAACCATGCGTACTGGAGACCGTAGCGCAGCCGACCCTTGGGGCCGTTGTACATGTTGTACCAGTAGCCCGCTGTGAACTCCTGGACATCCTTGTTGTTTGCGCCGCAGTTTGAGGGCGCCGCTGGATTGAATGAGCCGGTCGATTTCACTTCTACCTTGCAACCGGTCATATTCGTGGTGTAGGTTCCGTAACCGACATGGGTGCCGGCTGGAGTGATTGCATAATCGCGTCCGATGTAGTCACCGCCATAGTTCAGATAGACCATCAAACGTGGATTGGGATTTAGTTCAACCGTGCTGAGGGCCGAGAAGCCGTGCAAAGGAGAGATGTCCGCGTTTGGACGGAGTGTGACGTCAGCGATGGTTGAGGAGCCATAACGGCCTACGCCATCACCATAAAGGCCCTTGAGTCCAACGGTGACCTTTTTGTGAGCCAAGCTACCACGCATGCTGCCGCCAATGCCGCCGCCCCATACCGAGTAGTTATATGGTGTGCCGGTGGTGGGATAGATGCGATCGCGGAAGCTGCGGGCGATTCCGAAGAGTTCCCAGTGGCCCCAGCCGGGGTCGACCGCGATCTTTGCCACGAAATCAGGCGTCATGTTAAACGAGTAGTTTGCGTTGAGGTTATACAAACCACCACCAACACCCGGAGAACCAATGAGCAGATTCGTGGGAAGGTTTTGGCCTGCCGGGTTCAACGTTTCGGCGTTTTCAAGTGATGCACCAGCGAAGAATTTCTTGCTGAGATCCTTGCTCACGCGGAAGCTATACTGGCGACCCCACACAAAGCCGGCAGTATATTGCGCGTCGACAGTCGCGGGCAGGATTTCGCTACCGCGGGTCAGACCCTGGGTAGTTTCAGTTGCGAGGGACCAACCCTGGCCACCGGAGAAATCCCAGCCGTTATGCAGTTTTGCATCGGCCCACAACTGACGCTGGCGGAGCGTGTAGCTGTTGGACTGGTTGTTGTTCGAAGTTACGCCTGCACTTAGGAAGTCCATTTCGTAATAGCCAGTCATGGTCATGTTGTCCAGCTTACCAATCGCCTTTATAGCAAGACGCGACTGACGGCCGGACCCAAAAAACTCGCTCAAACCGGCAGCCTCGGCGTGATCCAATGGAATGCCGGTGAAGGGAGTATTGATATCGCCGCCGGTGGCACCACTGCGCCACACGGTTTCTGCCGCCAGGAAGCTGCCCGCGGGCGACAGGGTGATGCCTTTGTAGTGGAGAACTTCAGGGTTTGCGATCGATTTCTTGATCGCGGCTGCATCATCAGAGAGCGAAGAAACGACGGTGGCGTTGACGGTCTTCATATCTGCGACGGTCGATTGCAGCGTGTTGACGGCTGCGGCATTCTCGGTCGCGGCAGTTTGCTGAGCGGTCGCATCTGCCTGGGCTTTCTGGGCCGCGGCCTGCGCATCGTTGGCGGTCTGCTGCGCCTGTTTCAACTGCGCATCTTTGGCTGCTATATCAGACTTCAGGCTATCGATTTGCCCCTGGAATTCCTGGCGGAGAGCATTGATCTGCTCTTCGACTGTAGGTTTAGGTGGCGGTTTCTTGGTTGCGTGCTTTTTGGGTGGGGCGGGGGGATCACCGGCGTAAGCGTTGGAACCAACGAGACTGGCTGCCAGAATTGCGGCGACAACCATTTTCATTTGGGATTTCATTGGGCGTCTTTTTTCCTCTCAGATCAGGTTGAATCGTGGCGGCGCTTGGTGATGTTCAGAGCCGTTCAGGTCACCTAACAAAAAAACTAAGGATGAAGCCTTAGTAAGTGGTCATGTTGCGGGCGACAGGGAAAGGGCATTGCTCAAGAAGACTTGATGGCGTTGACGGAGTTATTCCTTGTCGCTTCTGTATTTCACAGTCGCAGACTTTGATGAATATTTGACTAATTCACATACTTTTAACAACTTGGGCGATAGAGCTCACCTTTGTTACAAAGTAATGAATTTACATTGTGTTCACATTGTCGATTTGCAGACAAAGGTCTTAGCCTGCGCGGGGGCGCAGGACGGTGCACGAGTGCGGGAGTCAAACAAGGATTATTTCGCGCTATTTATTTCGGCGACGCGGCTTATTGTCGCGCACTGAGCAAATTCGCGAGGATGCGATAGGATCCCGGGACTAACTCGGGTAACTGGCGATAGAGAGCGTAGGCAACATATATATAAGTTCCCTTGCCGGGATGCGTGACGATCAGGCCGCCGCGCTGCGGATCCTGTCCGGGGTCGGCGGTCTCAGTAAGTGCGGTGTAGCCAGGGTCAAATGAATCGAGGAAAGAATGACCTCGCTCTTCGACCCATCCATCGAAGTCGGCAGTGGTGATCTTGTTGGGGAAATTCATCAAGGGATTGGTGGGATCGAGAAGCTTGACCGGGGACTGCTCGTCGACGACGCGCTCGGGCATGCGGCTGCCCATGGAGAGCGGAAGGGGGGCGGGGAAGGTGTTGCTCTGATATTGAACGATGAGGGTGCCGCCATTGCGAACAAAGTCTTCGAGGCGGGGCTGGACCTTAGCGAGTTCGGGCCGGACAGAGTAGGCGCGGATACCGATGACGATGACGTTGTAGTCGCCGAGAGAGCCGGAAATGAGATCGGCGCTGGAGAGCAGATGGGGAGTGATGCCCATGCCTTCCATTGCCTCGGGAACGAGATCGCCGGGTCCCATGACGTAGCCGACGCGGAGACCGGGTGCGAGTTTCACGTCGATTTTGCGGGTCTGGATTTCGGCGGGCGCGTACTGGTTGTAGGGACGAAGGCCCGCATAGCCGACGCTATGCCAGCCGGAATCATAGATGCGACCGGACGATTGTGCGATGGCCTTGATGGAGTAGGCGCCGGTTTGTGCAGCCGCCGGCGTGACAGAAAACATGATGGGATCAGTGTCGCCGGCGGTCTTGCGATGGAATTCGGCCTGAGCGGGGTCGGATCGCCAGCCGTCAGGAAGTTTGAGAGAGACGGTGCCATCGGCCGCGGACTGGGTGTGGACGGTTACGCGAACGGGGAGCGCACTGCCATCGAGGGGCAGGATACGTGCCTGCGGGGCGACGCTGACGCCGATGGCAGGGGTGACGACGAGGGGTTCATAAAAGCCGCCGGGACCGGTGACGCGCTGGAGGGTTTGTACGACTTCGCCGATGCGAATGGGAAGACCATCGAAGGTGAACTCTGCCCATGCATCGAGCGGGTAGGGAGCGAAAGAGCGCTCGCGCCATTGCGGATTTGCGATGTCGTAATAGGGTTGCTCGGTGTTGGGGCGGGTGAATGAAGGCGCTGTGGGGGCGGCGTTCTCTGCAGCGTGGACGGTGAAGACAGGATCGGTGACCGGCGCCGCTGGATCGCTGGCGGCGCTGATACTGCTCTTCCATTCCTGGCCGGTGCGGCTTTGCAGCCAGACTTTTTCAATGCGCGTTTCGTGAGTGGCCTGGGAGGCGTGGACGTGTATGCGGAACTCTTCGCCGGGAGAAACGCTGGTGGCGGCTTCGTCCGCTGCCGCGCCGCGGAAGCCGGCTGATTGTGCGTGGGCTTCGTTGGTGCGAAAGGCTACGAGGTCGAGGCCGAGGATGTTGGCGAGCGCGGATTGAAACTGGTTGATCTTGGCATCGAGCTCGAAGAGGAGGCTGGTCTTCGATTGCGGGTCGAGATTGCTGGCCGAAACTTTTTCGCGAAGATCGAGGGTCTGCCGGTAGATTGGCGCGAGGTCTTTGGCGATGGGGAGGCCGGCGTGGCATGGGCACTGCGCCTCAAGTTGCTGGAGAGAAGCGTCGATCTGATGGAGTCCGTCCGTGAGCCACTGGGGCGCTGGTGCTTTCACAACCTGAGCCAAGCCGGCGATGGAAGTGTTGATGTTGACATGGTTGTTTTGATAGAGGCTGGCGTTGTCGCTGTGTGCAGACGATGTTGCGTGTGCGATGGGTGCGACGGCCCAGAGGTGATAGCTCGCAGTCGCCGGGCCGCTGAGGGATGGGTTGGCGCCGCCGTTCTGCGATTTCTGCTCGCCCCAGCCTTCGTGCGCTATCTGCGCGTAGCTGCGACCGAGGGTTGAGTCAAGAGTGCCGACGGGAAGCTTCACATCGGTCGATGGTGATGTGGTGGTGACCTCGCCGGTGACGTAGTTCTTGAACTTGGCGGGAGCCCATTTTCCGGTGGCGTAATCGAACATGCCTTTGTCGGTGACGGGGGCGAAGGGCGTCATGGAGTAGACGGCGAGGGGTTGCCAGGGCTGAAGGCCGAGGCCTCCTGCGGAAACTGGCTTAAGTTGCTCGGGGAAGATGTTGGGATCGGCGGCGGCCTTGAAGACTTCCTGCGCGATTTCACCGGAGACCTGGTGCTGGCCGTGGCCGTCGGTGATGCCGCCGATAAAGGTGGAGACGATGACCTGGGGGCGCTCGCTGCGAACGGCGAGCACGGCGTCGTAGAGGACGCGATCGTGTCCCCACTTCTGGAAAGCTTCTTCCTGCGTTTTGGAAAAGCCGAAGTCTACTTCGGTTCCCCAGAGCTGTTTGGCGCCGTAGTATTGGTCGGCCTTGAGGAGTTCGTTGGTGCGGAGGATGCCGAGGGCGTCGTAAGTTTCAGCGGACATGGCATTCTGGCCGCCTTCGCCGCGAGTCAGCGTGAAGAGCGTGGCACGAACGCCGATGCCACGCGAGAGGTAAGTAAGGAGGGCGCCATCTTCATCGTCGGGATGAGCGACGATCATCATGATGCTGGCGGTGGTGTTGAGCTGCTTTAGAGTCTGCTCGAGCTTTGCCTCGCCGCGATCTTCAGGGAGCGGAAGGGCGACGAGTTGTGGCTCGGATGCGGGCAACTGCCCGGACATGGGCAACTGCGCCTGTGGCACGGACTGCGCGGGCAGTTGCGATGCTGTGGCAAGCGCGATGAAGACCATTGAGATCGAGGCTGCGAAGGCAGCGCCGGCGGTTGCGCGATGTGCTCCCTGAGAAAAGAACATGGTTCTCGTCAGTGTACAATCCGGTGAGCGGATTCCCGTTAGAAGATGCGCAGAGAGCATGAGATGAAGCTTGTGAATCCCTCAGGGGCTAAAGCCCGTTTTTCTATCAGATGTCTTTTGGCACGCGATCCGCTACGCGGGTTCCCCGAGTTATGCCCTGACACTTCGGGTATTGTCGTGTACGCAGCGGAGCTGAAGGGCACTCGTGAAGAATTTGGCACGATGCGGAGATGGTCGAGGCCGGGGCTAAAGCCCGTAGTTTCGCGGCGCGATATTCGTGGGGCTGAAGCCCCACGCTCCCTCCCAGAATCAGCGGCGGATGGAACATTTCCCCGGTGGCGAAGCGAGGCGCCGGCGGATTGAGCAACCCCTCGAATCCATCAGCGACGCTTGAGCGGCGAATAGGGCTGCGCTCGGCGGTGCTGTTCAACATGCTGGAGATGATCGGCGTGGGGCCGTTCATCACGCTGCCGCTGGTGATTGCGGCGGCTGGATACAGGCTGAGCGTGTGGGCGTGGCTGCTGGGTGCGGCGATCGCGGTGATGGATGGGCTGGTGTGGGCGGAACTGGGCGCGGCATTTCCGCGGGCCGGCGGATCGTATGCATTTCTGCGCGAGATTTACGGTCCGGAGCGCGCGGGAAACTGGCTTAGCTTTCTTTATGTCTGGCAATTGAGTTTTTCGGCTCCGCTTTCGATCGCTTCGGGATGCATCGGGCTGTCGAGTTTTCTGGCGTGGTTTTGGCCGGGGTTGGAATCGGCGCCGATTGCGGCTCTGCCTGCGTTGCACTATGCGAACTTTGCCGCGGCGACTGCGTGCCTGCTGGTGACCGCGCTGTTGTATCGCAACTTGAGTTCGGTGACGCGGCTGGCGTGGGTTCTGTTTGCGGGCGTGATGGCGGCGATGGCTGGGGTGATTGCGTCGGGGTTCGCACATGCGGCTTCGATGGGCGGATGGCACATGCCCTCGTCTCCGGCACAGTCGGCCGCGGTGGCGATTGGCGGCCTGGCGCAGGCGACGCTGATTGCGACGTACGACTACTGGGGCTACTACAACATCACGTTTCTGGGCAGCGAGGTGAAGCAGCCGGAGAAGACGATTCCGCGGGCGATTCTGCTGTCGGTGCTGTTTGTGACGGCGCTTCTATGTGGTGATGAATCTTGTCGGCGCTGCCTTCGATGCGCGATGCTGCGATGCATGTGAAAGAGAGCGCAACCGTACGCGTGCAACTGGTGGCGGATATTGCGCGATCGGCCTTTGGGCAGTGGGCGGGATACACGATTGCGGCGCTGGTGATGTGGACGGCGTTTGCTTCGGTGTTCTCGCTGTTGCTTGGTTATTCGCGTGTGCCGTATGCGGCGGCGCAGAGTGGAAACTACTTTCGATTTCTGGCAGCGGTGCATCCTAAGCACGGGATTCCGCACCGGTCGCTGGTGGCGCTGGGGCTGGTGGCGTCGGTCTTCTGCTTCTTCTCGCTGCAGCAGGTGATCACGATGCTGGTGGTGACGCGGATTCTGCTGCAGTTCTTTTTGCAGCATGTGGGCGTGATTCTGCTACGCGTGCAAAGGCCGGAGTTGGAGCGGCCGTTTCGGATTCCGTTTTATCCTCTGCCGCCAGTTTTGGCGATGGCGGGTTTTGTGTTCATCCTCGTGAACCGCAGCCAGGCGCTGGGCGGGCTGGCGGTGGCGGCCGGTATTGCGGTCAGCGGGACGCTGATCTATTTGATCCGGGCGAGATCGATGCGGCAGTGGCCGTTTGGTGTTGTACAGAAATAGCTGGTCAGCATGCGCTTCGCGCATGAGCGAGTCAGCAAGTTAGTGGCGTGCAAGGGTGATGTCTCTTGAAGCGGAATCGAAGTTAAAGTGGTTCGCGACCGAGACGAATTAAGTTAAGACATTCTTGTGTAATCAGGTCAACCTCGCCGGCGGCCTCGATAGTGGCGACGTCGATCTTTCTCATCGTCATCATGGCCTTGAAGGCACGGCTCGCCTCACTGCCGCCGGCTGCAAGCGCATCGGTTAGCGCGCGCGGGGTGATTTGCCAGGAGAGGCCCCAGCGGTCTTTGCACCAGCCGCACTCGCTTTCCTTGCCGCCATTGCTGACGATCGCGTTCCAGTAACGATCAGTCTCTTCCTGATTGTCCGTGGCTATCTGAAAGGAAAACGCCTCGTTATGTTTGATTGCCGGGCCGCCGTTGAGGCCGAGACAGGGGATGCCGAATACGGTGAACTCCACGGTCAACACATCGCCCTTCTTGCCGCTGGGATAGTCGCCGGGAGCCTGGTGAACCGCTGTTACTTTGCTATCGGGGAAGGTGTCGGCGTAGAAGCGCGCAGCCTCATGCGCTTCCTTGTCGAACCAGAGGCAGATGGTGTTCTTTGGTGTCATGTGGGTGTGCTCCTTATGCTCTGAGACGCGACGGGATTGCCGGGGCTCTGTCTCTATTATTTAGTTGCTCGTTCTGGCTCTTGAGCGGTACGGGTTGCAATCGCGTGTTCGCGATTCAAGCTGAAATCGTACTTCTCGTGCGCGCGTGCCGGCACGCCCAATGTTCCGAAGCGGATCTGGTGGCCGAAGCGTGAAAAGCAAACGCAGATCCTTCGTCGCTGTGCTTCTCAGGATGACGGGGTGCAGCAGAAAAATGGGGCAGGTCTGTGCTTTCGCACCCATGACGCGATGAGGCTGCGTCATGGATGGGGCACCCAGAATCGTGCGGATTGATGCGGAGGGAGAAGCAGGTCCTTCGACTTCGCTCAGGATGACGGGGTGCAGCTGCTCTCTTCGTGTGAGCGGAGTTTTGTTATTCGCCGTTGAGGGCGTTGGTGGCGGCTTTGAGGCGGTAGACTTCGCGCTCGATGGCGGCGGCGGTTCTGGCGATTTGGGGATCGACGGCGGACCATTGCTTTTGTTCAATGGCTTCGCGGACAGCGGGCAGGGTTTTCACGCCGTAGCCGGTAAAGAATCCGGGGGCGTAAATCATGTTTTCAAACCATGGGCGGTTGGGAAGGCCGACAGGGTCGGTGAGCGCGTGTTCCGTCGCGATTAGAAGGGGGTTCACCTTGGGATCCGCTGAGTCGGCGTGGGCGGTGAAGGCCTTCTCGTAAGCGGCGGCTGCAGCGATGAGATCGTCGGAGGCCTGATCGAGGGGGGCGAAGTTGAAGTAGGGTGGCACCGCATCAACCGGAGGCGGAACGCTTGTCTTTTTCGGATCGGCTGCCGCCTTGTAGGCGCCGTCGGCGAGGTCGGCGTTGCGGTCTTTGATCTGGGTGCGCATGGTGTCGGCGAGTTTCTTGACCTCGGTTGTATAGGAGTGGAAGGTGTCTGCCTGGTCGGTGAACTGGTAGGGCAGGATGTCGGCGTCGGCCATGCGCATCACCATGGTTCCGGCGGTTTGTGCGAGGGCGCGGCCATAGAGGAAGTCGGTGTCCACAAAATGCGTGTACCAGTAGAAGTCGTCGTAGATGGAGTGATATTGGCCGCCGTCTTCGTCTTCACCTCCGAAGCCGAGGTTGATGCTGGGAACGCCCAGATGGTCGATGAAGACGCTGAAATCAGAACCGGAGCCAAGGGCCGCGATGCGGGTGTCGGGACGACTCGTCAAATCGACGCGGGACTCAGGTGAGGCGCTGAGCCGAGCGGCGAGTCGCTGACGTTTCCAGACCGACAACTTTGTCTCGGGATCTTCGATATCCCTGGCGACGTTGTTGACGAAGTTTTCGAGCGAGTGGGAACCTTCGGCACCGAATAGGCCGCGGCTGTTGCTGTCGGAGTTGAAGTAGGCGACGGCGTGCTTTTTGAGATCGTCGGCGTGGAATTCCGCCCATTCGGTGGAGCCGAGGAGCGCTGGCTCTTCACCATCCCAGAAGCAGTAGATGACGGTGCGGGCGGGCTTCCAGCCCTGCTTGAGGAGCTCGCCGAGAGCGCGTGCTTCTTCGAGTTGAGGGCTTGCTCCGCTGATGGGATCGCCTGCGCCATTGACCCAGGCATCATGATGATTGCCGCGAACGACCCATTCATCTGGGAAGGTGGCGCCGGGTATGGTGGCGACGACGTCGTAGAGCGGCTTGCGATCCCAGTTGAAGGCGACGGCGAGGTGAGCCATGGCTTTGCTCGGCCCTGTTTTGTAGGTGAAGGAAAGGCTGCCACGCCATTTTTCAGGGACGGTCTGACCCTGCAGGGATTTCAGAAACGGCTGCGCGTCGTTGTAGGAAATTGGGAGTACGGGAATTTTAGTGATGGTCTGAACCTGATCGAGCGGGATGAGCTTTACGCCGGGTTTAGCTCCGATGCCGGGGGTCTGCGGATCGCCGGGGTAAACGGGCATATCCATCACGCTGCCGCGTTGCGCGCCGTCTGCGGGACGCATGGGGCCGTCGGGGAAAGTATCGCCGGTCGCGTAGCCATCGTCTTTGGGATCGGAGTAGATGATGCAACCGACGGCGCCATGTTCGGCGGCGACTTTGGGCTTGATGCCGCGCCAGGTTTCGCCGTAGCGAGCGATGACGATGGCCCCTTTGACAGAGACGCCCATGGCATCGAGTTGCTCGTAGTCAGCGGGCGCGCCGTAGTTCACGTAGACGAGAGGCGCGGTGACATCGCCATCTTTAGAGTAGGCGTTGTAGGTGGGGAGTTGTTCGTCCTTCTGGCCGGAGGTGGGATCAATGGCGAGAGCGGGCTCTTGGAGCTTGGCGGTGAACTTGTCAGCGCCGAGTAGTTCGAGCTTGCGGGATTTGGGAGTAGGGAAGAGAGCTTCGAACTGTTCGATCTTTGCGTCGAGGCCGTAGGACTTGAGCTGGGCCAGAAGCCATTCGGCGTTGTCCTTGTCGTAAGGCGAGCCGACATGATGAGGGCGCGCGGAGAGGCGGCGCATATTTTCGCGCAGGCGGGCGGGATCGGGGATCGCGCGAAACTTCTGCTCCCACTGCACTTCGGCAGAGGAGTGAGCTGCGGTGTAGCCACGCAACGAGATGGTATTCGTCGGGTGCGATGGGTCAAGGGCATAGGCGTTCATGGTGAGGATCAAAAGACAGGCGAAGAGTCTACGCATGCGAAGGCACCTCTTTCTGGAAGATGCAGCGGGTGTTGCGCGCTTGCTGGGGAGTTCAGCGGAGTAGAGCGACTTTAATACTCGCGGCGGGGTGAGGTCAAATTTAGCAGGATCAGAGCGGGGAGTCCTAAGACTTTAGTTGACAAATCTGGAGGAAGGGGTCAGACTCCTAAGAATATAGGAGGTCGCGCGGGAGATGAATTTTAAGAAAGCCGGATTGACAAGGCTGGAACTGAAGATCATGCAGGTGATCTGGAAGTGCGGCAATTGCACGGTAAGCGCGGTGCAAGCCGAGTTGCGGCCTCCGCTTGCCTATACGACCGTACAGACAGTTCTGAACATTCTTGAGCGGAAGGGCAAGCTGCACCGCGAACTGGACGGGCGCGCGTATGTGTATTCGGCAAAGGTAAGCGAGGAGAAGGCATTGGGGCAGAGCCTGGGCGATCTGATCGACCGCATGTTTGGCGGTTCGAGCGAAGAGCTGGTGATGAGCCTGTTGAAGAGCCGGCAGATCGACGCAAAACGCCTGGCGAAGTTGACTGAACAGTTCAGCAAGGAGAAAGAAGGCGCGAAATGAGCGGATTTGAATCCATGCTGGCTTCTTATGTTTTGAATTCGCTTTGGCAGGTGCCGCTGGTGTTTGTCGCGGCGTGGATCGCATCCCGGGTGGTGAGAGCGGCTGGACCGACAGCGGAGCATCGCGTGTGGGTGGGGGCGTTGCTACTGCAGAGCGTGCTGCCGGCGGTTTCTATTTTTCAGTGGCAGCGACTTCACATTGTATGGCCATGGCATCTGCAGGCTGCTTCGATGGGGGACGCGCAGGTTTCGGTGCAAGTGGGCGCGGGCACTGGATTCGCCGCACTGCGGATGACGCCTTCAGAGATGACTGCGCTGCTTGTGGCGTATGTTCTGTTGACGGTTTTCTTTATTGCAAGGTTGCTCTGGCAGTGTACGCGGCTCTCGGTGTTGATGCGCGGGACCAAGCCGCTGAAGTTGAACGGTGAGGCTACGTTGTTGGGCGCGCAATGGTCGCGTCGATTCGGAGATGGGGGGCGGATCTCTCTTGTCAGCTCAAACGAGATATTCGCGCCGGTGACGATGGGCGTTTTGCGTAAATACATTGTGCTGCCGGTGGGCATGGTGAAGGATCTGCGGTTTGCGGATCTCGATACGGCAATCGCCCACGAATTTGCGCACATGCAGCGCAACGACTTTTTGAAGAATCTTATTTACGAATTTCTTGCGCTTGCGGTGAGCTACCATCCCTGTCTCTGGTTAACGCGGCAGCGAATTATGGAGACGCGAGAGATGGTCTGCGACGAGATGGCTGCAGGGATGTCGGGAAATCATGAATATGCGCAATCACTTTTACGGCTGGCGGCTTTGCTGCTGCATGGCAGGCCGGTCAGGGTTCCACATGCCATCGGAATTTTCGATGCCAACACGCTCGAAAGGAGACTTATGAAACTTACCGAGAAGAAGAAACAGGTTAGCCGTTTGCGCGTGGTCGTGTCGGTGGCCTTGTGCTTTGTGGTGATAGCTGCTGCGGCAACATCAGCAGTGGCATTGCGCGTGGCTGTTGACTCGCAAACTGCCGCCGATAATCCTTCCTCAAAGAAGGCTGGTCCCCGCTCGATACCGGCTGACGTGATGGCCGGAAACGTGGTGAGCAAAGTGAACCCGAAGTATCCACCTGACGCCAAGAAGGCCAGGATTCAGGGGACGGTGGTTCTTGACGCGGTGGTGGGCAAGACTGGAGTTGTGGAGAATTTGAAGGTCGTGTCAGGGCCAAACGAACTGCAGCAGTCGTCATTGGACGCGGTCCGGCAGTGGAAGTACAAGCCGTTTCTGTCGAATGGTAATCCGATTGATGTAGAGACGACGATCAGCGTGATTTATTCGCTGGAGAAGTAGCGACTCAGGTTTGGTCAAACTCTTGTTCGGATTGATGTAGGTGTAAAGCAGGTCCTTCGCTCCGCTTACCCCTAAAACAATGAAATTGTTTCAGGGGCCCCAAGCTGCTGCGCTCAGGATGACAGAACTTAATGGCTTGTGCGGATGGATGCGAAGGAGAAGCATGTCCTTCGACTTCGCTCAGGATGATGCACGAGGTTGAGGTTGTTGACTCAGATGCCTCCGTACCAGGCGTAGCCGGCTTCGGGGGACGCGGAGCCCAGGCCTTTGCCGAAGCGTTTTAGAGAGTCGGTCGCGGTGATGCGGGTGATGTATTTCACGCTCTTGTAGCCTAGCTGGCGGGGCACACGCAGACGGAGAGGGCCGCCGAATTTTACGGGAAGGTCGCCGTCGTTCATGCCCATGGTCAGGAACGTTTGCGGGTGCGTGGCGTCGGCCATGTCGACGCTTTCCCACCAGTCCGGCTCGATGGAGAAGTAGACAACGTAGCGCGCCTGGGGCAGAACCCCGACCGTGTCGAGCACGTTGTGCAGAGGCGTCCCAATCCACTCGGCAATGTAGGACCAGCCTTCCTCGCAAGCTACTTCGGTGATCTGGTTGTGGACGGGGAGAGCTTTGAGGTCGGAGAGTGAAAACGAAGTGGGATGCGCGACCATGCCGTCAACGGTAAGCTTCCAATCGGAAAAGCCGGTGGCCTGGTGGCGCTTGAAAGCATCGTTGGGCGGTGCTGTTTCGTTTCCAAAAGGTCTCTCGGAAATCATGCTGCGCGGGAATTCGCGAGCCAGTGAGTGTCGCGTAAGGATGCGTTGAGCGGCGTAGGTCAACGTTTCGCCGGCCCCGTACAATCCACCCCCATCGGGCGGGATGAGTCCGTAGCGCCGGGCCAGGTGGTGAGCGGTGGCGAGACCTGCAACGCCTGCGGTTGCGGCGAGGCCGGTGGTGATGAGTTTGCGGCGGGACATGTTGCTCATATGCGCTCCGATGGGCGGTCGACGCGGCCGGTAATCATGGCACGCATGCGACTCCAGAATCCGGCGAGAATGATCATCGCGACGTGAACGATCAGGAAGAGAACAAGAAGATCGGAGACGAAGAAATGCAGGGTGCGCGCGGACTGTCGGCCTCCGAGGAGGTTGACGGCCGCGGGGACTGCGGAGTCGAAGGCGGGGGACAAGGCGAGGCCGGTCCAGATGACCAGCGGAAACAGAACGAAGATAACAACCAGATAGGCCGTTCGCTGAACAACGTTGTATGCATGTGTATCAGCGGGATCGGGAGGCGCGCGACGCAGATACCTGGTGAACACTTCGCGGAATGCGCTCCATTTTCGGTCGGGCGGCGCGGGGAAGATGTTTTTGCGGAAGTGGCGGGTGAGCAGGCCGGCGGTGACGTAGATGACGCCGGTGATCACCAGGACCCATGCGGCTTCAAAGTGGAGATAGCGGCTCCAGCCATTCTGGTCGGGCATCACGTAGTTGTAGCCGGAGGGAACGGTGTCTCTGGATGCGGGAATGGGGATTTTGAAAAGTGGCTGCGTGCCGGAGTTACCGGTTTCTCCCCAATAGAAGCGGGGGTGCGAGATTACGATTTCGCCGCCGGTGACAAGCAGCGCGAGGAAAGAAATCACGGTGACCCAATGGGTGATGCGGACCAAAGCGGTGTGCCGCTGAGTCGTCTGAATTTTTAGCGTGGAAGTGGCTGTCACGCGGGGAGAATAGCACATACGGAGTGTTTTTTCGCGGGGAATCCCTCAATGGCTTGCTTAGACTGTAAATCGCGAAAAAGCAGTGAGTGAGTGACATCATTTCCCAGGTCTCAAAAGCGAGACCTGGGGCACCCGGGCACCCGGCATTGGCACGACGTCGGTTATGGAGCGCCGGCATGCCTGACTAGCGGACGTCTTCACGATCAATGATCGCGTTTTTGAGTTGGCGGGACGGGAGATTCAGTCTGTTTTTTTCTCGGCGCCCTCTTTCGCGCCGTGTACTGCGCCACTGGTCGTGCTCTTGGTTTTGTGCCACAATTTCCTGGTTTCGTTTGCAGTTGCGTGAGCTGCCTTTGTGGTGCCTTCCGCAGTGGCGTTTGCGGCCTTCTTCGTACCGTTTTCGGTTGCATGAGCTGCCGTAGTGGCGCCCTGCGCCGTAGCGTTTGCAGCCTTCTTTGTTCCGCTCTCGGTTGCTTGAGCTGCGGTCGTGGCGCCCTGCTTTACGCCATGCCCGGCATCTTTGGCCGCATCTTTGGTGTCATGCCCAGCGGCCTTCGCGTCATGTTTCACACTATCGTCCTGGCTGGAGGAAGATGTCTGACTCCATCCGAGAGTCGGTGCAAATGCCAAAGCCGCTCCCAACGCCGTTGCAGAGAGGATTCGTAGTGGCTTCATCTCCGAAGCATACTGTCAGCCCGCGGAATCAGGCAATACGGAATTCCTTTTGTGTGACGGAGCGCAGCCGCGAACGACTCCGAGCGGTGAAGTGGACTGATTTGGTCGTAGATTCATGCGCTAATTACCTGCAAACTTTTGTGGAAAACTGCAAATTTCGTAGGGGGGGTGGGGGTACCCCTATGTTCTCAACTTGAAATCAGAGGGACTGGGGTTTGGCTGGGGCGGTATGGATGCGCGCCGCGCCGAGTGCAACCTGCGCTGCATAGAGCAGCTTGGAAGCTTCATTGGTATTGATTGCGCCGAGGAGAATGGACTGCGCAACACAGGCAATGAAGTCGCGGATGTTTTCGTACCCAACGAGCGGCGGAAGTGCGGCGCGGAATGCTCTCTGAGCGGATCGGGCTGCGGTGAATTCGTCGTGGCGAGCGGTTCTCTCGACTTTATAGGTGCGGTTGTAGGCCTCGATGCAGCGGGCCACGGCAAGAGAACCAGACGGCTGCGACTCCGCTGATGGCGAGGATGCGGTGGAGGGCTGAAAAGCGATGAGCGCTGCGGATTCGGACACGGAGAAATTCCTTTCTGAAATGACAAAGGCATTCGGAACCGGGACGAACCGGCTGCGGATGCCTGCACTTCAAGTGTGCGATTTTAAGGCTTAATTATCTGCAAAGATTGCGGATTTATTTTATGTGTGGAATGAGGAGGTTGCGGGAGTCTGGAGGGAAGGCGGGGTTGACCGAGCGGATGCAAATGGCGAAAACATCCGCGATTATCAGCGGTCTGCGGGTCACGGTGAGAGCGGTTAAGCGGAACTCAATGTTATTTCGTCGGCAACCCAGTTGTCTCTGCCCTGAGTTCGCGTTGCTGCACAGCCAGCTTATAGGCGACGTAATATTTGTAGATATTGGAAACGTAGGTTACGGTTTCCTGGCCAATATCCTTGCCGGCAACCAACTCTACGTTTCCAAACCAAACATTCGGATCAAGGCCCAGGCCCGCAGCCTGATTGCGGAGTTTGGCGATGCGGTTCGGCCCTGCGTTGTAGCTGGCAAAGACAAACAGAGTCTTGTTGAGGTGATCGATCTTCGGGTCATTGAAATATGTGTCTTCAATGTTGCGCAACATCTTGACGCCGGCATGGATGTTATTGGCCGTCGTACCGACATTGGGTATGTTGATGGGAGATGCCGCCGCGTACCTGGGGATTACCTGCATGATGCCGACCGCGCCGCTCGGGTTCCTTCTGTTCTGATCCAGCAGTGACTCCTGATAGGCCTGGGCCACAATCATCAAGTAATCGAAATCATAGTCGCCGGCATATTTTTTAAAGAGTGCAACATTGGTCTGGAACTTCTTCATCTCCTGCGGCGACGTGGAATTCTTGATCCACTTTGTGTTCTGCAGATAGCGGCGCAGGAGAGTATTTCCGAAGGATGTGCCGGCTGCGTGCGACCCAACAAATTCGTCAACGAGTTGTTTCAACTGCGGATTGCTCTTGCGCATTGCCCACGCAAGGTTTTGGCCGCTTGCGATGACGATGTCGGGGTGCGGCTGAAGGTGAGGCAGCACCTGGCTCCAAAGGGCAGCGCGCTGCGCGGTGGTCACGGTTGCCGGAATCAAGTCAGCGTTTACCATCTGCAGAAGGTCATCGTCTAACAGGTTTTTGTCTGCGTCCCTGATGATGATTGGCGGCTTTCCTTCTTTTTGGAGGGCTTCGTTCGCTTTGAGGAGGTTTTGATAGTAAGTAGTAATCGGATTGACATACACCTCTTTGCCACCGAGGTCCGCGAGGGTCGCGACCGGGCCGAAATTTGGTCCAGTGACAACGACCTGGGATACATCGGTCATGACCGGTGTGGAGAATGCAACCCGCTTCTCGCGGTCGGGGGTGACCACGATTCCGAAGGCCACCATGTCTCCGATTCCCTGAGCCAGCGCTGCCTCAATCTGGTCAGCGCGCATGGGGAAGAAGGTCACTCGGACCTTCAAGTTGCCGCTTTTCAGTTTTTGATTGGTGAACTTTTCAAATTCCTGCAGCGCCTCGTAGTTAGCCCCCTTGGGGTGACCTCCCACATAAAAGAAACCGAGTGGGTTCATTACGACAAGGGCCCGAATCTCGCGTCTTTTCACCATCGCATCAAGGTCGCCAGTGTTGTGTGTCAAGCCCATGGGCAGAGCGACGTTCGAGGGCGCGGGGGGATCGTCTGGCGAGGATAGCGGAGAAGCCGGGGACGTTTGCTGTTGCGCGTGTTCAGTATTGGGCGGAGCTACGGCATTTTTACCGCAGGCCACACACATAAGAACAGCCAAAAGGGGGAGTGCAAAAGCGCAAGATCGCTGGGGCAAGATCGAGTCCGTGGACATCGAACGTCTCCTCTGTCTGCCTCGCTATGGTAGAAGGCAGCACTGCTTCGAAATCATCTGTTCGGGGGAAATCCTTTGTCCAATCGCCGGGCATCCGCGGTCGGAGCGTTCTTAGGGGGAATCAGTCCGTCGGGTGTCAGGTTCGATTCAACTTCGCAAATACTAGTCTGATAACTCACCTGGGGGAACTGTCAGAATCGACAGTCGGATGATTCGTCACATCTGCACTTGATGCGCGGTTGGTTACCAAGCTTGGAGTTGCTTGTTACGCGCTGCTACGGGCAGGAAACCAACGATGGATTCTGGGCGCGCAACAATCGCGCGTGTTTAGGTTTCGAAGCGAGACATAGCGCCGGACTACTTGCTAAATTTCTTAATATTTGGCGGTGTGAAGTTGAGGTGGACAGGCTTGATACGACCGGGATTGGCAGGAGGTGGAGGTGGGGTTTGCGTCGATTGAGGAGGTTCTGTGACAAGGATGAAGCTGGATATATAAAACGCGACGAACACCTCCCAGCCGGAAACCAGAAAAGGGGTCGTGGGAAGACTGGTGTCGGGGGGCTGCATAACGGTATCGATGGCGACATTGAATTGGCCGCTCTGGTCGAAAAACGCGCTGTTGATTTGATTGAGTGCATAAAGGAAATTGTCGGCCTTGGCCCCGGGGGTGGTGGAGAGGAAGACGGATGTCGAATGCTTGAAGTCGACGTCGAGATCGGGGTTGAAGCCCGCGATCACATACCCGGTCGGCCAGGTAGCAGTTTGTGCGTAGTTTTGACCCACGTTGACCAACTCACCGGGGCCGAAGATCCCCCAGGCGGCTACCGAAACGAGCGTGTTGTAGGGCGATGGGCCGGCGATAGGGGTTTTATTGATGATTGCTGTCTGCAACGTAGTAGGCATGATCGCTCCCTGGCTACCGTGGAGGGGAAACTTTGACAAGGCGGAAATCAATGCCGGAGATATTAGGCTGATCTCCGGTGAGCGTGAAAGAAGTCGGTCCGGCAATTTGATTCATTGTTGTTCCGGCTACTACGCGCGGGCCCTTCTGCACCTGCACAACCAACGATTCGCTGTAGGGCGCGCCGGGGATCTGATAGGGAAGCATGTAGTCGGCGCTATTCGATGAAAGCGCAGCGGTGATGCCATTTGCGAGCTGGTTGTAGACGGGACTCACCAGCTGCGTTGGTCCGTGAGGGGGAATGGTAAGGTTGCCGGCCGAGACTTGAAAAAGCTGTGCGATTTCCCCGACAGAGAGCGTGGAAGGATTCATCAGATCGCGGCTCCAGTAGATCGTGCCGCTTATCCCGGTCTTCTGCGTAGTGACGGTAGCGACGACCTGATACCCAAAGCGATTGAGAGCGGAAGGGTCTCCCATCAGCGCAAGATCGACATTGAGTATCAGATTGCCGGAGCCGGGGTCGCGAGCGACGCTGGCGACGTCACAGGAGAAAAGATTATTGGTCTTGCCATTGCCGATACTCGCAAGCCCCACGACCACAGACGCCTGGTCGATATTGACGACAGTTTGCCGCAGATTGAGCGACACACTCTCTTTATAAACAGTGCCATCGTCATGGACCTCCCACTCCGAGATTGCGATTCCGGAGCAGATGATCATCTGCTTATTCGGTTCCGTGAGGTCGACGGTAATCGCCATAGGATTGGCGACATGATTTGGATTACTCGCGTCCAGAGAGATCATTTGATTCTCCGCGATTCTGAGGTAAGTACTTACAAAGGATTTGTTGCAGACAGCGCGTGCCCGGATCAGGTTCCTGGGGTTTGATGAGCGCGCGATTTCAGGGTTGTATGGATGAATTGCGAAAAGAGGAATTCAATTCTGTTGCGGATGGACGCGGGGAAAAGCAAAAGCAGATCCTTCACTTCGCTTACCCCATGGACAAGTGTCCATGGGGCCCCAAGACGCTCCGTTCAAGGATGACACTGCAATTGAGGGCGAGACTATGGGTGGGTGGCGAGACTGGATGATGAACGCGAGTGCAGGCGCGGGCGTCTGCTCTAGTTGAGGAACATGGTGCGGTAGAGGGTGTCGCGCTGGACGGGCTTGAAGCCGGCGTCGCGGATGATTCTGCGCAGCTCTTCCTCTGTGGTGCAGTTCGCTGGTGCCTGCGGCTTTGACGACATTCTCTTCGAGCATGACGGAGCCTACGTCGTTGCCGCCGAAGTGGAGTCCCAGCTCGAGGACCTTGAGGCCCTGCGTGACCCAGCTGGCTTGCACGTTCTCAATGTTGTCGAGATAGAGGCGGGCGATGGAGAGGACTTTGAGGTATTCGACGGAGGTGGCTTCTTCCCAGCCGCGGCCGCCGAGAGCGGTGTTGTTGGGCTGGAAGCTCCAGGGGATGAAGGCGGTGAATCCGCCGGTCTCTTCCTGGAGGTTGCGGACGACTTCGAAGTGGTTGATGCGCTGGTCGAATGTTTCGCCGACGCCGAACATCATGGTGGCAGTGGTGCGCATGCCGAGTTGATGAGCGGTGCGATGGACGGCTACCCAGTCGGCGGTGCGGCATTTGAGGCGGGCGATGCGTTTGCGGACGTCGTCGTCGAGGATTTCGGCGCCGCCGCCGGGGATGGAGTCGAGTCCGGCATCGCGGAGGCGGGAGATGGTGGTGCGCAGGTCGAGTTCGGAATATTCGGCGATGGCGAGAATTTCAGATGCCGAGAGGCAATGGAGCCAGATTTTTGGGAAGCGCTGCTTGATGCCGGTGAAGAGGCGCTCGAACCAATCGATTTTAAGGTCGGGGTGAAGGCCGCCCTGCATGAGGACGCCGGTGCCGCCCATCTCCTGGGTCTCGGCTATCTTCTCGTAGATTTTTTCGAAGTCGAGGATGTAGCCCTCGTCGGAGCGGGGAATATTTTTTCCTTCTTTGGGAAGGGGGCGGTAGAAGGCGCAGAAGGTGCAGTACTCGGTGCAGAAGTTGGTGTAGTTGATGTTGCGATCGATGATGTAGGTGACCACGTCCTCGGGGTGAAGGCGGCGACGGACGGCGTCGGCCTCGAACCCCAGCCCGATGAGGTCAGGGGAGTTGAAGTAGTCGAGGGCTTGCTGGCGGGTCAGCGACATGGTTTTAGTTTACAGGGAACAGTGGTCAGTGGTCAGTGGTCAGTGGTCAGTGGTCAGTGGTCAGTGGTCAGTGGTCGACGTGGATCTGAGGAAAAAGAAAGCTCGATCGAACTGGAAGCATCAGCTTCACTTGGGCTTGCGGAAGAGGAAGAAGCCTCGTTTTTGAATGGGGTCGCGGCGGGTGCGGGAGAGGTTGGAGGCGGTGGAGATTCCGCTGAAGAGAACGAACCAGTCCCAGAAGGCGCGGAGGGTTCCTTTTTTCGATTCGTTGCTCATGGGTCGGTTCCGAGTGCTGCTGGCTGCCTCTGTTATTGGAGTTGTGAAGACGTGTCTACGGCGCGGGAAAGTTGTGAAATCCGAACTTTAGTTAGCGGGTGGAATTTGTCTTAGGGGCAGGCTTCGGGGCGGGTTTCTTAGTGGGGCTGGAGATGCCAAAGCTCATTAGAAAGAAACGAAAGCCTTTACGGAGCGAATCTGCCAGACTCATCGAAATGCCTTTCAGGGACGTATCAAGGATATCTTGCTGGGACGGTTTGAGGCGGTTCATCGTGCTTGAGTCGGAGACTGGCGGGTTGAGGTCCGTGCTTTCCCACCCATGACGCGATGATGCCGCGTCATGGATGGGGCACCCGGCGGAGACTGGCGGGTTGAGGTCCGTGCTTTCCCACCCATGACGCGATGATGCCGCGTCATGGATGGGGCACGCTGGGATTGTGCGGATTGGTGCGGAGTGACGTGAGAGCGGAGCTATTGGGGGGCTGGGGTTTCGGGGGTTGGGACGTGGGGACGAGATTCGGCGGGAGGAGCGGGTGCGCGGCCCAGAATCTCGAGGACGGCAGGGGGCATGGGTTTGTTGGCGTTGGCCAGGAAGAGGCTTACCTGCCATATCTCGTCGTCACTAAGCTGGGTTTTGAAGGAAGGCATGCCGGTGAGTCGGATGCCGTTAAGGACTTTCCAGTAGGTTTCGCTCGCGGGGTCGTCGCTGACGCCGACGATATCGGGGTTGTTGTGATGCGGTTCAAGCAGGGATGGCGCATCGGGATACATGTGGTCGCCGATGGCGGCAGGCTTGCCGTGCAATCCATGGCAGAAGGCACAGCGTTCAACGTAGACACGGGCGCCAGCAGTGAGGTTTGTCGAATCGGGCTGCATGTGGGTGCCGACTTGCTCTTTTTGAATGCGCGCATCAAGGGGCATATGAACAATCTGGCCCTCATGTGGAAAAGGCGGATCAGAGACGGCTACCGGAACATTGCCATACATAAGGTAAGTGAGAACGACAAGGGGCACGAGGGCGATGCCGATGATCAATCCGAGCAGGAACCGCATGGGTGGTGTAGCCTCCGTCGTTTTTCATCGTATTGCATGAGGCAAGGGCAGAGGCGAAAAGAGTTGGCCTGCGTCCAATGGATGACAGCCCCGTACAGGCGTTCGACATATTTTCTGCGGCAAACCAGAGGGGATTTGCGTTGGCGCGGTGTGGGATGTTCGCGGGTTGATGATTCTGCCGCCTACTTTGTGTGATGGCCTGGGGATGGGCGTCTTTGGTTTGCGATAATAGCCACAGGGGTGCGCTCGGCTCCGTAACGTGTTCTACCCCAAGGACGAAGGTCTGTCCGTGGGGACTCCGGTGGAGGTAAGTCAAGACAGATGTTTTCTTTTCGCCGTTCTGTAGCAGTTATGGCGGTTATTTCGCTTGTTTCTTTGGGAGCCCTGGCGCAAAGCACGGGTTCCAGCAGCAGTACCCCGGCGCAGGATCAGACGCCGGCTCCAGCTCCCGCAGCCGCTCCCACTCAGCAAGGTCCGGTGACAGTGCAGGCGCGCATCAAGGCGCGGCGCGAAGCGCGTCGTGCGCAGGCCATTCACGATACATACGCGCATCCATATGAAGCATTTGTTGGCGGCGGATACCAGAGATTCAGGCCGGGACCGGACTTGCAGCTGGTCACGATGTACTCGTGGGATGCGGCGATCTCGCGCTATTGGAGCGAGAAGCTGGGGCTGACATTCGAAGGCCGCGGCAACTATGGAACAGCGTTTGTGGGGCTGAATTCGACGTCGCTCACGCGTCCGGCGATCAGCTATTACAACGTGCTGGTGGGGCCAACTTACCGCTTCATGATGAAACCTCGGGTCTCGGTCGCAGGGAGCGTGAAGGGCGGAGTGGCCATGAGCAATTTTTCGGGCGACACCAACGGATTTGGAACGGCAGTGCTGGGGCTGTATCCGGATGGAACAACCTATGCGCTGAATGCCAGCGTGATTGGCGAAGTGAATTTGACGCCGACTTTCTCTCTGCGGCTGGCGCCGGAATACATGGCGACCGGGTTCGGGTCGACGTGGGGGAACAATTACGGGTTTACGTACGGGTTTGTCTATCGGTTTGGAAGACAGTAAAAAGACAGTTGTCAGGATCAGTTGTCAGTAGACGGCTCACCTTGCGGTGGGCCGTTTTGATTTGTGTTCACTGTGCGCTGACCACTGTTCACTGCAGGATGGGGATGTTGGCGATGCGCTGCTGCCACTCTGCGGGGCCGGTGTTGTGGACGCTGGTGCCTTTGGAGTCGACGGCGACGGTGACGGGCATGTCGTTGACGTCGAACTCGTAGATGCCTTCCATGCCGAGGTCTTCAAAGGCTAGCTGGCGCGCGCTGGTGATGGCTTTGGAGACGAGATAGGCTGCGCCGCCGACGGCCATGAGATAGACGGCGCCGAATTCCTTGATGGCCTCGATGGCGACGGGGCCGCGTTCGGCTTTGCCGACCATGCCGAGCAGGCCGGTTTCGGCGAGCATCTGGCGGGTGAACTTGTCCATGCGCGTGGCGGTGGTGGGGCCGGCGGGGCCGATGACTTCTTCGCGCACGGGATCGACGGGGCCGACGTAATAGATGAAGCGGTCTTTGAAATCGACGGGCAGTTTCTCGCCGCGGCTGAGCATGTCGGTCATGCGCTTGTGGGCGGCGTCGCGGCCGGTGAGCAGCTTGCCGGTGAGCAGCAGGACTTCGCCGGGTTTCCAGGTGGCGGCTTCGGCGCGGGTGACGGTGTCGAGATTGACGCGGCGCGCGCGGGAGACGTCGTAGGTGAGTTTGGGCCAGAGCGTCGAGCGACGGCGGATCAAGGTACACGGGGCCGGAGCCGTCGAGGACGACATGCGCGTGGCGCGTGGCGGCGCAGTTGGGGATCATGGCGACGGGCAGGTTGGCGGCGTGGGTGGGGGTGTCGAGGACTTTACGTCGAGCACCGTGGTGAGTCCGCCCAAGCCCTTGCGCACCGATGCCGAGGCGGTTGACCTTGTCGTAGAGTTCGACGCGGAGTTTTTCGGCGGTGGTTTTGGGGCCGCGCGCGATGAGGTCCTGAATGTCGATGGGGTCCATGAGCGCTTGCTTGGCAAGGAGCATGGCTTTCTCGGCAGTGCCGCCGATGCCGATGCCGAGCATGCCGGGCGGGCACCATCCGGCGCCCATGGTGGGCACGGTCTTGAGGACCCACTCGACAACAGAGTCGGAGGGATTGAGCATGACGAATTTGCTTTTGGCTTCGGAGCCTCCGCCTTTGGCGGCGACGGTGACGTCGACTTTGTCGCCTTTGACTAGCTCGACGACGACGGCGGCGGGGGTGTTGTCTTTGGTGTTCTTGCGCGAGCCGGCGGGATCGGCCAGGAGCGAGGCGCGGAGCTTGTTGTCGGGATCGAGATAGGCGCGGCGAACGCCTTCGTCGACCATGCCTTGCATATCGAGGGTGGGTGGTCCGCCGTCGGGGCCTTCGAAGCGGACGTCCATGCCGACTTTGACGAAGACGTTGACGATGCCGGTGTCCTGGCAGATGGGGCGGTGGCCCTCGGCGCACATGCGGCTGTTGATGAGGATCTGCGCCATGGCGTCTTTAGCGGCGTGGGACTGCTCGCGCTCGTAGGCCTTGGTGAGGCTGGTGATGTAGTCGATGGGGTGGTAGTAGCTGATGTATTGCAGCGCGCCGGCGACGGTGCGCGATGAAATCTTCCTGGCGGATGACGGTCATGGGTGTTGCTCCTCGAACCTTATAGGGTAAAGGATGCGTCGCGGTGTTGGCAGGGTGCGATTGGATAGACTGACGTGGGTGAGGGCATAACACGTGATTGAAGAAGCCAAAGGTGTGAAGGAAACGAAGTCTCTGGCCCTCGTCGGTCTGGCGACTGCGGCGGCCGCGATGGGATCTGTGGCGATTGGCGTATTTGCCATCGCCGGCTTGCGGTAGGTCGTTTGCGGGTCGACTGCCGCCATCGAGTCCCTTGAGTTCACCACCTCGAACCTGAAACCCTTCGTGTAGGCGACGTGATTGTTAGCGGGTCGCTCAAATTGCCGGGAGAGCGGTAGTCGTTCGCGGACTGGAGGGGTTTCGCAAAGCCGGCTGGAATGGGAAGGTTGGCGGCGTGACGAGCCCCCTGCGGTTATGGATGAGTTTCCGCGACCTTCTAAGGTAAGGGACGGGGTTACCTGGTCGCCCTGGAACGCGCAAGGCCTTCCACGGTGTCTTTGCAGAATGATCCGTCACACTGAATTCGGTCATTGCCGGAGAACCTGCCAGGCGTGATCTTTAACGTTCGGGTATCGGAGTCTGGCGAATGCGAGACAAGCGCTCTATATTTCAACCAAGC
Source organism: uncultured Acidobacteriaceae bacterium (assembly GCA_963802565.1). Lineage (GTDB taxonomy): Bacteria > Acidobacteriota > Terriglobia > Terriglobales > Acidobacteriaceae > Telmatobacter. The sequence goes on along the minus strand of CAWDJR010000038.1, from coordinate 77,662 downwards.
GCGTTCAGCTTTGCGAATGCCCTGGGTTGGACGGCGCCGTAGTCGGATTTGTTGTGCTCGGCGTCGCTCAGTGCTTTGCGGTATTGGGGTTACGGCGCGTGTCGGCATCTTGAAAATCGCCGGCAGACCCTTTTGGGTACTTGTCGGACTCGAATTTCCGCAAGCTTCGGGAAGTCATCTCGCCAGACTAGCTTCCGCGTCGATTTGATACATGCTCGCAGGTCCCGCTGGTATCGATCTCTCCGGCGGCGTGCGCTGTGAATACGATTTTTCAGTTCAAAAGGGCGTTGAACGCCGCCAGTTGTGTGGAAGTGCAGTGAGACTTGAAAAGTTTTATCGAATCCTCCCGCCGTGATCCCGAATTTCGCTTCCAACGCCGCACAGAACCTTCCTGAACCCGCTGTGATATCCTCGCAAAAGTCGAATCTGATTCAGTTGGCTTTGCGTTCCCGGGCACATTCGAGGTTCGAGCCGGATTTCGACTACTTCACACCCACCGGCATCGCATACGAAGTGTCGGCTAGCTTCAAATCCACGGTGGATGGCTTCGCCATTTGCGCAGAGAACGGCGAGCATGGCCGATCCGCCAAGAACACTTGCCACCGTATAACGGGGCTCATGTCCTGTTTGATGCGCGAGGTGTTCGGACCAGGCGCATTGGCGTGCGGCTACGAAGTCGACCCCGGTGCCGATGCGCGGAGTACGACCTCGGCTAGAGCCGCATTGGGCCCATTTCACGGAAAACTCAGCCACTTCCCGCAGAATTTCTCACACAGGTTGCATTTTGCCGGTCGATTCGCTTTCCGCACTGCGCGAAGAGTGCGAATGCTGCAACGATGCGGCCAAGCTTCAGACGAGCGGCATCCCTCGAAAGGAGCGCTAAAGCCCGCAATGTTGTAGCGGTGGGTGGCGCCCGACTAAAGTGCCGTGCCCTTTCGAAACCGCATCGCGAGTTAGCGTTTTGCCGTCTAAGCGATTCAGGATTTGGGTTTGGCGGGTTAGCATGCGCTTTGCGCATAAGCGACTCAGCAGGTCAGCGGGGTTGATCGAATAGTGTGGCGGGTCCGTCTGGATTGGGGTAGGTGGGTTGGCCGTTGATGACTTTTAGGAAGGGCGTGAGTTTGTGTTCGGCGGCGGGTGCTCGGGTGAGGATGTCGCGGACTTGCCAGCCTTGGAGCATCATCGCGTCGGCGATCAGGGAACGGTGGCAGCGCCAGGGGACGGCTTCGGCGCACATGATGACGGTTGGTGTTGTCTGCGCGATTTGCATGAGGGCGGCTAGGCCTTCTGCGAATTGCGGCGTGGCCATGTAGTCGGCATAGCCGCGAAAGGATGTGTTGCGCCAGCCGGTGTTGATGGAGTCTTTGCGGCTGTGTCGGCGGCCGCCCAGCGTCTTGAGATGCGTGTATTCGATGTTGGCGGCCCGAAGAGAGGCCCCGAGTTCGTCGGTGTTGAATTGAGGAACGTGGCGTGACTTGGGAATGGAGCGGACATCGACCAGATGGCGCACGTTGTGCGTGTTCAGCAATGCGATGAACTCTTCGATGGAGTGGGTGGAGTGACCGATGGTGAACAGGACGTTGGGCGCCACAGGCCTATCGTACTGCCGGCGAGAAATCGCGGTTGCCACATTCGGATTTGGGCTTAGCGAGTCAGGATGCGTTTCGCGCATTGGCGAGGCAGCGAGTCAGCGGGGCAGCGGGGTCGATCGAATTGCGTGCCGGGTTGGTCGGGATCAGCATCCAATCCGCCAAGGACGCAATTTTGCGCTTGTCAGGATATTGAAATGATGAAGCAGATGCCGCCGAAGGTACGCGACTACAACGTCGATACGCGACACATTGTGCCGATGCTCTGGGACTTTGTTGCGGTTGCAGCTTTAGGAATCACGCGTCGAAAAAACCACAAATACATCATCCAGTCGGGACGGGATATACGGCAGCGTGCCTTCGATATGCGGGACCCGATGCCGGTTGTGGAGATTGCGGAACTGAACCGACATCTGGATTGCAAGAACCCACAACCGTTTGTTCTTCCCGCTGTCGAGGTGATTCTGGAAGCAGGACTCGGCTATGTCGGCCCTTACGTGATGCTGGCGACGATCGTGAGTGCATTGCAGCCGAAGAAAATACTGGAAATCGGAACATTTCGTGGAGCGGGAGCCCTGACGATGGCTCTGAATGCTCCCGCGGCGGAGATCTACACAGTGGACCTTCCCGACGAGGAAGATGGAGAAGCAGTTGCCGGGCTGACACGCGGAGACAAGACCTGGGTACGGCTTTCGCAAGGATGCAAGGGAGCCGCGTTTGTCGGGTGAACCTGCGGAGAGCCGCATTCACCAGATTCGCGCGGATTCGATGAAGATGAATGCGGCGGAGTTCATTCAAGACGCCGATTTTTGCTTTGTCGATGGCGGGCATTCGTACGAATGCATCAAGGCGGATACGGAAAATGCATTGAAGATTCTTTCGCCGGATGGCGTGGTTGTGTGGGATGACTACACCTGGTTTGTCGAGGGAGTGAGCAGGTATCTGAGGGAGCTATCCAAGACCTTGCCGCTGAAGCGCATTGCCGGGAGCCAGTTCGTTATCTATCGACGGCACGGATGATGGTTCGCGTCCGGTGTGGTCCGGACCCAGCCGCGCAAAATTTCAGCAGCTCACGGGACATTAATGTTTCCCAGGTCTCAAAAGCAAGACCTTTGGTACCCAGCATTTGTTTCGCCTGATGGTCCCGGTATCGTGCCCTAAGCTAGAGATATGGATTATCCTGCGGATTCTGTTCCGGATGGCAAGCCCTCTTCGATGCTGGTGCGGAATGGGGATCGGGCGTCGGATGTTTTGTTTGATGTGCTGGTGATTGGCGCGGGGCCGACGGGGCTGGCGTGCGCGATCGAAGCGCAGAAGGCCGGGTTCACGGTGGTGCTGGTGGACAAGGGCTGCATCTGCAATTCTCTGTTTCATTACCCGGCGCACATGACATTTTTCACGACGCCGGAGCTACTGGAAATCGGGGGCATTCCCTTTCCGAGTCCGAACCCGAAGCCTTCGCGGAATGAGGCGCTGCAGTATTACCGCCTGGTGGCGGCCTATTACAAACTCGACGTTAGGCAGTATGAGCGCGTGGAGCGGGTGACGGGCGCGGACGGCGAGTTCACGGTGCACATGGAGGATCGGTTTGGACGGCCGGGCGCGTTGAAGGCGCGGAAACTTATTGTTTCAACCGGCTACTACGATCTGCCGAATTTGATGTGCATCCCCGGCGAAGCTCTGAGCAAGGTTTTTCATTATTACAACGATCCGCATCCTTATTTCGACACGGACGTGGTTGTGATTGGCGGAAAGAATTCTTCAGCGATTGCGGCGCTGGAATTGTGGCGAAGCGGTGCGCGTGTCACGCTGGTGCATCGCCATGAAGGGATGCATCGGCATGTGAAGTACTGGATCAAGCCGGACATCGAGAATCGCATCAAAAACGGCGAGATTAGAGCGTACTTCAACACCGACGTGGTGGAGATTACACAGGACGCGGTGGTGCTCAAGACTCCGCAGGGAACGAAAGCCATCAAGAACGATTTTGTGTTTGCGATGACGGGGTACCATCCCGACTTTAGCTTCCTTGAGAGCATGGGCGTGGTGTTTGAGGGGCCGGACAAGCTGCCGGTTTGCAATCCTGAGACGCTGGAGAGCAATGTGCAGGGGATTTTTCTGGCGGGTGTGATCGTGGCCGGATCGCGGACGAACGAGATTTTTATTGAAAATGGGAGGTTTCACGGCGGCCAGATCGCAAAGGCTTTACTGGGTAAATAGTTTGATACGGCTGAGAAACGAATGTCTTCACGGTCGCAAGGTTCGTGAATTCCGTTAAACTTGGGGTAACACGTTTTCCCATGAGCTTGAGGTCTTTTTGATGCGCTGGTGGCCGAGGACTGTCCGATGGCAGCTGATCTTGTGGTTGATGCTGCTCGAGGTCCTATCTGTCGCTCTGTTTGCCATCGTCCTGGTAAAGATCGAGGGGCGGGAGATACGCAGGCGCGCGCTGGAGCGGCTGGCACACCAGGCGACGTCAGTGGCATTGCAGGCGGAAGAGGCGTATCGGCAACAGCATCCTGAACTTGTGCTTTCTTCATTGCGCATGATGGGGGAAGCGCCGAGCGTGGCGCAAGCCAAGATCACGGATGCCGCCGGCAATGTTTTGTTTGTGAGCCAGGGAGAGCCTGCGAATTCTCAACTGGATGCGGCGGAGAAGAGGCAGATCGCGCAGGTAGTCAAGCATGAGCCACTTGTCTTCTCGTTTGGTAAGCAGCGCGTCGAAGGCGTGAAGGCGATTTACTACGGCGAAGCTGTTCGCGGCTATGCATGGGTCGAGTCCGATCGCTCCTGGGACAACGAGGAACTCGACACGGTGTTGCGCAGTTCATTTTCGTTCGGGCTGATCTGGATCGGCGCGTCGGCGCTATTGGTGCTGTTGCTGTCGCGTTCGATTTCGCGGCCCTTGGGAATATTGCAGGGGGCGACGCGGGCGCTGATGGAGGGCGACGGAGCGAAAACGAAGTTTCCGCTGCCTGTGAAAGTGAACAACGAGTTTGGAGATTTGATTCAAGCCTTCAACCGGATGGTGGCGGCGCTTGAGGAACAGCGTTCCGGGTTGAACGATACGCTTTCGCTTCTGGATTCAATGCTGGCCAACGCGCCGATCGGGTTGGTGTTTTTCGACCGGCAATCGCGGATCGTGCGCGTGAATGAAGTCTTTGCGGCGATGACGGGGGTTGCGCTGAGCCGTCACCTGGGCCGGGCGCTGCCGGAGCTTTTGCCGGAGCCTCTCGCCAAGCGGCTGGACGATGCTGTTCGCCACGTGATTGAAACCGAGTCGACAGTGCACGACCTGGAGCTTGAAGGGCAACGCGCCGATGGCGGTGGCAACTGGACGTGGCTGGTAACCACCTACCCGGTGCGTCCAACTCCGGAGCGCGTGCGCTGGGTGGGCGCGATCGTGATTGACGTGAGCGAACGAAAGCGAAGCGAAGATGCGTTGCGCCGAACGGAAAAGCTGGCAGCAACGGGACGTCTGGCGGCTTCAATCGCGCATGAAATCAACAATCCGCTGGAGGCGATCACGAACCTTCTCTACCTGCTGCGCAGGTTCTGCGAGCTCGACGAGAGCGCATTGAATTACGTAACGATTGCAGAAAAAGAAGTGCATCGCATGTCGGAGATCACGCAACAGACGCTGCGTTTCTACCGGCAATCGACGCTTCCGGCGCGGGCGAACATGGAGGAATTGCTGGACTCGGTTCTGGATATGTACGTTGCCCGGCTGGGAACGCTGGGCGTGACGCTGGAGCGGCACTACGATCCGAGCATTGATCTCTACTGTTTTGCGGGCGAGCTTCGGCAGGTGTTTTCAAACTTCGTAAGCAATGCCATGGATGCAATGACGAGTGGGGGCCGGTTGGTTGTGCGCGCGCGGCGTTCGCGGGACTGGGTGCATCCGCAGCGCGAAGGAGTGCGCATCACGATCGCGGACACGGGCAGCGGCATGACACCCGAGGTGCGCACGCATCTGTTTGAGGCTTTCTTTACGACGAAAGGTGCGACGGGTACTGGACTGGGGCTCTGGGTGAGTCACGAGATCATTCTGAAGCACCATGGGATTATCGCCTTGCGCAGCCGGTCGACTGGCACGGGAAATTCCTCGGGGACGGTATTCCACTTCTTTTTTCCGGACAACGAAGATTTGACGGGCGGCATGCAGCCGATGGAGCGGGCGGCGGCAGGGGCGTAAAGCGCCCTGATTCAAGGACTCCGCCGATGGCATTCGGTTGGAATTGCGTTACTAAAGCGCGGAACTTTCGCCGCAGAGCCGGGTTAGTAACGATGACGGGATCGCGCAAGAACCGTCACACTTAAGCAGGCTCGCATCAAAACGTCGCAAGCACGCACGCGGGAGATTAGACGATGAACAAGTCTTTGATATTAAGGTTATTTTCTTTGGTTGGAGTCATTGCTTTGGCAGGCGCGATGGCGCTGGCGCAGGACGCAGCCCCATCCAGCGCACAACGGAGTGACGGACAGATCGAGATGGATGTAGTGCACGCGCTGGACGGTTCGGAGGCTCTGAAGAACGACCTGATCACGGCAGCGACGATTCAAAGCGAAGTGACGCTTTCGGGAACGGTATCGAGCGACTCTTCAAAGCAACTGGCAGAGTCGATTGCGAAGACAGTGCCGGGCGTGACCAAGGTTCACAACAATCTGAAGGTCGGCAACCCGGCCGATGACGCCAATGCGCAGGGAGCTCCGACGAACGATCCGAGCAACGGCATGGCGGATGCACAGGCAGGGCCGCCGCAGGATAACGGTCAGAATCCCAATTACAACCAGAATGCGGGTCCCGAGCGGGGCGCGCCGAGCATCAACCAGGCTCCGCCGCCGAACTGGGGCGATCAAAACCAGCAGCAGCCTGGGTATGGGCAGCAGCCTCCAGCGTACGGTCAGAATCAGCCGCAGCAGCCGGAATATGGGCAACAAGGACCTCCGCCTCCGGGATACGGGCAGCAGCCTGGATATGGACAGCAGGGACCGCCGCCTCCGGGATATGGGCAGCAGGCGCCGCCTCCGGGATATGGACAGCGCCCGGATTATGCGCAGGGTCCGCCTCCGCTGCGTTATGCCATGCCACGGGGACCGGTCACGATTCCGCCGGGAACGCTGATCCAAGTGCGTACCAATGGTCCGGTGGACAGCAAGCGTGCACAGGGAGGCGAGCCGATCGATTTTACGGTGATCCAGGACGTGGCATTTGATGGTGTGCTGGCGATTCCGCGCGGCGCCATAGTGCACGGTGTGATTGCTGAAGTGAAGCGTCCGGAAAGCGGCTCGCTGACTGGGAGCCACGAACTGGCGCTTGAGCTGACCTCGCTGGACCTTATGGGACAGAGTTATCCGCTGCAGTCGGACATGTTCAAGGTAAAGGGGCCGGGCAAGGGCGGGCGGTCTGCAGGGAACGTAGTTGGAGGAGCGCTGATCGGCGCGATTATTGGTGGCGCGATTGGTGGCGGGCAGGGCGCAGCGATTGGTGCGGTAGCAGGCGGCGGCACGGGTGCAGTGGCTTCGGCAGCTTCTTCAGGGCCGGGGGTGTGGATTCCGGCCGAGGCTTTGGTGAGCTTCCACCTGGGAACGCCGGTCACGGTGGCGCCGGTTTCGATCCAGGAAGTGATGCGGCTGGCGCAGGGGTTGAATCCCGGGGGACCGAATCTTTATCGCCGTGGTCCGTATGCGTATCCATACCGTCCGTCTGCGTACGCTCCGGTGTATTACCGGCCGTATTACTACGCGGGCGGTTACTACTACTGGCGGTAAGACTTTGTATTACGCACGGTGAGACTGACCGGATTCTGTAAGACACCGGGCGCAGGTTGTAAGACAAAAGCTGAGAATGTATGACGCGGGCATCCTGGTTTCGGGTGCCCCGTCGTGTTTTGTGGGGCGGATTCTCTTGAGAGGGTGAGGGAGCGTTAGAAAAGGGTCAGCTCAGCTTCCTCTCTATTTGCCGCTCGTCGAACGCGGGATTACTTCTTATCGAGTTCTCATCGGCGATTCCGGAAACAGTGGCGATGACCCTGGTTCCCCGTCCCGGAGTCGATTCAACATTGAGCTTGCCGTGTATAAGATGGATGCGCTCGTACATGCTGAGTAAACCGAGGCCGCCCTTGCGCCGCGCCTCTTGCACATCGAAGCCCGCGCCCTTGTCTGCGACGACGAGCTGCAGTTCATCAGCTACGCGATACAGCTTCACGTTGAGTTCGGTTGCCCCGCTATGTTTCACCGCATTATGTAGAGCTTCCTGCGCGATGCGGAAGAGGCATAGAGATATGTCGTTGGGCAGGTTCTGGGGCACGTTTATATCCGTGAATTCAACCTTGAAAGCATGCTTGTTCGAAAGCTCATCGCAGATTCCCCGGACGGCCGCAACGATGCCCAGGTAGTAGAGTCGCGACGAGTGCAACTGATGGGAGAGCGATTGCACATCGCTGGCGATTTCAGAGCAATGCTTCTGAATTTCTTCAAACTTGATTTGGGCCATAGCGCCCGATCCACTTCGAGTGTGGTTGGCCCGCTCCAGTTCAATCGACAACAGCGCCAGTCTCTGGCAGATATCGTCGTGCAACTCTCGCGCGATTCGACTCCGTTCTTTCTCCTGGGCCTCAATAAGCTGGCCGCTCACTTTTTCGAGCGCCAGTTGAGCGAGCTTCTGATCGGTGATGTCGATTGCCGATCCGATGAATCCAGCGAACGATCCGTCTCCATTGACTCGTGGCGATGCGACGTCGAACATCCAGCGATAGACGCCGTCACTGCGGCGCAACCGGTATTCCATTGAGAACGGTTGCTGCATCTTCAATGCCCGGGAGAACGACTCCAATATTCCGTTCAGATCGTCGGGATGAACATAGGTGGTCCACGTGCCGCCGTAGCCCGCCTGCGGGTCTGGTCCGGTGAATGCGACTCGCCGTTCGTTCAAGTAGGTGATCTTACCGTGCGTGTCACACATCCACACCAGGGCGGGCACGGCATCCGTCATGACGCGAAAGCGCTTTTCGCTTTCACGAAGACCAGCCTCGGCTTTTCGCTTTCGCGCGCGCTGCCAAAGCAGACCGATGATCAGCAGGGCTTGTAGAGAGATCAGCGCAATGGCCCAAATGAAATATTTTCTGTCGCGTTCCCACAGTGTGAGCTCGCGATTCAGAATTAAACTGCCCGGCGGGAGAGCCGACTCCGGAAGGTGCCAACGTTGAAGTGCTCGCCAATCGACCTGGTCAACTAAATCGGGATCGCTGACAACGGAAATGTTCTGTAGAGGCTCACCGGTGAGCACGCGTGCGGCCATTTCTCCGGTCAATCTCACGTCTTTTGGAATATCCCGGTATGCGCCCCCAACAGCCCCGTGAGTCAAACCCAATCCTGGGAAGATGGAATATGTCGGTAGTCGCTGTGCGACCGCAGACAGGACTTCAAGGTAACCGAACGTTGCTTCGTTGGAATCGTGCGGCGCCAGTTGAAACAGGGCGACGGTGTGAGGAGGGAGCGTGGCGACCTGTTGAAGTATCTGATTATCCGGAGCGCCAATGATGTCAACTTCCCGCACCTTATCGCGATGGCGAAGGAGTTCAGAGTGTGCCAATTCGAGCCAGTGCCGCTCCCACTCTGATACGCCTGTGATCACCGCAATGGCGTTTGTATCGGGATGAAGTCGAAGGGCAAGGTCAATGGTCTCGCGCATCCCGAGAGGGACTACGACACCCGTCGTGCCGGGCCAGAGGTTCTGCTTGTCGATTTCATTGGGGTAAACGTCAAAAAAGACGATTGGCACGCCGGGAAACATCTTGTCGCGATATTTCACCGCAAATTGAACTACGGGATACGTAGATGCAATTACAAGATCAACTTTCATTCCCCCGTAGCCGCGGCGGAAAGTTTCGGCGAGGCTGTCTTGATAATCCTGATCCTCGAATCGCCGGTTTGACATGGACACGGTGTAGAAGTTGATTTGCCCTGGGATTTTGGCTCGGATCGTGGATTTGAGGACTTCGAAGGAGGGTGGCGCGGAGTAGGGATACATCACGAGAACGTTCCTGGGATTTTGCTGTGCCATCGCAACGCTGTTGACGATTGCGCACAACAAAATGCCCAGAACCGAAATGCAGAATCGAGCAGGAGTTCTCCCGGTGCCAAGGCACCGAGACCAATGAAACGCTGTGGGGACTGGCGTTTTCATCATCAGAACTCTGAGCGATTACAGAAACGTAGAAGTCTTGCCAGAAGGCGCGTGCGTGATGGGCCGATAGCAGCCTCCCGGAATTGCAAGGATTGTAGCGCTTCTTCAGATAGGTTGGCGTCTAAATTGCTGGCGGGCTCGAAGTCGACGGGTTTGTCGAGGCTAGTGCTGAGCGGGCTTGGCGGACGGCTTCGCCGCGGCATGGGTGCCCTCTGACGCATGGGTTGCCGGCGGGACAGCGGGAAGAATTTTAGCCAGCGTGATTTTGTCCAAGTCAGGGAAGTGGGCTTTGAGGTAGGCATCGCCTTGCTCGCTGATCTGGTCCTGGCGGGGGGATTCCCCGTAGTTGGCGTACAACTTGTCGACGACGTTCATGCCTTCGACGACGGTACCGAAGGGAGCGAAGCCCTGACCGTCGAGGCGGGAGTTGTCACCGTAGTTGATGAAGAACTGCCGGGTGCGGGTATTGGGACCGGCGGTGGCGAAGACGATGGTTCCGCGCTTGTTGCTTTGCGCAACGGGATCGTCGGCGATTTTTGCGGTATCCCAAACTTTGTTGATGGCGGGAGTGGCGCTGAGTCCGAACTGGGCGACGAAGCCGGGAATAACGCGAAAGAAAGCCGCATTCGTAAAGTAGCCGTAGCGAACGAGGTTGTAAAAGCGGTCTGCGCCGAGGGGGGCCCAGTCGCGATGGACTTCAACGACGAAGTCACCGGCGGTAGTGGCGAACTTTACCTTGAAGACGGGGGGAGCCTTGAGCTTGAGGGAAGCAGGCTTGAGCAGGGAGGGATGCTGGCCGGCGGCGGTGCTGTGCGAAGCGGTGCTCTTCGATGCGGAACTCGTTGCTGGAGCGCTCTTGGGAGTCGGAGCCTGAGCGTGGATGAGAAGGCTCGCACACAAAACGGTGACCGTCACAATTGCTTTCATTAAGACCGATTGTACGAAACGACAGGGGTGGTTCGGGCGAGGAGGGGATTTGAAAGGGTGATGGGGCGCCAAGTTGAACAGTTGACGGGGGATGGACGGGATTTGAATGGGGCGAGTCTTGTCGGCGACCTGAGGCCAAGGTCGTTTATAATTGAAGGGCATCGCCACGTGCGAGAATTGCGCTTTTTGGTGAGAGACATGCCCCCGGAATGCCGCCAATCAAGCGGCGCGGCGGCGAGGCTCTGACTGTATGCGCGTAGAGAGTAGAAGGCTTAAACCCACCCATGATTCGTTTTCTTCAGCAAGATAATCGCGTCGTCAAGGCACTTTTTGTTGTGATCATCGCCGCAGCGTCGGTTTCGATGGTTGTTTACCTGATTCCCGGTCTGACCGGACAGAGCGCTGTGGGGGCGGGCACGTACGCCGTGGTTTACCCGAATTGGTACAGCAAATTCTTCTCCAGCGGAGAGACGATCAGCCAGGAGAAGGTGTCGATGCAGGCGCGGCAGCAACTGCAGCAACGGAATCCGCAGTATGCTTCGAACCCGATGATCGTGAACCTGTTTGAACAGCAGGTTGGCCAGCAGATGGTGCAGCAGCAGATTTTGCTGGCGGAAGCGGGCAAGCTGGGGATTTCGGCGAACAGCGACGACGTGCGGGAGTTCTTGCATCAGGGGCAGGCGGGTCAGGTGCTGTTCCCGAACGGAAAATTCATTGGGCAGGACCAGTATGCCTCGCTGATCGCGAGCCGCTTCGACATGTCAGTGGATGACTTTGAAGAGAGCGTTCGCCATGACATTACGATTCAGCGTTTGCGGGCGTATGTTACGGCCGGCTTGACGGTGAGTCCGAAGGAAGCGCGCGATCAATACCTCAAGACTGGAACGAAGATCAAGTTTGAGTATGCCGTGATTTCGACTGACGATCTGCGCAAGTCACTCAATCCGAGCGATGCGGATCTGGAGGCGTTCTTCAAGAAGAACGCGGCGCGGTATGCGAATGCGGTTCCGGAAGAGCGGACCATCAGTTACTTCGCTTTCACGCCGAATGATGTTCCAGGCGGCGTTCAGCAGCCTACGCAGCAGGAGATCGAGGCGTATTACAACGCGCACAAGGCGGAGTATTCGATTCCCGAGCAGGCCAAGTCGCGGCACATCCTGATCCAGGTTCCTCAAGGTGCGGATGCGAAGACAGACGCGGCGGCGAAAGCCAAGGCCGAGGACATTTTGAAGCAGATCCAGGGCGGCGGAAACTTTGCCGATCTTGCGAAGAAGAATTCGGATGACCCGGGCAGCAAGGACTCGGGAGGCGAGCTTGGATTTGCGCAGCGTGGCCACATGGTGCCGGAGTTCGACAGCGCGATCTTCTCGCAGAAAATCGGCGATACCAAGATCATCAAGACACAGTACGGCTATCACATCGTGCAGGTGGAAGAGCGGAACGCGGCACATGCGCAGTCCCTCAATGAAGTGCTGCCGACGATCCAGGCGACGCTGCTGCGGCAGAAGTCGACTGCAGCCCAGGATTCTTATGCGAAGGCGCTGACGTCTGAGGCGATCAAGAACGGCCTGGACAAGACAGCGGCGGCACATCATCTGCAGGTGGTGACCACGCCTCCGGTGAACCCCACGGGTGTGATTCCCGCGTTGCCGGATGGCACGCAATTGATTTCGCGTGCATTTGCGGCGAAGGCCAACGATCCACCGCAGTCTGCACCTACCGGCGAGGGTTTTGCGGTTTTCCAAGTGAAGAGCGTGATTCCAGCACATGCACCAACGTTCGCTGACTGGAAGAGCCATGTTGCGGACGACTATCGCAACGAGCAGGTGCCGGCGATGCTGGGGCAGAAGACCGCGGAGTTGGCGGCCAAGGCCAAGGCGGAAAACGACCTTGCGAAGGCGGCGAAGGAAATGGGCGCGAGCTTGAAGAGCAGCGACCTGGTAGACCAGAGCGGACAGGTTCCGGAACTGGGCGCGGTAGGCCAGGTGGCTCCGCAATTGTTCGATATGACTCCGGGCGCAATCAGCGGGCCGATCAATGCAGGCCGGACTGGAGTGGTGGTGAAGCTGGTAGACAAGCAGCAGCCGAGCGACGCGGAAATTGCGAAGAATCTCGACCAGATCCGCGACCAGCTTCTCGAACAGAAGCGGCAGGAAGCCTTTGAGATTTTTGCGAACAATATCATCAGCACTTACAAGAAGAACAACAGGGTGCGTATCAACGCGAAGTCGCAAAGCCCGCTCGCGGGCCAATAGCAAATAAGTTTTCCTTGGGGGGAAAAGGGCCCGCTTCCTGACGTTGGAAGCGGGCCTTATTGTTTGTGGGCGCTGAGCCCGCATCCCATAGATGGAGCGGAGATAATAGGCGCATGGAGTTTCAGCGCTCGTCCGGAGTTTTATTGCATATCAGTTCTTTGCCCTCATATGGAGGGATTGGGGATCTTGGTCCTGCCGCCTATGAATTTGTGGAGTTCCTGGCGGCGGCTAAACAGCATGTATGGCAAGTGCTGCCGCTTTGTCCGACCGGCTACGGCAATTCGCCGTATGCAGGGTCGTCAGCTTTTGCGGCGAATCCGTTTCTGATCAGCCTTGAATACCTGGTGGATTGGGGATGGATCAGCGGCGAGCGCATTGCGGGCCTGATGGGTCGCGGCGGCAACGTGGATTTTGGGCAGGTGGAGCAGCGCAAGCTTCCTCTGCTGCATGAAGCGGCGGGGAACTTTCTCGACCGGGGACCGCACGATGCGGAACTCGCAGGGCAGTGGCAGCGCTTTCAGGAGTTTTGCAGCGCAGAGGCTGGGTGGCTGACGGATTATGCGATGTATGCGGAACTGCGGCGGCGGTTCAATACAGGGGCGTGGACACAATGGCCGGAAGCGCTCCGGCGACGCGATCCAAAGGCGCTGGCGAAGGTGGCTGCGGAGTCGGGCCGGATGCTGGCGCAGGAGCAGGTTCTGCAATTCGCATTTGCAGTGCAGTGGAACAATCTGCGCGCGGCCGCCGCGCAACATGCGATTCGCATTCTTGGCGACGTAGCGATTTTCGTCAACTTTGATTCGGCGGATGTGTGGATGCATCCGGACATTTTCGAGCTTGATGCCGAGCTGAAGCCGATTCACATTGCCGGAGTGCCGCCGGATTATTTTTCGCCGACGGGGCAGCGCTGGGGAAATCCGCTGTACCGGTGGGATGTGCTGCGGGCGCGTGGATTTGACTGGTGGATTGACCGGATTCGGCGCTCGCGCGAGTTGTATGACATGATCCGCCTGGATCATTTCCGCGGTTTCGCGGCGTACTGGGCGATTCCAACGGATGAAGAGACGGCGATCAACGGAACGTGGGTGAAGGCGCCGGGGCTGGAACTGTTTCGCGCGCTTGAAGCAGCGCTGGGACCACTGCCGCTGGTGGCGGAAGACCTTGGCTTGATTACGCCCGACGTTGATGCACTGAGACTGGAGCTAACGATGCCGGGAATGCGCGTGCTGCAGTTTGGATTTGGAGACAAGGGCGCGCACATGCATCTGCCGCACCAGTGCGTACCGGGAATGGTGGCGTACACAGGAACCCACGACAACGACACGACGGTGGGGTGGTGGGAAAACCTGGGCAAGACGGAACGAGCTGCCGTTGAGGCGCTGGTTGGTCCGGTGAATGGTCGGCCGACTTGGCCGCTGATTCGCGCGGCGGAGGGAAGCGTGGCGGAGATCGCCATCGTGCCGGTGCAGGACCTGCTGGAATTCGGCTCGGAAGCGCGCATGAATACGCCTTCGGTGCCGCAGGGAAACTGGAGCTGGCGGGTGCCTGAAGGCAGTTGGACGCCCGAACTGGCGGAACGAGTAGCGGCGATTGTGGATATCACCGATCGCGACAATGACCCGTTAGAAGCTGTGAAAACCGAATCGGAACCGGTGAGCATTTAGAGGCAGACAGGGGCGCCGTTTTCGTTGAATGCGCTGACCTTGCTATCCTTGCCCCACATGGAAACAGCGGCGATTCAGACACACGGACTCACGCGATGCTTTGGCGCGCTGACCGCGGTGCAGGATGTGACGTTCACGGTGGCGACCGGACAGTTCTTCGGATTTCTGGGACCGAACGGCGCGGGCAAATCCACGACCATCAAAATGCTGACGGGGCTGCTGGAGCCGACGGCGGGCACAATCGAGATTCTGGGACAACCATTTAGTGCAAGCGCCATCGATTTGAAGCGGCAGATTGGGGTTGTTCCGGAAGGAATGGCGTTGCTGGGGCGCCTGACTGCGCCGGAGTATTTGCGCTTTGTTGGCCGGATGTACGGGTTGGAGCGGGAGACGGCGAATCGCCGAACCGAGGAGTTGCTGGAGTTCATGCAACTGGCGGACGAGCGACGGAAGCTGGTTACGGATTTCTCGCATGGCATGCAGAAGAAGCTGGCGCTGGCGGCAGCGGTGATTCACGGGCCGCGCGTACTTTTTCTGGACGAGCCGTTTGAGGGCGTGGACGCGATTGCGGCAGGGATGCTGAAGACCATGCTGCAGGGGATGATCAATCGCGGCGCCACGATTTTCTTGACAACGCACGTACTCGAGATCGTGGAGCGGCTTTGCAGCCACGTGGCGATCATTCACCAGGGACGGCTGGTGGCGAACGGATCGCTGGAAGAACTACGCGCCGGCGTGGCGAGTACCTTGCCGGGAGCGGAGCAGGAACAACGACTTACATTGGAAGAAATATTTCTTTCGATCGTGGGGGCTAACGGGCGAGAGCAGGCGCAGGAGCTTTCATGGCTGGCTTAGTGCGGGATGAGTTGTCGGCAGAGGCTTCGGACGGGCCATTGGGACAGTTGGCGCGCAGGCAGTACGCGGCACTGGTTGGGATGCGGTGGCGCATGGTGGCCAACAATATGCGCTCGGTGCAGGGCGCCTTCGAGATTGGCGCGCGCGGAATTGCAATGATTCTCTACACGACCATGGGAATTGCCCTGGGCTGTGGCCTGGGCGCCGGTGCTTACGGCATTGTAAACAGCGGTCATTTTGAAATGCTGTCGGCCTTGTTCTGGACGGTGTTTCTAGTTTGGCAGGTGTTGCCGATTGCGCTGGCTTCATTTCAGGAGCAGTTCGACCTGAATGGATTGTTGAGATTTCCGGTGGGATTCGGGTCGTTTTATCTTCTCAACCTGGTCTTTGGTCTTGTGGATGTGCCGACGATCTTTGGTGGAATCTGCAGCCTTGGAATACTGGCCGGCGTTACGCTGGCGCGACCGATGCTGTTCGGGCGGACGGCGTTGACGCTTGCGGTCTATGGGGTCTTCAATATCCTGCTGGCGCGGACGGTGCTGGCTTGGGTAGAGCGGTGGCTGGCGAAGCGCAGGACGCGTGAGGTGGTGAGCGCAATATTTTTGCTGCTGATGCTGAGTCTGCAACTGCTGAATCCGGCGCTTCGAAGCGGTACTCACTTTCAACGACCGAACAAAGTGGCAGCAAAAAGCAACCAGCAGAAAATGATGAAGGGAATGAATGACTGGGCAACGACCGGTCATGCGTTAGAAGTGTGGCTTCCGCCCGGACTTGCCGCGAGGGTGATCGCAGAATCGAGAGAAAGCAAACTGCAACCGTCGCTGATGTCGCTGGGGGGGCTTGGGCTATACATGCTGGGCACCGGGTTTGTGCTGGGTATCCGGCTCCGCGCGGAATTTCGTGGAGAGAGACTGAGCGAAGCGCCCGCCGCCAGAAAGAGAAACGAGAGCGACACCAAGTGGCTGCTTGACGGCTCGGGACCCATCGCCGCCGTAGTCGAGAAAGAGCTGCGCACCATTCCAAGATCGATGCCTCTGCTGTTTGCGATGGGTGCTCCGTTACTAACGGTGCTTGTGATCAGCACGCTGTTCAGGAACGGCGCGACGGGTGGACGGCCCTTCCAGTTTGCCTTTCCGCTATGTGTTAGTTATGCGCTGCTGGGATTTACGCAGTTGATTTTCAACAATCTGGGCGCGGAAGGAACCGGCATCCAGATGTTGTTTCTTTCACCCACGCCGATCCGGACTGTGCTGCTTGCCAAGAATCTTCTGCACGGCACGCTGTTTGCTTTGGTGGCCTGTTTTGCCGCCATCCTGGCTACGCTTCGTTTGGGTCGTCCGAGTGTCACGGTGCTGGCGATTACGGCTGCGTGGGTCTTGTTTGCGCTGCCCACGAATCTTGCGGCGGGGAATCTGCTTTCGGTGACGATGCCTTATCGCGTGAACCTGGGGCGAATTTCGCGACAGCGCGGATCGCAGGCGAGCGCGCTGGTGAGCATGCTGATCCAGGCCTTCGTAATGGGGTGTGGCCTTGTGGTGCTGGAGCTTTGCACCTATTTCAACAAGCGGTGGCTGGCTGCACCGTGTCTTCTTGCACTGGCCGTGGTGTCGCTTGCGGTGTGGATGCGCGTGCTGAGCAAGGCGGATTCACTGGCGAATCGCAACCGCGAAAACCTGATCGCAACGCTGGCCAAGACGGAATAGGCCACGTTTTGCGGGGCAGATCGAGGGATGCAGAAGCAATCATCTGCGTCTTGGGCGCGCTTAAGTCGAATGGCTGCGCTGTTTTGCCCTGGAAGCTGAACTTCATCGAGTAATTTGGCGTATTTGTTTGCAGCCGGATTAATATTCGGCTGGCTCCAACGTCATCTCTATGAACAGTCAGAAAGGTCAGCCCGTGGCAATCGCCAGTCCAACCTTGCAACCGGTGGAATCGCGACAGCGTCTTGCAGAGCTGTTTGACCTGCATTATCGCCGAGTTCTGATGGCTGCCTATCGCATTACAGGCAGCATGGCAGACGCGGAGGATGTGGCGCAGGGAGTGTTTCTGCGCCTGACGACGAGCGATGAGTTCGCGGTCAGCAATGCGGCGAGTTACCTGTATCGCGCGGCCATTAACGGCGCGCTCGATTTGTTGCGGCGAAAGACTGCCGCGGCAAGCGAGCCGCTGGACCTGGCTTCGGGCGTGGCTTCGCAAGGGCGCGGATCACGGCCCGAGGCTGAAGCCGCAAGCGGCGAATTGGTGCGGTGGTTGCGAACGGCTTTGAGCGAAGTGAGTCCGCGAGCCGCTGAGATGTTCACGCTGCGCTACGTGGAGGATCTGGAAAATCGCGAGGTTGCCACGTTGATGGACACTTCGCAAGCTGTTGTGGCAGTTACGCTGCACCAGGTTCGATCCAAGCTGAAAAAACGGTTAACAGAGATGGAGCGGGGGAAGCGATGAAAAACCAGGAAGAGATGCTGGACCAGGCAATCAAGTCGATGCGCGA
Source organism: uncultured Acidobacteriaceae bacterium (assembly GCA_963802565.1). GTDB lineage: Bacteria > Acidobacteriota > Terriglobia > Terriglobales > Acidobacteriaceae > Telmatobacter. Next base: position 59,696 of record CAWDJR010000038.1, on the reverse strand, counting down.
GGCTGAACCTAAGGCCGGAGAACTTTCTGCTTCTGCTGAGAGAGTAGCGGGCAGGCTCGGCATTGCATTCGCGGATAACGCGGCCATTGCGAGTTGCGAGGACGTTCAACCGCTGTTTGGTGCATATCGCGCGGGTACGCTTGCGGAAAACCGGTCGGTGCTGGTGAAGGCGCATCTGCGGGAATGCGGTGTGTGTTTGCGACGGTTCCATTCTGGCTCTGACGCGGTGGACTGGTCGGCGCCGAAGGTGATGCCGGCGCGTTCGCATGCGGTGCGGCCATGGGCTATGGGCTGGGCGATGGCGGCTTCGCTGGCGTTGGCAGCAGCGGGCACGTTTATGTACAAGGCATATTGGCAGGTTCCGCAAGGCGTGCGGGCCGAGGTGCAATCGATTGACGGGTCGGCATCGCTGATCACGGACTCCGGTTCTCGGGTGCTGGCGGCAGGCGCGGAGTTGAAGGAAGGCGATCAGCTGCGGACATCGGGCGGATCGCATGCGGTTCTGCGGCTGTCTGACGGATCTACGGTGGAGATGAACGAACGCAGCGCGGTGAGCGTGGGCGCCCGCGGACGGAACATGACGATTGATCTTGATCACGGCGCGGTGATTGTGAAAGCAGCGCATCGCACGTCGGGTCACCTATATGTAAAAACTGATGACTGCAGTGTTGCTGTCACCGGTACGGTGTTCTCGGTAAATTCTGGAATCAAGGGATCGCGGGTGGCCGTTCTGCAAGGGGCGGTTGATGTTGCGCATGCGGGAATGCATGCAACGGTCAATGCGGGCAACGAATTTACCACCACGCAGAATCTTGCGCCGGAGGCGGTGAGCGAGCAGGTTGCGTGGAGCCCGAATCGCGACCAATACATTGAGCTGCTGGCACAGTTGTCGACGCTGCAACACCGGATCGAACAGATTCCGCTGCCGCAGCGTTATGGAAGCGACCTGCTGGACCGGATGCCGGGCGATACGCAACTCTACGTCAGCATTCCGAATCTCGGCGATTTCGTGAGCCAGGCCAAGACAATCTTTGAAGATCAGCTCAAGCAGAGCCCGGTGCTGCAGCAGTGGTGGAGCAACGGCAAGCAGGACAAGACCGCAGAGCTCGACGAACTGGTGAACAAGCTGCACGATCTGAGCCAGTATCTCGGCGACGAGATGGTGATCGTGGCATTGAAGCAAGAGAAGGGCGATGGATTTGCTGTGATCGCTGATGTGCAGCGAAGCGGGTTGTCCGACTTGTTGAAGCAGCAGTTCGTGGGAGCCTCGCACGGTGCGCTTACGGTGCTGGACGAAAGCGCGCTTCACGGCGCGGCCGCCGGCAAGCCGGGGAATGGTGCATATGCGCTGGTGCGGGCAAAGGAAGTTGTTTTCTCAAACAGCATCGACACGCTGAAGACGATTGACGCGCAGCTGGATGCGGGCTCGAGCGGATTTGCCGGATCGGATTTCGGTCAGCGAATCAAGTCGGCTTATAGTCGTGGCGCCGGCGTGATCCTGGCTGCAAACCTGCAGCAGATGCTTGCCGGCGCAACAAGCCATGGCAATAAACATGGTGATGCATTTCTGCAGCAGTCCGGTATCGCCGATGTGCGCTATCTAATCGCCGAGCATCGCGAGTCAAATGGAATTCCGGAAAATCATCTGAACCTGCAATTCTCTGGCGGTCGGCAGCGCGTAGCTTCGTGGCTGGGTGCTCCGGCTCCGGTGGGTTCGCTTGATTTCGTTTCGCCAAATGCTGCGCTTGCAGTAGCCGGCGTCTCAAAGGATCCGACGGCAATTGTCGATGACATGGTTGCTATCATGTCTACCGACAAGAACGGGGCGGAGCAATTCAACAAGGCACAGTCTGAACTTGGCATCGATATTCGCAATGACCTGGCAGGAAATCTTGGCGGCGAATTTTTGTTCGCGCTGGATGGCCCGGTGCTGCCGACGCCGTCGTGGAAGGCAGTGATCGAGGTGCGTGACTCCGCGAAATTCGAGACGACGCTGGAGCGGTTGGCGCAGGCAGTTAACGGCCATCTGCAGGGCAAGGATGCGCACGGTATCACCATTGATACAAGCCAGGCAGGCGGTCAGACCTTCCACACAGTGCATAATTCGTCGACCGGTGTGGTGGTTGCGGAGTACACGTTTGCCAACGGGTACATGGTGATCGCTCCGACGCGGGCGCTGGTGATGGATGCACTGCACGCGCATTCGACTGGCGATTCGCTTGGGCATTCGGCGAGCTTCAAGGCGCTGTTGCCGGTAGATCAGAATGAGAACTATTCGGCGGTGGCGTACCAGAATCTTGGACCGGTGTTGACGCCGCTGCTCTCGCACATGAGCGGCGAGTCCGCGGACGCGCTCAAGAAGCTGGCATCGGATTCGCATCCCACGGCGATTTGTGCGTGGGGCAAGGATGCGGGGATCGAAGCGGCGAGCAACAGCAACCTGTTCGGATTTGATTTTCTGACGCTCGGCAGACTTCTGCACTCCGAAAACAAACAAGGGGCTGCTGGCCCGGAACAAATGTAGACAGAACTGCGTAAGAGAACTCATGGGCGTGATTGAACTTGATCGACTGGAGGTGCGGCTTGGCGGCCGCACCGTCCTTGCTGGATTGACCGGTGAGTTACGCGGTCACGCCATTGGTCTGCTCGGCCCAAACGGAGCGGGCAAATCGACACTGATTAACACGCTGCTGGGATTTCACGAGCCTGCCAGCGGCACCGCGAAGGTGCTCGGCCTGGATGCACGTGTGGATCGAATGCGCATTCGCCAGAGCGTCGGCTACATGCCGGAAAACGATTCATTCATCGGCAACATGACCGGCGTGCGATTTGTTCGTTACATGGCGGAGCTTGCGGGCCTGCCGCCGGCCGAAGCACTGGAACGGGCCCACGAAGCTCTCTTCTATGTTGGTTTAGGCGAAGTCCGCTACCGCAAGATCAGTACCTATTCACTGGGGATGAAGCAGCTGATCAAGCTTGCACAGGCTTTGGCGCATGGGCCCAAGCTGCTGATTCTTGACGAGCCGACCAACGGGCTCGATCCTAACGCGCGGCAGCGCATGATTCAGCTCATCAAGGAGATTCGCAAGCAGGGCGGAACGCAGCTTTTGATTTCGTCGCACCTGCTGCGCGATATCGATGAGACCTGCGACGAAGTGCTGATCCTGAACAAGGGCCGCATCGCAGCGATTTCGAATATTGAAGAGGAACGGCGTTCGCATCTCAACTTCATCGAGCTTGAGATGACGGGAAGCACCGAGGGATTTGCGCAGAAGATGCGTTCGCTGGGGTGCGAGTGCGCGAGCTTTGCCGGTGGAAGGGTAAAGCTGGTGATGCCGGATGCGCTGAGCCCGCGCGATCTTTATGTAACGGCCGCGGAGAACGGCGTGCAGATTCGGCGCATTCAACTGCGACGCGATTCACTTGAGGATATTTTTCTGCGGGCAATGGATTACGAGGGGAGCCGGGTAGACCATGTCAGTGTTTAACCATGATTACCGGCCTTATGAGGGGCGCCTGACCTCGCTGAGGTCGCGTCCGCTGGTGCTGGCGCGCTATGCAATGAATGAGGCGTGGTCGTCGAAGATTTCCGTTGGGCTCTTCGTGCTTGGGCTTTTGCCGTGCATTGTGAACCTGGTCATTATCTACGTGGCGGACAATCCAATCGCGCGCGCTCTGATTATGCGCGGGGGGCCATCGTTCAGCATCGGCGAATCATTTTTCCTGCAGGCCCTGGAGACGCAGTGCTGGTTTGCGCTGGTGCTTGCGGCGTGGATCGCACCACGACTTGTCTCGTTCGATTTAAGCGACAACGCGCTTCCGATTCTGTTGAGCCATCCGATCTCACGGTTTGGGTATCTGTCAGGGAAATTCATCGCGTTGGCGGTTTTCCTGTCGTACGTCACGTGGATTCCATGCCTCATACTTTTTGTCTACCAGTGCTACGCTTCTCCGGAGCCGTGGGCAATGGGGCACCTGTCGCTGGCTGCCGGAATTTTTGCAGGAGCGGTGATTTGGATTGTGCTGCTCTCGATGGTGGGGCTAGCCGTGTCGGCGTGGGTGAAGTGGCGGGTAATCGCCACCGGAGCCATGTTTGCGGTGGTCTTTGTGCCGGCAGGGGTCGGGGGCATCGCCAGCGCTATTCTGCGAACCAAGTGGGGGCTGCTGTTGAATCTTCCGGTCATCATGTCTGAGCTGTGGCAGCGGCTGCTGGGTGCACCGTCGATTATCAATTCGCGGCTTGACCTGCCGACATCAGCCATCGTGTCGGTTCTCATCGTTGCGTGCGTATTGTGCGTGGCGGTGCTGAATGCACGCATTCGTGCGCGAGAGGTGGTGCGCGGATGAACGCAGCGAACGACACCATTTGTTTCGAGAATGTCTCAAAGTTTTACGGCGAAGTGCTGGGCGTGAATAAGGTTTCGCTAACGCTGTCGCCGGGTATCACTACGCTGGTGGGCCCGAATGGTTCAGGCAAGACCACGTTGATGAACCTGATGACGGGCCTGGTGCAGCCTACACGCGGAACGATCTCGGTGCTGGGGCTTTCGCCGTCGAATGCGACGGAGTTCTTTTGCAACGTGGGGTATTGCGCGCAATTTGATTCCTTCCCGCGCGGACTGAGCGGATTTCAGTTTGTGTTCGATAGCCTGATGCTGTTTGGCATGAGCGAGGAGGATGCATACCAGCTTACCCAGGAGTCGCTGGAACGGGTTCAACTCAGTGATGAAGCGGCGCACCGCAATATTGCCGGATACAGCAAGGGGATGCGGCAGAAGATCAGGCTGGCGCAAGCGGTCGCGCATCATCCGCGCGTGCTGGTTCTGGATGAGCCGCTGAATGGGCTTGATCCGATGGCGCGGGCGGAGTCGCTGGCGCTGTTTCAGGAACTGGGGCGGCAGGGGATGCATGTCGTCATCTCAAGCCACATCCTCGACGAGGTCGATCGCATCTCGGACCGGGTGGTGCTAATCACGGGCGGCTATTTGATTGCGCAGGGAAATATCCACGAGGTGCGGCAAGAGGTTCGCGACAAGCCGATGCAGGTGCTTATTCGCTGCGATCGCCCTGATTTGCTGGCGTCGAAGATGTTTGCGGTGAATCACTGCGTCGAGGCGCGCCTGCATGCGGATGGGAACGGAGTGTTCTTGCGGACTGGGGATATCGATGAGTTCTACCGTCTGCTGAATGAGATTGCGGTAGAGGGCCAGGTGAGGATTGAAGCGGTGGCACCGGCCGATGACAACGCGAACGCAATTTACCAGTACCTGATCGGTTCAGACGGGGGCGCCTCATGATGCAGCAGAGCATTGGCAGCGCGATCGGCATTCTGCGGCAGCAGCCCTGGTCGCTGTGGTGGATACAGGCACGGCGCATGACCCGCATTGAGATTAGGCGGAACCTGTTTACCAAGCGGGCCTGGTGGATTTACTTTCTCGCTTTTATTCCGGCGGCGATCATCTGTATTCATCTGCTCATCGATTCGCATTCCGGGCCAAACATGGGCGAGGACACGGTGGTGCTGGCAGGCGTAGTACAGCTTTATTACGTTCGGCTGGGGATATTCTTTGGCTGCCTGGGGATTTTTTCACGACTTATTCGCGGCGAGATGATCGAGCGGAGCCTGCACTATTACCTGCTTTCGCCGGTGCGACGCGAAGTGATCCTGTTGTCGAAGTTTTTTGCGGGCGCGGTGACCTCAGTGGTACTGTTTGGCGCGGCCATTATTGCAGATTTTGTCTTGATGTATGTGGGATACGGAGCGGCCGGCCGTGACTTCATGCTGCATGGACCGGGGTTGGGCCAGATTGAAGCGTATTTATTGATCGTGGTGCTTGCGTGTCTTGGGTATGGCGCGCTTTTTCTGCTGCTGAGCCTGATGTTCCGGAATCCCATGCCTGGTGCGATGCTGCTGCTAGGGTGGGAGGCGATCAATCCTGTAATGCCCTCGCTGCTGCAAAAATTCAGCGTCGCTTCGTATTTGCGGCACTTGATGCCGGTGAGCGTTCCAGCGGAAGGCGTCTTCGCGCTTCTGACTGTGGAGACCGAAGCGGTGTCGGCTTGGGTGGCGGTGCTGGGACTGTTGGGATTGATTGCGGTGGTGCTTACGTATACGTGCTATCGGATGCGACGGCTGGAGATTCGTTACACGACGGATTGATTGAAAGAAATCTATCAGGCCATTGAAGCGGCTAATGCCTTCACACCGCGCAGGTCGATCTTTCCGGTGCCGAGAATTGGTAGCGCATCCACATGAAAGAATGAGCCGGAGCGCGGCTTCCACAGCGCAGGCAGATCGCATTGCGCGAACTTCTCAACTACCGGAGCGAGTTTCTCCCTTGAAAGCGTCGAGATGACGACGATGCGCTCGCCTTTCTTTTCATCGGGCAGCGCGGTGACAGCGAAGACCTGCTCGGTGACGTCGGCTAGTTCCTGCAGCTTGTCTTCGATGCGGATGTGAGGCACCATCTCGCCGCCGATCTTGCTGAAGCGGGAAAGGCGATCGGTGATGGTGAGGAACCCGTCTTCTTCCATGATGGCGACGTCGCCGGTGGTGTACCAGCCGTCGTGGAGTACTTCGGCGGTCTTCTCCGGCTTGCCGAGATAGCCCTTCATCACGTTTGGACCCTTGACCAGCAGCATGCCCGGAGTGCCGGGGGCGACAGGCTCGCCGGTGTCCAGATCGACGACGCGAACGGTGACGCCGGGAAGCGGATGGCCGATCTTGCCGCGGCGCGCGCCGACCTGGCGGAAGCCGGGAGCACGGAAGTCGCGGCCATTGACGGTGACCACGGGTGAGCATTCTGTGCAGCCGTAGCCTTCAAGCGGGACGGATGCCGAAGGTGTCTTCGAAGGCGAGGGCGACGCGATCGGCAAGTTTTTCCGCGCCAACCAGAACGTATTGCAGGCTGCCAAAACTTTCAGGCGAGCAGCGGCGCATGTAAGCCTGCAGAAATGTCGGCGTGGCGATGAGGAAAGTGACGCGATACTGCGCGACCAGTTCGCCGATTACCTTGGTGTCGAGCGGATTGGGATGATAGACGACGCCGACACCGTTGGCGGCCGGCATCCACAGCGCGGCCATGAAGCCGAAGGAGTGGAAGAAGGGCAGGATGCCGAGAATCTTGTCTCGTGCCGTCGAGCATGAAGACCTGCGATACCTGCTGAATGTTGGACGCGATGTTGTAGTGCGTGAGCATCACGCCCTTGGGATCGCCGGTGCTGCCGCTGGAAAAGATGACGGTGGCGAGATCGTCGACACTGCGCTTGCCTGGTACGGCGCCGATGGCTTTGCGCAGAAGAGTCTGCGGCATGGTGGAGGCGAGCAGCAGCGCGAGAAGTTTTTCGCCGGTGCGCGGGGACTGCAGCACGTCTTCGAGGAAGACGGTGCGCCCGGGGATTTCGAGTTTGGGGAAGCGCTCGACGAAGGCCTTTGAAGTGATGACGACTTCGACATCGCACTGCTTCGCGCAGGACGCGATCACTTCGCTGGACGCCGTGTAGTTGAGGTTGACGGGGACGCGGCCAAGCAATGTGAGTGCATAGTTGGTGAGTGCTCCGCCGACCGAGGGTGGCAACAGCAGTCCGATCATCTGCTGCTCACCGATGGTGGGGCGGAGACGGCGCGCGATGTAAATGGTCTTCGTGAGTGCGGAGAAGAAGCGGACTCTTGGAGTTTTGCCGTCGGCCATCATGAAGCGCAGCGGGTAGCGGCGCGCGGTGCGGACGAAGGCGCGATCAAGGGTGCGCATGCGGTGCTTGCGCTCGCGAAATGCATCGGCCTGTAGTTCCTGCACGGCGGCGCGGACGGCAAGAGCGGATGGACGTGGGCGGCATGGGCGTGCCGAAGCTGACAGTGACGGGGTAGGGAATGCGTCGCGGCATCTTCCAGAGAAAACGGCCGCGCTCGAAGCTGAAGATGCTGCCCCATACGCCGTCGAGATTCACGGGAATGATGGGGGCATCGACGCCTTTCATGATGCGCTCGAGTCCGCGGCGGAAGGGAAGCATCTGGCCGGTGCGCGTGATCTGGCCTTCAGCGAAGATGCAGACGATCTCGTCCTGGCGGAGGGCGTCGCTGGCTGTGCGCAGGGAGCGGATCATTTCGCGGGGACGCTGCTCGCTGGAGATGGGAATGGCTTTCATCATGCTGGCGAAGGGCTTGATGATGCGGTGTTCGTAGATGCCCTTGTACATGAGAAAGCGGATGGGACGATCGGTCGAAGCGATGAGCAGCGCCACGTCGACGAACGACATGTGATTGCAGACGAGCAGAGCGCCGGTTCTTCTCGGGGAAGTTGTCGCGGCCGAGAACCTTGACGCGGTAGATGGTGTGCGTGACGAAGAAGAGGATGAGGCGGCCGAACCACTCGGGCAGCAAGATGAGAACGTAGACTGTGCCGGCAGCGGTAATCACCGAAGCGGCCAGCATGATGCCGCGCGGATTGAGATGAATGAATTTGGTGAAGACGAAGTAGGCGCCGGAGGAGAGGGCGATGCCGACGAATGATAGCAGATTGGCGGCCGCGATGATGCCGCCCTTATTTTCCTCGGCGGGGCGATGCTGGATGAGCGCGTTTACGGGAACGGCGAAGAAGCCGGCCCAGAAGCCGAGCAGTCCCAAGCAGAACGGCGGAACCGATGAGGCCGACGTGCATGGTGCCGAGCGCGATGCCGGTGCACGTCATGCCGATGGAGCCGAGAGGGATGAGGCCGTACTCGATCTTGTTGCCGCTGAGAATGCCGGCGATCATGCTGCCGATGCCGATGCCAATGGCGAGTGTGGCGTTGAGATAACCGGTCTTGGTCTGGCCGATGTGCAGAACATCGGGACCGAAGACGATGATGGTGGAGAACAGCAGTGAGCCCAGGAACCAGAAATAGGTGTTGCCGAGAACCGCGAGGAAGAGCGGCTGATCGCGTGCGCATCAGCTTGATCTGTTGCCAGAGGTCGCCGACGAAGTTTAGCCGGAATTTCTTTTGAGGCGCCGCGGGTGGGACGCGGTCGATGCCGAAGCTGGTGGCGAGACCGACGCAGGCGAGCGCCAGCAGCGCGTAACCGGCATAGACTTCGTGGCCTCGGAAGTGCTCGGCCATAGTGGCGCCGGTAATGGTGCCGATGATGATGGCGAGGAATGTGCCGAGTTCGATGACTCCATTGCCCCAGGAGAGGCGCTTGGCGGGGAGCAGCTCCGGCAGCAGGCCGTACTTTGACGGGCCGAAGAGCGCGGCTTGTGTCGCGACCAACCCGAGCGCGACCAGCGTGAGCGTTCGCGCGTGCATCGCGAGGCCGGCAGTGGCGATGGTCATGGCGCCGATCTCCATCACCTTTGTCCAGATGGTGACCTGGCGTTTGCTGAAGTGGTCAGCAAACCAGCCGCCAGTCATGCTGAAGAGCACGAAAGGCATGGAGAACAAGAAGGTGACAACAGAGACAAAGGTGTCGCGCTCGTCCTTGCCGAGGCCCATGCCGACGATCATGGCCAGCAGCAGGTTGCGCAGGATGTTGTCGCTATATGCGCCCTGGAACTGGGTCGCGATCAACGCCCAGAATCCGCGCTCGCTGCGCTGAATTTCAGGTGCGATGGGGGCTTGAACTGCCTCGGAATCCATTGATGACATAGGTGTCCAGCTGGGTAGCGATGATTATACGGTGAGCTGGACGCGCTGCAATCAAAGAAAAGGGAGGTCGGCGGGTGCGAATAGCGAAGGTGTATTCACATTTTTTATTTGCCGGTAGCGGCGGCCGCCTTCTTTTTCTGCATCTGGACGGTCCATGGAGGCACGATGCCATTCTGCCGGGCGTAGGCGACGAGCTGGCCGAGGTGTTCGTGCGCATCGGCAACGAGGATGTAAATAACGTCGCCCTCGTTCGCCTGCGGGCCGAGCTTGGGCAGCAGCTTTGCGAAGTCCGCGTTGCTCATACCACTGATGGTTTTGTTGGCGAAGTCCCAGGACTGATTCAGATCCTCGACGATGCGTTCCTTATCGGTTGTGGATTTTTCGAATTCGCTCGCTTTAAAGCCAGCCGGAGGGTTCGCACCCATCATGCTGAGGATTCCGTAGCGTTCGCCAGCAACGTGCAGAAACACTTCAGCAAAGGAACGAGTGTCGGGTGACGGGCGCCAGGTGAGCTTATCGCTCGAGAGCGCTTCGGCGAGATCGACACACTTCTTATTCACAGCCTGCAGGTCAATAAGGGCCTGAGCTTTCATGTCATAGCTGGGCGCCGTGCTGTCAGTGGAGTTGTCAGGAGTTTGCGCGTGGGTTGCGACAGCATTTGTATTCAGAATGCACGCGAAGCAAATTAGAGAGAGAATCGATGTTTTCATTGCGGTCTCCGCTGGAATCGAAGCTTTTGTAATCGCCCGAGGCTAGAGCAGAGGGGGGATAGATGCAAGCTGTTCGTGACCGCCGGTTTCTTTCGAGGGATGAGCCGCTGCATTCACGAGATGTGCGGTGCGCGGAACTTGCTGGTGCGGATTCCGGCAGGCGACAAATCGTGAATTACGTTGCAGGTGCGCTGAATTTCTGCTGCCGACCCAACCCAAGAAGGTAGTCCTGAATGCCTTCAAAGACATTTTGGAGCGATGAGAGAGTCTCCTCAAAGTTGAAGTCAGTCCGTCGGTGGGGGCGCCAGGCGCAGCTTTCGATTGATCTGGGGCCAGTACTGGCGGAGCAGGTTGCCACCAAACTTCCAACCAATGTCGCCGGCGTAGCGAACCATCGTACTGCCAACTCCCCGGTTCTGTTCAGGCCAGTAGGTATTTGCAAGAGCCTCGGCGGCCAGCGGGCCAAGGAGTCCGTCGTAGTTCACTACAGGTCTCCCCGAGTCGCTGCGCGTTTGCACCAGCCGAACGGCGCTGTATTTCACCGCCTGTTTGAACGACAGGCCTTTCTGCACATAGAAACGTGGATCCTCATGCATCACGGACGCGATCAGGAAAGTTCCAAACAGATTGTCAGAGGCGGAGCGGGCCATGCCGGATCCGAAGCGTTTGGCATAACCTGAACCGCCCTGGCCGTATCCGGAAGGGCTATCGATCATCTGCCCGTACGCACCGCCAAGCAGAGAGGAGCCGATGGCGGACAGCGAAATGCTGTTGTTGGCCGCCAACTTAAATTTTCCCCAACTGTTGAGCGGCCCCCTGCTGGTAGCTAGATCAGGAAAGACCAGCGACTTGCGCTCCAACAATTGGACGAAGACCACTCCAGTTGTCAGCGGGTTAGCTGCGTGGGATGCTGTTTGCGATTGTGTGCCGGGAGGAGGCATGAGGCTCTTCAGCACCATGCCTGTCTTGGTCCCTTGATCGGCGCTTAGCAACAGCCCGTTTTCTTTCACTATTTTTTGTAAGTCCGCTGATTTCGATTCCGATTGATTCGGCGTGGCCCTTGTGGACAATTCGAGAATATTGCCAGCGGGCCATTCCCAATATTCCAGAGTGAGTCCTGGAAGCCGAGACTGAGACGCGGCAGTCCATTGCTTTGAGTTGATGCCGGCAATTCTCTTCACCGTGGACCAATCAATCGATACCTGGGCTTCTTGTAAGAGGCTTCGTTGACGAGAGCTGAGAGCACTGAGGATGTCCTCGCCTGCGACGGGCAGCGGCTGAAGCTTGTATTTTCGTCCAACCGAAAAGGAGGTGATTGCTTCCGCGCCGATCCGATCTACTTCGCATCCAAAGTGTCCCTGAAGCTTGGAGCGGTCAATCTGACTGCTATCAGACAGGCGCACCTTTACGGTGAGGTCGTTTTGCGTGCCCTGCCTGACGCGGAGAATCACTCCCTGCCTAAAAAGATCGAGATTATCAGTGTCGAAGAAATAGACTTGACCAGCCGTCTCATTTCCAAGCCCCAGGGAAGCAATCACTGATTTGACGGGTGGAGCGGAAATCAAAAGCTTTATCTCGACCGGGCACGCTTCTTGCGCGCGTAAGCCGGAGCAGAAAAGCAAGACCGCAACAATGGATGAGAATGCCCTCTTCCAGCCATTCCCACTGGATCTCGCGAAATGATTTTGCATGGGTTTGAATCCTAATTTTGAAGACTTAAAGGAACCTGTTAGAAATAACAGTTCTAATTAGACCATGATTGTAGTGAACTTTGAGATTGCAGGAGTCAGGGCATCTCGCGCCGAACATCGTAGCCCGATGCTGGTAGCATCTCTCTTCATCACTTTTCGCGGATGGTAAGTTTTCCAATGGGCAATGGACCGGCGAGGATCATTATTGTGAGGCACGCGGAGAAGCCTGCTTCCCGGCAACCCCACCTGGCGTTGCGTGGAAGAATGCGTGCCATTGGTCTTTCGAAGTTGCTGCCGAAAATCGTAAAGCCCGATTTCGTGTTTGCGTCCACTTCGACGAAGCATTCGGCCCGCCCCTATCAGACCATCCGGTTCGCCGCAGACAAAATGGGGCTGAGTGTCAGCACGATTTATGCCGATAAAGAAACCAAGAAGCTTGTGAAGGAGTTGCGTAAGAAAGAGTTCGAGGGAAAAACTGTATTGATGTGCTGGCATCATGGAATGATGCCTAGATTGATCCGTGAACTGGGATACGAGCCGCCCTACGAGCCATGGCCTGAGGATCTGTACGATCGCATCATCTGCATTGATGGAGAGGGAATCAAGAATCTGCCTCAGAGGCTTCTGTTTGGGGACACACTCGACTAACAACGAAGGGTGCGCGGCAGACCAATATGCAGCGCACAGCACTTTGTCCAGTTCGTCCATGTCGAAGCTACTTTGGTGCCTTCACCGGGCATTGCGCGTCGTAGGCCGTCTGCATCTGCCGAAGTTTCAAGACGCCGTAGAGCACGGTAAGCGCCATCGCGAGAACGAGAATTCCTGAGACCTTCTTCTCGATGCCGTACGCTTCTTCGCGATTGGCGATGTAGCCTGAGACGATCAAGACTAAAATTCCGAGGTTGATTGCCCAGTTCACGGGTTTCGACACGATGTAGTCCAGCGTTCCAAACCCACCAAGCTGGTAGAGCATGAACGGAAGGATGGCAACCATCGGGAGTAGTTCAGAGGCGCCCAAACTCGTATCAAGCGTAGCCGGGGTTATCGCGTGGAGCAGCCTGCTATGGGCTAGTTGATGGAACAATGCCGGGATTGCACAGAGCAGCGGAACCACCGCGAGCAACTCGAGCACCAGGGACCCGCTCCACGTACCGATTTTTGAAACGGGATCGGCGCCCTCGCCCGACTGTTGCGTGCCGATGAAAAGTCCACCGACGATCGCCGCCGCGCTCGACAGCATCAGCAACTCGATGGTGATGCCAAAACTTTCCGGCTCGCCTGCCTTGAGTAGCAGCATTGCCAGGAAGCCGGGGGTGTAGAACATGACGCGCACGAGTTTCGCCCAGACGCGGGCGTCCCGCTCAGGGGGGAGGATCGGGAGCGGACGTCCGTCGATCCCAACTGTTGGTCTGACTTTCGACATGATGGTGTTCTCGGGGTTCTGTGATTAAGGTCTTACCGTTGACGCGTACTGTACCGAGTCTGAAACGTCTCCACATCTGTCAGAAATGACAGTTAGGCAGAGGATTTGAGAGAATCGCTCGCGCGCAGTCTTCGAGCAGCTCGGACTGAAATACCGATTTACCGTTGATTTGGAATGCTTGCATTTCGATATGAGCCGAAAGCTAAAACCGCCCCGGAGTCGGGGCGGTTTCGGTGAAACTTAGCGGGGCGAATCGCGGGGGCTGGTCAAAAGGGTATGTCGTCGTCGGAGATTTCGGCGGACTGGCTGTATTCATCTTGACCGGCTGGGGGGCGTTGGTCAGCGTTATTGGATGAGCCGGACTGACGGCTGTATCCGCCGGAACTCGATCCGCCATCTTCGCGGCCTGAAAGCAAGGAAAGATCGTTCACAATGATCTCGGTGCGGTACTTCTTGACGTGTGTTTCCTTGTCGTCCCAACTGCGGGTCTGGATCTTGCCTTCGACGTAGAGCTTGGAACCTTTCTTCACGTAATCGCGCACGATTTCGGCAAGCCGCGTGAATGCGACCATGTTGTGCCATTCAGTGCGCTCCTGCCAGTTGCCTTGTGCGTCTTTCTGGCGGTCGCTGGTGGCGAGTGTGAAGTTGGCGACCATCGTGCCGCCGCCAGTGGAACGAATCTCTGGATCTTTGCCGACATTTCCCAAAAGGATGACTTTATTTACCGACTTTGCCATGGTGCTTGCTCCCTGCGCTTGTTGTTTACGGCCAATGGTCAGATCAAACGGCAAACTTGGCGACGTGCTTTGAAAATAGGGCTCCGAGCCAAGAACTCGTATTGTTCGTCGCAAGTAATTCTAGCTGTCCATGGTCGAGATTCGCGAATCCGGGGTGGAAAAGTCTCCCGGTTCTTCAATTCCGCGGCTCGGAGGCAGCGTTCGTTGAGCCAGCAACGCTGGTTACCGCTCTTCTGACAGACTTCGTTGAATGTTCTGAGCGACGTCATCGATTGATGTCTTCCGGCCGAGTTGTTCAATTTCCTTATTGTCCTTGATATCCGACAAACCCACCTTGGTCGCGATTTGCTGATTCAGGCTGATCAGCGCTGTGACCTCTTTTTCTGTGAGGAGAAGGATCTGGAGCATGAGATGTTCACGCTCATCGGCGCGGCGGGCCAATCGCGACTGCCTCATGAGGATAAGGCTGGCCAGGAGGATAGCTTCCATGGCGACAGCGGTTCCCAGAAGCGCAAAGGGCATGGGATCAAAATGCGGGATTTTTGGAAGATTCAGCGTGTTTACGAGAATCCAAAAACAGAACAGAAGAATGTGAGCGGCCACGAATCCCAGGTTGCCGACGATGGCTGCGGTCAAATCGCCCAATCTTTCTGCCGGAGACCTGCGCGCCAGAAATTCCTGCTCATGCTTGGCGATCGTACCGATATGTTCCTGGACCTGGTTGGAAACCTGCATGGATTGTCCTCGTTGGGCGTCATCGTGCTCAATGATTGGATGCCTGCTGGTGGTCATGGGGCAGATGGTCATTCGCTCGAGCCACGCTGCATCTCGAAATCGCCGGAACCGTCACCGATGGTGACTGGAGCAAATACGCTGCTGGATGAGGGAGTCGCGCACGCGTAGGGAAAAGCTCTGAACGTCGATGTCCGTGGCTCCGGTGTGTGCGCTGCGTCAATACCGCAGAAAGAGATCGGATGTCCCAGGTCTCTGAAGCGACCTGGGCCCCCCAATCGGTTAGCGAGGTCGGTAACGTACATGACGAGAACGATCAGTCGCGGTGCATGCCGGTGCGCTGAAGTCTGCGGTTGCGGAACCATTTGGCAATGCCGAGGGTCAGCAGAAGTCCGCCGAACGGGAGGCACATAAGCGCGATGATGAGGGCGAACCAGCCGGTGTTGGTGCTGGCGCCTGTGATTCCGAATCCGCCAAGGAACGCCTGAAGCAGGACTGCGGCCAAGATTCCTGCGCCCACCATGGACGAGCCCCATTGCAAAAGCTGGCGAGTGCCGTCGCTGGCGGAAGCCGTGGGTTTCGTCGATTCGGGAATGCGTTGGCTCACGGGCATGCGGCTCACGATCCCTGCGCGAGGCGCAGCATCACATAGGTGATAACGCCCGTTGCCGAAACATACAGCCAGATGGGAAACGTCCAGCGCGCCACCTTGCGATGTTGAGGAATGCGACCGCTGAGCGAGAAGAAGAAGGTGATGAGCACCAGGGGCAGCGCAATGATCGCGAGGATAATGTGGCTCGCCAGAATGGGAAGGTAGAGCGAGCGTAGTGCTGCGTCGTGGGGGTAACGGACGTCGCCGTGCAGATAGTGATGGAGAATGTAGCTGACCAGGAACAGTGTGGAGAAAATGAATGCCGTGATCATGGATGCGCGATGGGCGGCGATCTTGCGGGCACGGATGAAGGTGTAGCCGACAAGC
Source organism: uncultured Acidobacteriaceae bacterium (assembly GCA_963802565.1). GTDB lineage: Bacteria > Acidobacteriota > Terriglobia > Terriglobales > Acidobacteriaceae > Telmatobacter. The sequence continues at coordinate 43,803 of CAWDJR010000038.1, read as the reverse complement.
AGTGCGGTCGCGCTGAGGCCATTGAGCAGGGCATTGAGCGCCGGCAGGAAGGGCAGTTTGACCTTCGATACGTCGGCGGCGGGATGCTTGTAAATCAGCCAGAACAGGAAGAGGGATGCGGCGGCGCTGATAGCCAGAATTGCCAGAATGGCCGGACGCGTATTGGCGCGGGATTGCGATGTTGTTGCCGTGGCGCCCATTCTTTCCCTCAGTGTCTGGCGATGGCGCAAACCATCAACGTGGTGAGCAGCAGGGGCAGGTAGATGACGCTTACCTTGAGCAGATCGCGAGCGACCATGCGGCTCTCGGTTTCGCTGGTGGCGCGCAGGATGCGGGTGAAGCGAATGGTGTAGGCCAGATAGAAGAGGCCGAGTATGGTGGCCGGAATTGCGTAGACCGTGCCTGCCATTCCGAGACGCCATGGAAGCAGGCTGACGGGAATCATCGCCACTGCGTAGAACAGCGCTTCAACGACGGTTGACCAGCCATCGGGTTGCACGACGGGGAGCATGCGGATGCCGGCGCGGGCATAGTCGTCGCGGTAGAGCCATGCGATAGCCATGAAATGCGGAAACTGCCAGACAAAGAGGATGGCGAAGAGCGCGACGGCGGGCCACTCAATGCGTCCGCGAGCGGCGGTCCAGCCAAGCAGCGGGCCCATGGCTCCGGGGAATGCGCCGATGAATGTCGCGAGAGAAGTGACGCGTTTGAGCGGCGTGTAAATCGCCACGTAGCAGAACGCCGTCAGCAGAGCCAGAGACACGGTGAGCAGATTGGTGTGCAGCAGTAGCCACCAGCCGCCGAGCGCGAGCGAGCCGAGTCCGGCGGCGATGCCCTGGGCGAGCGAGATGCGGCCAGCGGCGATGGGCCGATCCGCGGTGCGCTTCATCTTGGCGTCGCTGGTGCGTTCCAGAGCTTGATTGAGCGCGCTGGCTCCGGCGGAGACCAGGCCTATGCCGATGAGGGTGTCGAGCAGGCCGCGCTGGACGCTTGAAATACCCGATTGCATCGACCCGAGGTAGAAGCCCGCCCATCCGGTGACGAGAACCATTCCCGTAACCCGGACTTTGAATAGTTCGCGCAGATCGTTGATGAGCGTAGCTGTTACGCCGGGGGTGGGTGCGTGAATCTGGTGCGAAGGGTGGGAAGCTGCCTGGTCCTGCGATAGGGCCGCGTCCTGCGTAGCAAAATCTGGTGAGGCAGCAGCCTGGGAAACGGGAGTCATAGGGGTGGAGATTGACCTCGGTGGAGACGCGGTGCGGGCCTGCGCGCCTGTATTGATGATAACAAGAGGCTTCAGAGTGTGCTTGAGTGAGTTGGATCAGTCAGTTCCAAGATATTTTCTTGCCAACTCCACGATCTGCTCACGGCTGGGCTGCCAGCATTCCCAGACCGCGGCGCACCAGCGCTCGATCATGGCATCGCGGGAGGGGCCGGGATCAGCGGCGAGGACATTTTGTATCGAGATTGCGCCTCGGTTTTTCGGCAGGGGAGGCTTGACCCAGGTGTTCGGCCATTTGGCGAGCTGCATGTGGGCGCGCTGGACTTGTTTTCCCGTGAAGCCCTTTTCGAGGTGGAGATAGAGGCCGACTAGAGAGAAGACGATTGCGATCGGTTTCGTGGCTTCGTTGGCGTTTTGCGCGGCGTAGGCGTCGACGACGAGCTGGTGGATGAATGCGGGGTCAGGGTGCGCAAGGGTGTAGTAAGCGAGCTCGTTGTAGAGGTTGTCGTTTTGGGAATGCAAGCCTGGCGGCTTCGAGGACGGCATCGGCGACCTGATCGGGAGTGCGTGCATCGGCGCGAATGGAAACGTGCGCGGTGCGATAGAGGGGCAGGCGGCGGTGATAGCGCGCTGCGAGATTGGCCTGATCGGCGAGAACGGGGCGGGTGTTTTCGGTTCCGCTGCAGCGAGCGAGCGTGGTGTTCAGTTCGACTTCAAGATGAACGAGCAGGGTGGCGGAAGCGTTGAGAAGAAGCGTGCGGGTGTCTTCGCGTTCGATGGCGCCGCCGCCAAGAGCGAGGACGAGGTTCTCGCCGGATGCGAGGCGCGCGATGGTGGCATGTTCACGGTCACGGAAAGCGGATTCGCCGTGACGCGCGAAGATGTCGGCGATGGCTGCGCCGGTTTCGGCTTCAATGACGTTGTCGACATCGATGAACTGCCAGCCAAGACGAGCGGCGATAAGCGGTCCGACGGTGGATTTGCCGGAGCCCATGAAGCCGGTGAGAACGATGCGGCGCGGCGGCGTTGCCGATTGCGGCTCGAGTTGATTGTCTGAAGGCAATGCGTTCTTCCAGCTGTGGCGGATGGATTTCTACATTCAGTATAAGAAGGCCAGCTTCGGCTGTTCTATCCGAGCACCATCACAACGGCTCCGGCGGTGATCAGAAGTCCGCCGGCGACTGTTGGCACCGTTAGCTTTTCGCCGAGCAGCAGCCAGGCGAACAGCATCACCAGCGGGACGCTGAGCTTGTCGAGCGGAGCGACCCGCGACGCGGGACCGAGTTGCGAGTGCGCGGAAATAGCAAAGCCACGACAAGCCGGTGGCCATTCCTGAGAGCACCAGAAAGAGAAGCGTGCGTCGATCGATCAGGCGAATCTCTCCATGCTTGCCGAGGGCCAGGGCGATGGACCAGGCAAAGACGAGAACGACGGTGGTGCGAATCGCGGTGGCAAGGTTTGAGTCGACATGAGCCACGCCCACCTTGGCCAGCAGGGCCGTGGCAGCGGCGAAGAGTGCGGAGAGAAGCGCCCATCCAATCCATGTCATAGACCTCATGTTATGCGGATTGGTACGGACGCGGGTCGTCTAAACTCGGATTCATGGAGACGGCCGGGCCAGCAAAACTGCTTTGGGTGTGGCGATTCGGCGCGCTGCGCACCAGTTGATCGACAAGCCTCCGGTGCTGGATGACCCCATTGCGATGCGGCTGGTTGGAGACGGATATCCGCGGCTGATGGAGCGCGCGATGCACCCGGTAGGGCGCGATTTTCGCGGCTTCATGGCGGCACGCAGCCGCTATACCGAGGACCGGCTGGCTGAGGCGGTCGCTGGCGGCGTGACGCAGTACGTGGTGCTCGGTGCCGGACTGGACACGTTCGCGTATCGCAATCCATTTGCCACGTTGCGCGTGTTTGAAGTGGACTTTCCGGCGACGCAGGTATGGAAGCGAGCGATGTTGAACGAGGCTGCGATCGCGGTGCCGGCGAATCTGGTGTTTGTGGCGTTGGATTTTGAGCACCAGACGCTCGCGGAGGGGCTGACGGGGGCGGGACTGGATTTTCAGAAGCCGGCGTTTTTTGGCTGGCTGGGCGTTGTGCCGTATCTGACGCTTGATGCATTTCGGGCAACGTTGAAAGTGGTGGCGCAGATGCCCGCGGGAAGTGCGGTCACCTTTGACTACGCGGTTGCGCCGGAGACGCTGAGTCCGATTGGCCGGATTGCATTTGACAGGCTGTCGGAACGGGTTGCGGCGGCCGGAGAGCCATTTCGACTCTTCTTTACATCGGAAGACACTGGAAGCAGAGCTTCGCCGAGCAGGGTTCGAGCGCATGGAGCAGGTGGGCTCCGACAGACTGAACGATCTCTACTTCAACGACCGCGCGGACGGTCTGCAAGCTTGTCGCCGCTGGGGCTGGGGATGCTGGTTACGGCGTGGGTGTGAAGACACGGCACGCATTGAAACTTCGCGACGCTACAATGATGCAAGCATGATCCGTCGACTTTTTGGATTGTCCGCCGCGTCGCCTGGCTGCTATGTCCGGCTGCGGGTATCACACGCTGGGTGCGGCTACGCATCTGCCGCCGGACGCGCGCACGCTTTCAGTGCCGATGTTTGCCACGCGCACCGAGACGTACCACACCGAGACGGCACTGACCGATGCGGTGATTCGCGAATTTGCGGCGCGCATCACGAATGCGCGTGACGCCGGCCGACGGGCGGAGATTCGGATGTGGTGCTGCGTGGAACCATTCTGAACGAAACGGTCGCGCCGCTTACCTACAACACCACGACGCAGCAGTCCTCGAGCTTTCTGATCACGCTGGTTGTTTCCGTGACGCTGAAGGATCGCGACGGCAAGGTGCTGTACGAGAACAAGAACTACGTATTTCCGCGAACAGTACCAGTCGACTTCCGATTTGCCGACGTTTCTGGATGAGAGCCCCGCGGCGATGGACCGGCTGTCGCGGGACTTTGCGCGGGCGCTGGTGGCCGATGTGCTGGAAGGGATGTAAAAAGGCAGGGAATAGGGAACAGGGATTAGCGATTGGAGACTAGGGATTAGGGAACAGGGAGTAACAAAGCCGTCGACGGAGTGCATGTTTGGTGAGGACGCAGGCGGGGTTAAGGCTGGGGAAGGCACATCGAATGTTGGGGTTGCGGATGAGGTTTCTGCCTTCTAATCCTCAGTTTCTTGTATAGGTTGCGCTGTTAATCTGTATACGCATGTTCGCAGCCCGGCCAACCTGGAGCTTTGTCCGATGAGCGGCTCTCGCTGGGGTGCGGGCTTCAGCGCCGTCGGGCGTTTTGTCAGCGGAGATCGAGGCTGCAGCTGCCGGGCAAGGGCTCGCTGAGACCCGGGCTACGTGCTTGCCGGCGATGAGATTTTCCTGCTGGATCGGTGCCGCGAGGCGGTTCTGAAGGCCTTCGTTCCGCCCGATCTGAGAGACTTCTGCCTCTCTGACCTTGACCTGAGTTCAACCCCGATTTTTGATGTGCTGGATCGCGCGCAGACGCCGTCGCTGATGGCGCCGTTTCAGGTGATTTTTGTGCGCAATGTGCGGCAGCTCTACACGCGGGGCGCGAAGAAGGATGAGTTTGCCGCGCTGGACCGGTATTTCAAGTCGCCCAATCCGCAGGCGCTGCTGATTTTTGTCGCCGATTTTCTGCGCATTCCCACCGACACGCGGCGCATGGAGATGGACGACAAGAATCGCTTTGAGCGGCTGACGGAGACGCTGGGCGAACACTGCGGCATGGTCGAACTGGCGCGCGTGAACGAAGAAGATGCGATGCGCTGGGCGGTCGCGACGGCGCAGGCCGCCGAGACGAAGCTTGAACCGGACGCGGCGCGCGAACTGGTGGATGCGCTGGGCGCGGACATGATGCTGATTGCGTCGGAGCTGGAGAAGCTGTTGCTCTACACGTTGGGCCGGGGCACGCATCACGCTGGGCGACGTGGAGACGATGGTGCTGGCTGCCAAGCAGCGCTCGCTCTACGAACTGACAGATGCCATCAGTTCGCGCAATACGGCGCGGGCCCTGGCGCTGCTGCATGGGCTGCTGAACAGTTCGGATGCAGGCGAGGATGCGGCGATTGGCCATCTTTACATGCTGGCGCGCACCTTCCGGCAGATGCTGGTGATCCTTGAGAAGAATGTGCGCGACTCGCGGGCGATCTGGCAGGCGCTGTGGCAGGGATTTCGGATGCCGCCGTTCGCGGCCGACGATCTGATTCGACAGGCGCGGCGCTACAAGAGCCGGCGTGAACTGACGCGGGCGCTACGCTTGATTGCGCGCGCCGATCTGGAACTGCGCTCGTCGCCGCCGGACAAGCGCCTGGTGCTGGAGCGACTGGTATACGATCTGGCGTCGGAGCCGAAAGCTTCGTCACCGTGGGCTTCGGCGCAACTGTCGTTCGAAGGCTAGACAAAAAGTTCAATTTAGAGACTTCGGACAGTCGGCGAATCAGGCCGATTTGGGGCTTTGGGTTTTACAGGCGCACGCCGGCTTGCGTGATCCACGCACTGTAGGCGCGATCTTCACGCAGGATATGATTCGTGAGCCAGTCTTGAAGAAAGTTGATGAGGTGCACGCTGAGAGCGGCTTCTCCGCGCTTGAAACGCTCGGCGTAGTCGGCGACCTGGGCGGTCAGTCTTTGTGTATCGCGTGATGCTTGGTCAATCCGGGGTATCTAACCTTCGCGAGCATCAACTCCTCGGCGGCGAAATGGCTCCGGGTGTATGCCAGAAGATCATGCAGCAGGCGACCTGTCACGGATTTGGCCTGCCCCTTGAGCATCGCTGCGTGCAACTCGTTCAGGGCGTCAAATAAAGATGAATGTTGATCGTCAATGGATTGAATGCCCACTGAATATGTCTTATCGAAAGTCAAAAGCGCCATCCTGTTTCTCTCCTGCCAAAAACCTGACAATCAAGATATCGGCACGAGTTGCTTGAAGGTGAGGAGCGCTTCGACTGGAAGTGGCACCTATTTTGGGGCGCGGAGGTGGACGATTAATAGACGCCGTGATCGTTGAGCCAAACGCCGTAAAGCTGATCGAGCTGCTCCACATGTTCGATGTACCAGGAGGGCAGAAACGCAAGCAGCGAGGGGAAGTGGAGAGATTCATCGTGGTTGACTTGTTCAAGAGCGGAAGAGAGTCTTGCCAGCAGATGCAGGTGCGCAGCGCGGTGCTCCTCGAAGCCGGGGAAGCCTTCCCGCTGCAGGAGTTGTTCTTCGCTCTGGAAATGCATCTGGGTGAATTCAATGAGGTGTTCGAGTTGCTGGCTGATGCACTGCCGGTCGCCACCGTGAAGCAGCATGACGCGGAGTTCATTCAGAGTGTCCATCAGGATGCCGTGCTGATCGTCCATGGCTTGTACGCCGACGATGCACTCGTGACTCCACGTCAACAGGGTCATTGAGTTCTCCACGACCAAGGGCAAGTCTAGCCGGGGTTTGGAGAGTCTCAATGGCGCTAATGGTGGACAGTCTATGGGCCTTTGGGTTCATCCGGGATGTGACTTCCGGCGCATTACCCTGGTGTTTTTACTCCAGGATCACGTCGGGCTGAGGTTCATGGCTGCGCGTGGTCAAGATGATGGCGGCGCCGAGGATCAGTGCTCCGCCGAACCAGGCGTAGGGACCGAGGTGTTCGCCGAGCAGCTTGACGCCGAGGTAGGAGCCGAGTGCCGGCTCGATGTTGAGAAAGACGCCGGCGCGCGAGGCGGGGACGTGGTGGATGCCCCAGTTCCAAAGGAAGGTTGTGGTTGCGGTGCAGGCGAGGCCGCTGATGGCCAGCGCCACCCATGCGGTGATGCTGACATGGGCGAAGGGTGGTGGCGCAACTTTGTCGACGCGCCATGGGTTCAGCAGCATCGGGCCGAGGATCCAGACTGCCAGCATCACGGTTCCGGCCAGGATGCTGTAGGCGGTGACAACCATCGGGCTGTGCGTCCGCATCAGTCTTCTTGCTGAGCAGAATCCACAAGAGCGCGGTGCAGAGCGAGAGGACCACCAGCAGGTCGCCGTACAAAGTGGGTTCGCCCTGCGCTGCCGGTCCGCGATGGCCGCCGAGAACGATCAAAGCCGCGCCGATGGTGGACGCGACCAGTGCAGCCCATCCGATGCCATCGAGACGTTCGCCGGCAAAGAGGGCAGCGGCGACTCCGAGCAGTACCGGCATGGATCCGACCATCAGCGATGCGTGGCTGACGGTGGTGTGCGCGAGGCCGTGAAACTGGATAAGGAACTGGACGGGAATGCCGAAGACGGCGGAGACGAGAAGGATGCGAATTTCACTGCCGGTGAAACGCACGCGGTTCAAAAGCGCCACGGGCAGCAGGCCGACGCAGGCAAAGAGAAACCGATAGAGCACCATATGTTCGACGCTCATCTCATTGAGCGCGAGGCGGCCGAAGTAGAAACCGGTGCCCCAGAGGCATCCGGCGACCGCGCATGCGCCGTAGCCGAGAAAGGCGGTGCGCGGGCTCAATGTTTTGTTTTCGGCCATGCCTGCTTTTACTGTCGCACAGCGGGTACTCGACACTACATGATCGGTTGCACCTGATGGGAAGTGATTATTTGTCGGAGAGGGATAACCGCTTTTCTGGGGATATCTTTTGCGGCCTGCACTCCACCCTGCCCGGATTCGTACGTTCGAAATTGGGAATGTCATTCCATTGTCACGCAACTTTGATGGTCGTCATGCAGTCCAAGATCGTGCTAGCATCATTGGCACGGTGCGCCTTGGCCGGTGCTGCCACCTCAAGGCGTTTTTCCTCAACGTTCGCCAACGCAAAAAGAGGATGCGAACATGACAAAGACCCTTCTCTCCAAGGCCATGACATTCCTACCGCTGCTGCTGCTGGCTTCAGTGCTGCATGCGCAGACGGACGACGTAACCACTGCCAATAAGGCGACCGATCCGGGCGTTTCCAAAGTGCGTATTGTGCGCCTGAGCCAGGTGCGCGGCAGCGTTCAAATCGATCGCAGCAACCTGCGCGGTTTTGAGCCGGCGATTGCCAACCTGCCTATCATTGAGCGGAACCAGCTCCAGACCGGGGTGGGCATTGCCGAGGTGGAGTTTGAAGACAACAGCTCGCTGCGGCTGGCGCCTAACTCCCTGGTAGAGTTTCCGAAACTGGAGCGCGATGCCAGCGGAGCGACCATCTCCTCGGTTCATATCGTCAGGGGCAGCGCGTACATCAGCCTGGTGAAACCAGAGAGCGGAAAAGCGCCTGTAAACAAGTTTGTAGTCGTCTTTGGCGACCGCAAGATCGAACTTGACCCGGCGACGCACGTCCGCCTGACGCTGGCAGATACCGATGCGAAACTCGCAGTGCTCGACGGAGTGGTTCACGTGAGTGGCGAGAACGGTTCGGTGAGCATCCCCAAAAAGAAGACGGCAACATTCGCAATGTTCGGTGAGAATGAGCCGACGATTGCGAAGGATATTGAGCCTACGCCTTTCGATTCGTGGGATCACAATGCGGCTTCGTACCACTCGAATGTAGCGTCGTTGCGCGGCGTGAATTCGCCCTATGCCTACGGCACCAACGATATGGCCTATTACGGAAGCTTCGTAAACGGCGGTGGCGGCTGCGGATCGATGTGGCGCCCCTACTTTGCCAGCGCGGCCTGGCAGCCTTATTCGAACGGGAGCTGGGCCTATTATCAGGGCGCGGGCTACTCCTGGGTCTCTCCGTATCCATGGGCGTGGACGCCGTATCACTCCGGCTCATGGGCTTACTGCAATAACGTCGGCTGGGGATGGATGCCGGGCGGCGGTGGATGGAATGGCCTGAATAACGTGTCGACGGCGATGCTGCCGAGCAGTGCAAATACCGTCGGCGGCAACGGCGGGATTGGTCGCATTCCGCATCAGCCCACCCTTCCTCCGGCTCCGCATTCGCCGACGGTGATTGCAGTCAATACAAAGCCGCTGACAGGGTCTGAGATCGCGTCATCGTCGTCTTTTGTATTCCGGAAGGACTCGGCGGGATTGGGTGTGCCGCGGGGAACACTTGGAGATCTGCACAAGTTCTCGAACGAATCGATCAGCAAGGGCACAGCGACGATGCCGATCTTTGCCAGCGTTCCGCAGACCAACCGGCATAACGGTGCGCTGACATCGTCGGAGACGATGGGGATTTCGATTCATCGCGGATATGCCCCGTCGGCGTCCAGCTACTCCCAGGGGTCATCGAGTTCTTTTGGCGGCTCGAACAGCAGCGGCATGGGATCAAGCGGCGGAGGTCGACCGAGCGCGGGACCGATGCCTTCTGCCCCGGCTCCTTCTGCTCCAGCCTCGGGTGGCGTAAAGCGATAACCGCGTAGGGAATGTGTCTCGGTCTGCTGTGCGCATCACGACTTGTGAGGCGCACGGCGGATCTCCTTTATATTTCAACCTCTTGAAGATGGTGCATTGGCTTGAGGCGGCTGACGCCGAGGCGGGTCTGTGTCTGCTGGGCTTACGCCGATTTCGGAGGTCAGCGCCGGAAGAGCTGTCTTGCGCTGTCGGTTGGGACTTAAAGGAGTTTCCCACCCTCGTCGCTCCGTTACTGGCTTTCTCGACTAAATTGCGGTCGACGGGCGGGCAGGGCAACAGAATCGGCGAGAATATATATAAAGATGGTGAAGAGTTTCTTTGGGTTCGAAGAGTGCGGTATCTTTGCGCACGTATGCCGGGTTCTGACATTCGCCGTGGCATTATCCAATTCGGCAGCGCAGGCGCAACTCTTCGGACATCATCCCAAGGCTACGAAAGACGCGTCTTCCGCGCAACCTGCGAAACCGGAACACTCAGCATCGCAGCCCGCCGCATTCACCATTCCCGTTGAGCCGCTTGGCTTCTTCGCTCCGGGGGCCATTTATCAGGGCCAGCGCGAGAGTCTCGTATCGCTGGATTTTCTGGATGAAGATCACCTGCTGTTCACGTTTCACGCTCCGGGACTGATGCGCAGGGAGGACAAAACGCCGGCGGGCGATGAGCGCCAGATACGCGCGGTCGTACTCGAGTTGCCTTCGGGTACCGTGAACGCCGAGGCCCTGTGGACGCTGCATGACCGAGGCCGTTATCTCTGGATGCTGAATGATGGCCACTTTCTGCTGCGGAATCAGAACGATCTGCAGTTTGGCGAAGCGTCGCTGGAACTAAAGCCGTGGTTTCACTTTCAAGGGCCACTCTTGTGGCTGGAGATGGATCCGGCTCAGGACCTCGTTGCTACCAATTCGCGCGAGCCGGTGGGAACGAACCCTCAAGCGGGCAGCGTGCCGAGCCCCAGCACCGCCTCAGCATGGGTTACGACCGATGAGGTGAAGTCGTACGCGCAACCCGACATCGTTTTGCGTATTGTGCGCCGCAGCGCTGGGCAAGTCATGCTGGTGAGCCGCACGCGGACGACAGTGCATCTGCCCATCAACTCAGAAGGCTTTGTTGAGTCTCTGCGCGGCAAGGGACATGAGTGGGTTCTGAACTTGAATTATTTCAAGGGAGGCAGTCGCGTCATGGGAAAACTTGACTCGATGTGCGCGCCCTCCGTCGAGTTTGTCTCAGACCCCGAGGTGTTGATTACCACCTGTAATCCCGACAACAGCCGCTGGATGGTTGCAATGTCCACCGATGGCAAGCGCTTGTGGAATGTGGCCAAGCCTCCCACCCAGATTTGGCCGCGCCTGTACATGGCGCCCAATGGTCTGCGCCTTGCGCGCGAAACTCTTGTCGTAACGCACCCGATCGATACCTTTTCCCCGCTCAGTTTTGACGATGTTCAAGGACAGCTGGTCGAGGTCTACGATGCGATTACCGGTAAGGTCAATTTGACTGCGCCGGCCAGCCCGATTCTGGATGGGGGCGGAAATGTGGCTATCTCACCCTCTGCGCGGCGGGTAGCCGTTCTGGATGCCGGCGCCATCCAAGTGTATGAACTGCCGGCGACTTCACCCGGCCTGGCAGCCGGGCGGTAGGGAGCGGCGGGTGTTCATGGTCGTTGCCGACGTGTAAACTTGCCTGCGGAGGTTTTTCTTGGCCACAGCTGTCGTCCGCTATACGGCTGCGGCGGTCACTGACCGCGGGCGCAAGCGTCCATCAAACGAAGATGCCTTCGGCTTCTCGGTAGAGGCAGGCATTTACGTTGTTTGCGACGGTATGGGGGGAGCGGCCGCTGGAGAAATTGCCAGCACCCTCGCAGTGGACGAGTTTCTTCGCCTGCTTACCCACCGGAATCCTGACAATACAACTCCTCTGGCTGATGCGGCTCAGAGCGCAATCTGCGCGGCCAACGAGGCGATCTTCTCCCGTGCTCAGAGGAACCATCGTCTTAGTGGAATGGGTACAACGCTGGTGGCGTTGGCTACCTGCGAACATCATGTCTGGGTGTTGAATATAGGAGACAGCCGGTGCTACCGACTGCGCCAAAGCCGCCTGGAGCAAGTTACCAGCGACCACTCGCTGGTTGAGGAGCAGGTACGGATGGGCCGCATGACCCCTCGTGAGGCTTTGCATTCTCCACTGAAGAACGTGATTACCCGTGCACTGGGGACACAGTCGCAAGTGACGCCCGACGTATTTGAACTCCAAGCTGAACCCGGCGACCTCTTCATGCTATGTTCCGACGGATTGACCCGAGAACTGTCTGACTCTGCGATTCAGACTTTGCTCAACGAAGAAATCTCGCTCGAAACGCTTTCAGCGCGCCTTGTCGAGGCGGCAAAGAAGGCGGGCGGACACGACAACATCACGTGCCTGCTGGTGCGCGCCCAGGCGTAACCCTCCGGAAAGTTGCCGCAGGTGGATCGGCCGGACATCCTCTTCACGAATTCACATTCAGGACAAATTTGAGAAGCCTGATTTTGATTTCAGGGTCGGCAATGTTGTGCAGCTTTCGCCGAGAGTCGTTTGGAGATGGCTTCGAGCATCACCGTCGGATGGACCGGCTTGGCCATGATTTCAAACTCGTGCCCCTCGCTGTTTGCCTTCTTCATGAGCGCCTCTACGGTGGGCTGGCCGGAAAACAACAGAATGTGGCAGCCGGCAAAGCGTTGTTTCAGGATCACAGCCAGATCAATTCCATTCATCCTGGGAAGCATTACGTCAAGAATGGCGAGATTCGGCAACCACTGCGTAACGAGGTGCAGTGCGCCTTCAGCCGAATAGACGACGCGAGCGTCGTAGCCTTTCGAGCACAGAATCTGCGCTAAAGAATCGGCAACAACTTTCTCGTCTTCGACGATGAGAATTTTTCCTTCTCCCACGTATTCAGGCATTAGGCCTCCCCGTGGGAAGATTCCGAACAGCCCACTGTAGCTGTGAAGGATGCTGTCTTATTCACTCGAGGTTGGCTATTTCACACTCAACAAATGCAAGCAGGCCAATATCAATCGCGACGGATGGCCGCTGGATTGCCATTCCAGGTTGGCATCGTTCCAGGTTGGATGCGATTTTAGCGAGGATATGGCTTGAAAGGGACGGGGATTTGCGAATTGGATCGCGTCCTTGGTACTTGCTCTTCGCATTGAAGTAACGAAGACGAAATTACTGTTTGCCGCTCGGAATGTGCCCACGGTGCTTCTGTAAACTGCACAATCTAAGCAATTTGTCGCCTCCGTCAGCTATCTTCAAAACATGATTCCCCGGCCCCATCGCGAAGCGCTGCGATGGCGCAGGGCGCAGGCCGATCCGCAAAAGTCAAAGCCATCGCCATCCAGCCAGGGCAAAACGGCTCGATTTCAGCAACAGCGACAATCCCAAATTTTCGTCTCGACGCAGAAATGAATAATCCTCTAGCTGTTAGTCGGCGTAAGTCGGGCGGATAGGAAGCAAGCCTGTGCGTCCCATGCACAACAACTTTATTGTTGGTGCTTTGGCTAACAGGGCAAAGACAATTTTGGATTCTCAGCAGGAATAACCCGAGGTATACTTTGCTCGGGTTCTGAAACCCGGTGCATCTCCCATTCCTCACCGGTAGACGACCACGTGGTGACGGCGCGCTAGTTTGAGGTGCAAAGATCGATCGCGGCTGGTTCGAGCATCCCCATTTCCCCGGTTACAACAGCCGATGAGCCACCCAACAGAACGATAACGGTTACTTCAGTCGCCATTAGATTCGCTACGAATCTGCGCCGTGATCGTCGGTGCTACAAAAGCTTGATCGCAGTTCCGTAGTGATCTCCAAGGCAAGCAACGTCAACGATCCAATTCAGACATTAACTTGCGAGCGAAGAGGAGACGATTATGCGAGGGAGATTCAGCAGCATTTTTGTGTGCATGGGACTCGTGGCATGTGGGGCGGTAGGGCAGACAACGGTAACAACCACGGGAGCCAAGGTTGGCTACATCCCGGAGTTCACGGGGAAATCAGCCGTTGGAGACTCTGTGATAACGCAAAACCAACAACGAATCGGAATCGGAATGAAGAATACAACAAGTTACGATCCCCTGGTCGTTCTGTCAAATTTCGGGGATGGTGGTGGGATCGGAATGATGGGGTTGGTTCAACCGGGCGAGAGCGACTATGCATGGGCAGAATCGGACTACTGGCTGAGCAATCCAAATGCTGCGATTCCTGCTGTGAATCTTTGGGGAGTTGGCGCGGAGGGCGACTATTCCAACAACGGAAAACTCACGAGCCAGGATATGTATATCTTCGATCAGCAAACCGGCATCTACGATTTTGCTGTTGATGCTGCAGACAATGTTTACATTGGCGGCACGGGTTTTTTGAATAGTGCAGCCACGCTAGCGCTTTTTGCGGGGTTCGACGGCAACGTAGGCGTGGGGACGGTTCAACCGGGCGCCAAACTTGAAGTCAATGGAAAGATCATGCTGACCAAGGGCAGCACGGGGGGAATCACGTTTGCCGATGGAACCACGCAGACGACTGCGTTTACCGGGATGGCGCCAGCAGTCGTGAAAGGCGGCGATTATGCCGAGTCGGTAGATGTCACCGGCGATCGCACCAAGTATGAGCCGGGTGATGTGCTTGTGATCGATCCGAATGTGCCGGGCAATTTCGTGAAATCCGTCGAGGCTTACTCGACCTCGGTATCGGGGATTTATTCTACGAAACCGGGAACAGTGGGCCGGCGCCAGCTAACGCCCATGTTGGCCGAGGAAGTTCCGATGGCAATGATGGGAATTGTTCCAACGAAAGTTACGGCGGAGAACGGCGCGATCCATCCGGGAGATCTGCTGGTCACATCGTCTACGCCGGGATATGCGATGAAGGGCACGGATCGCAATCGGATGCTTGGAGCGGTGATTGGAAAAGCGCTCGGAAGTCTGGATTCCGGCAAAGGTGCAATTGAGGTGGTTGTTACGTTTCAGTAGCAAAGGGACTTCGATAACCTGTTGGATCGGTGCCGAGAAATCGGCGCCGACCAACGCACTTCGAAGGGCCGGTTGGGGTCCAGTAAATGGCGCTAAGTCTCTTAATTCATGGTCGGGGCGGAGGGATTCGAACCCCCGACCCTCTGCTCCCAAAGCAGATGCGCTACCAGACTGCGCTACGCCCCGACGTTTCTCTGATTGTATCGTGGAACGGTTCACGGTTCTACAGTGTTGGATCTTTGCCGATGGCCGGTTCAGGGTTGGATGAGCCGGGCGAATAACCATAGGACGACGATAATGGGAATGGCAAAAACTACTCCCAACGCGCACACGAGCGAAGCGAGAAAAAGCCCAGTCCTTCCAGGTATGACGACGCGGCTCGCCGAGGTGGCGTTGCAGCAGCAGGTAGTTGCGTCGATTGGCCTTCCAGGCGATATCGAATATGTCGCCAATGACAGGAATCGACCCAACCAGCACGCCGATAACGATGTTGACCGTCATGCGGACAGACGGTGATGTAAGGAACGCCTCGAATCCAGGCGGCGACCGGGATGATCAAGGAGAGCAATCCCGCCATGACGTCTCCGATCCCAGGAACCAAGCCGATGATTCCGTCAATTCCAAATCGAGCCTTCGTGAATGGAATTGGGAAAGCTTCATCGAGCAGGACTTTGAGTCGACGGAGAGTCTCATCGCGGAAAAGCCAGACGCCGCGATTCCAGCGTCCGGTGAGACATAAGGACGCCATCTACCGCTGAGGTGCCGGGCGGATTGAATTGAGGCGATTTGTCTTTAGGATCGGGCGTAAGCAAGGTCTTCCGGGGCCCAATAGGCCTACTGATTCGATGCTACAATCGTAAAGGCACATGGCGGCTATAGTTCAGCGGCAGAACGCCTGACTGTGGCTCAGGATGTCGAGGGTTCGATCCCCTCTAGCCGCCCCAAATACCTCGCAGGTCTTCCCCTTCAAACATCGTTGAGACGTTGCCTGGTCTTGAGCAATCGATTCCGGTCTGGTTGCCGACGCTTCCGGTGGGGGTGATTCGGCCCTTGTCTTCGTTGTCCAGCGAACTGCGCAGAGAGCGTCGGTGCCTGTTTCCTTTTGGGGCTTCTCATTCTCGAATCTCATTTGTGCTCATATCCGGTGGTTCTGATGGCGAAGGATCTGACACGCTTTACTTAGCTTCGAACGAAGATGCCTGCTGACTGGTACTTCTGCCAGTTTTCATGCTCAAGAGCTTGCTGTAGCTTGGCGGTCACGGGCTAGGGTTTCGTCCCAGACCTATATGGCTGCGCGCCTTAAATGTGCGTCGCAACGGTTCTGCAAAGCGAAACTTCTCAGGACAGCCCAGGCAGTTTCCACATTGAGTGAGGAGGAAGTAATGCAACGAGGATTTCGAAACGGATTAGCAGTGCTCGCAATTACATTTCTGACCTGCGGGGTCGCCCTGGCGCAGGACATAAAGACCCAGGCCATGCCCGGCACAGACTTCTCGAAGTTTCACACCTACAAATGGGTAGTCATTGAGGGAGCGAAGCAGCCGAATCAGATTACCGACGCCCAGATCAAGCTCGCGATCGACGGTCAACTTGCAACGAAGGGGCTCACCAAGGTGGAGAGCGATCCGGCCGATCTAGACATCGGTTATCAGGTTGCAATACAACAACAGGAGCAGTGGAACGCATATGGAACCGGGGGATATCGCTGGGGCGGTGGGATGGCTTCTGCGACGAAGTCGACGATCAATATCGGCACTCTCGTGCTTGATTTTTATGATCCCGCGACGAAACAGCTCGTATGGACCGGAAGTGCGACCAAGACCCTAAATCCGAGCAGCAACCAGGAAAAGAATCAGAAGAATCTGAACAACGCCATGGCGAAGCTGTTGAAGGCCTATCCGCCAAAGTAGCTGCCGCGAAATGGGGACGGGTTGCTGATCTCAGCATCCGTCCCCAGCGTGGATTCCCCGAGTCCCGTGTCCACGCAGATGTGTCTTGATGCGAGCGATGAAGGCCGTCGCGCGTACCTTTCGGCATCTGTGACACGGTTTGGCATCGCAACGCTCATGTGTTCCGATTTGCCGTGCGTCAATTCGCTGACGTAGCGCGGTGGAACGCTCGCTCGCGAAACGCGTTGCCCTCATCGAGAATGTTCAGCAAGGTGCGTGTGCTTAGATTCGAGAGCCAGCTTGCTCCCCCCTCAAGGGGGCGAGATATGCAGGCTACGGTGCTACCCGGGATGTTCTAGCAAACCAAGAATTGATCCCATTTCTCATAAGGCACATGGATAAGGGGCACACTCGGACCGCTCTCTGAGGCTCGACGCTTCTCGGTTGGCAGAACTGTCTACAAAATCGCAATAGAGCGGCTTACTGGCAGAACTGATAGTTTATGTGGGGGCATGCGAACCGTCACAAAGCATCGCCGTTACTCGTTCTATCTAGAAGAGAGATGACCATTTTATTTCCGCAGCCACATACCATCGAAGAAAGAACAGCATGAATATTCACGATCGCCTTGCACATTTTTCTTTCTTTTTCTGGGCAGCGTTTTTCCTGGTGTTTCTTTCGACAACTTGCTGGGCCCGAGACAAGAAGGACGTCGTGGTCTTCGCGAATGGCGACCGGATGACATGCGAAATCATGCAGCTTCAAAAAGGCTACCTATATGTCAGGCTTGCTAACGGAGAGGGCACGATTGCGGTCGACTGGACGAAAGTTGTCCGCATTGAGAGTACGTACAACTTCGTAGTTTCCGATGAAAAAGGTGAGCGCTTTATCAGCGGCTTGAAGAGTGCCGAACCCGCAGACACGACTGACAAATTTACAGTGCAGGTGACAAAGCGTGCCGGGACCACGGTCTTACCGGGGCGCGAGATTGTCTCCGTCGAACAAAATGACGCCAGCTTTTGGCAGAATATACATGGTTCGATCGATTCTGGACTCAATTTCACAAAACAACAGAACCGGGTCCAGTACAACTTTGGCTCCACTGCAATCTATGCCAAGCCACTATGGTCAGCCAATGCTGATTTGAATTCCAGTTTCAGCGGTGGTGGCGCGGCTGAGAATTTTCGCTACGATCTACAGTTGCAGGGCACAAGACAATTGCGGACGCCGCGTAATGCCTTGATGGGCCTTGCTGGATTTCAACATAACGGCGAGCAGGAGCTTGACCTGCGCACAACGTTAGGCGGTGCACTTGCGCACAATTTTCGAATGACCAATAACAGTCTCGTCATGGCGTATGGCGGAGCAGACTGGAATGCAGAGCGCTATTCGGAGCAAGCGACATCAGGACACACCGGAAATAGCGCAGAAGCAATTGTGGGAACCCAGCTAAACTTCTTTCGCTTCCGGACTACGAATTTCCTCTTGAATTCCCAGGTTTATCCAAGCCTGACTGACCTGGGGCGCGTGCGCGTTGACCTGAATGCTTCGATCAAATTGAGAATCGCCAAGCGACTGTATTGGAATTTCAGCTACTACCTCAATTACGATAGCCACCCGCCGCAGGATCTGCCGCAGTCGGATTATGGTTCCGCGGCCAGTATTGGGTGGAAATTCTAAGGCTTTTGATTCAAAACTGCTGAGAGCAGATGTTCGATGCTTTGAATGTATTGTGCGTGCGAAGCAGCGAATTCAGAGTGTAGCGGGTTCAGGGGCGCTTCCGCGCCCCTTTCTGCCAAGTTCCCGCTAACGTGGCGCAACTACGACAACGTAGGAGGGGGTCGTCCCCACAAACTGCGGCTGGTACCAGGTGCTTCCGCATTGCTGATAAGTTAGCCCGTTGACATAGACGACAGTACAGGCCGGAGGAAGGGTGGCTACTCTCATTCCGATTACAATGCCGGTCGCGACGGCAGCTGCTACAGGAGCGGGGTGATAGCAGCAAGCGCCGCCGTAATAACCGGTGCTGCCGTGAACGTACACGTTTTTGTTTACGTTGACATTCACGTTGTTGTTGACGTTGACGTTTGTGTTCTTGTTCACGTTGACATTCGTGTTTTTGTTCACGTTGACGTTTGTGTTCTTATTCACATTCGCGTTGTAGTTTGTGTTAACGCTGGTTCTTGTCGTGGTGCTGGCTCGGTACTGCGCAAGCATCGGTGCGCACGAGAGTGTAAGGGCGAATGGGATCAAAAGCAAGTTCCGCAGAGTTCGATTCACTTCGTGCCTCCTGGATTTGATTTCTTTTCATCAGCGGGCAACGCGGAGATTTCAGCAATCGCAATCTTCTGCGCACCTGGCGGAGGATCGAAAGTGAACGCTTCGTCGTTGAATGACGGAGCGAGATTCCATGTCAACACTTGTGTAAAGCGCGGACGGGCTTCCTCGTCAGTGGTGGTCAGTATCAGTTTCCTGGGGAGAGGATAAGCGCCCTGCTGTATCCAGATTTGCCAGTCCAGTCCTTCCTGGCGAAACGCATACTGTTCGCAGGTGACGCCTTCAATTGATCCCGACCCCAGATCGATGGCGCTGGTGACCTGCTTGCTTGCATCCGATTCTGGCGAACCCCACATAAAGATATCCACCAGCGGCATGGCGATGTCGTATTTGGCGCCGAGTTCGGAAATGAGTCCGGCGATTGAAGACGGTGCCGGCACGGTTGCATAATAGTTGACCAACTGACCGTAAATCGTGAAGTTTTTTCCGTTGTAGAAGAAGAGCGCGTGCATATCGTCGCTGGTGATCTCGACACGCAAGCGATCTGGTCTTGTGGCGAGCAGGTCGATTACGCGACCGGACTGGACAGCCTGCCCATTGTCGAGCACCTCGTCTGTCGTTTCTGCAGCTTTCACTTGAAATGTCTTGAGGGTGCGCAGATACGTGCCCATGTTGTCGAGCGCTTTCATCGCGCTGGGATCAATATCCTGATTCTTTGGAGCGGGCGCGGTCTGGCCACCTAAAGAAAGCGAAAGACCCAGTATTGCTCCTGAAAGAAGCAAACGTTTGTACATTTGATTGTTACCTCCGGCTGTTCCTGAAGCGTGGGCGGCTCTTCTTCGTCCCGGCACGACGGCAGCCAGAGAGATTCGCAGGTCGCGATTAAACGAACTCCAGTCTTCACTGGAGCTTTTCACTTTCCGTCTGGATTAGTTTCGGTGGATGATGTGGCATAGTCTACTGTCATAGTTAACAGTAGAGTGACCCTTTCGAACGCGGAGAAATGAGGGCTATCGATTGCCGGTTGCATGAGGTGCGAATCGCAAGTGCATTGGTTTCAGTGCCTGTTAATGTTGACAGTTTTCATCGCGTTCCCTCGCGGATAGCATCCGAGTGATAGCAAATTTCTGCTGAATGCCAATTGATCTTGATTTCTCATTCCAGAGACCTGCTCCACATCAAGAAGTCTGAATCAAAATTGCAGCCTCGCGCAGCGTACTGAACAGAGGCTCCCGTCAAAGAGGATGGCAATGTTGGAAGGCGAGTTAGATAATTCGACCCTCTCGGCCGCGAGCCCTCCGCGGGATGTTTCACGCAGTGTCCGACGATTACCTGCGCTTATCGCAAAGTGGAAACAGACTGCACACGATCTCCGAAAAGAAGCGCATGTTTTCTACTTTGCGTTTAAGCATCCCGGTACGCCCTGGTACGCGAGGCTGATTGCCGCATGTGCGGCGGGCTATCTGCTCAGTCCCATTCAAATCATTCCGAGCTTTATTCCGGTCATCGGATTTATGGATGATCTGGTGGTCCTGGTCGTGGGATTCAAGCTGATCAAGAAGTCTATCTCCCCTGAGGTGCTGCAGGAGTGTCGCGATCACGCTGAAGCTGCCGAAATGAGGAGGAAGGCCGAGGTCGGATCCATAACCACGGTTATCCTTTCCACTACGATTGCGATCTTGTGGCTTGTTTTGGGGATTGTGGGCAGTCTGTACGTGGCGAGTCACTTTCGCCACAGATAGACGAACAGGCAGCGAATTTCGCAGTGCGCGCCAAGCAAAGCCAGAGCAAATTCGTGCGGACACGATAGCCAGCGCGGACGACCTGCCGCGCCTGTCACAATTGACAGTTCCCAATAGCGAGTGAACGGATTAGCTTCCTGAGAAGAACGAACAGATGTTTATCAGGAACAACGATCCTGAGTGACCAAATTACAAACTTGCAGCCTATTTCGTTTGGCGCAGAAAAGATACACAGATGGATTTGATGGCTGATGCTACTCGTCCTGAGAATGCGCCACCGGGCTTTCACCTGCTGGCGAAACCAAGCGGATCAACCTGCAATATTGATTGCACGTATTGTTTCTTCCTTTCCAAAGATGCGCTTTATCCGAATGAGAAGCATCGCATGTCGGACGAAACGCTTGAACTCTACATCAAGCAACTGCTGGAGTCGCATCGCACGCCGACGGTGACTGTTGCGTGGCAGGGTGGCGAGCCCACGCTCATGAAGGTCGAGTTCTTCAGGCGTTCCATTGAACTCGTCGAGAAATATCGCCGGCCGGGCCAAACCATTCAGCACACGTTTCAGACCAACGGCATCCTTCTTGATGACGAGTGGTGCATGTTTTTCAAGGAACACGATTTTCTCGTCGGCCTCAGTTGCGACGGTCCCCGCGAGATACACAACACCTACCGGCTGGATCGCGGCAAGCAGGGAACATTCGACAAAGTGATGAAGGGCTGGCGCTATCTGCGCAAGCACAATGTTGACTTCAACGTGCTGTGCACGGTAAATGCTGCGAATGAGAAGCACGGCCGCACGGTTTACCGTTTCTTTCGCGACGAGATGGGCGCGAAGTGGGTGCAGTTCATACCGATCGTGGAGCGAGCCAGCGCCGACACGATTAATATCGCCAACCTTGGCTGGAGCGAGCAGGCCGACGGCAAGCGCATTCTCTACACACAGTCGGGCAACCTCGTCACCAACAGGACTGTTGGCAGCAGGCAGTATGGGCAGTTCCTCGTGGACATTTTCGAGGAGTGGGTTCGGCATGACGTGGGTGAAGTTTTTGTTCAGATGTTTGATGTCACGCTCGAAGCTTTTTTCGGACGCCATCTTCTGTGCATCCACGCCCCAACCTGCGGATATGGTCCGGCGCTGGAGTACAACGGCGATCTTTACTCCTGCGATCATTTCGTCGAGCCGAAGTATCTGCTCGGCAATATTCACCAGAGCACTCTTTTAAAGATGGTGGCATCGCCCGAGCAACGCAAGTTTGGCGATGACAAACGCAATTTGCTCACGCAGCAGTGTGTGAACTGCAAGGTGAGGAACCTTTGCAACGGAGGCTGTCCGAAGGATCGCTTTGGAGTTTCACGCGACGGCGAGCCGGGACAGAACTATCTCTGCGAGGGGCTTGAACTGTTTTTCATGCACACGGGCCCGACGATGTCGATGATGGCCCAGTTGCTGCAAAAGCGCCGCGCACCCTCTGAGGTAATGGGCATCATCGCTGACATCGATGCCAAGCGAGCACATAATGCGCCGTGTCCGTGCGGCAGCGGCAACAAGTTTCGCAAGTGTCATGGCGACCAGAACCCGGGATCGCCATTCAGCAAGTTGGAATCCTTAGCGGCAATGGCGGAGATCGACACAACATCGGTGGCGCAATCCCCAGTTTAGTTGGGGATGCACGCCTCACAGCGCGGGTGAAATGCATTTGATCGGGCTCTGCCGGGCAGTTCTTCGCTACCTTCGGGTACTTTCGGCCCACGCAGAAGGCCCTCCCGATCTTCTCGAATGAGATCGATGGCATCCCAGCAACTTTGAACACTGCATCTGTCTCTTTTGACAGTTTCCCACGGTAACGGTCTCGCATAGGATGTGCTTCCGTGAATGAGCCTCCGCGACTCTGTCATCTAAAGTGCGCTGCGGCAATTCCGTCCGTCACTGAGTTGCCTGTCTCGTCTGGCAATACTGAGGAGGTGTGTTGTATATGGTCCAGATGCCTGGTGATCCGTGACAGAGTTTATCCGCAGGCAAGTTGAGACGAGATCGCCTGCGCTCGTTAGCCTTGCAAAAACGCATTAGGTACATCCGTGCTAACGGAGCCATCCGCCCACTGACGTGCCAAATTTTTCTCCTACACAAGCACAAGGAAGGTACTGAACATGGCTACAAAGAAACCCAATATTCTGATTCTCTGGGGTGATGACATTGGCCTGTGGAACCTGAGTTACCACAGCCGCGGCATGATGGGCTATCGCACCCCCAACATCGATCGCATTGGCAACGAAGGTGTCCACTTTACTGACTACTACTCCCAGCAGAGCTGTACCGCCGGGCGTGCGTGTTTTATCACCGGCCAGAACCCGATCCGCACCGGTCTCACAAAGGTCGGAATGCCGGGTGCCTCGGTTGGTTTGCAGAAAGAAGACCCGACCATCGCGGAACTGCTGAAGCCGCTCGGTTATGCTACCGGGCAGTTCGGCAAAAACCATCTCGGCGACCGGAACGAATACCTGCCGACCGTGCACGGATTCGACGAATTCTTCGGCAATCTGTATCACCTGAATGCAGAAGAAGAGCCGGAATTGCCCGACTATCCGAAAGATCCCAAGTTCAAGGCAGCCTTTGGACCCAGAGGCGTGCTGCATTGCTTTGCGACCGACGTGGATGACCCCACGGATGAGCCCCGGTGGGGCGTGGTCGGCAAACAGAAAGTTGAAGATACCGGCCCGTTGACCAAGAAGCGGATGGAGACAATCGACGAGGAAATCACGGCGGGTGCCATCGGCTTTATAGAGAAACAGGCAAAGGCGAACAAGCCATTCTTCCTCTGGTACAACGCGACGGCGATGCACTTCCGCACCCACGTTGCGGCGAAGAACCTCGGCAAGAGCGGCCAGGACCCCTACAGCGATCGCATGGTTGTGCACGACGAGCAGATTGGCGAGATTCTCAACAAACTCGACGAGCTGGGCATCGCCGACAACACTGTCGTCATGTACTCCACCGACAACGGCCCTGAGAACGACACCTGGCCGGATGGCGCCACGACGCCGTTCCGCGCGCAGAAGGACACGAACTGGGAAGGAGGCTGGCGCGTTCCATGCTTCATGCGCTGGCCGGGGAAGATCAAGCCGGGCTCGGTGCTGAACGGCATTGTCTCCCACATTGATATGTTCCCAACCCTGCTCGCAATCGCTGGAAATCCAGATGTCGCCAAACAACTGGAGGCCGGCGCAACGGTGGACGGCAAGCCTTTCCACGTCCATCTCGACGGTTTAGACCAGACGGCCTACATCACTGGCGCAGCCAAGGAGAGCCCCAGAAACGCGATCATGTATATGAGCGACGACGGGGAGGCGGTAGCGGTTCGGGTTGGCGACTATAAGTTCAATCTGGCCGTGCAACGCGCGCACACGATGCGGCTATGGGCAGAACCTTTCGTGAAGCTCCGGTTGCCATACATCGTGAACCTGCGACGCGATCCGTTCGAACTGGCTGAGATCAATTCGAATACCTACCTGGACTGGATGGTCGACCACGTGCCACAGCTGTACATGATGCAGGCGGTAGTGGCGGGAGAAATTGCGAACTTCGTCAAGTTCCCGCCGCGGCAGAAACCCGCCGCGTTCAACCTGGATGCGGTGATGGCGCAGCTATCACAACATGCAGCCGCAACTGGCAAGTAGTGAGGGACCTGCAGCAGGGAGGTCGAAAGGCCTCCCTAAAGCGGGTCGCGGTTTAAAGCTGGATGAACAAATTCCCCGGCGATAAGCCGGGGAATTTGTTTAGATATGACCTCGTCGCTACCCAGACAGGCCACCGGGCGCGAATATCGCATCGCGCTGTCACAAATGACAGTGTTCACTGACTCCCCATTATGGTGCAGTAACACGAGGAAAACGCATGCAGCCGAACGAGGCGTTCTATTTGCGCCCACCCATCGCGCGGCATGGAGGGATACAAGATGATCGGGACCTACGCGAAACAGCTCTTGTCACTGGCGTTGTGCTTCCTGCTGGTGCTGGTAACGGCGCCGTTTGAAGCCGGCGCTCAAGCGCCCGAAGCACAACAGCCTGCACCGTCTGGATACTCCGGACAGGGTACTCCCCTGACGGCGGAAGATCTGCAGCAACTGGTTGCGCCGATTGCGCTTTATCCAGACTCCCTGGTCGCCCAGATTCTTGGAGCTGCGACCTTCCCGGATCAGGTGGATGCAGCGGCCACATGGCTGCAGCAGAACAAGAGTCTCACGGGCAGCAACCTCATGAAGGTTGTGGATCAGCAGCCCTGGGATCCGAGCGTTAAAGCGCTGACACAGTTTCCATCAGTGCTCGACAACCTGGCGAAGAATTTGAGCTGGACGTCGTCCCTGGGCGAGGCGTACCACACACAGGCCGCCGACGTAATGGGGGCTGTTCAGGTTCTGCGGGCAAAGGCACAGGCTGCCGGCAATCTGAAGTCGGGCTCCCAGATCACGGTTGTGCAGCAGTCGCCGCAGACTATCGTGATTCAACCTACGAATCCTCAAGTTGTCTATGTCCCCACGTATAACCCGACGGTGGTTTACGGGTATCCCTACGTCACGCCGGGCTACAGTGCCGCCGCAGTGGCGACGACTGCGGTGGTCGCGTTTGGAGTTGGAATCGCGGTGGGCGCGATGATGAGCGGCGGCTACGGCTGGGGCTACAGCAGTTGGAACTGCAACTGGCACAGCACGACGGTTGTCTATCACGGCGGCTCTTACTACGGAAACGCTGCTTGGCACGGCGGATATTACGGTTCCGGCGGGTCTGTATATGGCCCCAACGGCGCAGCGCACTACAGTCAGGGTTATAACCCCTCGACCGGGACTTATGCGCGTGGCGGTACAGCCTCGAACGGTTACGGGTCAGTAAGCGCTGGGCAAGCGTACAACCCGAGAACCGGCGCCTCCGCCTCTACGGTGCAAGGTTCGAACGCGTATGGCAGCTACGGAGCTTCGACAGTTTCGAAGAACGGAAATACCGCATACGGTCAGCACCAGACGAATGCCAACGGAACCACGGGACAAGTTCACACGACGAATGGTGGGTCGGCATACGGTGCATCCGGAAAGTACGGTAACAGCGCGGCTGTAGGTCAGACCGCAAATGGTGATAAGTACGCGACTGCGAATGGAAATACGTACAAGAACACCGGTAGCGGCTGGAGCGGTAACTCAAATAACACTGCAGCTTCAAAAGGTTGGGGCGGACAGGAGAAGAGCAGTGGATCATCCGCCTTCAGCGGCGCCGGTGGCGGCGGGTGGGGATCCAGATCTGAAAGCGCTCGCGGTGCATCGAGCTTTGGCGGCGGCGGGGGCTGGGGCGGCGGTGGCGGTGGCGGTCGACGTAGATAGAATCGCAACCCTTCAGTTGCAACAGGATGTTTTTGGCCAACCGCGTTAGCGGGTCCTAACAGCCGAATTTTTTGGAGACTTGGTATGTCGTTCAGTGTTCGCAAAGGTTCCTTTCCATTCTGGATTATCGTCATGGGACTCCTTGTCCTTTTTGTTGCATGCAAAAAGGCGGATCAACCCTCGTACAAAGTATTTGCCAGCCCTGATGAAGCCGGCGACGCGCTGGTGCAGGCGGCCAAGTCCGGCGATCCAAACCAGGTGCTGGCGATCTTCGGACCGGAGTCGAAGAAGATCATCTATTCAGGCGACAGTGTGCAGGATAAGGCGTCGGCCGATGCGTTGGTCCTGGGCTATGGGAGAATGCACCGCTGGCGCAAGATGCCCGACGGGTCGCAGGTGCTGCTGATCGGCGCTGATAATTTTCCGCTTCCCATCCCGCTGAGGAAGACTGCTGCGGGCCAGTGGTACTTTGACGCGGGGGCCGGCGAAGAGGAGATCCTCCGTCGCCGCGTTGGACGAAACGAGCTGGCGGTTATCGATGTATGCCTGGCGCTGGTGGATGCGCAGCACGAATACTTCTCTCAGCCTCGCGACGGTGGGAGTACAAAGCAGTTTGCGCAGAAGTTCATCAGTGACGCGGGAAAGCAGAACGGCTTGTATTGGAACTCGCCGGCTGGTCAGCCACAAAGCCCACTCGGGCCGCTGGCGGCGTTCGCGACCTCTGATGGATATACCGTGAAGCAGGATGCGCACGTTCCTTTCCACGGATACTTTTTCCGTATTCTCACAAAGCAAACCGCCAATACTCCGGGTGGTGCGAAGGACTATCTTGCCGATGGGAAGATGGTGGGTGGATTTGCATTCGTTGCTTATCCGGCTGAATACGGCAACACGGGCATCATGACGTTCATCGTCAACCAGGATGGCGTACCGCTGCAGAAGGACCTGGGCAAGACCACGGATGCGACAGCGACCGCGATGAATGCGTTCGATCCCGATAAAACATGGCAGCTGGTTAATTAAGCTGAAACGAAGATAGAGGGCGGGATCGATCTCCTGATCCGTCGAGCAGAGCTGATCGATCCTCCGAAACGTAATCGCCAGAGTTAGACTTGTTCTCTGCTCTGGCATTTTTCATGCGTGGCATTGATCCGGCGGCCGTTCAGGTCCTGAAATTCTGTAATAACGTATCGATACTGCGAGACCATGCGCGCACGCACAAACGCCATCTCAGGGTTTCTGAGATGGCGCTGGTGAAGGGCGATTGGCTGCTAATTTCCAGTGAACCTGGAAATGGCTAGTTGTGCTGGTAATTGGAATTCTGAGTGGCGATGTTCAGCTGTTTACTTACGCCATTCATAGCAACGCTGGCGACATGGTTTGGGCCGCCCGGTATCTGACTAAACTGCACCTTCAAAGTCATAGCGTCCTTGGGGTCGTCCATGTATGACGCTATATCCAGTGCCAAGATTGCCTTCTGCGCCTTATCGAACACCAGCGTCATCGTATCCTGAGGTTTCAGGTAGTTGTGAATTACCAGTTGCACAGCATTGGGATTTCCAGCGGTTGTTCCCAATGTAATGTTCCCATTCGCATATGCCTGTTGCAAGAGGGCACCGTCCGGTGGGGCATATTGCTGGGCCAGGGCTTTCATCGATTCTGCGTAGTCCGAGTACTCTTCCTTCTTCTTTGCGACCACGTGCTGTTTCAGACGGCCACCGCTCGGAGCAGCATCAGTCGGCGGGTCCAGGGAAGTTTTCTGAGGCTTCCCGTCGGGGCCAAGGCGGACCTGGTAGTGTTGAACCTTCTTCACCTCGCCTTTCAGGCTGATGGTTACCGTTTCCGTCCAGTTGAATGACATGAGAGCTTGCTTGTTCTGAGCAGAGGCTGCTTTGATTTCCGCCACACGCTGCTGTAGTTCGGGGTTCTGCGCACTTGCGGAGACGACGAATCCCGCGAATGCTGCAAACACCAGGAGAGACGTTAGTGCGATACTCATGCTGCGCCGGGGTGTACTGTTCATATGTCCTTTCGACACTTCAAATTCCTTAAGTGACTCGAACTCGTAGGCTTCGATCGGCTGAGGTACTTTGCTAAAGTAGTGCGTTCCTCAGTGCATCATGCCGGGTTTGTGTTGGGAACTGGCAAATGTTACAGCCATCCAAAATCCGAGGTTTCTTTCGCTGAGCCGGGTTTCAGGCTCCGACCATTTTCTGATATTCATTCAAAGGTGGATACTGAAGCAGGTATGAATGTGCTGGTCCATTAGCCAAATGTCCCGCTGCCAAACTCATCATGACGACGAAAAATCCCGCTGAACCTCAAAACGCGAGCCCGGTCGCATCCACTGAAGTCCAGCATTTTTACGACAGGTATCCCTACCCTCGTCCTGTCGATAACCTCGAGAATTATGGGCGCCTCTGGAAGGAACGGCAGAGACGTTTAGCCGACTTTCATCTGTTCTGGCCCGCTCAGACTTACAGGGAAGACTATTCGATTCTCATCGCTGGTTGCGGAACCTCGCAGGCGGCAAAATACGCAATGCGGTGGCCCCAGGCGCAGGTCACTGGAATCGACTTCAGTGCGACGAGTCTGGAGAAGACCGAAGAACTCAAGCGCAAACACAATCTAGCCAATCTACAGGTGCATCAACTTGCCGTGGAGAGGGCAGGCGAGCTGGAAGAGAGTTTCGATCAGATCGTTTGCACAGGGGTTCTCCACCACCTGGTCGAACCCGGTGCGGGCCTCAGCGCGTTACGCAGTGTGCTCAAACCAGGCGGCGCGATGCAGCTCATGGTTTACGCTCCGTACGGACGAACGGGCATTTACATGCTGCAGGATTTCTGCAGACGGCTCGGGATCTCCGCATCGGATGATGCGATTCGGGACCTGGTCACTGCGCTGAGAGCTCTCCCTCCCGGTCATCCGCTTGAGACCATTCTGCGGACGGCCCCGGATTTTGGTGACGAAGCAGAACTCGCGGACGCTTTGCTTCATCCTCAAGATCGTGCATATTCGGTACCGCAGTTTTTTGAGTTTCTCCAGAGGGCGGGTCTCGCATTTGGTCGGTGGACTCGCCAGGCAGCCTACTCCGCAAGATGTGGGGTCATGGCAGGCCTTCCACAGGCACCGCGGTTAGAGAGAATTCCGTTGCAGCAGCAGTTCGCCGCGGTCGAGCTATTTCGGGGCACCATGGTCCGCCACAGTGCCGTGGTGTATCGAGACGAAAACTCCGCGGAACTCGAGCGGATAGACTTCACCGGTGATGACTGGCTTGAATATGTGCCGATACGAATGGCCGACACGGTGTGCGTGCTCGACCGGCTTCCTCCTGGAGCTGCCGCCGTTCTAATCAATCGCGCTCATACCTTCCGAGATCTTTTCCTGCCAGTCAACGCGACGGAGAAGCAATTTTTTGATGCGATTGACGGAAAACTCTCGATCGCCCAGATTGTCAATGCCGCAGGTTCGCCCGCCAAGTTACCCGAGATGGCTGATCTCGCTTGTAATTTCTTCAATCAGCTCTGGTGGCAGGACCAAGTGGTGTTCGACACATCCTTACGCAAGCGCTCCAGCCAAATTGATTGATCGCTTACTGTTCGTTTTGACAGTAGGCGAGGTCAAGTAACACACATACCATCCCTCCAGGGTACGAGGCCGATAGCGACGGTGCGTTCACGTTGCGCCGGCTACGAAGACCCTCCTATCGTGCCGGAAAGTGGCGAGATGCGGCCGATGGCTCCTGCCGTGCTCGCATTTGAGGACGGCCCTGTGAGATTCAAAGCGGCCTTGATGTCGAACGCCGGTGCAAGGAGTGTGAAATGAGTCCCGTAACGTGGCCGCGGGTTCTGATCGCAAGCGATCAGGTTAGCCTCTCCGAGCAATACAAAAAGCTCCTTCATCCCGAGTTTCAGGTCGTTGGCATCGTTGCCGACGAACCGGCTCTGCTGGCCGCAGTTCTTGAACTGAAACCAGACGTCATCGTTCTTGACTTAGGCGACAGTCGAACGAGTTGCCTGGAAACTCGTGCGCGCATCAAGAAGCTGGCTCGCATGGTCAGGTTTGTGTATGTTACGACCACGATTGATCCCAGTATCGCCTCGGAAGCCTTACGCGGCGGCGTATCCGGATATCTGTTGAGAACTTCGTACAACACGAAACTCGTGAATGCCGTTCGCGAAGTGCTGAAAGGGAAGAGTTATATCTCGGCGTCGATTCTTCATGCACTGAAGGGACTGGTTATCGACACAAATGACTCGCATCTCAGCCGGGAAGATCTCACCGATCGTCAGCGCGAAGTCCTTAAATTGTTAGCAGAGGGAAGAACAATGAAAGAAATTGCATACATCCTCATGCTGACTCCCCGCACCGTCGCATTCCACAAGTACAAACTCATGGAGCGACTACGGCTGCAGACGAACGCCGACCTGATTCAATTTGCGATTCAGGAGCAGATTGTAGCGCCGCGCACTTAGCGCTCTGATGTAAGAGATGCCGAGATAAAGACGCGATGCGCGAGTACAGCCTTTATTGCAGGTTTCAGATCCTCGTTCATTCGCGGTTTCGTTACATAAGCCCTGCCCCCCGCGCCGAATGCAGCCGCCATAAAGTCACGGTCTTCGTGGACCGTGAGAAAGATAATCTCTCGCGCGTAGCCGCGTTCTCTTAAACGCTGGGCAATCTCAATCCCGCTTCGTTCTCCCATTGAGATGTCGAGAATGGTGATGTCTGGATTCAGCCCAAAGACCGCCGAACACAGCGTGTTCCCGTCGACAATCTTGCCGATCACTTCGTACTCGGGTTGCAGCATCTCGCATATGTGGTCCAAAATCTGAGAATTATCATCCGCGAGGAGAATGCGGACGCTCGACCGCAGTTTGCCGTGGCCTTCTCTGGTTTCTGCCGCAGCTGCAAACTTCAAAGTACGGGTACTTGGCATGATCGTTCCTTTGGCAACGGGCCTTGCTGCCATCCAAGAAGAAAATTAACCCTGCTTTCATGCGTTGGCTACTGTCAAAAGTATCGGTCGAACGATTATTTGTGATGCAAGTTGGAACAACTTGCGTGTCACCTTTCGGTTGTGTCTCCTTGAGCCGGACTGGTCGCGGCTGGTTTCGCCCGTGGCATCGACGCGCCTTATGCATGACGACATCAATCAGCAGATTGCAATGCTGGCGATCGAGTTGCAGCGGCTTAAGTCCCCGAGTGCTGCAGAAGCAGTTGGCTAGAAGCAGCGATCAACGGAGCTAGTGGCTTATCAATCCCTGTCGGAAATGGTGCTTTTTGGTTTGATCGGCACATCGCCCGGTCCAAGTTTCTCTTCGTCGTCTCGCTCCTTCTGACGAAGTTTCACGATTTCTGCAATCCTGTCCGCGCGAAGTTGCTTGATTTTGCTGTTGAGTTCCCTCCATGCTCTGATCCGCATGAAGATTGAGGCTCCAGCCTCGCCGGCCCGCGTTTCTAATTTCTCCATGCGCACAGCGCTGCGCTCGCTCTGCAAGGTCTGCCAGATCTGTTTGCGAAGGATGGATCGCATTTCAAATTCACGCTCGCGTTCGTCCTCCAACAGATCCATCAATTCGCGGTGAGCATTCACCACGGTAGCGAGCGCGCTGGTCGTCCAGGCGAAGGTGAACAACCCGGAAATGCCAATGATGGGGGCGATGATGCGCCAATGATCAGTGAGATCAACATTTCCAAAGCCGAGTGTCGTGTAGGCGTTGGCAGAGAAGTAGATTGCATTGTATGCACGGGGAACCAGGCCGAGGATGATAAGGGCGTAAGCCCAGAAAGCGAATCCCACAACGTGCAGGACCAGCATTAGAAAGACAGCCCAAGCGAACAAAAACACAGCGGTAAAAAGATGCGGCCGCCCTTTGCGGAGGCGCCGTACCCTGCGCGTGTGCAGCACAATGATGACGTGGATGCCTGCGCCATGCAGGAGGACAAGAAGTACCAACATGAAAGCACCGATGGCGAGGGCTGCCATCGGCTTGAATTCATCCGGGATTCGGGACAGGAGTGCCGGCATAGACGTCATTCGCTTTACCCTATCTCGACGGCATCAGTGGCTACTTTTTCGCTGGCGGCGGCTCATTCATTTGTTTCAGCTTTTGCTCCAGCATCATCTTCTGCTGATCCCTGGACAGTTTTGGGAACAGCAATGCGAAGGATCCTCGAACACCCCACGTCGAGCCCTGAGAGGGGTAGAGGGCATTGCCGTAAGCTTGAACGCTGATATTTACCGGCTGAAATCCAAGTTTCATGATTCTCCCCGCGCCCCCGCCAAATGGCACCGTCCACACGCTTCCGCTAGCCGCATTCCAGTTGGCGGTAATGATGGGTTGCGAGGTCAGGTACCAACCTTTTTTCATGTTGTAGTTGATGAAGTACTGCAGCAGCAGTTGATTTACGTCTGTGCGGCTGCCACTACCGGCGACCGACCAGATGTTGTTGACGAGCACACCCAGGACGAAATGGCCCGGCATTGTCAAAGCAACGACGTTGGGTCCAAGAGCGAGCTTGCCTTGTCCGGTGTACTGACTGGTGGCGGTTGGAATCTGGATGATCGGACCTGCGCCCCAGATCAACTTGTGTGGTTTTCCCGGAGAGAGCAAGAACGTGGGCTGCATGTCGCCCAGGCCAGAGACTCCGACTTGAGGCGCGGGAGACAATGCCGGAAGCGGCTGGTAAATGATCGGTGTAATCCACCTGATGATCAGGTTCCAGTTTTCGCTAATTTTCAGCGGAATCACTGGTTGAATATTCAGAACATTCTGCGTACGGTATCCGGGTTCGATCCCCGTGTTGTCGTTGTTCTGGATCGGAACACTGATAAGGCTGGCCACAGGATTCTGCGCCGCCTTTCTTAGCGCATCGGAATTTGCTGCGGCGGCCGGAGTTTCCTGCGTTGCAACCTGGGACCCTGTTTCGTCAATGGGTGGCTTGTCCTGCGCAACCAGAGGTCGATTTAACAGGAGAAAGATCGTCAACATTCCCAAGGCAGATGCTTTGTAGCTGGACCACTTCATAGCTGTCTCCGTTTTTCGTTCTCTCATCAAATGCCTCACGGTCGATAGAGATTGTCGGCTGGCGCATCCTTTTCGGTCGCGGATGAAATTGGACAATCCTCTATAGGAGAACCCAGGCGCAGCTTTTTGGGGAACTGTCATATCTGCCAGTGATCTCAAGCGACAGCCAATGCAAAAGGTCTCACTAGGAGATAGATCTGGCCGCTACCGTTGCGAGCGTGCGATGGATCCGCGGCACGCAGGGCGTTTAAACATTTGTGGTAATGTAAATTATTGACGGCAAAAGAGGTTCAGGAGATCGCTCCTCTTTCGCGCTCTTACACACTCCCCAACCTTGAGTAGTCGGACTTCCGAGTTTCTGTGAGCCCTCAATCTCCCAAAGATGAAATCCAAGCCGATTCGGCTGAGATGTTGAAGGCTGGTTTGCGTCCATTCGAGCCGCGAAGGGGATTGACGAACGGCCATCTTCAGACGATCGTCGGAAACTATCTTCCACGACCAGCTTTTCTATGCAATTCGGTCGCTGAAACGGTCGAAGTTGACCCCGCAGACGGCAGTCGGGTGATGTGTTTTTGCGATTGGCAGGCAGAAGAGAATCGCGCGACAGCCCTGACGGTGATCCTGGTTCATGGACTCGAGGGCTCGTCGGAATCGCGTTACATCAAAGGCATCGCAGCACGAGCCTGGGCGGCAGGGTGCAATGTCGTTCGCATGAATATGCGCAATTGCGGCGGTACGGATGAGTTGACGCCGACGCTTTATCACTCAGGTTTGTCGTCAGACGTGGGCATGGTAGTGCGCCACTACGCCGAGCGCTTTGGGCTGGAACGCGTGGCGCTTGTTGGCTACTCGATGGGTGGAAATCTTGTGCTCAAGCTGGCTGGCGAGTGGGGAAGCGATTCCGCGCCGTTGTGCGCCGTTGCAACGGTGTGCCCGGCCATCGATCTCTCTGCAGGATCGGACGCCTTGCATGAGCCGGCAAATCGACTTTACGAATGGCATTTTCTAAGAAGGCTGATGCAGCGATACCGTCGTAAGGCCGCA
Source organism: uncultured Acidobacteriaceae bacterium (assembly GCA_963802565.1). Lineage (GTDB taxonomy): Bacteria > Acidobacteriota > Terriglobia > Terriglobales > Acidobacteriaceae > Telmatobacter. The sequence goes on along the minus strand of CAWDJR010000038.1, from coordinate 9,897 downwards.
CTCTATCCGCAGACATATGGAACCTTAGAGATCGGTCCGATTCGATCACTGAGGCAATTTGATAACAATATTGTGGCCCGTTATTGTGGGTTCCGCGATGCGGACGATTACTATTACCGTGCCGCAAGCGCGCGCGTAATCGACAAGATTGCTATTCCTACATTGATCATTCGTGCGGAGGATGATCCGTTTGTTCGCTTGACAGCCGAAACTCGTTCAAGTCTAATCGCGAATCCGAACATTCTTCTGGTCGAGACGCAGCACGGGGGGCATTGTGCGTATCTTTCTCGTGATCGCGGCGACGATATTCATTGGGCCGAAGCAAACGTAGTTCGCTACCTCATGAAGTTTTCAAGTGCCTCAGAAATGGCCAGTGAGTCAGATGGAAGCTGATTGGGAGTTCGAGATTGGCGGAGATGCTCCGATTATTGAGGCTCAATGGAATGGCTTCGTCGATTTGCGAATTGAGCCTTATCGAGTTGCCGAACTCGCGGAAACGCGCGAGCTACCGGGGCTAGCGAATGCGTTAGTGCGTTTGAACGCGATGAATTCTCCCGTCTGGACGTGCAAGACGGATATCTTCGTACCGGACAAGATTGACCACGATGAAATGGATGCAACCGACAAAGACGCGTCACACTTCATCGCGTGCTATATCGACCTGCTACCACGCAGCGATGAGAGATGGGATTCACTTTCCAAAGCTGAGCAGGCCTGCACCGAACTGTGCGTGCGACTCCGCGATATCAAATTGCGACGCTGCAGAGTTGATCTGGTTGTGCGCCGGGCCCATATTGGGTCAGACGCGATCGACCTTGGCGTGACCAGCTATTTGACGGCTTGCGGTTCGACGGAGAGCGACGCGCGATCTCGATTGGCGGAATGTATTTTGCAGTTTGCCCAGTTGATTGCTGCGGAGCCTAAACCCGAAACAGGGCATTGACTTAGCCCCTTTTTCGGGGGAGTTGATTCAAGTTACAATGAGAAAAACGGGCGAGTAGCTCAATCGGATAGAGCACCGGCCTTCTAAGCCGGGGGTTGTGGGTTCGATTCCCGCCTCGCCTACCATTTAGTTTCAGCAATTTACTGAAAGTCTTCCCTTGGGCTGTCGGGGATCCTGGGATTGTCCTTCGCCTTAACTGCTGAGGAGTTCTGCTGCCTTCCGCAGGGTTATTCCGCGGATGTGTGACGGAAATCGTGGAGACGGCAGCGGGTCACCAGGGGCCGATCACGGCACTCAACTTACAATTTGGTCTCTCTTCGGGTGACGAGTCCAGACTTGCACAGGGCCATTCTTATAACCATCTTCACCGTTGTGCCCGCATCCTTCCGAAATTAATCTAACCCTTCGCAATCATTGGCCCGATGGGGTCTTTTCTCCAATTGACTTCTAAAGGTTGCTACGGGCTGTCACGGTGGCGAGGCTGTGTCAGCTGACCTCGCGAAGGCGGAGAAAATCGTGACCGCTCATATGCATCTGTCACTTTTGCCAGTTTACGCAACAGAGCGGGAGGCATAGTGTCGGGGCACGTTCTATCTAGGTGTTCTCTGCGAATTCATTAACGCGTAAACATTTTGCACTGAAATGCCGGACCGTCTATGCGCTTAAGAAAGGCCACGATGGTCTCCGAACATCTGGTCGGATCGGCGAAGTCCACAAAATCAAACTTTCTTCCTTCGAGGCTATTTCCACGTTCAGACGGCGTAGTCGGCCGTATGAATCAACCAAGGAGTTGCTATGAATTTAAGCTGCAAGAATTTCTGTCTGTTGGCCGCGGTGACGCTCACCACTATATTGGGCACGAATGTCTTCGCCCAGGGGCCGACAGACGTGACGGCCACAGAACCGACCGCAACCGCGCCAACCGCTGCCCCCGCGGTTCCGGAAGCGCCCACGCCGATGCCATTTCAGGGGCCTGGTCCGGTGTCTCAATACCCAACAGGAAACACCGGCGGTGATTGGCGCTTCGGGATCTCAATTTACGGTTGGTTCCCCGGATTGCACGGAAACCTTGGAGCGCTGGGCCATAATGCCAGCATCCATGTTCCTTTCAGCGATGTCTTTCACACCCTGAAAGGAATCGTACCCATCGCAGTCGAGGCCGATAAGGGCCGCTTCGTGATGCCGGTGGATTTCTTATGGATGAAACTCGGCGTCGACAACGGGATCCCTATCAACGACCTTGGCCAGATATCGATCAGAACTGATCTGACACAGTCGATTCTTACGCCCAAGGTGGGATTCAGGCTCCTTGATAGCAATCACTTGAAATTCGACGCCCTCGGCGGAATTCGCTATTGGTACTTGAGCCTGGACAACAGTCTGCAGCCTTCGGGCCTCGGTAATTCGCGATCGACCCAGTGGGTCGATGGTCTCGGCGGCGGCAGATTCATAGTGCCCTTTGGTGAGAAGGCCTCCGTGACCCTGGCAGGAGATGCGGGCGCTGGCGGGGCCGACCTGGACTACCAGATGGTGGCCCTGATGAATGTCAACTTCACTCCCAAGTTCGGACTGGCGTTCGGATGGCGTTATCTGGATGTGAACTACCAACCCACCACGAAGCAATTCGTGTACGACACCATAACAAGCGGCGCGATTGCGGGTTTCGGCTATAACTTTGGCGGCAAGCCGCCGGTTCCGCCGACGGCGTCGTGCTCGGCTTCGCCTGCGCAAGTCTTCCCGGGCGATCAGGTCACAGTGACCGCGACTCCTGAAGGTCTGAATCCGAAGTTGAACACGTTGTATGTGTGGAGCGGCGACGGCGTTACCGGCAATGGAACGACGGCTAGCGTCAATACGAGTACTTCGAAACCTGGAACCTATACCGTGCAGGGCACCCTGAAGGAAGGGAAGCCAGGTAAAGAAGGGGAAAAGCCCTGGCAGCTCGCCAGCTGCTCAGCCACCTACACCGTCAGGGAATTCGAGCCGCCGACTCTGAGCTGCTCGGCGAATCCAACTGATCTCAAGCCGGGTGATTCGTCGACTCTGACGGCACAAGGTGTCAGCCCGCAGAATCGTCCGCTCACTTATAGCTACCAGGCTTCGAGTGGCACCGTCAGCGGCAACGGAACCACCGCAACGTACTCTTCAGCAGGCGCCACCACTGGACCGGCGCAGATCACCTGCAGCGTTTCCGATGACAAGGGCCACATTGCAACGGCGAATGCAACCGTAAATATTCAGGCGCCGCCTCCTCCTCCGCAACCATCAGCTGAGCTCGTAAGCCGCCTGACGTTGCACAGCGTTTACTTCCCAACCGCTCAGCCAACCGAAAAGCATCCGGAAGGCGGCCTGGTTGACAGCCAGCAGGCAACTCTCACTGCTCTCGCAACCGACTTTAAGAGCTACCTTCAAATCAAGCCGGACGGGCGCATAACCCTGACCGGTCACGCGGATCCACGCGGCACTCCGGAATTCAACCAGAAACTCTCCGAACGTCGTGTCGCTCGCGCCAAGGCATTCCTCGTTGAACAGGGTGTTCCCGAGGCAAACATTGATACGCAAGCAGCGGGCGAGGAGCAACAGCTCAGCAAGGACGAGGTCAAGAATCTGATCGAGACCAATTCTGGCCTGACTGACGAACAGAGGACGAAGATTCTGCGCAACCTGAACCTTGTTGTTCTGGCTCAGGGCCGCCGCGTCGACATCAGACTGAACGGGTCAGATCAGGAATCTACGCGGCATTATCCATTCAATGCTGCGGATTCTTCGACTCTTCTCGATCTAAAGAAGCCGGTTCACAAAGCAGCGCCGAAGAAGTAGTAGCCTTCGAGTTCCGGAACAGGTCTACCAAGACCTGTTCCGGTACCCGTTTTAAGAGGGCAGTTGATCTTTCCCTAGTTGACTGGCGAACAAAGCACTCCGCAACTCAATACCTCGATGGTTGACTTAAGCCAGCCAAGTCCTGCTTTGACACGCTCTCAACTTTCGCGAATGGCGGTTTGTCGCCGACTACAAATTCGTTATGACACGCCATGCCAGCCTGGCGCAGTTTTTGGAATTGGATGTTTGCTCTAAGTCCGTTGAAGAATGGATCCGCATCGATTGCGGGATACGAACAGTAGTGGTGATCGATGGCGACCTTCAGCATTTGCAGCGCAGCTTTGGTTTGGCCACAGTAGGCAAGGTGACCAGCAAAGAAGTAGTTCACCTCTGGATCGTCATCGATTTCAACTTTCGAAGCGAGCGCCTTTATCTCCGATTCAGGCGCGTGGCGGGCGCACGCAAGCAGCATCTTGTAGCTATCCCAGTGCGCAATCTGCGGCGCCGGGATGCGAATCGCCTCGTCCGTTCTACCTTCGCGCAGCAGCACTTCGATCGCATGGGCCTTTGACCATTCCGAGCTCAGATCTTTGCGGAGGAAATCCTTGGCGCGTTTGTAGTTGCCCAATTCCATGAACGTGGTCGAGCAGGAGCCCCAGATCACTTTTGAAGCAAGCAGAACCACCAGATCGCATTCGTGTCCCGCTTCTTCCAGCGAACCTCCGTAGCGAAGCACATAGCTCAAGACGTGATGGAGGTTGGGATCATCTGGTCTTCGCCGCACGAGTTCGAGAGCTATCTGGTGCGCCTTGACCAGGTCTCCGCGCTCTGTTCGGTGAATCGTCATCTCCGCAATAGGATCGAGTGAGTCCGGATTCAGCGCCAGCTCTTTCTCCGCGGCTGCATCAGAAAATGCCAACATCTCAGGGCCGCCTCCACCAAAGCGTGCATCGCTGTAGTAGCGAAGCGTGAGCAAACCCCAGGCGGGCGCATAATTCGGATCGAGCAACACGGCACGGCGCAGGAGTTCTATGCCCTGTTTGTTCGGTTCAGGATTCCAGTCGAGAGCAACGCTTTTCAGATAGAGCTCATAGGCTTCCTTGTTCGTCGCCCGGGGGGGCGCATCTGTGATGAATTCCTGCACGCCGAGCGCATGGGCCAGTCTTCCACGCGAGATCGCAGCTATCTGCTCCTGCATGGCGAGCAAATTCGTCGAAGGAACTTCAAAGCTGTCGTGCCAGACGATGCGATCCTCTCCGGTGTCAACCGCTTCCATCGTTATATGAATGCGGTCTCCCATGATGAGAAAGTGGCCGGTGACAACGTGGTTGACATCGAGGTCATGGCCAACTTTGCGAAAGTCGACTCCCGGGCCTGAGAACTGCGCGGACGCGGTCAGGGGGCGCAGTGTGAGCGAACGGGCAGCCGCAAGAGTGTGCGCGATCTCGTCGGGGAGCGTCGAACGCAAATAATCGACGGACTGCATGCCGGAGACATTCTGGAAACGGAAGAATCGCGAGGCTGACGGGCTGCGCCGCGGATGGCTTTCTAAACCGGGTGATGGCTACGCCGATCACCAGAGCCACAACGAGCGCAAAGGCCAAGCCTGCCCAGAGAAGGCGTCCCGCCAATACGCGCTGGATTCGGCCCCGCGTGTGAGTCGGAGGAGGCAGAGAGGTTTCGGCGGGGGATGTCTCCGGCTCGGATTCCTCATGATCACCCGTTATATCGGGACGAGAAATTCTGACGATAGGCACGGCGATGCGATACCCGACGCGGGGCACCGTCTGGATTACCTGGTCGCCAAGAGCCTTGCGCAGCTTTGATACTGCCGTGGCAAGGGACGCATCCACCACGAGCACGCCAGGCCACACCGCGCCGAGGAGTTCTTCTTTCGTGACTACCTCGCCTGACTTTGATAGCAGGTAACGAAGCAGGTCGAGGGGCTTCCGTTCCATCTCGACAGGCTGACCACAAACCCGGAGTTCGTAACGCAAGTCGTCGAATTCACACTGCGCAAACTTCCACACGCCCTGATGCGTCGCTGGAGCGCGGGTTTCCGGGGAAATCGGCATAATCTGCGGTTCCTTTAGAAAACTTCAGAGTTTCGTTAGGACAATCACTGCCAGTGACCTTCAGGATATGTCGAAGTTGCAACGTGGCATATCAGTTTTTGAGGATGACCCTCCAACGATCATCCATCGCCGTTTCTTCATAGGCTCTTTTGTTTTTCGTAGTTTTCTTTGGCAATTGCTTCGGCAATTTATTGTCCCGTGCGCAATTTGAGCACCGGAATTGACTGGCCAGGAGGTCCCATCATGTCCACGCGTAAGCGCTTGATCTGTTCCCTTGAATCTTCGATGTACATCTGCTTTTTAATCATCTGGGTTACCGGGGAAGCCGGTGCACAGAGCGTCTGGCAAAAGATGAAGCAGAACGTCTTGCAACAGCAGTGCCAGCAAGGGATCCAAAAGGCGTGCCAGGCATTGGCGCAATTGAATCAGAAGCCATCGCAGCAGACACCGCAAGCCCCAGACGCCGGGCCAGCAGTCGGGTCAGCAACCGAGCCAACAACCGAGCCAACCAGGGCTACAACCGACGAGCAGCAGCAGACAGCCGCAAGCGAATCACGGTCGCGAGGAGTCTGGTTCAGTTCACCCGCCCAAGGGAACCCAGGTGCAGGAAACAGTGATGGCTCCACTCGCGCCGGGTGCGAAGTTCTTTGTCAGTCCGCATGGTGTACACGTTGCCACCTTTGAAAACAGCGGAAGCCGCGCAGTGATTTACTACGACGGCGTTCCGGGGCCCAAGTTCGACGAGATTATTGGGGGCGACAGCAATCTGCCGACAATGATTTCGGTGGCGTTTAGTCCAGACGGGAAACGCTATGCGTACTGCGGGCACCTTGGCAACGAGTTCGTGGTGATGGTGGACGGCAAGGAGATGACACGCAGTTCGGAGTCGTGGCTTGGGAAGTTCAGTGGACGGAGTTGTTCCCTAGGATTTACGTCGAATAGCAAACATGTTTTTTATACAAGTGATGTGGCCACATCGATGATGACCGGAGCCAGTTTCACGCGTTTCGTATTTGATGGAAAGGGGTCGGTGTCGAGCTCTCCCGGCGTACAAGCCAATGGTGAAGTGGGTGGTATTCATCCGGTGTTCAGCCCGGACGGAGATCACTACGCCTACATCGCGATCGATCCAGCGGACCAGCATAAATGGGGCCTGGTGATCGACGGCAAGATGGCTCCTTATCACGGGGCGAACCGCAATGGAGCGCGGACAGTCAGCATCTGTATACGGTGCTTCACACGCCGGTGCCAGGGCACGGTCAGGTCGCGGAAGCCATGCTCGACGGCAAATCGTTTATGCGTGCCGATGAGATCAAGCTGCACGTCGCACCCGAGAGCAACATGGTGGTAGCAGAGGTTTTTGCGGCTTCAAACACGCCGCAGCCGCTGAAATTCATGGTTGTGAATGGCAAGAAGGTGCCGGGGACGGAAATTGTGAACCAGCGCGGCGCGAATTTCGACCAGATAACCTTCAGCCCGAACGGGAAGCATTTTGCAGCACGATTTACCAACGCTGACGGACGGCAATATGTGTTCGTCGACGATAAGCGCGCGCAGGATTATCAGAGCGTCGATCACATTGCATTCACTGCGTGATTCTTCCAGAGTGGTCTACACGGCATTTACGAATGGGAAGCCGTATGTGGTGATCGGCAACCAGGAGTCGAATGCTTGCCTTGCCACGCTTACCGGCCCGGTTATCGACTCGCACGGCGGCCCTGTGATCGCACCCGTTGGTGACCGTGCGGCGACGATTTGCGGCCTCACTGGAGGTGCGCCCACCGTATATATGGACGGCAAGACTTTGCCTCTTCCTGACAGCGCGCAGGGTGCCGACGATCTGCGTTTTTCTCCTGACGGGCAGCACTATGCCTACACCGCCAACTTCCGCGGAAATGGAAATCGACTTGTGTTCGACGGGACTGTCCAAATGCAGTCGAACCTCGCGACCTCGAATAGCATCGGCAATCAGTATGTATTCAGCCCAGATAGCCAGGCACATCGCGGTGTATTCCGGGTCGCCGAATCCGAGTAGCGAATATGCGACCGGACTTTTTCTCGATGGAAAATATATCCCGGTCGCACCGACTCCAGCTTTTTACAGGCTCGAGTTCACGGCCGATAGCAAACACATCGCCTGGACGCAGCCGGTCCCCGGGCAGCACGCGTTCCGGATCTTTGTGGATGGCAACGCGATCGCTGAAGCAGACACAGCAATGGACCCCAACTCGCGTACAGGCTGGTGGGATATGTCGCCAGATGGAAGCCTGTCGATTCTTGCTCAGGACGAGAACAACCTGAAGCGGATTACAATCACGCCCTCTCCTGAAGCCAGCGTTGCTGCGCTCAGTGGGGCGAGTGCCCTGGTTGCAAAGCAGGGGACAATGACAAAAACAAAGACACGGATCGAGAAGAAAGGAAGAATCCAATGCACCTCCCCAAGTTAAAGAGCATCGTCGCAGGTGCGGTTATCCTGTTGATCTCAGGATGCGACTCCGGCCCACGAGGACTTACACCGACGCCAATGGAGCGGTGATTCTTGAGCTCAGATCCGGTGGCAAAGCCAACTTCACATTCATGGGCGACGTCAAGACTGTTCCTACAAGAGCAGCGGCAATCAGTTGACCCTGAGTTGCAAAGGAGATGCAAGCACAACCGTCTTCGCGATTCATGACGACGGATCGTTGACGGGGCCTGCGGGCAGCTTCATGCCACCGCTGCGCAAGCAGAAATGATCGCTCTGAGAAGTCGATTGACAACCCAGCGGCACGGAGCAGCTATGAATTCCAATGTGATTCGCATCGTGCTTTTCGCTTTTGTCGCTACGGCTGTTGCTGCGCAGGATGCGCCAGAGTGGCAGCTCAATGCGCCGTATCGCTGCGCAAATGGCATCTCCTACACGATCACGAAACGTAACGGCACGGGTTACAAATCCATGTGTCTGTATACCGAGGAAAAGAATGGTCAGCACGTAACCGATGTGATCACGCGGTGCAGTCAAATGACCGGAATGTTGCAGGGTTGCAAAGTTGGAGACGCGACAACTGCACAGCCAGGTGCGGGCGGCGCTCAAACAATGCCGACTGATCTGAACGATTCGCGTTATGACTGCGCAAACGGCGCGGCCAGAATGACCGTGCTTGGCTGCAGAAGCCAGGGAGGGCAGGACTATTGTTTCGTGCGGATGGAGATGGATCAAAAACTCATCGGCCAGCTCCCCAAGCCGCGCAAAGAAATCGAAAGTCAGCTTAGTAGCTGCAAAGCTCTGCCACAGTTAAACCCGGCGTATCTCGCGGAGTTTCCGGCTCCGTATCTGGTGGTGCAGGGGATGCTCGCGGGCAATCCTCGCGACAACGTGATGCGCGCGATTGGCGCTTTTTATCAACTTACAGAGATTCTGAAGGCGCTCGCGAGTCAGCGGGGCTCGTCGGGCTATTCGCCGGATGAGAAGAAGTTTATGGACGACTATGTGAAGGCTCAATCGGTACTGGTTGAGGCGGCGGCGAAGAAGTTTCCGGGTGAGCAATTCGATCTTGAGCGAAATCCGTTCCATTACAAGGCCTCTGATCCAAAGTTTGGATTTGAAGGCATTCCGGTGTGGACCAGGTTTTTCACTCCCGACGTTCAGGCCCGGTTTGCGCAGGTGGTGGGACACAACGATCCTCGGTACCAGTTGGCAGTGGATCAAGAGAAACGCGGTGCGGTTCAGCAGGCAGATACTGATTTGAAAAATGCACAGGCCGACGCCGCCGAAACCCACTACGCGAAGGATGCGGGCTCTGTGGCCGCGCGCCATTGCGTGGAGTCCGGGCGAAGCGAGATGGAGTGCCTTGGAGAGGGGCTGAAAGTCGGCGCCATGGACTTAATGGGAGGCAATCCGCTGAAGGGCATCGTGCCGGAAACGCCTGTGGGCCTGCGCCTGACCGGCCTATATTCAGCTTCCGGTTTCGGGCTTCAGTTCAGTCAAGACGCTGTCGGCGTGGAATGCGGAAAGCTGATCGCGCAATCACTTCCATACACAGTGGAGCGCACCGGGAACCAGATACTCGTGAAGATCCC
>CAWDJR010000037.1:0-155905 GCA_963802565.1 uncultured Acidobacteriaceae bacterium | reverse complement strand
CGCTTCGAGTTCTTCGCGGCTTCCCTGCAGTTTTTGCCTTGTTTCCTGCAGCGCCTCGTCGATCTGGCGCACTTTTTCCTGCAGCTCTTTTGAATTTTCCTGGATTTCTTTCGGGGTGTCCACAGCCTCAACTCCTTGATATAATTAGACTAATAGCCACAGCTCTGGAAGTCAAGTATTGTGGTATAATAAGCAAAATTAAAGGGGGTTGCTTAATGAAAAAATTTCTTTGTCTGACCTTTGCGGGGATCTTGATCACATTTCCGGCATTTTCAGCAACAAATAATGTGGTCGTTTCAAGCGTTCAGGGTGACGTGCAGATCATGCGCGGCGGAACAGCGATGCCCGTCGAACCCGGTACAACATGCGAACAGGGAGATATCATTAAGACCGGCGCCCAATGCCAAGCGGATATCATGATGAATAAACTCGCCGGCGTACGTCTTTTAGCTTCAAGTTCCGGCACGATCACAGATCCGGAAAAAGGATCTATGATGATCACGATCAATAGCGGTAACGCGATCCTGAATCTGAATAAACTTCCCGCTGATGCTACGTTCAAAGTAGAAACACCTACAGCCATCGCGGCCGTACGCGGCACTCAGTTTTGGGGACGCGTGGACACAAAAAACAGGACAACCCCGTCACAACTTTCGCTGTACGCCAAGGCGTGGTGGAAGTTACTGCCAAAGCCGCCGGAAAAGAATTCACTCTAGGCCCCGGGCAGGCAATTCCTTGATATTCCCAAAGACAGTACTGCTCCCGCACTGCGGCAGGCATTGCCTGAAGAAATGAAGGCCATGGAGCAAGCGGGTTCGATCAAAAAAGATTAATGAAAGCGATCGTCCTCGCCGCCGGTGTCGGGCGGCGCTTCGGCAAAAAAACTAAAACACTTCCAAAATGCCTTATTCCTCTCGGCAAAAGCGGCGAAACTCTTCTTTCGCGCTATCTTGATTCTTTCCGTGCGCTTGATTTAAAAGACATTGTGCTTATTGTAGGCCACGAAAAGGAAAAAATAAAACGAGAGTGCCTTAAAAAAGGTTCGGGTCTCAGCATTAAATTTATTTTTAACAAAGACTATAGAAAAGGGAGTGTTGTCTCCCTCTATTCAGCTTCGAAATAATTTGATGATGATTGCCTCATCATGGATGCAGATGTTTATTTTCCTACCGCCGCACTCAAACGCCTTTTAAATTCCAAACACAGATCCTCATTTCTTATTTTACACCCGCTCAAAGAGCAGCTGAAGAAATGATGTTGATGGCAAAAAATGGGCGGCCCATACATATTTCAAAAAAAACAGACCCAAAGCTCAAAATTTTAGGTGAGGCTACCGGTTTTCTTAAAATACAGAAAAAAGATGCGCTAGTCTTGGCTAAAGCTTTGAAAGATTTTGTGAAATGCGGAAAAACCGGTGTTGAATACGAAGAAACTTATAATATCCTGATGCAAAAACGTAAATTAGCTTTTGAAAATATCAAGGGCTTTTTTTGGACGGAAATGGATTTTGAGAAAGACCTGCGAAAAATTGTTTCAGCGCAAGTTCCTTGAATTTACCATGGATCATGTCCCGTACTTTTCTGAATTCATTTAAAACTTCTTCGGTTACTTCTGTTCCATGCGGCGGATCGGGAAACGGCCAGTGCAAACGGATACTGTTCCCGGGAAATGTCGGGCAAGATTCGTTGGCGCTATCACAAACCGTAATAATATAGTGGAAATGTTGCCCCAAAAACTCTGTCACATTTTTTGACCGCTGCTTCGAAATGTCTATCCCATCTTCATCACTTGAATCGCTGTCTCGTTCACCTTTGAGGGCTTTGTGCCTGCGCTGAACACTTCAAAGTAATCGTTCCCGTAGTGCCTTAAAACACCTTCGGCCATTTGGGATCTGCAGGAGTTTCCGGTGCATAGGATCAAGACTTTTGTTTTCATATTATCTTCTCCTTAGAAATATCTATTTTTATCCATAATGAAACGTTCACAAGCCCGATCATGACAGGCACTTCTACCAGCGGTCCTATGACAGCGGTGAACGCCTGGCCTGAGTTCACGCCAAAGACCGCAATAGCCACAGCAATAGCCAATTCAAAATTATTGTGGCGGCGGTAAAAGAAAGTGTCGCTGACTTGCAATAATTCGCTCCGGCTTTTTTGCTCATAAAGAAACTGACCAAGAACATGACGACAAAGTAGATCAAAAGAGGTATGGCGATCCGAAGGACATCGATAGGGATCTGAACAATGTAGTTTCCTTTTAGGCTGAACATTACGACAATAGTAAAAAGTAGCGCATGAAGTGACTGGGCTTATCTTTGGGAGAAATCTGTCTTGATACCAATTCTCCCCCATTCGTTTAGCAGGACTTTTTCTCTTCACTTAAGCCGGCAAAAGGGACCCCTAGATAGATAACGACACTTTCAGCGACTTGTTTCATTGAAATATGAACAGTAAAACTCATAACGCCGAACAGCTTAGGAAGAAACGTAATAAAAAAATATGCGTATAAGCTGTAAAAAAGGATCTGAAAAATGCTGTTGAACGCGACAAGCCCTGCCGCGTACTCGCTATCACCTTCCGCCAGCTTATTCCATACAATGACCATCGCGATGCACCGCGCAAGTCCGATCAGGATAAGGCCCGCCATATAATCGGGCCGGTCCCGCAGGAAAAACACAGCAAGCCCAAACATCAACAGCGGTCCGATCACCCAATTTTGGACCAAGCTAAGGGCCAAAACCTTTGAATCTTTGAACACATCTCCCAGTTCTTCATATCTTACCTTAGCGAGCGGAGGGTACATCATTAGTATGAGTCCTAATGCGATAGGAATATTGGTCGTTCCAACCTGAAAGATGTTCACCACCTTCTCGACATTCGGAAAAAAATGTCCTATCGCTGACACCTAGGAGCATCGCAGAGAATATCCAGACCGTCAGGTATTGATCAAGAAAAGAAAGTTTTTTTCGTTCACTCATATGATTATTTTTTAGCCTTCATGAATTCGCAGCAGCCGCCTTCCACTTGGATCACTTTCAAATGAGTGAGAGCGTCCGCAACCTTCGCGCGGGCTGCTTGAAGTCAATATTCTTGAAACAGTTGAGCGGTGTACCTGCATTTGCCCGGCAACCGCAGCTTGCTCGTAACCTTCGAGATCACAAAGTCGAAGCGCTTCGAATTCATCCAGGCTCAAGCGCACAAACTCGGGCTTTCCTTGCGAACCGCGGTCGGGACGAAAACATTTTTCACCCGGTTCACACTTCAGCCAACGCGTCTTCTTTGGTCTCATAAACTTCCAATTTAGTTATGCATATACGTGCATAACAAGTCAAAAAAAATAGCTTCGCTAACTAGGCTCTATTTCTGGATGCTGGTGCTTGACGTTCTTTCCTTCTTCAATAAAGATGACGTCTTCACAAATATTTGTCGCGTGATCCGCGATGCGTTCGAGATTACGGCTGACCAATATCAGATCCACAGCGCGAGGGTTTTTTTTCCGGCTTTCGAGCATGTGGGTCAGATCATTCGCGGCGCGATTGTAAGAAACAGGCACTCCTCCATTCGGCGCGACTACATTTGCGTCAAAATTCACCAGTCGTTCTCCGCTGATGCTTCCACTGTTGGCACCCATTCCATGCGCCGTGTGGCAAGTGGAGCAACTGACTCCGGTATTGATGTGATCGCTGTGATGATTCCAGCTGGTGTTCTTGATGATCTGGTTTGACAGATCGTGGCACTTGCCGCAGAGTGCGTAGGGCCCGGCAACGCTGAGATCGGGATTGGGGAAGAGATTCGTAATCGCTTGCCCCGGGACTGCTGTCTGGCTGAATTCGTAACGCCGCTCGAGGATGTGCGCAAACCGTGAGCCGTGCGGACCGTTCGCGCCGGTTCCGCCAAATTCGCGATTATCGTCACTGTTATGGCAGTCGGTGCAAAAGATCTGGCTGCCCATGGTGCGGCCGGCTGTGATGCCATCCAGGTTCAGCATGCTTGCCAGCAAGCTGGGCTGCGCCAGCGGGCTGCTCCGCGTATGCATCACGGGATGACTTGACGAGGCCGCAATCGCAAATTGCGGAATCAGGTTGAGCGGATCGCCAGCCGAGAGCACGCGCACGGGAAAGTATCCATAGATTGGCTGAATCTGTTTGCTCGAACTGGTTCCATGACAGCGCAGGCAATTCTCATATTGATTCACAGCTGGTGTAAGCACGCTGGTGCCGTCGATGGCGCTAATACCAGCAGTGTCTTTCTGCGAGAAGCGGATCTGCGGGGCAGGAGGAAATATACCCACCGGTTCCGATCCATGCGCACTGTGACAGTCGACGCATGTGGCATGGCGGTTGTTATTCAGGAGAACGTTTTCGGCAGCATCGTGCGGATTTGTCGAGGCTGGGAACGGGTGGCCGACCTTCGGGGCTGCGTACTCCAGGAAGACATTGGCGTATTCCGGCATCGGCGAGACGTTCGTGCCGCCGTTGTGGCACGAAATGCAATCCTGTTCATTTTGTCCGCGCAGCAGCCACGCCGATCCGCTGGCATTGTGCGGGGCATGACAGGAATTGCACGCATTGGCTGCCACGGTTGGGTAGGTGCTGAGCAGAGCTTGCGGCGAAATCTTGCTCGATGAAAGAGCATGCACGCTTGTGGACCAATCAGCCAGCGGATTGAATTTGCCGCTCATCGTGCGGTTGGGGTCGTGGCAGGCTAGGCAGAGCTGTCCATTGGAGCTGTCTTTCACGAGAAAATTCCGCGAAATTGGATCCTTGGCTTGCACGTGCGCATTGTGGCACGACGTGCACTCCACATTTCCCTTAATCAGCTTCACCGCGCCGGTTGTGTCGGCAGTGGAACCATTGGCCGCTAACGACGCAACCAGATCGATATTGTCCTGCAGGGGCAATGCAATGCTGAACGGGTGTGAAGACTGCATATTGCTGCCGAACACATCGGCGGAGTACATCGAACCGCGCGTGGTGACCTGACCATAGGCAACCGTCGCACCCACCGCAACCGTGCCGTCGTGGCAACTCAAGCACTGATTGCTGACGGCGCCGATCACCGGCTGGGTGTTGTTATTTTTCTGGGTGCTGCTGTTATAGGTCGCGTATATCTGCGTGGTGAGCTTCTGATTCCAGAGACCGGTGCTGAGTCCGGAGTGCGGAGCATGGCAATATGCGCAGGAATCAGGACGGGAACCGGTTACCGGTGAATTGCCTCCGGGGCCGAGATTGTGAACGCCAAGTGCGTCGCCAATGATCTGAGCGTGCGAAAAGGTTCCGGATAGCAGGATCAGGGCCGTAAGCAGAATACTGATTCTCACTTTGCAGCCTCCGGAGCCTGGGCTTTCATGCCTGTGTAGTGAAACACTTGAATTCTTCGATTGAACGAGTCTACAACCAATACGTTGTCGTCGCGGCCAATGAATAAGCCTGATGGAAGCTGAAATTCTCCCGCATGTGTGCCCTCGGCGCCGAAGTAGTATAGGAGTTGGCCCTGGCGGTTGAAGACCTGGACCACACCCCACAAGGCATCCACAATGTAGATATCCCCTTCCGAATCGACACTCACAGCTTTCGGACGGAACAATGCTCCGGTGCTGTCGCCAATTTTGCCGATGGCGTACTGAAATTTTCCAGCGCGGTCAAACGCCTGAACGCGGAAGTTCATGGAATCCACGACCATCAGATTCTGGCCGCTTAAGCGCAATTCGGTCGGGAGGTTGAACTCTCCTTCGCCGTCGCCGTTTTTGCCGATGGTTTGCAGAATGTTGCCCTGCATGTCGAGCACAAAGACCTGGTCACGCAGCGTATCGGTAACGTAAATCCGTCCTTCAACAGAATCGACTGCAATTCCGGTGGGTCGCTTGAAATATCCCTCGCCACCCTTGATACTGCCGATCGCGCGCACATACTTCCCGCTCGGCTCGAAGACGAAGATTTTACCCGCGTCTGAATCGGTTACATATATGTTGTCCTGGGCATCGACGGCAACACACTGCGGGGTTGTCATTGCATCTTTACTTTTTTCCCTGCGCTCGATGAACTTGTATTTACGCTGCGCAAAATCGAAGATATGCACGCCGGATGCGCCAGGGTCGGTAACGATGATGCGGCCGCGGGAATCACCAGTGACGCTGTAAGGGCGGACAAGAAATCGAAAATCAGGAGCGCCGGCGACAACGTCAACGAGTTTGTTCCAGAAACCGCGGTTCGGCTTTACCTCGAATTCCGAAGTGAAACTGCGCTCCCAGGTGAGTTTGCGGCCGCCGTCGAGCGACATCTCCCACGACTCGGGCGTGGATGGAATTTTTGACTTCGGGGCCGCCAATATCGCAGATGGCAGAGTTGCTAAAAACGCCATCACGAGTGCCATGGACAAGCAGAACCGTCGCCGTCGGGTTAAAAGAAGTTGAACCAACGTGAGATACCCATATAGTACGACGAGATCACTTGAGGCGGAGAGCCAGTACTGCTGAATCCCTGTTCCAGGCGAGCATAGCCGCTTAAAAAGTTCAGCTTTCGAACCTGATATTGAACGATTGCGTTGTATTGACTGTTCTGATTATCAGATGTAATGCCGTTGCTGACTGTATTGCTGGTTGCTTTGCCGTAAGTTGCCCCGAGAATGAATCTCTTCACGGGAGTGCTCGAGACTCCGATCGAATAGCTCTCTCCGCCGAAAAGGCTCACCAGGCTGGAGGGTAGGATCGGCAAAGGAATCGGCACGCCGACTAAACCGGTACCGGTCAATAGTGCCTGGCCGTCTGATTTGGAGTAGCTACCGGTGGCGGCAAAGAAAGTGCCATAACCCACGGACCCGTTATAGCTCTGACTGCTGTTTGCGGTCCCGGCCTGATCGGTCAACGCTGTACGCGCACCACCGCCACCTGCACTCACGTTGAACATTTTCCAGTTGCGGCTGATATTGCCGGAGTAGTTGTAATAAGAATTCATGTAGGTTACCAGCAACGTCTGCACGTTTTGCGCATAACTGAATGACTCATTTACGTGCCATCCGAGAATGCGATTTGAGTAGCTTTCAGTTGCCGAAAAACCAATGGTGTCCTGGCCGCTGTGATCCGCTGAATTGGCTGTCACACTTACTGCGGAATTGATTGTTCCGTTCAGAAGTTTGCGTGTGTAGATTGCGCCTCCGCCGTAAGAAGTAACACCGTAGTCGGTCCCCAGATACGACTGCGCGCGGCGCTCGACATAAGCTGAAGTCTGCAAGTTTGACTCGGCCGCGTAGGTGGCGACCGCCATCAAATCAAGAGAATCGGAGGACTGATCGGCATTCAAGCCTGGGACGATGCCTCCTGCACCGATAATCGACTGAATAATTTGTCCCGTCAGGTTATCGGAGTAGTTGGCCGTTGCTGTGACGGACAACCTTCTGGTCGGGTGCACCCCGGCAGATGCATTTACGGTGTCAATAGAGCCGGTGGAACTGGCGCCAAGATAATCGGTGTCCCATGTTGAACGGTTTATGCCGGCGGAGAAACTGCCGCTCAGTGGCAATACGTGCGATACATTGTATCCGTAGGAAGTATTGTTAGAGTTTATGTCCAAGATGCTTGCAGCGACCACTGCGGGAACCTGCGATTTACCGCCTCCGGCGGTATAGTAAGCGCCCATGTTGAAGCCAGCCCAGAGATACCCTGAATGAAAATTCAGCGAATGAAATGTGTTCTTGCCGACGTCACTAGCTCCATATACCGAGTATTGACTGGTTCCGGTCTGGAAGCCTGCCGAGAAGCTAGGCGCATCGGGAATGTTCTCGCTCCAGCTGATGCCGAATGTGTCGCTGTTTCCGTGCGTAACATAGTCTGCGAGTCCGGGAACAGCGTAATTTCCGTCGGTATTGTAGGCCTTTGACCATGTGACGGAACCGGGGAACTTGCTGCCCGCGAAGATTCCCAGGCTGAGGTTAAGGCCGCTGGCATTTGAGATCGACTGAAAATTGGAATTGGCTCGTGATTGATTCAGATAAGGAGAAAAGTCATAGGAGAGAAAATTTGGACTGTGGAACGATCCCGAGAAAGAGGCAGTTCCGCCCAGAATCCAGCCATGGGAGGCATTGGTCATATTTCCATAGTTCGCGGAGTAGCCCGAAGCAATCGTGCCTGATCCGCGCGTGCTGGTTTCCCCTAGATGGATCTGTCCGGCCGCAGGAATCGTCGGCAGAAGAGAAGCTGCCGTTAATAGCCACGCAAATCGAAATGACCGAATCACTCAATGCCACCCTTGAATCTCTCGTGTCGGGTTCCACTCACGATCCCATCGAGTTTTGAAACCAGTTGCCTTCCGCGGTCCGACTTTGAATCCAGACTCCTCGCGCCTCGATTACATTTCTTCGATCTTTGCGTTCTGGCGTAGCTTCTGGTCCAGTGCGGCCCGAATCTGATTTTTCTTTTTCAACTGCAGTTCCGTTAGCAACTTTGCTTTTACTTCCTCAAACTTTGTCTGACCCGCGGGTGCGTGAGTTTCCAATCGCACGATGGTGTAGGCCTGATCAACCTGGATGAGGTCGCTCATACCGTTGGGCTTCATGACGCTCAGCGCTTTCAACACCTGAGGAGCCATTTCCTCGACCGGGAGCGGCTTGTGCTGGCCCATCATTACGCGGTAGTCGTCATCGGAGATTTTTTCCGCCAGCAAGCCAAACTCCTCAGCGGTCTTGGTAGCTTTGGCCTGTTTCAGCGCATTCTCGGCGCGCGTGCGCGCTTCCTTCAGCTGCGCAGCAGTCGCATTGGCTGGAGGCAAAATGGAAATCGTCTGAAAGGTGAAGGTCTCGGGATGATGAAAACGAGCCGGGTTCTTATCGTAAAAGGCTCGAACTTCCGCTGCGGACACGCCACTCTTATCGTCAACTTCGATCTTCAAGAAAGACTCAATTAAGAGGGAGCGTCGAATTTTCTCCTGCAACAACTCATGTGAGCCGTTGAAATCTGCCCGCAGAAAGTTGTTGTACTCATCCGGCGTCGGAAATTGTTTGCGAAATTCCGCTTCGGCATGCTGGAGTTTTGCCGCAGGCACAGTCATCTTCCGGCGCAGCGCTTCCTGATAGGCCAGTTCCTCGAAGATGATCATCTTCATTGCGCCGTCGCGAATCTGCTTCTCAAACTCTTTGGGAATGCCATTATGCTGTTTGGCATACGGAAAGATCGCGTATTCCTCGCGAACCAGGTCAGCATTCGTAAGGATCGCGCTGTTCACACGCGCAACCGGTTTGTCCGTCGCCGATTGTGCAGGCTTTGGCACGTTCTGGGCTGGAGGATTGGTGAATACCGTGGGAGCGTGTGACGAAACCTGCGCATAAGCCGCACTGATCCCCAGGAGAAGAGAAGGAAGAATTAAGAATTTGCAGTTCATATATAAGTTGACCCCCGTTTAAAAGAGAGGGGAGGGAAAAGACCCCCTCCCCCATTGCATAAAGAATTTAGAAAGTAGTTGGAATTGCGGTGCCGCCGTTCATCTCGTTCGCTTCGCCACCATGGCACTGACGGCAGAATTGAGCTGTCTGGTTGCTGCCGGCAACGGTGCTAGCCGGGTTATAGGGAGCGCGAATGAAGAACATGGTTGCATAGATTCCGCTCGGCAAGCCGGACTTCGGTCCGTTTGTCACCTTTACGACGTTCATGAGGTGCTGGTTGTGGCACGTTGTGCACATCACAACGGGTGTTGTACCGCCGCTAATTCCGGGGCTAACGAAAAACCCGTAGTTTGTGACGAACTTGCTTGAGTTTGGTCCGGTCATCTGGACCGCGCCGGTACCGCTGATGGTGCAGTCCCAGTCATAGGTTCCGCCGCAAGTCATAATGGCGTTCATGCCTACCGGGTGGTCGTTGAGGTAATTTCCAAGACCGGTGCCGTCATTTCCGAGCAGGGTCGGGATGGTGTTCCGGGTTCCATAAGTCGCGGGCAGCGTCTCATAGACTTGGTTTTTCATCATGGCGCCGGCTGCGATGTTGCCGTCGTGGCAGCTAAGGCACATGAGTACGCCCGCAACGTCGGGTGTTCCAGCGTTCAAGCTTGTCGGCAGAACTTCAACATAGTTGCCGTGCTCGCTTTGACCGGTTGTGATGGTTTTGCCGTACAGGGTGGCGGCATCTTCGCCCCAGAGGGCCATGTTGCCGGCAGATGGATCAGCGGTCTTGGCGTTGCCGTTTCCGTAAACGCCGCTGTGTGGAGCATGACAGGCCGCGCAGCCGCGACCATAGTTGAGGTGGGCGCCGAGTACGTCAGACGTCGGCGTAGTAATCTGCGCGGATGCAAATCCGGCGGTTACCACAAACATCATTGCGATTAAAAAATTACGCTTCATTGAGTAGAGCCTCCTAATGCACTTTCTGCTGCTCTCGACCGAACCGTGGACGTCTACCCTTACTGGTGTGGTTTCCAGCTCAGTCTTCATGCATCAGCGGTGCACGCCTCGTGCCGTTGCTTTAGCGCGTGTGCAAAATTCGGACACTGCGTGTAATTCGTTGGCGAGACGAGCGTTGCGCGTTAGCAGAGAGAGGGCGGCAATGCGGAGGAGTGAGAATGCCGTGTTCGGAATGGGCGTTCTGCCACAGTGTGTTGGTGAAAATCCCCAAGTTATTTGTGATGGCGGTCACAAATTATTGAATCAGAAGGGGAAAATGTGTGATCTACCAAGGCGGTTTGTGAATGCAGGCATCGCAGACATGTGACATACATCACGTCGCGGCGTGAATTAGCTTGCTCTACTGAACTGTGCACCGCAGTTACATTTGATCGATAGATGAGCAATGAGAGTCGCATATCTATTCGGCGGAGTACGTGCAGGCAGAATGTTTCGATCGATGGGGTGGTTGATTGGAGTGGTTGATCGATTCAGGCGCTTCTGGCATTCATCACTATGGAGTTCTAGGTATGACAAACAAACCGGTCACGGCATCCACTGCAGCGCCGACAATGCGGGCGACGCCGGTCTTCTCGATGGCGTTGATCTGTCTAGGAGCCGGACTAGGTATTGGATACCTGATGCGCGGTTCACAACAAGCGGTGCATCCAACGACCGGTGCTGCTCAAGCTGTGACGCAAGCAGTTGCAACCCAGGCAAAACCCATGGGGCACCGGCCTACGTTAGAACAGATGAAGCAGATGGCGGACAAGCAAGCGGCTCCGCTACTCGAGAAACTTAAGAGCAATCCTAATGACACTGCGTTGCTGGTGCAGGTGGGGGGCATTTACCACACCACACATCGCTTCAAAGAAGCTGCCGATTATTACAACCGTGCACTCGACATGGATCCGAACAATGTGGCGATTCGCACCAAGCTTGCTTCCAGTCTTTATCGCAATGGAGATATCGAAGGTTCGATTGCTCAGTTGAATCGCGCACTGACGTACGATCCGAAAGATGCGAACGCACTCTTCGATTTGGGCATGATCAAGTTGCAGGGCAAGGGCGATCCAAAAGGGGCTCTAGCAGAATGGCAGCAGTTGTTGAAGATGAATCCGCAACTTAGCCCCGACCGCAGAGCGACGGTTTTGAAACTGATGGCCGATGTGATGACGATGATGGGCGATCAGCATGGGATGGAGGGAGCGCAAAGCGATGCCGGACACAAGTAGTTCTCCTCTAAAGAACTGGACATATCAGCGCGCCCTGATCTTGATGGCGATCTGTCTGATGGCGGGGATCGCTGGAGGATGGGCTATTCACGGCGGCGGTCCCGCTACTTCTGAAGCAGCCAAAACAGTGAGCACTCAGCCGGTCGCTCCCACGAGCGCAATCGCGCAGCCACCGAGCCCGGCACAACTGAGAGCGATGGCGGATAGCCAGGCAGCATCGCAGGTTTTGAAACTTAAATCCGATCCCAAGAATCTGGAGTTGCTCACGAGCGTGGGCAACATTTATTACGATGCTCAGCAATATCCAGTCGCAGTGGATTACTACGGGCGAGTGCTGCAGATCACCGCCTCGGACGCGGCCGTGCGCACCGATATGGCAACCGCGTACTGGTACATGGGCAATGCCGATACGGCGATTGGAGAATTCAATAAAGCCCTGACTTACGCACCGACCAATCCGAATGCCCTTTTCAATCTTGGCCTGGTTAAATGGCAAGGCAAGCACGACGGTGCCGGCGCGATCGCAGACTGGAAGAAGTTGCTGGCCACTAATCCTGCCTACGAAGGCAAAGACAAAGTGGAGCAGTTGCTGTCTGATGTTGAAAAGCAGGTTGCTGCGAAATCAGGCGCGAAGGGTTGAGCGCGGCACACTTCCTTGCAGGTTGAAACGCTTTTGTCTCTAGCTTCACCATAGTCTGAAACAATCATTCAAACGAATTCGCTTGCCAATAAACCTGCCCGCGCTCCATGCTTTACTCATCCTCCGCAGTTTCCATGTCTGGCAACCAAGATGGTAAGCGGGCCCCCGATCAGGGATTTATGTTCTGTTCGCTTTGAGGTCGACTACATGAAAAGCGCTGAAGATTACGAAATTGATGTACCGGCGAAAGATCCTCCGTTTTGGGACACAGTTCAAAGGCGGTACGAAAAGATCAGATATGGCCGCTCGGGACGAATCATTGGCTACGTCGCGGCCTTTACGTTTATTTCCGTCTTCATCTTCACGATGATCATGGTGGTGGGCAACTACAGCAAGTGAGATTTCGCTCTGCCCTGACAAGCGATGCGACGCTTGCCAGACATGAAGATCAGTAGATGGGCGGCTCGCCAGCGGGGCGAGTCTTCCAGCGGCGATGAATCCAGAGCCACTGATCGGGATAGCGGCGGATCCAGGACTCGAGCACATCGTTGCATTGCTGAGTTGCGGCGAGGACATCCGCTTCAGGATTTCCATTCTCGCTGAAATGCAGCCGCGGACCGAAGTGGAGAACATATCGGTTTTCCGCAGGCTCCCACAGCATGAAGCCCGGCAGAACGGCAGCTCCCGTTTTAAGCGCCACGCGAGAGAGCCCGGAGGCCGTGCATGCGGTGATGCCGAAGAACTTCACGAATTCGCCCTGCGGCGGAGTCATGTTGGTGTCCATAAGAATGCCGACTGTACCGCCCTCATGCATGGCTTTCAACAGGCCACGCGCGAAATCGTCTTTGTGAAGCACGCGATTGCCGTGCATGCAGCGAATGCTATTGACGAATTCGTCGAGCTTACGGTTGTCGAGACGGCGAATGACCATGCCCATGGGATGGCCCATCAGCGAGTGGTAGAAGCTGGAGAGTTCCCATGCGCCAAGATGCCCGGTGAGTACGAGCACTCCCCTTCCTAGTGCTTCGGCGGCCAGGTAATGCTCCAAGCCGTCGTAGCGGATCCAACGCTGGGTATTTTCCGGCGTATAGCTAGGCATCCTGCAAAATTCGACGAGCTGCCGCCCGAGGTTCCGATAAACCGAGCGAAGGATTCTTGCGCGCTCAGCGGGCGGAAGTCCAGGCAAAGCCAGAGAAAGATTTCTATCACCCACGCGGCGCAAGCGGCCGAGCGAAAGATAGGCTGCTCGGGCAAGACCGGTTGCGAAAAGACGCGCTATCCACCGCGGCATCCATCTAAGTGCGCGCGCCGCCGCAACTACCAGGCAATACTCAAGCGTCTTCTGCATTGTTTGAGGCAAAGTCAAGTTTAGGGCATTGGCATGAACTTTGTCGGCGCCGAAAGGTTGTGCCTGGGATCGAGCGGCTGAAACCGCCTGCTGGATCATTCGATCCAGCACCGTAGGAACGCCAAGCTTTCGCACTCCTCCGTCCGGCTTCGGGATTTCCACCCGACGTACCGGTTGCGGTTGATAGGTTCCACTCAACAGTTGTTCCCGGATTTCCAACCAGTGCTGCTTCAGGTAGCCCGGTAAGGTCATCAACCGTCATTCCATCGATGCCCGGGCTGCCTCCGTTTCTTCTTAACCGCTTGAGTGCCTGCCAGAGGTTTTCTCGCTGGCAGATTCTCTCCATCCACTGCTCATCTGGTGCCAGGCTTTCTGCACTGCACTCCGCCACCGATGCTTCGGTCCCTTCAGAGGACTGACTTCGAGCTTCACTCGTCGTCGCTTCCTCGAAGGCCAGCTGTAGCTGGTTATTCTGCCGCTTTGCACCTTTGAGTCGTGCCACGTACTTGCCTCTCCTATCGTTCAGGCCTTCGTCCGATGTACCGGACTACTATGCCCTTTGCTGACTTCTGCTGCACGTTCAAGAAGAATCGCTTCTTCTCCAGTCGTGTTTCCACGACATGCAGCAGACCTCCCGTGGTAAGTTCGACCGCCTTCAGCGCACCACCGCCGGATTTACCGACACTCGCCTTGATGGATATGGGCTTTGCTGCTCATTGCCAACTCGCCCGCGAGTGCTGGCCTCGTATCCGATTCTTGTCCATCGGCACACGCCTTTGCTCCACGCTTCCTTCAGACCCCGCCTCGCGACGACGCCCTTGCGCTTCGCTAATCCTTCACCTCCATCAGGTTGGATAAGGGACTTGCACCCTCAAACTGTCGAACATGCACGGCACACAATGCGAAGGGGCGGCCTGTTGCCAAGCCGCCCCAAGTGTAAAATTGAATGCTATTCGCGGGCCTTATTTACCGGCCCTGGCGACTGAAAAGTGATGTGCCACGCCACGCACAAATTCGACCGCGCCGGGGGGCACGCCTACGTTGCCCTTGAGCACGTTATCAAAACTCTCGGGCGCGCCATAATAGATTTCAGTATCGTCCTTGTTTTGAGAGACGCTTGTGCCGTCGAGGCTGATGCCGGCGAAGAGTCCCTTGTTGCGCGAGTAGCTGAGCAATTCGGCGTTCATCTTCCAGTCGGTTGACGCCTGTCCGGCGCGACCCACTGGACCCGCCGCAGCGGAGGCATCGCCACCGATCTTAAACTTGCTCTTGAGCAGCTGCTGAAAGCCTCGATCGTTGACTGCGACGAGGATCAGGTCAGTGGACTGTCCGCCGATCTGGAATCCCCATGATCCGCCAGCCATACGGATGAACACCGGAGCGCTCCAACCGTGGCCAGTGCGACAGGTGACGACACCTTGCCCATATTGCGCACCGAATACAAAAGCGCCCTTGATCATCCCGGGGACGACGCCGACACAGGTGGCCTGCTGCAGGATGTTCATGGGAATAGTGCGGTCCTTGGCATCCATGATCTGGTCGAGCACCGTCTTGGCGGCATCAATACGATCCTGCAGATCGGATTTGGACGAAGCTGCATTGGCCGCTCCAGTAGTAAGTAAACAAAGACAGAGAGAAGCAATAATTCTTTTCATTCTGGGGAGTCCTTTCGCATTTTCCGCGCACTTGGTTTTGCACGGCTTGTTCGTTGCTAACAATTGGGACAGAGACCGGCAAACAAAGTCGCGCACCGGGCGCCAAGGATCTTGCGCAGCGGAACATCCTCGTGCAACTGGGTCCCGATTCAGGCTACAGCATTGCAGCGTGTGCAGAATTCAGGGTGCGCGTAGAAATATCGTGCGCGCATCCTGCAAATAACCCAGGCTTTCGGGATTTCCCCAAGCGTACAAACCGAGTGGAGTGGAGAGACGTGAGGTCTGATGATCTGCGGCTGAAGGCGCAAAATCAAAAAAAAGAGGAGTTCACAGGCCTCATGTTTTGCATGATGCCTGGGAACTCCTTTCCCCAGATCTGCGTTGTTTCTGTAAGTGATTATGAGTAATGTATCAAAATCGCACAAGAGTACTAAGGTTTTAGACACTTGGTAATCTAAATTGCAGTAATTTTATAGTTACCAGCGAACACACCGCCTCTCAGGCGGTGACGGCCTCGACAATGTGAATGCTGGGCTGCGGCGCTTGCTTGTAGGAGCCATGCAGGGCGCGCATGGAGAGTTCAATGCGGTTCTCCGCGCCGACCTTACGCATGAGCTTGCCGACGTGGGCTTTGACGGTGCGCTCCTCGATGCCAAGTTCTCCAGCGATCTCGCGATTGGAACGAGCGAGAAGGAGCAATTGCAAGACCTGTTCTTCACGAGCAGTGAGATGCGGGCGCGGATTTGTGGCGCTGGAATCTTCGCCGGAAAGCAGACGGTCGATGAGTTTTGACAGAAGCTTGCGTGGAGCCCAGATGGATCCAGAAATTACGACGTCGAGGGCCTCCCGGACCAGGCGCGGACCGGCGCCGGTGTCAAGATAGGCGCGGGCTCCGGCGATAATCGTGTCCATCATGACCTGCTCGTTGCTATCGGCGCCGATGACCACCATGCGGAGGTTGGGACGCTTGCGGCGGATGCCTTCGAGAACGCCAAGCTTCTTGGAGGAGCTGCTCCAGTCGATGAGCACATATTCGATGGCGTCATTTTCGAGATGCTCCTCGAGCGTGCCGACGATCGGGAGTAGTGGTGTTTCTCCGGGCTTAGCGTGATTTTCAAAAATACTGGTGAGGCCTTCGAGCCGCATCGGTTCGTTTGCGACGACACCGATTCGGATTGGTTCTAAGCTGTACATCGCGGACATCGAGCCTCTCTCCTTGCCTGGGTTCAACGAGCAATGGGGCGGTTGGCTTCCCCTCTACCTGCCAAGCTATGCCGCAGGTTTGCGGTGAAGCTCGGGAAGGCTATATTCCCCGTCTTTTGTTGCACTTTGCCAGGCCGTGTTACCGATGGCACTGTCGTGCTGATTACCTTGAAATAACAGTATCCGGCAAAGTGACTGTTTCGTATAGGCTTTACCGTCACAGAAAGACGAACACCCTATCTCTAAAGTCACAAAGAACAAGTTTTCCACTGATTAGTGACAGTCGTTTGCCTAAAAACGTGACGTGGATCACCCGTATTTGGGCAAGCAAGCCCGTAATTCAAGGTCACCTTGTGCAGAATTCATGGCTTCCCCTGTTTCAAAAACGGGCCAAAGGCTGTAGCATCAGTCCGGTAGAGCGTGGTACAGTCGAGAACAGTTTGCGCTAGCGAGGTGATCGCTTTGATTAAACAAGACATCGTGCACCATGTGATCGAGCGCACAGGCCTACCCCGTACTAAGGCCGAAGCGGCAGTCGACACTGTGTTTGAAGGCCTGAAAGAGGCCTTGGCAGCAGGTGAGCGCATTGAGTTGCGCGGATTTGGTGTATTCAGCGTTCGGGCTCGCAAGACCGGAATCGGGCGCAACCCCCGGACAGGCACCGAGGTCAGCATCACGCCGGGAAAGGCTGTTCGCTTCAAACCCGGTAAAGAGCTGCATACATTGGAGTCTGGAAAGACTGCTCCCAGCGCCTGATCGTTCGAACGGCCGCAAAGGAACGGAGGTACGCTCCCTCCGGGCGACAATTCTGCTTGGCAGATTGTAATTTCGACCATTTGTAATGACTGCTTGACCCTTTAAATGCTGGTCGGTGGAAACACTGCTTTTGCTACTCGGGGATCGGGCCGTGCTACGGAACTGAATCAATTCGCCAACTTGACTGCGGCAATTTTCCTGATCGCGGGCAGATCGCCAGCACGGTGAACTACAAGGCGCACTCCGTATCCTTCGGGATAGTGCGGAGCGGCGGCCAGGATATCCGCCACGGCCTGGGGAAGATGAGTGCCTTTCGCTGCCTGCAGCGCTTTATCGCTCAGGACGAATGACACCATGAAGCAGCCCTCCCCCGGGCCGAGGTAGACGATGTTGCGGCTCTTTTGTTTGAGACGCAGGCTCCAGCCATACTTGTGGACGCAGATTCCTTTCCACTCCTGTAAAGCCACTCCCTCTTCCTCAGCCATCCAACGGACGAATTCTTTCCACAGCTTTGTGCTTGGACCTAGTGCGGCGTGCAGTTCGGCTTCAGTGGGCTGGTTTGCTTTGCCGCGAAATGCATTTGTGTATTCCATCTTGCCGCCTCAAGGCCCGGGCGGAATTGTAGCGCGGATCGGGCGGGTGCGGCTGTGACGATGGCAATCTGCAAACGGGCAGGCATTCTTACGTTTTTTGCGGTGTCCGAAGAAAAGCAATTGCCTCTATATTGTTTTTGTTCGTATTCTTTGCTGCCAGCGTGGATTGTCATAGTGAGGAGGCACTCCATTGAATATGCGCAGGGGGCTTGCTCTGGCTTTTGCCACGGCCACATTTGCTTATTCATCGACAGTTGCGCTGCACTGTCAGGAGGACGGAAACATTGCTATGACTTCCGAAGGAGCCAAACCGCTTTCAGACCGTGAAAAGAGCAACCTGCGCGGGCCGGTTCGATCGGTGATTGAAGAGAGCCTGCAACCGGCGTGGACCGATGGCGATGGCAAGGTCTATCCGGAATCCAGATCGTGGCGCAAGACCGAGTACGACCGGGAGGGGCGGACGGCTGAGACCCGCTTCCGCGGATCAACAGGCGAGTGGGTGACGCGATACACCTACGCAGAAGCCGGCATGCTGCTTCGAACCATCATTCAGGATGAGAAAGGAGAAACAAAGAGGGAGATCGTCTACAAATACGACCAGGGGCGCTTGTTGAGCATCACCGACACACTGGACCCAGACAATCCCATCGCTTTCCATTACGACGCAAACGGGAGAAAGACGAAGGTTGCGATCGCCCGGCTCGTCGATGAGCGACAGGGGCCAAGGGCAGTTTCGCGAAGCATGGAGGCCATGCAGGCGTCGTTTGAGGATTCAGGCAGCGCGCCGGCCCTGCCTGAGGGCGGCAGCGCGGTGACGCTCTACGACGAGCACGATCGGCCAGCGGAGATTCAATCGCGCAATAGCACCGGTGAAATCATCTCTCGCACACTGCGTGTCTATGACGACCAGGGCCGTGTGGTGGAAGAGAAGCAGACCATGGACGATCCTCTGAAGCTGATTCCGGGAGGAGATCAGAAGAAGATTTTTGCATCAGAGAAAGTCACGCCTCAGGAGTTGCGTGATCAGCTGGCGCAGTTTCTTGGCGGCGGGGGAATATGGTCAACGAAGTACACATATGACGCCCAAGGTCGCAGATCGAACACGATTCATGGTGTATTCAACCACGTCGAGGACGCGACCGAAACGGCTTACAACGAGCATGGCGACGTGGCGAAAGAGACAAACAAAAACACGATGCGAGGCACTCCGAATGGGGAGAACGACGGCACGAGAACTTCAGAGACAATCTATTCCTACCTGTACGACAGTTACGGGAACTGGACATTCAAGAAAAGATCTTCGCACTCCACGGACGGAGCATTCAAGGACGCGGGCGACGAAGTGCGGCGGACGATTGAGTATTTCTAATTACGTAACGCTGTCACATTAAGCGCTGTGCATCTACGTCGACAACGACGTTGCGGCGAGGGATGCCGGCTTGATCAGCGTGCAGGAGCGCAGCGCGCAATGCGGCATTTAGAGACTTGCGGGATGCGGCTTTGAGAATGATGTGAAAACGATAGACGTTCTTGATGCGGGCGATGGGCGCGGTGCATGGTCCAAGGACGCGAATGCCTTCGGGCGCAGTGCTCTGGAACCATTTGCCGATCTCGGCTGACCAGCCGGCGGCCTCTTCGAGTTTTTCCGATTGAATGAGAACATTGGCGAGGACGCCGAAGGGCGGGTAGTGCATCCAGCGGCGATACTTCAGCTCGCGTTCCGCGAAGCTGGCGTAGTCGTGAGTGCTGGCGGCGATGATGGCGTAGTGATCGGGATAGTAGGTCTGCACCACGACGCGGCCGGGGAGTTCGCCGCGGCCGGCACGGCCGGAGACCTGGGTCATCAACTGAAAGACACGCTCGGCAGCGCGGAAGTCCGGCATTGACAGCGCGTGATCGCATCCGACGACGCCAACCAGCGTGACGCCATGAATGTCGTGGCCCTTGGCGATCATCTGGGTGCCGACGAGCAGGTTGATTTCGCCGGAGTGAAGGCGCGCGAGTAGATGTTCAAGATCGTGACGGCCACGGACAGTATCGCGATCCATGCGTCCGATGCGCGCACCCGGAAAGATTTCGGCGAGGCGTTCTTCGCCTTGCTGCGATCCGGCGCCGAGGTAGTAAAGGTGTTCGCTCTCACAGTTGGGACACCTCGATGGAACGATGCGCTTGAATCCGCAGTAATGGCACTCAAGCCGCTGGCCGGCACGTGCGATCTGGTCTTCGCCGCTGGGCTTGTGGTGCGTTAGCGCGATGGCGCAGTTCTGGCACTCCAGCTTTTGCCCACAGGCGCGACAGATGACGGCAAAGGAATAGCCGCGGCGATTGAGCAGGATGATTGCCTGCTCGCCGCGTTCGAGGGATTCGCGCGTCTGGTCGACCAGAGAGCGGGAGAAGAGTTGTTCCTGGCCGGTCTGCTGAAACTCGCGGCGCATGTCAATGAGTTCAACCTCGGGTAAAGGGCGATTCTTCACGCGATCGTTCATCTCGATGCGGGTGTACTTGCCCTGCGCGGAATTCTGCCAGCTCTCCAGCGACGGCGTGGCTGAACCGAGGACCACCACGGCACCCGCGAGCTTGGCGCGCATTACGGCGACATCGCGTGCATTGTATCGCGGGGTTTCTTCCTGCTTGTAGCTCTGGTCGTGTTCTTCGTCGACGAGGATGAGGCCGAGGTTGGGCGCGGGCGCGAAGATCGCCGAGCGCGTACCAACGACGATGGGCGCATCACCGCGATGGATGCGGCGCCACTGCTCGGTTCGCTCTTCAGGTGTGAGGGCAGAGTGCAATAGCGCGACACGCTGTCCGAATGCCGCGTCGAGCAAGCCAACCATTTGTGGCGTGAGCCCGATCTCCGGAACGAGAAGGATGGCCGACTGGCCGCGGTCGAGCGCGCGCTGCATAGCCTTGAGGTAGACGGCTGTTTTGCCCGAACCGGTGACGCCGTGAAGCAGGAACGGATGAAATTCCCCCAGACGGGAGACGATGGAGGCGAGAGCATCGAGTTGCGATTCGTTGAGGGTAAGCGGACCGACGGAAGACTCGATGCCACCGAGGCGAAACGCGGCAGGACGCTCCTCGATGCGGACCAGTTCCCGACGTACGAGGGTCTGCAATGTGGACGATGGCAATTCGCGCCGGCGCAAGTCAGCAAGAGGAAGCTCGCCACCGTTTGCGGCCAGTTCGGCAAGAATGGCTTGCTGGAGTCTCGTCAAGTTGGGAAGGCGCGTGTCAGGAAGCAGGACGGCAAAGCGCTCGGTGCGGCGCGCGTCGCGTTCAGAGGCTGCGGTTTCACGGGCAATCCATTTTTTGCGCAGCATTCCGGCCAGCACGGGCAGACCAGCGGCGGTGGCAGTGCGCAGCGTTGAGACTTTGAGGGGTTCGCCCGACGCCAGACGCTCCAAGACTCGATGCTCAAGGCTGAATCTATCTGCATTCGATGCGGCCTTTTCAGATCTCTTGCGCGAGGCCCGGGATGGAGCAGAGTCGCCATCAAGGCTACCGGCCAATCGATCGCGGCCAAGATCGGTAATGCGATAGTAGACGACGCGCCGCACTTCCGCCGTCAGAGGCAGCATGCCGCGCAGGACTTCGCCAAGTGGGGCAAGGTAATAGCCGGCGATCCACTCAGCAAGCGCGAGGAGATGTTCGCTCAGAAGCGGCTCATCGTCGAGGACAGCCTCAAGATATTTTGCTTCGAACTCCGTGGGTGCGCCGACCTCGGTGGCTGTGATGACACCGATCAGCTTCTCGTTGCGAAAAGGCGCGATGACGCGGGCTCCGCGGGTGACCTGCTCGCCCTCGCGCAGGGCGTAGGTGAACGTGCGGTCGAGCGGCACCGGCAACGCGACTTCGCAATAGGCAGGCATCGGGGGCAACTCCCAGTTTAGCGGTCACACCGCGTTGCCTTGTGCGTAACCGGCACCAATTGGCAGCATGGTGCGTTTCGGTTTATGTTCAACGAGCACTGTTCACTGTCGGCGGTCTTGAGTACAATTCCTGCTGATGACCGCTCAACCTATCAAGCCCTCTAAAACCTCCCGCAGCACTTCGCCCAAAACCTCCAACCCCATCACCATGTGTATCGATATTGGCGGTTCCGGCCTGAAAGCCATGCTGCTGGATGGCAAGGGACAGCCTGTCAGCGAGCGCCAGCGTGTGGTAACGCCGTCCGTGCCCACACCGAGGGCTGTACTGAAAGGCCTTGCGGAACTGCGCAACACGCTGCCGGCCTTTGATCGCGTGTCAGTTGGGTTTCCGGGCGTGATCAAGAAAGGCATCACGTATACCGCCGCCAATCTGCATCCGACGTGGTACAACTTTCCTCTCGAAAAGGAACTCGAAAAACTGTGGAAGCGACCGGTGCGCGTAGCGAACGATGCGGCTGTTCAGGGATATGGATCCATCAAGGGTGATGGCGTGGAACTGGCCATTACACTGGGCACGGGGTTGGGCTCGTCGCTGTTTACCGATGGCCGCTTATGTCCGGGACTGGAACTCGGTCACCATCCCTGGTTGAAAGACCGTGAGTATGAGGACTACCTCGGACGCCGCGGTTTGGACAAATACGGCAAGAAGCGCTGGAACAAATTGCTGCAGCTGGCGATTGAACAGACGGCCAAGCTTTTCAACTGGGATCACCTCTACCTTGGCGGGGGCAACACCAAGAAGATCGATTTTAAACCCGGCAAGAACATTGAGATTGTCTCGAACGAAGCCGGGCTGCTGGGCGGTGTCGCGCTTTGGCGGGAATGGGACTGATGCAAGGAAATTAAAATAGTTGACGGTTCAGACAACGACCCACGGAATCAGACCGTGGGTCGTTGTTATTTCAGAGATAAGCTTTGCCGTTGTCGTAGGGAATATTCGCACACGCGCAGAAAGAACTCTCATTTTTTGTTGTCGAAAAGTGACGTTCATTTTCGGACACAAGCATTCGTTTGCGAACGCCTGCGCGACCGCGTCCTTAAGGCTCTTGCCTTCTAACTCCTTCCACTTCTGGATATTAGATGCGCGGCCCTTTGGCTGCGGACGTGCTTTCTACTTTACTGAAGAGACTGGTTACCGGGGAATCGAATGCAGAAATATGCCACTGATTTCAGATTTGTCCTGCGCCAACTGCGCAAGTCGCTGGGCTTCACCATCACAGCCGTTCTGATGCTTGCGTTCGGCATTGGCGCCACTACGGCGATCTTTTCCATCGTTGAGGGTGTGTTGCTTCGGCCGCTTCCATTCCCTGAATCCGATCGCCTGGTGGTGCTTTCGGATCATCTGGAGGGAGTCAAGGTCGGTAGTGGCGGCGACGAGGTTGGGGTTACGGTGCCCGACATCAAGGCATACTCGCGAGACACGCGATCTTTTACCGCGCTCGGCGGGTACCAGGGTACAGGCTTCGAGCTTTCTGGAACAGGCGATCCGGCGCAGGTGAATGCCTCGCGCCTCACCGCCGGTGTTTTTTCCGCACTCGGTGTCGCCCCACAGCTTGGGCGTGTATTCACTGGCGATGAAGATGAGCATCATCAGCAAGTCGTTGTGCTCAGTTATGCCACATGGCACAGCCGATTCCACGGGGACCCTCAAATTGTCGGAACGAAGATATTGCTGGATCGCAAGCCCTACATCGTGATCGGCGTGATGCCACGTGGATTTGAGTTCCCGCTGATTCCGGGACAACTTAACCGTGCCGAGCTGTGGGTTCCCATGAGTTTCAGAACCGATGAGCTTGTGCCGACTGCGGCAGCAAACTGGAGTTATCAAATGGTCGGGCGCCTCAAGCCTGGCATCTCGCCTGCGCAGGCGCAAAGCGATGCTGAGCGCGTGGCGCAAGACATCATGCGCGGATATCCAGCCATGATGGCGAACCTCCACATCAACGCGCTTGTGCGGCCGCTTCAAAGCGACACTGTGCAGCAATCGCGCTCACTGCTGCGCACACTGTTTCTGGCGGTGGCCGTGGTACTGCTGATTGCCTGCTTCAACCTGGCCGGGTTGATGCTGGTCCGTGCGATTCGACGCCAGCGGGAGGTTGCGGTGCGTCTCGCGTTGGGAGCGCGCGCTTCAGCATTGATCCGCCAGGCGGTTATGGAAAGCCTGGTGCTCAGCGTCAGCGGCGGCATTCTGGGATTGATTCTCGCTGGTGTCGCGCTGCGCGTGGGCAAGAGCACGTTGCCAGAAAGCCTGCCCCGCGTAAACGAGATTTCCCTTAGTTGGCAAGTAATCGGTTTTGCGCTCGGGCTTGCGATCGTCACGGGATTGGTCTGCGCGCTTGCACCGGCATTCGCGGCGATCCGGACCAACGTGAATAGTAACTTGAAGGAAGGCGGCCGC
Source organism: uncultured Acidobacteriaceae bacterium (assembly GCA_963802565.1). Lineage (GTDB taxonomy): Bacteria > Acidobacteriota > Terriglobia > Terriglobales > Acidobacteriaceae > Telmatobacter. The sequence continues at coordinate 131,787 of CAWDJR010000037.1, read as the reverse complement.
ACGGGAAGCGCCGGTGGTGGCCATGCGCGTCTCCGTTCATCTCTGGTGGTCGCGGAAATCGCGATTGCGCTGGTATTGCTGACAGCTTCAGGATTGCTTTTGCGTAGTTTCGACAAGATGCGTGCTGTCGATCTTGGCTTCAGTCCGCAGCATGTGACGACGGCCGCCTACTCGCTGCCTCAACAGCAGTACTCAAAGCAATCGCAAATTGATACGTTCAATCGTGAACTGATGCAGAGGTTGAAGGAACTTCCCGGAGTGCAGTCGGTTGGTCTGACCAGCATGCTGCCATCGCAAGGCGCGAACAACAATCAGACATTTGTGGTTGATGGGTTTGTGCCAAAACCCGGCGCGAACATGAATCTGGCGACTGTCTCACAGGTCGACGGCAACTTTTTCCCGGCCATGGGAATTAGGCTGCTGCGTGGGCGATTCTTTACGGCAGCGGACCATGCGGGTACGCAGCTCGTAGTTATCGTGAACCAAGAATTTGCCCAGCATTTCTGGCCCAACCAGGATCCGACGGGCAAGCGCATCCGGATCGGGACGCAGCAGATGGCAACCCCGTGGCTCACGGTGGTGGGCGAAATTTCTAACACTCAGTTGCTTTCACCCGACAATCCTGCCACCGAGCAGTACTATATCTCCGTCGATCAGGCTGAGGAAGTCGTCGGCCCACTTGGGCAGCCAACCGACCTGAACGGTGGCGGCGGATACATTGTGCTGCGTTCGGCACTGCCGCCCGAACAGATGGAGAATGCACTGCGCACCACAGTACGTTCGCTCGACCCGCTGCTGCCGTTGACGCAGGTGCAGACAATGGAACAGGTGGTTGCGGAATCGGAGGCATCACGGCGTTTCAATACGGTGCTAATTTCAAGCTTTGCCTTTGCTGCGGTGCTGCTGGCAGTACTCGGCATCTACAGCGTGATTGCCTTCTCCGTGGCCTCGCGTTTGCAGGAGATGGCAATTCGCATGACGCTTGGATCGCAGCGCTCTTCGATTGTGCGGCTGGTGATCGAGTCAGGCGCTAAACTCGCGATTATCGGCTGCGTCATTGGATTGGCCGGTGCCGCAGCGGCTTCAAACCTTCTGAAATCGATGCTGTTTGGCGTGAGCCCGTTCGATCCACTGGTGCTGACGCTTGCGGCGATTGGCGTGCTGGTGCTGGCTGTTGTGGCATCCGCGCCACCGGCGTTCCGCGCGGCGTCGATCGATCCGATGCAGGCGTTGAGAGGCGAGTAGCATTTTCCTCCGCAAATCCGGAAGACCCAGATCTCGCTTCTGAGACCTGGGATCAATCATTCTGTCGCTTCGAAGCGGCGAAAGAAGCTTGACTCGAGATAATGCGGCTTCTGCGTGTTATTCGCTACTGCACGCGCCAGGTCGGCGAAGAAGGAATTGAACTCCGCAGCAGCGGCCAGGTCCACGGGCTGATTCAAATCATCGTCTGTGGAGTGATAGCGCTCCGCCAGCCATGCTCGCCACGCTTTGTATTCGGGCGATCCTGCTGTCCAGCCGAACTTCATAGCAAGCGCTGGAATTCCGGCCTGCACAAAGCTGTACTGGTCAGTGCGCACGAAGGAGTTGCGATCGGGTTCCGGATCGCCCGCGATTTCGATGTGGTGCGCCGCTCCAACCGATCGAGCCTCATCTCCAAGGGTCGACTGCTCCAGCCCCTGCACATGTAGTTTCCGCAGAGTGAAGATGGGCATGAACATATCAAGATTGAGATCAGCGATAATGCTGCGATCCGGCACGGTCGGATGTCCAGCGAAGTAACGCGAACCGAGCAGCCCTTTCTCTTCTGCCGTGAAAATGAGAAGTAGGACGGAGCGCCTGGGGCGAGAGCCCTGGGTAAGCGCACGCGCTGTTTCGAGGACAGTTGCAACACCAGAGGCATCGTCCATTGCGCCGGCATAGATCGTCTTGCCATGGATTGGCTCGCCGACTCCGAGATGATCGAGATGCGCCGAAACGATGACGTATTGCGACTTGAGGGACGGGTCTGAGCCTTCGAGAATAGCCGCGATGTTTGGCGATTCAACGTGTGTGTTTTCTGTGACGACCTTTGCACGCAGACTCTTCTTCAGATCAAAACGAGGGAGCGCCTTCTGCGCGTCCGCTAGTGCTAACAATTCAGCAAATGTGTGGCCGCTACCTTCAAAGAGTTTTTCGGCTTGCGCGGGATTGAACGTGGCGGAAAACAATTCGCCGTGGTCGTCGGCCAATGCGGGATGATGATGCGCAACTGCGTCGTCGCCATCCATCGCTGCTAACCGCATGCCCGGCTGAGATGCACTTGATGCAATGCGCTGCCAGCCGAAGTCCATCGACTTGGGGGTCGGAATCGAAATGAGCCCAACGGCACCGGCGGCGCGAATTGCACGAATCATCGGAGCGGTACGCGCGTAGGACTTGAGCGGTCCGGGCAGTTCTGCAGGACCGCCGTTGACCACCACGACGATTTTGCCGCTCAATCCGGAGCGCGGCAGGTCCTTCGAGTCGAAGTCGTCATATCCAGACTCGGGCAGATTCAAGCCGTATCCAATGAAGACAAGCGGGGCATCAACCATTGCTGGTTGCTGGAGACGAGTTCCCAGAATCGCATCCTCTCCGATTGCGAGCAGAGTTGCTTTTCCGCCGGACAGGAGCGCCAGCGATGACTGCGTTGCTATGATGCGCTCCACGTCGAAGCGCACCGGCTGGTACCAGGTTCCATTTTCACCGGCGGGTTTGAGTCCGCACTGTTTGAATTGCGCGACTACATAAGCCGCAGCTTTCAGGTATTCTTCGCTGCCGGTGAGGCGGCCTTTCATGGAGGGATCGGCCAGAACACGCACGTGCGCCCACCATTGCGCACCGCGAGCTTGATCGGCGTCTGCGGGCGCGCTGCCCGTTTGTGCAAACGAGGTTGCACAGAAAAGTAGCAGCGCCAACCGAGAGGGTCGCGCAGATCGCAGTCCGATTTTCATTCACATCACCGTGAGTATTGGAATCAGCGGCGCGCGGGGATATCCGGGGAAGATTCTCTTCGCGCGCTCACTGCTTCTGGAAAGGTAGCTGATCCCTCGCCGCCGGCACAATCAAAAAATTGTTGTGTGCTATTCCGAGCGAAGGGCGCGGACCGGATTGATTGCCGCTGCACGGCGAGCAGGAACGAGGCTCGCCACCAGAGCACAGAGTGCCAGGGCAGCGACGGAGCCGCCTAGGGCCACGGGGTCCCAACCCTTCACTTCATACAATTGCGAAGCGATGAGGCGGGCACACCCGATCGATATTGGAATTCCGATGAGCAGGCCGATGAGGATCTGCAGGAAGGCTCCACGCAGCACCATGGCAACCACCTGTGCGCGATTCGCACCGAGAGCAATTCGGAGGCCGATTTCGCCAGTTCGACGCTCGACGCCATAGGCAGTCACGCCATAGAGACCTACGGATGCGAGCACTAGCGCGAGGATGCCAAACAAACCCGTCAGTTGGGACACGGAACGTTCCTGGTCCATGCGGTCGGCGACCTGCTGCTCCATGGTGCGCATAGTGACGAGGGTGAGGTTGGAATCGACTTCGCTGAATGCGCGCCGGATCTGCGGCTCGAGTCCCTGCATGCTGCCATGCAGATCGAGCACTACGGCTTCGATCAAGTGCGAGCGCTCTTCGACCATCTTTGCCATCGGAGTGTTGTATTGTGCGTGCTGGGCGAGGGGCACGAAGAAGAGCGGCAACCGCCAATGGCCGCTGGGATCGGTGTAGTTGGCGGTGCGGACCACTCCGACTATCTGGTAGGTTCCGCTGTACTGCGTTTCATTCATGCCGAAGCGAGCGCCAATCGGCTCTTCGCCGGGCTTGAAGAATTTCTTGACGAAGGCTTCGTCGACGACAGCCACCGCCGGCGCCGAGACAGTGTCCGCCAAGGTGATGCCGCGACCTCGCAGAATGTGTTGTCCCATCATCTCGAGATAGCCGGGACTCACGCGATCCCACGAAGAAACGTTGTCTGCGTTCACATCGATCTTGGCTTGCCCCTGGCGGGCGATCATAGCGTCCCAGTTGTTCGTGAAGGGGGTATACATGGCCAGCGCCGCGCTGTGTACGCCGGGAATGCGCTGCAGTCGCTCCTGCAGGGCCCGATACGTCGCGTCCAGCTTTTCAGGGGAGTAGGACGAAAAGGGTGCATTGACGCGCAGGCTTGCACGGTGTTCGGTTTCGAAGCCAAAGTTCTGGTGTTCCATCTTCATAAGGCTGCGCGTCAACAGACCCGCACCCGTCAGCAGGACAAGGGACAACGCAGCCTGCACCACGACCAGGGATTTCTGCGGCAGTGCCCTGGTGTCGCGCGTGCTGCGGCCAGCACCGTGCAGTACCTCTGCCGGATTGGTGCGGGCTGCGAACCACGCGGGCGCAGTGCCAAACAACAATCCGGTGACGAGAGACATGACGAATGCGAATCCCAAAACGGCCAAAGAAGGCGTCGCGTCGATTGGCACAAATTGCGCCGAATGAAAGGCGAGAGCGACGATCAGTTTGACGCCCCCAAAGGCGATCACAATTCCAGCCACACCGCCAAGCACAGCCAGCACCACGCTTTCGGTGAGCGACTGCCGGATCAGCCGGAACTTGGATGCGCCCATGGCAAGACGAATGGCGGCTTGCGTGCCGCGCGCAGATCCCCGTGCCAGCAGCAGGTTGGCAAGGTTAGCACACGCAATCAGCAAAACCACGCCGCACACTGCCATGAGGATCCGCAGGCTGCTCTGGTAGCCTGCCTTCATCTCGGCAATCCCGCCGCCGGCAGGAATTACTTGTACTGTTTCGTTGGGAAGGACTGCTTTCAGTTGATCAAGGTACTGCGGGTACTGGGCACCTAGATCGCTCAACATCCATTCGCGGGTGATGGTGGTAAACCGCGCAGCCAGTCCGTTGGTTGTAGCGCCCGGCTTGAGGCGGCCGATGATACGCAGCCATGCCAGAGGAGTCTTTAGCACAGTGTTCTGGCCGGTGAGCGCAGGTTCCTGCAGTAGAGGAACAAACAACTCCGGCGGATCGCTGCGCAAGGTTTCCCCGTAGAATCCTGGGGGCGTAATACCGACGACGGTGAAGGGGCGGCCGTCGAGGATGAAGATTGAGCCAACGATCTTTGGATTCGAGCCATACTCCTGCTGCCAGACGCGATGGCTCAACATGACGGCGGGCGCTGCGGCGGGCTGATCGTCGGACGGCGTCAAAGTGCGGCCCACATACGCTTTCAAGCCGATGGTCGCGAAGTAATTACCAGAGACATACTCACTGCGCAGAGGCTTGGCTGGCTCATTGCTGTCCGCGCGGCGCACACTGAAGTTGGAGTGCCACGCCTCGAACGCGGCGGTCTGTTCGAATTCGGGCGCGGCGGCGCTGATGCGTTGATAGAGCGTGTAGGGAAAGATTCCCCATTCTTTCTGCGGACCGATTTGTCCACAGCAATTCATCCCCGAACCCACTCTATAGAGCCGCGCTGGATCGACGACCGGGAGCGACTTCATCATCACACTGTCAATCAGGGAGAATATCGCGGTTGTCGCGCCAATTCCCAGCGCGAGGGTGAGCATCGCTGTCAGCGTGAATACAGGCGACAAACGCATCTGCCGCAACGCATAGAGAACATCCTGACGCAACATGCGCATCGCAACCCTCTCGTGACCTCATGTGGGGAATTGCAATGAATATACGCTCAGGAGGACGAGGATGTTCCCTGCTTTGGAGTGATGGGCGTTGTCACAAATCTCAAGCGTTTCCTGTGCACCTCGCTGACAGAAACCGCTCGAGATTTTTAGTTGACGAACTTATGTCGGCAGAATTGTGCCCACATTCTCCCGACGAGAAACAGCGGCAATAGCTAATTCGGCGCTTCAGGCAGGCTCTTTGTTCTCTCCTCCGGTGTTCGCGAAACCGCCGCAGCGCGAGCCCCAGCTCTGGCGAATCTTCTCTCGTTCTTCCGGAGTCATCTTGTCCCACTTCTCCCTGCGGCTGCGCCGTCCGCGATTACCTCCGCCCGAACCCCAGCTCCCAAACAGGATCCGACTGAGAAGGAGCAAACCGAGTGCCTGCCAGAAGGTAATCATGTGCAGACCAAAAATCGGCGGAAGAAGCCAATTCCACAGGTGCATCAGCAGTTCGCCAAAGAGCCAGAGAAAGAGCACGATAGCCGGGGGAGCAATTAACGCGATCCAAAGCTTTTTCATAACGTTCCTCATCTCTCAATAAACTCATCGTGAATAGTTTGCAATCGCTTGCGAAGGTGCAGAACTGCATAGCGTTTGCGTGATAGAAGCGTGTTCACACTCTCACCGCTCTCTGCGGCGAGTTCTTTGAAACTGCGGCCGTCCAACTCATGGGCGACAAAGACATCTCGCTGCTCCCGGGGTAATTCAGCCATCGCCTGCTGTAGTTCATCGAGCAGGAGGCTGCGAAAATACTGTGCTTCAGGACCTGCCTCGGGGGAAGGCAGCAGATCTTCCACATCGAGCAGATCGCCGTCTTCATCTTCCTGAAATGCGTCGCTGAAGGCTTCTGGCTTTTTCTTCCGAAAGAGGTCTGTGATGCGGTTACGCGCCACTCGGAAGAGCCAGCCGGTGACGAACTCAATCGGCATCAGCAGTCGGTACGCTTCCACCAACTCCGCAAAAACGTCCTGGAGAAGGTCATCAGCGTCAGCGTCACTGGTCACCCGGCGGCGAATGAAGCTGCGCAGCCGGGGGCGTTCCCTTGCAACTACATCCGCGATTTGACGGTCTTGCTCGCTCATCGCGATCATTCTCGATGGCCCATCCATCTAATGAGCTAGACGAATGAGAGCCGAGAATATTGTAGAGATGCGAAGGGGATCAAGGAAGACCCGGTCTGAAGGAGATCATATCCGCGTTGGGAGGCCACGGCCCCAAATGCCTCATCGCCAGGGAACAAGTGTCGTTTTTAGTTTCGCGACGGTCAGTGTTTGATGGGCAACTGCGTCCGGCAGAGGTTGAAGCCTTGATCTGTATCTGTGTTTTTCTTGTTGCGGTGTCTCTTAGAATCAGCGACGGCGAGAGATAACGCAGTCAACTCGCGGAACTCCGACTGTTGATCGCCCATCTCGTGATAAAGAGAGGCGGCTTGACTGTAGAATTTATGGGCAATCAGGGACTCGCCCATGCGCGAGTATGTTACCGCGATGCTGTTGAGGGTCAAAGCCTCTGCATTTCGGTCCTTATTTCTGCGAGTCAGTTCAAGTTCCCGCTTAAACGACGCTAACGCCTCGGTATTATCTCCCGATGCGCTGTAGACCACCGCTAGATTATTAAGCGCAGTTGCCTCTCCGACAGGATTCGCCAGATCGTGGTAAGCGGCTCGTGCCTTCTGAAAGTAATCCGCTGCCTTGCGCTTGTTGCCCCCTGCAAAGTAGGCGAGTCCGATGTTGTTCAGTACAGTAGCCTGGCCTCGTCGATCACCGGCCTGTGTGTAAGCTTGCAGCGCAGCCTGATCGAAACGGAGAGCTTCTGCAGCGTCGCGCAATGTGCGGAAGATTTCGGCTATCTTCCCCAGAGTCGCGGCCTCCCTTCCGCGATCCAAACGGCGCCATTCAGGCAGCGCCAGCTTGTAGGTGTCCAGCGCCTTTTGGTAGATGCCTAAGGCGGTATACGCCGAGGCCATCTCGCAGAGTTCCGTTGCTTCAAGAGTCTCCGACTTCAACTCGCGATAGAGTACAAGGGAGTTCGAGAACGCCTCAAGTGCATCGTCGAATCGTGCGCTTGAATAATTCAGTAGTCCAATCGCGCGGAGTGCCTGCGCTTCGCCTTGAGAATCCTTTTTTTCGCGCGCATCTTTCAGCGCGTCTTCGAGTTGGTTCAGCTTTTCCTGCGCCTGCTGCGAAAGTGCCGTTCTGGGCCCTAACGCCTCTGAAGGACCAGCGTCTCGCGCGTTTGGCGGTTTGGCCGCAAGGGAAGAAGATTTGAGAAGAACCAGAGTTACGGAAAGCGTCGCAATGACCAGAGTTTTGCTTGTGTTGCGCATTGCTGATCTCCAAGCTTCGTGACAGTTTCGAAGTCGGATTGACCTCCGACATGCTGTGCGGAGGACCAAGGATGAAGGCACTTTACGCCGATTTGGCTTTTAGAACAATGCGGAATTCCTATTGAAACCGGCTACTTGTCACAAATATCGTCCTGGATTTCGCGATCTGCAACCTTCTGGGTATTACCAACCGCCTGCGGGTGATGGTGATTGGTCTCGCGGAGCGCAATCCTTGTGCTGTTCTACGCTTGAATCCGAAGAAAGCGAGAAAGATCATGTTCGGTTTTGTGATGGTTTTAGCTCTCGTTCTGGTGACGGTCGTCTCGCCCTTCGCAGTGATGGCCAGGGTGAAGGCGAAATCGCGCCAGAAGTAGTTATGCGAATTGTGTTTGCTCTTGTTGCGACAGGCTTGGTGGCGGCCTAATCGATTGAATGAATTCCCTATCGCTGCGGAGTGATCGCGAACGCGGGTTGTTGGAGGTATCGCGTGAAGAGATCTACAAAAACCGGAATTGCCAGCGCCATTCTTTTTGCCAGCATCTTCATCCCGCCTTATCGGGAGTGGCGTACACCTATCAGCTTTGCATGCGCGTTATTTGCATGCTTGCTGGGAATGCAGGCCGCCACCAGCGGCCGGAAGTGGTGGCTTATTATCCCCGGATCTATCATTGCTGGGTTTGCGTTGGATCTTTTCCTGGTCCTTTACGTGCTCTAGTTCATGCATGAAGCCAGGCAAGGCGATCGAATCATTGACCGGACGCCGGTCAGTCCGAGCGCGCGCACGTATCCCGGATTCACTCTCTCGCTGCTGAAACGGATTTTGGAAAAGCAGATCGTCGAAGGCAGCCTGGGAGAAAGGTGAACAGAGGACACGAAAGGGTCTACTCAGCATGGCGACCTGAGTATAAACCTCGAGAATGAGTCGTCCGCATCCCTCTGCTCCTCGTGGAGAAGGAAACGGAATACACGGCGAGTCCTCAGGAAACTGTTTTGGCAACAGGCTTGAGTCCGAGCTCGCGCATGGCGATTTGAAGGTCGGCCCAGGCTTCCTTTTTCTGGCGCGGATCGCGGAGCAGGAACGCGGGATGGTAGGTAACGATCAGCTTGCTGCCGCGGACAGGCGTGTACGCGGCCGCGAAGTCCGGCGAGAGGCTGACGCTGCCCGAGCAGGTAGGTCGCCGCGGTGGCGCCCAGCGCGACGATGACTTCAGGCCTCACCACGTCGATCTGGCGGAAGAGAAATGGAGAACAGGTATTTGCTTCTTCGGGCTCAGGGGTGCGGTTGCCGCGGAGGACGGCATTTGACCACGTTGGCGATATAGACTTCTTCGCGTTTGAGGCCCATGGCCGCGATCATGTTGTTGAGCAACTGGCCGGCGCGACCTACAAACGGCAATCCCTGCGCATCTTCATCCGCGCCTGGGCCTTCACCTACAAACATCAGTCGTGCGTTGGGATCGCCGTCGGCGAAGACGATCTTGTTGCGGCCCTTGTGGAGTGCGCAGCGGGTGCAGTCGCCGATTTCTTCGCGAATGAGATTAAGCGCGGATGCGCGGTTGGCGGGGCTAACTTCTGCGGCAGACGGGGGGCTGGGGTTGAAAAGGCTTGCGGGGCGGAATGGGAGTGGTCTCCTGTGGTGCAGTGGCTGACGAAGTCTCCTCAACTGCGAGACTTGGGGCACCCAGATCCTGGGTGAGTGAGTCATGGTCATTGACTTTCGAGAGTTGTGGCTCGGGGGGCGACGAGATTGTCTGTGATGCGTTGACGGGGCGGCGATAGAAATCGGTAAGGCCGAGTTCGCGGTAGAAGCGCAGGCGCGCCTCGAGCGCTTCACGGGTTGCGGGATCGAGCGCAGGCAATGGGGCTACTCCACGATAATCTGGCGGCGAGCGGTGACGGGTGCGACAGACTGGCCGAGAACCTTGTCCTGGGGCGAGTGTTCATCAACTTCAATAACCAGCGACCGTGGGCGGCGGAGCGCAGAAATCTCGTCGAGAATGCGATCGGCAAGTTTGCGCTTGGTCATCTCCGGCAGTTCGATGGAGGTCGAAGGCGTAAGGAACGTCGCGGCGTTGCGGTCGGAATCGATGCCGACGTCTTCGCCGGAGACGTCGTTGACCACGATGGCGTCTGCGCCTTTGCGTAACAGCTTGGCGCGGCCATTCTCCATGCGGTTCTCGGTTTCGGCGGCGAAGCCGATGATGAGTTGACCGGGGCGGCGCTGCCTCGCGACTTCGGCAAGGATGTCCTCCGTCGGCGCCAGTTCGAGCGTCATCGGTCCGGACCGCTTAAGCTTTTGTTCGGAGACATTCACCGGTCGATAGTCGGCGACGGCGGCGGACTTGATGACCATGGTGGCTTCGGCCATGCGCTCGAGTACCGCCTTGCGCATCTCTTCGGCGGTTGTGACATGCACTACTTCACAGTGCGCCGGCGGGTGCAGCGCTGACGGGCCGCTGACGAGAATGACTTTGGCTCCGCGGCTCTGGGCCGCGTCGGCGAGGGCGTAACCCATCTTGCCGCTGGAACGATTGCCGATGAAGCGAACAGGATCGAGGGCTTCGCGCGTGCCGCCAGCGGTGACGAGTACAGTCTCCCCGGCCATGTCGTGGCGGCGGCCCATGGAATGGAAAACGACGTCGGCAATGGATTCAGGCTCGGCCATGCGTCCCGCACCAACCATGCCGCAGGCCAGATCGCCGGTGCCGGGTTCGATGACGCGCACGCCACGCTGGCGGAGGATGTCGAGATTGGCCTGCACCGCCGCGTGTCGCCACATATTCACGTTCATCGCGGGAGCGACCAGAACTTGTGCGGGCGTCGCCAGATACAAGGTCGTTAGAAAATCGTTAGCCATTCCTTGCGCAAATTTGGCAAGGATATCGGCGGTAGCTGGCGCGACAACAAGTGCCTCGGTCCATTGGGCCTCGCTGATGTGTTCAATGGATGACTCGTAGGTACTGTCGTTGGTGTCGGATTCGTCCCAGAGGCTGGAAATCACCTTGTGGCCGGTGAGGGCTGCGAAGGTAAGCGGCTGCACGAAGCGTGTTGCGGCCTCGGTCATCACCACGTGCACTTCCATGCCGCGGCGCTGCAGAGCGCGCACCAGTTCCGCCGCTTTGTAGGCCGCTATACCGCCGGATACGCCGACTGTTACTCGCATAATTACGATTGTAGTCTGATTTGTTTTGACGCGTGCCGCAGAGACGCGAAAAGTACCCCCGGCTTCAGGGCGCGGGAAACGAGCGGAACTCCCGTAAGCAAAACCTGTTCTGAACTAAAGGATCGGGATGCCGGTTTCAGCCACCAGCGGCTTTACAATCGGCTGTTCCTTTTTGACGTAAGAGATTTTGCCGGCTTCGATTTCGTCCTGCGCGATTCGGCAGGCCTTGGTCGAACGACTCTGAATGAGGGCGGCAGAGCCGCTCTGGATCTGACGTGCACGACGGGCTGCCACAAGTACCTTGCGGTAGTTCGAATCGAAGCTGGTTTCAATCGTCATCGGAATCATCTCCAAAGGGAAGTTGTTGCTGGCCGTCAGCCGCCTTCAATGCCGAAGGCTTCCAGCACGGGTTTAAGCCGCTCCCGCGAGTTCGACAGCCGGCAGGCCGCGGCAACCTCCAACACCCTGCTCGAACGGTAAGCGATCGGCTCGCCGTTACGATAGTATCGCTCGCCCAGCACAATGGCTTCAAGCTGGGCGACCGCCCGGTCGAGGATGTCGTTGACCAGAATATAGCTGTAATTGCGATAATTCTCAATTTCCTTGCTGGCTTCGCTGAGGCGGCGGTAGAGCTCGGCCTCATCTACGTTACCCTCGGCGCGCATCCGATTGCGAAGTCGTGTGCGCAATACCTTGGGGGTGGGCGGCAGCACGAACATGCTTACTGCCTCAGGCATTGATGTGCGGACCTGTGCCGCGCCCTGCACATCGATATCGAGCAGCAGGTCGTGGCCATGACGGCGGGCATCGTCGAGTGACTGGCGTGCCGTGCCGTAGTAGTCATTCCCAAAGACCTGCGCATACTCGAGAAACTTCCGTTCGGCGATCATGCGCTCGAACTCCTCGCGCGTGGTGAAGTTGTACTCGCGGCCGTGCTCCTCGGACCCGCGCGGAGGTCGAGTGGTCCAGGAAATGGAGAAGTCAACGCCGCTGACCTGCTTGCGCAGCTCGCTGACGAGCGTGCTCTTGCCGGAGCCCGAGGGTGCCGAGATGATGAATAGAATTCCTGCCACGTTCTGCTGATCCCTTTCGTTCTTCTGATCGACTTATATTCTAGCTGCTATTCCGACGTTCTGCACCTGCTCGCGGGCTTTTTCGATCTCGGCCTTCATGGCGAGGCCAAGTTCGGTGATCCTCGTGCCTTTGCCGCCGACGCCGCCGGTTTTTGAAAGCAGCGTATTGGCTTCGCGGTTCATTTCCTGCAGCAGGAAGTCGAGCTTCTTGCCGACTTCGCCGCCGGCGGCAAGCAACTCGCGGAAGTGGCCGATGTGGGTGATCATGCGGGCGAGCTCTTCGGAGATGTCGCTGCGGTCGACAAGCACGGCAACCTCTTCAAGAAGGCGCTGGCGATTGAACTCGTTGCCGGTGGCGGCGGTGAGGCGCTGGGTGAGCCGCTCCTGGTAGCGCTGCTCGACCTCGGGCCGCAGCGGCGGCGACGCCGGCAGTGGCTTCGGCAAGGCGTGTCAGAGCAAGCGGGCAGAATGGCTTCGAGCGAATCGCCTTCGCGGGCGCGCATGATCTTGAGCTCCTCGAGCAGCGGCCCGATGTGCTGCGCGACGCTCTCGGTCAGGCGGCCAGTATCGTCGTCGCTGTTGCTTCGAATCTCCACTGCAGGGCGGCGGGCATGCGGAGAGCAATTGAGATCGGGCTCGCCGAGGTTGAACTCATCGCGCGTGCTTGAAGGCCTCAAGATAGCCGGCGACCAGTTCGCGATTGTAGCCGGCCTTCTGCTGAGCAGAGCGATCGACTGGAGAGCGTGAGCTCCACGTGGCCGCGAATGAGGTTTTCCTTGAGCACGCGGCGCAGCTCCATCTCAAGGGCGTCGAGGCCCTGCGGGAAGACGCAACTGAAGATCGAGGAAGCGATGATTCACGCTTTTGAGGACTGAGCGTGTAAAGCAAGCTGATCGTGCACGCGAACCTGGGTGCGGGCAAACCCTGTCATCGAAGAGATCGGCATTCGTCTTATTCCCCTGCCTCTGCGTGGAAAGCTCCTGTTCAAGCAGCGGGTACTGCGCTAGCGGATCGAGCGCGGCGATGTCTGCGGGCGAATCGGGCGTATCCATGAACTGCAACTGGTAGAGCCGCTGGTAGGTGGGTGACGTGGTCAGCAGCTCTTCGTGCGGGCCGAGGGCGGTGATGCGTCCATCTTCAAGAACGGCGATGCGATTGGCGCGGCGAACGGTGCCGAGGCGGTGCGCGATGACGACGACGGTGCGGTTCTGCATCAGGTTGGCGAGCGCGGCCTGCACCAGCGATTCGCTTTCGGCATCGAGCGCGGAGGTGGCTTCGTCGAGGATGAGGATCGGCGCATCCTTGAGCAGGCGCGGGCGATGGCGATGCGCTGGCGTTCGCCGCCGGAGAGCCGGAAGCCTTTCTCGCCGATGACGGTGTCGTAGCCCTGCGGCATGCGCAGGATGAAGTCGTGGGCGAGGGCGTTGCGGGCTGCCTGCTCCACGAGCTCATTCTGTGCGACGTCGGGCTGGCCGTACGCGATGTTGTTGCGCACGGTGTCGTTGAAGAGGATGGTCTCCTGCGTAACCTGCGCGACCTGGCGGCGCAACGAACCGAGAGTCATTTCGCGAATGTCGCGGCCGTCGATCAGAATGCGTCCCGATGTCACGTCGAAGAATCTGGGAATGAGATTGACGAGTGTTGACTTCCCTGCACCGCTCGGACCAACTAATGCCAGCATCTCACCAGCGGGCACCTCAAGGTCCACATTGTGCAGAATCTGCTGTTCCCCTTTTTCCGTGGAATAGGAGAATCCAACATCTTCAAACCTGATGGAATCTGAAAATCCCTCCATTGCAGACGCGTTGTAACGTTCTTTCACATCGTCCTTTTCGTCCAGAAATCCAAAGATGGATGTCGACGCGCCCATGGCCTGCTGAAAGCTGTTGTAGAACGACGCAAATTTGCGAACCGGATCATAGAGCTTGAAGAGCGCAATGATAAATGTGATAAAAACTTCCGCGGTCATGCGGCCGTGAAGAATCTCATTGCGGCCGATCCAGAGTAAAAGCGCAATCGCAACAGACCCTATGGTATCCATCAGCGGAGAACTGATGGACTGAATGCGAACACTGCGCAGGTTGGCACGGAACAATCGCTTGGCCGCGCGCTTGAAACGCAGCACTTCCCAAAGCTCAGTGTTGAAGGCCTTCACGATGCGATTGCCCGTAACGGTCTCGTGCAGAATGTTCTGAATCTCGGCAAGCTTATCCTGTCCGCTACGCGTGCGGGTTCGCACTGAACGGCCGATGCGGCGCGACGACGTGATCACCACCGGCACGAAGAGAAGGAGAGCCCAGCTCAGGCGGCCGCCCAGAATAATCACCAGTGCGACAGTGGCAATGAAAGTAAAGAATTGCTGCAGAAACTCACCGAGGACCTGGCTGACCGCAGTCTGTACACGGTCGACGTCATTGATAAGCGTCGAGAGAATTGTCCCCGTGGGATGGCGATGATAGAAGCTGGATGACCTGCGAATAATGACTTCGTAGAGATGATTGCGCATGTCGGTAACCATGCCGAACCCGGCGTAGTTAACGAGATAAGTGCCGAGATAGTCGCATAGACCCTTGATGACCGTGGATCCGACCAGCGCCAATGCCACGATATTCAGAACATTATGAATATGCAGGCCGGGCGGAATAATGCGGTGCATATCGAACTGCCAGCCAAGTGGCGCTGTCGGAAAGAGCACCAGGGAACTATCAGGAGTTTGCGGCTTGAGGACGACATTGAGGATGGGAACAAAGAGTGCCATCCGCAGGGCGTCGAGCAGCCCAGACGGCGGCCAAGAAAACCACTCCCGGAATCCATTGCACCGAGTACGGCAGACCAAAGCGAAGAAGACGGAAATACTTCTTCATGCCGGCTCATCCGCCCGGCGGCGAAAGCGGTACCGGCCATCTTCAGGTTGGATGCCCATCTCAACATTGTATCCGGGGCGCCGTGAAATCGGTTCTGCGTGAGGGGTACCAGGATCAGTATGCGTGAAGCTCGCTGATAGCCTTCAGCACCGTGTCAGGCTGGGGCAGAATCGCGTCCTCCAGAACCGGCTGATAGGCGACGAAGGTATCCATCGCACCGATGCGTTTTACGGGCGCATCGAGATCATCGAAAAGCTCGTCTGCGATGCGGGCGGCAATTTCGGCTCCGTATCCCCAGCTAAGCATGTCTTCGTGCGCGACGATCACCCGACTGGTCTTACGGACTGAGGTTGCGATTGCTTCCCAATCATACGGGCTCAAGGTACGCAGATCGATGACTTCAACCTCAATACCCTTTTCGCGACTGGCGATCTGTGCGGCCTGCAGAGCACGCGGGACCAAAGCTCCGTACGTCACCAGGGTAATGTTCTGGCCGGGACGAACGATTTTGGCTTTGCCAAAGGGGATGGCGAAGTCGGGGCCCGGATAAGGCGCACGGCCGTAAGACTCGCGATAGAGTCGCTTGTGCTCAAGGAAAAGTACGGGGTCATCGCAGCGGATTGCGGTGCGCAACAGGCCATTGGCATCGAGCGCGTTTGACGGGAACACGACGCGCAAGCCTGGAATGTGCGTAAAGATACTTTCGCCGGATTGAGAGTGATAGATGGCGCCACCAGTCAGGTATCCGCCGATAGGCACTCGTATCACCGCGGGCGAGGCCCAAGCGCCGTTGGAGCGCCAGCGCATCAGGGCGAGTTCGTTGTGAATCTGATGCACGGCGGGCCAGATGTAGTCGAAGAATTGAATTTCGACGACGGGCTTCATGCCGCGAACCGCATAGCCCACTGCTCGGCCGACAATATTGGCCTCGGCCAGTGGCGAATTGAAGACTCGTTCAGAGCCGAATGATGTTTGCAAACCCGACGTGAGCTTGAAAACGCCGCCTTTCCCTTTAACTTCGGAGAGCGCCTCTTCACGGCTGGCGTCGGCAACGTCTTCGCCGTAAACGATAATGCGGGGATCACGGCGCATCTCGTCACTTAGGCAGGCGTTAATGAGGTCGGCCATGGTACGCGGCCCGCTGCCCTTGGAGCTTGCCGATTTGCCCGGATTCGAGCCAGCTTCCTCTGCAGTCTCGGTAGTGAACGAGGCGCTGGCCGGGTCAAGATCCTCAGAGTAGACGTGCAGCGGAATGCTCGCTATCTCTGGCAGTGGCGCCTCAAGGGCACGCTCCGCGGCTTCAGCGGCTTCACGCTCGGCCTCTTTCTCAAGGGCGTTGATCTGCTCGGCGGTCAGGATGCCTTCGCGCAAAAGGCGCATCTGCAGCTTCGCGATAGGGTCGCGCATGGCGTCGGCTTCGCGCTCGGCCGCAGAACGATAGAGCTTGTCGTCGTCGGATTGTGAATGAGAGTAGATGCCGAACACAATGACCGTGAACAAATGCTGGCCCGTTGCCTGCGCGGCAGTGCTCCGCGGATCTCTGAAATGCGCGCAGACTTGCCTCGGGATCGGTGCCGTCAATCTCTGCAAAGTGGAAGTTGGGAAAATTCGCAACCAGCCGCGAAATGTTGCCACCAGGCGTGTTCACCTCAACCGGAACGCTAATGGCATAGCCATTGTCTTCGACCATGAAGATGACCGGCAGTTTGCGGTTGGACGCCGTATTCAGCGCCTCCCAGAATTCCCCCTGCGACGTTGATCCTTCTCCTATGCAGGCCAACACCACCTCATCGCCATGGAAAGTGACGTCTCGATAGGCGCGATAATCTCCCTCGACTCTGGCAGCGGCCTCGGGATGGCGGGTAAAGTAGCGGCCAGCCTCGGCGCATCCCACGGCATGTAGAATCTGCGTCGCTGTCGATGACGATGTGCTGACGATATTGAGGGGGCGGCTGCTCCAGTGGGTCGGCATCTGGCGGCCGCCGCTGGCCGGATCGGTGCTCGCTCCGACCGCCTGCAGAAACATATCTGTCGGCGTCACGCCCAATGCCAGGCACAGGGCTCGGTCGCGATAATAGGGGAAGAACCAGTCGTATCCCGGCTTCAGCGCGAGGGCGGCACCCACCTGTAGAGCCTCGTGCCCTGCTGCAGATATCTGAAAAAAGGTCTTTTGCTGCCTTTTGAGGGAAATCTCGCGGTCGTCGATGCGGCGCGAGAGATACATGAGCCGATAGATGTTAATCAGCTCCTGTGAGCTCAGGCTTCCGGAGGTATCTGCCGTCGTCGGCGCGTGGGCGCTGGAAACCGCAAGTCCCATTTGTCTCACTCCAAGGTTCGGGTTCTTTCGAGCTTTTCGAGTCTATCTATTTCTATGGAAAGATTGTAGCAATCGTTACCGGTACTGCGGATCACCCAGTGGAATAGGTGATTGGGTGACGTGCGGTCCCCCGTCAAATGATTGAGCCATCTTTGTTTTCACGCTGCGCGCCAACTTCTCGATCTCTGCGACTTTGTGCAGTTGCTCGGGTGTCAGTTCGTCCGGTGGGTTAGATGCAATTTCCGCGTCCAGTTGACGAGCGAGTTTTAGCAGCTTATCCGTGTCAGAAACCAGCGACTTGTGCCGGTCGAAGTTCAGGGCGCGAAGCCGCTTTTCGACAAAGAGGGGATCGTTGTCCATGCTTCCGCCGATACCCTGTTGGCGGGAATTGGGGAGGTTCTGGATCAGGGGGCCGCTGTTGGACGGGGAATACTGAGCCCATCCCAGAAGGGCCGCGCAGAGAATTATTGCCCCGGCGATTCCTAGTCCTGCGATATCCCAGCGACTGCCATACTTCATCGCGGCTGGCCCCCAACCTCAATCTGAATTCACTGTCAGTTTCATCTTTTCTTTCACATCGTTTGCGAGGAACTGAATGACTTCAGCCTCGCGAACCATCATGGGCGTTAGCGGTGCATTCCCCATGTTGTCGGTCTTGCCTTTCAGATCCCGTGCCAGAATCAACAATTTGTTGGTCTCATCATCGATGACGCGTTTCCGCTCGGCATTGGCCGCATCGAAGTTCTTTTTTCTCGCGTTTTTCTCGGCGAGATCGTTGAGTTCATGGGTGTCGAGCGTACGGTTTGGAATGACGATGGGTTTCGGCGGAACCTGCGCGGCTCCTTGTTGTCCGTTTCCCGCCGAGACAGGATGCGCGTAGAGAGAAATGCAGACGACAGCGAGGGGCAGCACCCAAGCTTTCAATCCGCCGCCGAGATTCCCCGCGGATGCCTTTGACCGCTGCTGATTGTGTTGCAGGACTTGCACGTCTAACCTCACGATTCCTTTACTACCACTGGTAACAGGCTATTCACGAAGTCGCGTCAACTCGCCCCTGAACTCTGCTTGATCTTTTCTTTGACGGTCTTTGCCAGCCGCTCGATTTCGTCGGCTTTGCGAATCACATTCAGCGACAAGGTATCCTTGTTGGTTTTATCAACCTCAGCCTTGAGCGAGAGAGCCATGGCCAGCAATTGGGTACTCTCGTCGGAGATCTGCCGCTTGCGGGCGAGGTCCGCTGCTTCGGCTTTTTGCAATTTCGTCGGTTTCGCGGCGCTTTCTGGCTGTGGCTTCGCTTCAACTGGAGGGTTTACGGGAATCTGCGCGGAGACCGGATGTTCGTCCTGGGCCAGACAGCCAAAAGCTGCGGCAAAGGCCACACCGAGAAGCAGCAGGCCGGTGAGAGGTCGCCGCTCCCGGCGCCGGACTTGGCGCAACAGACCAGGACCCGTTTGTGGCTCAGTTCTGACTGCAGAAACTTCTGGGAATTCATTGACCAGCATCGAAACCCCCGAGATGAGGCGCATACCCATTATCTGCCGACTGCAATGCCCGGTGTCGAGAAAAACAACGGTACTAAAATCAGGCGCCGGTGCTTAGGTCGGATCGGGATTTGATCGAAGGCTTAAATTGGAGGGCAGCTTTCGATCGATTCTCTGTTTCGCCAGGAACCGATGACGGCCGTTTCAGGTCCAAGTGCAATGCTTTATCCCGCCGAGCACTTACCTCTGGCTACGATTTCCCATAGCCCGCCGTTTTAAGTCAAAAATGCATCTCTGCATCATATGTCCCAAAGGCTGGGCAATTGCCCCATGCGTCTACCTACAGATTGGTAAACAAGGAGTTTGTATGTTTTTGATGTCTTTAGCAGTGCGGTCAGGATTATTCGCGGAAGGCCGCTTCATGGGCAAGGTGCTGGATGAATGGATCAATGACACCCAGGAATTCATTCACCTGAAGCTTCCGCATCTGCTGGTCGCCGCGCTGATCGCCTTCGTGCTTTACCGTGTCCTCGCTGGAATTACATCGAAGATGGTTCGGATTGCCGAACAACATGCAGCAGCACACACCCGCATCGCCCAGGTTCGAACCATGGCCGGTGTGATTCGCGCTACTGGTCTCACGATCATTGCCGCGATTGTGACAATGCAGTTTCTTGCATCTGTGGGCGTCAATCTCGCTCCGCTGCTGGCGTCGGCCGGGGTCGCTGGCGTTGCCATCGGGTTAGCCGCACAGAATATCGTGCGCGACATGCTGAACGGAATCCTGATCCTGCTGGAAGATCAGTTCAATGTGGGGGAAACCATCAAGATAGCGGGCGTCTCCGGTGTGGTGGAGTCCATGACCCTGCGCAAAACTATTCTGCGTGATGGGGATGGGACGCTGTACGTTGTACCCAACTCGCAGATCACCACGGTTGCCAACCTCAGTATTGACTACTCGGTGGCTACGGTGAGTGTCAGCGTTGATTTCTCTGCGCATCCCGACAAGGTCACGGAACTGCTCAAGGCGACCGCCATGGATATCCGCAACAGCAAAGAATTCAAAGATATATTCATTGCCGATCCGCAAGTACTCGGCGTGGATGCGGTAAAAGGGTCAGAGCTTATCTTCCCTGTCGTCTTCAAGACGCGCGCCACGCAGCAGTACGGACCGGTGCGTGAGTTCAAACGGCGCGTTCGGCTGGCACTGGAGGAAAATCACATGCTCCCGGGGGATCCATATCGCGTTTATACAGGTGGTATGGAGAACAGTCCGCGTCCAAGCGCTTCAACAGCTTCAACCGAGCAACCGAAACGTGACCCAACCACCATCAAGCCGCAGGAGTCGAATCCCTTTAGCAGCAGTTGAAATTCGCTTTGTTGTCCGACTCTATTCGAGTGCCTTCAGAAGTGACTCAACCTCGGTGATCGGAGGCATGCAGGTGCGGCCATGACAGATGAGCGCCCAAGCTGCGGCGCCTTCGGGCCTGGGTGCCTGCAACACCGTTTCAGCTAGGGCATCCGGAAGTTCGCCAGCCAGGAGCTGATCAGGTCTGAGGCGAATGACGGTTTTGTTGACAGCATAAAGCGCGATTGCGAGAACCTCAAACTTGTCCGCGTCCGGCCCGGAGCCCACAACGACGATCTGCGTAGGATCAGCGAGCAAGCGCTCCAGTGCCAGGCCATAGCTGCCGGCGTAAAGCCCGAAGTGCTCCACGATGCCGGCGAAAGATTCGAGAGTGTCCTCTGCGATCTCGTGGTATTCCTTGCGCCCGCTCAATTCCTCCAAACGCAGCAACGCCGAAGCTGCTGTGGGATTGCCGGCGGGCGTGGGCGAATCCTGGAGCGGCTTTCGCCTCGCGGTAAGCGCGCCCAGGGGGGTGCTGCCGTCGGCGGGTGAGGCGGTATCAAAAAACGCTCCCCCGGTGCGGTCATAGAATTTCGCAATCATGGCGTCTGCGAGCTTTGACGCGGCCTGGTAAAAGCGCATCTCGCCGCTTGCGATCCAGCCATCAATACAGGCGTGCACCGTCATGGCGTAGTCGTCCAGAGTGCCGGAGATTTTTCCAGCGGCGGCGTCGCCGTCCGACTCGCCATATGCAATTACGTGTTCAAGCGTCTCTCCGCCATCCCAGGCTTCGACGAGCAAGCGGTTGAGAGTGAGAAGTGCGAAAGCGCGTGGAGAATCCGAACGGAGAACGCGGGCGGCCTCGAAATACGCAGACACGGCCATGGCGTTCCAGCCGGTGTAGAGTGTGCGATCAATAAACGGAGTGGGACGCATGGCCCGCGCGGCGAGCAGTTTGGCTCTTGCGGAATCAATCAGGCTTTGAGCTTCTTCAACCGACCTGCCGGTCTGCGCCGCGACTTCTTGCTGACTGAACTTGCGATGAAGAACGTTCTTGGCGGGATTGTGATGCATGTCGCCGAGTTCACCGATGTCCCAGTAGTGTGAGGCGACAGCTAGCTCATCCGCGTTGAGGACTTCGCGCGCTTCATCCAGAGTCCAAGTAAAATAATCGCCGTCGTCATCGAAATTTATATCTGCATCCTGTGAAGCGTAGAAGCCGCCTCTGGCGCGATCGGTCATGACGGCATCGAGCCACACAATGATCTCTTCCGCTGTCTGACGGAAATCGGTGCGGACGAAACTTTGGAATGCGTGGACGTAGTTACGCAGCAATTCGGTGTTGTCGTAGAGCATTTTTTCGAAATGCGGCACAACCCAGCGCTCGTCAACACTGTAGCGATGGAAGCCCCCGGCGAGCTGGTCGTATACGCCGCCGCGCGCCATTCGCTCCAGGGTTATGATGAATGCCTGCTGAGCCTCTTGATTGCCCCTATGCAGCGCAACCTCGAGCAGCAGGTCCAGAATACCGGGGTGAGGAAATTTCGGCTGAGATCCAAAGCCTCCGTTACGGGCATCGAACTGCGCCACCGCTGATGCTGCAATCTTGTCGACCAGAGCCAGGGTGAGGTCTCCGCTGCGCGATGAGAAGGTTTCGTTATGTTCGATCGCTGACATTACGCTTGCGGCCGATTCCAAAGCCTCATCGCGCCGCTCGCGCCACACTTGCGCCATGGTCAAAAGGACTCGTCCAAATCCCGGCCTGCCGTAGCGGTCGTCGGGCGGAAAGTAGGTGCCTCCGAAATAGGGCCGGCCATCCGGAGTAAGAAAAGCTGTGAGAGGCCACCCTCCTTGTTGGCTGATGGCGGACACCGCAGCCTGGTAGCGCATATCGACGTCGGGACGTTCGTCACGGTCAACCTTAATGGCAACAAAGTTCTCATTAATAATGCGGGCGATTTCTGTGTTCTCGTAGGATTCGCGGTCCATGACATGGCACCAGTGGCACCACACAGCTCCGATATCCAGAAGAATCGGCTTGTTCTCGGCTTGCGCGCGGACGAAGGCGGTTTCACCCCAGGCATGCCAGTGCACCGGCTGGTGCCGCGCCGAACGCAGGTAAGAAGATGAAGCGGTATGCAGTTGGTTGGCAGCCAGCGTCGATGGTGGGAGAGGCATGGGCCGAGAATACACGGCGAGAAGCTTGCCTTACCAGTTGACGATTGGCTATGATCTCGGTTGCGATTTGGTCTTTAGGGCAGGTTTTTACCATAAACCGCTCAAGCAACAAAATCTCGCAAACTCGCATCGAAGTGCTTGATTAACAGGGACTTTATTCAATTGGTTCAGGCTAAGAGAATTGGGTCTTCCTCCCCTTTACCTGAGTAGCCAGCTGAAGCAATCGCGTGGGGTTTATGAAAGCCGGAGAGCACCCGATGCACGAAGATATCCCCGAAGCCGAGGGACAAACAGCCATTTCGCAGCCCGCCGAAATGAGCCAACTAATCAGCTCTTATGACTGGTCCAGAACGCCGCTTGGGCATGTGGCCAGTTGGCCGGATAGCCTGAAGGCAGCGGTGCGCATCCTGGTCACGTCGCGCTTTCCGATGTGGATGGCCTGGGGGCCTGATCTTACGGTCCTGTACAACGATGCATACGCGCGCGTCACGTTGGGGAAGAAACATCCGTGGGCACTCGGAAAACCCGCTCCTACGGTTTGGCACGAGATCTGGCCCGACATCGGTCCTCGCATCGAGCG
This sequence comes from uncultured Acidobacteriaceae bacterium, assembly GCA_963802565.1. Lineage (GTDB taxonomy): Bacteria > Acidobacteriota > Terriglobia > Terriglobales > Acidobacteriaceae > Telmatobacter. The sequence continues at coordinate 108,758 of CAWDJR010000037.1, read as the reverse complement.
GGTGATGAAGACGGGAGAGGCGTCGTGGGACGAAACCCTGCCCCTCATTATCGAGCGGAGCGGATACCCTGAAGAGACCTACCACACCTTTTCCTATAGTCCTCTTTCGGGCGCAAGCGGACAGATCGAGGGAATGCTGTGTGTCGTGATGGAAGATACCCTCCGAGTGCGCGGAGAACGCCAGCTCGGCTCGCTCAGTACACTGGCTGGCGCGCTGGTTGATGCTAATACAAAGCATGAAGTATTTGCGGCGACTGAGCGAGGGCTTGAAGCCCAACGGGATATTGCTTTTGCGCTGGTCTATCTTTTCGAAAACGATGGCCGCACTCTTTGCCTGGTAGCGCGCAGCGGAATAGAACAGTCGCATCCGGCAGCGCCGCGCGAGATCGATGCAGAATCCATGACCGCTCCGTGGCCAGTCGATATTTTGTTCAAAACTAATCGCGCCATGACCCTCGATCGGCTCGGTGATCTGTTTCCAGATCTGCCGACCGGCGTGTGGGATAAGCCGCCGAGCCAGGCGCGGCTGGTGCCCATTTTTCGGCGTGGACAGGAGAAATCCGCGGGTGTCTTTATCGCAGGACTGAATCCATATCGGCAATTGGATTCAAACTACGAGGGATTTTTGGATCTGGCTGCAGGCCAGATTGCCGCCAGCATCACGAATGCCGAAGCGTATGAAGCAGAGAAAAGACGCGCCGAGGAATTGACAGATCTGGATCGAGCAAAGACCGCTTTTTTCAGCAATGTAAGCCACGAGTTGCGTACTCCTCTCACTCTCATTCTCGGTCCAATCGAGGATGCGCTGCTGAATGAGACTTCGCTTTCGCGTGAGCCACTGGAGATGTTGCATCGCAACGCTTTGCGATTGCTGAAGCTCGTGAACGGCCTTCTCGACTTTGTCCGCATCGAAGTGGGCCGCATGCGGGCCAACTATGAGCCGACGGATCTGTCTCTTCTAACGGCGCAGCTTTCCAGCGTCTTTCGTTCGGCGGTGGAACGCGCAGGCCTCAAGCTGATCGTCGATTGTTCACCTCTTCCTCAACCGGTATATGTTGACCGCGATATGTGGGAGAAGGTTGTTCTGAACCTTTTGTCCAATGCTTTGAAAGCAACCTTCGATGGTGAGATTCGAGTTCGAGTTTCAAGCGACGATACGGGTGCACTGCTTTCAATTCGCGACACCGGCACGGGAATTCCTGAAAGCGAGTTGCCACATATATTCGAACGCTTCAGCCGCATCGAGGGAGCGCGGAGACGCAGTCATGAAGGGAGCGGAATAGGTCTTGCGCTCGTGCATGAACTCGTCGAAATGCATGGCGGGACAATCACGGTCGAAAGCAAACCGAATGAAGGCACGGTATTCAACGTGCGCTTGCCGTTCGGGCACGAACATCTTGCCATTGGCCACATTGCGACAGACTCGAACAGCCCGCTAGCTGTTCAGGGATCTGCCAACGCCTACGTACAGGAAGCGCTGGGGTGGATGCCCGGACATCATAATCTCAAGGATCAGATCGCTGGTTTCGTAGCCGGTGACGAGGATGACAAGACTCAACTTGCATCCCGTGGAGACAAACCGGTCGTTCTGTTAGTGGACGACAATGCGGATATGCGCGAGTATGTCCGCTCACTGCTAGCTGGGCGTTTTGAAGTTGTGGCTGTCACCAACGGAAAACTGGCGCTGGAAGAAGTGAGACGCAGGCCGCCGGCCCTGGTTCTGTCGGACGTGATGATGCCGGAGATGGATGGGTTCGCACTGCTTGCTGCGTTGCGCCAGGATCCTGCCACCGCCACGATTCCGGTGATCATGCTCTCCGCGCGCGCCGGGGAAGAGTCCCGGATCGAGGGTGTGGAAGCTGGGGCTGACGACTACCTTACCAAGCCTTTCACGGCCCGCGAGTTGATTGCGCGTGTGGAAGCCCAGTTGAAAATGGACCGGATGCGGCGCGAAGCTGCCGAACAAAGAGCAGCGCTGACGATGGAGATAAATCGTGCGCGCCAGTTGGCCGGCGAGGCGCTTGAACATGTTCCAGTCGCGTTCTGCACCCTCGATCTCGATTACAAGATCACGTATATGAACGCTGCAGCCCAGCAACTTGCCGCGCTCTCCGGCAAGCTACACATGGGAGAAAGTCTTTGGGACTTGTATCCGGATTTGGTTGGAAGCGATGTCGAGGCGAATATTCGACGCGCCATGGAAGCTCGAGTTGCTGTGGAATTCGAGCAGTTTTTTCCTGCACCTGGCAACGAAACCTGGTTTCAGTTTTATATTTACCCCCAACCGGGAGAAGGAATCATTCTTTACTGCCGCAACACCACTGAGACACGGAAGGCCGAACAGGCTTTGCGGCGTAGTGAGCAACTGGCGGCTGCAGGCCGTCTGGCGGCCAGCATCTCACACGAGATCAACAATCCTCTTGAGGCAGTAACTAACCTTCTCTTTCTGGCCAAGAGCGATGAGAGCCTTTCAGCAAGTTCGAAGAGCCTGCTCGAGATCGCAGACAAGGAACTGCAGCGGCTTTCACACATCACCGCGCGCAGCTTGAAGTTCTATCGCCAACGCACGGCACCGGCGTTCACGGAACTTGATGAAGTTATTGATTCGGTTGTCTACTTTCACGATCCGTCAATTCGATTGCGGAACATCGTCATCGAACGACGCTATCGCTCTGCGCCAGCGATTCTGTGCCAGCCTGGAGAGATTCAGCAGGTGTTCACAAACCTGATATCGAACGCTCTCGATGCCCTGCCGGCGAAAGGCCGCCTCATTCTCGAAGTGCGGCCAGCGCAGGACCGCAATGGGCGGGATGGCGTCGCGGTTACTGTCGCCGACAGCGGTGCAGGGATGGACCCGTACATGTTCGAGCGCTTGTTCCAGCCCTTCGTAACGACCAAGGGTGAAGCGGGCACGGGTCTCGGCCTCTGGGTTTCAAAGGGAATTCTCGACAAGCACGAAGCGCACGTCGCCGTGCGGACAAAGGCCGGATGCGGAACTGTCTTCCGGATCTTCTTCCCAATTGAGGCCAAGGCTAAAACGCCGGCTACAATTCAATAGCCTGCACGCGCTTAATCTTTTGCCAGTTCCTCTTTAATTGCTGCGACCAGTTCCGGCGCGTCAGGTAGTGTGTCTGGCGAGAATCGCTTCACCACTTCGCCCTTTCGGTTGACGAGAAACTTTTCGAAGTTCCATAGAACTTCGGGGTCAGCGTTGGTTTCAATCCCGTATCCCTTCAATTTCTCGCGGAATGGGACTTCGGAAACGCTGATCGCCTTCGGCTGCGCCGTGGTCAGCACTTTGTACAGAGGGTGTTTGTCGTCGCCAGCGACACTGATCTTGCTGAACATTGGAAATTTCACGCCGTAGTTTGTGGTGCAGAACGATTGAATCTCGTCGTTCGTACCCGGCTCCTGGCTCTTGAAGTTGTTGGCCGGAAAACCAGCAATGATCAGTCCCTGGCCGCGGTACTGCTCATACAGGTTCTCGAGCCCCTCATACTGCGGGGTCAGGCCGCACTTGGATGCGACATTCACCAGCAGCAGAACCTTGCCTTGGTATTGAGCCAGGGAGGTATTCTCGCCCGAGATCTTGTTTACGGGAATGTCATAAATAGCAGTGCTCATAATGGATTCTCCTCAGAAGAGAATTGCGGGTTAACCAGTGGTTGGATGCGACTTGCCATGATTGGACGCGGGCATTCAGGCCAGCAATTGTTTTGCAACCCGAATATATAGCTCGATAGCCTCATGGAGCTCTTTCTTTGCTAGTTTTTCATAGGGCGTGTGTGCAACATGAATCGAGCCCGGTCCCAGCAGCAGGGGCTCACCCCAGTTGGAAAGCTGTGGGATGTCGGTTGTGAATTTGGCAATCATGGTGGGCAGACCCGGCACCGCGCGAAGGCGGACGAACGGAATCTCGAGTGTGAAATCAACCTCTGCCAGATTGCCTGCTGCCTCAATGATCGCGGCGCGCACCGGCTTGGAATCCCCGACCAGCCGAATCAGAACCTGAGCTTCTGCCTTGTCTGCAATCACGTTGGGCGCATGGCCCCCGTGAATCTGGCCGATGTTGAGCGTGCTTGGCCCAACATCCTCGATAACTGGCAACTCCAGTTGCAGAAGACGCGCCAGCACTTCAACTAATTTGTGCACTGCGCTTTCGCCCAACTCGGGGTAGGCCGAATGCCCCATCTTTCCCGATGATTTGAACACCGCGCGCAAGGAGCCCTTCGAGGCCAGCGCAAGTCGATTGTCCGTTGGCTCTCCATTGACGAGAAACCGGCTGCCCTTGGGATTTTCATTGGCAATTTTCGCCCCGGCGGAATCACGCTCTTCACCGCTTACAAACAGGACGCCGACGCGAAAGCCTTGCGCTCGCAGATTCTCCGCGGCGGCCACCTGCGCGGCGATTATTCCCTTGGCATCGGAGACACCGCGGCCGTACATGAACTCAGCATCTTCGCTGAAGGGAATGTAAGGCGGCACCGTATCCATATGCGTAGAGAAGACAAGATCGGGAGTCTGCCCTTCGACTCCGCCATAGACATTCCAGCGGGCGCCAGTGCCTGCGCTTTCGGCCGGCTGCGGAACGGCCGTTTTCTCCACGGCCCAGCCACGCGCTTCTAGATATTCGGCAAGAAAATTGCCGACTCGGCCTTCGTTATAGGTAGTGGATTCAATTTCGCAGAGCTCTCGGGTAAAGCGGACCGGATCTACCGGCGGAAACTCGTACATAGTGTTGCCAGAATATCGTAGTCAGCGTTTTCGGTTTTGGGATGGACGATCAAGCAAACGCTTTAAGCTTCGTACTCGCCTCGCTAAGAGGCCGAACTGCCCGAACGGAAATTCGCAGGGGCACAGCGAGAGCAGGCATCCGGCGGCGTAAAATGGTCTCTGTAATGACCTCAACACCCGCCGTTTCGGGATGCGAAAAGAGTTCGGAAAAAACCTCCTTGCGGACCGTAGATCTGCAGGGACCCGCCGGCCGGTTAGAGGCGCTGCTGAATGAAGGCGCGCAAGATTCAAAGTTTTGCGGACTCGTCTGCCATCCGCATCCCCTGGGCGGCGGCACCATGCACAACAAAGTGGTCTATCACGCCATGAAGGTGCTGAATGCGGCAGAGTGGGATTTGCGCTGGCCGGTGTTGCGCTTCAATTTCCGGGGCACAGGTCTAAGCGAGGGTCAACATGATGGGCTGGCCGAGTCCGCCGATGTAAGCGCCGCGATAGCCTGGCTGCTTGCTGAATACCGGTTGCCAGTGATTCTGGTCGGCTTCAGCTTTGGAGCAGCGATGTCCATCAGGGCTTCGTGTGCGACAGACTCATCGAAAACAGCGGCGAATCTTCGCGCCCTGGTAGCCTTGGGGCTTCCCACCCAGGGATTCGGCCAAACCTATCAATATCCTGTCCTCGCTGAATGCCGGCTGCCCAAGCTTTTTCTCAGCGGTGACGGCGATGCTTTCGCCCCGCAACAAGATCTGGCAAAGGTGGTCGATTATGCCGCGAATCCCAAGGAGTTGGTGCTCGTGCCTGGCGGAGATCACTTTTTCAAGGGAAGGCTGGAGGCGATGCAAAGAGCGCTCGCCAATTGGCTAAAGGAGCAAGTGCAATGACTCCGGCCAGTGATACAGCTCTTGATTTCCTTCATGCACGCGCCACGGGGTTCTTTACCGGCGCACTGGAAGCGAGCAGTATCGAGTCTGCCTTCGATCGACGGATACGCTTCGAGGGCAACGCATTGCGGCGCCTACTTCCGGACGGAAGCGGACCCGAGGTCATCAATCTCTCGCAATTCAAGCGCATTTTTGTGATCGCGATAGGCAAGGCCGCCGGCCCTATGCTTGAAATCCTGCTGAATCGCATGAAGCGCCGCAAGGGCTTGCGCGGTATCTGCTGTACCAAGTACCTGCCGAAAAAGCGCAACTGGCGATTTCGTTACTTCGAGGGCGGCCACCCGCTTCCGAACGAGGAGTCGATTGCGGCGGCGCGTGCCACTGTCGCGATGCTCAAGAAATCCAAGAAAGACACGCTAGTCTTTTTCCTGATTTCAGGCGGCGGCTCTGCCATGTTTGACTTGCCCCTGGATTCGCGCATTGGTCTTGAAGATGCGCAGGAATTCCATCAGGCGCTGCTCGGCTCGGGCGCACCGATCAATGAGATCAATACGCTCCGTAAGCACTTCAGCGCCGTAAAGGGAGGCCGTCTCGCGATTGCCGCCCCAGAAGCGCTGAAAGTTTCTTTGCTTGTTCCCGATGTACCGCTGCGGACGCTCGATGCCTTATCCTCGGGCCCCACGTCGCCGGACCATTCAACCGTCGATGAGGTGCACGAGATTCTTGCGAAGTACAATCTCGCTGCAAAGTTTACTCCACCGGTGCGCGCATTCTTCGAGCGAAAGGATCTTCCGGAGTCTCCGGGAAACAAGACCTGGCGCCCTCCATTTCTTTCCAGATTTCAGCGGACTGATGCGTCGCAACCGCGTCGGGTCACTGCCGCCGTCAACCTCACCGGCGAAGACGAAGCCTTTCACGATTCAGTTTTCGAAGTGCTCTTGTCGAGCCACGACCTGGTAGAAAGTGCGCGCGCGCTTGCACAAAGGGCCGGATATTTTGTCGCGATTGATAACTCCTGTGACGACTGGGATTACGCGGATGCAGCCCGCTATCTGCTTGATAGATTCCACGATCTGCGGCCGCAGCACCGTCGATTCTGCCTCATCTCGGGCGGCGAGGTAACAGTGACGCTCGATCGTACACCGGGTGCGGGGGGACGCAACCAACAGTTCGCCCTGGCGTGCGCACTTGAGCTGGCCTATCATCCGGGCGAGATGCTTACGGTCCTGAGTGCAGGGTCTGACGGCATCGATGGAAACACGCCGAACGCCGGCGCCATCGCAGATCCAACGACTGTGGCGCGGGCCGTCGCGTTCGGGTTCGATCCGGAAGAATCGTTGCGCAACTTCAATGCCTGTCCTCTGTTTACGGCTCTGGGGGATACAGTGGTAACCGGACCGACCGGACACAATCTGCGCGATCTACGGTTAATGATCTCTGATAACTCCTGAACGAAAGAGTTCGTCAATGTCGATTCCGCCCCTGAGTCGACGAACGGGGCTATGATGGAAGTTCACTTCTGATTTATCTTCGACTGTATTCAGGAATCGCACGTGGCTCGAAAAGGTCTTCATAAAGGCGCCGATAAAACGCCCGATATTCGGGCTGTGGCCGCATTGGCCAAGGTTTCTATCGCAACGGTTTCGCGCACAATCAACGGCTCACCGGTGGTGAGTGAGAAGCTCTCCAAGCGTGTTTGGCAGGCGATTGAGCAGTTGAATTACTTTCCCAACACCCATGCGCGCACCTTGGTCTCAGGGCGCAGCCGGCTTTTCGGCATCATTGTAGAAAACATTACAAATCCATTTTTTCCCGAACTGATCCAGAGCTTCGAAGAGATCGCGGTAGCGCACGGATACGAGATTCTGGTCAGTTCTTCCAACAGTGATCCCGCCGTTCTAACGACGTGTGTACGTCGGATGCTCGAGCGCAAAGTGGAAGGCGTTGCCGTGCTTACTTTCGGCGAAGAAGAGCCGGTGCTCGATCAACTCTCGTTCCATGACGTGCCAGTCGTCCTCGCCGAATTCAAACTGGCTGAGCCAAAGGCCAGCACCATTGTGCTCGACTACAGCACAGGCATCCGCGCTGCGGTTGATCATCTCATCGCCCTCGGTCATCGGAAGATCGGGTTCCTCGCAGGGCCGCGCAAGTTGCACTCCGCCATTACCCGGCAGAACGACTTCCAGACAGCCATGCAGGAGAGCAAACTGCCCATCCAGAAAAAGTGGATTATCGAATGCGATCACACACTCAAGGGTGGCGTCGCTGGATTTGGAAAGCTGCAGGCACTTGCCGGCCAGCCTACAGCTGTGATCTGTTCGAATGACATGACCGCTATCGGCGTTCTGCGAGCAGCCTATATGCAGGATTTGCGGGTGCCACAGGATTTGTCTGTTATTGGGCTAGATGATATCGATTTCGCCGAATTCACGCTTCCACCGCTCACCACGATCAGACTGTCCCGCGTGGAATTGGCAAAGGCGGCATTCGATGCACTCCGCCAGCATGGAGAAGCATCGGGAAAGCTGAACCCGCAGCGCGAGTTCCTGGTGTCAACCAGCCTGGTGGTGCGAGGATCGACAGCTCCACCCCCCGCCGACGCCTGATTCGTTTCTCATGGGATTTTGAGATTTAGACTGACACCAATTCTGTCTCTTCAGATTTGAATCGGTCTTCGCGCATGGCCGCTATCTCTGCAAATGTCTCGTTGGCGGCCTCCCTGCGGTGTAGATACACGCGCGGCGCAGTGAATCGCAACTCCGCATGAAATCCTGGCGTTTTCAGAGTCCTCAAAAGATGCGGGCCAAAGTTCTCATCACCGAACCAGCAGAGTTCCCGTTCAGGAGTGCCCTCACTCATTACATAGCGAATCGAAGCGGCGGTGATGGGACTGCCAGCTTTGATTGCCGGCTCGAAAAGTCGGGAATGAAACGGCATCATATTTCCGTCGGTGCTGGTGCCTTCTGGAAAGAATAGGACGGGAATCGGGAGCTTGAGCCGATCACTGATTGTGGTTGCAACCTTCTCTGCGCTGGCCAGGCTGGAACGATTGATGAACATGGTTCCACCAAGGCGCGCTGCCTTTCCGAAATAGGGCCACGCGTCGATCTCCGCCTTAGCCACAAAGAAACAGGGCATGGCCGCACTGAGGATTACGATATCGAGATAACTCAGGTGATTGGCAACCACCAATCCATGGGTCGGAACCGGCCCCTCAACGTGGCAATGAATGTCCATACTGCGCAATACGTGCACGCAGGTCTGCTGCACCCAGCGCGCCCGGCGCTCGAGTGTGCGGTGGCCGCCAAGGCGCATCAGCCAGAACCGAATTATGCTTGCGATTAATACGAAAGCCAGCGCCACAGCGCGCCGGATCGCGCGCACCTTCATGGCGTCAGCGGCGCGAGGAACCTATTGCGCGCGGCCGCAGAGAGCATCTTCAAATCGAGCAAAGTAAGAAAGTCAATGGTGCCAAAGTCGCGGTCCCATGCCGGCGGAGCGCAGATTCGCGCGCCAATCGTCAGGTAGGTCTTCAATAACTTGGGAACCTTGATTGACACCGCGGTCTCTTGCGGACTCGAAGTTGTCTGTGTCTTCACGTCCTGCTGCTCGGTGGGACATTTGTAGGCTGGAGTTGGAGTTGTCTCGAATTCCGGCGCAACGCGGTAACGCTCAAGTTCGCGATACATCTGCCAGCCTTCAGCAGGATCCCTGGAATTCAAAGAAGAGCAACCTACCAGGTAACGAAGCCCCATGTGGTTAGCATACTGCGCGATCCCGCGCCATAACAATGTAAGTACCTCTGGTGTCCGATGATCACGATCGATAGAGGCCCGGCCCAGCTCTAATATGTCGCGCCGCAAAGGTTCGTAGCGTGCGAATTCAAACTCCTGCGCGGAATAATAGCCAAGGTTCGCGGCAGCGGTGTTGCCTGACTGCAGCCGGTAAGTGCCGACTACTCTATCACTCGCCTTATCCTCAACCAACAGGTGTTCGCAGAAGAAATCAAAGTGGTCGGTGTCAATTCCTGTCTCGTACGAGCGCTGCAGGCCCTCGCCCATTCCGATATTGAATACTTTGAAACGCAGGCGATATGCGGCTTCGCGATCTGCAGGGCCTTGCGCCAGCCGTAGCCGGTAGCGGCCAACTTCGGCCTGAATGCGCGGCTTGACCGGATGAGCCGGCAGGTCTGAAAAAACAATTGGGGATAGAGAATCCACCGGAGCGGTGGTCTGAGGTAATAGTGCGAACGGAGCCTTCTGCCCTGCTTGCGCAATCACGGGAGTAGTATCCGGAACAAATTGTAAGAGGAAGATGAAGCGGATGCAAAGGAACTGAGAATAACTTGTTCCACGCCATTAACAGCATTGATTGTCTAAACAAGATACGAGACAGAACAAGTGATTTGGATCACTATTTTTATGTTGAGCCAACGCTTACTTTGTGATACAAAGTAAAACCATGAACACGATTCGCCGTCCCGTTGCCCTTCTGGAACTGCTGCTGGTCTTTCCCGCGGTTCTGTTTATGACTGCGCTCTTTGCACGCAGCGTGCAGCCTGTGCAATTTGAACCGGCGCACACAGCACAGCAAATTGTTGACTGGTATGCCGCGCGCCCGCATGTGGGTCTGTGGCTGCTGCTGATAGCTCTGCCGCTGCTGGTTTTTGGAATTGGCTTGGCCACACTGCTGCGCGCGTGGGGTGGGGACAGCGAATTCAGAAATGGCACCTTGCAGGCAGTGGCATTGGTTCGCTCCCACCTTTCGGCGCTCGCGATCGCGGTCGCAACGGCAGCAGCCGGCGGAATCCTGACAATCGTTGCCTTTCACCTTTTGACCGACTAAGTCTGCCCGGTAACCCGGCGATCGGCACGGCAGCATCAATAAACAGAAAGACGCGGCCAACTGGCCACGTCTCACCTGCAAAACGGCGCGCTTCACAAGGTCGACGATCAGCCCCCGGCGATTGACGGGATAACGAGAACCTCGTCACCTTCCTGGAAGTTATATTTGTCGTTGCCCAGGAAGCGGATATCTTCTTCGTTGACATAGAAGTTGATGAAGCGGCGGATTTGCCCGTCTTCTCCGCGCAGATGCTGGCGCAAGGCCGGAAAGCGACCTTCGATGTCGGTAACCAGTTCGGGAAGATTCGCCGCCGTACTCGAGATCTCACGAACGTTGTTGGTGTGCTTTTGAAACGCATTGGGCAGCAGAACTCTAACGGACATGGCTTTCTCCTGCCAGGCTGAGTCCCTGGTTTGCAGCGTTGCGTTCTTCCACATAGTTTTCAAAGTCGGTGAGGCGAGGGCGAATGGCCGCAGCCTGCTCGTATGCTCCGCTCAGGCAATCGGTCGTCTTCAGTCCGTTACCAGTGATGCAAGTGACCGTGAGTTCGTTCGACTTGATGCGGCCATGCGCATAAAGACGCGCCGTAACAGCCGTGGTCACGCCGCCGGCCGTCTCGGTAAAGATGCCCTCGGTCTCCGCCAGTTCCTGAATTGCCGAAACAATCTCCACGTCCGAAACATCTTCAGCCCATCCGCCCGTGCCGCGAATGACGCGCGCGGCATACATGCCGTCGGCAGGATTACCGATGGCCAGCGAGCGCGCGATCGTATTGGGCCGCTGAGGCTCGATCACATCGGTGCCGCCTTTCACGGCCTTCGCAATTGGAGAGCATCCCGTCGCCTGTGCGCCGAAGAAGCGCACCGGCTTCTCGTCCACCAGCCCGAGCTGAATCAGCTCGTTGAACGCCTTGCGAATCTTGGTAATCAGGGAACCGCCGGCCATGGGGACCACAACGTTATCTGGCAATCTCCAGCCAAGCTGCTCAGCGATCTCGAAGCCAACTGTCTTTGAACCCTCGGCGTAGTAGGGCCGCAGGTTTACGTTGACGAATCCCCAGTTGTAGCGATCGGCGATCTGCGAGCAGAGGCGATTCACGTGATCGTAGTTGCCTTCCACACGAACCAGCGTGGCGCCGTACACCTGCGTGTTGAGAATCTTGGCTGGCTCAAGGTCAGACGGCACCAAAATGAAAGTCTTCAATCCTAGACGTGCCGCATGTGCGGCGACAGCATTGGCCAGATTGCCAGTCGAAGAGCAGCCGACCGTGTCGAAGCCGAAGTCCTGCGCATTGGCGAGCGCCACGGCAACTACGCGATCCTTGAAGCTCAGGGTCGGCATGCAGACGGCATCGTTCTTGACGTAGAGATTCGTCGCGCCAAACTGTGCGCCAAGCCGCGGAGCCTTCACCAGCGGCGTCAGACCCGAGGGGGTCTGCGGAACATAGCCGTCAGCAACCGGGAGCAGCGCGCGATAGCGCCACATGTCCAGCGGTCCCTGTGAGATTGTCTCGCGGGTGAAGCGGGTGCGGGCATAGTCGAAGTCGAAGGTCACTTCGAGCGGGGAAAAGCACTCATCGCAGATGGAAAGCGGCTGATGACCATAGGTCTTGCCGCATTCCCGACATCGCAACCAATACGCAGTCGTCACAGGTCCCTCGCTGTATGCGAGTGACACGAGAAGCTCGAGCGCGTGACGTGCCAAGGAATGAGCGAACGTGAATTGACTCGAAACTACCTGTGAAGCTGCTCAGCATAGAGTGCTAAAGCAACCCCCGAATCTCATGTTCCCCGTCTCCGGGCAAGAGTTGACACCATACTCCCGTTTTGCGCGGGCAGGTTGTCGTGGCGTCACAGGGCTCGTCCCTCAGCCACTCTGCATGAAACTCCAGGCTTGCCCTTTGGGGGCAAACTTGAATGTTTAGTTTGTACCACAGTGCCCGTTGAGCCTGCAAGTGGCCAGACAGCGAATGGAGCGCAAAACCAGTTGAATGGATGAATATAGGGCGGGAACGGCTCCCTATTAGTCTAATGTTCCCGGGTGAATCCAGATCGCGTTGCCGCCGCCGGAGACCATCTTCACCTCGAGCACGGTCGTGCGATCCACCGCCTGCTTCTGTGAATTCGGTGTGCGTCGGCGTTGATCCCCGCGTCGGCTGCGTCGGCGTAGATCTCCGCGACGTACTTTCCTTCACCCAGGAAATCTAAGCGGCACCTTCACCGTTGCGCGCATCCCAGTTGGTGATGGAGCCCGACGTACCAGTCCTTACCGCTGCGGCGCGCGAGCGTGATGTTCTCCATCGGCCGGCCGTCGATCACGCGCACTTCGTCCCACGTCGTCGGGCACCTGCTTGATGAATTCGAAATCGTGCTGTCCCTGCGTAGTGCTCGGGATAGTCCGACACCATCTGCAGTGGGCTCTCCAGCACGACGTAAAGCGCCAGCTCATGCGCGCGGGTGTTCGGCGCCATCGGCTCCTTGTTGCGCGGCACGAATTCTTCGCGGGTCACGTTGCCAAACGCTCCCGGCGTGTAATCCATCGGGCCGGCCAGCATGCGCGTGAAAGGCAGCGTGGTGTTGTGCACAGGCGTAGTGCGCGCGCTCACCTTCAGATACTCCTTGCCCATGACGCCCTCGCGTGTCATCGACGTTGGGCCATGTGCGGCGCAGTCCATCGGGCTTGAATGCGCCATGGAAGTCGAGCATGAGGTGATGCTGCGCAGCCACCTCCGCTACGCGGCGATACCAGGCCACCATCTGCTGATCGTCGCGATTCATGAAGTCGATTTTGACGCCGGCAATGCCCCACTTCTCGAAGAGCGGAAAAGCCTGGTCCATGTACTTATCGACAGACGTCCAGTGGGACCAGAGCCAGATGCGTACGTTTTTCTCTTTGGCGTAGCGCAGCAGCTCGGGCATGTCGATATCCGGCGTGCACCTGCGTGATGTCGGCGAGGGTCGGCGTAGTCCTGGCGGCCATTGCGCTCGGCCAGCCCAGCCCGCATCGATCAGCATGTACGGGAATCCCGACGCCGACGCGAAGTCGATGTAATGCTTCATCGTCGCCGTGTTCATGCCGGGCTTCATGCTCACGCTGGGCGCAGCTTCCCCCGACCACCAGTCCCACGCCGACTTCCCGGCGCGAATCCACGAAGTGTCGGCGATCTTCGAAGGCGGATTGAGGTTCAGCACGATGTTCGACTCAATCAGACGCCCTGGCGTCGTCGCCGATCATCAGCACGCGCCATGGAGTCGTGAGCGGAGCGTCTCGCGCTTCAACCGCGATCCCTGACTGGTCCAGGCGCGGCGAGAGCTCCGCGCGCAAACGCGAAGGGCTCTGCTTTGCGCAGGTACATGCCGGCGTAGTTGTCGATATCCGCTTCCGTGACAGCGACCCAGCCAGACCCCGGGACATCAGCCAAGCAGCGGCAAACCGATGAGCCAGTCATGATGTATGCCGCTGACAGGGCGCATCTGGTAGTCGTCTTCGTACGACGACTGAAAACCGTCCACCACCAGCGGATAAAGCGTCGCATCTTTTGCGAAAGAGAACTCGGTCAGCTCGTGCTCGATGCGCACCTTCTGTCAGATTCGACTGCACGGGCACGATGTACCGGAAAGCAACGCCATCGTCGATACGCTCGAATCTCAATCGATAGCTTTCGTCCTGACGCATCCTCAAAGTCCACGAGAGTCGAGTTGTAGTGATCCCGCACCGTACTCGTCTTGCCGACAGGAATCGTATACGTCTCGTCGTGCTGGCTTTCTTGCGTCTTCACCTGATGCATTCCAGGTCCGAACGCCGACTGGCCCTGCAACTTGAGTCCGAGCACGCTTTCGTCCATAAGACATTTGCCCCGGAAATCCACGGAGTAGTGAATGTCGCTGACAGCCGCCCTATTCGCAGGACTTGTCGGAGCACTGGAAAGCAGAAAGACAATCTGCCCGCTTGGCGATTTCACTTGAATTCCCGCTGCCTCCGGACTTTGTGCCGCAACGAAAACTCCACTTAATAATGCAAACAGGAGGGGGTAAACGAATGTGCTTCGCATCTCGTCGGGATCATATCACTGCATGCTTCCCGTATCGCGGCTGCCGAACGGCTCCCACAAACAAAGCAGCCCGCCAGCACAACGGCTGACGGATTCGCCCTACTTAGACTTTTTTGACAGCCTCAGTTCGTGTAGATCCTCACATAGTCGACCTGCATATCGCCCGGGAAGACCGTCGTTCCATCCACATTACCCGGCCAACTGCCGCCCACGGCGAGGTTCAGAATTACGAATTGCGGCCCCTGATCGAATGGCCATGTTCCCGGGAATGTCGCGGGCGTGAAGGTGGCGTAGACATTGCTCGGATCATCGACGTAAAACTGCACCTGTCCTTTGCTCCAGATCATGCCGTAGGTGTGCCACGCCGCTGCCGAAAATCCATTTGGATGATATTGCTGGGTGCCGTTGGCTTCGCTTGCACTTGTTCCACCATGCACCGATCCCGCAATCCAGTCGTAGCCCGCCGGTGTCCCGCCTGCATACGGTGGAGGATTGTTCCCATCGATGTGTTCCATCACGTCGAGTTCGCCGCAGGCCGGCCAACTGAAGGTGGCGATGTTGTTGCCGAGCAGCCAGAATGCCGGCCACATGCCCTGGCTTTCCGGCAGCTTGAGCCGTGCCTCGATGCGCCCGTACTGAAAGCTAAACTGCCCCTGCGTCTTCAATCGCGCCGAAGTGTATGTGGTTCCCGAAGGATTGCGCGCTGTAATATGCAGGATCCCCGTTGTGTCGATGTAGGCATTCGGATTATTCGGATCGCAAGGTGCTGTTGCAGAGCCCGCAGCGCAGTAGGTTTCCTGTTCGTTGTTGCCGCAGCACTGGAAGCCCGTGTCGTAGGTCCATGTCTTCGAATCTGGCAGAGCATTGCCGGTCCCGTGAATTCGAGAACTCATCGCTCCACACCAGCGTGCCCGAAGCAGATATTGGCGGTGAAGTTTTGCGCGTGACGGGGCTGTCGGTATATCCGCTCGCTGTGACAAGTGCCTTGACGGTCAGATTCGATGAAACCAGAATCGGCGCCTGATAGATTTGCGACGCACTTGTCGGCGTTGAGCCATCCATCGTGTAGTGAATGACAGAGCCCGGGGTCGTAAAGCCAAGGACCGCGGTAACGGCGCCGTTTTGCAAGGAAGAGTTGGAAAAAGCGACAATCGAGGGCGCGGCTGCGGCCTGCGTCGTCGGTGGGGTGATTTGACCCAGAGCTCGCGGCGCCCCCGCTTCCACATCCACAAATTAAAGTACTCGCAAAAACCAAAGCCAAAAACATATCAGACCTCATTCGCACGTGAACTCTCCTGTCTGACGACGAACGGGCGGGTACATCTTCGCCGCCCAATATCAAAGCATTCAGCGTCTGAAAGGGTCAATCATTTTCGACATCATTGGATGTGACTTAAGACACAACAACTGAGGAATACAGATCATCGCATCGCTTTAAAACAATCGCTTGTCTTTCCAGCGCTGAGCGTTCACCGGCTTCCGGAGGAAATCCCCGCGATCAAGATGATCACTGTCCGCGTTCGTAATTAAGATTCGGCGAGAGCCAACGCTCGGCTTCGTGCAGGTTCATTCCCTTGCGCTCCGCATAATCCGCAACCTGGTCGCGATCGATTTTGCCCAGCGAGAAATAGCGCGACTCCGGATGCGCGAAATACAACCCGCTCACGCTCGATCCAGGCCACATGGCAAATGATTCGGTAATGCGGATGCCGGTTTTCGCTTCAACATCGAGTAAGCGCCAGATCGTTCCCTTCTCGGTGTGATCGGGACAAGCAGGATATCCAGGAGCGGGACGAATCCCGCGATACTTTTCCTGGATCAGCTCGGCAGGACTCAGTCCCTCTGCGCCACCGTAGCCCCACTCATCGCGCACGCGCTTGTGCAGGCATTCGGCGAAGGCCTCGGCCAGGCGGTCAGCAAGCGCCTCCGCCATGATGGCGTTGTAGTCGTCGTTCTCTGCGCGATAGCGGTCTGTCAGCGCTCTTCAAACCAATGCCAGTCGTCACCGCAAATGCGCCGATGTGATCATTACAGGCCAGTCGCCTTCGGAGCGATGAAATCCGCCAGCGACCGGCACGGCTCACTGCCTTCCTTGTTGGCTTGCTGGCGCAGAAAATGGAATCGATCAAGCACCTTGCTCCTCGTGCAGTCGGAGTAAAGCTCGACGTCGTCGCATAGCGCAGCCGCGGGGAACAACCCGTAGACCCCGCGTGCCGTCAGCAGCCTCTCCTCGATGATTGTGTCGAGAAGCGCGTTGGCCTCCTTGAAAATTTGCCGCGCCTGTTCTCCTTGCCTCTCATCTTCGAGGATGCGCGGATAAACGCCCTTCAACTCCCAGGTATGGAAGAACGGCGTCCAGTCGATATACTCACGAAGCGTTGCCAGCGGAAAGTCATCGAGCACGCGAACACCGGTGAATTCAGGAACTGGCAGATCCTCGGCGCGCCACTCGATTGGTGTGTACCGCGCGCGGGCTGCCTCAAGTGAGATAGTTTTCTGCTTCGGCGTGTTGTGCGCTTTTCGAACCGCCTCATATTCAGCGCGATGCTGCGCCACGAATTCTGCCTTGCGGTCATCGCTTAGAAGGCTAGTGGTCGCGGGCACTGCGCGGCTGGCATCGACAATGTGGACGACTGGCTCGCTGTAGTGCGGCGCAATCTTCACCGCCGTATGCGCGCGGCTGGTGGTGGCTCCGCCGATCAGCAGCGGCTGCTTGAACCCCTGCCGCTCCATCTCGCGCGCTACGTGCACCATCTCATCCAGTGACGGTGTAATCAGTCCGCTCAATCCGATGATGTCCGCATTCTCACCTCTGGCGCGTTCCAGAATTTTCTCCGCCGGAACCATCACGCCCAGATCGATCACTTCAAAGTTGTTGCAGGCTAGCACCACGCCCACAATGTTCTTGCCGATATCGTGGACGTCGCCTTTGACAGTAGCGAGCACAATCTTGCCCTGCGCCTTTACGACCTGGCCGGCTGCCTCCATGGCAGCCTTTTCGGCTTCCATGAACGGAAACAAGTACGCGACCGCCTTCTTCATCACGCGGGCAGATTTCACCACTTGCGGGAGAAACATTTTTCCAGCGCCGAACAGATCGCCGACTACGCTCATCCCAGCCATCAGAGGGCCTTCGATCACTAGCAGCGGCCGGCCAAGCTTGGCTCGCGCCTCCTCGGTGTCGATCTCGATGTAGTTATCGATCCCCTTCACAAGCGCGTGCGTCAGGCGATCTTCGACTGTACCGGTGCGCCACTCCTCGGTCTTCTTCTCGGTTACCGCCTCGCCTTCGCCCTTGAGTGTTTCGCCATATTCAACCAGGCGCTCTGTAGCGTCGGACCTGCGATTTAGCAGCACGTCTTCGACAAGTTCCTTCAGCTTCGGGTCGATCTCCTCGTATACTTCGAGCATTCCCGCATTGACGATGCCCATGTCGAGACCGGCAGCGATGGCGTGATACAGAAACGCCGAATGCATAGCCTCGCGGACGCGATTGTTGCCACGAAAGCTGAATGAGATGTTCGATACACCTCCACTCACTTTCGCGTGCGGCAGGTTTGCCTTGATCCAGCGCGTGGCATTGATAAAGTCAACCGCATAGTTGTTGTGCTCCTCCATACCAGTTGCAACAGTGAGGATGTTCGGATCGAAGATGATATCCTCGGCCGGAAAGCCGACGTTATCAACAAGAATGTTGTAAGCGCGCTCGCAGACGCGAATCTTGTCTTCGTAACTCGCAGCCTGTCCCTGCTCGTCGAAGGCCATGACCACCGCGGCGGCACCGTACTTCAGCACCGTGGCCGCGTGTTCGCAGAACCTCGCTTCTCCCTCTTTCAGCGAGATCGAATTCACGATGCCCTTGCCCTGCAGGCACTTCAATCCGGCCTGAAGAACCGCCCAATTTGACGAATCGATCATGAACGGAACTTTGGCGACTTCTGGTTCGCTGCCAAGTAATTGCAGAAAGCGCGTCATCGCGGCGACGCCGTCGATCATGCCCTCGTCCATGCAAATATCAAGAACGTTCGCCCCGTTCTCCACCTGCTGCCTGGCCACGCTGACAGCCTCTTCGTATTTGCCGTCCTTGACGAGACGCGCAAACTTCGGCGATCCGGCGACATTGGTCCGCTCGCCGATCATGATGAAGACACCGGCTTGCTGCGTGAAAGGCTGCGATCCTGACAGACGAAGAGGCTTCATGCTGCATCACCTTCGTTCGCGTTGGACTCCGCTTCCAATCTCTCGCCCAACCTCCTGGGCGGAAGACCTTCGAGCGCCTTGGCAATCGCCGCAATGTGTTCCGGGGTGTTGCCACAGCATCCGCCGGCAATATTGATCAACCCGGCCTTGGCAAACTCGCTGAGATAGCGAGCCATGTCTTCCGGACCGAGATCGAATCCTGTCGCCGACAGAGGATTTGGCAAGCCCGCATTGGGATAACACGAGATTGCGACATTCGCCTTCTCTGAAAGCTCCGAAAGAAATGGGTACATCAAATCCGGACCCAGCGAACAATTCAGCCCCACCGCAAGCGGTTTCACATGCTCAACTGCATTCCAGAAGGCTTCGGTGGTCTGCGCAGAAATCAGAGTCTCGCCGCCGCGCCCCACAGCCGCGGAAATCATCACCGGCAACTCGAGGCCATCCTCATCGAACACCTCGCGAATCGCTACCAGCGCAGCCTTGGCGTTTAGTGAATCGAAGATCGTCTCGACAAGCAGGAAGTCGACGCCGCCAGCGATCAGCGCGCGCACCTGCTCGGCGTAAGCTGTCTTTACCTGGTCGAAGGTCACCGACCGAAATCCTGGATCATTCGCATCCGGCGAATTCGATAGCGACACCGTCAGCGGTCCAATCGATCCGGCAACGAATCGCGGTCGACCCGTTTCTTTCCCAACGCGGTCGGCCCACTCCCGGCAGATCCTTGCCGACACTTCGTTGATCTCCCACGCCAGGCCCTTCAAAAACGGATCGTCAATGATTTTCTGGTAGAAATCAGGATCTTTGCGGCCACCGCGCTCGCGCGGATCGTCGACGAAGAACTCGCTCTGCGAAATAGTCGTCGCGCCGAAGGTATTGGTCTCGATGATGTCTGCTCCGGCCTCAAGAAAACGCCGATGGATGTCGCCGATCATCTCGGGCTGCGTGAGGACGAACAGATCACCGTTATTTTTCAGGTCCTTCGTTGCGTCCTTGAAGCGTTCACCGCGGATGTCCGCCTCGGTCATGCCGTAGGTGCGGATGGTCGTGCCCATCGCGCCATCGATGATGGCTATGCGGTTCTTGAGAATCTCCACCAGGGGATGTTGGGATGTCGTCGTCATATCTCTTTGATGATTGTATGAGGCTTACGGAGCAGACTTCCGTTCCTAAGCATCGAACAGGGGCATTCTGGGATTGGATTGGGGGATTTGAGGGCCTAAATTGCAATTCGGATCCACAGCTTGAATACCTTAGTCGGTCAAACGATTAAAGGGCCGCTACCTGGCTGCCGCGATCGCGTTCACCGGCAGCAGCATGTCTTCCTTGCGCATCACCAGGTTCGTGGCATTCAGGCTTGCCAACTCAAACGCATGGCCGTGGGTGATGGCATCGGTCGGGCAGGCTTCGACGCAGTATCCACAGAAGATGCAGCGGTTGTAGTCAATGTTGTAGACCTTGGCGAAACGTTCCGAAGAGGAAATTCGAGTCTCCTCGGTGTTCTCGGCTGCTTCAATGTAGATGCAGTTGGCCGGGCAGGCTGCCGCGCACAGAAAGCAGGCAACGCACTTCTCAAGCCCATTTTCGTCCCGCTGCAGTACGTGGCCGCCGCGGAAACGCTGCTCAAACTTGGCGCCGCGCATCGGCCCCTTGCCGTCGGGATAGTTTTCAACCTGGGTGGGCTGCAACATCTCCCCGAAGGTGATGCTCATTCCCTTGGCAATCGCTGCGATATTGCGCACAACCGACATGCGCTCAGTATACGATGTTTGCCTGGAGGCATTCATCCATGCGGCACAGGGAAATCCAACTCGTTTTGCTGCTGGCGTTGGTGCCAGCAGGTGCACTCAGCCAGATCCCCGACAATCCCAATCTGGGACCGGGGGGGATTCAGCTGCGCCCTCCCGGACCTCTGGATACGACACGAACGCGCCAGCAAGCCGACCAGGGTCGTGACGCCATGGATGCTGTCCCGCTGAAAATCAGTTACGGCAAGAAGTCTGCCGAGTGGACTGCACCAAAACTGGCACAGTTGCCACATGAAACTATTCAAGCTCCCAATGAGCACACGCAATCACAGGAAACCTATTCAGGAGTGCCGCTGATGGCTCTGCTGGTGGAACTTGGAGTGCCCCAAAAGCTCAAGGGCAAGGACTTCCGCCTCTACGTGGTTGCCGAAGGCCGCGATGGCAACAAGGTGGTGTACTCTCTGGGTGAAATCTCGCCCGATGTGCATGAGGGTATGGTGCTACTGGCTGACAGCGTAGATGGGAAGCCCCTCGGCGAGGGTGGACCGATTGCGTTGATATGTTCTGGAGAGCGGCGCCCGGCACGTTGGATCCGCGGCGTAGTTTCGATCAAAGTGCAGACCGCCGACTAGTCTAACTGAACAAAAAGCTCACGCGGGACGAGCACCGCTGAGTGTCTCAATGCTTTCAGACATGCGCGGGGGTCCGCTGCTCCATTGTTTTTGGGGTCGGTTAACGCTGTTGCGGCGGAGCCTGGCGTTGCAGCGGTTAGGGAGGCTTATCCTGCCGCGCGTGGATTTCACGGGGTTCTTCCAAGCTCCTCAAGACAAAGGGGTGAGGAGGGCTGCAACCGGGATACTGGCCGAATTCTGTAGCGAGTAATTTGAACCTAATGCTTTGAACCAGGCGGACGCGACTGGCCCTGATTATTCGCCGGCGGAGATGTCACCGGTTTGCGCTCGTAGTGCGGCTTCTCGCTGCTCTGGCAAAGAGAGGAATCCTGCCCACGGCTCAGACCCGGAACTTCATCCTGCACGCGGCACAGGCGGTCTTTCATGTTGGCTGCATCCCGGCCAGAGAGCAACTGAGTCCGTTCCAGGTCGCTCTGCGGGTCAATGTCGTAGCGATAAACTGCATCCTCGGCCGGCCTTGTTTTGCCGTAGTCAAGATGGCTCCATGTGCCGAGTGTTTCCCGCCCATTTTCGTCGGCCAACACCGCAAACACCTGGGTATGCGTAACACCAACCCCCGCATTCGATACCCAGATCGGAATTGCCTTCCCGCCTTGCATCCAGCGTGCTGCCCATACGTGTTGGCGCAGGTCATAGTGAAATGCCGTGAAGTACGTCGTGGTCTGGCAGTCGGTACAGTCATCGTAGAGCGCACCCAGTTCTCTGCCCTGGCCTGCGTTCAGAAGCAGCCAATCCACGAGACGCAAGTTCGCTCCATCTGCGATATGGGTCAACGCTCTATCGCTAAGTGAAACGCTCCAGATCGAGAAGGTGTCCCGGTCGGTCGCCGACTGCGGAGTTGCCCGAGTGGTTGTGACGACGAGGGCCGCGTCGTATTGCACGCCGATCTCACGGATCGCGGTCCATTTTTGCCCGTCGAGCGCGCGGGTCACCCACACGACCACGTCCTGATCGCTTTGCGCATGAAAATCGATCCAGCGAAATGTGTCGGGAGCCTGGGCGGTAGAGGGAGGAGTGATTGCGGCCAGCACTGCTGCGACCAAAACGCAGGCAGTTCGACGCAGAATAGCACGCATGGCTCTAGATATATCAGAGACGCTAAAGGCGTTGGAGGCGTTCGCTTGCGCGTGAGTCAGTTGGCTTCATGAAGGTGAGCCAGGTTTGCCTTCGCTTGGGGATGATCTGGCTGGAGCCGCAGGGCGTGCTCAAAATCTGTGCGCGCAGCGGCAGTCTGTCCTGTTCGCGATTCGAGCACGCCGAGATTGTTCCAGCCGTCGGCATCTCCATCAAATAGCTGGAGTGCAGTCCGTTGTTCTTCGATTGCCTGCCCCACGTTTCCGGTCGAAGCAAGAACCTGGGAAAGCGCTGCATGCAAGAGAGGATCATTCGGGCCGAGCTGAACCGCTTTCTTCAACTCTGCCAGCGCGGAGTTCTGATCGCCGGACTGGGCATAGGCGCGGGCAAGTTCCTCATGCGCCTCCGCGGAATCCGGGTGGAGATTTGTTGCCTGCTCGAGAAGCCGGACCGCCGATTCGAAATCTCCGGAATCCGACTCTATCTCCGCCAACCCGAGAAGGGCCCGCAGATTTCCCGGCGCAATTTCTATACTGCGGCGAAACTCCGTTTGCGCCTTGTCTCCCTTGTTCTGACCTTCCAGAGCCATTCCAAGACCAGCATGAACATCTGCGTCTTCGGGGCAGGCGCCGATCTGGGCACGAAAATCTGACTCAGCATTTTGGAACTGCTCATGGCGCAGTTCAACATTGGCAAGATCGAAGCGTGCGTCGCACGCTGCTGGATCGTCTGCAACCACAGCACGAAAAACTTCGATCGCTTTCTGCCATTCCCCAGCTCCGTCGAGAGCCACCCCCAGCGCAGCCTGCGAGCGTTCATCCTTCGGTGCAACTCTCAACACCTGTTCAAAGGCTTTAACCGCCTCCGCATACTTGCCTTCGCCCGTGAGCGCGGCAGCATAGTTATATAGGCTCACCTGATCCGTCGGAGTCTTGCTTAACCGGTTGCGCATCCAGGCTTCTTCCAGCTGCAGACGAGGATCTGCGCCATTGGGCGATACATTCACAGGCAAGACCTGCAGCCAGAGGTGCGCCATCTCATCTTCTGACCGGTTGCCGGCCCGCACCCGTACCGGCGGCGAATGCGGATTGCGCACATTCGACGATGAGTTGTCGTAGGAGTAACGCATGTGCAGAACCGTTCCCCTGGGCAGCAGGACCGGCTCCTTGTAGCGATATACAGCCTGACGATCGATATCCCAGTCGCGAATCCAAACCAACCACTTTTTCTGGCCGTCCGGAAGAATTGCCCAACCCTTCATGTCGTGACCGAGATAGTGCGCGTGCGGATAAACGCCGAGCACGTCAACATCGATTGGCAGAGTGAGCGAGTCTTCGACAACGAAATCGGCATCGCCTGCAGGAATGTCGAGCGCATCGTCACGCTCCAGCGCCAGTAACATCGGTTGTTTCGTCGGCGGATCTTTCGTGAAATAGAGTCCCACTTCGGCGTCGAGGGTTTCCAACTTCCCAGAGGGTTTGAGGTGCATATTCAAAATGAGGTCGTTGCCCGGATCGAGTCTCCATGGCATTCCGGCCTGTTCAATCAGCGCCGGCGAGTCCGGCTTCCAGAACAGAAAGTGGCTGTCCGGGTCAAAGCGATTGCCTGAGTCGATCAGGAGTTCCATCCCCGCAATACCATCTTGCCAACTACTGGGATGCTGGCGGCGCAGGCTACCTGTGCGGTCGATGATCACGTTGGCATGGTGCACTACCTCCGGCGCGCCGGGACGGATTTCCATTGCGCGCACATACTCGGTCTGTTTGAGCGGATAAGGCAGGATGAAATTGCGGAAGACATCTGTACCCCCACCATTCAACGTAAACGGGCGCTTGACCTTAAGTACCAGGTCAGGTTTTCCCATGAGCCATGTCGCATCATAGTGCGGGGGAGTTGGCGCTTTTGCGGGATCGCCCTGCGGCATCCTGTCGCTGACCCAACGCTTCAATATGGCTCGATCCTCGTCGGTGAGGCGACGAACGTCCGCAAAGTCTCCATAGCCTGGCTCAGGCAGCCAGGGCGGCATGAATCGCGATTGGGTAACCGTCAGGATTTGCGGACCCCAGCGATGCGCATTCTCATACGTCAGCAAGCTGAACGGACCGCCGCCTCCGGGGTGATGACACGTAGCGCAATTCTTAAATAGGATGGGCGCGACGTCGCGGCTCCACGTAGTCGCGGAAGCATTGGCCGCTTGCTCCTTATGTTCAGTAAGAGTGCCCGATGTCGAAGCCCCAGTCGCGACTGGGTCACGCCCTTGTATCGCATCATGCGCGCTTGAATTCTGCTGGCGGCCCATCGAACCAATGCACGCTCCCAGCGCCGATAAGATCGCGATTGTGCCGATGGCCTTCATTTCTGGAGAAAAACGACGGAACATCCCACCGGTGGACCAACAGGTCGCGGAATTCTCTGGCCATTGAGCGCGGCGGTCAGAGCAAGTTCGAGATCATGATGATCCGGCTGCGGCTTCTCCCTGCCGATGGCCACGTAGCGGTCATCGATGCGGCCGCTATAGACCTCATGCATCCCATCTCCATCGATTTTGAAGACCGCCGCTTCGGGCGTGACCGAGACATGTGCGAGATGAACCAGGGTCTGCCGTGCGTCGAGCACGGTTCGCTCTCGAATTGAGAATTCCTGATTGTGCTTTGTGACGACGGATCGGGTGTCTTCCGGATTGGGAAAGACCCACCATATCCGGACCCCGCGCGAAGAATACTCGTGATCAAGGCGGGCGATCTCCGGCACGTAGCGGTTGCAGATGGGACAATCGCTCGCCGCAAAGATGAGCACTACAAGATGGGTATCTGGCCCGGCAAGCCCTCGAACTGGCCGACCGTGCAGGTCGAAGCCCAACGGCTCGCCGGTGCCCGCCAGCGAAGCTGCGAAAAGGACGAGAATGACAACTGCAGACTTGAAGGAAAGCCTCATGGGAAGTGAACTAAAAAGTTCGACCTCATGCAAATCCTAGCAATAAATTACGGCATTATGACAAAAAGATGGCGATGTGTTCATTCCTTCAAAGTCCCAATCTCTCCCACAGGTCGTCTATTTTGGCCTTGGTAGCGCGATCCATCTCGATCATTGCCGGCCACGGCCGCTCAAATCCCTCGGCCTTCCATTTGCGCGTGGCGTCGATGCCCATCTTCGATCCGAAATTGGGCATACGCGAGGAATGATCCAGCGAATCGATCGGCCCTAAGGTGAACTGGATATCGCGTTCTGGATCAATGTTGTTCGTCACCCGCAGCACCACTTCGCCGATGTCCTGCACATCGCAATCCTCATCCACTATGACAATGCACTTGGTGAACATCGCCTGTCCCAGTGACCAGATCGCATTCATGACCTTGCGCGCCTGTCCGGGATAGCTCTTCTTGATCGACACCAGCATCAGGTTGTGAAAGACGCCTTCCACCGGCAAGTTAATATCCACAATCTCCGGAATCGTCAGCTTCATCGCCGGCAGAAATATCCGCTCCACCGCCTTTCCCATCCATGCATCTTCCATCGGAGGTTTGCCCACAATGGTTGCCGCGTAAATCGGATCCTTGCGATGGGTGATGCATGTCAGGTGAAAAACGGGGTAATCGTCCGTCATGGTGTAGAAACCGGTGTGATCGCCAAACGGCCCCTCACTGCGCAGTTCGCCGAGTTCCACGTAGCCCTCGAGCACAATCTCCGCGCTGGCGGGGACTTCGATATCCACCGTCTCGCACTTCACGATTTCAACCGACTTACCGCGCAGGAAGCCAGCGATCATCAACTCCTCAACTTCCGGGGGAGCAGGCACGATCGCCGCAAACGTTGTCGCAGGTTCGGTCCCGATGGCGACTGCAACTTCAAGCCGTGAGCCTTTCAGATTGCCCATGACAACCTGCGGAATACCGCCGATGGGTCCGTCGGGGATAGCCACCGCGCCGCCAGCTGACTCCGCCATCGCCGCAACTCTTGCCGATTTTGAATCGCCAACAGAACCGGCTGCAGCCTGTGCTCGCATAGCCTCGCGATAGTGCTCCGCCGCCACCTTCTGACGCTGCCAGTGCATACCTGTCGTCTGTCCGTCGTACACCTGCATGCGATACATGCCGATGTTGCGCTTGCCGTTGCGCGGATCGCGCGTGTGTACACAAGGCAGTGTGATGAATCGTCCGCCGTCATAGGGCCAGCACTTCAAAATCGGAAACGCATTCAAATCAAAGTTGTCTTTGAGAATGATTTCTTTACACTGAGCATCCTTAGCCAGCACCGTCTTCGGGAATGCACTGGTCAGCGCGCCCAATTGGGGAAGCATCTTCAGCTTGTCGAAAAGTCCCGATGGCGCCTTGACGTTCATCAGACCCTTGATACGCTCGGCAATTTCGTCCAACCGTTCGACGCCAAGCGCCATCGCCATGCGCCGTTCGCTGCCGAACTGGTTGATCAGGACCTTGTGACCGGGATGCCCCTTAATATTTTCGAAAAGCAGAGCAGGGCCGCCGGCGGCGTACTTCCCTTTCGAAGCGGCATCTTTGCCGTGCTCGCCGATCTTGCTCACCCGGTCGGTAATCTCGGTGATCTCAAGGTCAGGCGACACTTGCTCGCGAATCCGCTTGAGTTCGCCATTCTTTTCCAGTGCAGTAATCCAGTCGCGCAGATCGTCGTATGCCAACAGAGTTCTCCCGGAGGTTGGGGTCCCAACATGTGGTCTTCGCATGTTGAGGTAGTAACCGCTTCCCCATTCATACTAAGGCTTTAGCCTTCCGTGACTTTGGTTTAGCAGAAATCTAAATCCAATTCACGCCTCTCAAAATCTGGCATCTAACGCATGAGATAGCCAATCATTGCGACGAGGAATCCTCTACTATGCCTCCATCTCCGCAAGTGAACTGCCACCCCTACTTCAAGCTACGCCGTCTCACTCCGCATTTTCAGATCGGTCCCCACGCTTCTGCGCCCTGGGACGTCCCGAATCTTTGTTCCGCATACAAATGGCCCACGAGTCTCAGCGGCGGAGGCGTCATCGCGATCGTCGAACTCGGCGGCGGATGGGTGCAATCCGACATTGACGTGTACTTCAAATCCATCAACCAGCCCGTCCCGCACATTACCGACGTCTCCGTCGACGGCACCAAGAATAACCCGAACCAAAGCACTGGCTCGAACGGCGATCCCGATTACGAGGTTGCGCTCGATATCGAGGTTGCCGGGGCCGCCTACTATGCCGCCACTGGCAAAGCAGCCACTATTCGCATGTATTGGTCGCAGGACATAGCTTCCGCCGTGCAGAAGGCTGCCAAAGATGGCTGCGATGTGTGCTCCATCTCATGGGGCGCTGACGAATCCACCTGGGGCACGACCGCCGCGCAGGAAATGGAGAGCGCCGCGGCCACTGCTACCGATCTTGGCATGGTCGTCTTTGCGGCTTCAGGCGACAACGACTCAAGCGACGGCGGCTCAACCCCCGCCAACGTCGATGCTCCTGCCTCCTGTCCACATGTCGTCGGTTGTGGCGGCACCTACAAAACCAATTCCGTCGAGACCGTGTGGAACGATAGCCCGGGTCAGACCAATGGCGAAGGAACCGGTGGCGGCTACTCCACTATTTTCCCGGCGCAGAGCTTCCAAATCGGAATACCTAAGCCGCCCTCTGGCTCTTCCTATGGAAAGGGCCGGATGGTTCCGGATGTCTGCGGCGATGCAGATCCCAACACCGGGTACAACGTCATCGTGCACGGGTCCACTACCGTCGTTGGCGGCACAAGCGCAGTGGCTCCCCTCTATGCGGGATTGTTTGCAGCCTTCGGGAAGAAGCTCGGTTTTGTCACCCCATCTCTTTATCAGAATCCGGCTGATTTTAATGACATTACCAGTGGCGGGAACGGCTATTACAACGCTGCCACGGGGCCTGATCCATGTACAGGCATCGGCTCGCCAATGGGCAGCAAGCTTGCCGCGCTATTCGCAAAACCCGCGTAGACAGCCTGAACGGCGTGGCATCAACTTCCTCCGAGCAGGAGTGCCCCGCCGATCGCAAGCACCAGGGAGATGGGCATGATAAGCATGCCCGCTTTGAGGAATTGCCATCCACTGACATGCATCCCTTCACGACGGATGGCGATGAGCCACAGAATAGTCGCGAGGGACCCAGTGATTGAGAGATTGGGACCGAGATCGATGCCGATCAGCACAACCTTGGAAATAATCGGACGCAGCGCTACGCTGTGCAAAGTCGCGCCTGCGATCAATCCCAAGGGGAGGTTGTTCACAAGATTCGTACCGAATGCAATTGCACCGGCCAGCACAAATGCGCTTTCAGGGCGCGGCCACTTCATCAGGTGCTCGACCGCGCCCTGCAACATATGCGACGCGCCAGCGCTCTTGACTGCTTCCACGATTACGAACAGCGCGGCAACCAGCGGCAGAATGCTCCAACTGATCTCGCGGACGAGGTGTACTGGATTGGAACGGCCCAAGATCACAACAAGGCAAGCGACAACAACCGCCGCAATGCACGTGGGCAAGCCCAGGTTCATTTTGACTGCCGAGGCAACCAGCAGAACTACGGCAACTGCGAGAATACCGAAGAGACTCACACTGCCCATCGGCGAAAGCTTGACTTCAGCACTCGATCCGTTGCATGGAGCAGCCAATTCTTTCCGGCTATGCCACTGGAGCAGAAAATAGGTTGCGACAATGGAAATAAGCGATGGAAAAGAAAACATAGCCAGCCACTTCACAAGCGGCGGCATGGAATCGTGAAAAACAACCAGGTTGGCGGGATTCGAAATCGGCAATACGAAGCTCGCTGCGTTTGCAATCAGAGCGCAGGCCAGCAGGTAGGGCATGGGTTTTGCCCTGGCATGCTTTACTGCCGACAGCACTGCAGGTGTCAACACTACCGCCGTGGCATCGTTCGACATGAAAATCGTGACCACCGTGCCGACACCATAGATCAGCGTGAAGAGCCGCGCCGACGATCCACCGGCTCGCTTGACCGCCAGGTTCGCCAGCCAATCAAAGACGCCATTCCTCCGCGCCAGTTCCGATAAAAGCATCATGCCGGCGAGAAAGAGATACACATCCATTCCCTCGGCGACTGCATGGGCCGCCAACTTCATGGGGATGAGCCCAAGTACGCAAAGAAACAGCGCCCCGGCTGCGGTCCACACAAATTCCGGGACGCCGAATGGCCTGAAAAGCATGAGCGCGATGCTAAGGGCAGATATGCTCCAGATCGCGACGTGCGCCATCAAAGGCTTCCTTTAAGAAAAATTGGAATGGTTGAGAACTCCTGCGCAATGGGAAGAATCGGAAACTCCGTGCCTAGTCGAAATCAAAGCTCGCGTTCGCCAGGACGAGGAAAGCAGCCAATGTGGAAGTGACTGAGATATTGGCGGCTTCAACATTGGACCCGAACTCAACGAAATCCGTGCAGTTCGCGCCCCACCTGCGACACAGGGATAACCGGATTCACGGGTGGGATCGCATCCAGGGGGAACCCTAGCCGCTTCCACTCGTCGTAACCACCACGCAGGGGGCGCACGCGCTCAATCCCTAGCTTGTGCAGTGTCATTGCCGTCTTGGCCGCCGTAGCTTCGCTGGGGCAGGTGCAAAACAGCACAACATCCCGATCACGCGGAATTTCAATATGCCGGGCGGCCAGCGCATCGGGCGAAAAATGCAACGCGCTCGGCAGTGTAAACGGCTCCGCCACCAGCTCAAGCGGATGCCGCAGATCCACGATATACACCTGCTCACCAGCATCGAGCTGCGCTTTCAGGTCTTCGGGTTCAAGACGCGATGCCACCAGCTTCTTCAAGACCATGCGCCGACGGTACACGCGCATGATAAAGAATCCGAGAATGCCGAGCAGCAGGAGTGCTCCCGAGAAGCGTCCCACCCAATTCAGAAGACTGGGATCGCGTTTCAGTGCATCGCCGAACAGCCTGCCGCCGCTGAGAAGCGCAAGCAGCCACAGCGAGGCGCCAATGCTGTCGAAGAACAGAAATCTGCCCAGGCCCATGCCATTCTGTCCGGCCACCGGGGCGGCAAGTGTTGCCAGCCCTGGAACAAACTTGGCGAACATCAGCATCGTTCCGCGGCGGCGACCAAACGAGTCCTGCGTTCGCCGGACGCAGATGGTCGGCTCCATCGACAGCTTGCAGAGAATCCGAAGCACATGGTGCCCGTAGCGACGACCAATCAGAAACCAGCTCGTGTCTGCCGTCATGCACGCCAACAGTCCGGCTACAAACGCCACAACAAAGCTGATCTGGTGCTCAGCAGACATGGCCCCGGCGGCCAACAGTACTGGTGTGGCAGGCAAGGGAATGCCAAATTGCTCCACCAGGATCCAGCCGAAGAGCAGCAAATAACCGTACGTGAGAAGAATCTGTGTGGGAAGTTCCATGGCCAAATCCAATTTGCTGCCGGGGATTGAATCAAGAGCGGCCGCGACCTGGCGCACCCCTGACTTCACTCTATCCGATGATCGTGAACTGATTTCGTTTCAATTCAATCGATCAAGGGCGTATTTACAAGGAATCCCGGAGAACCTGCCGCGAGGACGGAAAGGACATGTTTCTGGAAAAAGGTGAGGGCACCGACGCAGGCGCTTTATCTGGCTGAGTGGTGTTTACGGATGTCCACCGGGCCGGGGGCTGGCGTCATCTTCAGTGTTGCTTCCACCTCGCCAATTCGATCCATAAGACGACGCTTGATTTCGGCAACAGTATCACTCTCCCCGAGATGACCAGTTTGGTCGAAGTGCTCGAGATAGGTGCGCAGCTCTTGGAGAAGCTCCTGGGGAAGCCGGTGACCCATAGACAACCGATTGTTGCAACGTTTGAGCGCCCTTGCAAGGTTACCCGCACTTGGAAGACTGCGCCGAGTACCAGAAGCCTTACTCCGGGGACCGGAATTCAATCGAAAAGCAATGAGATGAAACCCCGAATCATCTCGATCCACCGTAAAGCATTCACTTTAAAAAATCGCCGCGCCTCACTTCACGTGAAGCCGGAACGCCACAAAGTTTGGTTATCGATTGGGTCACAAATAGAAAAGCCACCCTAAGGTGGCTTGCCTGGAGAATGTTTTAACCGCTATCGGATGCTGGGAGCGGTTATGAGTTGGAGCGTCGCGCTCGCCTGCGTACCCTTGTCGGCGAAGTAGTTACGATCCCAGAGATTCTTATAGAACTCGCCCGTGAGTTCGGCGGCGCGAGGACCGAATGTCGGTCGCCCACCCTCGAGGAAGAACACTGTTACCAGGCTGCCCTGAGGCGCTTCGGAATAGGAAACAAACCAGCCAAACCGAGTTCCCTTGTCGGAGCAGGTTCCCGTCTTGCCGAATACCGGCAGTTCCTGGAAGTTGGCACGCAGGCGGCGGGCGGTTCCATATTGCACGGCGCCGGCCATGCCGTCCTGCAGGTCAGGTACGTAACGGGCTATATCAAGCGTCCGCTTTACCTTGGGCTGGAATGCCATGACCTCTTCGGTCGAAGTAGGATGCTGGAGATAGTAGAGCGTTCCGCCGTTTGCAATCGAAGCGACGAATGCTCCAAGTTGCAGCGGCGTCATGGAGACGCCCTGGCCAAAGCTGCACATACGGCCTACTCCACCTTCCGAGGCCGGAAGCGCTTCGGATGGATACTGGCCAAGCTGCTCACCATCAATGTGGTATCCGGCCAATTCACCAAGTCCGAACTGCCTGGCATAGTGGTGAACGCGTTCAAATCCGAGTTCGCGACCGAGCTCTTCGAAATAGAGATTGTTGCTCTTGGCGATGGCATCCGTCATGTTCATGCGGAAGCCGGCCAGCTGCACTGGCGTGTCGCGCGTAACGAGACCTTCACTCAGCGCTGCCAGGGCAACCGAAATCTTAATGGTGGAGCAGGGCTCAGCACCCGGGGAGAGCGCGAGCTTCTGGTTGACCATGGCAAGGATGCGGCCATTAGATGGATCGATGACCACTGCTGTCCCGTTCATGTCGCCCAGCGCGTCAATCGCGGCCTGGCGGACTACTGGATCTTCTCCAGCAGTGACATCGCCGGCAAAGATGTCGCCTTTGGCAAATGAACTGGCGGTAAAGCGCTCGCCATAATAATGATGACGGCGACTCGTCAGTACAGCGTGATGCAGCGTGGCACTTGAACCCGTGGAATGCACACGGTGAAGACTGGTTGAGGAGCTACTGGAGTGCGTTGTATGCCTGACGGCAAGGTGCTTGCTCGCGGTTCGCGAGTGATGCACGGTGTGCTGCACGTCGAGTGCAACGGCACCGCTGGCGCCGAAACTCGTTCCTATAACCGTCAGCCCCAAGGCAAAAACGCAAGACAGTCTCATCCTGGACAAATTCCCCTCAATAAAGGATTGCGTGCCATGCGTCTGCCGTGCAGAATCGCACTTCGTTCTGAAGTTCAAACTGTTTATCCCACACGCTTTGGCCGCAGTAAGTGAGGACTGTCACCCAATGACCGTTGACCGCCTACGCTCAAATGGGGAAAGACAACAATGCCGCATGGTTCTACTGTTTTGGACTCTTGGATTTTGAGAACTAATTGAACTATACCGCTCTCTCGATTCAAAGCAAGCCCCGACTGACCTCAAATAACTCAGAATTTCATTCGTCGCATAAAGGTCGGAACGTCGAGATCCCGTTCCTCCTCATTTTCAGAAGCAGATAAAGGACTTATGGCTGGTTGAGACACATGATCTTCGGTGATCACAGGTGCTCGCATACTGTTACCAAAGTCAGAAGCGTAGTCGCGAGGGAGCGGCGCGAAAGCCGGTTCATCATCGATCTCGGCGTGGTGGGGCCGAGCGGCTACTACCACAAACTCCGCTTCGTCATCGCCAGACTCCTCGTCCTCTTCTTCGCTCATGAAGCGGGGTGGCGCGGGCGCGGGTGGAGGCGCGGGAGCTTTTTCGCGCATCCACGAGTCTGCAGCGACAACCGGAACCGTAACGACTGACATTTCTTCGACGCTGAGCATGCGCGCCCGCCGCTCCGGCATCTGATCGCGGAAGCCCGTGGCAATGACCGTAATTTTCACTTCGTCGCCCATCCGCTCGTCGAGAACTGCGCCGAAGATGATGTTGGCATCCTCGTGAGCCGAACTCTGGATCAGCGAAGAAGCCTCATTGACTTCGGAGAGCTTCAAGTTGCTGGAGCCCGTGATGTTGATCAGGATGCCGCGCGCTCCGTCGATCGCTCCTGCATCAAGCAACGGTGAAGCCATGGCGGCCTGCGCTGCCTCCTTGGCACGATTGTCGCCGGAGCGAATCGCTGTCCCCATGACGGCGTGGCCCATGCCGGCCATCGTGGTCTTGACGTCGGCAAAGTCGCGATTGATGATGCCGGGAATCGTAATAATGTCGGAAATGCCCTGAACGCCCTGCCGCAGAACGTCGTCGGCAATCCGGAAACTCTCGAAGAAGCCTGCGTCCTTGGCAACTGCGAGCAGCTTTTCGTTGGGGATCACGATCATCGTGTCCACGCTCTCAAGAAGCTCCTTGAGCCCACGCTCTGCCTGCTGCAGGCGGCGCTTGCCTTCAAACGCGAACGGACGCGTGATGACGGCGACCGTCAGGATGCCCATTTCGCTGGCCAGCGATGCGATGACCGGAGCTGCACCGGTTCCGGTGCCTCCGCCCAATCCGGCGGTTACAAACACCATGTCGGCGCCTTCGAGCGCTTCGATGATCTTTTCAGAGTCTTCGAGCGCCGCGCGACGACCTACGTCTGGATTCGCACCCGCGCCAAGCCCTGACGTTAGACGGACGCCAAGTTGCAGCTTCACAGGAGCCAGGGAGAGCTTGAGCGCCTGCACGTCTGTATTCGCCGCAATGAACTCGACGCCTTCGAGACCGGCTTGGATCATGCGATTCACAGCGTTACCGCCGCCGCCACCCACACCGATTACTTTGATCCGCGCGCCTCGTATTTCTTCGTCGTGAAACTGAATCCGTATTTCAGCGGCTTCTGCCTTCTGCTGATCCATAGCGTCTGGCGCCTCCCCATTCGTCATTGACATTGATCCCTTGTCTTAGAAACTGGCTGCGAAGATGGCGCGCAGTTTGGCGCGCAAGCTGTTGTTTTCTGCCGCACGGGTTACACGTGTGCGATGTGCGTACAGTAGCATTCCGATGGCAGTGGAAAAGCTGGGATGAACTAATTCGCCGGGCATGTTGGAAAGCCGCACCGGCATACCTGTCCGTGCCGGAACGCGAAGCTGGCTCTCAGTGACGTCGAGCATACCCGGCAGCATTGCGCCCCCGCCGGTCAGAACGCATCCGGCACCGAGCGCCTCAAGGACGCCACCCTGGCGAAGGCTCTCTTTAACAAAATACAAAAGCTCGCGTGCTCGCGGCTCGAGAATCTCAGCAAGTGTGCGCAATACGAGACGCTGCGGTTCGGGGTTGTTGATTTCTATTTCAGCCTCGAGCGGAACAGCGGTGACCACGGCGTGGCCATACTGGCGCTTCAGTTCTTCGGCCTGGGCCACCGGCATTTGCAAGCCGACGGCAAGATCGTTGGTGAAATGATTGCCACCTACGGGAACCGATGAGGTGTGCGCCACCGCGCCTTCGAAGAACACAACCAGGTCACTGGAGTGCGCGCCGATGTCAAGCAGGCAAACGCCAAGTTCACGCTCGTCCGCGGAAAGGGTGGCTTCCGCCGCTGCGATCGATTCGAGAACTGCCTCGGACACTTCGAGTCCTGCGCGATTAGCGCATGTGACAGTGCTCTGCAGCGCGCTGCCGGAACACGTGGCAATGTGCAGGTCGACCTCGAGACGTGCGCCGACCATGCCCACGGGATCGAAGATGCCCGGCTGGTCGTCGAGAATGAACTGGCGCGGAAGGAGGTGCAGAATTTCGCGATCAGGAGGCCGCTCGACGGCACGCGCACGTTCGACGGCGGCGCGCACATCTTCCCGCGTAATTTCGCGCATGCGGCTGCCGAGGTCGAATCCGCCATTCGTGTTCAGTCCGCGAATGTGGGGACCACCGACGCCGACCACGCACTGATCGATATTTGCGCGCGCGATCCACTCCGCCTGCTCGTTCGCCTGCTTCACGACTTTGGCTGCAGGTCCAAGCTCGGAGATGAGGCCTTTGCGCATTCCGGTTGATTCGACGAGGCCGTGTCCACGATAGCGAAGCGCTCCCTCATTCACGTCGGCCGCAAGCACCCGCGTCCATGAGCTGCCCACGTCGAGCACCACGATCAGGTTTTCCTGCTTCTCGCTCATCGTTCTCTCACTGACCAGTGGTTGTGGTTCCGGGGTGCGGTTTCGGGGTTGACTTCTTCACGGTATGTTTTGGATCAGGATGCTTGGTCTTGGTTTTCGCCTTGGTGGTTTTGGTCTTAGCTGACGGTTTTGCGGGCGCGTGGGGCTTGGCGGCTTCAACGTGTTTTACTGCAACAGGCTTCGGAGCCACGGCCTCGACTTCTGGCTTTGGCTGGTCTGCCAGACCGTCAATGGCTTCGCTGGGCATCAACTTAGCCGGCGCAGCGTTTTCTCCACCCGTCATCTGCAGCACAACCTGCTGCTCATAGCGCAGATCGACCTCGGCAAGCTTGGGATATTGCTGGCGCCACTCGGAGATGTGCGCCTTGTAGCGCTGATAGCGCTCGAGAAAGTGGTCGGCTCCGAAGTGTGCCACGATGTCGGTTCCCTGCTCCGGCATCAGCACGCGCGCATCTTCAGGATCGGACAAATCAATCTCGGATATCTGGTCGGACAAGTGCTGTCCGCCGGCGTCAAGCTCGCTAACGAGGTGCTGATAAACCTCCATGCGAGCGCGGCGCGAAGCGATCGGATCGCGGCCGTCAATTCCGGTGACTACCGGGAAAGAGTAGTGATGCTGGGCCATCATCGACGGCGGTTCGGTGAGCAGTACGCCATTCGCATCAACAAGGCCAACCTGCGCGCCCTGACGTAGAAACGCGATTGGCTTGCGCTCCACGACGGTGATACGAATCTGGTCAGGCAGCAAACGCATCACCGTAGCGTGCTCGATCCAGGGAATCTGCTCAAGCTGCTTGCGACGTTCACCGAGAGGCACGAAGAAAACATTGCGGCCAATATCTTCGCCAAAGACCGGCAACATCTCAGCGCGGCTTACCTGCCCCAGGCCGGTGGCCTGAATGTTACTGGTGCCCGCGATGCGAAAGCGTGAATCGTGTTCGAGAAAATTCCGGAGCACATAAGCGCCCACAGCGAAAGTGGAGAAGATAACGACTACGCCGGTTCCAAGCAAAATGCGCCCGATAGGAGTGACCGGTCGCCACCAGCGCCGAGTTGGTTCGTCGCCGAACTTGCGTGGCTTGCTGCGACCGCGAGGAGCGTCGTCCTCGTCGTCCATGTCGATGGGCATGCCGGGAAGTCCGCGAACCGAGACGGGCGCGCCCGGCTGCGTACGCCGAAAGCGCGGTTCCGCGGGGACGTCTTCCTCCCACGCAAGGGACCGGGTTTTGTTATCACGTTGTGCCACGCTTGAGCCGTAGGTCGGGAGAGTCGCCAGCTCAACTATAGACCGCGTTAGAGTGGCTTTTTTCCGCATACGCGGCAAGGGGAACCCGTACCGTAACGGGCACAGAGCGTGACATGGAATAAGCTACCAAAATGAGCCGTTTGCGATTGCTCGGACTGGCATTTCTTCTGGCGACGACTGGGCTCAGCTCACTGTCGCAATCGACCGGCCTATCGGTATATCCGCGCCGGAGAGCCCGCCAATATCAAGGCGCAGTCGCGACCGGGGTTTGCTTTGATGGGGGGCGGGACCGATCTCGACCAGGCGTTTCAATTTTTGTGCGATCGCGCGGGGGGCGGAGACTTTTTGATTCTTCGCGCCACCGGAGATGACGAATACAACTTTTATCTGCGCGGCATCTGCCATCTTAATTCGGTGGCGACACTGATCGTTCCCAATCGCAAAGCTGCCGCCGATCCGTTTGTAGGCGATGCGATCAAGCACGCCAGTGCAATCTTTATTGCCGGCGGTGATCAGGCCAACTACATCAACTTCTGGATGAATACACCGGTGCAGGCTGCGTTGAACGACGCGATCCGTCGGGGTGTGCCGATCGGTGGAACCAGCGCAGGACTGGCGGTGCTGGGCGAGTATATCTACACCGCACAAGGCGACAAGCCGGATGATCCGAACCTCGACGGGAAAACCGCGTTGGCGGATCCGTTCAGCGCGCGCATCACGCTGGCGAGCAGGTTTCTCAACATTCCGATTCTCAAGGATGTCATCGCCGACACACACTTCGCGCGCCGCGATCGCATGGGGCGGCTTCTTGTATTTCTGGCTCGACTCAATGAACCCGATGGAAAGCCTGTTCCGCCAACTGCGCCCAAGGTTCGTGGAATCGGCGTCGAGGAACGAGCCGCTGTTCTGCTGGAGCCAGACGGGAAAGCGCATGTAGTCGGTTATGGCGCAGCGTACTTCATCGATGCCGACCGCGCATCAGGCCTGATGCAGACACATAAGGCGCTTACGTACGGGCCGTTTACTGTGCAGAAGGTTGCGCCGGGGGCCGATTTCTATATCAAGTCGTGGGCAGGAGACGGCATCACTTATCAGCTCTCAGTCGAAGCGGGCAAGATTCGTTCTACGCAGACGGCAAGCGAAATCTACTAGCAGCGTACCTGCGCAATTGCCCTCGCACAGAACAACCGGGTCCAGCTTGAGTACAGCTTGCGTACGGCTGAGATGGTCCCATGAGGTTGACAAGCAACCGCAGATCTTTCGACTCGGTCGCCTGGGCGACCTTCGCTCAAGATGACAACAAGTTTATTTGCGAAGGCATCCTACGTGTTCGCGCATTTCTGGCTTTCTTTCTTCGCTGACCTTTTAACTCCAATGCAGCGTCTGGACTGAGTCGGCGGGAAGATCAACGTCGAGCGTCTTTGCCGCCATCAGCAGCTGAACCCGCTTCGCTGAACCCTTGTTAGCGAGCACCGCGACGCAGCTGCCATCGGGGTTGCAGAAGCCGGTATGCGATACGCCTGCTTCGTTGAGATTGCCCACCCCGTTGGTGGCAAATACTCTTGCCCCACGCTTTACGTGCCTGGAATAGTGTGCGAAAGCCCAGTACTGGCCGCTGGTTGTAATCTTCTGCGTCGCGTTGTCGATGGTGATGACGCCTCCGCAGGAGAACGGTCCGATATCCGGGCGGCCCTTCTCGTCGAGCGCGACGTTCCATGCGGTGATGGAACGAGCCCAGTTATTGAGGATGCTGTTGTATTGATCGGCCCACTTCGTATAGTCGGTTTGATAGTCGGGCTGATTGATGTCAGGACCGCCCTCGGTCCAATAGGCATTCTTCGCGGGGAACGCGTCGTGGACGCGCGTCATTGCCGTGGGCTCTCCAACGTATCCGTGCCAGGCAATTCCATCGACCGCGTCGTAAACCGACGGTATCACTCAGTTCGTCGACTGCCCTTCCCCACAAACTGTAGTTGTGATCGAGAAGCCAGATCCTGGTATTCATGCCGGCTTTGCGAATTGCCGGCGCAAGGAAGCGCGCGGCAAATTCCATCTCCTGCTCCTGCGAAAACAGGCACGCGGGCATGTGTCCTTCCTGCTCCGCGTCGGTCTCATTCTGCACAGTGACCGCGTCAATGACGACGCCCTCTGCCTTATACGCCTCAAGGAACTTGACGAAGTAGTTCGCATACGGCCCGAAGCTCGGCTTGCGCATCGCGCCGCCGATCATCGAGTTGTTTGGCTTCATCCAGCCGGGAGGACTCCATGGCGATGAGAAGAGAAACATCTCGGGATTCTGCTTGCGTGCTTCACGCAGGATGGGCAGATAGAACTCCTTGTCGTGATCGATGGAAAATTTCTTCAGATCAGGATCGGGCTCGCTGCTTTCGTCGTAGCTATATGCCTTGGTCGCGTAGTCGCTGGAACCGATGCAGGTGCGGCACACGTTCAGCGCCAGGGCATCGGGCGCGAACAGATCGTGCATCACGGGTGCACGCTCAGCCTCGCTCAGCCGGCTGAGCACATAGGCTGAGGCCTCGGTGATGGCCGCGCCGAACCCGAGAATCTGCTGACGAGGAGCGGACATATCGAGTTGAATCGCGTCCGCGGCAACCTGAGTGGCCTTCTTCCACTCCAGGCTCGGCCGTTCAGCATGACGCTGATCGCGGAAGGTGCCCCACACTTTCACCGCGCCTGACGGAGCATCTCCGACAGCCCATACAGGCGTTGAACGTGTAATGGCGAGCGCTGCCGC
Source organism: uncultured Acidobacteriaceae bacterium (assembly GCA_963802565.1). Classification (GTDB taxonomy): domain Bacteria; phylum Acidobacteriota; class Terriglobia; order Terriglobales; family Acidobacteriaceae; genus Telmatobacter. The sequence continues at coordinate 69,295 of CAWDJR010000037.1, read as the reverse complement.
AGTTGCCGAGGCAGCCTTCAAAAAGTCCCTGCGCGATGCGTGCTTCATTTGGTGCTCCTTGCGTAGACAATGGTTTGTCCGCGGAATGATAGCAAACGAAATAGCGGCCAGTAAACGGTTTGATTATCGAACGTGATGGTAGGCACAACAGGCGGTAAACAAGACAGGATGCAACGCTATGATTTTGATTCAAGCTCCGCGAGGATCTGGGGAGCAAGCTGGCTAACGCTGCCTGCGCCCAACGTCAAAATCATGTCCCCATCTTTCGCGCCACTCGCAACCTCTGCCACCGCAGCGGCAAAGTCGGAAACATAGTGCGCTTGCGACGACGTGATCTTCGACGTCAGTAACTCCGCGGTAATGCCGGGAAGAGGCTCTTCGCTGGCGGCATAAATCGGCAGCACAAACACGCTGTCGGCATCCGTGAACGCTCCACCAAACTCGTCAAGCAGGTCGCGGGTACGGCTGTAACGATGCGGCTGGAAGACCACGTAAATGCGGCCATGGCAACATTCACGTGCGGCTGCCAGGGTAGCGCGGATCTCGGTGGGGTGATGGCCGTAGTCGTCGACCACGGTAACGCCGCGTGCCGCTCCGCGAATCTGAAAGCGGCGATCGACTCCGCGAAAACTGGAGATACCAACCGCAATTTGTTCCGACGTCAGCCCAAGCTGATGCGCGATGGCGACGGCGGCCGTGGCATTAAGTGCGTTGTGGCGACCGGGCACGTGCAGTTCAAATGAGCCAAGCCTGGCCGTGGGCGCATGAACCTGGAAGTGCGAGAAGCACCCGGGACGAGGCTCGAGGAGCTCGAGACGGTAGTCCGCCTCGGGCGCTGTGCCGTACGTGAAAACGCGGCGATGGACCCGGGGCAGAATGGCCGCGAGAGCGGCATTGTCAATGCATGCCGTGACTGCGCCGTAGAAAGGAACTTTATCCATGAAGGCGAGGAACGCGTGTTCCACATCGTCCATGTCGCGATAACAGTCCATGTGCTCGCGGTCGAGGTTGGTAACCACGGCGAGAATGGGTGGCAACTTCAGAAACGAGCGATCACTTTCGTCGGCTTCGGCGACAAGGTATTGCGTAGTGCCAAGTTTGGCGTTCGAACCGAGCGCATCGACTCGGCCGCCGACTACGACGGTCGGATCGAGACCGCCGGCGGCGAGCACGGAGGCGACCATCGACGTGGTGGTGGTCTTGCCGTGCATTCCGGCGATGGCGATGCCGTATTTGAGGCGCATCAACTCGGCGAGCATTTCCGCACGCTGGATCACCGGAATTTTGCAGGCGCGCGCTTCCACAACTTCAGGATTGCTGGGAGAAACCGCGGAGCTGGTCACTACAACCGTCGCGCCGGCCACGTTGGCGGCCTTGTGTCCTTCATAAATCGTTGCGCCCAACTGGGCCAGTCGATCGGTGACCGCGCCGCGGCGCAGGTCGGAGCCGGAGACCTGGAAACCCATGTTCAGCAGGATCTCGGCGATTCCGCTCATGCCGATGCCGCCGATACCGATGAAGTGCGCGTGCTGTGAGGTGACAAACATTGAAGGCGAAGCTTCAGGTTAGCACCCAGCGACAGATGTCGGGTTCAGTCATCACGGCTTATAGGGCTCCAAGTTCGCAGTTCAGAGTTCACAGATTACGGTCGCGTGCAAATTGGACAAGAACAGTCGGAATTGACTGATGAAAAACATGCAAACATTTTGTGGAAAACTGCAAATATTTTAGGGGGGGTGGGGGTACCCCCCTTCCTCGGATGGGCCGCGAACGACCTGGCCCGGCTTTCGACGGATGGCTTGTCATCATCATGGTTTAGATGGGGCGTGCGACATTCCATTGCAACTTGATTGTGCGCCTAACCGGGGGAATTACCTGCAAAACAGGGAGGCGGTGTTTTGCTTGTGATCTCAGTGAGTTGGAAGGTGGGAGACCGCGCCAGCTATTGACAAAATTTGAACGGGAATTCAGATCTCATCGGTAAAAAGAGAATATTTGGCGCGGAGAGACTGAAAGCGGATCTAGCCCTTCTGGCGGGAAGTCGGCTACGCGACGGGGTCGTTCGCGACCCGCAGAGAAGTTTGAATATGCCCTTCCGCGTCTTCCGGCGACGCCTGTTGCGGTTTTTCCTTCGACCGCATAGCTCTCCGCTGAATCACAGGATTAAGAAACCTGGATATTTGTTGCAACGAATAACTCCCCTTGCGCGTCCATTATTCAGGCTTCTCCGGTTTCCCCTGCTTACAGCGCCGAACTCGCTCCAGAGTTTCCGGCGGCGATCTCAACCCCCTGCCCGGCGCGCAAGAGCCGGACTGAAATATGAAAGGAATCAAGACATGAAGCATTTGGCAGTGACACTTGGCATGTTGACGTTAGCAGTTCCGATGATGGCTGTGGCCCAGGCTTCCACGTGGACCCCGGATAAGGCACACAGCGAGGTCGATTTCAGCATTCTGCACATGAGCCTATCGAAGGTGCATGGACGCTTTGGCATCGGCAGCGGGCAGATCCAGTGGAATGAGGCGGACGTCACCAAGTCCACCGTGAACGTGACGATTGACGTGAGCACAATCGACACCGGCGTGAGCGGGCGCGACGCCGACCTGAAGAGCGCGGGCATGTTCGATGTGGCACAGTTCCCCACCGCGACCTTCACGAGCACCAGCGTGGCCAAGACTGCGAACGGCCTGACCGTGAACGGGAACCTGACTCTGCATGGCGTGACGAAACCAGTCGTTCTTCAAGTTGAGGGTCCGATGGGACCGGTTCCAGGGATGGATCACAAGCCGCACGCAGGCTTCTCCGCGACAACCACGATCAGCCGCACCGCGTTCGGCATCGGAACAAAGTACCCCGCAGCAGTGCTTGGCGATGACATCCCGTTGAGCATCGAATTGGATGTGGTGAAGCAGTAAATAAATGACGAGCTCGGTATCGCCGGCCAGAGAAAATGGATGGCGGCGGGAACGACGCGCCGAGGGATCGACATGGCAGGTCTGAAACGCGAAATTGCACAGGAGCGCCCCTTTTCAAGCAGGGAGGAAGAGGCGTTCCTGAACCTGCTGCGAACCTCCGATTGTCTTCACCGCGCTTTCCAGCGGAGCACGCGCGAGTGGGGCATTACATCAACGCAATACAACGTTCTGCGGATTCTGCGCGGGGCTCATCCACAGGGTCTGACTTGCAGTGCAATCGGCGACCGCATGATTACCGCCGAACCAGATATCACCCGCCTGCTAGCGCGTATGAAGGTACTGAAACTGATCCGGCAGCAGCGCGATAAACGCGATCGGCGGGTGGTGTGGACGCAAATCTCCGTGGCTGGGCTGGAACTGCTGGGCAAGATGGATGCGGAGATAGCCGAGAAGCCGCGAGAGTTACTGGGACACCTGAATCGCACGGAACTCGAGGAACTGATTCGGCTATTGGAGTTGGCGCGCAAGAATTTCAGCGATACGCAGGCGCCCGCGAGTTGTAGCGGCGAGCGGTGTGACGCTGCAGAAACGGCCGAAATCAGCCGCTAAAAACTTTGGCGCTGCTCGCAGGCAGCGCCGTTGTGAATTGTATGGATGCTGCGTAATCAGCGGGCAACAATCTTCTGCGCAACGATAACCTCGTCGGCATCGGACTTGATGATCTTGTTGTGCAGGCAATAGAGAGCAAGCTCGAGACGGTCAGAGACGCCCAGCTTGTCATAAATCTTGCGCAGATAGTTCTTGATGACCTGCTCGGTGGTCCCGAGTTGGAAGGCGATTTCCTTGTTGCGCTTGCCCTGCGTAATGCAAGTGATGATCGCCGTCTCTTTGGGAGATAGCCGTGGCTGCGTCCGCGGGCTGACTAAAGCCGCTGCCTGGGCGCGATAAGCGTCGATGACCCAGTTCACGGCCTGGTTATCAATCCAGGTTTCTCCGGTAGCGATGCGTCGCACGCAGCGAACCAGCAGGTCCGGAGAGATTGATCGGGAAATGATGCCGCGAACGCCGCGGCGATAGAGGTCGACCGTCTGGCTCTCGTCGCTGCCGAGCGCCTGGACGATGAGCTTTACATCGGGGGCCACGCGCAGAACATCGGGGATCGCCGTCGGTGCACCGGTCAGCAGACCACCTTCGATAAGAACGACGTCGGTGGGGTGACGTTCAAGCGCAGAGCGAAGATTCTCAAGCGAGTCGGCTTGCGCCACTACGCGGATATCGTCTTCGAGCGCGAAGATTTTGCGAATTCCGACGCGATAGATAGCCTGTGAATCCGCAAGGATAATGCGGATGGTCCCCGGCTTGATCGGAGCGTCAAGTATTTCGCCATCAGGTGTTTCGTCGAGAAGTTCCATAAGTGGCCGCTACAGCCGTCAATTCAAGGCCTTTACTGCTCCACGAAATGATATTCATCGATGGTCGCAGCAGCCTGATATTGACTTTGGCTTATGGAGCAGCGTACCACACGTCCACGACAGTGAACTAACACATCCTGGGGAGTACCGAGCACACTTCCGGGCATCCGCAAATGGAAATCCAGCTCTTCTCCCACCGCCAGTGGACCGGTGAGTTCAAGCAGAACTCCATTGGCTGAAACGTTGCGCGTGACAGCCGGATGGTCGTTGAGCTTGTCGTCGGCCATCTCGACGGGTAGAGAGAGCGGGAATCGCACGGCGCATCGAACTTCTTTGAGAAAATTGCCGCGGCCAGTCTTGCTCATTTCTTCGGGTGCGTCTGTTTTGGAGATCTCCATCATCGCGATGTCCTTTTCCCGCTTATACGTCCACATGCTGAATGTATACAACTTCTGCAGTAGAACCTAGAGCACGAAAGTTTAAAAGTAGTAATCGTGTAGGTAACTCTGCCGGGGAGAAACGGCATCAGAGGACGTGCAGAGAAACCGGAAAACCACGAATTGAACGCTACAAGATCATATATACAAAGCCGCCGATCCACCCACCCATTGCTGATTTTTATTGTGGTCAACGCCCATCATCTTTCCGCGTCCCAGGCGGATCAAGGACAAGGCCGGAGTCAAAACTCCCTGGTCAGGCCACATATATAGAATGCGGATTTCGGCCTGGGTGAGCCCGAACGGCGTGTCAATGGTGGGTTCAAAATGCATCCTCTGCTGCACCAGATAGTTGCTGCGCTCCCCCGGGGGTATCGCCTCCAAACGAGCGCGCGACGGTTCAAACTCGATTCCCTTCCCGGCGAACGAAAACAAGGGCTTTAACAGGATGTCTTCGTAAACGCCGGCATCGCCGACAGGCATGGATACGCCGGCCTCAGCAAGAAAATCGTGTCCGGGACCGGCAAGGAAGTCGTCGAGGAACGCTGCGGGAGGGACAACCTCAAAGCGCCTGGCCTGCGCCAGCCACGGAATCGAGAATTTACTGATGAGGAAATACCAGTTGGGGTGCCCTGCCCACTCCACTTCCCAGGGATACGAAAGGTCGAAGGGCAGACGAATGTTACGTGCAATCAGCTCATCGGCAATGGCCCGATTGTAGATACGGTGGATGGGCACGAGCTTGCCGGAAGCATCGCGATAGTACAACTTCTTGCCGATAGGCTCGAGATTCGCTATGTCGACCACCGGGATCCCCAGGCGTTGCGAGGTTACATAGAAATCGGGGAAGGTCTTTTGGTGAACCGGATCGACCTCGGTGAGCACAACATTTTCGGGGTCGTGATTGCCAAGAATGGTGCGGCGAAGCAGTTCCCAATAAGAGACCTCATCCAACCCGGATAGAAAGATGCCGAGCGACGAGGGCAAATCGAAAACCTCGCGATAGGCGAAGCAGAGTTCGGCTTGATAGGCGAAAACCGAGGGAAAGGCCTGAATCTCGACGAGCCTAGGCAGGAGTTCACCGGAACTGCTACGCACCAGAGCAAAGTCGGCCGTTAGAAAATGCGGATGACTTGTTTGGGAACCAACATCGAAGCCGGCTGGAATGGCCCGGCGCGCCGCGGCGAGATAGACGGGATCGGCGATCAGGTATTGCGCCAGCGCTGCCCCTTCGTCCGCTATCGAATCCAGCAGGTTTTTGGGAAGAAAGATGGGTGTTTCAGCCACTCGAAACTGGATCGGGCCTCCGCACCGGTGTCCGAGACGACTCAGCAAAGCGGAGTAAGCCTGCGAATTGAATTTGGCGTTGAAGGCACTGCGCAGTTCGGGAATCAAGCTATCTCCTGCAATGAATCGGTTTTATGTCTGCCGAGCAGCCCGGAGAAACTTCTGCAATTTGCCACAATCCGGCTGGGGCAGATTGTATCCGAGCGCTGAAGGGCACCAGCAAGGTAACGGTAACGTGACCTTTTCGTGACTATTACTGGTTATTTCCCACCATACGGTACAAGATAACGTTATCTGGCAATTTATTTTTGTCACTTAGGTACTTTTGTTGTACCAGATTGCACTGTTTGCGTTAGTCTTCTTGCAGTTTTCGATGTAAACACTGAGGAACTCCAAAATGTCTTCGTCATGGTTGAAAGTTTCATGCGTAGCTCTTGGCATGGCTCTAGGTTTGTCTACTGCCAGCGCTGTTGCGGCTCCTGCCACGCACTCTTCGTCGGTTCAGAATGGGCTCGCAGCAACTTCGCCCATCATTGTGTTCCCGAATAAGCTGGTGAAATCGCCTATCATTGTGTTTCCAAACAAGCTGGCTCAGTCACCGATCATCGTGTTTCCAAACAAGCTGGCTCAGTCACCGATCATCGTGTTTCCAAACAAGCTGGCTCAGTCACCGATCATCGTGTTTCCCAATAAGCTCGTGAAGTCGCCAATAATCGTGTTTCCGAACAAACTGGCTCAATCGCCGATTATTGTATTTCCAAACAAGCTGGTGAAATCGCCGATCATCGTGTTCCCAAACAAAGTGGCCAGCTAGCAACCGCAGTAGCTTCAGGCTGTTGGTGGTTGCTTCGCCAGTAACTAGATGTGCGATTAATTTTACGAAGAGCGCTTGCAGGGGCTGCTAGACTTTAACCAATCTTCTGATCAAGATTCTCTGACAGGAGGCGGATGGTCGCCCTGGATACAGCGCTCTTTGTCGTTGGGCTCATAATGGAAGCGGCCCTTCTGGGTTTGCTTCTCCAACGGCATCTATTTCGATCGCTCCCCGTCTTCTCTTCATATCTTGCTTGGAGCATCATCAGCGACATTGGTGTAGAAGTCCTTCTTCGACGGTTCCCGGACACGGGCGCGCTGCGTATTTATCTGGTCAGCGCTACAGTTGATGCCATATTTATGTTCTGCATCCTTATTGAGATCTCAATGTCCGTCTTGAAGCCGATTCGCAGTTCTCTAGGTCGATGGACTGGATTGAAGGTCGTCGCGCTGGTGCTGTGTCTGTGCGGTGTTGTTTGGCTCTTTACGAAACCGTCGGCATATGCGGGCGTTCCCCTGAAACAGTTGATTGTCCATATGCAGCTCACCACTTCAATTGTGCGCGTCCTGTTCTTTATCGGTCTCGCAGCGCTCAGCCAGGTCCTGTCACTTGGCTGGCGTGATCGCGAGCTGCAGCTCGCAACCGGATTTGGTATCTATTCTTTTGCGAGCCTGCTCGTGGAATTAGTGCATCAAAACCATGCGCTGTGGTCGACTCCGACCGTGCACCAATTCCATGTTCTTGAACAAATTGCGAGCACAAGTTACTTATTATCTGTAATGTACTGGACGGTCAGTTTTGTTCAAGCAGAGGCCGAACGACGCGAATTCACGCCTCAAATGCACAACTTCCTACTCGCCGTTGCCGGCAATGCGCGTAGTGCGCGGGTCGCCATGACAGCACCTTCAAAGCCTGGTCGGCATATGCATCGCTAGTGGTCCTGTCTGCCTTTCCTGCCAAATCATTCATTTTTAAACCTCTTATTCTGCTATCTATTCGCCATAGAAACACCCGAAAGTGTCATTTACTCCGGCCTAAGGTTACTTTAAGTTACTGATGTGACCAGAAGATTAGGTTACCGCAGTATGAGAAAAACGTGGGAAGTTGAAGAAAAAATGCCCACAACATTTGCGTTTTCTGTTAGAAGTGTTAGGAACCGTGAAAAAGCATCCGGAATTTCACGGAATGTCATAATAGTTACCAAAGACCGGAATGAGGGCTACCGATGATCTTCCCGCTGCTTCAACTCGGTGCTGTTGTCTTAGTTGCTTTGTATCTGGGCCGCTGGCGATTGAGTGTTCGTCGCCGCAATACTCAATCGTGGGAGTCGCTGATGTCCCGGTTACGGCCGGACTGGAGCGCTCGCGAGCTGAGTGATCAGTTCTTATGGAAAGAAGGCCTGAATGCTTCGCCTGAGGACACATGGACCCGGATGGAAGGTCCCCATGGTCTGTGGGTGATGTATCAGAATGCCAAGGTCATGCTGGAAATGGCCGACTACGCTACGCGCCATTGTGAGAATGTTGACCGCGTACTTGTCGAGACGCTGCGCAGCGATGCCATGCAAATCAGGGTTTGCGTACTAATGGCCCTCGGACAGTATGCATTCAGCCATGCGAGCGAAGGTGTCCGCGTGAATGCGTTCCGCGCTGCTTCGATGTACACCGGCATGGCAGCAAGAATGACGCAGCTGCTGCAGGAGAATGCCGCAGTGCTTGTCCCGGATTTCGTCGCGGCAATGTAAATCGAAAATTCTTTGCACACTCAAAAGCCCCGGTTTGCCGGGGCTTTTGTATTGCGTATGAAAACACCGCTCTGAAAGCCAGATGATTCCGGGGCAACGCAACCCTACGCGGGGTTATCGGCGAGGAAAGCAATGATCCGCTTGTAATCCTGGTCGCCAAGGCGGAAGTGGAGAGCAGCGCCAAGACCTTCGACCTGCAGAGCATTCCGCCCCCCAACAATCGCAGCGGTGATGGCGGAATTGTGCAGCGTCCAGGCCACGGCGACGACGCCGGGCTCGACGTGGTGTGGCGCTCCAATTTCACGGAGAAATTCGACCAGGCGCAGGTTTCGGCTCAGGCGCGGCTCGTTAAACTCCACGGCACGCCGCCGCCAATCGTCTTGGGGAAGCACGGCAACACGATCCGCAGTCATCTTGCCGGTCAGCAGGCCGGAAACCATGGGCGAATAGTTGATGACTCCGATGTGGTTGGCCTGGGCGAATGGCAGAATCTCCTCTTCAACTGAGCGCCGCAGCATGGAATAAGGTGGTTGGAGACTCGTAATCGGCGCGATTTTCTGTACCCTCTTCATCTGTTCGACGTTGAAATTCGACACGCCGATGTAGCGCACCTTTCCTTGCTCCTTGAACTTCGCGAGAGTCCCCCAACCTTCTTCGATTTCAGTCTCCGGATTGGGCCAATGGATCTGGTACAGGTCAATGGTGTCGCGGCCGAGCCGACGAAGAGATGCGTTCAACTCGTCTTCAAGGGATTTGGCCTGGAGCGAGCGATAGATGGTGCGATCGTCTTTCCAGCGCATGGAGCACTTGGTAAACACAAAGGGCTTGTGACTACTGGTCTTCAAGGCGCGGGCGACTACTTCTTCAGAGTGGCCAAGGCCGTAGATTGCGGCCGTGTCAATCCAATTGATGCCGAGGTCGAGGGCGCGGTGGATCGCGGCGATGGACTCATTGTCGTCCTGCGGTCCCCAGGCAAATTCCCAGTCGGCCCCGCCGATGGCCCAAGCGCCGAATCCGATGGGGGTGAGATGCAGATCAGAATTGCCGAGAGTGCGGAGGTTTTGGTGTGCAGCGGCGGTTGTGGTCATGACATTCAGTTGGATGACAGCAGTTGCGGATGGGTGCAAACAAGTGGGGTATTGGTGCTTGAATCAATGAAACTCACGATGGCTGCATTTCGCGTTACAAGGACAAGTGGTGACCCGTATCACTTCCCGGTGATAGCAATCATGTAAGACTTTTATTCGCCACAATGAACAAACTTCCAATAAACGATTTGCTTCAGGCTCTGCGCGCTCAACTGCAACACTTCGAGCATAGTCCGGACTTCGGCGATGCCGAGGCGGTTGCCGGGATCCGCAGACACCTGCTGCTGCGCATTCGGGAAGCCGAGGGCGCCGCGCGGGGCAGGGTAGGCGTTAGATATACCGCAGTCGCCGCACCTGCATTCGATTCGGAGGCGGCGTAATGTCGATCTTTAAACATCGCAAACCGGTGCATGACTATCCGCATCGCAGCCAGCTTGCGGTATTGCGAGAGACGCTGCAAAGCCTTGAGGCCGAGACGGACCAGACCGAGCAAACTGCGGATTTGAAGCGGATTTTGGTCAACCGAATTGCCGAATTGGAACGCAAAACGGCATAAAAATAGACACATTACTTTTGTTTTTGCATCTTTTCCGGTGTATCCGGTTATCGAATACTTAAAGGTGAGGGCACCATGCACATCATTACAACTATCTATTTTGCAGAAACAGCAGCCTCGAGCGACAACGCGCGTAAAGAAAGAGGGCCGGAAGTGTCCGACCTGAAAGATCTGGATCGCCAGTGGGTGAGCATCTACGAGGGGAAGAACCGCGTGGAACCGATTGACCAGAACGACTGAAGTTCTGAGTTCTTTCTTTTAGGTTCATCGCTCGCAATTGTTATCAGTTTCCCGTTGTCAGTGTGCGATTGTCAGAAATTTCCGGTGGACGCCTAGCCCTTCGCGGCGCAGTCCTGTCTGCTCTTTGCTCAAATAAACGGACATCTGCGCGGCAGGGTACAGAAATTTTCTATGCATGTGTGCATCTTCTCTGCCCAGTCAGTGTTCCAATAATGCAGATCAATTAGGCCCCGCAGGAAGCGGCAATTAAACGTAAAGCAGTAGAAAGAGGAAGAGGATGATTATTGTTACGAGTGTCTATTGCGCAAAACTAGAGCGAACCGAGGATGCTTTTACTCATAAGCCGATAGAGCCGAACATCGTCGATCTCAGAGACGCTGACCGTAACCTGATGAGCGTCTACCAGGGAACGAATCGGCAGCAGCCTATGGACGGGGAGCGGTGAAGGCAGTTCAGAGTTTGCAGTTGTCGGTTTTTAGTTCTTCGATATCTGCGTCACGGATCAAGCGACAACTGAAGAGTGACGACTCAAAACTGCTTCCCTACTTCCACAGTTTTTCCCAACTCCACATCCTGGATGTGACTTCTTTCGGCAGCGGGAATCCTAACTGATGGGCTAGCATCGCGACCTGGCCTCGATGGTGGGCCTCGTGGGCGAGCATGTAGCTCAGCATCGCAATCAGCATCCCCGGGCCGACGGGCCAGGGCTTAGCCCAGCCGTCGCGCAGGAATTGTTGTATCTTCCGCGATTCCACGTCCGCGAGAATTTGTTCACACAGCACCGCGCTCGCAGCCAATGCCTTGCCGGCCTGCAGAGACGAGCAGTGCGCGCGATTGAGCTGGGCAGGCGCTTTCAGATGCGGAGCGGTGAGCCTTATCCACTTGGCGCGGACGTTGTGCATGTGTGTAAAGATCGCCGCAATGGTGCGGATGTTGCCGCGCGGTTTAGCTGTCCAGACAACGGGGTCGAGATGCTCGATGAGGAGCTGGTTGATACGCTCGTTCGCGGCAAATATCTTTACTGTGGATTGAGCTGGTTGAATGGGAACCTTGAGTCGAGGAGAGGACATAGTTTGTGATTCCTTGACTTACTTACGGCACGGAGCGCATCTAGCGCTTCCGCAACAATAGCATCAGGAACAATAAGTCCTTCGCTCATGATAATGAGATTGTCGGGCTTCGTGAGGCCAGTTTTATTTTCGATTTAATCAGCAACATTTTGAGATTTAAGGTCTATCGAAGCCGCCCGTTTCGGCGGTTAGGAAGTATCGGGATGACAGCGCTTTGTAGAGGGAATGGGACGCTGGTGGGAGATCCCAGCATGCGCGAGTCGTGGTTGCGCCTCGCGCAGTACCGAAACAGCCGCTTTGGGGGAGGGCGTGGTTATGCGGCTGCGGACATCTGGCCTCTTAGTTTCTGGAGGCGTTCTGCCTGCGACACGAGCGCCGCTTTCGCGGGGTCGCTGGCGGGAAGGCTGGCGGCGATCAACGACACGGCGAGGCCTGCCTGGTTTACATGCTTGGGGCGCGGAGGGGTGCCGCAGTATTCGTCGATGTCCGCTGCCATGGTGGCGCTGACGCCGGCGGTGAAGCCTTCGTTGCCTTTCACGTTGGCGGCAACATGTGCGACGGCGGCGGTTTGCGCGAGGCGCTGCGTGAGCGCGGCAAGGGCCGGTTCGACCTCGGCAGCGATACGCTGAGCTTCACTGACTGCTGAGCTTCTGGCGAGGCCGGCGAAATCGCGGACGTAGGGGGCGATCCACCAGGGTATTTCTTCGTCGCCAAGGCCTTCGACCATACCAAAGCGCGTGTATCCATTGATAAGCAACATAGGAACACCTTCTCGGAGGGAACGGGAATTTCACGGGTGTTGACTCGCGTGAGGGGGAATTCTCTCCGCCTTTATCGAATAGTGTGTGGGAGGCGGGGATCGTTACAGATGGATCGAAGGCTTCAAAGATGAGCTAGGAAGTCGGACTGACTCACGATCTGTATCTTGTGGTGCAGGAGCGAGTCTTCGCCGAATTGGATTCGACGGGGTTGCTATCGGGGTGAGTCAGGACGTTAGAGCAATTTGTGGTAGATTTTCCAGTTTTTATCGGGCTGGACCTTGAGGTGGACCCTGTGGCTGAAGACGCGGGCGAGGAGGTCGTTGTTGAACTTTCGCTCTACGGAATCGGGATTTTTGGTGTAAAGGATGTACTCGCGAATTCCTGGGATCGTAGTGACGGCAACGAGGAGCGATTCGCGATTGGACTCGAAGAGCTGGCTGATTTCGTCTTCGATGCGGGTCTGTGCTTCCGTTTCGCCGGGGTTGGGAAATCCTTCGCGAGTGGTATCGATCATGGGCACGGCGATGGCGACTTGGTGGCCATAGTCTGCGACGCCGCCATAGTTGCTGTAGCCGGTATGAGTGCGCACCAGCATGGGTTTTCCGAGGGGATCCTTGCCTTTTCGTTGTGTCCAGATTTTGGGGACAGGCAGTTTTTCAGGGCTGAGAGGCGCTTTTGACGTGAACGGCCACATGCCTTGGCTTACTCCTCGTTGCAGAATGGCTTCGAAAGTTGGAATAAGTATGCCTTGAATGAACGACTTTGGACAGTGCGAACGGGGGGGAGCCGATGCAACTTTGGCGGTAGGGGGAAGAGTGGAGGCGCTTGCCGAAAGGCCTGATATCGGCGATACTTAGATGTTGTGACTTCCAACCTGGGGGCTTTTGCCCGCGGGATTACGGTGTGCTCCCAAGGGGGCGCCGGTTGGACAAAGGTCATGCGCCTCTAGCGCGGACCTGAGAGACTCCCAAGATCGCAACAGAGCACCGGAATTTGAAAGGAATTGTATCTCCGTGGTCATGATTCGTTTGGCGCGTGTTGGCGCCCCCAAGCAGCCCTATTATCGTGTCGTGGTAATCGAGAAGGATCGTGCCCGCAATGGACGTTCGATCGAGGTTGTCGGCACCTACAATCCACGCACCAACCCCGCCTCAGTTGATTTGAAGCACGACCGCATCGCCTACTGGCGCGGCGTGGGCGCGCAGTTCACCCCGATCGTTGCCAAACTGGTGGAGAAGAACCCGGCCAAAGTGGCAGAGCCCGCGGTCGCCTAGTTCCCTTTCCTACTTTGGTGCATGATCGAGATTTTGTGTGATCCAGCTCACAAGTACTGACGGAAGCCGGGGTGTGCTGGTACTATCTGCGCACCGATCCAAGTCGCTTCTCCTTGGATGTTTACGGTCAGAGGCAAGTTGATGACCCAAGTTGACATGGTGGCAGTAGATGAGCTGGTCCGCGAAATCGCGCGGGCCTTGGTAGACGAACCGGAAGCAGTAGACGTGCAGTCTGTGCAGCGGGACGAAAACACTGTTCTCAAATTGCGCGTTGCTCCCGGCGACGTTGGCAAGGTAATCGGGAAGCAAGGGCGCACAGCCCGATCTGTGCGCACGATTCTGGGAGCCGTCAGCATGAAGCTGCATCATCGCTACACGCTCGACATCCTGGAAGAGGACGACGAAGCATAGGATGACCAAATCCCCCTGGGCCCTGCATCGCTCTGGACGCTGCTAATGGCGTCGACGGGATGGGTGTGGCTTGCGCGCGTAAAACGCACACAAGGCCGCAAGGGCGAAGTCTTCGCTGAAATTCTTACTGATTTTCCTGAAAGATTTGGGGAGCGGCGCCGGTTGTGGCTGCTTCGGGATCCAGACGTTGCGCTGAAACCCAGCGCTGACGAGAATCCGCGCGAGGTAGCGCTCGTTCACCATTGGCTGCATAAGGGCGGCATCGTTCTGCATTTTGCCGGCGTTGATTCGATTTCTGGCGCAGAGGGGCTTGCCGGTCTGATCGTGGCTATTCCTCTTGATGAAAGAGCAAAGCTGGATGAGGACGAGGTTTTTATCGGCGACCTGATCGGGTGCGCACTCGTGGATGTTGCCGGAACTGAGCCGGTGACCGTAGGCGAGATCGAGGATGTGGATCGGAGCGCGGGCCCGGTGGCGATCCTGGTGGTACGCGGGACATCGTCTGACGATGAGATTCTGATCCCGTTCGCGAAGGATTATCTGCGACGCGTGGATGTGAAAGCTAAGCGGGTAGAGATGTCTTTGCCGGAGGGGCTGGTGGATCTGAACCGGCAGGAGCGTAGTTAATTGTTTGTGCTGAATTTATGCGGCAGGTGTTCGCAACAAGTTTGTGGCAGGAGAGTTCATTAGGCCGAAACTTCTCAAGAGGTGGTCACTCACTCAATAGGTGCGACCTCGACTTTTCGTCCTCGTAGTGAAGGTGATGAATTTCCGATTCCTCTGGTCGAACAAGTCCGCAGTGTCTGCAATGCCTTCCAAATGGATTACCGAAGAGGGTTGAAGCAAAAAAATACTCCCCACATTGAGGGCAATCCCAAGCTCGCATTCGCCAATTGAAGACGGCCCACTGTAAGGCTAGTGCAAACATGAGGATCAAAATGGAAACACTCAGCACAGACCTGAGAGTTGATTGTCTTTCAATCGCCCACCAGTTAATCGGAAAGAGCACTACCAAACCGCCAGCTAAGCAGAATATGCGCCTCAGGAGACGCCTTCGGTCGGTGTAATAACCACTCCATTGTTCGCGGTAATACTCATCTCCTAGCTCCGGCGAGTTCGATAGTCCTAGCTGGTCCATGGCTTCAATACTAGCCGGTGTCTTCGGAGGAAGATCGAGTTCTGGGAGTGTTGTGGGCGATTCGGAAGCTGGACTGTGTTCGGGATTCCCGAAAGACAACCGCAGATCCTTCGACTCCTCACTTCGTTCGTCCCTCAGGATGACAGCTTATATGGAGATGGCCGAGTTCGATAATCCCTCAGGATGACGGTCTGTGAGGAGAAAGGCCGTGTTTGATGGGTGGTCGTGGCGTTTTTGTAGACGATCGGGAATTTCGCGCTTATTGAGATCTGTGCCTTCCTAGCGCTCAGAATTGATGCTGCGGCCTAAGCAGAAATTTCTGCGATCTGTCCTGCAATCCTTACTGAAATGCGAGCGGCTTCCATGCGCCGTTGTCTTTTAGCGCGAGTTGCAGTGGGCGGGGTGGGCCTTTCGGCGGGACGGTGACTTCAATCCACAATTCCTGGCCGTGCTGCAATCTTGTCGGGTCAGTCGCGTGTTCGGCGATGTAGAAATCGACGGGCTGGGAGAGGCGCATCTGTTCGCATGACGCACCGGGATTCCCCGCGACCGTCTGTGTTGGTGATGATGTGTCGGATTCGGGAACGCGAATTGCGATCAGCTTGTTGTCTTTGACGGCGAACTTTGCCTGGAACCAGACCGTGTCTGGCGAGCGAACGGAAAACCTGTTTCCGTTGGGAACGCCATTAAGGTTGCGCGGGAATTCGGCGTCCTTTGCAGAGGGCAGAGTGCTGCTGCATCCATCCACCGTAAGTTGAAGGCTGAGGTAGCGGCCGCGCATCAACAGCTCAGGATCGTAAGCGGCGGCGCGCGTCCATACGCGCGGGCAGGTAGTGCGCTGATACAGATACTTGGCGCAACTGTCGACACGATCAGTAATTGAAATACCAGCAGGGCAATGGATGTCTTGGAGACTTTCATCGCGCCTCCTCGGGTGTTACAGGGGCATGATCCATGCGCGCGATGAGGCCGCGGCGAGTTCTCTCGAGGGCCCAGCCGCCGGCGAGGAAGAGGACGCCGAGGCCGATGAGTCCGAGAGAGCGGCCCATCTTGTCAAAGAGATTGCTGAAGTAGAACCAGGCGACGGTGGCGCCGAAAAATACTGTACCCAGGTTTACGAGGCCGCGGCTAGATTGCGTAACTCCCCACCAGATGAGGAAGACGCAGAAGGCTGCGACCAGGGCGTGAGCAGCGAGATTCGGCTCAGTGCGCGTCCACGTGCCGTAGGCGTAATGCTCGGTGAACAATCGTGTGCACCACGGGAGCGCGATGACAAATCCGATGCTGGCAAGGACTGGAATCGCGGTTTTGCGTATGCGAAAAATCGAAAACAGGAGGGGAATTGCGGCGATGTCAACCCAGCCCCAGAAGCGCGTATGAAACGGCGGGAGCGCCTGCATGCCCATACCAGGAGCGCCACCCGTCGAGCATCAGGAACATGCTGGTGATGACGGCGATCGCGGAGATGGTGAAGAGTAATGCCGCGAACGATGCGACGGTCGGTCCCGATGAAGAAGGTGAGATAGAGGATGGCCCAGACAAAGAGGAATCGGCCGATATAGGCTTCCTGGCCGATGCGGTTTTCTGCGGCGAAGCTCCACTCGCAGATGATCCACGCGGGAAAGAGTAAGAGTGTGAGGGTCTGCTGAGCCTCATCGTGCAACAATATCCATCCGGCGAGCGCTGCGATGGCCCACATGAGAACGGCGGCCGGCCAGTGTTCCTGGATGTTGAAAATCTGCCCGACAAGGGCGATAGCCGCGCCGATGGAGATGGTTCCGACCGCATGCAGCGTCGTCGAAAGCGCCTTGAACTTCTCGCGCGTGACTGCGCCGCCGAGGTGAAAGACGATGACCATGGCCATCACCAGCAGGTAGCGCATGCCGGGGCCGAGCTGATCCCAGTGCGCGGAGACGAAGAGGGCTACGCCACTGGCGAGGAGGATGCCGCCGAGGATGAGTGCGACACGGCCCTGCCAGGCAATGCCAATCGCCGGGTGGCTTTCAGCTTGCTTTTCCTGCTGAAGATTTGGAGTATTCGCGCTGGCCGCTTCGAAAGCGCGGATGCGGGCGGCGGTCTCCGCGTCCAGAGCACCGGCCGATTGCCAGCGATTTAGCAGCGATTCGTAGTCGGGCATGATGTTTGGTCAACATTAAAGCACAAAAGGGAGGGAGCAGCGTTGGCGGGCGTTGCCCTTATCATCGGAACAGTGACTATGCGGTTTGAGATCATCACGATATTTCCCGGGTTCTTTGCCGGCATCTTCGAGCACGGCATCGTGCGCCGGGCGCAGGCCGAGGGCCTGATCGGCATTGGCATGCACGATCTGCGCGAGTTTACGCACGACCGGCATCGGACTGTGGATGATCGCCCGTTTGGCGGTGGCGAAGGGATGGTGCTGAAGCCTGAACCGCTGGCGGAGGCACTTGGGGCGCTGGGAATATTTGCGAAAGCGAAGCATGGTGCCGTTCCCCCTCATCGCGACGAAACCGCGATGAATGGGGCACAGACTCCAAATGAAACGAATGGCAAAAATGAGACGCGGGTGATTTTGCTGTCGGCGCAGGGACGGCCGTTTACGCAGGCGGTGGCGCGGGAGCTGGCGAAGACAGACCGAGTGGTGCTGATCTGCGGGCGCTACGAGGGCGTAGACGAGCGCATTAACGAGATCTTTTGCGACATGGAGCTCTCGATCGGCGACTATGTGTTGAGCGGCGGAGAACTGGCCGCTGCCGTAGTTGTGGACACGGTGATGCGACTGGTGCCGGGCGTGTTGGGCAATGAGGCATCCGGGGAGTTTGAGAGCTTTGGCGTGGCCGATGCGGAAATCAGCAGTGACGAGGACGGGGTACCGCGTTCGCAACATGGCGCAGGTGGGCTGCTGGACTATCCGCATTTCACCCGGCCGGCAGTGTTCGAGGGATTGGCCGCACCGCAGGTGCTGATGAATGGTGATCACCTGCAAATCCGAAAATGGCGGCGTGAGCAGCAGTTGCGCAAGACCTGGAAGAACAGACCGGAGCTGCTGGAGAGAGCCGAATTGAGTGCCGACGACCGGCGACTGCTTAATATGATTCGCAGCGAAGACGGAGTTTCAGAATCGTGAATACGTTGCAGATTGCTGCGTGGGTCGAGCTCATGATTTGCTGGGTCGCTTGGTCGCTGGCGTTTGTGAAGCCGCGAAAGCGCGCGGCCGGCGCCGTTAAGACAGAGCGAGCGCCCGCTTCGCGTTGGGGAATCGTGCTGGTGATGCTGGGATATGCGTGCATATGGGCGATGGTGCGGCCAGTGGGGTTTGAAAAATCTGCCGTCTCCTTGATTGCCTCAATGATTCTGGGGCCACCGTCAGTGGTGCTGGTGTGGATGGCGGCTCGCCACCTGGACAAGCAATGGCGGTTTGAGGCGGCGCTGAGCGAGGATCACAAGCTGATCACTACCGGGCCCTACCGCTGGCTGAGAAATCCGATCTACGCATCGATGCTGGGGATGTTGCTGGCAACGGGTTTTGCAAAGACGTGGTGGCCGCTGCTGATTGCGGGGGTAATCTTCTTTGTGATCGGGACCGAGATTCGCGTACGCGCCGAAGAGAAATTGCTGGCGGCGCGGTTTGGAGAGGAATTCGCCCAGTATAAGGCGACGACTCCGGCATATCTGCCGTTTCTTCGATGATGCGGCGGCTAGGCGTGCCTATCTGCGGTGAGGATGTACGGCGGCAGGTTGTTCTTCGCTGACTTGACCGACAGTGATTTTGGCGACGAAGAAGTTTTCGCCGCATGTTTTCGAGCCTGCGAGGCGGCGGAGCATCGCGATCTGACCTACATGCGTGAGCGCATCGGCAATCGGTCCCTGGAATAGCGGTTCGGCGGCGGCGTGCATGGGTTGATCGGACGCGAGGTAGTCGTCGAAAGCCTTGAGCGCTGCGAAGAAGCGGGCCTTCTCCTGCGGCCAGGGGAGAGGCGTCGAATTGTGCCATCGTTCGCTTCCCTGCAGCGAACTCAGTGCCCAGTCGAACAGATCGCCCATGTGGGCAAGGATCTGGATTGGCTGGCGCCCGCAACCGTCATAGGAAGCGAAACTGTCGGGTGCGCCGTCCAATGCGCGGGCCGCACGGTACGCGAGCGCGGCAACGGTGTGGCGAAGGAGTTCTCGTTTGTCTTCCATACGGGGAAACTATACCGCAGGGGAAATGCGAGTTGAAGCTTTATCAGAGCGCAAAGGCTTCTCTTTCCAGTCAGTCACTTGGATCGAATCGTGAGTGGGCTTTTCATAGGGATCGGCGTAGCTCTATGGCTTCGATACGGGTGGGCATCTCATTTCCCTACAGTTGTGATGTTCCTGGGGGTCTTGTTCGTCGGATTTTCCATTCCGATCGCTGTTTTTCTGGTTCTACGCTCGTTTGGCGCGATTAGGCATTAAGCCCGCTTCTCTGTTAAAATCAAGGTTCTGAGTCCATCAGCAGGAAGAAGCTATGTCTATCCATCCAGTAATGCAGCGCCTGGCCGACAAGCTGAAGCGCACCGATCTACCTACATTCGTGCCCGGCGACCAGGTTCGCGTGCAAGTCAAGATTAAAGAAGGCGATAAAGAACGGTTGCAGGCTTTTGAAGGCCTCGTCATCGCCATCAACAAGGGACCGCAAGGCACCTTTACCGTCCGCAAAATGAGCTTTGGACAGGGCGTGGAACGCATTTTCCCGTTCAACTCCAAGGTTGTGGACAAGGTGGAAAAGATTCGCAGCTACAGGGTGCGTCGCGCGAAGCTGTTCTACATTCGCGGACTGCGCGGCAAGGCTGCCCGTCTGAAGGAAGTGGAACGCACCGCCGTCAAGGCATAGATCGCTTCCCTTTCCAGGGCCAAACAACAAACCCCGGCTTATGCCGGGGTTTTCGTTTGCAGTCGGAAGCATCGCTGGTGCCGCTAAAAGACCTAAAACCTTTCCCTCAGTCTTCTTTCGTGTCTTTATTCAGGCGCTTGGCGTCGCCGGTCTCTTTGTTTTCGTCCAGCCCCGTCGAATCGGCAATGTCTACGGTTCCGAATGAATCGTTCACTACCCCGTCGTCGGCAGCGGGGTTCTTCTCTTCAAATCCGCCAGGCTGCGTGTGTGTCGGCTTGAGCTTCTCGGTCATCAGGCCCTCCTGACTTGTTGGATGCAGTTGCGCAGCGGTGACCGGCGTTCTCTTTTTTGTCGTTTGGGTCAAGCAGCTCCAGATTGAACAACGACAGGGCAGCAGGTGCGAATTGAGGCGACACAGGATAGCGGTTGTGAAAGAAACTGGCTCGAGCTATTGCTTCGCTCGGGCCAGTTTCGATTGGAATCCAGCGACACCCCTCAACCAAGCTGAGAGACGGGATTCAATCCAGCATTGCTAACTGCCTTTCTGATGCGAGCCAGGTGGTGCCAGCTGTGGCGAACGGCATGATCCTCCAGCACAAATTGTGCCGTAACCGGAGCACCGAAGCTGAGCGAGAAGGGAGCGGCGCGATCCAATTCTTCGTCGGTGAATCCTCGCACCACCGCTGCCGCTCTGCGGCTGTTGCTGAGCAGCAACGAGAGCGTCTCTGCTTTCGATGCCGTTGCCTGCTCAGCAGCGTGCCTGGCATTCAGCCCGTTTACAACCTCCCAGGTGACATCCACGACTGACTTGCCGCTTGCGATTGCGCGGGCCAGATCCACCTCAATTGGAAAAACGCTGGCCACATGGTGCACTACCACGCCCACGGAGCGGCCGCTCTTCCCGCCCTCGGTTACAGGCGCAGACCACTCTGCCTCTGAAAGCCGACTGGCGAAATCCGCCAATCGTGCAGCGCCTTCCTCTATACGGTCAGCGAGCAAATCGGCGCGGCGATTCTGGGGCTGTCGATCCAGCGTCGCCGAGCGAGGCGTTGAAATGTCCGTTGTCTTTTCGCCGCGAAATGCGATCACTTCAAGGTACTCCGCATCTACGAGCGTGCCGCTGCCTTCGGCACGGTTGTGGCTGCTCCACAGCGCAACGAGTTCCTGCTTGAGCTGCGCCTGCCCTTCGGGCTTCAGAGACGCAAAGGCGCGCGACATGGGGCCGTAATTCTCCCGGAAGAAGTCAACGACAACTTCGGGAGGAAACGGGTACTCGAACTGATAGAAGCGCAGTGTGCACTTCACATCGAGAATGCCGCGGCGGAAGCGCTGGCGAATCGCAGTTTCATCACCCCAGAGCAGCGGCGAGGGCATACCGTTCGGTGCGATGTATTTACTGATTGTTTTGAACATCTGCCCGATAAACCCTTGTGCAGTCCAATTAGCCATGGCAATTTTTCCGCCCGGGCGGCATACGCGCGCTAATTCGGCTGCCACCAAGTCGGGCCGTGGAGCAAACATGGCTCCAACGAGACTGGTGACAACGTCAAATTGGGCGTCGGCGTAAGGCAGGGCCTCGGCATCCCCCTCCTCGAAGATGACGTTCAGCCTCTCTCGAGCGGCGCGTTCCCTCGCCCGTTCAAGCCAGTTTGTCGCAATGTCGCAGCCGGTCGTCTGCACTCCGGCCCGGGCTGCGATCAATGCGAGCTGTCCTGCTCCGCAGCCAACATCCAACAGATGCTTTCCTGGTTCGACGCCGAGCCTTTGGAAGAACAAGAGCGCATCTGGCTCCATGTAACGGGAGAAAATGTCGTAGTCTCCGGCCATCCAAGTGGTTTTGAGGCGGGCCTTCAGTTGATCGACGTCGTTGATCGTGGGGGAAACCGCGGCGATTGTGCTCATGTCATTCACTCTTCCTTTGGGGGATTTGATCAGCTAAGATCATGCTCTAATATTCGGTTTCCCCGGCATCCGACGCTTGATCGGACCGCCCGTTTTCTTACCTCAAACGCCCATTGTGAGGGTGAGCAATCGAAATGGATGTTCTGTCAGAGGTATTGAGTGCCGTTCGCCTGGAAGGCGCTCTGTTTTTCAACGCTGAGTTCTCCGCTCCGTGGTGCATGAGTTCATCAGGGGCCGACGGCATTGCGCCTTATCTGCCCGCAAAAGGCGCGCATCTGATCATGTTTCATTTCCTGACGGAAGGACGCGCCTATGCCGCGCTGCCGGACGGTGAACGGGTTCAGCTTGAGGCCGGGGACATCGTGATCTTGCCGCATGGAGATCGTCATTTGCTGGGAAACGGATCACCACGAAAAACGGTCGACTCTTTTCAAACATTCGCGAAGCATCTCGCTCAAGGGCTGAAGCTTGTCCGCTTTGGAGAAGGGGGTGAAATCACGAGATTTGTCTGCGGATACATGGCCTGCGATCCGCGCCTTTGCGAGGTTCTTCTGGCTGGCTTACCGCGTATTGTGAAGGTGCCCGTCGCCGACGGACCATCAGGCCAATGGATCGAGAATTCGATTCGATTCTCGGTAGGCGAATCCAATGGAATGAATGCAGGCAGTTCGCTGGTTGTCGGCAAGCTGTCAGAGGTTTTGTTTGTCGAGACGCTTCGTCGGTACATCGCCACGCTGCCGCCGGATCAGACTGGCTGGCTTGCTGGCCTTCGGGATCCTCTGCTCGCAAAGACACTTGCGCTGATGCATCGCGATCCGGCGCGGGGGTGGACGGTTGAGAACCTGGCGAAAGAAGCCGGACTTTCGCGGACTCGACTCGCGGAACGCTTTCGGCATTTCCTCGGCATGTCCCCAATCGCATATTTGACGGAATGGCGTATGAAACTCGGCGCAGAAGCTTTGCAGAGGGGTGAGCAAAGCGTCGCCGAAGTGGCGTTGGATGTTGGCTACAACTCGGAGGCAGCATTCAATCGCGCGTTCAAGAGGGTTTACAATTCTCCTCCCGCGCAGTTTCGTCAAAACCGCAAAACTGCGCAGCCTTTGCCCCATGGCGCACGGGCGAAACGGTGAAGCTCGGCCTGAAGCAAATAATTTGGTGTAAGTTTTCCGCAGGCATCCACCAAACGCAACGATTCTGAATGCGTGGATCGTCCTTATACTGGGGGCATGGCGGTATGCGGTTGGAAGTTGGAGAAGGCTGCAGCGAAATGCGGCTTTCAGCAGATTGCGGGATGCGATGAAGTGGGACGCGGGCCGATGTTTGGGCCGGTCGTTGCTGCCGCCGTTATTCTGCCGCTCGGCTGCAGACTCACAGGGTTGAACGATTCGAAACAACTCTGTGAAAACAAGCGCAACGAACTTGATGTAGTGATCAGGGCCAAGGCACTGGCGTTTGCTATCGCAGCCATTGATGTGGAGACAATTGACCGCATCAACATACGCAGAGCCTCCCTGCTGGCGATGCGCACGGCCGTCCATCAACTCACTGTCCAACCCGACTATCTGCTGATTGATGGATGCGACACGATCGACTGGGCCTGTCCGCAGGAGTCGGTGATTCACGGCGACGGAACCAGCTTCTCAATTGCCGCCGCAAGCGTACTGGCCAAGGTATTTCGTGATCGGCTGCTGGTGGAACTCGATGCGGTCTATCCGGGATATGGACTTGCACGGCACAAGGGTTACTGCTCGCGCGAGCATATGGCCGCATTGGATCGCCTGGGGCCGACGCCTCTGCATCGCAGGAATTGGAGCCCGGTGGCGCAGACGATGCTTGCTTTCAATGAAGAGCTGGCAGAAGCGATCCAGTGAATCTTTAAAAGCATTAGACGGCAACCGCGCGGCGCGCTCTGCGCTTCTGAACGAATGTCAGCACAGGCCGGGCGGCCAGCAGCACGAAGAGCGTGACGGTGAGATTCATCGGGCTCTTGACGCCGGGTTTTACCTGCCACCAGTAGTGAATGATTCCGCAGATTGCTGCGATGTAAACCAGCTTGTGCAGGCGATTCCAATTTTTGCCGCCTAGCTTGCGAATAGCCCAGGTTGTCGATGTGGCGGCCAGCGGGACGAGCAGCGTGTACGCCAGGAAGCCCACAATGATGAAGCGGCGCTTGGTGATGTCGGTCTTGAAGACGTTCAGATCGAAATTCATGTAGAGCGCGATGTAGGTGGCCAGGTGCAGCGACGCATAGAAGAACGCAAAGAGTCCAAGCAGGCGGCGGAACTTGATGAGCCAGGACAGGCGCGGCGAAAGCAGACGCAGCGGCGTAATCGCCAGCGAGAGAATTAGTAGCAGCAGCGTGTTATAGCCGGTGGTCAGCGTGATCTTGGAAGTGGGATCAGGGCCGAGCGTATTGGTGACGGCTTGATACACGAGCAGCAGGAAGGGCGAGAGGCACGCGATCCACGTGAGGGTTTTGAGCGTGATGAGTGTCGTGCGATTCATGAGCGTCCAGGGAAGCGTAGTTAGCGGCGCATAGCGCCTGTTAGCGGTGCTTCGCACCGTTAGCGGAGTTCGAAGAGCAAGAATCTAACTCCGCCAACACGAGCGAAGCGCGGCTAACTTTCCTAACTCCACTAGAAATTCTTCTTCAGGTCCATTCCGTTGTACATCGACGCGACCTGGTCGCCGTAACCGTTGAACATGAGCGTCGTCCGGCGCTGTTGGAACAACGGCAGACCGATGCGACGTTCGGTTTTCTGGCTCCAGCGCGGATGGTCAACGTTGGGGTTCACGTTGGAATAAAAGCCGTATTCACTGGGACCCATTTGGCTCCAGGTGGTGGGCGGTTGCTTATCGAGGAAGCGAATCGTCACAATGGACTTGGCCGATTTGAATCCATACTTCCACGGCACTACTATGCGGATTGGCGCTCCGTTTTGATTGGGCAGAACGTCGCCGTAGAGGCCAAAGGTGAGCATTGTGAGCGGCTGCATAGCTTCATCCATGCGCAGACCCTCTGAATATGCAGAATAAAACGATGCCTCACCGGCCCACTTCTCAACCTTGGTGTCGTAGTAGGAGAGAAACTGCACATATTTCGCGCTCGGCAGCGGATCGCATTCCTTGATGAATTCTGAGAGCGAATAGCCAATCCACGGAATAACCATGCTCCAGGCCTCGACGCAGCGATGGCGGTAGACGCGATCTTCCAAAGGACGCAGCTTCAGCAACGCGTCGATGTCGAAGGTCTTCGGCTGTTTCACTTTGCCGTCCACCTTTACAACCCACGGCCGGGTACGCAGGGCGCCGGCATTCTCAGCCGGCTCGTTCTTCTGCACACCAAATTCGTAAAAGTTGTTGTAGTGGGTCACATCCTGTAGCGGGGTCAGTTGTTCGCCTGTCGTAGTGAGGGGACTCTTCACAGTCTGCAACTTGGTAGAGTCAGCCCACGCGCTGGTGCGCGGCGACAAAATATCGGCGAAACGGTTGGCGCCGGTGATAGCTGCACCCGCGGCCGCTGTACCTGCAAGGGCATTGCGCAAAAAGCGGCGCCGGCTGAAGTACTCGTTATAGCTCTCCCGAGGGGTGATCTCCGATGAAGGAATGTCAGATGGCTTACGAATCAGCATGAATGACCTCACATAGGGAACGAGTTCCTACACCTATTAGATTCCCCCGGCCGCAACAAGTTACAACAGGCCGAAAATGATTCGATCTGCAGGAAGATGAGGCGCTTAGTGTTTGATGGCACTGCGATGCGTCTTGGCTTTAGTTTTGGCCAGGGCGGGCAGGCTGCCGCGGGGAAAGGACGTGGACTGGCGGACCACCAGGTGCGTGGCGATTGGCCACTCCTTTTGCTCGGACAGAGGGTGACCTGGCTCGATTCCTGCGCGCAAAGCCTGCACGGCCGCCGTGGCTAGTTCTTTGCACGACATCTGGATCGTAGTGAGCGGTGGCAGCACAAACTGCGCCAGGTGAATATCGTCGAATCCGACGACAGAAATATCCAACGGGACGGGGTGTTCCCCGCGATGAAGTCCGTGCAATACTCCTATCGCCGTCATGTCGTTGGAGCACATGATGGCCGTGGGAAGCACCGCGTTTGAAAGCATCCGCTCGGCTGCCTTGATGCCGCCTTCCATGGTGTGCGTGCCTTCGACGAGATGCCCGGGTGGAACCGTGAGTCCGAGCTCGGCCATGGCGCTGAGGAACGCATCGCGCCGAGCTACCGCCGAGCGCATCTGCAGAGGGCCGCTGATGAAGGCAATCTGGCGATGGCCCAGGGCAGCCAGGTGTTGCACCGCCTGCCGAATTCCTTCGCCATAGTTAACTCTCAAGACGCGGATATTTGGCAGGTCCGGCCCTGCATCCACAAACACCAGCGGGAAAGCGCGCTCGACGAGCTTCTGAATCAGTTTCTCTTCGATCCCGAACGTCATGATGGCTACGCCGTCGACATTCCGTTGCAGCATGCGGCGGATCAGCGCCTCGGTGCGCGCGGTTTCGTAGTTGGTGGAGCCGATGAAGACCTCGTAGCCCTGCTCGACAGCAAGGTTTTCAAACTCCTGCACCAGCTCGGGAAAAAATGGATTTGTGATCTCCGAGACCACGAGGCCAAGCATGTGACTTCGTCCGGAGACCAGCGCGCGCGCCTGGGTGTTGGGTACGTAACCAACCTCTTTGATGACGCCCCACACGCGCTCGGCAAGCTCTGGTGCCACGGTAGAGATGCCGTTCACCACGCGAGAGACGGTGGCGATGGAGACGCCGGCGCCTTTGGCGACCTCGCGAATGCTTGCGTGGGCCGCCCGGAAACTACTCGGATTTTTTCTGGGTCCGCCCACAGGTAATCTGATTTTAGAGGATTTACTCGCGGCGCATCACTAAAAACGGGCGCTCGAATGTTGTCTTCACGAAGATGACGTCATGCACGACGGCCCAGAATTCGGCAAAAGCAGCTTTGCGCAATCGGTTGGGCCGAGCGGAAAGCTAGGAAAAGCGATTCGGATTACGCGCAAGAAGTGATGAGTCGGTGGTCAAGGATGGTTCTGGCTCCCGCCCGCGACTTCAATTGCGTGGCGCAGGAGGACAAGAATGGAGATCAGGCTTTCTTCAGCCCCACGTTTGCTTCCGGGCAAATTGACAATCAGGGTCGAGCCACGCATACCGGCGACGCCACGGGAGAGCCACGAGAATGGATTGCTCTCTGCGCCGCGCACGCGCATGGCCTCGCTCAGACCCGGCGCGAGACGATCCAGCACGCGCAGGGTCGCCTCTGGCGTGCGATCGCGCGGGCTCATGCCGGTGCCACCGGCGGTAAGAATCAGCGCCGCTCGTTGCACGCTCCATCGTTCAAGCTGCGCAACCACTTTGTCTTCGTCGTCGGGCAGGAGGGCTGTTTCAATCTCGGCGTCCGGCCAGTGCTGACGCAGCACGTCGACGACGGCGGGGCCTGCGGTATCCGTCATCAGGCCTTGAGAGCAGCGATCGGAAACGGTAAGTACGCAAAGGAGCATCGGGATGATTGTAGCTACTTCGCCTGAAGAACCTTGATAGTGTGCAGCCAGATCTTCGCGGTATCCGGCCAGGTGGTTACCGGCAGGGCGGTGTGCCGCAAGCCATATCCGTGGCCGCCCTCTGCATAGATGTGAAGTTCGGCGGGAACCTTGGCAGCCTTTAGTTGCAGGAAATACACGGTGGCGTTCTCGACATGGACGGGGTCATCTTCGGCTTGCACAATAAAGGTGGGTGGAGTCTTATCTGTCGGATCGATGTCGGCGTTGGGAGCCATGTTCTGTGCGGCATTGGCGAGGTAGCCAGGGTAAATGATGAAAGCAAAATCGGGACGGCAGCTTAGCTGGTCTGCCGCATCGACGGAATCGTAAAGGCGTTTGTCGAAATGGGTGCTGAGCGCCGCGGAAAGGTGCGCTCCGGCTGAGAAGCCGAGAACGCCAACCCGGTTCGGATCGATGTGCCACTCGGATGCGTGCTGGCGAACCAAACCGAGGGCGCGCTGCGCATCCTGCAGGGCCGCGGGCGATTTGGGATAGGGGCCGGTGCCGGGTACACGATACTTCACGAGCACGCAGACGACGTTGATGGAGTTGAGCCAGTCGCAGACTTCCGTGCCTTCAAGATCTATAGCGAGAATCTGGTATCCACCACCCGGGAAACACAACGACGGCTGGCCGCATGGAGCTTCCCTTCGGCGCGTATACCGTCAGCGTCGGGCTCGAGACATTGCCCAGACGAACAAGCGGCTTACCTGCGATCAGGTTGTCGGTAGGCTTGGTGGTGTCGATTTCAGGCTGTGGATTTGGCTGTGGATTTGGCTGTGCACTGGGCGCGCCATTAGGCCAGAGCGGCAGGCTGACGTGCCCGGGCGCGGGCTGCCATGCAGGCTTTTGCGCACCGGCGGTCAGGATGAATGCCGCGAATAAGGCATACACAATGATTGCAAAGTTTTTCATGCTGATGCCTCGAATGAAAGTTTGTCGCTGCGATGATTGCAGCCGAGGGAGCGGCAATGCAAATGGAAGATGAGCCTGGCGTTCCCATTTTTAACTCAGAGTACGCACGCCAAGCATTGGGTACCCTTCATTTCTCGTGGCGAAGACTATGGTTCGGCGTGGGAAGGAACGAGCAGAGTTAATGTTTCGCGCGCGAGCTCGATGCGGGCGGGCAGAACCCCGAGCACTTCTCCATCTGCTTCCACAAAGACGCGGGTTTTCGATCCATTGAAAGCGCGGCATTCAACGGCATCGGCATCCAGCAGTTCGATGGTGCGCGAGTAGGTCTGGCGTCCGGCGAGGGTGGCTAGCAGAAAGCGAAGATATTGCAACCGGCTGCGGGTTTTGAAGGCGACCAGAGTCAGGTCCTTCTTATGCAGCGTGGCGCCCGGTGCAAGCACACCCAGCGCTCCGCCGAAGGAACGAATGCGGATGGCGAGCAACTGCGAGACCTGCTCGACGCGAGGCGAGGGATTGCCATCAATCGAGAAAGCCGCGTCGAAAAGTGGAAACGGGTGAGACGCCCAGATCTTGAAGGCTTGCAGCATATAAAGCGCGTATCCAAAGCGGCGCTTGAGAGCGGGATCCATGCTTGACATCAGCAGTGCGTCTGCGCCGATTCCCGCTGCGACCGTAAAGTAGCGCCAGCCTCGCGCCCCATTCTCTTCCTGAAAAAAGATGCGACCGACGGGTACCTCGACCGGTCGAGCGGCGATCAATGCCCGCACCGCCTTTATTGGATCGCGTCCCAACCCGAGATTCTGCGCCAGCGCGTTAGCCGTTCCCAGCGGCACTACGCCAAGTGCGACGTTGGTACCCACCAGCGACTGAAGCACCTCGTGAACTGTACCGTCACCACCACAGGCCAGTACCGCGTCGTAACTCTGGCGCACCGCGGCGAGCGCCAGCGACTTGCCGCTGCCGGGCGAATGCGTCTCAAGAGCTTCAGCCTCGATTCCGGCGTCACGAAGGACAGCAAGAGCGCTTTGAATATAAGAAGATCGGCGCCCGGAATGCTGCCCTGAAGCGGGGTTGTAGATCAGCGCGACACGGCGCATGGATGCTTTCTGGCCTCGTGCGAGGGTCCTTGAATCAATGAATTCATTTTACAGACGGCGCTTAATCCAGCCTATTCCCTTAGATGCGATCAACTCGGCACTGGAAGGGTTGGGAGCATGGGTGACCGATTTTACATGGCCTTAACTGCCAGGCCGTTCGATTCGTTGAACTACACATACATCAAGTGCGTAGGTCAATTAGAATGTCTCGCCATATCTCCTGAAAGGATTGCAGACCTGTAAATCACTATGACAATTTCCGTGCGCTTTTATTCAAGGTTGCTGTTCTCGTGCCTGCTGTTGGGTTTGGGTGTGTCTCCGTGGATCGCTGGTGCGCAGGAGAAGCCTGCAAAGACAGGCGCACCGCGATACAAGGATGCGACGCTGCCAATCACCGATCGCGTAGCAGACCTGCTGCCACGCATGACGCTGGAAGAAAAGGTGGCTCAGCTCAGCTGGACATGGCAGCGCGACGTCCAGGTGATTGACTCCACGGGAACCTATACGACGGAAGCGGCACGGAAGGCCGTCGCGTCGGAGTGGAATCCGGACTTCAAGTTGACTCCGCGAAATGCAGCGATCCTACGCAACGCGGTTCAGCGCTACCAGTTGGAGAAGACGAGGCTGGGCATTCCCATCATTTTCCCGGGGGAGGCGCTGCACGGATACATGGAATACGGAAGCACCAGCTTTCCGCAAGCACTGGGTCTCGCCGCGACCTGGGATCCGTCGCTTGTGAAGAGAGTGTTCAACGCTGCCGGGGACGAGGCAGGTTCGCGCGGGGCGGGGCAGGTATTCTCACCAGTGCTCGATCTTGCTCGAGAACCACGGTGGGGACGAACGGAAGAGACCTACGGCGAAGACCCCTTTCTGATAAGTCGAATTGGCGTTGCGGCAATCGATGGACTGCAGGGCGATTCGTACACGATCGACCGGCACCACGTTATGGCGACGGCAAAGCACTTTGCGGTGCATGGTGTTCCTGAGGGAGGAACGAACACGGCGCCGGGAAATATCTCGGAGCGCGTGATCCGTGAGAACTATCTGGCTCCATTCCAAGCTGCAGTGCAGGCAGGCCATGCCGGCAGCGTAATGGCCTCGTATAACGAGATCGATGGAGTACCTTCGCACGCGAACCATTGGCTGCTCGACAAAGTGCTGCGGCAGGAATGGCATTTTGATGGCTACGTGTCGTCAGACGACAACGGGATACAGATGCTGATGGGAACCCATCACGTGGCGCACGACATGGCAGAGGCGGCCCGGGAGGGGTTGGCAGCGGGCGTTGACTTTGACATTTCGGACGAGCCTGTCTATCCCGGTCTCGTGGAACAGGTAAAGCTGGGCCTGGTACCCGAGAGCGAAGTGGATGGGGCGGTGGCGCGGGTTCTGGCCGCGAAGTTCCGGCTGGGACTTTTCGACAATCCCTATGTCGATCCCGAGTACGCCGAGAAGATCAACAATAGCCCGGAACACAAGAAGCTGGCG
Source organism: uncultured Acidobacteriaceae bacterium (assembly GCA_963802565.1). Lineage (GTDB taxonomy): Bacteria > Acidobacteriota > Terriglobia > Terriglobales > Acidobacteriaceae > Telmatobacter. Next base: position 38,354 of record CAWDJR010000037.1, on the reverse strand, counting down.
GCTGAAGCGGCGCGCAAGGTTATCGTCCTGCTGAAGAACGACAAGAACCTGCTTCCGCTCGATGCGACCAAGCTGAAGTCGATTGCCGTGATCGGCCCGAACGCTGCTGATGTGCATCTGGGCGGTTACAGCCGCGATCCCGGCTATGGCGTAAGCGTGCTTGATGGCATCAAGGCCAAAGTCGGCGATAAGGTGAAGGTGCTCTACGCCGAGGGCTGCAAGATTACGACGGCGCCGCAGGGATTTAGCGGATGGTTTGCGAACGACGTGCAACTCGTCGACCCGAAGACGCAGACTGCCTCAATTCAGGCGGCAGTGGACGTGGCGAAGAAGGCCGATGTCGCCATTGTCGTTGTTGGCGAAAACGAAAGCACCAACCGCGAAGCGTGGGCAGAGAATCACCTTGGCGATCGCGATTCGCTTGACCTGCTGGGCGCACAGAATGACCTGGTAAAGGCAATCGTCGAAACGGGAAAGCCGGTTGTTGTTCTGTTGCTCAATGGCCGTCCTCTCTCCATCAACTACATTGCGGAGAAAGTGCCGGCAATTCTGGAGGGCTTCTATCTCGGCGAGGAGGGCGGAACGGGGGCAGCCGACGTTATCTTTGGCGATGCGAACCCGGGCGGCAAGCTGCCGATTACTTTCCCGCACACGGTGGGTGCGCTGCCGGACTATTACAACCACAAGCCCTCTGCGAATCGCAGCTACGAGTTTTCGACGCGCCAGCCACTGTTTCCGTTTGGGTATGGACTCAGCTACACCACGTTCAAGTTCGACAACCTGAAGGTTGAGCCGCAGCAGATTATGGAGGCGGGCACGGCCAAGGTGAGCGTGGACATTACCAACACCGGTACACGCGAGGGCGACGAGGTTCCGCAGTTTTACATCCATCAGCGCGTCGCTTCAGTTACGCAACCGGTGATGCAGTTGAAGGGATTCGAGCGCATCACGCTGAAGCCGGGCGAGAAACGGACTGTGACCTTCACCGTCACGCCAGAGACGCTGTCGATCCTGAATATCGACATGCACCGCGTGGTTGAGCCGGGAGTCTTCGACATGATGGTGGGACCGAGTTCAGACAAAACCAGCACTGTGAAGTTGACCGTTACCGGTGTCGGCGGCGAGACAGGAAAGCCTGCCGCCACTGCGCCGGTTCCCGCAGGATCCGAGGCGAACATGCTGAGCAACTTTGATGATGGAAAAGTCAAAGCCGCTTACGGCATGTGGATTCCGGCGAGCGACACGATGAACGGCGGCAAATCCAACTCAAAACTGGATGTAATTGAGCCCGGAGCAGCCAATACCAAAGGAGCTTTGCAGATCACGGGAGAAGTTGTTGCGGGGGGCCCGTTCCTCTTTGCCGGGGCCCTTTTCTCACCCGGAGCTGCGCCGATGAAGCCGGCAAATCTGTCGAAGAAGACCGGCATCAGCTTCTGGGCAAAGGGAGATGGCAACACCTATACGCTGCTGGTGTTGACGGAAGCGCGCAACGGTCAGAATGGCGAACCCCCGGCAATGACAACCTTCACCGCCGGGCCGGAGTGGAAACACTATACATTTCCTTTCTCCACCTTCGACACGGACGGAAGCGACTTGAGCGGAATCGGTTTTATTCGGGTTATGGAGCCGGGAAAGTTTCAATTCGAGATCGACGAAGTGGAAATCAAATAGAAATCGGTAGGCAGAAGAATAAAAAGCGCCGGAGTTCTGCACACTCCGGCGTTTTTTCCGTCTATGGATGCTGACGAACAACGTCTCAGGCTTTGGCGGGGCCTGTGGACTCGCGCGCGACAAGCGTAGGCTGCACTGCTATCTCCTGCCGCGATTCGACGGTACCCTGGATCCGGCCGAGCAGATGTTCGCCGGCAATCCGTCCAAACTCCTCGAGAGGCTGATGAATGGTCGTCAGGCTGGGCAGCGTAAATCCTGCAGCCTTGATGTCGTCGAATCCGATAACCGAAACATCCGCAGGGACGCGGAGATTCGCGTCCTGCAGTGAACGGATCGCGCCAATCGCGGAGATATCGTTGAAGGCCACCAGTGCGGTGAATGGCTTTCCTGTCCCCAGAAGCTGCTGCACCACGGGATAGCCCAGTTCCGGAGAAGACATATCTCGATCGAGCGTGATGATCAGTTCATGAGGAATTGCAATGCCCAGCTTCTGTGCAATCGAGAGCAAGCCCTTCCATCGGGCATCGGAATCGGAGCTGAAGGGCTGACCGCGCATGAACGCGATCTTGCGATGCCCGAGGGAGTGTAAATGCGAAAGCGTCAGCTCGGCGGCGCGGTGATGATCGAGGGCAATATTGGTGATGCCCTTGATGCGGCGATGTCCGGCGACAGCGACGACGGGAATGGAAACTGAATGTTCGAATAGCGTATCGACGGCGATGATTCCCTGGGCGCCGCGGCCGATGAACATCCGGGTGTACTCCTCCACCAACTCCGGCTTGTGACGATGGTGCGCGGTGAAGTAGAAGTATCCGGCCTTGATGAGATAGTCGCCAATGCCGCTCATGACCTGGGTATGGTATCCGTCGCCCAGTTCAGGAACCAGGATGCCGATGGTCTTTGATTGGCGGCTGCGCAGCGAGCGGGCCAACAGGTTGGGATGATAATTCAATTCGCGCGCGGCGGCCTTGATGCGATCCCGCGTTTTCTGCGGAATTGACCTTCCGGGCACATCGTTGAGCACGACAGAAACCGTTGCAGGATCCAAGCCCAGGTGCGCCGCAAGCTGCTTCAGGCTCACTGGCTGCTTCGGCAGCATGCTATCTTTCGCGCTTCGCGGCTCTTTCATCGCTTGCGTCACTTTCAGAGTTGATGGACGGCCTGGACGAGTAATTTTATATGGTCCGGGGCACGATGTAGTGGAGCAATTAATTGCAGTCATTCATGGAAGTTCGTCGCCCAAGATCATGAAACTAGGTGAGATTGTGCTTTCCCACCCAAGCTGCGCCTGGATGGGGCACCTTCGTTCGGTGCCTGTCTTGAATTTTCAGGGCCGAGCCTTCAACGGAGTCGCGATCGCCTGAGGGCAACCTTGGCGGCGTGAAAACCGCACATTCCGTGTACTCCGCCCCCCGGAGGCGCGGACGAAGAACAGAGAAAAAGATTGGGTGCGCTGGTTTCGTAAGTCAGTGCCGTGGGGCGCATGAGAAAGCGGCGTATCGTCATATCCCCGCCGCTGATATCGCCGCCTAACAAGTTCGCATTCATGTCTTCCAATGTCGCAGGAGAGGACACGTGGCGCGCCAGAACGCAGTCGCGAAAGCCGGGTGCGAAGCGCTCAATTTGCGCTTCAAGGCGAGCTGTCATATCGACGGTGGACCCATTCGGTACGTGGCAGTAGGCCCAGAAGGTGTGCTTCCCTTGCGGAGCGCGCGTGGGATCAAAAAGCGATGGCTGCGCCGCAAGCACAAATGGCCGCTCTGGATGTTGCCCACTTGTGACGGCGTGCTCTGATTCGGCAATCTCTTCAAACGATCCGCCGAGGTGAACGGTGATCGCACGCAGGCACTCTGACGCGCGCCACGGCACCGGTTGGGATAAGGCATAGTCGATTTTGAAGACGCCGGGTCCCGGTTTGAACCGTTCCATCAGGCTGCGGAAGCCGCTCGTAAGACTCTCACCGGCGATGGCCGCAAGCTGTCGCGGCGAAGTATCAAACAACGTAGGCAAACCCGGGTGATTCCATGCGTGAAATTGCTCGCCATCGATACGGCGCGAGGTGTGAAGTTTTCCCCCGAGTGTCTGCAAATATCCAATCAGCGCGTTGGTGATGCTTTGAGACCCTGAGCGGGCGACCGGCCATCCAAACCTGTGCGCCGCAGCTCCCAGCACCAGCGCGGCGGCAGAACTCAACATTTCATCGAAACTTAAGAAGGAGTGTCCCGCGAGTCCGGCAAATAAAGCCCGGGTGCGCGACTCAGTGAAATGATGCATGGCGACGCGATGCGCGGGTTGAAATGCGACCAGGCCGAATCGCGCCATGAACAAGGGATGTTGCGGAATGTGCAGCACCGGGCCAAGTGCGTCCTCCGCAAACTCGTCCCAATGATCGACGAGGGGTTCTACGAGGTTTCGCCACGCACGCGCGTCCGGTCCGAATTCCCTGTCCTGTTCGGCAAGATCGTTTTCCAGCATCACGGCGGTTCCGTCGTCGAGAGGATGCGCCAGCGGTGCTTCGCCGTGAATCCAGCTGAGCGAATGCCGGCCCAGCGGAAGAGTCGAAAAAAACGGCGAACCAGCCGCCAGGGGATGCACGGCCGATCCGAAATCGTGGAGAAATTCCGGTAGCGTCAATGGCAGGGTTCGCGCGCCGCCGCCCGGCACAGCTTCTGCCTCAAAGACGTCTACCTCGACGCCTGCCTGTGCCAGCACGATGGCAGCCGATAAGCCGTTTGGGCCGGAGCCGATAACGCGGGCGCGCTTCATATCATCATTGTCCCAGATCAGTCATGCACTGGCAGTTCATCAGGCCATTGAATAACGGCAATCCTGCCCTCGGGCGTTCGCGTCAATTCCGGTGCGTAAAGCCCGAGTTCCTGTCGACGCCACCAGTTTCCCGTGGCGCGTTTTTCTTCACGGCTGGTGAACCAATACTGCCATAGAACCGCGCGCACATAACGAGGAGGCGCTTGCGGGAACGGATCGCTTCGAAAGAGTGCAAGAACATCCTTATCGTTCTCGAGTATCCGCTGCTCGGTAACAGGAGTGATCTCGTCCTGGCGCCAGTCGCCGAGAGACGCAAACCAGAGGTTCCAGTCGAATCGCGGCTGATAGGGCGCATAGATGCGGGGCGCCTCGTTCAGCGCCTGCGGTTTGTTGCGGAAGGAATATGCTGTCCAGTTCAAGCCGTCATTCGAGCCTTGAAACTCAATTTCATATCGGCCGTTAGTCATCACGGCAAACAGCCCGTACTGGTTGGCAATGCGAAACGGCTCGAGCGCCGCAATCGGCCACGTGGGCAGGGGAAGATTGCGAAATGGAATGCCGATCATCTCCACGGTGGTGTTGTAGAAGATCCATGTGAGAATTACAGCACTCAGTGCAATTCCCATAGTGGTGAGATGGCTTCTGAGCTTCTGGGGAGCGACTATTCGAACCGGATGTTCGCCTTCAGGTGTGTGTTCGCCGGACGATTCCCCGTCTTCCGATAACTGCGCTGTTTCTGTACGAACAGGGCTTGCAACCATCGCGAGTCGAAACCGCATTGGTAAAAAAGGCAGCAGGAACTTGTCATCCAGTAAGAGAAATCCCAGCGAGAGCACCAGGTAATTGAGGAACGTGTAGTTCGCCGTGACTATCACGCCGATCTGCCAGGGCGTCACGATGAAGAAGCAGAGTATGCGCGCGCGGCGAGGAAGGAAGAGCATCCACACGATCACAAGTTCCAGCACCAATGTGCCGGCAGCGCTGGCCGCATGAAACCAGTGCGGCAGATGTTCGACGTACCATCCGATCCAGGTGGGTAGCGGGCCGTTCTGGTAGTACTCGTCCATTGCCGTGAGGGTGCGCCACTGCCGATCGCCGCTGACGAGCTTGACGATGCCGGATTCGAAATAGATGCGGAACCACTCCCACTGCAAAAGAAACAGACTTGCGCGAGACGGAGAGAAAGCCGCACCGAGTCCGGGCATCAGGCCGCGCGGGATGAAGAAGAGCGCAATGAATCCGGCTTCCAGCAGCATTCCATCCGATTGATAATTTGAAAATTCGCCAGCCGCTGAAACGAAGGAGAGAAAGCAGACAAAGCAGATGAAGAAGTTGAGTCGCGGCCACAGATTCAAGAACGCTACGATCGATGCGAACAGCCCAATCCACGTGACAAGCATGAGCGCGTGCGAACTCGAGCCGAACCAAAACAGTGTCGGCGCGAACCATAGCTTTGTGGAGGTATATTGTCGGGCGACAGCGGCGAGATAGTCCTGCGCTGGAAAGATTCCTTCCGGCCCGATTAATCCCTTGATCTGAAACAGGAGCGAATAGAAGGCCGAAAAATAAATGGCTGCGAGCGCACGTAAAAAGATCCATCGAGGAAGCAATCTGCCCTGGATATCCTCGCGGGAGTCGAACAACCACAAAATCAAATTGCCAGCACTGCGCTCCGGCATATTGAGAACATATTAGTAGCTTGCGGGGAATGAATCATGCCGCACCTTCAGGCGAGGGCAAATGCCAGAGTTTCGTTAGCGGGCCCGTGGGTCCGGCAAGCGGATCGGAGATTGGGAATGGAAGCGTACGCATCCGCTCGCGCTCTACCTGCGACGGAGCACTGCGGCAGATATCCCATGATTGACGAGGAGGATAGGCACCCACAACCAGAAAATCTGACGTACAGTCGAGGCGGCAGTGGCCGGTTCCTGCAGGCAGCACCAGAATGTCGCCGGCATTCACTGTGAGTTCGTGCCCGCCTGGGCCACCAAGAACGATTTGTCCCTGGCCGCCCGCGATCCCCAGTACTTCATGCGCGGTGGAATGGTAGTGATGGAAGTCATAAATTCCGTTCCGCCATTGAGGAGGCCATCCATTGCGCATGAATGCCTGCTCGAATCTCGAAGCCGGGTCGGAACCGGAAACATCGAGAGCATCGTGGTAAATCAGAACCGGCAATCGATCGTTATTTGGCACCCAGCCATTGCGCGACAACTGAAGCGTTTCAAGTTCTTCGACTCCGTGTCGCCCAAAGACGGACTCAGACGATGAAAGTCCGACGGCTGTAAGCATTGCCGCGAATTGGCGGCGATCCATGGGCGTTGCGGGGGATTGCTGAGAACTCATTCAGGACTCCTCATAGGCGGCGTGCGAAAAACCATAAATGTATGATGCTTGCGCACACGGTTGATGTGGTCTGCGGGTTACTCTTTCGTACGGTAGTACCGTGCTCCGCGACCCGAAGAGGAGGTCATCTCGCCCCGATATCGCGATGTAGGGCATGGTTGCGGAGAGGCCGGCGACCGAATCAGTACGGCGGCAATCCGCCAAGATACATGTAAGAAAGCGACGGCGCCTGCGCAAGGAGATTGGAGATTGCTGCGTCGGGAAAGTTGTGAACATAAACCCTCGCCCAGCTGATTTCTTCAGCCGTCGGCGGCCCTTTGGGCGTGTCCTGGGGGACGCCAGCCTGCTGATCGAAGTAGCCACTTCCGTTCATGCCCGCTATGGAGCGATCCACCAGCCGCTTGAGCGCAAAGTCATTTTCGGCAAAAAGATCGAGACCGTTATCCTTGCCAAATTCCGCCAGGTAGACCATCGGAGCGATGGCGTAAAGATGGTAGTGCAGGGCGCGCTGCCCACGACGCATCTCCAAGGGAAGGGTGCCTTCAGCCGTGATTTGTTGCACGCCGTTTCTGTAGGCTGCGACCGCCCAGTCGAAAAGGTTGCGATCATCGGCCGCAATGGCTATGGCGGCAACTTCAACGCCAGCCCAATAAAGATGGTTGTTCTCCGGTTCTCCGCTGGACCTGGCCGCATCATAAAAATCGATCGTTTGCCGAGCCACAGACCTCATCCACGCTGTTAGCGCCGCATGCGACTGCGGCTGAACGACCCCGCTGTCCCGAATCTTGAGATAAGCAATCGCCGCTGCGCCGATCACCCACCCTTGCACGTAATATGCCTGCCGCGAAGACATCTTTCCGGTAAAAACTCCATCGGCAGCCGCCGTGCTTAGCAATTTGAGAACGCATTGTGCCGCGGCACGGCTACCGGTGGTGCGGTAGGCATCGGCAGCGGCCACGACGTCGTCCCCGAGTTTCTTGTACGGACCGGATGATTCTTTGTAGGCTTTCAACTTCGCAGGGTCGATGATTGAGGACTTGCGGTCGGAGTAGAATCCATCGGTGGTGAGATCGGGAGACAAGTGCAGCGGTTCCGGACATTCGTAGGCTGCGGCGGTAAGCTTCACTTCATTCATGTCCCAAGGGGAGCGCAGTCGGGCAGCATTAACGTCAAGCGCAGCATAGATTGCGATGAAGCACACCAACGCTTTGAGATGGATTCGCGTCATCGCCGAATTCCCTTTCCCGATGCTGGCTCGATCATTGGCGGTCCTGGCGCGTTGGCTTCAATATATCCAGAACGACGGAATTCTCGAGTTCCTTACTTCCGCAATTGATGTTTGAACTATCACGATGAACTTATCGCCATGCCCGGGTTCGCGCCAACCTCTTTTTTTGATTGGATGCGGATCCGTCCGATGACTCGATACACTAGCTTGAAGAATTGGATCACGAGCAGGTTCATGAAAAAGTCGCTTTTGACTATCTCACTTCTGGCGATCTTCGTCGCCTCCAGTACGCAATCGTTCTCGCAAAATACCGCGCCCGTCATCGATGAACGCGCCGCCGCAGGCGACGAACCGGACGATCCCGGTCCCCTTGCCACCGACTTGAACCCGAACCTGAAAAGGGCGGCGATCCTCGGGGCGATGAGGAAAGTCGCCGACTGGCAACTACAACACTCCGAAGGGCGTTACAACATCGGGTGGACGTTTGCGGCTCTGTACGATGGCTTTCTCGCCGCTTCGAAGACTACCGGCGACAACCGTTACCGGGATCGCGTCTTCCAGGTCGCGAACGAGAATCACTGGACCCTCGGTCCGCGCTTCGCTCATGCGGATGACGAAGCGATTGGGCTGACCTATCTCGCACTTTATGCGAAGGATCAAAAGCCGGATCAAATTGCTCCAACGCGCGAAGGCCTGGACAAACTACTGGCTCGGCCGGACGATCCCCATAAAAATCTCTGGTGGTGGTGCGATGCGCTCTACATGGCGCCGCCGGTGCTCGCACAACTCTCAGTCGCCACAAGTGACCATCGCTACCTCGACTATATGAATCGCGAGTGGTGGATTACTTCGAGTGCACTTTACGATCCAGCCGAACATCTCTATTTTCGCGATGACCGGTTTCTGACGATGCGTGAGGCGAACGGGCAGAAAGTGTTCTGGTCACGCGGCAATGGCTGGGTGCTTGCTGGTCTTGCCATGGTTCTCGAACGCATGCCCGCGGATTATCCAGACCGTGCCAGGTACGAGAAACAATTCAAGGACATGGCGGACCGAATTGCCGGTCTACAGCAGCCTGATGGTCTATGGCGCGCCAGTTTGCTCGATCCGGGTTCGTATCCCAATCCAGAAATCTCCGGCTCCGGTTTTTTTACCTACGCCATGGCGTGGGGAATTCATCACAAACTTCTTGATCGCAAAAAGTACCTGCCCGTTGTACAGAAGTCGTGGCATGGAATGTTGGCGCACATATATGCGGATGGCAGACTTGGTTCCATTCAACCCATAGGCGGCGAACCCGGTAAGTTCAAACCATCTTCGAGCTACGTTTACGGCGTGGGCGCTTTCCTGCTGGCAGGTTCTGAACTTTCGCAGATTGCCGGGAAATAAAAGACTCGACGAAGATGATTGATGCGGCAGCAGCTCGGAGGCTGCTGCACGCCTCTTGTAATTCCGCTACGCGTTGGAACTGGTTCTATACTCGTTATCACCATTGTGGAAGACGTTGACACACAGACGAATCCGTCACCGAGCAAGCAGTCGCGTTGGTTTGATCTCCGCATGGCTGTAGCTTTGACCTTGCTCTTGCCGGCCATCTGGTTCAGTTGGAAGACAGTTGACGGGTTGGCTGCGCGCCGCCTCGTCCGCACCGACCTGGCCGAAATCACGCATGCGCGCTATGGAATCCTGAGCGCCGATCAATGGCGCACCATCATCGGCCCGATGCTCAACGCACAGGTCGACAAGTTGGATCTCAAGGGGCAGAGCAGGAGTCTCCGGCCCATGGTGGAGCGTTCGCTCTATGCCCTGCTGGATAACATCAAGACGCAAATGACATCGCCCAACGCCAAGGCCTCGGGCATGCCCGGCGGCGGCAACCCGATGCTGGTGAACATGATCATTGGAGCCCTGCGTCCGCATGTGCCGGAGTACACCGATGTGGTGATGAAGGAGCTAACCAAACCGGAAACGCAAAAGAGCTTCAAGGATTCTATCCGTAGCGTCCTGGACAATGCGGTCAAGGATACATTCAGCCCCACCGACATGACCACCTACAACGCGATCCTGCGGCGATATGGGTGCAACGAGACAGGCACAGGTGTCGCGGCCTGCGAGGTGACTCTGGGCAAACAGATCGAGGACGCAGACAAGAAGCTGACTCGCTACTATCTCACGGTGCTCGCATCGTCGGCGCTGGGGTTCATCCTGCTGATGGCCGGCAGGCCGACTCTCTCACGCTCTGCCGTGGTGGTGTTGATGTTGTTCTGCATTGCGATGCTGGCCGGGGGTGTGCTCAGCCCGATGCTGGAGGTGGAGGTCCGCGTCACGAAGCTGGACGCAACCCTGCTCGGCACACCCATTGAGTTTCGCGAGCAATCGCTGTATTACCGGAGCAAGACTGTGCTTGAGGTGTGTAAGACACTTATCCAGATGGGGCGGCCGGAGATGACGCTTGTTGGTGTGCTGGTCATCCTGTTCAGCGTGGTCTTCCCGGCGCTGAAAATGCTGGCGCTCAGCGCATGTCTCTTCCGGCCCTCTCTGTTGCGTACGAACCGTCTCGTGAAGCTGCTGGCATTCGAGCTATCCAAGTGGTCCATGGCCGACGTCATGGCCCTTGCGATTTTCATGTCCTTTGTCGCGTTCAACGGCCTGATCGGAAGCGCCTGGGATGGATTGCGCGATATGCCGAACGTCCAGCAGGTACAGATTCCCACGAATGCTTCCCAGATCCTGCCCGGCTATTACTTGTTCATCGGTTTCTGCGTGTCGAGCATATTGCTATCAAAAAAACTGGAGCACGGGATCACCACCCGCGCTCCAGCTGATCGGTACGTCGAGACCTAGCTACAACCGCTCGTTGATCCGCAGCTCATGCAGCGATAGCAGCTTCCGTTGCGAACCATAATCGCTCCGCAGGTAGAGCAGCTTGGTGCATCCCCCATCTCATACATGCTGCGCATGGCTTCGGAGGCATGGAACAGACCGCGATCCTGCAACGTCGGTCCGTGGCTCACCGAGTCCGACGCGCTGATTGACGACGGATACTCCGGCGCAATGCTGCCTCCCGGTGCTGAGGTGCTGCCCATTCCGCTGCTCATGCGGCGGGACATCTCTTCGGCCAACCTGGAAAGCTGCCGGTGCGCCGCGGGATCCTCTTCCGGCTCGGAGTCCGGCAGAATTGTCGGCGACTCTGGCAGCGGAGCGGCCTGCGGAGCGAGCCCCGCAAACAGCGTCAACTGCTCACCCGACAAGAAGCGCAGATTCAACCAGCGGAAGATGTAATCCATCAGGCTCTTCGCGTAGCCGATCTGTTCGTTGCCGGTCCAGCCCGAGGGCTCGAACCGCGTGTGCGCAAATTTCTCGCAGAGTACGCGCAGCGGAACTCCGTGTTGGAGAGCCAGGGAAATTGAAGTTGCAAACGCGTCCATCAATCCGGATACGGTTGAACCTTCCTTTGCCATCTTGATGAAGATTTCGCCCGGCTGTCCGGTGGGATACAGACCCACCGTGATGTAACCCTCATGACCCGCAATCGAAAACTTGTGGGTAATGGAGGCGCGTTCAGACTGGAGGCGATGACGAACCGCACGAGGCGGTCCGTTCAGATCCTGGGGCAGTGGCGGTTCAATTCCGAGTGCAGCCGTCATTTGCGGAACGGAATTTGCCTTCGCAATCTCTTCGAGTGCGCGCTGGAAAACATTTGAAGCAGCGACCACCGACTTCGCCGTGACCTCAAGCTTCTCGCTGATCTTGGCTTCCAGCGTCTTCAGGTCTGCCTCGGCCGCAGGCTGTCCGGCGGCAAGCTGGGCCATTACGCGCTGTCCTGCTGCTTCCACCGCTGAAGGTTCTTTTTTCGCATCCATGCTGGTGTTCAACGGCTGAACACCTTTGGATCCGTCGCGATAGATGGCCACGGCCTTGATTCCCTGGCGCCAGCTTTCGGCGTACGCCTCGGCCACTTCCTCTACGGTAGCTTCATGCGGCAGATTGACCGTCTTTGAGATCGCACCCGATAAGAATGGCTGCGTCGCGGCCATCATCTTGATATGCCCCATGTATTGGATGGAGCGGGTGCCCTTCGCGGGCTTGAAGCTGCAATCGAACACGGCCAGGTGTTCAGGCTTGATGCCAGGTGCGCCTTCAATCGTGCCGGTCGCATCGATGTAGCTCACGATCGCATCCACCTGGTCGTTGTTGTATCCCAGCTTGAAGAGCGCAGCCGGAACAGTGTTGTTGACGATCTTGATCATTCCGCCGCCGACCAGTTTTTTGTACTTGACCAACGCGAGGTCGGGCTCAATGCCGGTGGTGTCGCAATCCATCATGAATCCGATGGTGCCGGTGGGCGCGAGAACCGTGGTTTGCGAGTTGCGATAGCCATAGCGCTCGCCATAGGAGAGAGCCATATCCCAGCATTCGCGGCTCGCATCGATCAAGGCTTCAAGTTGCGGAACGAGGAATGGCTCGCCGCTGGTGCGCGACTTGCCGATGTTATTCACTTCGGCGCGATGCATGCGGATCACGTTGAGGAACGGCTCGCGATTCACATAGAAGCCGGGGCATGCTCCACCCTGGCGTTCCACGCTGGCGGTGAGCGGTGTGGCCGAAGCCAAAGGCGGGCAATTGGCAGCTACGACTGCAGACTGCAGATATGCCTGTCCGCACATGATCGCTGTCATGGCCGCGGCCAGATCGCGTCCTGCCGCCGAGTCATACGGAATTCCAAACGACATCAACAGCGCGCCGAGGTTGGCATAGCCAAGCCCCAGAGGGCGGTAATCGTGCGAATTCCGCGAAATCCACTCCGTCGGATATCCGGAGTTGTCGACCAGGATCTCCATCGCCGTGATGACGACTGAGATTGCGTGACGATACTCCGGGATATTGAACATGCCTGACGGCGTGAGGAACTTCATCAGGTTGAAGCTGGCCAGGTTGCACGCCGAGTTATCAAGGAACATGTATTCCGAGCAGGGGTTCGACGCATTGATGGGCGCCGAGTTCTTGCTGGTGTGCCACTTGTTGATGGTGGTGTCGAACTGCAGGCCGGGATCGCCGCAGAGCCACGTGGCCTCAGCGATCTTGCGCATGATGTCGCGCGCTTTGTAGCTCTTGACCGGGGTTCCGCCCTTCACCGACTTGGTGGTGAACTCGCCGTCATTTTCGTAAGCGCGCATGAACTCATCGGTCACGCGGACCGAGTTGTTAGCGTTTTGGAAGAAGATCGAGGAGAAGGCCTCGGAGTCCGGGCCCGATCCGTCGTAGCCGTTCCTGATCAAGGTGTGAGCCTTCTGCTCTTCCTTCGCCTTGCACTCGATGAAGTCGATGATGTCAGGATGCTCGACGTTCAAGATCGCCATCTTGGCGGCGCGACGGGTCTTGCCGCCGCTCTTGATGACGCCGGCGAACGCATCGAGTCCGCGCATGAAGCTTAGAGGTCCGCTGGCCGTACCGCCGCCGGTCACGCCCTCGTGGCTTGAACGCAGCGAGCTGAAGTTGGTGCCGGTACCCGAGCCGTACTTGAACAGCAAGGCCTCGGTGCGGGCGAGGTCCATGATGCCTTCCATCGAGTCATCGACGGAGTTAATGAAGCAGGCCGAGCACTGCGGATTCTTGTAGCCCGTAGCCGCATGCACTACGCCGCCTGTCATTGGATCCCAATGCCAGTTTTGTCCCGCCGCAAACGGCTCCAGCCGGTCGCAGCCGACGTTGAACCACACAGGCGAGTTGAAGGCCACTTTCTGCGTCAGGAGCATGTGCGCCAGTTCATCGTGGAACGTCGCCGCGTCACCTGGGCTGGCGAAGTAGCCGCCTGCAATACCCCAGTCGCGGACCGTCTCAGCGACGCGCGACACCAGTTGCCGCACGCCGGTCTCGCGCTCAGGCGATCCAATCGTTCCATGCAGATACTTCGAAGCCACGATGTTGGTCGCGGTCATCGACCAGTCGGCCGGCACTTCAACGTCCTTCTGCTCGAAGATCGTGTTGCCCTTGCTATCTGAGATCAAAGCCGTGCGCCGTTCCCACTGAACGTCGTCGTAGGGAGATACTCCCTCGGTTGAGAAACGGCGGGAAAATGTCAGGCCTCCCTGGCTGTAGGGGGCTTGCAGGGCTGCGGCGGTGGTTTGAAGGTTGGCCTCGCTCATCAATTCGTCTCCATTGGCGATTTCTTTGAATACTTGTCCCTGGGGCTTAACGCAGCCAGATTTGGGGGGCTAAGTCTTGCAGTGAACTGAAAAACGGGGGCTTTTTTGAACCGCGGGTTTTTCTGTCTTGTGCGGGCTGAATTCGGACTTAAGGTTACAGTCTGTTAACAGCCGCAGATGCAAAAATAGCGCTGTCTATGGTGCCTGTCAACCGGAAACCACAACATCTTGTATTTCGATGGTAAATCCAGCATCCGGTTGCTAAATACAGCCATCCAGCCTGTGGAAACCTCGAAAAGGCCTGCGGCTTTTGGTTTTTCCTGGGTACGAGTTGCCCAAAATCCAGTGCAGATGCGGGTTCGGTGCTACGCACGTTCTGAAATACAAGGCTAGTCCGCGTTTGGTAGACGTACAAGGCGCAGAAACTGTGCAATCTGATACCTTTCCCTGTGCGAAATCTCGCCAGATGTGGAGAATGCGGACGTTACTCTTCTGGCTCCCCCCTTCGGGCAGATTTTGACGACTGATAGGCTGAATCCGTGACTGAAACCCCGCAAGACCTGGCAAGCTGGAAGCCCGTCCCTCTTCCCCGCCCCGAGCGCCTCTGCGGTCGGACCGTAATACTGGAGCCATTAGACACGGAACGGCACGCTGCGGGGCTCTGGCAGGCCGTACACGGCCATGACGAGGTGTGGACCTACCTGGCAGATGGACCTTATGCCTCGGAAACGGATCTGGCCGCCGCGCTCAAAGAGAAGCAGATCAGCACAAGTGCTGTGTTTTTTGCGATTTTGACGACGGGCCGAAGCGAAGGCTACGCCAGCTACATGCGCATGGATCCGGCCAACGGCGTCGTCGAGGTCGGCAATATCCTGCTCGCACCCTCGTTGCAACGCACCATCGCCGCTACCGAGGCAATGTACCTGATGGCTCGGCGCGTATTCGAGGACCTTGGCTACCGTCGCTACGAGTGGAAGTGCAACGCCGACAACCAGCCCTCGCGGCGCGCCGCACTGCGCCTGGGGTTCACCTTCGAAGGGATCTTCCGCCAGCACATGGTGATCAAAGGCCAGAACCGCGACACGGCCTGGTTTTCGATGCTCGACGGCGAATGGCCCGCCCGCAAAGCCGCCTTCGAAGCTTGGCTCGATCCTGCCAATTTCGATCAGGACGGCCGCCAGTTCAAATCACTCGCGGAAATGGGCTCTTAGCCGAATTGCAGACTTCCGCTATTCTTCTCATCGACGCATGGCCCGCTCGCGCAGCCGTCATTTTTGCCGCCGTCAACATCGGATCGCGGTCGTCGGGTGAGTAGATCGTTCCGAACGCGCAAAGAAGACGCCGCCTATTTCCAGGCGGCGTCTTCGTTGATTTACGAGGCAGGGTTAGTTGCTATCCCTTCGAATCGATTCTCATTCCATAGAATGATTTGTGCACAAAGAACACTGACACCAGGAAGAATGCGACTGCCAGTACGTGTGTGAGCATCGGGTTGTTTCCACTCAGCGTCACTGCCAGTTCGACTGCAAGCAATCCGAATAGCGTTGTGAACTTGATGATCGGGTTCATTGCCACCGACGAGGTGTCCTTGAAAGGATCGCCGACGGTGTCTCCGATGACAGTTGCGTCGTGTAGAGGTGTGCCTTTCTGTTTCATATCGACCTCTACGATTTTCTTGGCGTTATCCCACGCGCCACCGGCATTCGCCATGAAAATGGCTTCGTACAGACCGAAGATCGCAATCGAGAACAGGTAGCCGATAAACAGGAACGGCTCCATGAACGCGAAGGCGAGGGTAGAGAAGAAGACCGCGAGAAAGATGTTGAACATGCCCTTCTGCGCGTACTTTGTACAGATCTCTACCACTTTCTTGCTGTCAGTTACGGATGCTTTCTCCGCGCCTTCCAGATGGATATTCGCCTTGATGAACTCGACCGCGCGATAAGCGCCGGTGGAGACTGCCTGCGTGGAAGCGCCCGCGAACCAGAAGATCACCGCACCACCGCAGATCAGGCCGAGCATGAAGGGCGCGTGCAGCAGGGAGAGTTTCGCCACATTGTCTGTCAGCCCGTGGGTCAGCGCCATGATGATCGAGAAGGTCATCGTGGTTGCGCCCACCACGGCTGTGCCGATCAGCACCGGTTTAGCCGTTGCCTTGAACGTATTGCCGGCGCCATCGTTGGCTTCGAGCAGATGTTTTGCGCGTTCGAATTTCGCATCGATGCCGTAGGTCTTCTTCAACTCAGCCTCGATGTTCGGAACATCTTCAATCAGCGACAACTCGTAGACCGATTGAGCATTGTCGGTGACCGGCCCATAGGAATCGACGGCGATGGTGACCGGACCCATACCGAGGAAGCCGAAGGCCACGAGGCCAAAGGCGAAGACGGCTGGAGCCAGCATCATGCCTGCCGGATTATTCTGCAAATCCGGTATTCCCATGCTGAAGTAATAGCCCAGTCCCATGAGTGCGACCATGCTCAGTCCCAGCCAGTAAGCCGAAAAATTGCCGGCCACGAATCCCGAAAGGATTCCCAGCGATGCTCCACCTTCCTGTGCCGATTTGACGACTTCCTTCACATGGGTGGATTTGGTTGAGGTGAAGACCTTGACCAATTCGGGTATGAGTGCTCCTGCCAGGGTTCCGCACGAGATGATGGACGCCAGCTTCCACCAGAGAGTTCCGTCACCTAAGTTGGGGAGCATGGCGTACGAGACGATGTAAGTAAGGATGATGGAGATGATGGACGTGATCCATACCAGTGAAGTCAGTGGCGTCTCGAAGTCCATTTCGTCTGCATCTTTATACTTCGCGCTGGCGATTGCAGTATTCAGGAAGTATGCACCCGCACTTGAGAACAGCATCCCCACGCGCATCACGAAGATCCAAACCAGCAGTTTCGCTTGAATCGTGGGATCTTTAACAGCCAGCAGGATAAAGGTGATAAGAGCTACGCCGGTGACGCCGTAGGTTTCAAAGCCATCGGCGCTTGGGCCAACTGAATCGCCCGCATTATCGCCGGTGCAGTCTGCGATGACTCCCGGGTTGCGTGCATCGTCTTCCTTGATCTTGAATACGATCTTCATCAGGTCAGCGCCGATATCGGCGATCTTTGTAAAGATACCGCCTGCGATACGCAAGGCTGCGGCGCCGAGGCTCTCGCCGATGGCGAAGCCGATGAAGCATGGGCCCGCATAATCACGCGGGATGAACAAAAGGATGGCGAGCATGATAAGCAGTTCAACCGAGATCAGCAACATGCCGATGCTCATGCCGGCCTTCAGCGGAATCGCCATGATCGGATATGGTTTGCCGCGTAATCCGGCGAATGCCGTCCGCGAGTTCGCAAAGGTATTCACGCGAATTCCGAACCATGCCACGCCATAACTGCCCGCGATGCCGACGAGACTGAACCCCAGGATGATCGGCAGCGTAACCCAGATAGGTTTATTGGGTACAGGTGCCAGCCATCCAAAATACATCGAAATGATGACCGCGATGAAAACCCAGAGCAGCATGATGAACTTGCCCTGCGTGACCAGATAGGTTTTGCAGGTTTCGTAGATCAGCTCAGATATCTCGAGCATGCTGCGGTGAACTGGCGCGTTCTTCAACTGCACAAAGATCGCGAGGCCGAACAACAGGCCACCTACGCAGGCAATTAACCCGATCATGAGAAGGGCGTGTCCGTTCATGCCGAAGAAACTCACGCTCGACAAATCCGGCAATACCAGGTTGGCTTCGCCTCCCCCTGCGTGTTCTGTCTGCGCGTGGGCGAACGTGGGAAGCAGCAATCCCGAAAGAGCAACCACCGTCTTGTATTGATGTCTCCGGAAGGCTGCAGCGCCATTCTTGATAACGCCGCCGATTTTCTGCTTGTCCGGCGTTCCATGGTCTGAGCCGATTACGTGGCGCGCGAAGAAAAAGGCCACAAGCGATAAAACGCTCACGGCCGGAAGGAAGTACACCCAGTCCTGTGCTGTCACAAGTCCTCCGATATGAATTTTTAGTTGCCGTTTTACAGGCAGTCCGACGATCGCGACTCAACGACCTTCGGTTAGCCACCCCCGCGTGAAAATAGCGACCCGCAAGAGTCCCGGCTCAAAGTCACCCGGAAGCCTATCATCCGTGTCAAAGGCTGTCGAGTGATTGCAGTCACAAGCTTCGGAAGGGCATTTCTATTGGGGAAGATCGATCGTTGATCCCGAATTAAAACAACCGCTTGTCGATAGTGCGTGCAGGGGACTATCAATACTGCATGAGTTCGTCTACCCTCTTGACGCCCCGACAGGCCGCCGAAAAACTTGGCATCAGTTATCCGGCTCTCAAGCACTGGATCCTTGCCGGACGCATCCAGACCATCAAAACACCTGGCGGACACCATCGCATTCCCGTCAGCGCGCTGCAGGAATTCCTGCCCAACGCCACCGCGCAAATCGGGTCCGCGCGCATCAGTGGACGCAATCAGTTAGCGGGCACAATCGTTGAGGTGACGGTAGATGGCCTGCTCGCCAAAGTAGTGGTCGCCATTGGGGACCAGCGGATCACGGCGATCATCACTGCCGATGCGGTGCGGGATCTGGCGCTGAAACCCGGCGATGCTGCTATTGCCCTCATCAAGGCAACCGAGGTAATGATCGGAAAACCTTAGCAACGCAAAATAAAAATGACAGCAAAAGATAAAAAGGGCGACGCTACTGTATGGGAATGTAGATTTTGTCCTCGGGCATTGGGACCTGCAAGTTGTCGCCATCGATCGGCCTAACCTCGCCGGCGGGCAAAGGATGCAGTTTGAAAAGTACCAACGCATTACGCTCCGGGTCGTCGAATGCCTTGAATGTCGCCACCTGTTCGAGCGAATAGTGCGTGTGTATGTCTTCCAGTGTCCCGCGATCGATATCATTCCACGTGGCCCACCACCCGGGCTTGTATTTCTCCAGCTTCGTCCCCAGGTCCGGAATCGCCGGAATGCGCATACTGAAGTCGTCGCATAGCGCTTCAAGATGGCTCTCCAGCATGATTTCGTCTCCGCTGATCGACACCAGCAGGCGGTTCCCGTTAGGGTGCAGATCAATATATGCCGTGAGCTGCCGCGCCGCGTTCACGAAGGTGTACTCAGGATGCGTCGCGTAGTTCACTGTCTGCACTCCATTCAGCGAGATGGCAAGCGCCGTTACCGCAAGCGATCCCCACCCCAGCAAGCGAGTCGGACCAGCCACCGCAAGCATCGCCTCCGTCGTCATCGCGATGATCACAAAACAGAACACGGCTACCAACGCAAAATATCGCGGCTGCGGATGATTCTGGTAGGTCATGAAAAGGATGTAACCGCCCGCAGCCAGAATCGACGCTCCAAAAATGGGATCGAGCAAGAGCCGCTTGCTCCAGCTGTTATGTTTTTGCGACAGCAAAGCGGAGGCCAGTGCTGCGCCAATCAGCATTTCGCAAAGCGGAATCAGAAGGCGATCGATCCAGACCATTCCGCGCATCGACCACCAGAAACTGAGCAGCGGCCAGTAGAATTCCGCCGGCTTCACATACTTGTTAATGAAGAGCAGGTATTTGTAATCGCCGAGGTAGCCCAGTGCCACCACCAGAGTCATCCATGCTCCGAACGTTAATGCGAATGTCGCTATCGCTACGGCAGCACAGCGTACTGCACACGGATGAAACCATGCACGAAGACCGGAGACAGCGCGATCTGAGTTGTCCAGGCCGCGTTCCTGAGGTGGATCCCGGAATGCGGCAAACAGCGCCCAGCCAATTGCCGGCAGCAGAAATATTGCGGTCGTCTTGGTCAGCATCATCAGCGTGAATAGCACGCCTAAAAATGCCGATGCAGACCTTTGCCTTTTCATGCGCGGAAGGCGCACCACCAGATTTAGAGAGAGGAGCAGAAGCGTTGTCAGCATCGGCTCAAGGATCGCCAGTCGGCTGAAACAATACAGGAACGAACTTGTCACCATCAGCGTGAGCGTCAGTAGCGCCATCCACTTTGGCCCGCGCGAGCGCAATAGTAAGTACGTAAGCAGCAGGTTGGCAAAGAAGAACGCCACCGCCAGAGCTCGCGCCGCTTCGATGGACACACCTGTAAAGAAGAAAAGAATCCACTCCAGAAACGGCCATACGGGAACGGCGGGCGCCGGGTTGAAGTCTCCCGGAAAATACCAGCGTCCAAATAGATGCGTGCGAATCGCCGCGTTTCCGTACCAGCCCTCGTCCGTGTATTTAGCCCAGTCAATATGGAACGGCGTGTGGTTAGGGAAATCAGCCCCGAGATTCAAGGCGTGCAGCACAGCGAATGTGCCGATCAGCACCACCCATCCCGCATACAGCCAACGTTTAGACACGATCGCCAACAGATCTGACTCCGCTTCTTGCAGAAGATCTCAATCAATTTGTTGCAGGGGGATGCAACAAGTATAGCGCGCGGCCTGCATTTTTATTGCAAGCGGCATCAATGACGGCTTGAGGTTTTCCGGCCCGAATGTGTCTATTCGTAAGCCAGCGCGTCGATCGGGTCTTTGCGCGCAGCCATCCATGCGGGATATAGCGACCCGACCAGGGCACCCAAAAAGGCGATTAGCGCGGCCTGCAGCAACCAGTGCGCTGTAATCTCGAAATGCTGCGTAGGAAAGACACGGAGCAGAAGACGCTGAACCAGGTAAGTGCCGGCGATCCCAAGCAGTACGCCCGCGACCGCCATTAACGCTGTTTCGCGCACCACCACGCTGACGATCGTAAATTTCGACGAACCCAGCGATTTGAGAATTCCTATCTCGCGCGTCCGCTCCAGCACCGCCGTATACATCGACTGGAAAATCACCAGGAAGCCGACAATCACCGCTATCCCTGTCACCACGCGAATCGCGATATTGAAACCGGGAAGCTTATCCGGCGTCATCGACTGCAGCCACTCATCAATTGTCTGAACGGGAGAATCCTCGAGCCCTTTGGTCGCGTGAATTTCGCGGACAACTTCCTCGCGATTCTCCGGCTGGTCACACTTGATGTAGAAGACGGAAGCTTTCCCTTCTGAACCGGTCAGTTGTCCCATGGTCTCGAGTGGGATCAGTTTGCGGCCCCCTTTGCCATGTTCCACGATTCCGGAGATGCGGAACGTGTGATTCATGATCATGATGTTTCCGCCCACTTGGTAAGCCGGATGCGAACTGGCAAGAATGTCATCAATAATCGCGTCGAAGGGCCCCTGAAATGGTCCACCCGCCACAAATACAAACGGCTTGAGCGCGTTGAATGTGGGGTAGTCAATGCCGTAGATAATCTCGATCGTGCCCTTGGTGCTCAGATTCTGGTTGACCGGCGAGACGACCGCGACATGCGCCAGCTTACGCAGAGCCTCAGCATTCTTGACAGGCATTGGTGCGCCACCCACACCGTTCATGTAGCTGGCGTTCGAGGGCCAAAGGATCAGGTCGGCGCCAATTCCATTGGTCCGCTGCTTCTGGTCGTTCAACATGCCCATAAAGATGCCCACAATCGACAGGATCATAATCACTTCGATGGCCACGGCGGTGATGCTGATCAGCGAACGCAGGGGTCGGTGCAACAAATTGGCAATAACGAGCTTATTCATCAGTTCAATCGGGCTCCGGGAACGACACTCAAGGGTCTTGCGGCCTTCCTCTTAAGCGTATCAGTCACCGGTTATGCCTCGATTTGGCTACACCTTCGCCGGTACCGGTAGATGTCTAGAGAGCAGATTTTCCCGGGTTTTGCACAGTAATTGGTGACGTTAAACACTTTAGGCCGCTCTAGCTCAATGATAAAAAAGGGTGATAGAGTTGTTCTAAACGTGCAATGCCATTAGTAACTTGCCTGTGATATTGCACAGGGCTATGATGTCGAAACTGGTTACCAAATGAGTACTTTTGGGGAAGAGCTTCGGACGCAGCGGATTTCGCGCGGTATCGCGCTGGAGCAGATCACTGCCGTGACCAAGATCAGCCAGCGCCACCTGGTCGCGCTGGAGCAGGATCGCTTCCAGCAACTACCCGGCGGAATTCTCAGCAAAGGCATCGTCCGCGGATATGTCGGGGCCATCGGCCTTGACCCGCACGACTGGACTGACCGCTTTCTCAAGGCTACCTACGAAAAGGGCGCGCCGGTCGAGCCTGCGGCCGATGGCTGGGCCACCTTTGCCTCCAACGTTGGCAAGGAACGCATGGAACGCCGCGACGCTATGGAACAGCGTTTGCGGTGGCTTGGCGCTGCAGTGCTGGTCGCCCTTGTCACCGTGCTTGGCTTTATCACCGTGCGCTACTTCGGCGAACGCGCCGGCTGGTGGACCTCGATCATCCCTATCCCTCAGAAGGCCAGCGCTGTTGTCTCGCACGCGGCCTCGTGGATGCGCCGCTAGTCATCCTCATCTAGAGAGCCACCGCACCGAGGCTCGTTAAATCCCTGCCCTGGAGCCGATCACTGCAATTCAGCCTGCGCCTTTCCCACCTTTGCGTGGATCGTTACGAGACCGTCGCTGAGGCCTGAGCTTCTCGCCGTCAGAGTGATCTTGCCGGCCTGTGCTGAAGTCC
Organism: uncultured Acidobacteriaceae bacterium; assembly: GCA_963802565.1. Taxonomy (GTDB): domain Bacteria; phylum Acidobacteriota; class Terriglobia; order Terriglobales; family Acidobacteriaceae; genus Telmatobacter. The sequence continues at coordinate 15,644 of CAWDJR010000037.1, read as the reverse complement.
GAACCACAACGAGTGCGCGTCCCTGGAAAAGTTTGCGCTGGTTGCCCTGGTACGAGTCCGCGTCCTGTGCGATCCCCATTCCCTACGGCCGCGATCACGCCGGGACCACTGATCTCAAATTGAACCTCCTGGTCCGCGTGCAGATCAGGGCGACCTTGCGCATCCACGGCCTCGACTGTAACGAATGAAAGGTCCTCGCCATCCGCTTGCACGACGCTTCGGTTCGCCGTTAACCGCAGTCGTGCTGGCTTTCCAGCAGTGGTCAGCAGGTTTTCGGCCACAACGCGATCCCCGCGCAGCCCCACCGCCTTCAGCGTTCCGGGAGTGTACGGCACCGAGAACATCGCCTTGAACTCCTGCTCGCGACCCGTGGGTTTTTCGCCGATCAGCTTGTCATTCAGGAAAAGCTGCACCTTCTCCGCGCCGGAGTACACTTCGACATCCAGTTGCTTGCCCTCCTGTCCGGGCCAGTTCCAACTCGGCAGCGTGGGGTAGGTCGCCCACATGATTGCGATGATCTTCTTGCCCTCCGGCTCGGGTAGGCGCACGGTGGCGTAAACGCGATCGCCACCGTTCCAAATGATGTCTCGATAGTGGGACTGCGGCTTGCGGAAGCCCGTGAGATCGATATCGCCGCAGGCCGAAGCATGCCACGGATAAGGATGGAAGAAGAGTTCCATCATGGCCTTGGCATTTGGGTCGGCGTTGTTCTTGGCCATATCCGCCATCACGTCCTTACCTTCCGCCATTCCCGCAAACATCTGGTCGATCATTGCGGTGCCGGCCATCATGCCCGCCATTCCATCGGCCATTTTCGCCTGCTGCGGAGTGCCGTATTGCCAGGCCCCGATGCCCGACTCGCCCAGATAATCCATGGCTGTCCACGTGAGGTCGCCAAGAATATATGGATTGTCCTGCGAAATCTTCCAGAGCGGAAACGCCTTGGTTGGCCACGACTCAGTAGTCAGCATCATGCGCGACGGCAACTGCTCATGGTCCTTCTGATAAGTAGGAAGAATGTTGTAGTTGTAGCCCGTGATATCGAGTTGCGAAAACACTGCTTCCGCGTTGGGTTTAGTCGTCGTGCCGGGAAACGCCAGCGTGAGCGGACGCGTGCTATCGAGCGAGCGCACCTGGTCCGCAAGCTGCTTGCCAAGTGCCGCCCCCCGATCCGTTTCGAGTTCCGGAATCTCGTTGCCGATTCCCCAGATCACAATGGATGGATGATTGCGGTCTCGCAGCACCATCGACGAAACATCCCGCTTCCACCACTCATCAAAGTCGCTGCCGTAATCGAACTTCACCTTGTGTGCTTTCCACACGTCGAACGGCTCATCCAGAACCAGCAGTCCAAGTCGGTCGCACGCATCAAGAAACGCAGTCGACGGTGGGTTGTGCGCCGTACGCACGGCATTCATGCCTGCAGCTTTCAGCAGTTCCACTTTTCGCTCTTCGGCGCGGTCAAATGCCGCCGCGCCAAGAGGCCCATTGTCATGATGAACGCTTCCGCCGGTCAGCTTGATGGACTTGCCATTCAATAGAAGACCCTTCTCCACCGACCAGGCTAGAGAGCGTATGCCAAAGGATGTGGTGACTTCGTCGATTGCTTCTCCATTTTGGAGGATCGTAGAAATGGCGCGATAAATCGAAGGCGACTCTGGGGACCAGAGCGCGGGGTTCGCGACTGTGATCTCCTGAGCCGCGTCATCTTCCTTGCCTGCCGCGATGTCCAGCATCGATTGCGCGCTGCCAACTTTGTATCCTGCTTTGTCCAGCAGCGTCGTCTCCACTGTCACCCGTGCGTCGCCGGAGGACTCATTTGCCACCCGGGTGTGTATCGAGACCCTGGCCGACGTGCTGTTGGCCTCTGGAGTGGTGACAAAAACTCCCCATCGCGCCACGTGCGTTGGATCGGTCACCACTACGCGAACGTGCCTGTATATCCCTGAGCCGCTATACCACCGGCTGTTTGGCTGGGCGGAGTTGTCGACGCGGACCGCAAGCACATTCGTTCCTGAAAGCTTCATCTCCGGCGTCAAATCAAACGCGAACGCTGTATAGCCATACGGATGCGTCCCCAACTTGTGCCCATTCAGGTACACGGTCGCATCACGGTATACGCCGTCGAATTCAACGCTTACGCGCTTGCCTCTCCAATCGGCAGGAACGTGAAACGTTTTGCGATACCATCCCACGCCGCCCGGAAAGAACCCTTCGCCCGTGCCGCTGGGATTGTCCTTGTCGGGCTTGCTCTCGATGCTCCAGTCGTGTGGCAGATCGACTGCGCGCCAGGCGGCATCCGCAAACGAAGAAGTCTCAGCGCCGCTCGGATCGCCGAGGAAAAATTTCCACCCTCTATCGGCCGCGAGTTCGTGGCGGGACGACCTGGTGTTTGCGGCCTTCACCGAAACCGTTGCGAAGCACGCAAGCATCACCACAAAAAACATTCGCTTTGAGGACTGGAGTTTCACGAGGACCTCTCTCAACTTTGAACTTTGCTGGCTTTCTGATTTTTTGAAATGCGGCGCGAAGGCATTTCCCGGGCGGCGAGTCCCAGCAGCATTACGCGGATGGTTTCGCGGAACAGGCGATCGACGGGGCTGCCGTATTCTTTCTCAATCTTGCTTCCCAGGGAAGCAAAGCGGCGCTGCGCCCCGATCACGCTATTGATCACCGCGTGCATCGTGAGATCAGGATCAAGATCGCTCCGCAGCGAACCGTCCTTGATGCCCTCGCGAACCAGTTCGGTGAACCATCGAAATGGCTGCGCATGGATCTGCGACTCCAGCGTAAGAAGCCGTTCCACCGGCCAGTCGCGCGCATACATCGCGTCAAACTGGGCCATGAATCGCACCTGTTCCCCGTTGTTCGTGAGCTCATCCGCCATCAATTCCAGCAGTGCGGTAATACGTGCCAGCGCATTTGGCGCGTCTTTGAGGGTCTCCTGCGCCCGCCTGCCGGCCTCTCGCATCAACTCACCCACGATTGCCCAGACGATATCGTCTTTGTTGGAGAAATACTGATACATCGTGGAAGGCTGAACTCCGCTACCCGCCGTAATCTCAGCCATCGTGACGCGATCGATTCCTCGCTCGTTGAAGAGCTTCCACGCAGCATCCAATATCCGCCGATTTTGTCGCTCGCGGTGAGCGGGGTAGGTGTTCGCCGATTTCTTTGTCTTTTGCTGCGGCATGTGTCAAGATCCTAATCCGTAATAGGATACCGAATTCGAAATACTATTTCGTTTTTACATGTCTACGGCTGCTAAAGTCCATACAAAATTTTCGCGTCCCGTCTTTGCACCCATCGGCGTGCTCAAGCAGACCGCTTGTTTTTGATGTACCGGTTTCCCCCGAGTAAGCACCCCGATTCGTCCGTGTCCGGCATTTTCGGCTTCACCAATTTGGCACGCGTTTTTATCCTTTGCGGAAGCCATTTTTCACCTCGCCCCGTTCACCCCTCACAATCGCCACTGACGGCCCTCAGGTCCCCGTTCGCTGGGCCCTTTGCTCGTGAAGCCTTTCTCCAATTACCATAGGAGGATGCGCCGGTATGGCCTCGGTCTGCCGAAGCGCGTTGTCTCCCGCTGCCGTTGCAAAACATCGCAACCGCCCAGGCTCCCGATTGAGCTTCTTCAGCCATGTGCGGCAGGCAATCACCTTGAATCCCTTCAATGGGGAGGAATGTGAAGTTGAGCGATCGTTTTTTGTTTACCTCTGAATCGGTCACGGAAGGTCATCCCGACAAGATTGCCGACCAGGTCTCCGACGCCATTCTGGACGCCTGCCTCGAGCAGGATCCCTACAGTCGCGTAGCAGCCGAAACCCTGACCGCGACCGGCCTCGTCGTCATTGCCGGTGAAATCACCACCAAGGCGTACGTCGACTTCCAGAGCCTGGTTCGTGGCGTCGTTGCCTCCATCGGCTACGACAACGCGCTCTACGGATTCGACTCCAACACCTGCGCCGTGATCTCGACCATCAACAAGCAGTCGGGCGACATTGCACAGGGCGTTGACACTGGCGGCGCCGGGCGACCAGGGCATGATGTTCGGCTACGCCGTCAACGAGACGCCCGAGCTGATGCCAGCCGCCGATCTCGCTGGCTCACAAGCTTACCCGCCAGCTCAGCCGCGGTTCGCAAGAACGGCAAACTGCCCTATCTCCGGCCTGACGGCAAGAGCCAGGTCACGGTGGAGTACGACGAAAACGGCAAGCCCGCCCGCATCGACGCCGTCGTGATCTCGCAGCCAGCACGCTGAGAACATCGGCAATGAAGAGTTGCACGCCGACGTCCTCAAGCACGTTATCCAGGCCGTGCTCCCGGCCAAGTGGCTTGACGAGCACACCAAGTACCACATCAATCCGACGGGCCGCTTCGTCATCGGCGGACCGATGGGCGACACCGGACTCACCGGCCGCAAGATCATCGTAGACACCTACGGCGGCGCAGGCCGTCACGGCGGCGGAGCCTTCTCGGGCAAGGATCCGACAAAGGTTGATCGTTCGGCCGCTTACGTGGCGCGTTACATCGCCAAGAACATCGTCGCCGCAGGTCTGGCCGACAAAGCTGAAGTCCAGCTCGCCTACGCCATCGGCATTGCCGAGCCAGTCAGCGTGCGCATCGACACCTTTGGCACCGGCAAGGTCGGAGAAGCCAAGCTGACTGAATTGGTTCGCAAGAACTTCTCGCTGACGCCGAAAGGCATCATCGAGAGCCTCAACCTGCGCCGCCCCATCTATCGGCAGACCGCGGCTTATGGTCACTTTGGCCGTACCGAGCCCGAGTTCACCTGGGAAGCGACGGACAAAGCTGCGGCCCTCGCCGAACAGGCAGGCGTGGCAGCGCCGGCAAAGGCCAAGTAGGCTCGACTGTACTGCATCACAAAAATGGGACCCGCATGGGTCCCATTTCCGTTCTAGGCTTCGATTCTTGTTGATTTAGTGCGGTTCCCGATATATTTTGAATGCCACAGTGAAAGTCCTCAAAATCTCAGTCAGCATTGCGGCTGGCTTGTATCTTATTGCGCTGCTTGTGTTTTATCTTTCGCAACGCAGTCTTCTCTACTTTCCGAATCATTCTTCGATCTCCCTTGCGGAGGCTCACGCAAACAGCGCGTTCACAGATTTTTCCGCGCAAACGCAGGATGGTATTGCCCTGAAGGCGTGGTATGCACCGGCGACTGCGAAGCGGTTTACCATCGTATTCTTTCACGGGAACGCGGATAGCCTTTTCACAGCCGAACATATCGGCGATCCATACATTGGTGCCGGTTACGGATTCCTACTGACGGAATATCGGGGGTACAGCGGGCTGAGGGGATCACCCACCGAAGCAGGCCTATATTTAGATGGCCGCGCTTACCTCCGCCAGCTGATTGCCCAGGGAGTGCAGAGCCAAGATATCATTCTGTTCGCTCATTCCCTTGGAACGGGAGTGGCCACGCAGATGGCAGAAGAATTTCATGTTGCCGGAGTGATGTTACTCGCACCTTACCTGTCTGTTCCGAAGCTAGCACAGCAAGACTTTCCATTTTTCCCTTCGGAATATCTGGCTTTGGATCGTTTTGAAAACTCCAGGAAAATGAGGAATATCCACGTGCCGGTTTTGATCGTGAACGGCGCAGCCGATCAAGTCGTGCCGCCTTCTCACGGAAAAAAACTCTACGATCTGGCTAATGAACCTCGAGAATTCCACTCTCTTCCAGATCGCGGTCACAACGATGCCTTTGAGGAATTCGCACCACTTGCCCTCGATTGGATGAGCCGCTTACCTGGATAACCTGATCACAATGCAGCAGTGGTCGCGGTTGCGGAACGCTGAACGCCACCGTCCTCGCCACTCTTAAGCCGCTCGATCGTAACAACCGTGATGTCGTCCTCCTGCCCAAAGTCCACTGCAGCTTTCGCAATCGCGGCTGCGGACTTCGTCGAGATGGACCGCGCGCGCTCGAAGCCGAAGAGCTCACCGCTTTTGTTCTGCGCCTCAACTACACCGTCTGAGTAGAAAGTGAGCCGGCTGCCAGGGCGAAGTTCCAGCCGCGTCGCATCGAACCTCCCACTCTCGGCAATTCCCAGCGGTAGCGCCCCCGGAAGCTCCAGTTCCTTCCCGTCGAGATACGGCGATAAGTGCCCGGCGTTAGCGATGGTGACCACTCCATCGCGAGCGATGTGAGCGGCCAGGGCGGTCGCAAACCCGCCCACCGTGCGCCCGACAAGGCGGTCATGAAGCTTGCGAAGCATCAGAACCGGGTCGTGCGAATCTTCAGCCGCGGTGCGAATGGATCCGATAATCATCGAGACAAGCATGGCAGCGGGCAGGCCCTTTCCGGCAACGTCTCCGACTACGACGAGCAGGCCATCGCCTCCCGCTGGAAGAACCTGAAAGAAATCCCCTCCCACCTGCCGCGCCGGCTGGTAAACGGACTCCACAGTGAAGCCGGGAAAAGACCCACCCCGCTCTGGCACAATCACCTGCTGGACCTCTCGCGCTGCGGCCATTTCGGCCTCCAACACGGCCTTCTCGGCACTGGCCCGAATATGTCGTCTGCTCTCGCTGATGAATACATGAACAAAGCCCGCATAGCCGAGGCAGAGGGTAATGATCGTCGCGATTCCGTCAAAACTCAGCCGCTGTTCGAGACGTGCTGTTTGCGCCTCGTCCAAATGGCGGAAATGCGGCGAGTCAGGAAACCAGTGCGCCAGCGCGGACATGAGCCCCATCTGCAGGATGAACAAAGGCACGAAGGCCTTCCAGAATTTGGATCGCAGCGATACGCCCGCCACGGCGTAGCAGACGGCTAATAAGCCATTAATTGCGAGCGCAAACGCGAACCGCAGTGGAAACTGCCGTCCCATGTCTACTACATCGCCGGCAAGTCCAACTGCGACAAACGTAAAGAAAACGGCCAGCAGGAAAACAACGACTGCCCTTCGGGGCATATTTCGCAAAGGGTTGGCATTCATGAAATCCGTGGCATCCTCTCGGTTTCAAAAGCGGGGCCGAAGCACGCGGAATACTGTTCCCGGCGTTGTGGGTTAAAGTCTACCTGTTTGAGGAACAGACTTACCGGCATCGTACGGGAAAATCCCCGCCAAAAACTTTTCTAGCTGCTTTGCGGCCGGCTTCTTCCCCTCATTCTGCGGGAAGTAGTTTACGGTGCCAAGTGAGCATCGTCCCCGGTGCTTTAGAATCTTCCGGTACCGAGTCACGCACTTTTATCGGAGAGATGACATGCGCTTTTGTTATGTTGCCGCGCTGGGTTTGGGCCTCTTTGCACAATTTGCCGGTGCGCAATCAGGAGCAAATTGGGATTATTACGGAAAAACCGGCCCTCTCGGCTGGGGCAAACTTGATCCGGCGTATCAGACGTGTGCCAAGGGACATGAGCAGTCCCCGATCGACATCCGCGGCGCACGCTTGAATAAGGCTCTCAAGCCCATCGAATTTCACTACATCGGTGGCGCAGTGACTCTGGAGAATACTGGGCGCACGATTGTCGTTCACCCAGCGCCGGGCAGCTACATTGTCTTCGACGGAACGCGTTATGACTTGCAGCAGTTCAATTTTCACCATCCGGCAGAGGAAGCCGTTCAGGGCAAGCTGACCGACATGGATGTGCACCTGGTGCACAAAAGCGCCGATGGAAAAATCGCCATCATCGCCGTGAGGTTCGCGATGGATCGCGGAAGTCCCAACGCAGTGATGGCGATGCTTTGGCCGCACCTGCCCAGGACCGCTGGGGCTACGGAAAAGGTTGCGGAAATCGTCAATCCCGGCGGTTTCCTGCCGGCCGACCGCGGATATTGGACTTACATGGGTTCACTCACCACGCCTCCCTGCACCGAGGGCGTTCGCTGGTTCATCTTTGAAAATGACCTGACCTTGAGTCTCGACCAGTTGCGTACCTTTCAGATCCTGTTCCGCATGAATTCGCGCCCGCTGCAAGAGGCGCACGGTCGCCGCATCGAAGCCAACGAGTAGCGGTTAGTCGGCGAGCGGAGTGAATGTCAACGTGATTCCCTGCTCGCCCGCCAGGTTGTGCACGAGCACGCCGGTGACGTCCTCAATCAGATAGTGCGCGGCGCGTAACGACTCTGCTTCGTGCGAAAACGTGGTTGCGATTACAGTGCATCCGGCTGCCCGGCCTGCCAGCGTTCCGGACTCCGCGTCTTCAAAAACCACGCACTCCTCCGGCGGCAATCCCAACAATGCAGCGCCAGCCAGGTAAGGAGCAGGATTGGGCTTGCCCTGCGTAACGTCGTTCGCGGTAATCAGTCTCGCCGGTACTGGAACTCCAGCCTGCGCCAGCCGCATCCGCGCCAGCCGTTCGGTCGCGCTTGTAACCACCGTCCAGCGGTCTGACGGTAGCGCCTGCAGCATCGCCAGCACTCCCGGCAGCACAGCCAACCCTTCGCCATCGGCTAGTTCGATGTCTTCAATGAGCTTTAGCTCGGCTTCGCTGTCGAGGTCGGGCCGCAACATAGCCGCTGTCTCGATTGCGCGGCGCCCGTGCGCCATCTTGCAGGCATACTCCGGGTCGACACCGCGCATCTCTGCCCACTTCGACCAGCTGCGCTCAACGGAACCAATGGACGAAATGAGAATGCCGTCCATGTCGAACAGCACACCCTTGCAGCGGATCTCAACCGGGGAAGAGGCAATATGCCTGGCCATGCTTCGATTGTAACGAGGCGATCTGCTTACTTCTTTTTAGAAATCGCACTCTGTGGCTGCGCAAATGTCACAGTCGGCGGTTCGCCGAACGTAACCGTAGCACTCGCCGTTCCTTTGTGCGAACCTTGCTGGACCGAGGTCTCATTCACCGTCAGGCCGCCGTTCGCGATCTCCGCGTCGCCAGTAAAATTATCGAATCGCGTCAGCACGGCTGGGACATTTACCGCCGATTGTCCACTGACCGTACCCTTTTTCCAGTCAAAATGCAGGGTGCCCCTGGCCGAGCTTGCAAGGTCCTTGCCCGTATATCCGGCCAGATCCACGCTGCCATTGCCATCGAAACTCACACCCGCGCATTTCAGGGTGAGCAGTTCACAGAGTTGCGTTGCGTTTACGTTCTCGAAATTTCCTTCAAGAGAGTAAGCCGGCTTGACGCTGTTCTCAGCCTTACCCGTGAGGTGTATCTGCCCGCCCAGGAGGGCAGCATCCAGACTGGTCACTTCTGCTGACGCTGCCGCCACGTTCACGTCCGCCTTGAACTGCTGAAGCGTGACCGGCCCCAGCACCAGCGAGCCAACTTTGAGCGTTCCCTGAAATGCGATCCACGTGTGCGTTGAAGTTGGTGTGAGCCGGGCAATCAGGGTCGAGAGCAGCGTCCCCTTTTTCTCCGCTCCCAACAGGGTGGTCTGCAACTCCGCCGCATCCAAATTGGCAAACTCAAGATCTACCTTCGGCTGGCACGGCAGGCCCGTTGCGCCGCATTCAGGAAGTTCTACGCGCGCCGTTCCCTTCAGCGGCCCATAAGCAAACACAACCGGATCCCAGACACTTGCTCCCCCATTGAGGTGCAGCGTGGCCTGCATAATTTCGACCGCTGTCGGCAGCGTGTCGGTCTTCCAGTTTGCGTTGTGCAAGGTCACCGTACCCGTCAGTCGATCAGGCATCGGACCGGCAACAACTGTTGCCGCAGTTCCATCCACTCCCACGGGAACAGCACTCGACCCTGCGCCTTCACCAATATCCGGAGCGGGCAGCCATGGTCCCTCAATTGCCAGATTTAACGTCACCGGATCGCCTGCGAACGCATCGAGCGCTCCGGCTTCCTTCAACCCCGCGGCATGAGCGAGCTGCCTGACCCGCAGAGGCGCTCCCGCACCTCGTGCCATCACCTGGTATCCGCTTAGCGTCAACCGCACTGTGAACACCAGTGGAGTGGGCGCTCCAGCGGGCAATGTTGCCATCCCCGCGAGCGCGTCGCTCTGACCATTCGTTCCGATTGCCGGCTCAAACACGACCTTGGCAATCTGAATCGGCTGGGTCAGGCTTCCGCCGCTCAGCTTCAACGCATCCAGCGTGATGCTCCCGGTTAGTGGGTCAGGTAAGGTCGGTATTGCTTGTTTGCCGGACGCCATCTTCTTGCCCCGCGAAATCGGCTTGGCTGGCGGCTGCAGTGCAGGCGCAGTCGCGTCATAATTGAGTTTCCCGGTGAGAGTACCTTCCGCCTCGAGACCCGCGCCCAACTCTTGCCGCACCGTTCGTAGCCCATCCAAAATTGCCTGCGCCGGAATCCTCTGCAAATCCAACGACAACTTCGGCTGACCACCTGCCGGCAGATTACCTTCCAAACGCAGCCGCCCGTCCCCGAGCGGCGAATCACATACCAGCTTTTCAATCGTGCGCGCCGCGTAGTGATATGCAAATCCGCAGTTCGCGTCGAAGTCCATCGGCGATGCCGGGGCAAATTCTTCGCGGTGCACGCCGGTCGCCCGCAATCGCGTCGTCACGTCGGCTGAATCCGGAGTGCCATCCAGCTTCATCTCCGCCGTTAAATCTCCGCGCCATCCCGCGTCCGTCCCGATCAGCAAGCGGCTGAGTTGTCCCATCTGCGCGTTACGCCACTCCACCTCCACATGCACCGGCATCATGCGAAGCTCGGGGGCACGACGCATGCGTCCTTCCAGTTGCACGATGCCCGTATCCCCCTGCTGGAGGCTGACATCCGTGCGCACAGGTTGGCCCTTGAGCCGCACGCGCCAGTTGCCTGGGTTTTCTTCCCAAAACGACAGGTCGGCGCCCACCAGAGAGTAAGGAAGCTTTTCAAATCCCTGCTTGATGTTGATGCGCGAATTGGTCGCTTCAAGATATGGAAGCGGTACCGGTCTGCCCGGACGCGATCCGTTGGTTTCTGACTGTGCCGCTGTGTGAAACAGAGTATCCATATTCCAGCGTCCAGCGGTGGTGTGCACCAGGTTCACGCTTGCTTCATCGACGCTGATCCGGCTGATTTCAAGCCGTCCGCGCCAAAGCGAGAAGAGTCGTATAGCCGCCTTCACCGTAGCGGCATGCAACACCGGCTCGGCGCCATATGAGGAGTCTTCCTCCACCGTCAGGTCGGTGATGACAAACCCAGGCTGCGGCAGCAGCCGCAACTCGACGCCGGACATATGCACGGGGCGCCCCAGCGAATTCGACATGGCCCGCGCAATCCGGCTCTTGTACTGGTTGATGCTGACAAGCGGAGGGATCACGATGATGGCTACAAGAATCGTCAACGCCAGCGCGGCGATCCATAGCTTCGATCGCTTTTCGCCTCGGCCTTGCATTTCCTTCTTCATGGTCTGATCAGTGGGCAGTAGACAGTGCCGAGTGGGCCAGCTTACTTACGGACAACTGCAAGCTGACGACTGACAACTGTTTTTTAGCGTACAGGGTGGAACGTCCTTTTCCAGCGCGTGTCGGTAAAGAAGTGCAGTGCGACATGCCCCATCCACGCAATGGTATTGCCCACGCCCGTCTCTTCTAACTGATGTTCAGGAGTCTCGAACGACCAGTAATTAAACAATGGCCGACCTATAATATTCTCGCGCGGAACAAATCCCCAGAAGCGCGAATCAAGACTGTCGTGGCGATTGTCGCCCATCATGAAGAACTTCCCAGCAGGAACCACAAGATCGCCGTTCTGCACGTGATTTGGCATGTCCACGGCCCAGCGCTCAGTCGCGCCCAAATCTACCGTCATGGGCACGGCAGGAAAATCATCAAGATAGTCGCGATAATTCTCCGGCGTCGTCGGCACAGAGTGCGCCTCGCTCTGCGCCACGCCATTCACAATCGGAATGCCGTCGCGCAGGTGAATGTGATCACCGGGAACACCGATCAACCGCTTTACCAGAAACAGAATCGTCGGCTCGCCGGTGGCTGGGTCTAACTCACCCGGCTTGATGAACACAACGATGTCGCCGCGCTTCGGCTCCCGATAGTGCACCAGCGGCATCCACTTCGTCGGGGGAGCCAGCGTGATCCGATCCACCACAAGATGATCGCCCACCAGCAGTGTCTGCTCCATCGACCCTGAGGGAATCACGAAGTTCTGCGCAAGAAATGTGAGAATGAACAGCCCTATCACCAGCACCGAGCAGATGCTCGCTGCCGCCTCAAAGGGGGTTTCTTCATGGTGTTTCTGTTCGGGAGTGGATCCACAATCTCGGAGGCGTCTTGGCCGGCGGCGTATTCTTTGTGATCATCCTGTCGCTCTGTGCCTGCAGTTGTGCCTGGACGGCTGGCGGCTCTTCTCAGGCCTCGGACTCGTTAATGAACAACGCGAAATATGCGCTTCCACCGCGCGAATGCCGCAAGCCGGGCCGAAAGTTCCCTATCGTGTCCGAGTCTATCATCCGCGGCCTCTTGAACGTCTGTCGTCAACAGACGCCGTACAGAAAAGTAGATAACGAGCGGCCCGGCAATGATGGCCTGCCGCCGCACAAATCCCAGAATCCGGAGTGGTAGCTGTGATTTCGATTGCTCCGAGCACGAATACTCGTTCGGGGGACGACAAGCTCCCCGTTGCGCGTCAGCGTCTGCATCTGTCTCCACCATTCCGGATGACGTCCGGGTCGGTGTACACCTAGGCAGGGAAATTGTCCCGGAACTGGCTGGGGGCCGCGGGCTCCAACGCGGCATATCGTTCGTCGACGGGGACATCATTGATCATCACGCGCCCATTCTCAATGCGCAGCCGGTCACCTGAATTCCTGTGACGCGTTTGACCAAATAGGGATGTGGCTGTGGATGGTGAAACACGAAATATCGCCCCGCTGCGCTTGTCGATACGGCAGCGGTCGCTGGCTAATGGCGTTGTCAGGAGCGAAGACCTGTTTGTTTACGAGCAGAAAATATCCGACCAACCGTGTGTGCTCCATGCCTTCCGATGGAATAGGAAAGGCTGAACCACGAATGTGAGTCCAAACAGTGCGACAACAACTGTTCGCATGAGCAAAGCAAACGCTTCAGGCACAGTCGGCGGATGATCCCAGATGTGCGTCGACCTGTGCTCCGCGTTTGGGGCGAATTGAGCGGGGGAACTCACTCGGTCTCTTCTGCCTCCTCGCACGTCGCTTCGGCGCCTTCGTTCACGGCAGTCATCGTACTCGTAAGCCGACCCGGCTCTCCGCGCCGCATCCTGCTCCGCGTGCTTTTTGGTCATTCGGTCCGCGTGCCAGCGCCTTGCCGGCTCGCCTTCCGCCGTTTTGACTCGGACCTCGACCAGAAGTTCTTGCGATGATCGGGACCAGCTTCGCGCTCTTCACCCGGTAAACCGAGACCCGGCACGCACCGCCTGTGCGAATCGCTCCTGCAGCGCCGATTTATAGTGCCGAAGCCGCCGGAACGCAGACTACTCCACAGTAGCTCTACCGTTCCGCCAGTAACCGTAGGCGACGCGCCAAATCCCTCGCCGGCTCGACCACCATCCAAAAAAGCGCGCCGATCACGGCCTCCATCGTATTCGAAAGACACATACTCTTTCGGCGCAATCCGCTCGCGGTCTCGCCACGGCTCAGACGAAGATGATCGCCCAGGGAGATGGCAGAGGCCACCTTGGCGATGTCTTGCCGGCTCACCAATTGGGCCCGCACTCTCGTTAATTCCCCCTCATGCCACTCGGGATGGCCAGGAACAATGCCTCGCCGAATGACCAGACCAAGAACGGCATCGCCAGAAGTTCAGCGCGTTCGATTGTCGCCGCTGCAAAAGTCGAGTCGGCACTGTTTTCCTGGATCTGCTGATTCAGGCAGCGACCGATGCGTCAGTGCGCACACCAGAAGCTCACGGGTTTGCAAAGCTATGACCAAGCGCGGCTTCCAATTCCGTAATAACGGACTCCACTTACTCCTCTAAGCTGCAGCAGGTCTCAAAAGCACCTCCCCAAATGAAGGTACCCCGCGTCCAGCCACGTAAACTCGCAAACTGCTACCACTCCAATTTTCCTTAGACGCGCCCACTCATCCAAGTGAGCCTGGCTGCGGCGACACTCAACGTCCCTATCTCACGAACGAGTCGGTTCCAGGACAGATCGAAAATCGACCGTACGAAATCGTACCGTGCATTGGACCGGGCTTCAGGGATACGATTTAGATGGCTTCGCTAAGTCAATTCAGATGTTTTGCCGCAGCATTTTCTCCCCGCCAGGTATTCCGATGCGCGCATGGACGGCGAGAGAATAGTCATCGTTGGATTCTGCCAGCCCGCACTCGTCAACTCGGCTCCAGTCCACCACGAAGAGGTTTTCTGATCGTGCGACTGGCTGAATTTATTGAGCACACTTTTCTCGGATCGTTGCCATGCGGCAGGTTCCTACTTCGTGATGCTGTATCCCGGCGGGTTCGGCTTGTCGTTCTTTGACAGCACCTCAAACCCCGCGGCCTGCGCCAGTTCGCACGCCGTCTCCACCGCGTCCTTCGCCATGTTGAATTCGTTATCGGTGTACTTGGTGTCTACATGTAAAACGGGAATTCCCCATGCGTCTTTGCGATCGTTGTCGATACGTACGTGATTTTCGTAGCGACCCAGCACCTCTCCCATGATCGTCATGTGGAATCCGCTGCCGGCATACTCATCCATCTTGCGCTGCAACTCCGCCCCGTATAAGGCAAAGTTGCGCGACCCGACCGGCCCTGTCGCTGCTGTTGTATTGAATGCGTACCCGCGCAGAAATTTGTCGCTCTTCGTGTCGATGTTCCTGAACCGCGGAATGATTGCATACGACCCCATCACGCCCTTGCTCTTGCCGTTGCGCGCGCCTCAGGCCGGAACACACCACACCGGCACCGTAAATCTGGTCCATTAGGTAGCGCCCCACCAGTCCGCTCGAATTCGCCAGCTTTGAATTCAGCAACAGGCGCGTGCTCTCCAGTGTTCCCGCCGCCAGCACCACAACCCGCGCCTTCACGCTCATCTCGCGATGCGAAAGCCGGTCGACGAAATTGCAGCCGTTCGGAAGCCCGGTATTCTTGTCGACCGTAATCTCGCGCACCACTGCGTTCGCAATCGACGTCAGCTTTCCTGTTTTCTCTGCATCCGGCAACAACAGGTTTACCGAACTCGCCAACCCGTCTCTTCCCTGCGCAGAGCGCTGTTTACATACAGGAATTCCTCGTGGTTTGGCAACGTCTGCAAACCGCTGCATTGCAGAACCCCACGGCGCGTCATCAATAATGAAGTTCCCATTGGGCATCTGTGGCGGGCCGTCCAGCGCACCCGCTACGCGAAAGATCCCTTCTACACGCGAGTAATACGGAGCCAGATCCGCGTGACTGATCGGCCAGTCCTCGCCGAAGCCATCACGCGATTTTGCCTTGAACTCGTAATCGCTCAACCGGAACGACTGCCGCGACCAGAACAACGAACGCCCTCCAAACAACCGCACGCGCACCCAGTTATACGGCTTGTCGTTTTCAAATGTGTACGGAACTTTCTGTTCGTCCACCCACACATTTGCGTTAAATTCGTTCGACTGAAACACGTGCTCCAGACGACCTGGCGGGCGAAATCCCCGAAAGGGCAGCTCATACGCAGGCATCTTCTCGGCATCGTGGCTCACATCGGCCACAGGGCCCGCGTTTAGCATCAGGCAGTGAATCCCATACTCGGTCAGGAACACCTACGCCGCCATTCCTCCGGCATGCCCCGAC
>CAWDJR010000036.1:0-19366 GCA_963802565.1 uncultured Acidobacteriaceae bacterium | reverse complement strand
CATGGCCGCTTTCACCCGCGGCGATGTACAGCTCTCCGGCTCTGGAGAACCAGTTCGTTTGAACGGATTCGGCGTCACTGCAGGTTACTTTCATGTGCTCGGATTGCGCCCCGAAATGGGAAGGGAATTCGACCAGTCAGCCGAGCTTCCCGGCAACGGACACCAGGTGATTCTCAGCGATCGCATGTGGCGAACGCGCTTTAACGCGGACCCTGCAATCATCGGCCGCAAGATTACGTTGAACATGCAGCCCTTCACCGTGATCGGCGTGATGCCACCCGGCACGCAGCATCCCGGCAACTCATACCACGCCGTCGCATATGGCGAAAGCGTCGATGCATGGTGGCCGTTTTCATTCGCGGGAAATCCAAACAACCGCGGTTCACACTTTGTCGAAGGCATCGCCCGTCTCCAAGACAACGTCAGCGTCGATCAGGCCCGCGCCGAGATCAACACCATCATGACTCAGCTCGGCCGTGAGCACCCTGGCGGCGACGCTGGTTGGACCGTGCTCGTCAATCCGCTCTATAGAGAAATCGTAGGTGGAAGCCGACAGTTGCTGTTTGTCCTGCTTGGCGCAGTCGGAATCGTATTGCTCATCGCTTGCGCCAACGCCGCCAATCTCCTTCTTGCGCGCGCATCGGCACGCAAACGGGAACTGTCTGTCCGCCTCGCGATGGGAGCGCCGCGTTCGCGAGTGTTGCGCCAGCTTCTCACCGAGAGCCTGCTGATTTCGTTCCTCGGCGGTGTGCTCGGACTCGTACTCGCCATGGGCGGGGTCAAAGGCCTGGTTGCGCTCTTGCCGGCTGACTTTCCGCGTGCTCACGATATCCGTGTCAGCTCACCCGTCTTCGCATTCACGTTTTTCGTTAGCCTGATCACCGGAATTCTTTTTGGAATGGTCCCCGCGTTTCAGGCAGCGCGGACTGATCCAAAGGAAGGACTGCAGAAAGCTGGCCGCACCACTACCGCGTCTGGGCATCAGAGCAGGTTGCGTAATGCTCTTGTCATCTCGGAAGTCAGCCTCGCTTGCGTTCTCCTCGTCGCCGCTGGCTTGATGATGCGCAGCCTGCTAAACCAGCTTCATCTTGATCCCGGCTTTCAGCAGGAACATGTCCTGACCGCAAATATTTCTCTGCCCCATGAGCAATACAAGACGAATACCGCTGTCGGTCATTTTTACGATCAGTTGACAGGCGAGCTGAATTCCCTCCCGGGAGTTGAGGCTGCCGGCGCAGGAAGCGATCTGCCGTGGACAGGCTGGGACGAGAATGCCGGCGGATTCAACATCGAAGGCAAAAAGCCGCAGCCGCATCAGGAATTCCACGCCCGCTATCACATGGCGACGCCCGGCTACTTTCGCGCTCTCGGTGTACCGCTGATCTCCGGCCGTTTCTTTAACGAAAGCGATAACGAAACTTCGCCCCAAGTCATCATCATTAACCGCGTCATGGCAGATCGTTATTGGCCTGGCGAAAGCGTGGTCGGCAAACGCATGACGTTCGAAGACGCTCCAAAAGAAAAGGACTGGATGACGATAGTCGGCGTCGTCGGCGACATCAAGGATCAACCCAACAGTCCGGCTGCGGAGCCCGGATTTTGGTGGCCGGAACTCCTGGCATCCAATTCCGATATGGCCATTGCGATTCGAAGCACTTCCAATCCCGAATTGCTTGCGGATGCCCTTCGCAATGCAGTGTCGCGCCTCAACCCGCAGTTAGCGGTTGCCGATGTTCAGGTTCTGAACAAGATCCTGGGTGCATCTGTTGCCACCCCACGATTCGCATTTATCCTCGTAGGAATGTTCGCAGGCCTTGCCATTCTGCTTGCGGCAATTGGAATCTACGGCGTCATCTCCTACTCCGTGGGCCAGCGTACCGCCGAGTTTGGTTTACGAATGGCTCTGGGCGCGCAGCAGGGAAGTGTCATGCGCTTGGTGATCTCACAAGCCGCCAGGCTCACCCTGTTCGGAGCGGCTTTCGGCATTGCGGCGTCTTTTGTGATCGCCCGCGTCTTGAAGAACCTGGTATTCAATGTCAGCCCCACCGATCCTGCAACATTCCTGGCCGTTAGCTTGATCGTGATTGCAGTATCGCTGGTTGCCTGTTTCATTCCGGCATATCGAGCAACGCAAGCAGATCCAATGAGCGCACTACGCGCAGAGTAGTCCACAGTTTCGGCTCGCACGATTGGAGAAGCATATGAGTTCTTTGAGAAACGCATTCCTGAAAATCTCGTTTCTTTTCCGCCGCAATCGCTTCCGCAGCGAACTCGACGAAGAGATGGCCTTCCATCGTGACCAGGCTGAAAAGGACTTCATCGCTGTCGGAATGCCTGCACAACAAGCTCATTTCGCAGCCATGCGCCAGTTCGGAAACGCCACTCACCTGCGCGAACAGAGCCACGGCTTTGTAGCCTTCCGCTGGGAGACCGTCCTGCAAGATCTCCGTTTCGCGTTACGTCAACTCCGGCATGATGTAGGTTTCGGGCTCACCGCAATTTTTATCCTCGCCCTTGGCATGGGCGTCAGCGTTGCCATCTTCGCCTTCGTCGATGCCGCCCTGCTTCAACCGTTGCCGTATTTCGCTCCAAATCGCCTGATGGACGTAGCCGAAAGCGCCGCGATAGCCCCGCGAACCAACCTCTCGCGTGCGGATTACGAAGACTGGAAGCGTCTCAATCACTCCTTCAGTTCACTCGACGTCTATACAGGGAATGGTTATTTGCTGCGCACTCCGTCCGGTTCCGAGCCTGTCCCCGCCGCGCGTGTAACGGATGGCTTCTTTCGCACACTCGGTGTTACGCCGATGCTCGGCCGCGATTTTCGCCCCGGCGAAGACTCGCCTGGCGGCGCGAAGATCGCCATCCTCACCTATGGAGCATGGCAGAGAAGATTCGGTAGCCGCGCCGATGTGGTTGGCCAGTCAATGACACTCGATGGCGAGGCCTACACGATCGTCGGAGTTTTGTCACGTGACTTCTCATTTGCCCCGCGTGCCAATGCGGAGTTCTACGTCCCGTTGCTCGACAAAAATGGCTGCGAATCACGCCGCAGTTGCCATAATCTCTTCGGGGTCGCCCGTCTGCGCGACGGAGTCACCCCCCAGGCCGCGCTTGAAGAAATGAATGCCATCGCAGCTCAGTTGGCCATTCAATTTCCCGGATCCAACAAAGGGCAGGGCGCGGAGGTGCAGCCGCTCTCCAAAATCATCGTTGGCCAGATTCGGCCGGTTCTGCTTACCTTGCTTGCCGCATCTGGACTTCTCCTTCTCATTGCATCGGTCAACGTGGCCAGCCTGCTTCTCGTCAGGTCAGAATCGCGCCGTCGCGAAATCGCTGTGCGTGGAGCGCTTGGCGCCACGTCCACTCGCCTCAGCCGCCAGTTCATCACCGAAGGCCTGCTGCTGGCCTCTGCCGGATGCTTGGGCGGCCTTTTCGTAGCCAGTTGGACGATGACGATTCTGAAAAGCCTGATCCCGAAATCCGTCGCCGTCAATGTCCCCTTCCTTGCTCAAGTCGGCTTTAATGTGCACGTCGCACTTTTTGCCGGTTGCGTCGCTCTGCTTGCCGCCGGGCTCATGGCGCTGACCCCTATTCTGCGGCTCTCGTTCCAGGACATTCGAGAAGGGCTTGGCGACGGTGGCCGTTCAGCTGCAGGACGCTTCTGGCAACGCATGGGTGCGAATCTCGTTGTCGTCGAGCTCTCCATCGCCGTCGTACTTCTGGTTGGCGCAGGACTTCTGGGCAAGAGCTTTTATCATTTGCTTCACGTCGACTTGGGTTTCGACGCTTCGCATCTCGCTACTTTGCAGATGGCGGCGCCGGAAAAAACCTACACAAAACCCGAGCAGAAAGTAGCTTTATTTCGCGAGATAATTCGTCGCTTCTCGGCTCTGCCGGGAGTCGAGTCTGTGGGCATCACCAGCGACCTGCCGGTCCAGTGCAACTGCAATACCGACTGGATTCGCATTGTCGGCAAACCTTTCCATGGCGAACACAATGAAGTGGATGAGCGCGATGTAACTCCAGCCTATCTCCCCACACTCAAGGCGCAGTTGATTCGTGGCAGGTTGTTTACGGAAGACGACGATGCTTCGAAGTCTCAGAAGATTGTCATCAACGAGGCGCTTGCGAAAAAATACTTCCCCGGCGAGGATCCCATCGGACAGAAGGTCGCCAACGGCGATCTCGACCCGAAGTCGATACGCGAGATCATCGGCATCGTTCGCAATGTACGTGAGGTTGGCCTCGACGAGGATATCTACCCGGCTGAATACCAGGCGATGTACTACGGCCCCGACAACTTCGTTTCCATCGCTGTCCGAAGCGCTGGAGACGAAAAAGCCATTCTTCCGGTGCTCGTCAAAACTGTGCACCAGATCGATCCAAACCTGGGTACGTTCGGGGAGATCACCATGACAGACCAGATCCACAGCACCCAGTCAGCAATCCTCCATCGCTTCTCCACCTGGCTGGTCGGTGGCTTCGCGGTGATTGCGCTAGTGCTGGGGGTGGTCGGACTCTATGGCGTGATCGCATATTCTGTGAGTCAGCGAACCCGCGAAATCGGTGTGCGCATGGCCCTCGGGGCACAACGCGGCGCGGTCTACAAAATGGTCATGCGTCAGGCTGCGTGGATTACTCTCGCGGGTATCAGCATCGGCCTTGTCTGCGCAGTCAGCGCATCCATGCTGATGGGAAAGCTGCTCTTCGGCGTGCAGGCCTGGGATGCTGCGACTTTGGCCACCGTCGCAATTGTTCTAGGATCAGCATCGTTGGCGGCCACCTTCCTACCCGCCTATCGCGCAGCCTCCGTAAATCCAACCGAAGCCCTGCGCGCCGAATGACGGCGCCTCAACGATCTCTGCGCGTTGCGTCGTTCACAGCTTGGTGAAAAACTCAACGAGCTCGCTGTTTTGTAACAGGGGATGACTTCACAGCTTGGTGAAAACCTCAACGAACTCGCTGTTTTGTAACAAGGGCATGACTTCACGGCTTGGTAAAAACCTAACGAACTCGCTGTTTTGTAACAAGGGCATGGCTTCAGCCAGGCCACAAATACAAAAAATGAGTGTTGGGCTTTAGCCCCTGAGAGATGCTGGCTTGGCCCATACGAACTTTTTCACCAAGCTCTTCAGTCATGCCGAAAGCGCCGACAAAAATGGCGAGGGCTTTAGCCCGTCCGGCCATCCTACCGTTCGCCAGCAACTACACGATGTGCAAAAAACCCTCAGCCGAAATCCTTGCGCCCGGAAACACCAAATCCAGATTGTTCGCGCCGATCGTCTTAGTCACAACCTCGCCCAGCACCTGCCGATAATCCGTGGTCAACGCCAAGTCGCGTCCCTCATTCAACTGATCGTTACTGAGCCCGGGCCACTTTCCGTAGACCTTGCCGCCCTTCACATTTCCCCCCAGCACAAACATCGCATTGGCATGGCCATGATCCGTGCCGCCCGTTCCGTTCTCGCGCGCCGTCCGTCCAAACTCCGACATCGTAACCACAGTAATGTTCTCTGCGTCGTCGCCCATATCGCGCCAGAAAGCCGCAATGCTCTCGGAAAAATCGCGAAGCCGTTGCGAAAGCTGCCCCTCCACGTTGCCTTGATTCTGATGTGTATCCCAACCGCCAATATCGGTAAACGCTGCCTCCACGCCAATATTCGACTTCAACAACTGCGCCACCTGTTTCATGCGATTGCCGAATTCTGAATTCGGATAATCCACGCCGGCAGCCGGCTGATACTGCGCCGGATTAGCAGCGCGTAGCATCTTCACAGCCTCGAACGTCTCCTCGCCCGCCGCATGAAAAATATGATCCCCGCTGCCGCCATACATCGCCTCGAACGCGCTTGCCGCAGGCGACGGCGCAGGCCCTCGTCCTGCCACTGAAAAATTGTTCACATTGTTCAGCGCAATCGCAGGAACTTTTCCCGCCAGGGTGCGCGGCACCTCTGGTCCCAGCGCCAGCGCGCGAAACGCAGTCTCCTGCCGCCGCCGATTCTGGTCCTCTGCCTGCAGCGCGCGATTCAACCAGCCGTCCTCCGTGCTCTTGATCCCAGGCGTACCCGACTCCATGAAGTCCTGCGCATCAAAGTGCGATCGCGACATATCCGGAGAACCTGCAGCATGCACAATCGCCAGGTGACCCGCGTCATAAAGTGGTTTGAAACTCGTCATCGCCGGGTGCAGCCCAAAGAATCCATCCAGATCAATCACCTGGTTCTGCGGAATCGCAATGCTGGGCCGCATCGAGTAATAGTTCCTCTCTCGATAGGGAACCACCACGTTGAGCCCATCTGCGGCGCCACGCTGAAAGATCACCACCATCCGCCGATTCGCCGCGCCTCCGGTCTCCGCCAGCACCGACCGCACCAGAAAACCGGGAAGAGCTGTCGTGCCGGCAACCGCCAGCGCACCCTTGTGAAGAAAGAACCGCCGATTCATTTGCATGCTGAGTCTCCTGGATTTCTGACCGCAACTCGTGCACCAATGACGGGTGCCCCATCCATGCGGCGTATTTGTCTTTTGCCGCATGGGTGGGAAGGCACAAAATCACGCGGTCAAAATATTGGTTCAGCGCCTCTGAAATTCCGGTGAACCCAGCAACAGCCCGGCCAACACCTGGTCCTGCTTCTCCGCATCCGTAACTGCTCGCGCGCGGAACTTATGCCGCTCCATTGTCGCGACCGGCATCGTCGCCGCGCCATTCTGTGTCTGATTTCTCTGCTGCTCAAACTGCTGCAACACGGCCGCCCGCGTTGAATCGCTAACTCCGCCCGTAACTAGCAGAGACTCAAGCCGCGATTCTTCCACTTGCGGATCAGGAGCAGCCGGGTTGGCCTCAAGCATCGCCGTGTCGTTGTTCGCGTTCTCCGTCGGATCCCACGCAATCGAAATTCCCGGCAGCCGGTTCGCCGCCAGCGACAACGCAAAATTCATGCGATTCACCAGCGCATTGGTGCTCACCCACGTATCCGATTGCCAACTGTATCCATTCGGCGTAACGCAGCCATAGAGCGGCATACCCATCTCGCGTACTGCGTTGGCCAGCGGTTGCATATTCTCAATATCCGCATTGCCGGCACGCGCCGCGGATACAACAAACTCAATCGGAGTCTTCACCTTCGCGCGATACACATTCGAATCCCAGAACTCCTGCGCATGAAACAGCGTACTCATCACCGCTGAAATGTCGCCACCGGTACTCAGAAACGTCTTCGCCATGCGATCCACCAGTGCCTGCGGCGGATCGTCACTCACAAAGCGCACTGCCAGTTTGCGCGAGATAAATTGCGCGGTCGCAGGACGCGTGGCCAGCATATGCAGCAGTTCCCGCCCTTCCTGCTCACCATGCTCTTTGAACTTCTCGTTCATCACGATCTTCGTCCCCGGTTCATGCCGATTCGGCTCGAACTGGAAACCTCCGCCACGCTCAGGCCGCTCAACGCCCCATCCCGTCAGAATGCGCGCCACCTGCGTCACATCGGCCTGGGAGTAGCCGCCATTCACCCCCAGCGTGTGCAGTTCCATTAGCTCGCGCGCATAGTTCTCATTCAGCCCATCGCGCTTTTTCTTGTTGTTCGGTCGCCGCTCGGCCCGCTCCGCTGCCATCGAATCCGGTCCGATGCTGCTGGCGTTGTCCAGGTACAACATCATCGCCGGACTATGAGCCGTCGCTTCCAGCAGGTCTTCAAATTTGCCCAACGCCCGCGGTCGGATCACATCGCGCTCAAAGCTGACAAGGTAATAAGGAGTGGCCTCATTTTTGTGCAAAAACACATTGAAGTGATTCAGCCAGAAATCCGTCATCACTTCCTGCAGCTGCGCATTGGTATAGATAGCGCGCGTGAGTCGCTGCGCGATGATCTCCTCATTCACCAGTCGCTGCGGATTCTCCAGATCCAAAACCACTTCCTTCAAATCAGGCGAGAGATCCTGCGTCAATGCATTGCGCTGTTGCGGCTTCAGCGATTTGAAAAACGCATCAAACGATTCCGGCTGCATCGCCACCAGTTGCAGCACCCGGGGCTGCGGCGCCAGGTCGAGCATCCGGCGAAATTGTCCGTCGTCCACCGGTATCACTGGCGCAGCCTTGGCCACATTCATCAGGTTCGCATCCATAGCGCCTTGTTGCTGTCCGCTCGCCTGCATCAGCGCTTCAGCGACGTCGTTGTCTCCGCCGCTGGCAGCCGGCTGAGGTACTACATTCGCCGCCATTTGTGGCTTGGCCTGCTCATCGGCCTTCTTCTGTTCCTTCTCCAGCCTCTTCGCGCTCACGCGAAACATCTGGTTCTCATAAACCGCGTGCAGTGCACCCCGCTCCGGCACCGGAATCTTGCCGTCCAGCGCTTGCCGGATGATCGCGTTGCTTGGCACCCTGAAAAGCAGCTCCTGCGGACTCCACTGCATAGCAGGGAACTCCGCCAGCCGCGCATTCAGGTCTGCGTCGCCAATCGTCGCCGGATGCAATTGCTGCTCAAACCATTTGTCCAACCCCATCGTCCGCACCGCGTCCACATCCCCCGGTCTCGGCCCAAAAGTGAAACGATTCAACGCGTGCAGAATTCGCGTGTCCCCCCGCAATTCTGTCGAGTGGTACGCGGTGCGCCCGGAAGCATGTTTGGTAGGTTGATTGGAATCCGAAACCAGCGACTGTGCCGAACCCGCCGGGGTGATGAGACTGAGGCATAGCAATGCGGTCAGCGGTCCATGAAAAAACTGCATGTACGGCTCCTTACCTCAGAGTTGTTGTGACCTGGTTGCGGATCAGACTGCTGTTTAGAATGACTCTATTTTCATACGGAAGTTGTGGTCTAAACGTGCATTTGCACCCTTCGTAACCATCAAACGCGAGATCCCGGGCCCGCTGCCTCCAGAAATCCAGGCAGTTCCGCTCAATCTGACGCGTACCTGCTTTACACCGGAATTCCCTGATTCTAAAGCGCCACATAGCACGATAGAGTGATTTGAAAGACTGGGCGCACTGAATAGACTTGCCACAATCTTTAAAACATAGTCCGCATGGTGCTCTCCCCACCGCCCCCGGCTGTATGAGGTTAGAACAGATGCACCCACTCGAGTCAGGACCAAGCGGACGTGAGCTTCCGCGCGTCCTCATCGCCGAGGACGACACGGTCACCAAGCTCATTCTCAAAAACTGGATTCAACGCTGGGGTTACGAAGTTGTCGTTGTCGACAATGGCGAAGATGCCTGGCAGATGCTCCAGCAGGAACGCCCCCCTGAAGTCGTCATCATGGACTGGGGGTTGCCGGGCATCGATGGCATTGAACTTTGTCGCCGCCTGCGAGATAAATCCCGTTCCTATTACCACTACATCCTCATGGTCACCAGCCGCACTGACGAGCTTGACGTCATTCACGCACTCGAATCCGGTGCCGACGACTGCCTCGGAAAGCCTTTTGGCGGTCCCGAACTACGTGCCCGTCTCCTTGTGGCCAACCGTATTCTGGCGCTTCAGAACGAGCTGATTCATGCCCGCGAAGAGCTGCGCGCCCAGGCCATGCACGACGGTCTCACTGGCCTCTGGAACCGCACCGCCTTTCTCGATCTCTTCAAGCGCGAACTCGAGCGCGCCACCCGCGTCAACGGCCGCACTGGCCTGCTGCTGCTCGATCTCGACAACTTCAAGCAGGTTAACGATACCTACGGTCATTTGGCTGGTGACCTGGTGCTGAAAGAAGTCGCCCGACGTCTGCGCCAGAATGTCCGTTCCTACGACTTAGTCGGCCGCTACGGCGGCGAAGAGTTTTTTATAGGCTTTCCCGGCTCGGGCAGGGAACAGTTGTGTCAGCGAGCCGAGGCCATCCGCAAATCTATCTGCAGCGAGCCGGTCCGTATCCCGCACGGCGATGTGCCTGTCTCGTTGAGCATAGGCGCAGTCGTAACAACCGGTGAGATGACCGCCGCAGATAGTCTCGCTATAGCCGACATCGGCCTCTATAAAGCCAAGGACGCCGGCCGCAACCGATCCGTCCTCTGTGAGAAATCTTTTCCTGAAATCTTTTCGTCCCAGGCCACGCAGCGCGAAATCTGTTCTCAGTGCGATCCAAGCCGCATGGCCACATGCGTTCTGGCGGCATCCTGACGAGGATCAGCAGGCGTCGTGTAACGGAGTCGCCGTGTTTCGATTGCTGGAATTGACGTCGGGATAACTGGGCGGCCAGCAACTTAACCCTGCACGTAATGCGGCCACTTACGCCGCCGCAGCTTGCGGCCTGGTAAATCCATAAAAAGACTTTGAAGGAGATTGTCGGGGCGAACCCGCCAGCTCAGCAGCCCTTCTTGCACCGCTCCATGATCGCCTTGTGCAGCCGCTCCCGCAGCCCCACCGGCATCTCATACACCTCATGCGACCGATAAATCTGGATCGTCTTGCGCGTGGTGCTCAACGTGACTTCGCAGTGCTCGCAGCCGCGCAGGTGTTCTTGCAGATCAGCTCGCATCTCGGTCGTTACCGAATCGTCGATCAGGTCGTCGAGCATCGCCAGAAACTCAGTGCACGTCACTTTTCACTCCCTTTTCCCGGGAACCCTTTTTCTGCTTGAAGTAACGGCTGAGGCGTTCGCGCAATTGGAGACGGGCTCGTAGCAACCGTGATTTCACGGCAGGCACGCTCAACCCCAGCGTCTCCGCCGTTTCTTCTGTGGAAAGACCTTCCACGTCGCGCAGCACAAAAACAATACGGAACCCCGGAGGCAGGCCCTGAATGGTCTTGCGCAGAATCTCGGCCAGCTCCGACTGCGTGTAATTCTGCTCTGGATCGGGAGCCCAGTCGGCGAGGTCGCGCGGAACGCTGCCCTCGTCCGTCTCGATGTCCTCGTCGATTGACACCATCTTGCCCGTGCGCCGCTTGCGCAGTCGCATCAGGCTTTCGTTTACTGCGATCCGGACTAGCCATGTGTAGAATTTCGAGTTCCCTTGAAATTGATCCAGCTTCTCATACGCCTTCAGAAACGCGTCCTGCATTACGTCTTCGGCGTCTTCACGGTTCTGCGTAATGTGCTGCGCAATCCTGAAGATCTGGCGATCGTACTTGCGAACCAGTTCGTCGTACGCCGAGATATCTCCTTTGCGGACCCGGTCTACCAGGGCCACATCAGGATGTTGCTCGTTCTCGCCTGCTATCGATTGGATGGTCGCCATGAGAGTTGGTTGCGGGAAATCTGCGGTCGGTGCCGAAACCCGACAGGACCCCTACGTCTAAGTGTAATGGACGGCTCCGCCGACGCCAATCACCAATCCGAGAACTCAGTCCACTGGCCGCCACCGCCGTATTCCCATTGGAACGTAACGGTACTGGTTCTTCGCTGGTCTCGCCAGCCAATTCGGGCATACCATTAAATCTATGAGTCCAGCTTTTTCCCCTCTTCGTTCGCAAATCTCGGCCCGGATGCTGGCTGCCGCGCTATGTGCTTTGCTGGCAGTCACTCCGATAGAGGGGAAACGGTACGATCCACAGGCCTCCACACCATCCGATACCGCACACTCCACAACCCACAAGACGAAGACGTCCGGGACCACATCGACCAAAAAGCCATCCGCCACTGCAGCACAAAAAGCCTGGCTCTTCCAGCGCGACAAAAACCTCGGCGACAACGCACCACTCCGCCACCGCGCCCCGTGGAAAGAAGAAATACGTCAGCCCTGCAGAACGCCGCCGTCGCGCAGCCCGCGCTCACAAAATCAAGCTCGCCTTTGTCGCGTCCTCTGAACTGCGCCCCATGGCCCAGCAACTCTCAACTCTCCGAACACCCGCCGCGTACTCCGGCGTGACGTCCTACGCTCACTCCCACTCCGGCGAAGCTGCCGCAACGGCCTATCTTGCCCTTGGCCATGCCTATCTGCTCGACAAGCGCTACAC
Organism: uncultured Acidobacteriaceae bacterium; assembly: GCA_963802565.1. Taxonomy (GTDB): domain Bacteria; phylum Acidobacteriota; class Terriglobia; order Terriglobales; family Acidobacteriaceae; genus Telmatobacter. The sequence continues at coordinate 7,481 of CAWDJR010000036.1, read as the reverse complement.
CGATGCCGTTGCGAGCCTCCATCAAGCCAGGGAAACCGGCGAAGCCCTCGATGACTACGCCGACTTCCTCGCCGCGAGGGCTAATCACGAAGCCAACCTCGAAGCCCAGGCCGAAGCCCTGCTCAAAGGCTTCAAGGAAAAATATCCCGACAGCATCTTCGTCGACGAAGTGCCCGAGCTCGAGGCCAACGTCCTCCTCGATCTCCACGATCCCGCCGGTGCCAAGCGCGTCCTCGACGCCGCCGCTAGCGATCCCGCAGCCGGTCGTGTCGGATATCAACTCGCGGCCGGCCTGGTAGCGCAGGCCTTGAATCAGAATCAGGAAGCCATCCACACCTTCAAAGCCCTTCTGCTGGCTTATCCGCTGTCTACTGAAGCTGCCATCGCCCGCGCCAAGCTCACGTCACTCAACGCTGAAGACTCCCTGACCAGCGACGAACTCCGCGGTCTCGGCGACGCTTATTACAAGGCAGGGCACTACGAAGAGGCCAGCGACCAGTATCGCGCTCTTGCTCAGAAGTTCAATCTCGACACGCAAGCTCGCAACGGTTTCGCGGTCGCCGCCGCAGCCTGCGATCTGAAACTGAAGCGTCTCACTGAGAGCCAGGCCGCAGCCCTCGCCGACACTCCCGACGAAAACGGCGCGCGTCGTCTCTATCTACTCATGGAACTCGCGCGCAACCGCAACGACCTCGACGAGCAGACCCGCATCGTCACGCGCATGGAAACGGATTTTCCCGCCAGCCAGTGGCTCGCTGAAGCCGCTCTTCTCCAGCGGCAACATGTACCTGCTGCGCAAGGACTACCCGCGAGCAGCGGAGTACTACACCTACCTCGCAGAGCACTTTTCCTCGAACAAGAATGCCTCCGCAGCCCACTGGCGAGCCGGTTGGTTGAACTACCGCCTCGGCAACTTCAAAGAGGCCGCCCGCATCTTCGACGAACAGATTCATAACTTCCCCGGCACCACTGAAACGGCTTCTGCCCTCTATTGGCGCGGTCGCCTCTATGAGAGCCAGGATCACAATCCCGCCCAGGCCGCGGCCAACTACCGCACCATCGTCCGCGTTTACCAGCACTTCTTCTACGCGCAGATGGCGCGTCAGCGCCTCACCGCACTGGGCGACACCGTGCCGCGCTGCCGTTCCCGATCTCGACCAGATCAAATCTCCCGACGTGCCCACGCTCGCCGAGTCGCTTCCCTGAGGACAGCCCGCATCTGGCCAAAGCAAAGCTGCTCGCCAACGCTGGCCTCAACGACTACATCCCGCGCGAAATCGCCGCCGATCCCGACTCAGCTTCGTGGAGCGCCCTTGCCGAAGCGCAGATCTACGCATCCTACGGCGAAGCCTATCGCGCCATGCGCGCTCTCAAGCGTGCTCTGCCCGGCGCCGCCAGTGCATCCATTCAGTCCATTCCGCTCGCCGTACTGGCATATCCTCTTTCCGGAGCCTTACTGGACAATCATTAAAACCGAATCCGCCAAGAACAATCTCGATCCGTATCTCGTCGCATCCCTCATCCGCCAGGAATCGGAATTCAATCCATCGGTAATCTCCTATGCCAATGCCTGGGGACTCATGCAGCTTCTGCCCGCCAACGGCAAAGCCTCGCTCGCGCAGAAGGCATGACCCACTTCCAGACCTTTCAGTTGCTGGATCCCGAAACCAATATCCGTCTCGGCACGCGCTATCTCAAACAGACGCTCGATAACTTTGGCGGAGTGCCGGAGTATGCCCTGGCCGCCTACAACGCCGGCGACAGCCGCGTCGAAGACTGGCAGGCCTCGGGCCCCTACAGCGGCATCGACGAGTTCGTTGAGTCCATTCCGTTCACCCAGACCCGCGACTACGTGCAGGCCATTCTGCGCAACATCGAAATCTATCGCGAAATCGACGCCAGCCAGCAGCGCTCGAAAGACGCTGAAGCAGCGAAGGCCTCGAGCGGCAGGTAACAATACGCGATGAGGAATCCGATTTGCAACTAACGTTCAGCCGATTCTCGTTGACGCAAACCCCACCCCCCATAAACACTACGAAGCAACCGAGAAGCTTGCACCTTCTCGTCGAGCCATTCGCACCAGCTATTGAACGACGGACCACCCAGCACTATCGGAACTTGCTCTGCCACGTCAGACTCTCGGAGGGCAGCATGTCATACCGACTTGCAGTTTCTCGAAGAATGGATCCCCGAAAAAATGGACCCCGGCACGGTTTTCCTTCTTGAAAACCAGTCCAAGCTCGGTCACGCGCAGAATCCCTACATCGCCGTCATGTCCTGCCCGCGCTGCGGCACCATGGGATTGATCACCCGTCGCCAGCTTTGCGAAAAGGAGACGATGATCTGCGGCGGTGACACCTGCTCCGCGGAGTACCGGCTGGAAGGCGAAAACATCCGCTTCCGACATCCGCAATAGCGCTTCGAACAAAGTCGACGCTCGGGAAAATCGATTCGTGCGCGAGCGCGCAGTCTTCCGTTCGCGTACGTGCGGCCAGATTCGCCGCAGGCACTCGCTGCGCCCTCCCGCTCGGTTTCGATTTACCATAGAGCTGACACCCCGTCCAGCCCGGATGGCGAAATTGGCAGACGCAGCGGACTTAAAATCCGCAGGCCGCAAGGCCGTGGGGGTTCAAGTCCCCCTCCGGGCACCAATTAAATCAATAATTTATATAGATCAGTTCGGAAGCTGGCATTCCTGAATATAGCGCTGGTGCCACTCTTGGTGCCACTTTGTTCCGACTTTGCTAGGATCGCATTCAGGGGGCCGATCCTATGCCGAGGAAGGTGGTTCGCAAAGAACGCGGAGTCTTCGAAAAGGTGCCAGGCTCAGACATCTGGTGGATACGTTTCAAAGACGCTGGTGTCGAGCATCGGGAAAAGGTGGGGCGCCGCGGCGACGCAATCAAGCTCTACAAGATTCGCAAGGCGGACATTCTTCGTGGCGTAAAAATGCCAGCGAACATGAAAGACAAGGGCATCAAGTTCTCCGTGCTCGCCCAGGAAGCCATCGACTGGTACGTCAACCACGACCGCAGAGATATTCGGAATTTCAAAGGCAGGATGAAACTCATTCTGGAGGCGTTCGCCGACCGGGCCGCTGAAGAGATTAAACCTTCTGACATTGATACCTGGATCAGTTCTCACAAATGGTCAGCCGCGACGAAGAATCGCTATAAAAATGTGTTTGGAAAGACGTTCAAGATTGCCCTGGCAGACGGCAATCTGATCGACCGTTCCGATTTGTCTGCGCCGATAGATTTTCTTCCATCGTCTGTCATCTCCCGCCAGCGAAACTGCCAAATATCCGAATGCATCTTGCGAATTCTTCGTACTACGCTTCCGTTTTGCATGATGATCTCCGCCCGCGATTGCAGGAGGAAATATTTTCGCCGAAGTACGATGGGGAAGGGAATTGAGCATCTGCCCTTTGATTAGGGTGCTGCTTTGCGGCGGCAGGGACGCAGGTACGAAGCTCGGTCGTTTAACCGGAATTTCGGGCCATTCACTGACGCCGAGCGATAAGTGCGTAGGCGATATTGCGCTGATCGGTCGCCGTAGCTTCATTGGTAGTGATCACTTGTCCGAGGAGCCGGTTTTGCGGCTAGGTGGACTGGATTTGTAGACACTGCCCAACACATGGAGCGCCGGCTTGGCGCTCAGGGGATTGATTCAGCTGTGAGCATGAATCATCATGTTTTAGCTCACTTCAACGCCCACCGGGTAATTCCCGCTGAGGCTCTCCGCTCACCTAGTTGCAGCGTGCCTCGATGTCAGTCAACTGGAAGTTTTGGGATTGATGACCACTCGCGCTGAACCAAGGATTCTCGGCCTATAGGATTTATCGAGAACAGGGGCGCTGCGCAGAAACGTCGATTTGGAACTTTGCGTTGATGCAGTCAATTAGAACTGAATGGGGCAGGTTCTAAGATCGTCTATGTGTCCGCCAGCCTCTCATTTTCCTCTTCATTGGACGAGATCCGATGCCAGTGGATCCAAAACCATGGCGCCATCATAAACCCGATTGGTGAGTATTCCTCGTTTGCTGCCCTCCATGGGTACGGTCTTCTTTTCTTCGGTCGTGTTTACATACAGAGTGCGGCCATCTACTGATCTGGCGTAAACACCTTCAGGAGTGGAAGGGCCAGCTTGAATGCCTGCAAGGTGGAGGACGTGTTCGAGTACCGGACCGATGGTAGAAGGGTTGGACTCGGTCGCCAGATAGAGAGCATTGCCTTTACCGAATCTATTGATCGTGATTGCTGGGCTATGATCCGGGAGACTTGTGAAGCGTGCGAGCACCGTGGCCGTGGAGGGCTCGAGCACTTCGTATCGACGTGAGTTGGCGGAGATTGACTTGCCGTCCAGATCGAATCTCAACACCGTCGAATCATAGAATGCATTTGTCTTCAGCCCAAAGACATCGCTGAGCCGACCTGGCAGCGGAGTGTCAAACCATTGTCCATGCTCATTCACCTTGGCCGAAAGCGCTGTCATCAGAACTGTGCCGCCGTTGCTCACGTATTCCCGAAGTGCCTTTGCACTCGCTGCATCCATCAAGTAGTCAGCCGGCACGACAACCAGTTTGTACGGTGCAAGGTCCTCATGTCCGATGTTGATGATGGCCGTGTCGAGATTGGCGCGAAAGAACGGTTCAAAAGCGCCTTGCACCTGCTCGGTGTAAGGAGGCTTAAAGTATTGCACCGTTGTATTGGATGGACCATTGGGATGGGAGTCGATGAAGGAATCGAATGAATAGGCGATGGCCACTTCAGGATGCGTATAGCGGGGGAAACCGTATTTGGCGAGCTGTTTGAACTCCGAAGCAATGCGGGCGAACTCATCCACTTTCCACGAAGGAGTTCCGTCGTGATTCACGAGTCCGAATAGCGCCTGCTCCTCGCCTCCCTGATGGCTGTTAAAGGTCCAGGCAAGGGTCCCTTGAGCTCCAATCATGAGTCCCAGGTATGCATACATGCGGCTGCGGCCCGGCGTTCCGTAAAAACCGCCACCGCCGGCGGTGAACTCGTTGAACCATATCGGAGTCGGCAATGCCCCTTTGATCATCAGCGCGCCAAATGAACCGCTGATGGGGTCCCCGGGGTAGAAACCTTCAGCGCCGTATGAGACGTAAGCCTTGTACGTAGAGAGGTAGTCAAAGCCGCGCCGCGATGCTGTATCCCAGAGGTTTGAGATCGACGGAACGTTCGGCATATCCCTCTGACGAATCGCGTCCAGTTCCTTCAGACGAGCCACGGTTACATCCGACCAATAGCGATGCAGATCAAGGTATCGCTCCGATGGTCCGGGACCGTTTGCGAGCGGGAGATCGACATCTTCGAAGTTGTTCAGCCGGCGCGACCATCTCTGCGTTGCCCACGCCTTGTTCAGTGCGTCAATGGTTCCATACTTCTGCTTGAGCCACGCAATGAACCGCTGCCGGTCGGCTTCGGAATACGACATGAAGCCGTTTCCGATCTCGTTGTCATAGCCGACTGCAATTACCGAGGGATGATGCGCATAGCGCTTCATCAACGCATCAGCCATGGCGCCAACCTCGCGAATGTAGTTTGGGTCGCTGATGTTGTCCATGTAACGCTCGGCGGGAGGAAGACGTGTGCCATCTTGCGCAACGATATCAACGCCCGGGTACGCGCGATGCAGCCAGATGGGCGCGGGCAAACCGGGAATGTCCAGAATCACCTGAATTCCGGCTGCATGCATCTTGTCCATGATGCTGTCGAACCACTCAAAGGTGAACTTGCCCTGCGATGGCTCGAAGGAATCCCACGACAGATCGCCCATGCGAACCACGTTGAAACCGGCCCGCTTCATAATGGCGATGTCCTGGTCGACCTGATCGGGGGAGCGGTCGATGGGCTGATAACATGTGCCCACAAAAAGCTGTCCCGGACCCGGCCAGGTTGGATGAGCCGAAGCGTTCTGTGCTCTTGCTGGGAGGCTTGATAGCCCCAGACTAAGAAACAGAAGAGCGAGAAACCGGACTCGCCTTTCGAAGCAGCTTGCCTTGCAGGTTTCTTTGCCTCGAGGAAGTGACATGCAGAACATCAATCATTTGCCTTTCTCGGTGCGTACCAGCTTCACAAGAACGATGTCGTTACTGTTCATCGGAAATGTGATTTCAACATTGCCGCCGGTATCGCTCCGCACGACTTTATCCGTCTCCGGAAGATCCTGTGTGAGTCGTTCAGATGCGCGATCTGCGCTTCAGTCAGCTCTTTGGGAGAACCGAGTTCGATGTAGGCGGTGTAGGCATCATTGGCATGAAACCCCGTGCGATGCACTTCAAGGTGATATGAGGCATTAGCGGCAAGGTGCGTCAGATGCAGATTCACAGGTGCGACCGGCATGCGATGGAATCACTTTCGTATAGAACGAGCGATTGCTGACCTTTTGGTCTGGCTGTTCGAAGTTCCAGATCACAGCAGCCACGCTTCCATTCTTTGTGGACAACATTGCCTGCGAGTCGTTGGTTGCAAGGCTGTCTCCCTGGAGCGCATGCAGGTACTTGTATGCGAAGTACGCCGGCTTACGAATTCCTTGAGGGTTCAACAATCCGAATCCACCTTGAAAGGGAGCTGTCGGCGGCCCCGGCTCCTCAAACCGGTCGGTGTAGGTCCAGTAGCTCATTCCCTGCAGCAATCCCTGGCTTGCTTTGAGCTTGGTGAGAATGTAGGGCGCGCTGATGTAAGAGTCGTGCACGGAATCGCGCGGTGTGTAGCTGGTGCTCCACTCAGTGAAATAGAGCGGAAGAGCAGGAAAAGCTGACGCGGAAATTTGCTCGCGCACGTGCCGTACGTCGCCGACGATTGCGTCTGGAGAAGGATCGAGCTTGGTGTCGCTCTTCCCGTTCTCATCCAGAAATCCGCCTTGCACGCCGTAAGTATGAGTAGTCACGAAATCGACTGGAGCGCCGCTCTGGTTCACGTGCGCGAGGAATTCCGGCACCCATGCTGCACCGGCTGTGCTGGGTCCACCAACGCGCAACCTGGCGTCAACGTTCCTAATCGTCTTCGCGGTCAAATCGTAAAGTTCGAAGTATGCCTTCTGATCGCCGCCTTCCCAGAACCCGGCCAGGTTCGGCTCATTCCACACCTCGAAGTACCATGAGCGAACTTCGTCCTTTCCGTAGCGCTCTTCAAGGTGCCGGACGAAGGCATCTACCAGGTCGCGCCAGCCATCCAGCTTTGGATGCGATGTGTTCCCGTGCCAATAGAAGATGCTGTTCTCGGACGTCGCCAAGGCTTTTGGAGTAAAGCCAAGCTCGACAAAAGGCTTGATGTGCAGCGCCAGCAGATCGTCGTAGAGCTGGTCAATCTTCGTCCAGTCATACACGGTTTTCCCGTTTTCGATGCGCACGGTTTCCAGGACATCATGGAAGATGGCGTGGAATCGAATGTAGCGAAAACCAAGCTCGTCGGTTACGAGTTTGAGCTGCGCCTGGCTGTCATCGCGAATCAACG
>CAWDJR010000035.1:0-277482 GCA_963802565.1 uncultured Acidobacteriaceae bacterium | reverse complement strand
GAGTGACCGCTTCATTGAGCGGATAGACGGGCTTGGTTACTGCTGCACGCGCCTTCGCAATATTCTTGCTGATTTTAGCCATCAGATCCTCGTCTCCCACCGCATCTGCCAGCCCCGATTTCGGGGAACCTGGAGGCAATTCGCCTTGTAAACTCGGCGATATCGCCTTCGAACAGGTTCAAATGCCGTGGTGTTATTGACTGCCCAGAGATTTCCCCAGGCACATCTATGAATATTAGCTGAATGGTATCTGAAATGCAACCGTTGATCAACATTCCTTCAGGCGATCCAAACGGTTCAAATCAGGCAGGTTATCTCCAGCACCGCAACAAAATCCGTGCCATGGCATCTAACTATTAGAAAGATTGGACGGAACGCGCCCGCAAATCAATTGTCGCTAACGGGCGCTCGAATGAGGAACAGGTATATGAAAAACATAGCATTAGCTGTCGCACTAACCGCCGGAACGATTCTGGCGGCTTCTCCTGCATTTGGCCAGAAAAACGATCAGCAGGGGCAAGGCCGTGCGGTCGTCACCATATTGCCCTCACACCCCAACGATACCGTTGGACAGGTTCCGCAGGGTTTCAAGCTCAAGGTCAACGGCAAGGACTCGACGGTGATGAACTTCACGCCGTTGCAGGAATCGAACAGCCCGGTGGAACTGGTGCTGTTGATTGACGGCGGAGCACGCAGCAGCCTGGGGACGCAATTCAAGGATCTCGAGACGTTCGCGAAAGAGATGCCACCGAACACCAAACTCGCCATCGCTTACATGGAAAATGGCCGTGCCGTTTTCTCCAGCCAGCTTTCGTCGAGTGCAGACGATGTGTTGAAAGGACTGCATCTGAGTGCCGGATTCCCGGGGTCGAACGCCAGTCCTTACTTCTGTTTGTCTGACCTGGCAAAGAACTGGCCGTCGCATGACCGAACTGCTCGCCGTGAAGTCCTGATGGTAACGGATGGCGTGGATAACTACGATCGCCGTTACGATCCCGATGATCCTTATGTCGCTGAAGCCATCAACGACTCAGTGAGGGCGGGCATGGTTGTGTACTCGATCTACTGGAAAGACATGGGCCGGGCCAACAATAGCTGGTACGAAAACAACGCCGGGCAGAACCTCTTGCTTACGGTCACACAGGCAACCGGCGGAAATAGTTATTGGGAAGGCATGGGCAATCCGGTTTCGCTGCAGCCGTTCCTGCAGGACTTGCGTCGAAGGCTGAACCATCAATATGAACTCAGCTTCTCGGCACAATCGAACGGAAAGCCTGAAGTTCAAACGCTGAAAATCGACTTGAAGGTTCCGTCTGCGAAGGTCGATGCACCGCAGCGAGTGCTTGTGACCAGCGCAGCCACGGCGCGGGAATAACGCGTCTCGGGCTACTCTCAAAAAAACTTCAGGCAGGTGATCTCGTATCACCTGCCTGTTTTGTTTATGCAAAGTCAGAAAACAGCGGAATGATTTGTTGGCGACTAGATTCCCGCTGAATGCGTGTAGGTGGCTTCGGGGGAACGATAGGTGCGTTCTGCCGAACCGATGTAGCCCGCATCTCTCCCGCGCTTTCCGTCCGATCCATGCTGCTTAACTAGTTTGTTGTAGATCCCGAGCAGGAGGAATGGCGCTGCCCACTGCCCCACAAACATGGATTCATGTTTCTTGTTCCAAGCCTGCAGGGTGGCAGACACGGCCATCGCTCCCAGAGCGAGTGCAAGATAGGCGCTTGTAGGGATTCTCGACGTAGTCTTTTCGATTGCGGCGGTGAATTGATCTTCCTCGACTTCACCTGGATTAACACGATAATCGGTCATTGATCAGTACTCCTTGGCGACACTTCTGATCGCTTAAGTGTGATGCCATCGGGTCTCGATAGAGCGGTCTGCTTGCCAGGTGGGTTCCCGCACATCAAAATCTGGAACCGAGCTGTTCACGGCACGGAAAGTTTCGACGAGGAGCAAAGCAACCTTTTGTTTCTGAAAACCGGACCCGATACCGTATAGTTTTTTGAAGTTGGCAATGCCGAACGGGCTCCAATGATTTCGCTCCTTCCCAGAGAGAGCCCACCGAATCTCATTGCCGCTCCTCTGCCACGCACGGAATTGAACGTGACGGATCAGTGTGAATCCGCACGTTTGCGTCCGCCGAGCGCAGAGAAACCTTTGCGAGAAGAGGTCTATGAGACACATCCGGTTGGCTTTGGTTTTTTCTTCTGTCTGGATTTTTACGGCGGCCGCATCACTCCACTCACAGGCATTGAATGCCAACTTCGCACGCGACCCGCAGCAACCGGTCGATCAGGAATACACCGACCACATTCACAAGTACACGACCGATCCGTCGTTCGTGTCGCCGCTGGTGGATTACCTGCCTGCCTCGAAGACTGTTCCTACGCCTGCCAAGGTTCTCGGTGACGTCTCCGGCGCGCCCGACATTCTGCCTTATGCAGAAGACGTCTACAAGTATTTCCGCCTGCTAGCGGCTGCGAGTCCGCGGGTAAAGGTCGTCACTATCGGCCATACCGAAGAAGGCCGCGAGATGATTGCGGTGGCCATCGCCGACGCTGACCTGCTGAAGAATGCCGACGCCAACAAGCAGCGACTGGCACAGCTCGGCGATCCGCGGACCATCAACTTCGATGACGCTAAGGCCCGTACGCTTATCGATCAGTCGTATCCGGTCTACTACATCACTGGTACGATTCATTCCGTCGAAACGGGCGCACCTACAGCGCTGATGGAACTGGCTTATCGTCTCGCAGTCGACGATTCACCCTACATCAAGTACATCCGGTCGCACATGGTGGTGCTCATTACGCCGGTGGTCGAAGTGGATGGCCGCGATCGCATGGTCGACATTTATCGGTGGCACAAGGCCCATCCGAATGAAAAGTATCCGCATCTGCTCTACTGGGGCCATTACGTGGCGCACGACAACAATCGCGATGCCATGGGCATGACGCTGGACCTGACGCGCAATGTGCTCGATACCTATCTCGACTGGCACGCCCAGGTGCTGCACGATTTGCATGAGTCTGTTCCTTTTCTGTATGACAACACGGTGGGCGATGGACCGTACAACGCATGGGTCGATCCGCTGCTGGCCGACGAATGGGCGGAACTGGGCTGGAACAATGTTGCGCAGATGCAGACTTTCGGCATGCCCGGCGTCTTTACCCATGGCGATTTCGATACGTGGAGTCCCGGCTACCTGATGTTCCTGGCCGCGATGCACAACGGCATCAGCCGCCTCTACGAGACTTTTGGAAATGGCGGCGCGGATACTGAGAAGCGCATTCTCGATCCCGAAGAGTATTCACGCACCTGGTACCGGCAGAATCCGCCGCTGCCCATCGTCACCTGGTCGCAACGCGATAACAATAACTACGAACAGAGTGCGCTGCTTTCGACGATTTCGTATTTCGCGCAGCACTCGCATCACTTTTTGGAGAACTACTACACGAAGAGCAAGCGTTCGATTCAGAAGCCAACATTGGAAGGCCCAGCGGCTTACGTGATTCCGCCTGATGTTGCCGCGACGAATCGTGAAGTCGAATTACTGAAGGTTCTAAAGCGCCAGCACGTCGAGATTCAACAACTGTCTGACGCAGCTACGGCAGATGTCGCTGGGGAGAAGCGCGGCGATAAGCGCAAGCCGCAGAGCTTTCCGGCAGGCAGCATCGTTATTCGCATGGATCAGCCCTATTCACGCATCGCCGATGCCCTGCTCGATCGCCAGTTCTGGGCTCCGGACGATCCGCAGAAGCACCCCTATGACGACACCGGGTGGTCGTTCCCGCACTTGTTCAACGTCAAGGTAGTGCGGCTGACAGACGCGTCAATCCTGAAGGCAAACATGAAGCCGGTCGATGATCCTGCGGCGCTGGCCGGAAAGCTCGATGGCACGGGTTCGGTTGTCGCGGTGAATAACACGGGACAGGTTTCGCTGTTGTCGCTTGTGTACAAGCTGAAGGGCGCGAAGATTCAGGCCGCCGAAAAGCCTTTCGACGCGGACGGCAAACATTTCGCGGCGGGCTCGCTGGTGATCAGCGGTGCAGACGACAAGTTTGCCGGAGCGCTTCACGATCTCGCGTTGGATGGTGCGAAACTCAGCGCGGCCCCGTCTGTCGCAATGCACGACGTGGCCGCACCGCGCATCGCCTTCATGCACACATGGCTCTCCACCCAGACCGAGGGTTGGTGGCGCTACGCCTTCGACAATGCCGGCATTCCCTTCGACTACATCAGCACGCAGACTGTTTCGAAAGCAGAGGATTTGCACTCGAAGTATGACGTCATTATCTTCGCTCCGGTGGGTCACGGTTCCTCGCTCGACATCATCAACGGACTGCCGATGTGGAACAATGCCATGCCGTGGAAGAAGTCTGAGCTGACTCCGAATCTCGAGGTGCTCGACTCCACCGACGACATTCGCCCTGGACTTGGCTATGACGGCCTTGAGCATCTCAAGGCGTTTGTAGAGCAAGGTGGTTTATTGATCACATGCGAAGACACCGCGCAGTTCGCCATTGACACTGGACTTGCGCCGGGGGTCAGCGTGGTTCCGCACGGCGATGCGAAGGTAGTGGGCTCTGTGCTCAACACCATATTTGTCGCGAAGGACAATCCGATCGCTTCGGGCTACGGTGCAAACTTGCCCGTCATAAGCGACAACGGGATGGCCTTCAACATCAGCAACACGCTGGGCCGAAGCGGCGGGCGCTTGCTGATGGATCCCTATTCTGAACGCCCGACGGGCCGCGGGAGTCTGGAAGACAATGACGAACCGCTGGGACGCAAAGCAATCGAAGCTGAGACGCTCGAAAAGGTGCAGCCATGGGAGGCGAAGAAGCTGAACGAGGAGCAGGTTCGCAATAACTTCTCGGTGATTCCCGAAGCGATGCGGCCCGAGGTGATTCTGCGTTTCACCGACAATAAGACACTGTTGCTCGATGGCTTGCTCGACAAGGGCGGCTCAATCGCGGAACGCGCCGTGGTTGTGAACGCGCACCTTGGGCAGGGCAGCGTATTGCTATTCGGCAATAACCCTATCTATCGCGGCGAAACAATCGGGGACTACGCATTGGTTTTCAACGCCATCCTGAACCACGATCACCTGGAGCGGAAGACGGCTGCGCCGGAAGAGAAGAAGGAAGAAAAGAAATAGCCGTCATCCGAAGTACGCGCTTCATGCGGAGTTCTCCGGATTGGCAACCGAGAGACTCCGCCGCACTTTGGGCTTTTCGCGAAGCGGCGTTTTGTGTCATGCTTTCTGTCATGGGAAGCAAAGACAAAGGTAGAAAAGAAGCCAAGAAGGCGCCGAAGCCAAAACCGAAGCCCGAACCAGCCCGGCGCGAGATTTTCACCCCTGCTCCGCCGAAGTAGTCACTTCGAACTCATTGGCAGGTGATCCGAGGCCCGCGCTTCGTGATGTCCCGCCTGAAGATGGAAATGCCCTCCCTCATACGGAGGGCATTTCCGCGTTAGGCGCTGCGTGACTGGAAGATCTCTGGCAAAACAAAGTCTGCTACGCGTATCGCGACTGGTATTCGCACGCAGAAAGGCCCTCCCGCGCGGGAGGGCCCTTTCGTTTACGGCAAAGTAAGCCAGTCCGGACTTACCCTACGACTTCAATGCCCATGGAGCGAGCAGTGCCCTTGATGCTCTTGATGGCCGCTTCGACTGAGGCAGCGTTCAAGTCGGGCATCTTTTGCGTGGCGATCTCGCGTACCTGCTTTTCGGTCACCTTGCCCACCTTGTCCTTGTTGGGCGTACCGGCGCCCTTGGCAATGCCGGCTGCTTTTTTCAACAGAACAGCCGCGGGCGGGGTCTTGGTGATGAAGCTGAACGAGCGATCGGCATAAACCGTGATGACAACCGGAATGATGAGGCCGGCCATCTCCTTGTTCTGCGTGCGCGCGTTGAACTGCTTGCAGAACTCCATGATGTTGACCTGCGCCTGGCCGAGTGCGGGACCGACCGGCGGCGCGGGGGTGGCCTTGCCTGCTTCGATCTGCAGCTTGACCTGTGCGGTTATTTTCTTCGGAGGTGCCATTGGTTTCCTTTGGAAACCAGCTATAAGCTCCTAGCCTCTAGCCGCTAGCTGGTCCGTTCTCATGCGAATTTTGGAGTTGCTGCTTGAGCGTTCGCTTTTAAACCAACGGTCGCTAGGTGACCCATCGGCTAGAAGCTAGAAGCTAATAGCTGGAAGCTGCAACTACTCAATCTTTTCGACTTTGCTGAACTCCAGTTCAACCGGGGTCGAGCGTCCGAAGATGGTCACCATGACCTTCATTGTTTCGCGATCTTCGTTGATCTCGTCCACCATGCCATTGAAGTTGGCAAAGGGTCCGTCGGTGATGCGGACCTGCTCGTTCTTCTCAAACTTGATCTTCATCCGCGGCTTTTCTTTAGCCGTCTCAGAGCGGAAGAGGATGGAACTTACTTCTTCCTCAGAGAGCGCCACAGGCTTGTCGCCTGTGCCCAGAAAGCCCGTCACCTTGGGCGTGTCTTTCAAGACGTGCCAGAGGTTGTTGTCGAGATCCATCTCGACCAGCACATAGCCGGGCAGGAATACGCGCTCCACGGTGCGCTTTTTGCCGTTGATGATCTCGGTCACCGGCTCGGTGGGGATCATGACACGGCCGACCTTATCCTTAAGGCCAAAAGCCTCAACGCGGCTGGCAATGGACTCGCGCACCTTGCGCTCAAATCCGGAGTAGGCGTGGAGGATGTACCACTTGAAAAGCGGATTGCGCTCCGGCTGTGGCTGCTCGGCGGGCTGTTCCAATTCTTCTGCCATCTTTGTCTCGATTCGCGGCTGCGCCATTATTGTGCGCCTAGCTTGTGGAGTACAGCCTGAAGGGCCCTGCTGAAAATGCTGTCCGTCACCCAGAAGAAAAACCCGAAGATAAACACGGTGATGATCACAACGGACGTCGTCGCCTGGACTTCTTTCCGCGTGGGCGTGACCACCTTCTTCATCTCTGCGCGGACATCGCTCAGGAAGTTGGTGAAGTTGCTCCACGCTCCCATCGCGCCGCCGGAGAAGTTGGTCAGAGCATTCGGCTCCTGCCGTTTTGCGGAATGGTCGTCGCCCTTTTTGATCGCTGATTCTGTTGCCATACTTCATTCCTTCTCAGAGAGATCAGTGGTCAGTGAACAGTGATCAGTTTCGTGCTTGTTCAGCGCTTCGCTTTTCCTGATCTCTGTTCCCTGATCTCCGATGCTCTGTTTCCCAATCTGGCAGGGGCGGAGGGATTCGAACCCCCAAGTTCGGTTTTGGAGACCGACAGTTTAGCCGTTGAGCTTACGCCCCTAAAAGCAGTAGGTCAGTGAACAGTGATCAGGGGTCAGTTTCTTGAGCGCTGAGTCCAAGTCTAATGACTTTTCTTGAGCAAAATCCAACTGACCACTGATCACTGACAACTGATCACTGTCTTCTTACTTCGTTTCCTTGTGCGGCTGGTGCTTGCGGCAGCGGTTACAGAACTTCTTGAACTCGAGACGGCCCGTGGTCGTCTTTTTGTTCTTCGTCGTTGAGTAGTTCCGCTCCTTGCACTCAGTGCACTGCAATGTCACAATTTCCCGCATTTTAAAACTCCAGTGATCAGTGTTCAGTGAACAGTGATCAGATTTCTTGAACCCAGTGATCAGTGTTCAGTGAACAGTGATCAGATTTTTCGTTTGCCGTCACTCTCGGTTGAACTGCAGCAGTTTCGGCTGTCCACTGTTCACTGTCCACTGCACACTTGCTACTTAATAATTTCGCTGATCGCGCCTGCGCCTACGGTGCGTCCGCCTTCGCGGATGGCAAACCGCAGACCCTTTTCCATGGCTACCGGTGTAATCAGTTCAATCACCAGTTCCACGTTGTCGCCCGGCATCACCATCTCCGTGCCTTCAGGCAATTCCGCCACTCCCGTCACATCTGTCGTACGGAAGTAGAACTGCGGACGATAGCCCTTGAAGAACGGTGTGTGACGGCCGCCTTCTTCCTTGCTCAGCACGTACACGGTGCCCTTGAACTTGGTGTGAGGCGTGATCGATCCGGGCTTGGCCAGAACCATGCCGCGCTCCACATCCTCTTTAGGAATACCGCGCAGCAGGATGCCGGCGTTATCGCCCGCCAGGCCTTCGTCCAGCTGCTTTTTGAACATTTCAACGCCCGTGCAAACCGACTTGCGGGTCTCGCGGAAGCCGACAATCTCGACATCCTCGCCCACCTTCACCTTGCCGCGTTCGATACGGCCCGTCACCACCGTGCCGCGGCCCGAGATCGAGAAGATGTCTTCGATCGGCATCAGGAAGGGCAGGGTCACGGCGCGCTCCGGCTGCGGAACGTACTTGTCCACCGCATCCATCAACGCGTCGATCTGGGCTTCCCACTTGGCTTCGCCGTTCAATGCGCCCAGGGCAGATCCACGGATTACCGGAACGTCGTCGCCCGGGAACTGGTACTTCGACAAGAGTTCGCGAACTTCCATCTCGACCAGATCGGTCAGTTCTTCGTCTTCAACCGCGTCGCACTTGTTCAAAAACACCACGATGCAGGGGACGCCTACCTGGCGAGCCAGCAGAACGTGCTCCTTGGTCTGGGGCATGGGGCCGTCGGTCGCTGCAACTACCAGAATCGCGCCGTCCATCTGCGCCGCGCCGGTGATCATGTTCTTGATGTAATCGGCGTGACCGGGGCAGTCAACGTGCGCATAGTGCCGGTTCGGTGTCTCGTACTCCACGTGCGCCGTCGCGATCGTAATACCGCGCTCCCGCTCTTCCGGGGCGTTGTCGATCGAGTCAAACGAACGGAACGTGTTCTTCGGGTTGTGCTTCTGCAATACCTTCGTGATCGCCGCCGTCAACGTCGTCTTGCCGTGATCAATGTGACCAATCGTTCCCACGTTCACATGCGGCTTCGAACGATCAAACTTTTCCTTCGCCATTTTTCTCTTCCCCCAAAAACCAGTTTTCAGTGATCAGTGGTCAGTTTGTCTTGCTAAATCAGTTGCATCAGTTCTGTCCGCTCTTGGATCAACTGATCACTGAACACTTTCCACTGATCACTCGCACCTCAGTAGTACGCGTACGCTTTCAAATACCGTTGCCGCAAATCTGCCGGCACCTGTTCGACCAGCCACAGATAACGCTCGCGGGTCAGTCCCTGATCTGAAACCGGCAGCGCCTTGTACAGCGCGATCGCTTCCTTACCCAGCAATCCCCGATTGAGGACGCTTTCAAAATCCCGAATCCGCAGCTTGTAGCGGATCACGCGGCTCAAAAATACCTCAACGTCGCTCGCCTCGAACGCCGCGTCGATCTGTGCATGAAGCGCCGCGTACGTTTTATTGTCCTGAACCGAAATGGCTGCTTGCTCGAACATCAGTTGCTTCTACCTCTGTTCCTTAACTGGAGCGGGAGACCGGACTCGAACCGGCGACCAACAGCTTGGAAGGCTGTGACTCTACCACTGAGTTACTCCCGCCTGAACAACAGTGGACAGTGATCAGTGGTCAGTGAACAGTTCGTTCGCCTCTCGGCCTCTGTTCACTGTGCACTGTCCCACTGTGCACTCAAAACTCTGGAGCTGATGACCAGGATTGAACTGGTGACCTCTCCCTTACCAAGGGAGTGCTCTACCAACTGAGCTACATCAGCTTCTTCAAAAACTATCGGGCTGAATTACCGCCCTTGTCCCCTTCGCGGCGAATTTTCTCCGCCTTCATCGCCACCACGGTGCGCAACGCAAAGCCACCGATGACGACCAGTGGAATCAGCCTCAATTCCACCAACCTTCCCCCGACCGGAATCCTTCCATCAAGGGTAAACCAACTCAGTGCGGCCAGAATGGCGTATAAAGCCAGCGCCACTTTGTACTTCCCTGCCAGATCCCTGCCCGGCTTTTCGCGCCCCGATCCCGTGTCGACTTCCGCACCCGGTTCGTCGCGCATTTCAGTACCTCAAATCGTGGTGCACAGGGGAGGATTCGAACCTCCGTAACTCGAATGAGTGGCAGATTTACAGTCTGCTGCCATTAACCGCTCGGCCACCTGTGCATCAAACGCCCCAGCGACGAAGACTTGTCGGCGGAGCCCCGCATTCACTACCTAGGGACGACTAAGGGTCCCAAGGGCTTCTCACTTACCACACCCTGCACTCTTCATTGCCCCACTTCCGCACATCACGACCTTACCGGAGAGCCTCCGGCTTGTCGGAGCATGCACCTCAGTGGGATCACCGCAGAGGACAGGTACCGGCTCTTCAAAAAATCCATGCGCCGGTCCTAAAAACTTGCTGCCACCCGTCGCCCGTTCCTGCTTCTTAAGTGGAGCTGGCGAAGGGATTTGAACCCCCGACCCTCTGATTACAAATCAGATGCTCTACCAGCTGAGCTACGCCAGCCCGACCACGTTGAAACAAATTGCCGGGAACGCCGGAAAATCCGCGGACACACTCCTGCTCCGCGCAATACACGGCACAGTTTCTAAGGTTAGCACACTCAAAAGAGCCGAGCAAACGCTGGACTCTCTGCTCCGCATCGGCCCTTTTTGCGCGCCGGCCCGCCGAAATTGAAGAGCAACAACTTCGGCGCTCTGGAGAAATTCAGCAACCCGCTATCCTGCCTATTTTCCTGCAAACATTGTTGCGATGCTGGCTCCCGCTGCTGGCGTAATCGACACCCTCTTGAGTCCCGCCTGGTCCTGCGTCAGGAGAAGCAAGGAACTGCCTGGCCCCGCTTCCCATGTCCCCGCAATCATGCCGCCGGGGTTGGTCGAATTCCCCTCAAACACGGGCGATCCGTCTGCAAAGACCCTAATCCCGTATCCTGGTCTACGCACTGTCCAGAACAGGTGGTTGCTATCGGCAGAAAATGTCAGATTGGCGTACGAGCCTCCGGGGCCAAGGTGGAAAGCCGATCCATCCATGCAAACGTAGACATCCGTGGCCGCCGCGGGATTGCTGGAACGGCAGAAGAACGCAACGTGCTTGCTGTCCGGGCTCCATGTGTAGGCATGATTTTGAATGTCGCTAATCTGGCCGTCGTTCGCGGCTCCATACCCAGGCAGAACGGCACCATCGACGAATATCCCTATCCCAGCGCTGTCGCGCAGCATGCCGGCCAGGCGCGTGCCATCCGGGCTGAAGCTGAGTCCCATGGCGTTTCCAAGGCGCGGATCTTTGCCGGGAAACTGAATCAGCTTCTGGTCCAGCGTTACCTGGCCCTGAAAGGAAGTTGCAACGTGATTGCCGGAGGAAGCAAGCACAACCTGCGTAAAGCCCCTATACGGGTCCGATTCCCGATCATTCAAGATCAGGAACTGCTGCTCACTCATGGCGGCGGTGTAGACCATCTTCGATGAATCGGGAGTGAAGGCAATGGTCGTCGGGAGCACGCCCAGGCGGCCGACGCCCTGGTAGGTCTGTCCCTTTTTGCCGTCGCTGAGGACATAGGCCTGGCCGCTGGCATTGTGGTAAAGCGTAGCGTAACGTTTGCCGTCGGGGCTGAAGACCATGTTTGTAATTTCGCTCGGTGACTCGCTGCCGGGAACCGGCCTGCCACCGATGACGAGGACGTTCGAGCCGGGCCCGGTTGGACCGTTTCTGAACACGGCCGCAGCCACCATATTGCCGGCGGGCGGAACAAAGAGTCGCAGGCGATCCGCACGGAGAAATGGCTTGCCGTCGAGGAGCGCCTCCATCACCTGAGCTCCGCGCCCCCCAGATGCGGGGAGAAGGCGCACGGAGTAGAGGTGCTGGCTGTCGCCGCTCCATTGCATATAGCCCGCATCGTAAGGAGCCGGCTTGTTGTCGATGTAGAGGTGGGTCACCGGGGTGCGAGTGTCCGGGGTAGTCCAGATGTAGGCGAAGTGGTTCCCATCCGGGCTAAATGCGACTGAGCGCATGTCACGCTCCGCGCCGAGCGCGCTTGCCTTTCCATCCCACACAAAGCGAAACCAGTGGGAATTGTCGCTGCCAAGCTGTACCGAAGTGAAGAAAAGATGCTGGCTGTTGGAGCTGAACCCGAGGGTGCAGTCTTCTGGGCCGACCGCGCTATTGACGCCTCCCGGCCCGCGCATAAACTCGGCCCCATCGCGCATCACCACCCACTCGTTGCCTTGCTGCCCGCAGTAAGCCCAATGATTGTTGTCGGGACTAAAAATCACGGGGTTCTCACCGTCCTGCGGTACGAGCGCATCGAATTTGGGCCCGGCTACTCCGTCATACACAAGGACCTTGCGACTGCCGCTCAGCTGCGATGAGGCTACGTGAATTCCGTGAGGGCTGACCCTAAACTGGCCTCCCTGCTGAAAAGGCGCCATCAGAACCGGCTCGACATTCGTGCCGGGCGGCGGAGTAAACGGGCTCGCAATATTGATTCCTGCCGCCGCCGCCGTGGGTTGGCCGGCCCTTGACGCCGCCCCGGGCTTTGCAGGCTGTCCCAGTAGCTGCGGGCTGTCCAGCCGCAGGCGGCTGCGCTGCGGGTGTCGCGGCTTGCTTGGCTTTCTTTGCTTGCGCCTTCAGTTGATCCCAGGCACTCTGCGCCGAAGCGTTGGGAAGCGTGGCGCCCCAAACCACAGTGGCAAGAAAAATGAGGAGCGTTGAACGCGAAATGCGAACGGCAGGTTTCAGGGAAAGACGAATCAACATACTCAATCTCCAATGCGAGTCGGAAGATGCGGCTTGCGACCGGCATGGAAGAACATCGCAAGGCCGAATTCTGCAAACAAAATACGAATGAGATGAACGGCCCAGGATGAGGACAAGAACTTGCCCGGAATTAAAGAAGAATACGGAGAAAGATTTGGGAGTTCAGCATCGACGAAACGTCTCGGCCTGCCAAGGAATTTGCGCTTCGGTGCGTCGCCCGCTAGCAACTGCCTAAGACGATGTACCAAAAGTTGCAGGCAATCTATCTGAACATCACCGCCTGTTGCTTATTCCGAGTGATATAGTCCCGCCGGGGGGAAAATAATGAGTAAATTTATTGCGCTGCTTATGTGTCTGGTTTTTCCGATGAGTGCTTTTGCCGGCGATAACGGCTACAAGATCGCCTATGATGGCGGCTCCATCCAGAACGCCAAAGCCGGAACCGATATGAAGCTGTACATTGACGGCAGCAACATACGAATCATGAAAGACAAGACGGAAATCGCGGTTGTTCCCGCTTCAGCTGTGACAGAGATCAGTTATGGACAGGACGTTCATCGTAGAGTTGGCGCGGCTATCGGCCTTGCCGTTTTTTCTCTCGGCCTTGGAGCTTTACTGGCCCTATCTAAATCCAAAAAACATTTCGTCGGATTGACCTGGGATGACGGCGGGAAAAAGGGCGGTTTTGCTTTCCAGGCAGACAAGAACGATTATCGAGGTCTCTTAGCCGGACTCGAGGGCGTTACAGGAAAGAAGGCCGTTGATTCAGATGCAATGAACGTTAAGAACTGATGCGAGAAAACGTGCAAGTGCTCACGAGCACGTGAACTGATACAGCCGGCAGACCGCCAGTCTCCAAATTCTTTCGGCGAGCCTACCCTTGACGCCAAGGCATTCCAGTTCCATGAGCTTCAGAAGGTCTCACCGAACCGGCAGAGACAACCCAAACAACACCAGAGTTTGCCAAGATCTGGCGCAAACCCAAAGAGGAGAATTTTTCGTGAAACGAATCGTGCTCTTGGTTCTGCTCCTGTCCTTTGCCGTCCCGACATTCGCCTCGACGCACAAAGATGTGATCAACGTCTCGTGCAACGAGCTGTGGCGCGCGGTCAAAGACACGCTCAAGAACTCGGGGAAGTACGGCATTATCGCAATTGACAACTCCGAAATGACTGCTTCGTACAACATGGGTGGCAATCTCATGGCGAAGCGCACAAACTCTGCAATGCTGAACGGCAAGGATAATGGGACCAGTTGCGAATTGCAGGTTCAGACCGCATATAGCGGATTGGGAAATAACGATGCCGGCGACTTCAAGAAGCGCGTCGAGGAGTCGCTTGCAAAACTAAAGGGAGAGCCTCTTCCAAATCCCAACTCCGCGCCAGAACCGCCCAACACGGCGACTGCTCAAGCTCAGACTTCCCTGTCGATCGGATCCACTCCTTCCGGCGCGGATATCGAGATCGACGGAGCTTTTGTTGGCAATACACCTTCTACGGTCACTCTCGCGCCTGGCTCACACCATATCGTGGTCAAGAGAAAGGGATTCAGCGATTGGAGCAAGACTCTGAATGTCACCGGCGGGAGCGTGAACCTGAACGCCGAACTGGAACAGGCTCGCGGTCAATAGGACCACCGCGCGCAGATTCAGATATGGCGCAGCTTCGGCTGCGCCCAGACCGCTGACAAAGGCTGAAACCTTCCCCCAGCGCCTAAAGCCACGTTGATATTCCGCGATTTGTGGCACGGATAAATCCGTGCCCTTTCAAAACTTCGGGCTCTTCATCAATCTGGGCGCAGCCTCCGGCTGCGCCGTTGTTTTCTTCGCAAGCACCGCTGGTCACGTTACCTGGATGAATACGCTTGCTTGCTGATACCTCGTCGCGGGATCATTCGATTGTCCCCAAAAATGATCTGCGTCGATCGCGACGAGGTGTGTGCTTTTATGCGTAGTGGAATTCTGACCTTCTTTATGCTGACGTGCACTGTTCTGTTTGCGCAGGAAGCGCTGAACAACGCGTCTATCGCCAAGCTTGTGAAAGCCGGACTATCTGAAGACTTGATCGTTACCACCATCAACTCTTCATCGGGGAATTACGACACATCCGCAAATGGACTGATCGCGCTGAAAAAAGCCGGCGCCAGCGACAAAGTAATCGGTGCGGTTCTACTCAGGGCTTCCGGGGCTACGACGGCCGCTCCTGCGGCATCACCCGCCCCCGTACATGAGGCTACTGCCGGCGGCGCCGATGGCGTGGCGCTCACCACTGGCGGACTGCCTGCGGGCGTCGACAGTATCGGTATTTACTATCTGGACAAAGACGGCAGCACCTGGCAGGAAGTACCCGCCGAAGTCGTCAACTTCAAAACTGGTGGCGCCCTGAAGCACTACGCCAGCGCAGGTGTGCTCAAGGGCGAGATGTCAGGCATTGTCGGCGGCAACCGCAGCTCTCTGAATCTCAAGGTGCCGGCATCTTTCATTCTGTATGTTCCTGAGGGCCGCGCCCCCGGCGAGTACCAGTTGCTGCAATTGCATGTAAACGCCGATAGCCGTGAGTTTCGCGCCGCAAATGGCGGCATTGTGCACGATGCCGGAGGCTACCTCCGCGACGTGAGAGACTTCAGCTCAAAAAAGATTGCGCCTCGCGTGTATCTCATCCAGCTTGGCGAAGATATGGACAGGGGCGAGTACGGATTTCTACCGCCTTCCGATGTCCCTGTGGGGGGCAACATTCCAACTGCCAGCAAGCTCTACAGCTTTGCGCTCGCTCACTAGAGGTCTGGAATCTCGCAGCTTCCGAGCGAGGAGAATGCCATCCAACGCTCCTGTAGCGGCCGGGTCCGATATCCTGTAGAGGGAGACCTCTCGCAGGCTCCCCTTGTGGATGCATAAACGAACGCGTAGAACGCTTCTGGTTTTCGCCGGTGTACTTCTCCTGCTGGCACTTGCCGTCTTCCTGCGCTCCAAGGCGCCGCCCGAGGGAGCCCGTCTGCTGCCAGAGTCGGATGGCATTCTCTACTTCAATCTCAAGCCTGTCCGGGTTTTTCTTCGCAAGGACTTTAAACCGCCGGAACGCGTCCCGGAGTATCAGCAGTTTGTTGACGCTACGGGAATCGACTGGGAACGGGACCTCGATTCCGCCGCCATTGCCCTGCACCGGATGCAGGACCCCAATGGTCCCAATGGGGCTGTAGCGTACTCCATGGTGCTCTCAGGCAAGCTAACCGGAAAACGCCTGAACACATGGCTTGAGGCCCACGCATCCAGCCGCGAAGTCTACGCGGGCCACACCATCTACAGCATTCCGTCGGAGAATCGCTTCGTCCGCGTCGCACAGGTGGGGTACGACATGATTGCGGCCTCGAACTATCCCACACCGGAAATGATCCACTCCATCATCGACCGGCATCGGACCGCCGCGCTGCCCTTCGCGGGATCGACGCTGCTGGCCCAGCATTTCCACGATGTTCCGCTGCTGGCTGTCGCCTGGGGCGTCGGCCAGATTGGCCTGCCGTTGTCAGAGAGCGGCGCCATCAAGATATTCGGATTGTCGCTGCCGCTTCAGGACGATTCCACGATCATCGCCAGCCTAACCCCGGGCCTCCCGCTAGCCAATTCTGTTCATCTGCGAGTTGAAGAGATAGCGCCCAATGAGAATGAGGCCGCCAGCCAGGCCGCCGCACTGGCCACTATCGTTACCCTTGCTCGGGACGTAACGACTCCGCTGGCGGACAATGCAACCAACAATGCTCTACGGGAATTGCTGAAAACTACCGAAGTCGCTCAGAAACGTAACCGCGTGGTCGCTACCGCCAACCTTTCACCTTCATTTTTGAATCAAATTACGAAAAGTGAAAATTCTTCGACAACGCCGGCAACCCGCGCAACGGGGGGTGCATCTCAGTAATTGTCGCGCTTCCCGAGAGCTGCGTAACGTTTAAGCCTGCTGCTTCTGGCCGCCAATGAGTTCCTTCTTCCTGGGTTGGGGGATTGGGCAAATCGGCGGCCTTTCCATTTCCGCCCTAAATTTTCTAGACTCGCAGGCAGCGCATCTCGCATCCTGTTCTGTAGGCGTCGGTTTCAGTCGCTACCCAAATTTGCCAGAGAGGTCTCATGGTTCGCTTTCTCAGAACGCAAGCTCTGATATGCACGATCTTTTGCCTGTTATCGATAGGCGTAGTAGCCGCCAAGAAATCAACCCCAGACCAGAACCAGTCGTCGACCCCAGTTTTGCGGGGTCAGGCAGCCTTCACTGACGCTGCTCACGAGGCCCCCGGCACCCGTCGCCACTTAACGGTGGGCGATCTGCCTGCTCCGGCGCCTGACCAGTCTGTCGATAACGGCCCCAGCATGGTTCCGCGGCCGGCAAATGCATGGCCAATTGCGCCGAAGGGCTTCAAGGTGGAACTTTATGCCACTGGCCTCGACAACCCGCGCCTGCTACGCGTCGCGCCCAACGGTGATCTATTTCTCGCCGAGAGCGAAAGCGGCAAGATCAGGGTTTTTCGCGGGGTGACCGCCGACGGCAAGCCGCAGCAGACAGCCGTTTTCGCTGAGGGGTTGCATCAGCCGTTCGGCATCGCGTTCTATCCCTCCGGCGCTGATCCGAAATATGTCTATATCGGCGATACGGACGGCATCGTTCGATTTCCGTACCAGAACGGCGACCTGAAAGCACGCGGGGCCTCTGAAGATCTGGCCGAACTGCCCGGCGGCGGACGTCTGCGTGGAGGTGGCCACTGGACCCGCGACCTCATCTTCTCAAAAGACGGCAGCAAGCTTTTTGCGTCTGTTGGTTCGCACTCCAATGTCGACGACAGCGATACACACCCCGAGGAATACCATCGCGCCGATGTGCTTCAGTTCACGCCCGAAGGCAAGTTCGTGAAGATCTATGCCTGGGGTATCCGTAACTGCGTGGGCGAAGCCATCAACCCCATTACCGGCGAGTTGTGGTGCTCAACGAATGAGCGCGACGGTCTCGGCAACAATCTCGTCCCTGACTACGTAACCCATGTGCAGGAAGGCGGCTTCTATGGGTGGCCGTGGTGGTACATGGGCGGACACCAGGATCCCCGCCACGTCGGCAAACACCCCGAGATGCAGTCGAAGGTGATCACGCCGGACATCATCGTGAACCCGCACTTCGCGTCGCTGGAGATGATGTTCTACGGCGGCTCACAGTTCCCTGCCGAATTCAAAGGTGATGGATTCGCCTGCGAACACGGCTCATGGAACCGCGCACAACGCAGCGGTTACGAAGTGATTCGCCTGCCTATGAAGAACGGCCATGCAACGGGCGAGTATGAAGATTTCCTGACCGGGTTTACTGAAGGCGATGGGCAGGTATGGGGACGCCCCGTGGGCGTTGCTGAAGCCAAGGACGGCTCACTGTTTGTTTCCGACGACGGCACCCGCTCGATCTGGCATGTCATCTACACCGGCAAGTAGTGCACGTTCTTGATCAACCATGGCTGGGATCCCGGGTATCAGAATCGAGACCTGGGGCACCCGGGATTCGTGGCGGTTTTTGATTTAGGACAGACGCGTGGTTATTTCTTCAGACCGAGCGCCTCGACTACTGCGGAATCTACTTTGGCAGGCTGGCCGTCTTGCTTCCAGACCACACCGAAGCCACCGCGATAATCCCACATAGTCCATCCGATGCCGTCTGCTTCAAGCGCGGTGCGCACGTCATGGATCCACCGCATGCGCGAGTCGGCAGGCGCCACCGGCCTGTGCACTCCAAACTCATTGCAGATAAGCGGAACATTGTGCAGTTTGGCCCAACCGGCCGCGGCATCGATCTCCATTCGAACGCGCCGCGCATCCCAATGGTCCAGCCAGTAGCGTTCCAACTCATACTTGCTGATTGCATCGGGAACCTCGGCGAGCGAACTCTGCAGGCTGTCATCCGTCGGCGGATAGGGGATATTGCTCGTGAGAGCCGGCCAGGTGCCGGTCCAACTCGCTCCCTGGTGCGTGAACTGCATTGGCTCGTAAAAGTGGAATGTATAGATTACGTTCCCGTCCTGCAGCGGCTGCTGCATCAGCAGATCGCCGATGCCCGACCAGTTCGCCCCAGTGGCGATAATCGTGTTCTTTGGTGCAGCTTCGCGAATGGCCGCCGCGGCGCGTGCCTGCACGCCTGTCCAGCGATACGGGTCGTGCTCTTCGGGCTCGTTCATGATCTCGAAGAAAACGAGGTCGGGATTGCGATCGCTATAGTGCGCCGCCAGCTTGCGCCAAAGCATGGCGAAGCGATCGACTCCTTCCGTCGATGAGCTGACGCGTTTTTTGTAGTCGCTCTCAGGATGGATGTCGATCTGCACAGCCATACCCTTCGCGAGCATCTGGTCGACAGCGTGATCGAGTCGGGCAAGGAAGTCTGTGTCCTTGTTGAAGAAACTTCTTGTCAGCGGAGCGGCATCGATACTGAGGCGGACGTTGTCGAAGCCGAGCTGGGCCATCAGCGCGATGTCTGCATCGTCTGTGATTTTGTTGGTCTGCTCAGCAGAGTAGTTGCCGGTCTGCGCGAACCATTCTGAGGCGTTGATGCCGTGACGTAGATGTTGCGCGCGGACGAATGCGGTTTTCAATTCAGCGGTACGGTCCTGGGCGAAGGAGTTCGCAAATGTTGGCAGTGTGATGGTCAGAAGTGCAAATAAGAAACGAGAACGCAAGGACACAGTTCATCTCCCGGAGTAGTTCGCAAAAATCCAAAAGGTAACGATACTACGTTGGGAACACGCTTGCGCGACGTGACTCAATCGCACGCGATGTCGGGAACTCTTTTGAGCATGGAGAATTTCGCCTGTTTGGTTCGGACTACTCTCGTTGCTTTGTTGATCGTGCGCGCACTTCGAATTCTGCGACGAGGCAGGGTTCTCAGATCAATAAAAAGCGGCTCCGATGGGGAGCCGCTTTTTTGTCCAAATCAATATCGGGTTTATTTGCTGGCGATGGGCGAGGCATTGCTGTTCGTGATAGCGGCCTGCTCGTAGGTGGTGCGCAGATATTTGTGCGGGTTCACGGGCACCTTGTGGACGCGCACTTCATAGTGCAGGTGCGGACCCGTAGCGCGACCCGACTGGCCGACATAACCGATTACCTGGCCACGCTGCACATGCTGGCCGGGCACAACTGCAATGGCCGAAAGATGTCCGTAAAGAGTGAGGAGATCGTGGCCGTGGTCGAGAACCACCTGGCGGCCGTATCCGGCGCCCATGTTTTCGCCAGTTACTTCGCCGTCTCCGGCAGCGCGTACCAGGGTTCCGTAAGGCGCTTCGATATCGATGCCCGGATGAAATGCGCCTTCTCCATTGATGGGATCTTCACGCTGCCCGAAGCTCGATCCAACGCGGCCCTCAACAGGCCAGATGGAGGGCGCATCCGCAAACTGCGTCCAGTCGCCTACGAAGCCGGGTGCCAAGCCGCCTGCTAAAGCGCGTGTCACGCGGCCCGACATTGCCTGGTCACGCAGCGCATTGAACTGCTCGAAGGTCATCTTCACGTCGGCTGCAGTGAGATCGTCTTTCGCGGCAAGCGTTGTCGGCGTTGGCGCAGCGGCGGCGCTGGCAGCAGATGCTTTCGCGGGAATTACCTTGTGCTGACGAAGTCCGTAGAGGGCGGTCACTTCGCTGGCCAGCGCACCGAGGGAGGCCACCTGGACATCGCGATCATGCGCTACCTGGGCGAGTTGGTTGTAATCCTTGCGGAGATTCTGATTGTCTTGTCTGACCTGGTTGAATCGCTCAGTCTTGAGCAGCATGCGTGTATAGGAGCCAGCCAGACCAACAATGGTGAATGCACCTACCAAAGCGGCAGCGACAAAACCATACACGTATTGCAGAGGAAGCGAGATCTTTTTGACCCGGCCATCTTCATCTCTGGCAACAAAAAGTATGTAATAGCGTTTTCGCAGCATGATCCTGCCTTCACATAAAAAATCGCAAGGTGCTACTTGCCGCGGAGCCAGTAAGAACCAACAAACGCGGGAGCCGGGGAAGCCCCGCATGGAAACATCACACACCCTGTCGGGTGCATATCTCGTCGAACGTTCAATCAGGCTAGCAGCCGCTACCTAACGTGGTCAACGAATTGACACGGAAAAGCGGGTCCCAAACCAGATTTAAGTCCCCGGATGGGTTGGCCCAAAGTAATGAACAAATCCGCATAATTCGACGGCTTGCCCTATTCTCAATAAGATGCGCGGCAAGGCGGGCAAGTTGATCAGGAACGACGGCAAGGGAGAGTTGGCGCTGATTGATCGCATTCGGGGGCGTGCCGGCTCGAAAAGCAGTGAGTTGCGCCTGGGAATTGGCGACGACTGCGCCCTTATCCGTCTCAAGACAGGGGAAGAACTGGCTGTAACTACTGATTTATCAATCGCCGGCAGGCATTTTCGTCTGGAATGGCATCCCCCTGAAACTGTGGGTCACCGCGCACTTGCCCGCGGACTGAGCGACATCGCGGCCATGGGAGCGAGGCCGGTGGCAGCCTTCCTTTCACTGGGTTTACCCCCGGAGCTGACACTGACTCAGGGGCGCCGTGCCGCCTGGGTTGACGGATTTTTGGATGGTTTTCTTGCCCTTGCGAACCAATTTCAAACACCTCTCGCGGGAGGGGACCTGGCAGAGTCGCCTTTGGCCATGGCCGACGTCGTTCTGCTGGGGGCGGTACCTCAGGGGAAAGCGCTGCTGCGGTCCGGGGCTCAAGCCGGCGATCTGCTGTGTGTAACAGGTAGCCTTGGCGGAGCGGCGGCTGGTTTGGAGCTGCTACAAAGGCTTCAAGGTACGCGGCGGCCGGCGAGGGGTCGTCTCGAGAACGACGTCCGGCTTGCTGCCCATTTGTGGCCGCAGCCTCGCATTGCGCAGGGCCTCTGGTTGCGCCGGAAGGTTGGCGCAACGGCAGCTATCGACTTGAGTGACGGCCTTTCCACCGATTTGAATCATTTATGCCAAGAATCCGGAGTTTCCGCTGAGGTTGACATTCAGGCGCTGCCGATTCAGACCGGCGCAACGCTTGACCAGGCACTGCATGGCGGCGAGGATTACGAATTGCTCTTCACTGTCAGACCACACACTGCGATTCCCCGAAGCATCGCCGGCGTGCCGGTCACCCGGATCGGAAGGATCATGAAGAAGCATCCGTCAAGACCAAGGGTGACGTTAGTGGAGCAATCGGGTCGCCGGCCTTTGCCCTCCGGAGGCTGGCAGCATTTTTCCTGAGGAATGTCCAGGAGATGCAAGAGCCTTGTTAATCA
This sequence comes from uncultured Acidobacteriaceae bacterium, assembly GCA_963802565.1. Classification (GTDB taxonomy): domain Bacteria; phylum Acidobacteriota; class Terriglobia; order Terriglobales; family Acidobacteriaceae; genus Telmatobacter. Next base: position 255,571 of record CAWDJR010000035.1, on the reverse strand, counting down.
CTGACTTTCCGCGAGATCGCGGATTATGATCGAGAGTGATATGGACAGCGGAACGATACGTGTGCGGTTTGCGCCTTCCCCTACCGGCCTTCTGCATGTCGGAAATGCGCGGACGGCGCTGGTCAACTGGCTGTATGCCAAGCAGACCGGCGGCAAGTTTGTTATGCGCGTCGAGGACACTGACCTCGAGCGCTCGAAGTCGATTTACGAAAAGCAGCTGATCGAAGACCTGGTGTGGCTTGGCCTCAGCTGGGATGAAGGCCCGAACGAGAGCGATCCGGGAGAAAAGGGCGAGTTCGGTCCCTATCGCCAATCCAAGCGACTCGACATCTATTCTTCGAATACGGCGCAGTTGCTGGCGGAAGGCAAAGCGTACCGCTGCTTTTGCACGCCAGAGGAACTGCAGGAGGAGCGCGAGCGGGCAATCGCGCAACAGCGGCCTCAAGTCTACAGCGGGAAATGCCGCACACTGACCAAGCCGGAAATTAAGGAAAGCCTGCTGAGAGGCAAGTTCTACTCGGTGCGGCTAAAGATACCGAGCAATCCGATACGATTCCACGACCTGGTCCGAGGGAATCTTGAATTTGCTCCCGAGACAATCGGCGACCCTATCCTCGTACGTTCGGCGCAAGGCGGAACAGCAGGAGCAAGCCCCGGGATTCCGGTCTACAACTACGTCGTTACAGTGGACGACGCCTTGATGGGCATCACGCACGTAATTCGCGGCGACGATCACATTGCGAATACTCCGAAGCAGGTAGCCATCTACGAGGCGTTCGGCTGGAAAGTGCCGGAGTTCGTGCATCTTTCGACGATTCTGGGTCCCGATAAGGAGCGGCTTTCAAAACGGCATGGTGCCACCTCGATGTCGGGGTTCCGCGAAATGGGCTACATGCCGGAAGCGCTGGTGAATTATCTCGCGCTGCTCGGCTGTGGCGCCGAGGATGGAAAGGCGGAAACACTCACGCCCGACCAGCTTGTCAAATCCTTATCGCTTGAGCGGATTACGCCGAGTCCTGCGATTTTTGACATCGAAGAATTGAACTCGCTCAACCGGCAATTCATGAAACAAGCGCCGCCCGCCCGTCTCGCAGCGTTGTGCTGGGATTACTTTGGCGGATTGCTGCCTGAGAAGGAAGAGGCTTCAAACGCGGTGCTGGTGTGGTTTTTCCATGTGATCGGGCTTTTTCTTCCGGTGATCAGCCATCTTGACGAGATTCCCGCAAAAGCTGCTTTCATCTTTCACATGGATGCAGATCTGGCGCGGGCTGTGCCCGACAATGCGACCGTACTGCAGGCTGGATCAGCACAGACGGTGCTTCATGAACTCACCAATCGCGTCCGCGCGCATGTTGGGCCGATTACGGGGAGCGACTTTTCCAACTGGATGAACGAGGTCAAAACGGCGACGGGTCTGGACGGCAACCAGCTCTCTGATCCGGTACGCATCGCGCTCACGGGAACGACCTCCGGCCCGGATTTCGACAAGCTCGTTCCTCTGATTGAGCAGGGAGCAGAGCTTGATCTTGGCGTCCCCGGTGTGCGGCAGCGGCTGGATGCATTCGCTGGGGCCTGAGCGGCTGTGAACGCGCAACTCGATCTCAGCTTTCCTCATCAATGGCGGGCGCAGATTCTTCCGCTACGACCGGCAATTCTGCCGGCGCGGCATTTTGTCTATCCACGCGAGGTGGAAGAGATCGAACGCGGGGCTCTGGAAGTGCTGATTCGACCGGATGCATCGAACAGTGCGCCGTTTCTGGCGACTTGCGCACTGGGGTTTCGCGATCCTGCAGTACCGACAGGAATCTGGTCTGCTCCGAATCCTTACGAGATATGCGCCGTGTCTGGCGGATATGCCTACGTTATCGATACGGCGGCGCCGGAGCGGTTCACCATGCTGGCGTATCGTCCGGTGTTGCAGGTGCAGGTAGTGGTCGAGGAAGGTCTACTGCTTTTTGTCGATCATCGCGCAATCCTGGCGTGGGGTGCACAGGGCGAGGCCTGGCAGTCGCCCAAGCTCTCGGACGAGGGCGTGACCGTTACCGCAGTTGAAGGCGGCATGCTGCACGGGATGGGATGGAATATGATGACCGATCGAGAGACACCTTTCACGCTGGATTTGCGAAGCGGCGTGCGCATCAAGTGAGAATCAGCAATTAGACAGTTCGCCCTGCAGATCTTCGCCGAGTAGCTTGAGCAGAGCCTGCGGCTTGTGGCTGTCCACGACGAAGGTCACACCCGGGCTGGATTCTTCCGCAAAAGGACTGGCAAGGACGATGGGCTTGTCTGGGCAAAGGTGCCTTATTTGAGAGATTAGACTTGGCCTCTTATGCAGCTGACCAACATGCACCAGGACTGCATCGACGTTGGGAAACCTGGTCAACAGATTCACACCGTCCTCGGCGGTGTAGGCGGTAATGACGTTGTGTTTCACGGTTTCGACCACGAGCTTTCGTGCTGACAGCCCTTCCGGCTGTTCTTCTTCGATCATCAAAATGACGAGCGATCTCAAGCCATTCTCCTAACTCGGACGTCAGACTTTTTCACCCACTTAGTGAGAGACAAATGCGAGCCACGCGGTTGGTTGGGATTCTCTTGCTGAAGTGGGTTGTCATCGCGAGGGCGGGGACAACTCCAGCCTTTCATTGAGTTTGGCAGGGGACGAGGCAGGAGTAAAAGGAGATTCTTATGGCAACAAGCACCAAGTCCTTACAGGCACGATGAGGCGAAAGTCAGCGCTCTTCACCGAGTGCCAGGCGCAGCTGGCTATCTTCGTTCCAAGCGATACGCAGGCCTCCGGAGACAGGCCTCCTGCCCAGCATTTGCACCGCCTTGATGGTCCAGTGAATGGAGAAAGGCACACGGCCTCTGGGCCAGATTTCATTGAGCGGGCGCATGACTCCGTTGGCATCAGGGTGATATGCGCGCTCATCCCACGTGCGCGAGCCCTGGGGAAAATCGGGATAGTCGCGGATCGCATCGAGGGTAGATTGCAGCAGACGATGCTTCCACGGCTCGGCATATTGCGGCATGAAGAGCACGTTGCTGACACGCTGGCGGCGGATCTCGTGCACAAACTCAGTAAAGCTGGCCGCCTGGGTCAGGTTGATGTTGGCGTTCGGTTCGACTCCGTGACGATCTCCACCGCTGATCAGCAGCATGTTCCATTGCTGAGCGAGGCGGCGCACAGAGCGATTCTCTTCCCAGTTGCGGAGACCATTCAACTCCAGGGCATGGAGAAACGCGCCATATTTCTGCAGGAATTCGTTGACGAGAAACTGATGCTTTTCTTTGCCGACAAGGAACAGATCCCACATGGGATGGTTGAAGACGACGAGGACATGCGGTTCGTCATTCAGAGCGACAAGGATTTCTCTGAGCCAGGTTTCCTTCGGGTTGGCTGTGAACTGCGCGAGAGTGCGCATCCATTGCTTTGCGCGGCTCGAGGGTAGATTGTGAACGCCGATGTGAAAGTCCTGCACGCCTCCATAGGGCAGGCTCCACTCCACGGAGACTGGGATGCGGCGCGCGCTGGGAATGGTGCGCAGCAGCATGGGCGCCTCAATGTTGTCGTGGTCGGTGATGGATACCATTGCGTTCAAATCGAGATTTTCAATTTGCCGTTTCTCAAGATCGAATGCAAGGCGCGGCGTCAGTGGCGGAGTCCAGTAGGCCGCGGCGTAGTTCACGCGCAGCCCGACTTTCTGGTGTGCCCGGCGTTCCAAGTGCGCGAGAACAGGACGTATAGCCGCGTACTTGTTGCCTAGATTGGATAAAAAATCCAGTGTTTCTTTGGATTGATTGGTGTGGCTGTGCAGCGAGACGCCGGTAGAGAACCCTTTGGAAGCATTGTGGTCGCGCCACAGGTACGAAACGGTCGAAGTGGCCATTTCCTCTCCTCATTCGCGATCTGACTTCGGATTCTTACGGACTAGTATTGGATCCGCCCCATCAATGGCAGATTAAGAGGAGAATAATTGCACTTCAATTAGTGCATGTGTCACTGAAGTAAACATCGATACCTGAAGAGCTGATATGCAATCTTCGGGTTGCGTATCGGGCAGCCGGCTGGTTGCATGTTGCAGGTCTGAATTACTTGCTTGTTTTGGCCATCTCGGGGCCCAGAAAATCATCGAAGGTCGATCCGTGCATGATCTCTTGCGGTGACTTTTCTGCGGCGGCGTTGGCTTCGGGGATGAGGTAGTTTTCAGTCAGCCCTTTACGCAGCAACTCGAAGGCATCTTCGGGGGTATCGGCGTATTGAAACAGCTCGATATCTTTCGGCGAAATGGCCCCGGTATCGACGAGCTCATCAATATTGAAGACTTTCTTCCAGTAATCCGACCCATATACGACAACCGTGATTTTCTTTGCGAGCTTTTGCGTCTGCGCCAGCGTCAGGATTTCGAACATCTCATCGAGGGTGCCGAATCCGCCTGGAAAGACGACCAGCGCTTTAGCCAGGTATGCGAACCAGAGCTTGCGCATGAAGAAGTAGTGAAACTCGAAGTTGAGGGACGGTGTGATGTATGGGTTAGGAGACTGCTCGAAAGGCAGCCGAATGTTCATGCCGATGGTCTTGCCGCCGGCTTCGTATGCGCCGCGATTGGCGGCTTCCATGATGCCGGGTCCCCCACCGGACGTGACGACAAAGCGATGGCGGCGCGACGGTATTTTGGCGGCCCACCGGGTAAGCATCTGCGAGAGCCGGCGGGCATCTTCGTAGTATCGGGCCATAGCAACAGCAGCCACGGCGCGCTTGCGCTGGAGATCGGTGGCCTTGCCGGCGGCAATGTCGGGTACGCTGGCTGGCTGTTCATTGCTCGGTGCGGGATGGAGCGAACCAGTATTGTCGAGGAGTTCGAGGGCATGGTCGGCTTCTTCGCGCCCACGAAAACGTGCGGAGCCGAAGAAGACCACGGTGTCCTGGATGTGCTCGTGGCGGATGCGCGCAAGGGGCTCCATGTACTCGGAGACAATGCGGATCAAGCGTCCGTCGGGTCCGTTGAGGAAAGATGGATTCTCGTAAGCGAGAGGGGCGGAAGGGAGAGCTGGAGGCGCACCGTTGGGCGGAAGAGTGGCTGCGGGCACCGACTGCTTCACTGGCCTGTCTGGCGAATTCCCCTCAGCCGAGTCGCCGATCTGATTTCCTGTTTCTGTTTTCCCGCTTTTTGTTCCCTGATCTTCCACGCTCATGCCTTACTCATTTCTATGCCGGATAGCGTCTTGCACCGCAATCCAGATATTCAGCAATCCGAGTCCTGTGATGATGCCGCGCACTGCGCCGTTTGCTGCATAAATTGAAAGCGTGGGGAATTGCACGAAAATCGGGTTCTGATCCCAGAAAAGCGGCGACCAGGGAGCATAGCTGATCGCAAGACCTATATACATCCTCAATAGAACCCGCAGATAGAGCTCGGTGCGTACCAGCCAGTGGGGGATGCGCTGCTGGGGATTTAATTCCGCTGCCGGCTGCAGGACATTCGGGTCCGGTGTGGGACGGATCAAGTTTTCGGGGATCGGCGCTGGGCTAGGGGTCATGCTGGGTGATATGAATTCCGGCTGGTTTGACATTCTCCAGGGCTCGCAACGCTGCCCCCGAATTCTTGCTGTTTCACCAGCTCAGGGAGGCCGTAATCAAACGGTAACACAGAGCAGGGGTACGCACAGGCAGTAAGGGACTTGGCAACCATGATGCCTACGATTGCCGCGTCTCTTCCACAGGCGTATTTTGTTCGTATACGCGGATTTCTCTGCTCGGAGGTCTGTGGTGAAACGAGCTGTTGCCTGTGCTTTCCTTCTACTGAGTTCATTGACTTTGGCTGCCCAGAATACCGGGACCGCGAGCGACGGGGCTTCGTCGCAAGCTCGGAATAGTGCCCTACGCGCATCTGACGCCTTCGAAGTCTCGCATGGCGGCGGCACTTGCCCGATCGGGATGCGGGCGAGCCAAGGACTCTGGGATCACACTGTCGCTGTTCGGAAGGGACTCGGCGACCAGAAGTTCGGCCAACGGATATCCCTCACCCTGAAGGATGCGCATCCGTCGCGCATTGAGACGGCAACGGTTCGTGTGCATGGCCTGACGGGCAAGAGTTATATGCTGCAAACCTCAACAGATACGAACGAAACCCGGGATGCCGCCAGAATGCTCAACGTAACGTTGGTTGAACAAGCCGATGGCACCGTCTCCGCGGATCTGTGGATTTCGGGCTTCACCTCGGTGAGCTCAGTCGAGTTGCAGGAAGTCTCGTATGCGGATGGCTCTTCCTGGAGAATCTCAGAAAATGCAGTTTGCCGCATCGCGCCTGATCCAATCATGCTCATCACGAGCCGGTAGGTCTTACGGCGCCGGTGTTGGCGCTGGCCGCGGATGAGAAGCGGTACTTCCGTCTGTCATGCCCAGGGCCCACCGAATCGCCTCGAAATACATCTTGCGGATGTCGGGATCCTGCCAGGCCTCTTCAGTGTGGCCCAACGTCGAGTAAAAGACGCGGCCCTTGCCGTACATCTTGCTCCATGCCACGGCGAAGTCATGATCGGTGCGATGGACGCGCGGGTTGTTGTTGTAGTCCAGACGGCTGGGATCAAGGCTGAGAAGCACGTTGACCTTGTCGCGCGACCACGCTTTGGGTTGGTAAATCTCGTCGTATTTCACGAAAGCCTTGGGAAAGTGGCTTACCGCTGGAAAGTCCGGCGCCTCGTTGATGATCGGCGCGTTGAAAGTCATCCACGGGTGCTGGTCGAACCAGCCGCCAATCATCTCGCCGTATTCCGGCCAGTTGTAGTTGGTATCGAGCGCGGCGTGAATGCCGACAAAACCCTTTCCCTCATCGTGGACGAACGACAACATATCGCGCTTCTGGTCGGCATCCATGTCGAGTTCGCCGGTTGTGCTGGTGAAGACGATGAGGTCGAAGTAGTCCAGGTTCTTGGCATTCCTGCCTAGATCTTTTTTTGTAAGCAATTCAGTGTCGGTGCGCAAGGTCGCATCCCATAGGCCGCTCTCCTGCCCCATGTTGTAGACAGCGACCATGGCCGCGCTGATCGAGTCGTGCTCGAAGCCCTTGGTTTGTCCGATCACCAGCACATGCTTGACGTGTACCTGCTTCGTGTGCGGCACCGGTGGAAGCGCGGCGCCCTGACCAAACAATTGGGTCGATGTTAACGCGCAGGAAAGAACCGCCAGAAGAATAGAGATGGACCGGACAAAACTAATACGGACTCTGGGCACACAGTACTCCTTCGCAGTCCATTATCTGCCAGCGAAAAGCCGCAGCATGATTTACTCGTGCGCTCCATGATTTTTCAGCACGTCAGACCACTTGTGATCGTCCATCTGGAGCGCGTAGAACAGCGGGCGGTGCTCGCTCTGGTCTTTGGCATTCACGTCTGCGCCATGGTCAACGAGAAGCTGAACCATGCCGCCGTACTGCAGGTGCAATGCTGCATCGAGAATCGTATCGCCGTAGGCATCGGCTAAATTCACGTTGGCACCCTTGTCGATGAGAAATTTCACATCATCAGGCTGATCCCGCATCACGGCAAAGAACAGGGGCGTGGCACCGCTCGAAGCCTGGGCATTCACATCGGCGCCCTTGGCAATGAGTAACTGCATAATCTCCTTGTGACGGGCTGCGAACAGGCACAAATGCAGTGGCGTGTAGCCATTCTTGTTATCGTTTGCGTCCACGCCATGCACACTGAGGAGAATTACTGGATCCTGGTGGTTGCTGGATGAAAACACGCTGCCTAGATCTCCGGGGGTGAATGCGCCGTAGCTGTTTTTGGCGTTCACGTCCGCTCCAGCCTCAATCAAGACCTGGGCCGCCGCCGTCTGGCCGTGCAGGCAGGCAACGTGCAGCGGGGTGTCGCCATTCTTGTCAACCTCGGCCACCAGCTTGGGGTCAGTCTGAAGAAGGGCCTTGATTTTGTTGACATCCCCCTTGCGCGCCGCTTCGTGAATAGGGCCGCAAAATGCGACCGTCGATCCGGCGAGAAAGACCAGAAACATGAATAGGCTGGCACGCCGTATGGCGCGGGAAAGTAAAAATGCATACGTTTTCATTGATTCTCCAGGGCGGAAATCGGTTTATGAAGCCCGACCAAGTTTAACCGAGACGGCATTCAGAATGAATGAGCGTCACGATTCGAAGGCTGAGACATGCATTCTGTTCCTTTTGGCGAGAGCGAAGGAAAAATCAGATTCGGGGACATCCAAAGTAATGTGACATGGGTGTTACCAAAGTCCTGCAAGGGGTTAACTTGAGTACTGAATTCACGGTACGATGTTCCGAAGCCAAAGAATCTTAGCTGTCAGTTAGATGGAGCCCGACGTGAATGCATCTCAAGACACAAAAAGCGGTCCCAGCGTAGTCACCGAGACGTTGCGCAGCCTATCGGATCACGCCAAAGTTTGTCATGAAAAGATCGATTTGCTGGAAGCAGGTCAGAGCCTTAATCGAGGAGAAGTTCTCTTTGAGGTTGGAAAACTGCTGGATGCATGCCAGAACTTGCGGGACGCAATCCTCTCAGAGGACAGCGCCGCGAGTTGGTCCACGCGCAGCGAATTAAGCACCCTGGTCAGCCGTCTGGATGACGCCGCTGCGAAACGCCGCATCTATCTCGATCTTGCCGGAGTGTTAGCTGCCGGGACAATTTCGCATCGCCGCGAACGTACGCGCCTGGAGCGTCTCGCTCTTCGCGACAAGGCAGTCGCTGAATTGATGGAGGTCTCTGAGCAGTCGGCACCGCCGGAGTTACCCGGCCCGGTGGCACAGAACTGGCTGGAATGGGCATGCGCTTTGGAAGATGATGCCAACGAGCCTGAACTGCAGAAGTTGAAAGGCGGCTTTCCGCGCCTGGACGATTTCGTTCGCCAGTTGGAGATGGACTGGTGGCACGACGGACCCGCGCAGGAATCCGCCGAGAAGCGTCCGGTTTCCGCGATCGTTCCGGCAACTCTCAACGGTTCGAATGGCACGCGTTCGAATGGAAATGGAAACGGGAACGGGGCCTCCAGGCAGTCTATGCTCGCGGAGAAGCTTGTTCTCGAAGAGGCTCCGGTGATTGTCGAGGAGCCGGTTGCCGCAGCGCCTCTGGTTGAATGGCCGGCGATCCAGGAAAAAGCGCAGGTGGTCGAGCAGGTTGACGAGGCTGAAGACGAAACCGAATCTCTGAAACCGGTTTCGGTTGACGAGCCACACTTTACGGAAGGAGAAATCGTCGAGCTTTCAGCCGACGCGCTCAGTCCGGTCAAGAAGGGCAAAATCTCATTCTTTCCATGGGAACAGGTTGAGCAGTTCACCCGCCGTATTGAGAAGGCGAACGTTGAACGCAAGGATGCACGGACCATTCGCGCTCTGCTAGCTGTTTCGCATTGGCTGGAGCCCAAGGATCAGAATCCGATGACGCACGCAAAATGCGGCATCCGCGCACTGACAGACTATCCGCCGACTACAGAGCCGGTTTACGTCGCTCCCAGTGACGTTATGCAGTTCATCGCACAAGACGACGGCTTGCCCCTTCTGACGGGCGGTGCCGATCTGCTGCGCTGGGGCTTGTTGCAACCCTCAGACCGGAATTTTCAAGGGGTCGCATCGGTGCGGCGCTTCACTGTCGAGCATTTGAAGGCGTGGTTCAGCGACCTGTTCCGGATCGCTCTCTCAGACAAGCAAATTGAAGACATCTTCAACCTGACTTCCGGTATCCCGTACCTGGTCGGCGAATTGCACCGGTTGATCATTCCGCAGCCGGACGATCCACCAACCTGGCTTGGCCTGGCGCGCTGGATGGAGATCAAGGCGCAGTTTGAAAAGCAACTTCCACAGTATGCGCACGAGCTAAAGAGGGGAGCCGCGTTGGTGCGGCTTACCGATCGCGAACTCTCGCTGCTCAACATGGTGGCGATCGTCAGTGCCGATTCGACGCCGGAGACGATGGTTGCCAATCTGTCAGATAACTGGGAAAAATTTCAGCATCCCCAGTACCGTGCGCTGAGTTCGCGGGACGAGGTGAGCCTGGCGGTTCTTCTGGAACTTGGGTTGTTGCCAAGACGTAACGTGTCGGGCGGCGCACCGTCAGAAGCCTTGGTGCCCGTCAGGCACGATGATGCTATCCGCAAGGTTGTTGAATTGCTGTAAGAATTCAACCAGAAATTCAATCAACGATTGGGCAGACGGCGACATGCAGTCTGCCCAACTTTTTTGGCGGAGCAATTCTCTGCGGATAGGCGTTTCAAGGAACAAGAATTATCTTTCCTCCCACGCCGCCATTTTCTGCCAGTTGCTGCGCCTCGCCGGCATCCTGCAGCTTCATGGTTCGCGCAATGGGGATGGAAAACTCGCCACGCGCAAAGTCGTCGGCTAGTTCATAAAGGCGTGAAGCGTCGGGAACCGCCATCATGGGCTCGACGTGGATCTTGTAATTTTGCGCTCCCGCAGGAACACCCAGGACGGAGCCGAGAACGCCACCGGCACGAATCGATTTCAGCAGACGCTGAATCGTGGTTCCACCAACCGTATCGGCGATCGCATCCAGATCGTGAAGGCGGCCGATCTCTTCTTCGTTGTCGAGCGCCACCACTCCGTCGACCGACAACTCCGCCGCCTTATCTTTTTCGTTGCTTCGCACGCCGGCGAGGACCCGCACGCCATGTTTGCGCGCAACATGAACCGCGGTTCGTCCTACGCCGCCAAGCGCCCCGGTCACCAGCACCGTCTGACCTCGTTGCGGTTTCACGGCGCGTTCAATCAACTGAGCACCGGTGGTCAGCACCAAGGGCAGTGCGGCAGCCCTTTCGAAGGCGAGGCTTTCGGGAATAGGAGCGAGCACGTCAGCCCTGGCGACGGTGTACTCCGCATAGGTGCCGTTGGCCAATGCCATTACGCGCGTTCCCTTCGGAAAGCCGTGTGACGTTGCTACCATATTCGACAACCTCGCCGGCAAGATCGCGCCCCAGGATCGCCGGGAATTCGAGGGGCATGCGCGCTTTGGCATCCCCGCTTCTCAACTTGAAGTCGATGGGATTGACACTGGTCGCCTTTACTTTGACGAGCACTTCAGCGTCGCCGTATTTCGGAATCTCCGCGTCTTCGTAGTGAAGCTGTTCAGGACCACCATACTGATGGAGCACGATTGCCTTCATGCATGATTCTCCTTGAGCCGACGAAGCGAAACTGCCCTGGGGCCACGCAGATTATTCACTGCGCCAGACAGTTGTCCGATGCCTCGTTTCCACGCCGGGTTATCCTGTCGAAAGCTATGCAAACCCTGTGTCGCTTTCCAGCCGTCTTCGCCCTTGCCGCTGCAATGCAGTTCTTCGTCTTCGTGTCGCCATCCACCTCATGCGCGCAGGAGGGCACCACCAACGCGCTCGCTTATCGGGGGGAGCAACCGGTGAAGTCGGAGCACGGCATGGTTGTTAGCGTGCACCATCTCGCCTCAGACGCGGGAGTCGACATTATGCGTGAAGGGGGCAACGCCGTCGACGCCGCAGTGGCCACCGGATTCGCCCTTGCCGTGGTGCATCCTGTGGCCGGGAATCTCGGGGGCGGGGGTTTTCTGTTGCTGCGTACGCATGATGGCAAAACGACATTTATCGACTATCGCGAGAAAGCACCGCTCGCCGCAACCGAGACAATGTACCAGGACGCGAAGGGCAATGTTCTTCCGGACGACAGCGTTGTAGGCTACCGCTCAATCGCTACGCCTGGGTCTGTGGCAGGCCTTGTGTACTCCGAGAAAAAATATGGAAAGCTTGGCCTAAAGCGCGTAATGGCGCCGGCCATCAAACTGGCACGCGATGGATTTGAGCTTTCGCCCGAAGAGGCGCACGAGTTAACAGACCGGGATCTCGCGCGCTTCCCTGCTTCACGCCTGCTATTTCAGCGCAATGGCAACTACTATCGGAGCGGCGAAACCTTCCAGCAGCCGGAACTGGCGCGCACGCTCGAACGAATTGCGGCAGACCCGGATGAGTTTTATCACGGCAAGATGGCGCATGAGCTTGTGGACGAACTCAAGAAGGGCGGAGCGCTCATCACGCTTGAAGATCTTGCGCAATATAACGTGGTCGAGCGCGAACCCGTCGTCGGCACATTCCATAACTACACGGTCATCAGCGCACCGCCTCCTTCTTCAGGCGGAGTGGTGCTGCTGAGCGCGCTGAATATCCTTGAGAGCTACGATCTGGCCAGTCTCGGCGATCGTTCTGCCGCTTCGATGCATCTGCTTACAGAGGCGTATCGGCGGGCCTACATGGATCGTGCCGATTATCTTGGCGATCCGGATTACAACAAGATTCCGGTCGCCGAACTCACTGCGAAGAAATATGCCGAAGCATGGCGCAAGAGCATTGTGGCCGACAAAGCCAGCCCCAGCGTCGATCTCAAACGCCCGGCGGGTTTTCTGCCGCCGGCACCTACCACTGCCGGCAAACGACACGAATCGCCCGACACTACGCATTACTCGGTCGTGGACGCCGAAGGAAACGCGGTCTCAGTTACGACGACGTTGAACGATAGTTTTGGCTCGCACGTGACAGCGGGTACGCTGGGCTTTCTGCTCAACGATGAAATGGACGATTTCGCCGCCAAGCTGGGCGTGCCGAATATGTTTGGACTGATCCAGGGTCCGGCGAACGCGATTGCACCGGGCAAACGTCCGCTGAGTTCGATGACACCGACCATCGTGCTGGAAGATGGAAAGCTTCGCTATGTGCTGGGCTCTCCGGGCGGCGGGCGCATCATCACTACCGTCGCGAATATCTTCCTGTCGGTAACAGAAGGCCGGCTGAACATTCAGGAAGCTGTGGATGCCCCGCGATTCCATCATCAATATCTGCCCGACAAACTCTACCTGGAGCCCGGATTCAATTCAAAGGTTTTGTCTGAATTGAAGGAAATGGGTTACACAATCAACGTCAGGGACGGTCACTGGTCTAATGGCGAATGTATTGCCATCGATCCAAAGACGGGTGAACTCGAGGGTGGACAGGATCATCGTAGCCACTACGGTAAAGCGGCTGGATATTGATCGGGAATCAAGCGTACTGATGCAGAAGAAATAATCCTGGCGTAGACATCTCGGAAGAATCGCTGGGAGGCGGCGCGGTTGTGATTCCTTCGCCATTGTCGATGGATCGATCCTCTGTATGTTGTTTGCCGAAGGGCAAAAAAACCGAGAATGCAGTGCCACTGGCTCCGGGCCGTTGCGAACTCCAGACGCGCACAGCGCCTTGATGACGATCAATCAACTGCGCGACAACCCACAGGCCTAGTCCCGTACCGGTATCAGCCTTGGTGGTGAAAAACGGCTCGAAGATGCGGCCTGTCGTAGCCCGATCAATGCCGACGCCCGTATCGCAAATCGTTACGCGCATGCCCGCGCTGGCGCGATTCCGCCAATCACGCGAGGGCCGGATACGCACCACAAGCCGTCCCCCGTACTGCATGGCTTCGATCGCATTGGCAATCAGATTGGCGAAAATCTGCTGAGTCTCGCTGAGCATACAGGTGATCGGCAGTTCACGTCTCCGCCTTCATCCGCACTGCAATGTCTGTGCTCTGAACCCTGCCGCGAAACATGGTCAGCACCGAATCAAGAACCTCAGAAAGCAACGCAGTCCTGGCTGCGCCCGATTCCCTATGAAACTTCAGCGTCGATTGGGCTACGAGCGAAATGCGCATCAACTCGTCAAGCGCACTCGATGCCTGGACGCGTGCCTGCTCTGTCGATTCGCAAATTGTGATGAGGTAGAGCATGTTGGCAACGGCCTCAAGCGGGTTGTTGATCTCGTGAGCGACGGATGCGGCCAAACGCCCGGCTACGGCCAGCTTTTCGGCACGCAGCATCGCCTCTTCAGCCTGCTTGCGGTGGCTGATATCGGCCATTACGCCAAAAATGCGCACCGCCTTACCCTGCGCATCCAACTGGCATTTTCCCTGCGACTCCAGCCAGTGCAACGAACCATCAGCCCAACGAACACGGTACTCCATGTGATAATCGGCAGCGCCGTTCCTAACCTTGGCGAAGGCTTCATCCAGAGCAGGAACATCTTCGGGGACCACATATTGCAGCCACGCCTTCGGCTCGGTGCCAAATGCACCCGGTTCGCAGCCCACCATGCGATAGACTTCGTCGGAGCGATGCACGACTTCCTTTTCCAGATCCCACATCCAAAGGCCCATACCGCTCGCTTGAAGCGCCAACTGAAGAACATCATCGCGATATCGCAATTGTTCACTTGTGCGAGCGCGCTCTTCGGCCAATCGTCGCTCCGCTTCGGCGGATTCAAGCTGCCGTTTCAACTCGTGATTTACCAATTCCGCTTTCTGTTGCGCGAGTCGTCTCACGGACCAGCCCAATAACATTGTGATGACCACAAAAGTGACGAGACGGACTTCCTGAGAGATATCTCCCGTGGAGAACCGGAATTGAGAGCGAGTGAGAAAGGCGTTTACGAGTGTCACCTCGGTGACCGCGCATCCGGCTGCGCCGCCCATGCCCAGAAACCACGCCGCGAGAATGACCGTAGGAAATGCGAGCAGCAGGGGAAAAGCGCGCAGCGGATAGATTGCAGAAGTCGCGGCAACCGCACCACTGGCCATGCAGCAACCTAGCAGAACCCGAATAAACCAGGGGAGTCGAGCCATTCTTTCGGAATTCGGGAAGCTAATATCCATGCACACAGCCTCCTAAACAAAGGCACGTTCAACCTTCTAGCTCGGCGCTCTCAGGTCCGATCGGGTCGTGCATGTATCGGAGAACAAACAAAGGAGCTTTCGCAACTGTGAATGTTGACAGGGGGCCCTTTGGGAATGCAGTGTGGGTAGCATAGGTAAAATTCGCAATCGTGTCCAGTTTCGGAGGTCGCGGAAAGCGAGATAGCTTTGCCGGCGATCGGCCGTGCTTGCGGACATCTCTCTTGCACAACTTTCCGGTAAGTTGTTTAGAGAATGAGACAATAAACGCGAGCGCTGGCCACGGGCCGGCTCAGAGGCCGTTCAAACATGCTGCCAGTTCTTTCTACTCATTTATTCCTGAAGCAACGGCTGCACCCAGGACTGCTGGAGATGGCGGAGCGTTCAGGCGCCAAAGGCGTGGAGATTTTTGCCGCGCGACAGCATTTTGACTACACCAGCCGCGAACATGTGATGGAACTTGCCAGTTGGTTCGCCTCGAATCCGCTGGAACCGTTTTCAATGCACGCGCCGCTCTTCCCAGATCGCGAGATGGGCCGCGCCGGCTCACCCGCCGTGAACCTGGTTGACCCTGAAAAATCCAGGCGCATCGACGCGATGGATGAAATCAAGCGAGCGCTCGAAGCCGCCGAGCATATTCGCTTCACGAAGCTCGTAGTTCACCTTGGCGAGAAATTTGACTCGTGGTCATTGCGAACGATGGAGTACGCGACCACAGCCCTTGAGCATCTGGGCGCTTTTGCCAAACCGCTCGGCGTTCGTGTACTGGTCGAGAACCTGACCAGCGACGCCACTACACCGGAGCATCTGATGATGGTTTTGGAGATGGCTCACCTCAATCAAATCGACGTATGTCTCGACCTTGGACATGCGCACATTGCCCCGGGAATTGCCGAGTCCATCGGAATATTCGGAAAGCGCATTGCGCAGGTTCATGTGCACGATAATCACGGTTTGAAAGATGAGCACCTTTGGCCCGGAGACGGCACCATCGACTGGCCGTCAGCCATTGAAGCGCTAAAACAGTTGCCCGCGCAGCCTGCGGCGGTGCTGGAAATTGGATACGATCTTGGCGATCAGCCCGGAGATCTTCCCGACCGAATTCAGCGGTCATTCGAAAGGCTGGCTTGATTCCCGGGCAGCCATTCACCAAAGATCTTCTTTGCTATCATGGCCGTCATGATTCATAAGAAGATTTGGCCGCACCGGTTACTGTGCACCCTTGCGCTTCTGCTCAGTGCGATACCTGCACTTGCGAAAGATGCTCCCCTCGCCGTGATTGACTGGCCGATGACAGGGAGCCCGGTGGTGCGTTTTACCTTTGGCAAGTTCAAGACACTCCCCGGCATGGGTAGTCTGCACGGCTACGTGATGGAGACCATGGCGGAGAATCTGTCCGCGCGCGTAATTCCTTCGGCCCGGTTCTCGGTGTATCTCTTCGACAAGGTGAAAGTGCGCGTTGGCGAGGACGCGATCGTGCTCAGCAATGTGGGTCCGGGCGAAACCATCCGCTTTCAGACGACGGTAATGGCATCGGGCCAACCTGTATCCGTCTCTATCCAGGAAAAGACAGATGCCGGGAAGACTATCTCACTCACCGTAAACTCGACCCCCCAGGGCGCTCTGCTGAAAGTGGATGGCACTCAGGCAGGTGTTACACCGCGGCTTATCACGGTCGGGGCCGGCAAACACATCCTGACATTCAGCAAAGAGGGATTCAAAGCCGGAGACTTTCCGCTTGAGATCGGCCACGATGACGTTTCGGGTGGATCGATTAGCTATGAACTCGGGGCGGCAGCCTACGACTCGATTGAGCTTCGCGACGGCAGTCTTTTGAACGGCGATCTGGTTTCCATCTCCGGCATGGATATTGAGATTCGAGTTGGTGGCAATCTCCAGCACGTCGATCGTAACAAGGTGAAACGCATCATGCTGGTGCAGCGTGATACGCCCACGCAGGACCTACCCCCTGCATCGGCGCCACAGCAATAGGAATTGCCGTTTGTAGCGGCGCCCGAATCAGCAGATGCGGGGCAACTGCTCGCCAATCTGCGTTGCGATCACGCGGTTTGAGCCCATCGATGTGCGGGCTACCAGCATTTTGGGATGCTGCGCTGTGACATGACCGATCCGTGCAGCTTCGCGACCAAGCGGATGCGCGCGCAGAACTGCCAATGCGCGATCGGCCGCTTGGGGAGCGACGAAGAAAACAACCTTGCCCTCATTGGCGACATACACGGGATCGAGGCCTAACAATTCGCACGCCGATTGCACTTCAGTGCGGACAGGAAGGTGGGTTTCGTCTATCTCGATGCCGACATTCGATGATGAAGCGATTTCGTTGAGAGTCGACGCCAATCCGCCGCGGGTTGGATCGCGCATCGCATGCACGTCGTTTCCGACCGCATCGAGAACATCTGCGATGAGTCCATTGAGCGCAGCACAATCCGAGCGAATCTGGCTCTCGAATTCGAGTCCCTCGCGCACGCTCATGATGGCCATTCCGTGATCGCCGATGGTGCCGGAGACCAGGATCGTGTCGCCAGCCTGCGCGCGATGCGGACCGACATTGATGCCCGGCCGCAAAACTCCTACGCCCGCTGTGTTGATGTAGCATCCATCGCCGTGACCGCGCTCGACGACTTTGGTATCGCCGGTTACGATGCGAACACCTGCAGTAGCCGCGGCATCTGCCATGGCGCGGACAACAGCCGCGAGTTGGGCTAATGGGAATCCCTCTTCAAGGATGAAGCTTGCGCTGAGGAATTTCGGTTCAGCGCCGGAGACCGCAAGATCATTGACCGTGCCATTTACCGCGAGTTCCCCGATCGATCCGCCGGGAAAAAAAATGGGCTGCACCACGAAGGAGTCGGTACTCATCGCAATGCGCCCGGGAGTTAGTTCCAAGATCGCGGCATCGCCTAGATTCTCGAGTGCGGGATTACGAAACGCTGGAAGAAACAAATGTTCTACGAGTTCGTTGCCAAGCTTGCCACCACCGCCGTGACCCATCACGATGGTGGGATAGTCGGCCAGAGGCAACGGGCAGCTCCAATTGGAAAAATCTGGCGCACCGGAGGTCTCAGCCATTGGCTACTCCGGTCAATGCAGCACCGGCGTGGGCCAGGTCGTCGGCAGACAGGAAACGGCCATAGTTGAAATAAGCAGCGCAGGCGCCCTCGCTTGAAACCATGGTGGCGCCGAGCGGGTGACGTGGTGTGCACTCCTTGCCGAACGCGGGGCACTCAGCGGGTTTGATGGCGCCGCGCAAAACATCACCGGCCTTGCACAGCGGCGACTCTTCGGTGTGAATACCGGAGATTTGAAAACGCTCTTCAGCGTCGAACTCGCGATAGGGCGCGCTAAGTCGCCAGCCGCTATTTGGAATCACGCCAATTCCGCGCCAGGCGCGGTCGGCTACTTCGAAGACCTCAGACAGCAACTGCTGCGCGGGAAGATTTCCGGCATAAGAAACGATGCGCTCATAGGCGTTCTCGACGCGGTGCTCGCCTTTTTCAAGCTGGATCACTGCGCGGCGAATTCCATCGAGCAGGTCAAGCGGCTCAAAGCCAGTAATCACGATAGGGATTTGAAACTTGTCGGTGATTGGCGGGTATTCCCAATAGCCCATGACGCTGCACACATGGCCGGCGGCAAGAAACGCCTGCACCTTGTTGTCGGGCGAACTCATGATGGCCTCGATAGCGGGCGGCACCAGCACGTGTGAAACGAGCACGGAAAAATTCTTGAGACCGCGACGCTTGGCGAGGCGAACGCTCATCGCGTTAGCCGGAGCGGTGGTTTCAAAACCGACGCCGAAGAAGACGACTTGTTTTTCTGGATTTTTGACGGCGAGTTCCACTGCATCGAGCGGCGAATAGACAATGCGAACGTCGCCCCCGCTGCCTTTGACCTGAAAGAGATCGCGGTCCGTTCCTGGCACGCGCAACATGTCGCCGAACGAACAGAAGATAACGCCTGGCTGGGCGGCAATCGCGAGTGCTTTATCGATGAGGCCAAGGGGGGTCACGCAGACGGGACAACCGGGACCGTGAATCATCTCGATGCCCGCGGGCAGCATCTGGTCGATGCCATTGCGAATAATGGAGTGGGTCTGGCCGCCGCAGACTTCCATGATCTTCCATGGCCGCGTGGCAACCTGATGGATTTCCCGCGCCATGCGCTGGGCAATTTCTCCGTTGCGGAATTCGGTTAGGTACTTCATTAGTTTTCGCTCCGGCCGGCTTTCGACACCAGCAGTTCCTTGCCGGTTAGATCACAACTTCCATCGGGGCACGGCGATTGCGGCGCAGTGGCTGCGCGCGCGAATGCCTCTTCCTCGGTGGCGAGTTCGTCTTCGAGCGCGCCCATTTGCCGGAATAAATCGAGGGTCTCAAGGGCGCTTTTCTCGTCGATCTTGGAGAGCGCAAAGCCAACGTGAACAATGGTGTAGTCGCCCACGCAGACTTCGGGTACGTAGTCGAGGCACACATTTTTGACGACGCCGCCGAAGTTGACGCGGCCCATGCGAACGTCGCCTTCGGTGATTTGTTCGACTTTTCCAGGAATAGCAAGGCACATAGCATTCCTCTTATACCCTCGAGAGGATACACCCGCGTGTGATTTAAATCACCTTTCGGTTTTGAGTGGATTTGCGCTGGTTCCTAACGGTGTTCTTTGCGCTCGTTTTCAGCGATGCGCGCCTTCACCATCTTCTTCACCAGCAATGCAGGCAGCGGCTTGTCGAGCGGGAATTGGAGAGTGCCTTTAGAAGTGCGGTAGCCCTTTAGTTCATCCTTCATCTCGTCGATGAGAGAGGCCTGCATGGGGAAGAAACTGCAGTGCTTTTTGAAGGCGGCGTAGGCGACCAGTCCGCCCTTATAGCGAAATGCAGGAATTCCGTAGCTGAGTGCTTCAGTTGTTTCTGGTGGCACGACGGAGCGAATAGTCGCGCGAAGTTTCTCCAGCGTGGTTCGCGCGGGTTCCGGAACCTTGGCCAGGTAAGCGTCAACCTCTGCGGCTGAAGAATCGCCTTTTATCGTGTCCGTCGTTTTTCGCATGAATTCACCATGGTGTATCGGGTTCGCCCCTATGCATTTTGCATCAGATGCCCCGATGCTCTTCGCCTGTTGATTTCTCCTGAGTGGAATTAAGGTCGAGAGGCAATCGTTGGTTTATGCGCGCGCAAGCTCACGTGGTCTGGGCAGAGCAATTCTGCCACAGGAACATTAGAGGCTACAGCACATTTCGACGAAATTTGGAGAAAAACGCGCTTGCATCAGGACCGGCGGGATTTCTCTTCTGCCAGGTAGGCTAGCCACTCGGTCATGCCGGCGCCGGTCTTGGCGGACGTCTCAAAGATGCGGATGCCGGGGCGGATTTCGTTGATGTTTTTGAGGGCCGCGGTGCGATCGAATCCACATGGCTCCGCGATGTCGATTTTGGTGATGATGGCAGCGTCGGCGGAGTTGAAGAGTGTGGGGTATTTGAGGGGCTTGTCTTCGCCTTCAGTCACGCTGAGGAGGGCAACCCGGATTTTCTCGCCGAGATCGTAGCTGGAGGGACAAACGAGGTTGCCGACGTTTTCGATGAAGAGGTAATCGAGGTCGGCGAGTTCCCAGCCTTCGAGGTGTTTGCCGATCATTTCGGCTTCGAGGTGGCAGATGCCGTGCGTATTGATCTGGCGTACAGGGGCACCGCTGGCGGCGAGGCGTCGGGCGTCGTTGTCGGTTTCGAGATCGCCGACCAACGCTGCGACTTTCGCGCCGGACTCACGCAGATCGCGGAGGGTGCGTTCGAGAAAGGCCGTCTTGCCGGTGCCGGGACTGGAGACCAGGTTGAGCACCAGGACGCCGGCATCCGTAAACCGACCGCGCAGGGCTCGCGCGAGTTCGTCATTCTTCTTTAGAATTCCCTGTCGCAGTTCAACGATGCGGGTAGTCATACCTTTTCCTCGACTTCATCGATTTCGATCGATTCGATTTCCAGTTCTCTTCCCTGCCGCAGATCTGAAACCGGCTGGTCGCAGCGCGGACAGCGAAAGCTCTGCAGGCTTGCGATTTCGATATCCTGGGCGCATCGTTCGCAGTGCATGAGCACGGGAACGATGTTCACCACCAGCTTCGAACCTTGCAGCGGTGTGTCGTCTGTCGCGATGCCGTAGCAGAATTGCAGCGAGTCTTCGACCACCGCGGCAAGTGCACCTACGCGGAGACGGACTTCTTTGACGCGCGCGCCGGGATAGGCTTCGAGCTTTTCGGTGACGGTATCGACGATGCTGGAAACGATGGAAAGCTCGTGCATGCAGGTTCGCCTGAAGGACGATTCTACCCCGCAGGCAGCACGCCTTGTGTGCCGGATGGCACTCTACTTGTAAAATGACACGAGAGGTCGGAGCCCCCTTCCCTGTGAGCAAAACCCTTGCGACTCATCCGCATACCGCGTCTCGTCTCGCGCTGAGCGAGCTTGCCCCCGGAGCCATGCAATCGGAGATCCGCGCCATGAGCGTGGAGTGTGAACGCATGGGCGGCATCAATCTTGCCCAAGGCGTGTGCGACACACCGGTTCCCATGCAGGTTGAAACTGCGGCCATTGCAGCAATCGTGGGCGGCCACAACATCTACACGCGGCAGGATGGGATTGCCCGGCTGCGCACGGCTATCGCCCAAAAGCAACAGCGCGAATACGGTCTAAACTACGACGCCGAAACTGAGGTGATGGTGGCGTCAGGAGCGACGGCAGGGCTGCATGCGGCGGCGATGGCGCTGCTGAATCCTGGAGACGAAGTCCTGTTGTTTGAACCTTTCTACGGCTATCACGTAAGCACGCTGAAATCGATGCGCGTGAAGCCGGTGCTGGTGGCACTGGCGGAACCGGACTGGGCGTTGGATACTGACGCGCTGCGGGCCGCGATCACGCCGCGGACGCGGGCCATCATCGTGAATACGCCGGCCAATCCCAGCGGCAAGGTCTTTAATCGCGCCGAACTCGAAGCGATTGCAGACGCTGCGCGCGAGCATGATCTCTTTGTCTTCACCGACGAGATTTATGAGTACTTTGTCTACGACGGAGCGGAGCACATTTGTATGGCTACGCTCGATGGGATGCGGGAACGCACGATCGTCATGTCGGGATTCAGCAAGACATTCAGCGTGACGGGGTGGCGGCTTGGCTACGTGACGGCCGATGCGAAGTGGATGGGAGCGATGGGCTACTTCCACGATCTGACGTATGTGTGCGCGCCCTCGGCCTTGCAGCATGGTGCGGCGGCGGGGCTGGAGCAACTGCCGCCGGAGTTTTATAAGCAGCTGGCGGCGGATCATCAGTCGAAGCGAGAACGGATTGTGGGTGCGCTGCGGGATGCGGGCATGGAGCCCAGCGTGCCGGCCGGAGCGTATTACGTGCTGGCGGGCGCCAGCCGGCTGCCGGGAGAAACCTCAGCGCAGAAGGCACGGCATTTGCTTGCGGAAACCGGAGTTGCGGCGGTGGCCGGGTCGGCGTTCTTCCGTCCGGGGCGCGGCGAAGATCTGCTGCGGTTCTGTTTTGCGAAGAGAGACGTAGATTTGGATGAAGCCTGCGCGCGGCTTCGCCGTCTCTGATCGAGTTCAATCGAATTGCCAATCAAAGGCTTAGAATCAAGGTGTATTCGGTTGCGCGATTATTAGTTCCAGAAAGGTTTTTCCTTCGTGAACGAATTCCCTCATGCGATGCTCCGCGAGATTTTTGAACAGCCTGCTGCCATTCGGCGGACGCTCGATCTGTACCTCGACGGCGAGGCTCTGAAGACCGAGGCGTTTGCGCCCTACGAGAATTGGCTGAATGAACGCGGCGAGGTGCTGATCGCCGCGAGCGGATCGAGCAGGCACGCGGGGCTGGCGGCGGAGATCATTTTCGAAGACCTTTGCGGCCTCGCGGTGGACGTGGAGTATTCGAGTGAGTACAGTTGCCGTCCTGCTGCGAATCCGCGACGGCCCTCGGTGCTGGTGATTTCGCAGTCGGGCGAGACGTCGGATACGCTGGCGGCGTTAAGGTTTGCGAAGGAGAGCGGACAACGGACGCTGGCCGTTGCCAATGTTGTGGGCAGCACAATGCTGCGCGAGGCTGGAGCAGCCATGCCGCTGGCGGCGGGAAAAGAGCTGGCCATTCCGGCGACGAAGAGCTTTACCTGCCAGTTGACTGCGCTGTATTTGCTGGCGCTGTTTGAGGGCAGCAGGCTGGGCGTTTTCGACAAGACGCAATTTGGCGCTCGCGTTGCGGAGCTTTGTGCTTTGCCCGGCGTGATCGAGCGGCAGCTTGAGGGCTGGCGCGAACGGATGACGGCGCTGGCGGCGAAATACAACGATGCCGGGAGCTTCCTCTATCTGGGGCGCGGGGTGCATTACGCGATTGCGCGCGAGGGTGCGTTGAAGATGAAGGAGTCTTCGTATGTGCAGGCGGAGGGCTATCCAACGGGCGAGTTGAAGCATGGTCCGAATGCGCTGGTGGGCGAGCATGTGCCGCTGGTAGCGCTGGCTACGGTAGATCGCAACGTGGATGATTCCGTGCTGCGGTATGAGAAGACGCTGCAACTGCTTGACGATATGAAGAAGCAGGGCGCGCGGGTGATTGCGATTGCCAATACGGGTGATCACGACGTGCCGGCGCTGGTTACGGACTGCGTTTTTGTGGAGCCGGGGAGCGAGCACCTGCTGCCGATTTCAGAAGTGATTCCGCTGCAGTTGTTCAGCTACGCCATGGCTCTGGAGCGCGGGGTGGATGTCGACCGGCCACGGAATCTTTCCAAAGCTGTGATTGAAGCGTGAGGAATAGTTTTCCGCCCGATTGTTGTTGTTGACTTATCCCATCGTTCGTTGAGAGCAAAAATCCTGTTTCTACGACATAGAATCAGCTGATCTTTTCGCTGCTCGCTTCCCTCCCGCCGACAGACAGTAACTACAGATTGATTACCGTTTAGCATGATTCGATGCTCCGATGGGGGATTGTGGGATTGTCGCGGGAGGGGCACCCTGATAACCCTGCCGTCCCATGGCCGCGGGCTTCGAGAGAAACCGCACTCGGGAAGCGCTCGTAACGGGCACGGTGATTCTCAGAGGGGGTTCTTCATGAGCAGCTCGTCCCCTGGTATCTATGGTTTCTTAAAAAAGTTGCTTTGGCTCCAAGAGGGAGCATCGATCGTCGAGTACCTTCTCGTCGTCTCAATGCTGGCTCTGGCCGGGGTTGCGGGGCTTGCCCCACTTGCCTCGGGGCTTAGCAGCGCATATTCCCAGGTTTCGACAAGCGCAAACGACGCGTTTGGAAACTCTGGCGGAAGCCCCGGTAACACCGGTGGCGGTAGCAGCGGCCAGGCGGGTGGCGGTGGTCAGGGAACTGGTTCGGGCGCGGGCAGCGGCGGCCAGAGTGGCGACGGCAGCGGTAGCGGTGGCAGTGGCGGCGGCCAGAGTGGCGGCGGCCGGAGGTGGCGGCAGTGGCGAGTGGCGGCGGCAGGCGGGCGGCGGCGGCAGTGGCGGTGGCCAAGGTGGTGGCGGTGGGCAGGGCAGCGGCGGCAGTGGCGGAAGTGGTGGCGGCCAAGGTGGCGGCGGCGGCCAGGGCGGTGGTGGCGGACAAGGCGGGTGCGGTAGCCAGGGCGGCGGTGATGGCGGCCAGGGCAGCGGTGGCCAAACTGGTGGCGGTGGCTGCGGTGGACAGGGTGGCCAACATGGCCACGGTGAATAAACTCTCCTTCTAATCACGGACTTTACTTGCTGAATCGCTTGCACTTCAGCGTTCGCCGAGCGCTGTAAAACAGACGCCGTCAGAGTGCAAGGGGTTGAAGAGACCGCGGGAGTCGGGTCTCTCGAATGAGAAGATAAGTCCGCGTTTCCGGCGACTAAAAATGAAAGGTCTCTTAGCGAACGGCTCGCCCTTCGAAGTGGGCCTCGATCTCCTCGAGGGTTTTGCCTTTCGTCTCCGGCAGCAGGAAGGCCGCGGTGAAGAAGTAGATGACGGTGAATCCTGCGAACATGTAGAACATCGACGAGTAGTTATGCTTGGCGACGAAGGGCAGGAAGATGGCCTGGAGGATTGCCGATACAAGCTGATTGAGGACGAGCGCGACGCTCATGCCGTTGGAGCGGATGCGGGTCGGCATGAGCTCAGAGAGCGCGAGCCAGACGCAGACGCCGGGGCCGGTGGCGTAGAAGGCGATGAACATATAGATAAAGAAGGCGACAAGCCATCCGTGGCTCTGTTGCGGCACGGGACCCAGGATCGCCTTTTCTATTTTCAGAGGTGCGGTGGTGGCGGCAGCGTAGTTGCCGAATGGATTCTGAAAGAGGGCCTGCACTCTGTTGGCGGGCACCGCGGCGGCGCGTGAAACGGAAAGCGGCGGCGCGGCGGGATCGTCGGAGCGGGCGTAGCTGGTGGTCCCGGTGAAGTCGCCATAGGAGAAGATGATGGCGAAGGAGGCGCGCTCTGGATCGATGCCGGCGCCGGGACCGGACTGAGACGCGAGGAGCCGCTGCGCCTCCGCCTTGTCGAACTGGAGACTGACTTCCTGGCTGGGTCCGACCATGGCCTGGATCTGGTCACGGCAGTCGATATTCTGTTTTTCGGTCCGGTGGAAAAGCGTTCCGACGATGACCATGGAAAGCATGATGCCGCTGGTTCCGAGAATGAAGAGGAACTTGCGGCCTTTGCGATCGACAAGCGTCATGCCGACGGCGGTGAAGCAGAAGTTGAATGCGGTGAGCAGGACGTAGCCCCAATGAGCCTGGAGGTCGGAGAGTCCGCTCTGAATGAGGATGTTGGTGTTGAATCCGATGACGGAGTTGATGCCGGTAGCGGTGTTGCAGGCGAGGATAACGCATGCGAGCAGGAAGGGGATGATGTATTTTCGGCGCAGGAGCGAGTCGCTGACTTTTTCCCCGGCAGGCGCGATCGCGGGCTTGGAAGCAGCTTCCATCTCCTGCAACTCGATGGTTGCCTGTTCAGGTGAGCGGGAGCGGAGCAGCGCGGCGCGCGCCTTCTCGATCTGGTTGCGGCGATAGAGTAAGCGGGGCGACTCGGTGACCATGAAGGCGCCGAGGACGAAGAGGATGCCGGGAGGCATCGACATCCAGAATATGCTGCGCCAGGCGTGGTTCTTGAAGTTGAAGAGCGCAGCGGCGTCGCCGAGGTGCGCAACGGCTTCAACGCGGTAACTGAAGAAGATGCCGATGAGCGCGGCGACGACGATGCCGAAGGTGAGCATCCACTGGAAGACGCCGGTCCCCTTGCCGCGGGTGGAGGCGGAGAGGCACTCGGCGAGGTAGAGCGGGACAACGATGCCGATGAGTCCGCCGCTCATGCCCTGAAGAAGACGTCCGAAGAAGAGCGAAGAGTATCCCTGCGAAAGCGCGATGACGGGAATACTAAGGATAAAGGCGGCGCCACTGAGGATCATGAGGGGCTTGCGTCCCATCCAGTCGGCAAGGATGCCGGCGAAGAGCGTGGAGAAGACGGATCCGAGAAGGACGGCGGCGACGATGATGGAAAGCTGCGAGGGGTCGAGCTTCGACGTCGCTTCGAGATACGGGAGCGCGCCGCCGATGATGCCGACGTCGATGCCGTAAAGAAGACCGCCGAGTCCTGCGACGACCAGGAGGATGAGGTTATAACGCTGGCGAGTGCGATCGGAAGACGACGCGACGGGATCAGGAAAAGTGCTGGCTGTCATGAATATGCCTTCATTGTATTTCTATCGTTGTCAGACTTGGCCGAAAACCTTATCCCAGTAATCGGAGTTCGTGCTTTCCCACCCATTTCGCAAAAGGCGCGAAATGGATGGGGCACCGTTGTTTTTTGCCTCATGAATCTTTACCGCAAGGCCGATCGGATTGCGATGTTCAACACGACCATGAGAACTGCGGACGCGGGAAAGAGCAGCAGGGCTTTCTTGAGCCGTTTTGGGTCGCCGCCGGCTATGGCGCCGATGATCCAGGAACTGACGGCGAGGCCGACCCATCCGCAAGTGATGACGAAGCCGAGCGCGGTTCCTGTCATTTGTGGAAAGGCTGCGCCGGTAATGGCGAGCGTGGTTGGAAACACCGGAGCCATGGAGAGGCCGGCGATGAATACGAGCGCAAACGCCATGGAAGGCTTGTTGGTCTGAAGCATGAGATAGGTGGTGATGGCCATGGCGATGGAAGCACCAAGGGTTACGTCGATCGGGGACACATGCGCGAGGATGGGCGAGACACCGACGCGGCCGATGAGCAGGCCAAGCGCGAATCCGAGGGAAAGGATGTTGAGAGCGCGGCGACTCGGGGATGCCCTGGGCGATGAGATGACGCGGCAGCCAGTTCCACACGCCGACTTCGCAGGTGATGTAGAGGAAGAGGAAGAAGCCCAGCATGAAGAGCAGCGGGCGGCCGAGGATGGGTCCGACGTCGGCAAGAAGGAATTGCGCATTGCCGCTGGGGGCGGGCATTTTCGAGATGGCTTGAACGATAAGCGCGGCCACGGTGAGCGAGGCGACGGTGTAGCAGAGGCGCACCCAGTTCTTCTTGAAGACGTTGGCGGCGATGAATGGCGTGGTGAGGCCGCCGAGTCCGAAGAAGAGGTTGACGAGGTTGAGGGCGATGGCGCTGTGCGCTCCGCTGACGCTGTTGGCGAGCGAATTGGCACCGGTGACCACGATGCCTCCGCCCATGCCGAGCAGAAAAAGCAGGAGCAGGATCGTGCGTGAATCCCGGAGAGCGGGGCAGAAGGAAGAGCGCAACCGCGATGGCGGACAGGCCGAGGATGAGGCCGATCTTGTCGCCCTGCGTATCGAGCAACGGACCGACGCCGAGCGAGGCGATGATGAGACCGAGCGCCTGCACGAGGGCGATGGTGCCGTTTTGCGTGGGGGTGAGATGGAAGCGCTCAGAAAGCTCAGGCAGAATGGTGCCGAGCATTGCGGCGATCATTCCATAGACAAAGATGGCCAGAATTGCGGCAAAGATAAGCACGTAACCCAAGTCCCTTTCAACAACGTAGGCAAGGATACGGCATGGGAGCGGCCGATCCGTCACAAATCAGAAGTTTGCTGTTAACCAAGCACGATAATGGGACGTCTAGAATGTGTCCACATTTCTCCTCGTAAATCTATCTCTGCATCCCAGAAACGGAGTGGTCAATGAATGACGCGATCTCTGGAATGACGTGAAACACGCGCTGCATCTCTTCATCAAGAGTCCGGGATTCACGATTGCCGCAGTTTCGGCGCTGGCTCTGGGGATCGGTGCGAATACGGCGATCTTCACGGTGGTGAATGCGGTGCTGCTGAAGCCGCTTGGGTATCCGGATGCGGATCGGATTGTGCAGATCCTGCTGACATCGCCGGAGGGGAGCGGCGCGGGCGCGTCGATTCCGAAGTTTCAGGAGTGGCAGAGGCAGACTTCGATCTTCAAGGATGTGGCGGCGTACGATTTTGCGGGGCCGGGGTTCAACATCACGGGAGACAGGCCGGAGCTGATCCACGGAATTCACGTATCGGAGGGCTACTTCCGCGTGTTTGGCGCGCCGGTGATGCTGGGCCGCACTTTCACGCAGCAGGAGGACTCACCGAACGGCGGGCACGTAGTGGTGCTGAGCTACGGCTTGTGGCAGCGGAGATTTGGCGGAAATCCGAAGGTTGTCGGGCAGGCACTTTCGCTAGGCGGTGAGCCGTACACGATTATCGGCGTGCTGGGACGAGATTTTGCAACCGATCCGGAGGCAGACATCTGGATTCCATTCCAGTTTGAGCCGAACAGCATCAACCAGGGACATTTCTTTCTGGGCGCCGCGATGTTGAAACCAGGCGTGACGGTGGCGCAGGCAAACGCACAGATGAAGCTGGCCTATGCTGATTTCCGGCGGCAGTTTCCGGTGGCGGATCCAAAGGGAGGGTTCGCGGTTCAGCCGCTGCGCGATTCGATTGTGCGGGATGCGCGGACGTCGCTGCTGATTCTGCTGGGTGCGGTGGGACTCGTGCTGCTGATTGCCTGTGCCAACGTCGCCAATCTGTTGCTGGTGCGGGCGTCAGGGCGCAAGCGTGAATTTGCAATTCGCGCGGCAATGGGAGCAAGCCGTGCACGCGTGATCCGGCAGTTGCTGACAGAAAGCGTTCTGCTGGCCGTGGTCGGCGGGATTCTGGGGCTCGCGCTCGGATACCTGGGAGTGCGGTGGCTTCTGGCGATCAGTCCCGCGGGACTGCCGCGGATCGGCGAGGACGGAACTGCTGTGGGCGTGGACTGGCGCGTTCTTGGCTTCACGCTCGGGGTATCGGGCGTGACGGGGATACTGTTCGGACTTTTCCCGGCGTTCAGCGTGTCGCGCACCGATCTGAATTCGACTTTGAAGGAGAGCAGCAATCGCGCGGGCACCGGGTTCCGCCAGGGCAAGACGCGCTCTCTGCTGGTGATTACAGAGGTTGCGCTGGCACTGGTGCTGCTGGTGGGAGCGGCGCTGCTGATTCGGACCTTTGTTGCCCTGCGCGGGGTGAATGCCGGGTTCGATGCGCACAACGTATTGACGATGGAGATGTCGATGAATGGCGACCGGTTCAGCAAGACTGCCGCCATTGCGCAGCTTTCGCGCGACGGGCGTCAGAGGCTGGATGCCATACCGGGCGTGGAGAGCTCGGCGTTCACGTGCTGCCTGCCGGTGGATGGGCAGTTCGGGCTGCCTTTTGCAATTGCGGGGCGACCGGTCGATCCGTCGAAAGGGCAACAGGGCGCGGGATGGATGCAGGCATCGCCGGATTTCTACAAGGTATTCCGGATACCAGTGCTGCGCGGGCGCGAGTTCAACGATGCGGATACAGCTTCTTCACCGGGCGTGGTGATCATCAACGAAGCGTTTCAGAAGCAGTACTTCCCGAAGGAGAATCCGATCGGGCAGCAGATTCTCATCGCCAAAGGGATGGGGCCTCCGTTTGAAGAACCGGCGCGACAGATTGTTGGTGTGGTGGGAAACACGCATGACCGCGGGCTGGACCAGGACACGCCACCGCTGATGATCGTGCCTGACTCGCAAGTGCTGGATGCAATGACAGCGCTGAATGCAAAGATTGTTCCGCTGCGCTGGGTAGTGCGCACGCATGGCGACCCACGGCAACTGAGCGCCGTGATCTCAGAGCAATTGAGGCAAGCCAGTGGAGGCTTTCCGGTGGCGCACATCCGCTCAATGGAGGAGATTGTGTCGAGGACGACGTCGCGGCAGAGTTTCAACATGATGCTGCTTACAATCTTCGGGGCGATTGCGCTGGTGCTGGCGGCGATCGGGATCTATGGGTTGATTGCGTACTCGGTGCAGCAGCGGACGCAGGAGATCGGGATTCGCATGGCGCTGGGCGCGGACCGCGCGGCTATTCGGAAGCTTGTGGTCTGGCACGGCATGAAGCTGGCGCTGGTTGGGATCGTGATTGGGCTCGCAGCGTCTTTCGGCCTTACCCGGCTGATTGCCAGTTTCTTGTTTGGTGTGAAGACGTGGGATCCGACTGCGTTTATTGTTGTGCCGCTGGTTCTGGCCTCGGTGGCGTTGCTTGCAGTCTGGTTGCCGGCGATGCGGGCTTCGCGGGTGGAACCGATGATGGCACTGCGGGTGGAGTAAGCGCGGTTTATGTCGTATAGAGATTTCCCAGGTCTCAAAATCGAGACCTCCATCCCAGGATGAATTCTTTGTCGCTCGAACATCCCTCCCAGGTCTCAGACGCGAGACCCTTCGGCTTCGCTCAGGGCAGGCTCTGGGGCACCCAGATTGGTCAATTGCGGCGCAGGATTAGGAAGACACTGACTAGGACTAGCGCGGTGCCGGCGAGTATCCGAGCGGTGATGAGTTCGCCGGCTATGAAGTAGCCGAGGGCCACGGCCACGATGGGATTCACATAGGCGTGGCTGGCTACGCGGGTGGCTGGCATGCGCGCGAGCAGCCAGACGAAGGCCGTGAACGCCAGCAACGATCCAAAGACGATGAGATAGAGCATCGCGCCGGCAGCCCGCAGCGTGATGTGGGGGAAGGGACGCATCTCGCCGAATCCGGCGGAGAGCGCAAGGAGCATCGCGCCGCCGAGCATCATGGCTGCACCGGCCGTGAGAGGGCGCGAGGCGGGTAGATTCATGGAGCGGGTGAGGACGGAGCCGAGAGACCAGGTAGTGGCCCCTGCGAGGATGGCGAGACACGGGACGAGAGCGAGATGCTGTTTGCCGCCGGGGATCAGCAGGACGGCGACGCCGACGAAGCCGAGCAGGGTGGCGACGGCCAGCATGGGGCGCATGCGCTGCTGGCGGAGGACGAGCATTTCGATGATCAGGGTGAGGATGGGCAGCGTGGCTGCGAGCACGGAGACAACGCCGGAGGGCACGTATTTCTCGGCCCAGAACAGTGGGCCGTATTCTGCAACGAACATGAGCAGGGCCATGATGCCGAGGCTGCGCCACTGTTTTGCGGTCGGCGGCGTTTGGCCTTTGAAGCGCATGAAGGCGTAGAGCACGATGCCGGCTGTAAAGAAGCGGGCGCCGGCGGCGAAGAGCGGAGGGAGCTCTTCGACGGCAATGCGGATGGCGAGGAAGGTGGTTCCCCAGATGATATAGATCGCGAAGAAGGCGAGGAGCATGCGGATCTTCAGCGAATCGGCTGCTTCGTCGGGTTGTTGAATACTAACCGCTGAATCGCTCATGACTGGTTACCATATTTACATTTCACAGCTAACCTGTCAACATAGTTTGAGAGGTTAGCTGTGGCAGAAGGTACGGCAAATGGGGTAAGTGCCCGCAAGGAAAAGAAAACATTCGAGCTGATTGGCGGCAGTGTTGCGCTTGACCTGGTGAATACGCTGGACTGGCGGTTTCGCGAGGAGCCACCGCCGGAAGAATTGCTGAAAGATTACTACGATCTTGCGCAGTTTTCGACGCAGAGCGGATTGATGAGTGAGGCGCTGGCTCGGCGGCTGATTCGCAGTGTAAGCGAGGGTAAGGCGGCGCGGGTCGTGGATGCGGTTCGGGAGTTACGCGAAGCAGCGGCGCAGGTTTTGTATGCGGCGCTGGAGGGCGGCACGCCTTCTGGGACTTCAGTGAAGTTGCTGGAGAGATATTTCAGAGAAGCGCGCGAATCTCAGCACTTGATTTGGGATGGAGAGAAACTGGCGTGGGAGTTGAGCCAGTCCTCTGTTCAGTCCCGGCTTGGCGGAGCTGCCGCTGTGGATGCTTGCGCTGAGCACGGCAGATCTGCTGACATCCGACGAGATGCACATGCTGCGGGCGTGTGGAAATGCAGAGTGCCTGTGGCTTTTTCTCGATACCAGCAAGAACCATACGCGGCGGTGGTGCGATATGAAGATTTGCGGGAACCGGATGAAGGCGCGGCGATTCAAGGCGCAACATCGGGACTGACGGCGCCGAGCAATGCTGAAAGCTGATCGGATAGCACGCCAGACAACAGTTGTCCTAAGGTGCGCCGCGAAACGTCGCGCCGCCGGTTTTGCCAGGGAATCAACTTGGCTGGGTCCAGACCCAACGTGTCGCTTACCGGGCCGTCAGCGCTTCAGCGACGCCATTACTTCGCCGGCTTCAGCATCCTCAACGCAGGGTGTCGTCTGAAACTCCAGCAGGTCGTTCCAATAGCCGAGCCACGAGTACAGCGCTTTCGCGTCGCCGGTCTCGGCGATCAAGACGCCGCCGCCGCTCAAGCCGTGCCAGCGCCCGATCATCTTCACCCCCGCCGGGGGCGATCCGCCGGTCTTCAGAAAGCGTGCTTCTGCGTCTACGACGGAACCTTTGGGGATGTTCCACGACACGATGAATTTCATGATCGATCTCCTTTGTTCTTTCGTTGGGGAAGGCTCGGAGCCCAGACGTAGGAGTCTATCAGCTCTCCAGGCCGCTTGAAGGGAGTTTTCTGAACGGCCCGGATTGTGATCATGCGAGAAAGTCTTTACGCCACGATGGATCAATCTCTGACGATTTTGAGATGAGACTTGGCACGTACTTCGAAGCCAGAATGGATTCCTGTGTGCTCCATTAGACTGGAAGACGTGAATTCAATGGAGCGAAAGGCTTGGGCAGCGCTGGTTGTGTTGTGTGTGCTGCTCTCGGGATGCGGAACGCCGGGAGCGCCGCAGCCGCCGTCGCTGAACCTGGCGGATGCGGTGACGGATCTGGCGGCGGTTCGCACCGGGAACCAAGTCGCGCTTACGTGGTTGATGCCTAAGCACAATACCGACAAGACTGTCATCAAAGCGGATGTGGCGGCGCGCATCTGCCGGCGCGAAGGAAGCGGGGCCTGCGATCCGGTGGGGGCCGACGTGATGGTGGCTCCAGGAAAAGTGGGAACCTATACCGACACGTTGCCGGGGGCGCTGGCGGCGGGTGCGGCTCGTCCCCTGAGCTATTTTGTGGAGTTGCGGAACAAGAAGGGGCATTCCGCGGGCCTGTCGAACGCGGCGACGGTGCTGGCAGGCGAGGCTCCGAGGCCGATTGAAGGTTTGACGGCAGAGGTGCAGAAACAAGGCGTGGTGTTGCGCTGGACCGCGGATGGCGAGAAGGATGCCGTGAGACTGGAGCGAAAGCTGCTGACTGCTTCTGCCCCAGCTGCAGCGTGGGCCGTTCGCTCCGCCGCGTGAGCAGGCCATGGAGACGCTTCTGGTGGACTCCGGCGCAGAGCAGGGACACGCGCTGGACAAGAGCATTCGCTTTGGTGAGACCTATGCGTACCGGGCGCAGCGGGTGAGTCGCGTGGATGTGGATGGAAAGATGGTGGAGCTGGCGGGGGCATTTTCATCGCCTGTTGATGTCGAGGCGAAGGATGTATTTCCGCCGAGCGTGCCGACGGGGTTGGCGGCGGTGGCAACAGCAGGAGTGAACGGCGCACCGGCGGCGATTGACCTGAGCTGGCAGCCGAATACAGATAGCGATGTAGCGGGTTACATTGTTTATCGGCGCGAGGGCGATGGCTCGTGGGAGCGGATTTCAGCGGCGACGCCGACGATTGAGCCGGCTTTTCATGATTCTCATGTGCAGGCCGGTCATGCCTATCGCTATGCTGTGAGCGCGCTTGGCAAGGACGGGATTGAGAGCGACCGGTCCGATGAGGCGCAGGAGACTGTTCCGCAGCCGTAGCGCAGATTGCGCGAGGAGATATCGATGAAATATTGCCGGTTTCGTTTTGAGGATCAGGTTTTGTATGGCGCGGTGGAGGATCGCGGGGGTGAGCCGTGGATTGTGGATCTGACGGCAGCTCCGGAGGAAGACCTCGCGTTCCACCTGGCGCACGCACGGGCATTGGCGGCGAAGGAACTGGTGACCGACCCGGCGGGATTTGATTTTGAACCGCTGCCGCTGGGCGAAGCAGATCTGCTGGCGCCAGTGACGCCTTCGAAGATTATCTGCGTGGGGCGGAACTATCGTGATCATGCGAAGGAACTGGGGAATGAGGTTCCTGTGGAGCCACTGCTTTTTTTCAAGCCGCTTTCTTCCCTGCTGGCGCACAAGGGGACGGTGATGATGCCGCCGGAATCGGAGCGCGTGGACTTTGAAGGGGAACTGGCGCTGGTGATCGGCAAGCGAGCGAGCAAACTTGCGGCGGATGCGGACTGGCGCAGTTATGTGCGCGGCTACACGATTGCGAACGATGTGACGGCGCGAGATCTGCAGAAGAAGGATGGGCAGTGGACGCGCGCCAAGGGATTCGACACGTTTTGCGCGGTGGGGCCGGTGGTGAGCGGAGACGTTGATCCTGAAAAGGGGCTCGCGGTGGAGACTCGTGTGAATGGCGAGTTAAAACAGCACGGGTCGACGATGGATTTTATTTTTCCGATTCCTGAGTTGCTGCGGTATATCACTGCCGCGATTACGCTTGAAGCGGGAGATTTGCTGCTGACGGGGACGCCTGCCGGTGTTGGGCCGCTGAAGGCGGGGGATCGCGTGGATGTAAGCATTGACGGGCTTGGAGTGCTGTCGAACACATTTGCGGCGGCGCCGAAGCGTAGCTGAATTGGGATGCAACCTCAGCGACGCCGAGGAATCAAAAGAAGCGGTACACTGGAGCCCAACGCATCCAACGCGGCGGGGCCCCTTCCCTGGAGGAAAAGAATGGCACAGAATCTGCTTGAACAATTGCGTAACTACACGACGGTGGTTGCTGATACCGGCGATATCGACTCGATGGAGAAGTTTCGTCCGACCGACGCGACGACCAACCCATCGTTGATTACTACGGCAGCACAAATGCCGCAGTATCAGCCAATCGTCGACAGCGTGATCATGGAGGCCAAAAAGGAATTGGGCGACAGCGCGAGCGACAAGGACGTTGCCAACCTGGCCTTCCAGGGTCTCGCCGTAGCCTTTGGCAAGAAGATCCTGGCGATTGTGCCGGGGCGCGTCTCGACCGAGGTCGACGCCCGCCTCTCCTATGACACGGAAGCTACGATCGCGCAGGCGCGCAGCATTATTGCGCAGTACGACAAGGCGAAGGTGGGCCGCGATCACGTGCTGGTAAAGATTGCTTCGACCTGGGAGGGTATTCAAGCGGCGCAGGTGCTGGAAAAAGAGGGTATCCACTGCAACCTGACGCTGCTGTTCGGAATTCACCAGGCAATTGCAGCCGCAGAGGCGGGCGTGACGCTGGTGTCGCCATTCGTAGGGCGCATTCTGGACTGGTACAAGAAGGACACCGGCAAGGATTACCAGGGCGCGGACGATCCAGGCGTGCAATCGGTGACCAAGATTTACAACTACTACAAGAAGTTTGGTTACAACACGCAGGTGATGGGCGCGAGCTTCCGCAACATAGGGGAGATTAAAGAGCTTGCCGGCTGCGATCTGCTGACGATTTCGCCGCAATTGCTGGCGGAGTTGGAAAAGACCGAAGGCGATCTTCCGCGCAAACTCGATCCAAAGGCCGCCAAGTCAATGCAGATCGAGCGCATCGTGGTGGATAAGGCTGCGTTCAAGAAGATGCATGCGGAAGATCGCATGGCAACCGACAAGCTCAAGGAAGGTATCGATGGATTCTCTGCCGCGCTGGTGAACCTGGAGAAGCTGTTGGCGAATCGGCTGGCAGCGTTGGAATCTCGCGCGCCAGCTACAGTTTAGCGTCGGAGCCGATGTCGAGAAGGGCAGCCGA
Source organism: uncultured Acidobacteriaceae bacterium (assembly GCA_963802565.1). Taxonomy (GTDB): domain Bacteria; phylum Acidobacteriota; class Terriglobia; order Terriglobales; family Acidobacteriaceae; genus Telmatobacter. Next base: position 219,767 of record CAWDJR010000035.1, on the reverse strand, counting down.
TTCAGGCTGCCCTTTTTGTTGGCGTAAGGATGACAACGCTATCGCCCCGGAATGAAACACATCGTCAGATTTCTGATTTATGTCTGATGGCGGACATAAGCTCGGAATCGCGGCAATCTACGCGTTGATTTGGTCTTGTGCTTGAGGCCGTTCAGTTGTATTGTTTTGGTCACCTACCCTTTTGATGCGGTGTTATTCGACTGGAACTGGACCATGATCAGCCAGCTGCAACGCGAAGCTCTTCTCGACGTGATCGAGCGATGTGCATGGTTGATCGAGTACTACGGTCGTACGGACGCTGCTCCTCAGTCGCTGGATGCTTTGAAGGCTACGATGCAGCAGGCGGTAAACGATCTTGAAGCACTCCCCGCTTCGATTCACGCCGAATCTCACAGATCGAGCGAACAAACTCGCGACGGCGACAGCATCGCAACTAATAAGTAGTTGGCCACGCGAATTCTTCTTCGCGACTTTGAAGCCAATTTCAAAGCTTTCCGCATGAGTTAGCCAAAAAATAATCTGAGAAAAGCCGGACTTGCGCTCTCGCCGACGAGGGGGTAGAGTATCTACATCATTTGATGTAGAGGGTCTACAGCCTATGGCGACGAAGGACGGTTATCAAAACCGGATTGAACTTTTGCAGGGAACGCTGGACATGCTGATCCTGAAGACGCTTCGGTGGGGTGAGCAGCATGGCTATGGAATCAGCCAGGCGATTCGGGCGAGTTCAGGCGACGTGCTGCAGGTGGAAACCGGCTCGCTTTATCCGGCGCTGCATCGGTTGGAGCGTCAAGGGTGGGTCAAGGCGGAGTGGAAGAAGAGCGAAAGCAATCAGCGCGCGAAGTTTTACAAGATCACGAAACTCGGCAAGGATCAACTGGCTTCAGACTATGAACGTTGGGGAAAGATGGTCGCGACGATCGAAGGAATCATGACTGCAAAGTGAGGTGGCGGATGGGACTGTTTTCATTTTTGCGGCGCAAATCGGATCTGACCGAAGAGATTGAGATCCATCTGAAGATGGCAATAGCCGACCGGGTCGCACGCGGTCAATCGCCGGTTGATGCGCGGACATCGGCAATGCAGGAATTCGGGAATGTCCCGTTGATTGCGGATGTAACCCGGCACCAGTGGAGATGGCTGCGGCTGGAGTTGTGGCTGCACGACGTGCGCTATGCGATGCGGCAATTGCGGAAGTCGCCCGGCTTCACGTTTACGGCCATCATCACGCTGGCTCTGGGTGTGGGAGCGAACACGACCGTATTTTCCATGATTAACGGCCTGCTTCTGCGACCACTGGCGGTGCCGGCGAGCGATCGGCTGGCAGTTCTGGGACTTGACGGAGATGGGCCGCAACGAAACTACAGCTTTCCCGAGTCACTCTTCCGCGGCCTGGAGTCCCGGCACGAGGCTTTCACCGATGTGTTTGCGTTTCATCATGACAAGTTTCAGGTGAAGAGCGGAAGCGGCAACGAAACAGTCCAGGGCCAATACGTGAGCGGATCGTTTTTCAACGTGTTAGAAATTGCCCCGCTTCTGGGACGAACGCTGACCTCGCAAGATGATCGAACCGGCGGAAATCCCAGCGGCTTCGGCGTGGTGATCAGCGAAAGTTATTGGATCACGCGATTCAATCGCTCTCCTGACGTGATCGGGCGCAAGCTCGAGATCGATCGCGTGGACTTCACCGTTGTCGGGGTCATGCCGAGGCGTTTCGTCGGCGCGGACCCCTTGGAGCGGCCGCAGATCTTTGTGCCGCTTGCGACCGAGCCTGTCTTGAATGGGGAGCGGAGCCTAACGGCGTTTGGACATCACGCATGGTGGCTCACGGTGATTGGACGCATGCGGCCCGGAGTTACGGTGGCGAAGGCTAGTGCGCAGGTAGCTTCAATATCGGATGCGGTGTTGCGGGAGAGGGTGCCCGACGCGAAATGGATCGCGAACCGCGAGAAGCACCATTTCAGATTTGCGGCGGAGCCGGGATCGGCTGGATTCAATTACGTCAGAATGAGCTTTCGCAAGCCTCTGGTTGCGGTGTTCGCAATGTGCGGGGGGATCCTGCTGCTGGCATGCCTGAACCTTGCCAGCCTGCTGATGGCGCGAGGCAGTGCACGACAGCGGGAACTGGCCACGCGCATGGCCATGGGGGCTTCACGGGGGAGGCTTATCCAGCAGTTGCTGGTGGAGGGGCTGCTGCTCGGCGTGATGGGAACGCTGGCTGGCCTGGCGATTGCGCCCGTGGTCAGCAAGTCCCTCGCTGCAATGCTGCTGGGAGGGCGTGACGACATGCTGCTGGACACTTCTCTGGATGTGCGGGTGTTTGGTTTCGCAGCTCTCGCGGCGATTGTCGCCACGCTGCTGTTCGCGCTGGCTCCCGCGATCCAAGCCACTTCGCGCAACCTGATCGATCGCATCAAGGATGGTCAGCACTCGACGCAGACTCAGGAGCGCCGCAGGATTCTGCCCCGCGTACTGCTGGGGATGGAGGTAGGGCTGGCCCTGATGCTGGTGGTTGGAGCGGGGCTGCTGGCATCGAGCCTGGTGCGGCTTTACACCAGCGGCGAAGGCTTCGATCCGCATGGCGTCCAGAATATTTCGTTCGACATGGACAAGCTCGGACTGAAGGACGAAGGGCTAATAGCCTTCTACCGTGAAATGGGCGCCCGACTGCAGCATCAGCCCGGAGTGAAGAGCGTGAGCTTTGCACGTATCGTTCCGTTGTCGGGTTTCCAATGGGACGAGAACTTCTCCGATCCGTCCGGAGGAGACCACGACATCTATTTGAATTGCGTAGGACCGGGCTATTTCGACGCCATGCGCATTCCTCTGTTCGCAGGGCGCGACTTTACATGGAATGATACGAAGGCCTCAGGACTGAAGATTGTTCTGAACCAGTCGGCCGCAAAGCTGCTGGCGCCGGATGGCAACGTGCTGGGACGGATGGTCAAAAACCGCGATGGAGACAAGACGGTTCTCTATCAGGTCGTAGGCGTGGTGGGAGATGCCAAGTACGAGGATCTGCGCACGGCCGCGCCGCCGGGGGGATACGTGCCGCTGTCGCAGAGCGATGCAAAATCGCCGTCGTATCAGGCAGTGGTGCGCATCGATGGGGCGGCTGGGCCGCTCGCTTCTGCGGCGCGCACACTGGCGACGCAGATGGCTCCGACGATACCGGCGCCGGTGATGACCTCGATGGAAGCTGTGATGGACGAGTCGCTTGCAGCGGAGCGGATGATGGCTTTGCTTTCAGTCTTCTTTGCGCTCTGCGCGCTGGCGGTCACGGCAATCGGCCTCTATGGCACGCTGGCTTACGCCACGGCGCGGCGAACGAGCGAGATTGGCATCCGCATGGCGCTGGGGGCACGTCGTGCACAGGTCGCACGGATGGTGTTCGGGCAGAATCTCTGGGTGGTGCTGGGAGGAACGGTCTTCGGGCTGGCAGCTGCGCTGATGGCCGCACGGGCCCTCTCCAGTTTCCTCTACGTGACCTCAGCGCGGGACCCGTGGGTGATTGCCGGATCGATTCTGGCGCTGGCGGTAATTGCCTGCGCGGCATCTTTGTTGCCGGCTCTGCGGGCGGCGCGCGTTGAGCCGATGACCGCAATTCGCTGCGAGTGACGTGGGAAACAATGCGGCAACTTATGGCTCTCAGCAGTGGAGCTTTAAAGAGAGCCCCAGCACTGCATTGCGGGTGGTCTGTCTTTACCGGGTGAATCAATGAGAAACAGCCATAGCGTCGGTGCGCTACGATGGGTTGACGCGGAGCCGTTGTCGCCCGCGTCATTTCGTCCCCGTTTGGGTTTAGTTGAGTATTGGGTGAGTCTTTTATGGAAACCAGCAAGCCCAAAGTGCTCATCATCGACGATGATCCTATCCACGCTGACACCCTTGCGATGGTGCTGAACATCAGCGGATTCACGGCCACGGTGGCATACAGCGGTGCCCGGGGTCTCGAGTTGGCCCGGGAGAGCCGCTTTGAATGCCTGGTAACCGATGTGATGATGGCGGAGATGAGTGGAATTGAGGCCGCGATCGCGATACGGCAAGTACTTCCTCAATGCCGCATTCTGCTTATTTCCGGCAGCAACGATACGACGGCGCTGCTTGCCGCCGCTACCGTGCAAGGGCATGATTTTGAAATACTGGCTAAACCCGTTCACCCGACCGTAATGCTCGAGCGACTGCGCGCAAACAGGCCGTCCGACTAAAGAACGATAAGCCGATTCGTCCAGCAGAACGAAAGAGCCCACCTCGCGGTGAGCTCTTTCGGCGTTCTTATCTTTCCAACGCGTACACAACACATGCACTGCTTCGAGCTTAGATCAAGGCAGGGATGCGTTGGTCTCAGATTGAAAGATTAGCCAGCTCGGATTCGGTACCAAAGAAACGAGAGCTGGCACGGTGTCTGATGCGTGCATCTGAGAGGAGCGGGCTGAGTCGTAAACGACGCAGCCCTGTTCTGACATTGCCGATGGTTCGTCAGCGAATCACTTGGTGCAAGGCTTGCCTGCATCAGGACGGGCACCTTTAGCCTTGGCCTCGGCCTCGGTCATGTACGCTCCAGCTTTGGTCGTGCCGTAGTACTTCGTGCCGGGACAGTGGTAGACATTGCTCGCGGTGTTCAGCCAGACCTGACCTGCTCCGCCGCCGGGCCTCGGAGCAGTGGCGGTGGCTGCTGACGGTACTGGAGACTTTGCCGGAGCCGGAGTGGCCTTCGGCGCAGGAGCTGGAGCGGGAGTTGGGGCAGGAGCCGGAGTTGCAGCGGGAGCGGCTCGCAGTCTTTGACGTTGCGGTCTTCGCAGCGGGCGCGGCGTACCAAGTCTGCACCCCTTTATGACCGCTGCAGGCACCGGACTTGCTGGGCGCGGTGGAGTATGTTCCGTCTTTACAAATTCCGGTTGCACCCGCGGGCGCACCGGCTGGTGCCTGCGCCAGGCAGATTTGTGAAGCAAGAAGCAAAGCTGAGAGCGAGATGAAGCCCTTCATTTTTCTCATTTTTCCTCCAATTGGTTACCAGAAAATGGCTAACGCGGCAGAATCTACCATCCGACTGTTAAGCATGTCCAGCTAATTCCAGGATGTTTGAACGAGTTTGTAGCCGTTAAATCATTGTTTCTACGTCATCAAAGAGCGTTTGCGGTGTCATGCGCATTCGAGTTGCCATCCTGTTCATCTGACCGTGTTCCCGGGTACGCTGCCGGCGGCCAATCGCTACCACTGCCAGACTGACGATCAGGAAACTGGCAAACAGCATAGCCGCATTCGACAACGCACGTGGGTAGCTGATCTGTCCGACGTCGATGAAGTGGTAGGGGTAGCGGCCGGAGATGGCCCCGCGCATCAAGATCCAAACCAGATAGACAAGCGGGTAAATCGACCACGATAGTGTGTCCTTCCAGCGCAGCCCGAACTTCGGCACGAAGAATATCCAATAGGCAACGAACATCACGGGGACGACATCATGCAGAGTGATGTCGGCAATCTTCTGGAGGCCTTGCGGATTCCACAAATGCCGCAGCAGAAGCGAATACGACGCGCCAACCGTCGCGATGTAAAGGGCAGTGCCCGAGGCTACCATGGGGCTCGAGAAAAACCTGCCCCAACGGGAATTGGGCGCCACCAGGGAGAAAGTGAGAACCAGCGCGACTATAAGATTTGTGAGGATGGTAAAGAAACTGAAATACGCGATCACCGCTGCGATCATTGTCATGCCACCGGCACGCGAGTTGGCGATCGCCAATGGAAACTGCAGCGCCAGCCCGAACCATGTGATGACGGCAGCAGCCGTCATGAGAAACCGTTTGTAAGTATCACGCGAATCGTTGAACATCAACAGACTCCAAGCTCGGTCGCTCTTCAAGAGAATCTATCATGAACAAGACTCACATTTGGATGATGACCTTATTGCTGTGCGCGGTCATACCAGGCTGCAAAGATCGCAATCAGGCAGCGGGAGGATCATCCAGCACGAGCGTCGATCCGCCTTCGAATTCTAGCGCTCCACTACCTGCGGCGAACCACGCTACTGACAAATGGCTGGGCAAATGGATTGGCCCTGAAGGGACGTATCTTGTGCTTTCGGAGAACGCCGACAAATATGTTGTGCTGATTAATTCGCTGGACGGACCGGCGACTTATGAGGGAACGTCAACGGGAGAACGCATCGAGTTTCAGCGTAATGGTAAAACGGAATCTATCCACGCGGGCAATGGCCGTGACACTGGAATGAAGTGGCTGATGGACAAAACAAATTGCTTGATTATCAAAACCGGTGAAGGATTCTGCAGGGACTAAGAGCCGGCGATTCGCGGGTCCGCACTTCCCTTCTACGGAGCCGGCGGTTTCTCGGTCGCCATACGCGTAAAGCGCAATGGCTTTTCGAAGCCCTTGCAATAAATCAGCAGATACGGATCTTTCCACTCGAAGCGTTCCGCGGCCTGCAATGCCTCAAGGTATTTTGACTCCTGATTCATCACCGGCTCGGGGCAAGCCATTCGCGTCGAACCCAAGGCGCTCAATTTGATGGCGTCCCCATTAATCTCTGCGGAGCCAAAGAAGCGATTGCAAGAGCCGTTGCCTGCGACTTTTCCCGCTTCAGGGAAAGAGAGGGTCGCTTTACTGTTATCGAGCGCACCACTTCCGAGATCTTCGAGTTTCCAGTCGCTTCCTGACAAATTGAAGGCTGCGTTCGCCGGGGGTGCAGCACCCGTGCGCCTCAGCCGGTTTAATCGAAGAGACGAGGAGAACAGGCTGTTCTCCAGTTTCTACACCAGTTTTCTGGCCGAGCTTGCCAGTGGCGCTGACGCGTTTATCGGCGAGTTTCTCAAGCTTTGAAGTCTTGCCATAGCTGATTTGAATCGAATTGATTTGCTTGCCACCGATGCTGATTGCGGGTTGGAGTTCGAGAACCCAACCGGTCGATTCCGCACCGATGGCCATGGCGCGAACGAGTTTGCCAGTCGCGGTAATCTGCTGGTCGGGTGACTGCGCTTGCAGGTAGACTCCGGCAATCGCCAGGATCAGGCTGGTAATCAATCGCGCGATGCGCATTTCACGCCTCCACTTGTATGGTTCTTACGATTTGCATGGTTTTAGTTATTGCCTGCCCGCAGAAATTGAAAGAAGTGATATTTCCAGGGTGGCAACTCCACGTAAAGACCGGGTGACTGGATTTCAGTTCCGTCACGTTCGTAGGTCGCACCGGATAAGACGTCGGTTAAATGCCACTTTTCACCACTGGCGTCGGCCCACGGCACTTGAATCTGGGCCTGCAGGGGAAAGTCGCTGAGATTGATTGCGATCAGATATCGCTCGTCCTTTTGGACCCAACTCCAGGCCACCAGATTCTGAAAACTTGAGTTATCCGGCCAGCCAGTTCGCTCGCACAGGCTCCATTGGCCTTCGCGGAAGACTCTGCGATTGACGGCTTCAAGGAGTTGTCTGTAGAAGGCGCGGAGAGTCTCATCGACCGGCTCATCGGGTCGCCTGCCTAGAAATACTGGCAGCTTTACCTTGCGCCCCTCGAACTGGCCCTCATGGAAAAGCTTCATCCCCATCAGCGTAGAAGTGGCGACGACAGCGGCTCTTTGCTTAGCGGGCGAAAATGTAGCCGCTGCTCGAGGCTCGTCATGGTTCTCGATAAACCGCAGTAGTTTCCTTTGGTACGCAAGATCGGCACACAGATGAAGGCGGATGTTCTCCGCGTTGCTGTGTTCCAGTCGATCGTAGAGTTTTTTGTCGTAACAAAAATCGAAGCCCTGCTGCTGGAGTTCCCACTCCAGATCCCAATAGGCCTCTGCAATAAAGATGAATTTAGGATTTGTGGCCTTGATGGCAGAAATCACATCGGCCCAATATTCGGTTGAGGGATGCGGTCCAGCACGGCCGCCCCAGGTGCTTTCGAAGATCACATTCAACAACAGCATCGCCATGTCACAGCGAATGCCATCGCACTGTCGGGCAATGCCGGATATGGTTTCAATCACGGCTAGCCGAAGACCCGGCGCAAACGCGTTCAACTGGACTACGTCTGGCCATGCCGGGAAGTAAGGATCGCGGCCGCATGCGCAAAAAGTTTCCTGGACCTTAATGTAGGATGCCGGCTCTTTCGTGGCGTCCTCATCGGTGCCGCGAATTAAGTACTCGGGGTGCTCCGCGACCCAGGGATGATCTGGCGCGACATGGTTCGGCACGAAATCCAGAATCAGCTTCATGCCTCGCTTGGCGAGTTCACGCCGGGCGGTTGCCAGACCTTCAGGACCTCCGAGGTGTTGGTCAACCGCGTAGCGTCGTATGCAGTAGGGAGATCCAACGTTGTCTTCCGGTTTGAAATCGGGCAGCGCTCGATGGAAATCGTCGACGAGATTCTTGTTCTGATTGGCGATGGCAATCCCCGCAGGGCTTCGTTCCCACACCCCCATCAACCAGACCGAATCAAATGCGTAAGCCGCGATGGCATCCCATTCGGCTGCAGGTACTGAAGACAAGTCAACGCTCGTCTTATATTTCCGGCTTAAATCGGTGAGCCATATCCAGGTGTCTATCTCATACAAGGTGGGATATGGGCACCATGCCGACGCGGCAGACGGGTCTTCGACTTTCTCAACGAGACTGACACTCATGATGTTCCTTCGCTACCAAACATCGGAAATCGGATGCCCTGGGGAGTCGTCCAGAGTTGGAGCCTGCAACGCCTGACCCTGTTTAGGTTTACGCTTCCCGGGGGCTTTACGCTACTAAGAAAATCTCAAAATAGATGGCGCAGATCATGGGCTGACGGATGCACATCTGTGAGGGTTACGCTCGGTCGGGTGGGAGGGATTCCTCACGTCTGACAGCGCGTTAGATGCTTGGTTACCAATGGATGTGCAGCTGTCCGCGGAGTGATTTATCTCACATCGTCAGTGCTAGAATTCGGCTAAAGTTTCTTTCAAGGCAATACAAATTCAGCACGGCCGGGCGTGTAATCCGGACTGCGCACGTTGCATCCGGGCCATCTCGTTTCCCAGCTTTGTGCTTACTGGGGCTACACATGCAGGTGCAGACTCATCCGCTCGAACCGTTCTTTCATCAGGCCGTTCGCAACAGCTATGAAGGCCGGCTGGGGCTTTCGCCTGAGATCTCCGGCTACGTCTCGCACATGCTTTGCGACTTCTCAGAATCAGAAAATCTCTTTCGCTTGCGCGATTCGAAGGGGCGTCCGATCGAGAAGCTGGAGGAGATGGTACGCGCCTCCGATCCAATTCATGGCACGGCACGGTCGTTCATCGCCGAGCGCGCGATTAGGAAATACATCGGCGACTACACACTTTTTCTGGCGGGGATGTGTCCCGAAGCGATCGAGTCTGATCCGAGCAGCAGTTCGAAGAAGCCAACGCTGGCCGAACTGATTCGCGTGGGCAAAGAGAGCTACTACATCGTCAGCCAGTTCAACGTATTTGAGTATGAAAAAGAAGCTCCGCTGTATGGGCAACTTTCGTAACGTTTTTGAGCATTGCATTCTTGGTCTCGCCATTGCCCGCAGGGAATTGTGGCGAACGATAAATCCACCAGCACCTGTACATTAGCCATATTTATAGAAAGAAGGCAGTCCTATATGCGGTCTGGTGGTTCGTGCCCCAGGGACAGGCGCAACTGTCCCTGGGGTAACCGATCTGTGCTGCCACGGCTTGCAATTGATATTCCACTCTGCCAACAAACTTGGCGTCCCCACCTTTAGTCGTAGCAACATTTCCGCTAGTCTCTGTGTCAACACTATGTAAATCGGGTGGTGGCTGGCTTTCCCGGCTGCACGAATCGCCGACCGGCCACTGCACAACAAGCAGTGCCGATTGCGCGCGAAAGTGCTGTACGGGAGGTTTGTATGCAAAGCCAGACTCATCCGCTCGAGCCGTTCTTTCAACAGGTTGTTCGCAACAGCTACGAAGGCAAGTTGGGATTGCACGATCCTGACGTGACCGGATATGTAGCGCACCTGCTTTGCGAATTCTCACAGACTGACAAGCTCTACCAGGTGCGGGATGCCGAGGGGCATCCGGTGGAAGAGCTGGAAGCGATGGTGCTGGCGGCCGATCCGGTGAACGGCACTGCGCCCTCGTTCGATGCGGAACGCGCCATGCGCAAGTACATCGGCGACTACGCGTTGTTTGTGGGCGGGATGTATCCCGAGGCGAACGTTCCGGGGACGCGGCGCCGTGGCGCCGCATCCGAGCCTGTCGGAGCTGATTCACGCAGGCAAGGAAAGCTACTTCATCGTGAGCCAGTTCAACATGTTCGAGTATGAGAAGGAGGCGCCGCTGTTCGCTCGACTTTCAGATGGATTCGAACGCTGCATTCTGGGGCTGTCGCTGGTGCGCGAGGAACTGAGGAAGCGGAAGGCGCTGCCGGCGCCGGAGCTGAATTAAGAACAGTGGACAGTGATCAGTGGAACAGTGATCAGAAATGCCCCGGGGCTTGGTGGCCGCCGGGGCATTTGTTTGTAGTGGAATTGGTTGAGCGCTACTCGGACCAGACGGCCAGTACGTTGCCCTGTCCGTCGGAGAAGTGGAAGCGCTTGCCGCCGGGAAAGTCGAAGGTGGGGACGGCGATGGAACCGCCGGCGGCGATGATGGCGTCCTGCGTTGCCTTGAGGTCCTGCGAGTAGAGGACGATGAGCGGGGCGGTGTCGCTGGGTGTCTGCTGTTGCGGATCACCTTTGCGGAATCCGCCGTCGATGCCGGCGTGGTCCTTGTCGAAGGCGATGTAGTCGGGCCCGTAGTCCTGGAAATTCCAGCTGAAGGCTTTTTCGTAGAACGCCTTGGTGCCGGCGATGTCGGTGGTGGTGAATTCGATGTAGTTGATGGCGTGGTGCTGCGCGGGTTCGCTCATGCGTCTCTCCTCTTGGGGTGGGATGCGTGGAGTGGCGGGAACGGCGTGATCTGCGAGGATGCAAGCGCAGGCACACCATTCCCAGCGTGCTCTGATACGCCTCCATCCACATTCCCTCAGAAGCGGGAGAGTGCAGGTAGAGCCCGCTGATCAGGAAAACGCGCGGGCTGCCGAGGTACGAGGGGAAGGTAGCACAGACGAAAGTTACATTGCAATCGGATTTGAAGGGATGCTTCCATGTGCTCACAGAGTTCACGACCTTGTGGTTTCGCGCGTTGTCGAGCCGAGGGAGATCAACATGAGTACTTTGCGCACGTGGTCCATTGCAATCAGCCTGATGGGCTGCACAGTTCTGAATGTGACGGCAAAGCCAGGGCTCCACCCGGTAACGGAGCGTACAACCGAGGCAGCAAGGTAACGATTCCCGTCGACAACTCCGTTCACCGTGAAGTTGGATCAGGCGGTCAGCGCAAAGACTGCTGAGAGCGGCGAAGGCTTTACGGTTACATTCAGTGAGCCGGTAAGGGTGGACGGAACGGTCGTCATACCCGGCGGGCGCATGCCGGTGCCGGATTCGTGAACAGTAACTCGCAAAACGGCGCAGAGATGGAACTGAACTCCGTGTTTGTGAATGGCAGATCGTACCGCGTGACCACGTTCGCCAATCACTTTCAATCAGAAGAGCACTCTTCGCGCGGGCACGAAATTCACATTCGATCTCATGCTCTCGCTCAAGGTTGTTGAGTAAGAGCTTCATGCCGGAATTTTTTCGTGAGGCTCGGCCGACTCGTTTCGAGGCCTAGAGGAACGGCTCAACGGCTTCGTTGGCTTGATCCTTGGTAAGTCGTGCTTTCCCACCCAAGCGGAGCTTGGATAGGGCACCCACTTTTCGTTCTGCTATGTGAATCTTGGCAGTCTTAGAGGATGTAGCGGCTGAGGTCGTTGTCTTTGACGACGGACGCGACCATCTGGCGGACGTATTCCGACGAGATGGTGAAGACTTTCTCGGGGCCGGAGGCGGTGGTGCGCTCGTGATAAGGGAGCGGAGCCGATGGCTTCGTTGGCTCCATCTTTGGTGAGCTCCGCAGCCTGCTCCGCGAGTCCCGGCATTGCGCGCGACATCGGGAGCGAGGAAGCTGACGTCTTCGAGCACGCGCTCCATGATGGTGTGGAGGCGGCGGGCGCCGATGTTCTCAGTCTGCTCGTTGACCTTGAAGGCGAATTCCGCCATCTCGCGCAGGGCTTCGGGATCGAACTCGAGGCGCACGCCTTCGGTCTCAAGCAGAGCTGAATATTGCTTGGTGAGCGACGACTTCGGCTCGGTGAGGATGCGGAGAAAATCTTCGACGGTGAGCGACTTCAGCTCGACGCGAATCGGGAAGCGGCCCTGCAGTTCGGGAATGAGGTCGCTGGGCTTGGAGACGTGGAAGGCGCCGGCGGCGATAAAGAGGATGTGGTCGGTGCGCACCATGCCGTAGCGGGTGTTCACGGTGGTGCCTTCGACGATGGGCAGAATGTCGCGCTGGACGCCTTCGCGCGAGACGTCGGGGCCGTGCGAGCCTTCGCGACCGGCGATCTTGTCGATCTCGTCGAGGAAGACGATGCCGCTGGATTCAACGCGCTCGACGGCGACGCGGTTGACCTGGTCCATGTCGATGAGGCGGCCTTCTTCTTCCTGCACGAGGTAGTCGAAGGCGTCGGCGACTTTCATTTTGCGCTTCTTGGAACCGCCGCCGAAGATGTTGGGCAGCATGTCCTTGAGGTTCATCTCCATGTCTTCAAGGTTCTGATTGGAGATGATGCCGAACTGCGGCGTATTGCGCTCGCGCACGTCGAGTTCCACGGTGCGATCGTCGAGCTTGCCCTCGCGGAACTGCTGGCGCAGCTTTTCGCGCGAACGCTGGTAGCTGTCATCGCCGGGGAGTGTGAGTTGCCCCTCATGGGATTGCGGCGTGGCGGGAGGCGGCGGCAGAAGGATGTCGAGAAGGCGCTCTTCGGCGTTCATCTCGGCCTTGTCTTCCACTTCTTCGAGGCGCTCTTCGCGCACCATGTCGATGGCGATTTCGACGAGGTCGCGGATCATGGATTCGACGTCGCGGCCGACGTAGCCGACCTCGGTGAATTTTGAAGCTTCAACCTTGAGGAACGGCGAGTTGGTGAGCTTGGCGAGGCGGCGCGCGATTTCAGTTTTGCCGACGCCGGTGGGCCCAATCATGATGATGTTCTTGGGCATGATGTCATCTGCGATGTCGGGGGGGAGCTTCTGACGGCGCTGGCGATTGCGGAGCGCGATAGCCACGGCGCGCTTGGCCGGACGCTGACCTACTACGTGCTTGTCGAGCTCGGCGACGATTTCGCGCGGCGTCAACTCATCGAGTGCGATGTCCTGTTCTTCGGCGGATGCGGGAAGATAAATGGCCATGGATAAGAGGGGCCCTAGCCCTTCAATTCCTCAAATGTAATTCGGTCGTTGGTGTAGATGCAGATGTCGGCGGCAATCTTCATGGCCTTCGACGCAATCTCATGGGCATCCATGTCGGTGTTTTCAAGCAGGGCGCGCGCTGCGGCGGTGGCGTAACTGCCGCCGGAGCCAATGGCAGCGATGGGCTCGTCGGGGTCGATGACGTCGCCGGAACCGGAGAGCAGAAACGTCTGGCCCTTGTCGGCGACCACGAGCAGAGCCTCGAGGTTGCGCAGCATCTTGTCGGTACGCCAGTCCTTGGCGAGCTCGACGGCGGCGCGATTGAGGTTGCCGGCGTATTGCTCCAACTTGGTTTCGAAGCGCGTGAAGAGGTTGAAGGCATCGGCCGTCGATCCAGCGAAGCCGGCGAGGATCTTGTCCTGATAGAGGCGGCGAATTTTTTTCGCAGAGTGCTTGAGGACGTGGTCGCTCATGGTGACCTGTCCGTCGGCGGCCATCACGACCAAGCCGTTGCGCCGGACACAGATCACGGTCGTGGAGCGGATGCGGCGGCGCTCGGTGGAAGCGGATTTTCTGTTCGTGCTCAAGGCCCAATCCTCATAAAAACAAGACTTCCGGCAAGCCGGAAGCCGTTTGAATCACAGGTATCAGTATAGGACATGGGGCCGAACCCACTCATCGCGATACAGACGCGATGAATGGGGCACAGTTGGCGGGGTCTATCGCTGCCAGACCAGCTTTCCGGAGCGGACGACGGCCCGCACTCGCGAGAAGTTGGTGAGATCGCCGGCGGGGTCGGCGTCGAGGACGGTAAGGTCGGCGAGTTTGCCGGGGGTCACGGTTCCCTTGCTGGCGGATACTCCCATGCGCGCGGAGGGATTGGTGGTCAGCATGGCCAGCACGGTCTTCCAGTCTAGACCGCTTTTGCCAAGCTCCACGAATTCGCCCTGGGTCGTGTAGTCGGACATGTAACCCACATCTGTCCCGAAGAGCAGGGTGCCGCCGAGCTGGTGGAACTGCTGGACCTCGGCGCAGATGGGATCCATGTAATGCGGATCGGTGGTCACGGTGGTGGTGAACATTTTGAGGGTGGGAATCATGGCCATGTTTTTGCCGATGGCCGCGCTGAGGAGAGTTGCATCGACGCCGTTGGTGTCGTCGGCGGCATGGGCTAGGACGTCAACGCCACTGTCGATTGCGACCTGAATCCCTGCGAGGTTGGAGGGATGGGCGAAGACAAGCCTGCCGTTGAGATGGCTCTCGGTCACCGCAGCTTTGGCGATGTTGACGGGCATGGGAAGAACATGTCCGCGCTGGATCCATGAACCGGTGAAGAGCTTGGTGAGGTCGGCGCCACTGGCAAGGTTGCGGCGGACGATGCCGGTTGCCTCCTGGGGTGTCTCGGGCTGGGGGAGCATCATCACCATCCAGCGCGGCATGGTTTCGCGAAGATAGAAGGGCGCACCGTGGGGTGGGTAGAGTGCCGTTCCCGCCGTATAGATGTAGGGGCCGATCAATTCCCCTTTTTCAATGCGACGCCGGATGGCGAAGGTGTCGGCGGGATTCGAGCCGAGATCGATGACGGTGGTAAATCCGCGGCTGAGGAACATGTCAGCAAGCTGGGGATTGAGGGTGGCATCGGATTTCCAATTGGCCATCGTCCATTTCGGTTCCGTGAAGTGGACATGCGCGTTCCAGAAACCGGCGGTGACCACGCAGTGATCGCAGGGCACGAGCGTGGCGTCGGATGGAATTTCAACCTGATTGCCGACTGCCGCAATGATGCCGTTGCGGATGAGCACGGTTCCGTCGTCGATAGCAGGGTCGCTGGGGGAAACGTAGATTCTGGCGTGCTGGATGGCAAGAGTGCCCCTGCCCAACTGCAACGGAGGATGCGATCCATGACGGGGATAGAACTCAAGGAGCCATATTCCTGCGCAGGCCACGACAAAAAGAATCAACACGACAGAAAGGACTCGAAACAGCCAGCGGCGCATCATTGGACCTCATACCTTGAGAGATGATACGCAGCCAGTCGGCTGCGGTTCACGGCAATCGCGGTTTGACGCCCCCATGCACAGCAACTAGTTTTGAAGAGGGGGTTGTGCGTTCTGGCCCCGCTCGGAGGAGCAAATGCACAGGAACTTGCCGGGGAGGCTCGCGGCGGTGTGCGCCGTCTTCGCGGCGTTGTTTGTAACCTGCATGACCGGCAGCGGCGCAGGATCTAAAGAGTTTCGAGCAGCGCATCACGACGAAAGTGCTGCCCAATGGCCTCACCCTCCTGATCTGCGAGAGGCCGGATGCACCGGTTTTCAGCTACGTGACGTTTGTGGATGCGGGCGATGTGGACGACCCCATGGGCCAGAGCGGCCTGGCACACATGTTCGAGCATCTGGCTTTCAAGGGCACAGACGAGATTGGCACTACGGATTACGCGGCGGAGAAGGTGGCCCTGGATCAAGTCGAGGCCGCCGAGATTGCGCTTGAAGCCGAGGTGCGCAACCCCATGGGCAGCGATCCTAAAAAGCTCGCCGATCTGAATAAGGCCTTTGATAACGCGCAGGCAGCGGCGCAAAAATACGTGGTCCCAAACCAGTTCACCGAAGTGGCAGAGCGCAATGGTGCCCACGATCTGAACGCGCAGACCGGACAGGACGAAACGATGTTCTACTGGGCGATGCCGGAGAATCGGCTGGAACTATGGGCCTGGCTTGAAAGCAGCCGGCTGGCCAATACGGTTCCACGCGAGTTCTATAAGGAGCGCTCCGTAGTTCTGGAAGAGCGCCGCATGCGCACCGATTCCAACCCGCAGGGCCGCTTGTTTGAGCAATTGGCGGCTACGGCCTATGTGGCCCACAACTATGGGCGAAGCGGCGTGGGCTGGCCAAGTGAGGTCAGCCAGATCACGGCAACGGAGGCCATGGCGTTTCACAAAAAGTATTATGTGGGGTCGAACATCGTGATTGCCGTGGTGGGAGACGTCAAAGCTGCCGAGGCCATGCCCGTCCTGGAGAAGTATTTCGGCAGAGTTCCAGGAGGCTCCAAGCCGCTGGAACTGACGACGGTGGAGCCGAAACAGTTTGCCGAGAAAAAAGTGATCATCAAGGACCCCAGCCAGCCAATTTACCTGGAGTCGTATCACAGGCCGAGTTATCGCAGCCCCGACGATCCGGTCTACGACGCAATCAGCGACATCCTCTCGAACGGCCGGGTCTCGCGCCTTTACCGCAGCCTAGTGCGCGATCAGCAGATTGCGGCAGAGGCAGCCGGCTTCGGCAATTTCCCCGGCGACAAATACCCCAATCTCTTCACCTTTGGAGCGGTGCCGCTGCCGGGCCATAGCAATGCCGAGATGGCAACCGCAATTCACAAAGAAATCGAAAAGCTGAAGACCGCCGACGTAACGGATGCGGAACTGGCGATGTACAAAACCCGTACGCGTGCCGATCTGCTGCGCGGACTGGCCGATAACCAGGGTCTCGCCAATGCGCTTGCTGAATATCAAACCCGCTTTGGTGACTGGCGCGAACTCTTTAAACAACTTGATCGTGTGGACAAAGTGACCAAGGCAGATATTCGACGCGTTGCCAACCAAGTATTTATCGCCTCCAACCGCACCTCGGCCGAGATTGACACGCAGGCGCCCTCGGCACCCGCAAAGAACGACGGAGGCCAGAAGTGAAGAACAGTGGTCAGTGGTCAGTGGTCAGTGATCGGTTCGGGTTGTCTCAGTCCGCTCTGGCTCGCGCCTTGTTTGTCGCGTTTTCGTTTTTGCTGATTGCGGGCGCTTTGCCGGCACAGCAGAGCAAGCCGTGGGAGAAGATTCCCATTCCTCCGCTTCACGCCTTCAAACCGCAGGAACCGAAGCGCATCGCGCTGAAGAATGGCATCGTGCTGTTTCTGCAAGAGGATCACGAGTTGCCATTTGTATCCGGTTCCGTGCTGATTCCCGGTGGATCGCGCGATGAAGATCCGGCGAAATGCGGCTTGATCTCACTTTACGGGCAGACATGGCGGACCAGCGGCAGCGCGAAGATGGACGGCGATGCCATGGACGACTTGCTGGAATCAAAGGCTGCACACATTGAAACCGGCGGAGACGACGATTCCACCGCGCTTTCGTGGGATTCGCTGAAGGCCGACACCGACCAGGTCTATGCCCTGGCGATGGATCTGCTGTTTCATCCCAAGTTCGATGTGCAGAAACTGCGGCTTGCACAGCAGCAGACCGCAACCGGCATCGTGCGACGCAATGACGACGAAAGCCAGATTGCCGGACGCGAGGCGGCAAAGCTGATCTATGGAGCTGACAGCCCCTATGCCCGGCAGCCTGAATTGTCGACTATTGCAAATGTCACGGTAGCGGATCTGCAGGCATGGCATGACCGCACGATCGGCAACAAGCTGATTATCAGCATCAGCGGGGATTTCGATTCCGCTGCGATGGAAGCGAAGTTGCGCGCTACCTTCGAGAGCATGCCTGCTGCCAAGCCAAATCCGGTGCGGCACGACGTGTTTCACGGGCCGACGCCGGGTGTCTATTTCATTAACAAGGAAGACGTGAATCAGTCGCAAGTCATGATCGTGGGACTTGGAACCGACAGGCGTAACCCCGATGTTCCCAGCCTTGCGATGATGAACGACGTGTTTGCAGGCGGGTTTGCCAGCAGGCTGTTCCAGAAAGTGAGAACAGAACTTGGACTGGCGTACGAAGTTGGTGGAGGGCTCGGGTTTGGCTGGGACCATCCCGCCAGCTTTGACAGCGTGGTGCTTACACAGAGTTCAACAACCGTGGAGGCGATTCAGCAAACCTATCGGGTGATGGATGGACTGACCACGCAGCCCTTTACAGAAGAGGAATTGAAGCGCGCCAAGGACAACATTCTCAATTCATTTCTGTTTCGGTATGACACCAGGGACAAGGTGCTGGCGGAGCGGGTGCGACTGGAATTCTACGGTTACCCGGCTGATTATCTCGAGACATACAAGACAGCGCTCGAGAAGGTTTCGGTAGCTGACTTGAATGCTGTAGCCAAGAAATACATTCATCCCGACAAGTACGCAGTGCTGGTGGTTGGCAATGGCCCGGAGATCAAACCGGGACTGGATGATCTGAAGATGGGTCCGGTACACAAGATCGACATCAGTATTCCCGGCGCAGAAAGCGATGCGGGCGGCGGGGCGGAGAAAGAATAGTGAGCAAGGAATCGAACAAGCCAGAGCATTCAACACCAAAGTTGGCGGTCGTGATTATGGCCGCCGGCAAGGGTACGCGATTAAGGTCGCGGCGGCCCAAGGTGCTTCACGAAGTGGGCGGAAAGCCGCTTTTGAGCCATGTGATCGCGACAGCAGGCCGCC
This sequence comes from uncultured Acidobacteriaceae bacterium, assembly GCA_963802565.1. Taxonomy (GTDB): domain Bacteria; phylum Acidobacteriota; class Terriglobia; order Terriglobales; family Acidobacteriaceae; genus Telmatobacter. The sequence goes on along the minus strand of CAWDJR010000035.1, from coordinate 201,121 downwards.
TTGCGGAGAACAACGATATCTACGCAATCATCGGGCACGAGGCAGAACGCGTGCGTGGGGCGATGGCGAGCACCGGCGTTCAATTCATCGAGCAGAAGGAGCAGCGTGGAACCGGCCACGCCATTCAGTGCGCTCGCGAGGCGATCGCAGGGTATGAGCACATTCTGGTTTTGTCTGGCGATGTCCCGTTAATCACGGCAGACACGCTGCAGCACCTGATGACGCTTCATCTGGCAGAAGGGGCGGCGATGACGATCCTGACCGCGATGCCGGAGGACCCGGCGGGATACGGACGCATCATTCGACGTTCGCCGGATCGGTCGGATGTGGATGCCATTGTTGAACAGAATGCGTTGAAGGGCGATCAGCATTCCATCCGCGAAATTAATTCCGGCATTTACGCGTTCAGAGTCGCGCCGCTGTTGAAGGATCTCGACAGACTCTCTAGCAACAATTCCCATGGCGAGTTTTATCTCACGGACATGGCAGCGCACCTGCACGACGCCGGGGAAAAGGTGGCCGCCTTGAAGGCGGCGGTGGCTGTCGAAGTTCTGGGCGCAAACACCATTGCAGAAATTGTCGCTCTGGACGCGAACCTGCGCATGGCAACGGCTCATCGCCTGATGGCAGGCGGGGTCACCATCTTCCGACCGGAAACCTGCGTCATCGACGCGGAGGTTGAGATCGAGCCGGACACCATCATCGAACCGTTTGTGCAGCTGCTGGGCAAAACCAGGATCGGTGCAGAGTGTCGAATTCGTTCGTACTCCGTTATCGAGGATTGCACGCTTGGGTCAGGCGTGCTGGTGCTTCAGAGTTGCGTGCTGAACGACAGCGTTGTATCGGACCGGGCACGCATCGGACCATTTGCGCGCTTGCGACCGGGGAGTGAGATTGGGCAGGACGCGCACGTTGGGAATTTTGTTGAGACCAAGAAGGCGAAACTAGGCAAGGGCGCCAAGGCCAATCACCTGACCTATCTTGGCGATGCCGAAGTGGGAGCGGGTTCAAATATCGGAGCCGGGGTGATCACCTGCAACTACGATGGCGTGCACAAGTACGCTACGCGAATCGGACAGGGAGCCTTTGTCGGCAGTGATTCCACACTGGTTGCCCCGGTTGAGATTGGCGATGGAGCCTATATCGGCGCGGGATCGTGTATTACGAGGGACGTTCCCTCTGGCGCTCTGGCAGTGGCCCGGTCACACCAGGTGACAAAGGAGGGCTGGGCGGTGGCTCGTCGCGCTGCAAAGGCGGAGCAGAAATAGGTAATTCGGCAGACCGGACCGAGTTCGACCTGGCGAGACTTTGTCTGGCAAAAAGAACAGACAAATTCTCCCAAAAATCTCTAACACTTTAGTACTTTGGTACTTAGACAAGAAGGGCTTGCGCCACTGCCCGGGGAAGCGTAAGTTCTTGATACGTTCTAAGGTTACCGCCACCGACAGTCTTGTATTGGACTTTTCAATTCATCCACTCCGCAGGAGTTTGCGGGTGAAATTTTCGTGATTCCTGATTTTCAAGCTCCATTTGACGATTTAACTCTCTAAGGGAGAGGGACGAGGTTTTCCACTTAAAGAATGCTTGTGCCCAAATTGAAGGGATTGCCCCGCCGCAGATGGACCGAGCAATGGCGGGAAAACGGGACGGAAGCGGGTTTAGCGTCGAAACTGGCGAACCAGGACGCACCCTCGCCAGCGCTGCTTTCAGTAGCAAGCGCGGGCACGCGCACGAGTTTGAAAGCTCGGAAGACGGCGCGCGTCCTCGTTGTAGACGATGAGGCGCATGTCCGTTCAATGATTGCTGCAACGCTGGAGCGCCAAGGATACGAAGTTGTGCTTGCGTCGGGCGGTCGCGAAGCGTTGGAGGCGATCGATCAGGACGGATTTGAGCTGATTCTGACCGATATCGTCATGCAAGAGGGCAATGGGCTCGCGCTGCTGGAGCGCATCCATGCGCAGAATCCCAACCTTCCGGTAATCATGGTTACGGCCATTCACGACATTAGCGTGGCGATCGACTCCATGCGCCGTGGCGCTTATGACTACCTTCTCAAACCCTTTGAACGCGAACATCTTGTGGCCACGGTGCAGCGCGCGCTTGAGCATCGGCAGGCGCTGCAGGAGAGCCGGACCTATCAGCAGAATTTGGAACAAGTGGTGCGGGCACGTACCGAGATGCTGCGCCAGGCCATGGAAGACCTGGAGCACTCCTACGACGTAACTCTTGAAGCTCTGGGTGACGCGCTCGATCTGAAAGACTCGGAGACGGAAGGCCACTCCAAGCGAGTGACTGCCTACACGATCGCCTTGGCGCGGGCGATGGGCATCTCGCCGGCTGAGATCAAGGTGATTGCACGCGGCGCTTTTCTTCACGATATTGGCAAGATGGCGATACCCGACGAGATCCTGCGCAAGCCCGGTAAACTGACGCCCGAGGAGCAGGAAGTGATGCGTGAACACTGCGCGCGCGGCTACCAGATGTTGCGCAAGATTCCCTTTCTTGCGGAAGCAGCAGAGATCGTATTCACCCACCAGGAACACTACGATGGAAGCGGCTATCCAAGCGCTCTGAAAAGCAGCGCGATTCCGATTGGCGCGCGCATATTTGCGGTCGCCGACACGCTTGACGCGATTACCAGCGATCGGCCGTATCGGGTTGCGCGCACCTTCGATGCGGCACGGGAAGAGATTATCCGTTGCTCGGGTACGCAATTCGATCCGTCGGTGGTTGAAGTTTATTTGAAGATTCCCAACGAACTTTGGCTCGAGTTACGCTCCGAGATCACCGGGCAAAGTCACCGCTTTTCGACCTTCGATATTTCTCATCCATTGAGTGCGGCGCAGGAATAAGCGCAGCATTCGATTTCTGCGCGGTTCACGGCAAAGTTCAATTCAATTCCCCGGCAAAAAAACATTTCCCGAGAGATGTCGTTGGGATATCTGCATTCGTTCAAAAAAGACAAAAGGCCCCCGAGGTTGTTACCGGGGGCCGTTGCGTTTTTCAAGGTGTGAAATTGCGACTTATGTATCGAGCATTCGCAACGTCAGGGGAATGCTGGAAGAGCTATATTCATGGTCACCGCACCAGATCACGCATGAATCCCGGCGTGATCCGGTGCATCGTCGGTTTCGGAAGGTATGAGTGCATCGTGTTCAAGAATGCGACGAAGCAGGTGGGTGCTGGGGTTGTAATCGAGGACAAGCTCTTTGAGCGCAACCACGAGGTGGCCAGTATCGCGTGCTTCGCAGATTCGGCGCAGGGAGTTGAGCCACGTTTCAACACCTTCTTCCGGCACGCCGTTTCCGATGAAGATTCGAATCTTCTCGTGATCTGTCGGAACCGTATCTTCAAGCAGAGAGCTCAGTTCCTCGTAGAGCTTCTCGCCAGGCCGCATGCCCGTAAATTCGATGTTGATATCGTGATCGGGTTTGAGCCCCGACAGCAGAATCAGGTTCTTCGCGAGATCAACGATCTTGACGGGTTGTCCCATGTCGAGAACGCAGATCTGTCCGCCTTTTCCGATGGCTGAGGCCTGGAGCACCAGCTGACAAGCTTCTGGAATTGTCATGAAGAACCGCCGCATTTCCGGATGCGTCACGGTGACTGGCCCACCTGCGGCGATCTGCTTTTTAAAGATCGGAATGACGCTGCCGTTGGAGCCCAGAACGTTTCCAAACCGAACGGCGACAAATTGGGTTCCCCCGTTCTGGAGTCCGAGAAGAATGAGTTCAGCGAGACGCTTGGTGGCGCCCATAACGTTGGTGGGGCGAACCGCCTTGTCAGAAGAGATCATGACAAAGTTCTCGACGCCATGATCCATCGAAGCTGCGGCAAGGTTATAAGTGCCAAATACGTTGTTCTCGACGGCTTCGAAAACGTGGGTCTCCATGAGGGGAACATGCTTGTAGGCAGCCGCGTGATACACCACTTGCGGCCGAAACTGGCTAAGTACTTCGTCAAGGCGAACACGGTTTTGCACGCTTCCGATTTCCGGATAGAAAGGAATGCTTGGAAATTCGCGGCGCATTTCGCGATCGATCTCGAAGAGCGGAGATTCTGCAATTTCGAACCCAACGATTGCGGCGGGATGAAAGCGAGCGATCTGCTTGCAAAGCTCGGAGCCGATGGATCCAGCCGCCCCGGTGACGAGAACAACTCTCCCTTCGATTGTCGTGCTAATCTTCTTTTCTTCAAGGTGCACAGGTGTTCGACCGAGCAGGTCCTCCACGGCGACCTCCCGGATTTGACCCGCGAGTCCATTCCCTTCGATCATCTCGCCCAATCCAGGCACGGTCTTGCATTCCGCGCCCGCATCGTGGCAAAGTTCCAGGATTCGAGTCATCTCCACCCCGGAGGCAGACGGAATGGCAATAAGGATAACTTCGATGTTGTGCTCGGCTACCAACTGCTTTGCCTTTTCTCCACCGCCAAGCACGGGCACGCCGTTGATGAGCACGCCTCGTTTGTCTGAGCGGTCATCGAGAAACCCGCAAATGCGGTATGCCAACCGGGGATTGTTGCGAATCTCTCGCAACAGCAAAATGCCTGCATCACCCGCACCATAGATGAAGGTCCTCTTCTCCAGCTCATCTCCTTGTCCGCCTTGCGAGGCCTCCCTGATCAAGCGAACTGCAACTCGCATTCCCGCCGTACCGAGCGTGCAAAAGACGAGATCGATCAGGTAGACTGACCGCGGCATTCCCGCGGGCGCAACGACTAGAAGAACCAACCAACTTGCAGCGGAACCGGCTAGATTTGCGCAGAAAAGCCGAAAAGCATCCACTATGGAGACGTAGCGGTATCCGCGCCGGTCGAGATTTGCAATGTGAAAGACGACACTCTTGACCAGTATCCAGACCGGAATCGCATATGCACAGTGACGCAATTCGTCGGCAGGGATCTGAAACTCAAATCTGAGAAGAAAGGCCGCATATCCGGCGACGGCAAACGTCGTTACCTGGGCCATCCCCATGAAGATCCAGCGGAATGCATTCATGTGTAAAAGAGCTTTCACTCTCCTGGGCATTGTCTTCTCCTTTTAGTCAACACGAGGCCTGAATCGGCAAAAAGATAATTGCAAACTTGAATTCAGCTTGCGAGATGTTCGGCACCGGCGTAGCGCGGATGCTCATCGGGGCTTTGGAGAATGGAGCGGACGGCGGATATAACGCGGTCCTGATCGACGTCAGTCATGCGCGGGTACAATGGCAGACTGACAATATGTTTGAAAGCTTGCGTGGAATTCGGGAATTGTTCGGGCGTGAGGTGATACGTGTTTCGCCAATAGGGTTGTAAATGAAGTGGTATGAAGTGCACACTCGTGCCGACGCCCAGGGCGGACATCCGATCAATGAAATTGTCCCGATTGACGTGAGAGTCTTCCTTCAGGCGAATGGTGTACAAGTGCCAGGCATGCATTTCATCACTCGGGGCGTGTTTGGGAAGTTGCAATCCAAGGTCGGCCAGACATTCATCATAACGAGCGGCAAGTTGCTTGCGACGCATCTGGAAGCTTTCGACCTTTCTGAGCTGGTGAATCCCAATCGCCGCAGCGACGTCTGTCATGTTGTATTTGTAACCGGGAGCGACGACGTTGTAGAACCATGCGGGTGTTTTGGAAGAGTAGCGATCGAATGCGTCGCGGTCGATGCCATGTAGCCGCATGATTCGGCAGCGTCGAGCCAGATCAGGATTGCGGGTTACGATCATTCCGCCTTCGCCGGTGGCCAGCGTCTTGGTTGCGTAGAAACTGAAGACCGTCACGTCGCTCTGCAGCGACCCGATGAGTTCTCCGGATGAGGTTGCCGGAAGAGCGTGAGCGGCATCTTCAATTACCTTGAGACCGTGTCGCTTTGCGATTTCGAGAATCCTATCCATGTCGCACGCGAGACCGGCGAAATGGACGGGCATGATGGCCTTGGTGCGCGGCGTGATGGCGGCCTCGATCTTTTCAGAATCGATATTCAGGGTGTCTTCTCTAACATCAACGAAGACCGGGTCTGCTCCGAGATAGCGGATTACCTCTGCTGTAGCAGTAAAGGTAAAAGGCGTCGTGATCACTTCATCCCCCGGCCCGACTCCTACAGACTCGAGAGCAAGATGCAGTCCTGCGGTCGCGGAGTTAACGGCAAGAGCTTCGACACCCGAGCCAATATAGCGGGCAAAGTCCTCTTCAAAGCGCTTTGTCTTTGGCCCTGTCGTGAGCCACCCACTGCGAAGTGCGTCTACAACCTCAGCGATTTCGTCTTCACCGATTTCGGGAACGTGGAACGGAAGGAACTCGAGAGACATAGTGTCCAATCCTATGAATATTGAAACGTAAAATGTAAACGAGCTTGTTGAGCGAAGGTGCGTTGAGCCATAAGCCGATCGACGCTTCTTAAGCGCACCGATCTGCCTGTTTCAGAAACTGGAATTGAACCAGGGACGCTGCGTAGTCAGCGCGCTCCGATGCCTGTATTGCATTGTCGCCCGAAAAGAGCACGTGGCCATACCGATCCAGGCTTGAGCAGATTTCTCCAATCGCGAAGCCGGGGCCCAGCGCGCCGTCTCTTTCCGAAGCGGGATAGAGCAATTCCAGGCCGGGTAGTGCCGAGACTTTATCCAAGCCTTTAATGCTCTCGATTATGCCGGTGGAAGGGGCCATGAAGTAACGAACAGCGGAGCCTCGCGCGCGATCAGAAGCAAGATTTGGTTTTTCGCCCATGGCGATCATAATTGCCGCTCTCAGCAAATTCACTCCGGTTGACAGCGGGGTGAGATGCGTTGCAATTCGATCTCCCCCGAGGCGCGCGCCAATTTCCACAATCTTTGGACCGGACGAGGTCACCTTTAGTTCGGCATGGAATGCACAATTGTTGAGTCCGAGTGCACGGACCGCATCCTGGGTAGTCGCACGAATCTGCTGCACCGTTTCGTCAGGCAACCGCGAGGGCTGAGAATGACCGGCCTCCACTGGAAATGCACCTGGGAAGAGCATCTTGTCCGTAACCTGGATAACGTGAACTTGATTATCGAAGCAAGCTCCCTCCACGCTCACCTCAGGCCCTTCCATCCACTCCTCGATCAAGAGAGTGCCGTGAAGCTGATAGCTGCGCGACTGGTTGAAACGGCAGGCAAGCTCATCAGCAGAATCGACACGATATACTCCGCGGCTGCCTGAAGAGCAAGGGACCTTCAATGCCAGAGGAAACGCAAGCAAAGCCGCCGCATCCATCGCTTGTTCAACTGAATCAACTTCTCGAAATCCCGGTACCGGAACACGGGCATCCGAGAGTGATCTCCGCATCAGCCGCTTGTCAGTTGCGTTTTCCGCGGCCTGAGGGCTAAGCGCTGTGAGACCCAGATTCGCAGCGACCGCTGCAACGGTGCGGACCGGGGCATCTGTACAGAGGGTCATTATCCCATCGATATTTTCGTGTCTTGCGATCTCTGTGACTGCAACCGCATTGAGGATGTCAACGACGTAGCGCTGATCTGCGAGCGCCATGCCCGGCGCTTCAGGGTTTGCATCGACGGCAACGGTTCGAATGCCGAGCATACGGGCTTCTTCGATGGCGGGCACCTGCAGAGGGCCTGCAGCGACAATGAGAAGACTTCTCATACTCATCTTTTTGAACTAGATTTCTACAACTTGATCTACGTCACGGCAAGCAAGCTCGGATTCGCATAATCTGCATAGCTCGATAAATTCTGGTGTGGTGCGCAGTCGTGCGAGATGGTGTTTACCAATAGAATGCCAGCCCGCCATGAAGGCCGGCGTCGCAACAACGATCCAGGCATCAAGCCCGATCGTGCGATGGGCAAGGTACCAGATATCAATCGCAAAGCCTTCGGCGGTTGTGAGAAACCGAGAATCCAGTAGTTGCGCGTAGCCCGTTATTCCCGGGACGACAGCGAGTCGCTTTCGACAGATCGGTCCATAGTGTGACAGCATCCAGTCTGTGTCTGGCCTTGGCCCAATCCAGGACATCTCGCCTTTTGCAATGTTCCAGAGCTGAGGAAGTTCGTCGATTCCACAACGAAGCCATTTGCCAATCGACGTAACGCGTGGGTCTACGTCATGAACGATCATCTTCAGATCGGCCGACATCACTGGGGGTGCGTTCACTGTCATGCTTCTGTATTTAAGAAGCTGAAATGAAATTCCTGCCCGGCCCAGGCGGCTGCAGCGATACAACGCAGGGCCTGAATCAAGCAGCCTTATCAACGCAGAGATCAGAAGATGAACAGGTATTCCGAGGATGATAATGATGACAGCAATCGCGCGTCCCACAGATATGAGGACAAAGTTGATCACACTGACTGCGCTCTGGGATTCGCGCATGGCGAACGCAGCAGGCGATGCGACGTCGTACGGCTGCAGCCCCGGTTTGTTGTCAATCACTGGCGGCAAGAGCAACTCCAGCCAAGTCTTCGCAAACCTGGACGATCAATTCATCAAATAATTCATAAGCCCGGCTGAAGGTCATGTGTTGTTCGAAATAAGCGCGAGCGAATTGGCCCATTCGTTGCACACGGGTGGGACTCTGCGCAAGCTCTTTGATTGTGCTCGCAATGGCCGAAGGGCTGTCAGGCGGCAGAACCACTCCGGCGTCGGCCTCTCGAACAACTGTGGCAACCGTTGTGGAGGAATTCGCGGCGCAAATGACGGCGCGACCGGCGGCCATGTAGCTAATGAGTTTGGAGGGCACGCTCGAATCAGTCGAATTTGGATGCGTGGTGAGGAGCATGACATTCGCCGATTGTTGCATCTCGACCAGACGCTCTCTGGGCTGGAACGGAAGAAAGCAAATATTGATGAGGCCGAGATCGGCAGCTCTTTTCTGCATTTCTGCTTTGCGAATTCCTTCTCCTACACAAACGATCAGAATGTCACGTTGGTCGCGCAGGAGTTCGGCGACGGAGACCAGGCATTCGACACCGCTCACGTGGCCCATCGTTCCTGCGAACATGGCGACAAACGTTGTCGACGGAATTTGCTGCTCTTCTCTCCATGTACCCCTGAATGTCTGCGCCGGAAACTCTGCAGAGTCCTGCCAGTTGGAAATGACAACCGAATGATCGGACGAAATGCCTCGAGTGGTGGAGAGAATTGCTGACATCGCCGGCGAAATCGTGATGACCTTCGCGCTTTGCAAGCACAACCGTCGATCCCACGCACGCAAAGCTCTTGCAATCCAGCTATCTGCGTGGAGATAACCTGCATGTACCGCGGCTTCGGGGTAAACGTCCTGAACGTAATAGAGAAACGGAATGCGCCACCACCCGGCGAGAAGCGCCGCACACTGTACGCCGAACAGCGGCCAAGTTTCAACGATCAGCACATCAGGCCGGCCCTGGCGCCAAGCTGCCCAGGTAGCGGTTATGCCAAACGTGAGATTCTCGAGAACGCGGTTGATCAGTCGCCGCGCCGGCCCGACAAGCCAGTGCGCGCAACGAACTATCTTGTACCCTTCCGTCGCGGTTTGGATTCGATTTGCGCCGCCCTCAAAGCCTTCATAGATTTTTCCCTTGGGACGACTGGGCACCGGGACGATCATCGTGACCCTGTGTCCATCTTCTGAAAGCTTCGCCGCAAGCTGACGCGCCATTACCCCGGCCGGCTCAGGCTCGGGTGGAAAGACAGCGCAGATGAAAGTGATTTTGTGCATTACCGCCATTGCTTTTGTTGGCCACTTTGACAGTCGAGCTGACCTTGCCTTGGACTTAGCGCTGGCATGCTTCGCCATCAGAAGATGGGATCGCGACTGGCTGCTCCATAATGGGACGGCACTCGCCTCGTTGCGCCGGCAGTTCCAACATCGCGAGGTGTATTTCGCGCTCTTCATCATTTGAAAAGCGCATTCCTATCTTCTTTGCTGGTATTCCCCCATGGATTTCGAAGGCGGGCACGTCATGCGTCACCACCGCTCCGGCAGCGATGATGGCACCCGGACCGATTTGAACACCTGTCATAACAATTGCGCCACAGCCTATCCAGACATCGGCACCGATAATCGTCTTTCGTAGCGGGGGTCTTCCTGCAAACAGCATAGGAATGCCCGGCTTCCAATAGATATGATCATCTCCTACAATCGACACCCTGGGACCGAACATCGTGTATGCGCCGATTTCGACTTTAGGCCATATGAAGCAGTGCGAGCTTACATAGCTATAGGGACCTGCAATGAAGTCAGAATGGATGTAACTACCCTTCTCAATAAAGCATGTTGGGTCAAGGTTGGGCAGACGCCAAGCGAACCTGCGCCAGCGCATGATCCATCTCCTGATGCCGTGGTAGATGTCTGGGTGATCGTGAACCCAGATTCTCAGTTTTAGCCAGATTGATTGCATTTATTGCTTCCGCGTAGGAACCGAATGAACATCTATGCGCTGCGATGGAAAGGCGAGCTTCGTCATAAGCAGGACGAGCCTAACGGCAGGCTCGTTTGCAAGCCAAGTCGATTCGACAAGAACGGTCTGTGCCCGACGCTTTGATCTGCCATGAGCATAAGAATTATGGACAACATCAAGCCTCCCGAAAGCAATGTCGTGGTCAACGGTGCATTCGATAAGTTGAATGCCGCGAAACTGAAAGCCATTGTTGTAAAACAGGGGTCATGACTTACAGATACCTTGTCGACGATGCGGAGAATGGCGCCTGCAAGGATTGAGATCAAGACAATACCGGGAAGTCCGAAATTAGCTAATCCATCCTGGGCCCAGAAGTCAGCGTTAGATGTCGATCCAGTGTCACCTTCATATTCTTCAGTGATCGCGAAAATGACGTTGTCATTCAGGGGATTCGGAAATATCCAACTGAAAGGCTTTGTGTTCGAGAGATGTAGATGCGGATGTGTACTGAAAAAGTCGGAGTACTCCGCAACCAGCTGACCAGGCATCACCAATGCTCTCGATACTGTTGCCTCTAATATCAAGGTCGCCGGATTATCCCGCTCGGTCATCCTCGCAGTCAGGTGGCACGTAAGAAACACAGCTATTGCCATCATCATCAAGAGTTGACCTGCCTGTCGCATTCTTTTGCGTATGACGACATGCAAAACAAATATGATCAGCACGGAAAAAACAATGCTTTTGAAGCCGCCGGTGCTATAGCACAGGATCTGGCCCGCAATCCCGCCGTACAGGAGCACTTTACTGCGTCTCTGCAAACCCAAGGCGATCAGGAGTGGATTGACCGAGCCCATCATCATCATCACTGCAAAGCCAACATTGCCCTGATCGAATATTGCCCGGCTGCCCATCCGCAGACCGGAAGAGTAGACATCGCTGAGCGCGACCAACTGTAGCGAACTGCCAAAAGCCGCAAAAATCCACACAGCAAAGGCGAAGAACAGTCCAAGAAGTATAGTCCAAAAGATGCCTGGAGGGGGCGGATCAAATTTGAAGGGTTTGCTTTCTCCCCTGGAGGCAAGAACCATGAATGCGAATCCTGTGAAAAGTGCAAAGGAAAGCAAAATGACTTCAAATTCAGACTGCAGGCGCATGAACAGCGAGGCAAACAGTGCGGGAATATAGACGCAGATATACAAAAGCAAAAGGACAAACTGAGATGGCTTCGTCAAACTCGTGCTGAGAAAAGTCGCTGGCACTAGAGCCAAAATCCAGATGATGATATTTGCATGAAGACTTGGTTGAGTATAGGTAAGACCTACGTACGAATACATGGGCGATAAATCGTCAATGTACACAGCACGAAATGCTACGACGAATAAAACTGTCAGACCAATGAATGCTGTCCGCCCGGATTGAACGCTTTTGTTCCCCAAGCCAACTGTCACATCACTTCTCGCAATTGAAATATTCGTCAAGACAGTGCTTCTTGTTGTTGAGGATAATGTGTGTTCCGCCTCGAACTCTGGGTGGTGATAGCGATGTAGCAGAGGAGAAGATTGGCTGCGTAGCAGAGACAGCAAGCAACTGAATACGCCATCAGCATGTTATTAAAACCAGCTCTGATGCTTGTACAAACCGCCAGAACACCTACGACGGTTGCGAGCCTGAAAGCGTCCCACCCAACCTGCCAAGTCTGCCGCTCTAGAGCTGGAAGTGTCATGCATACGCACTGATGGGCGAAACACAAATAATAGGCGGGAGCGAGAATTCGAGCGTAGTTGCCTGCAACTAGCCAGGATTTCCCGAACACTAGCGAAAAAAGGAATGGAGCAAGAAAGCAGATCAGCGCGAGCGGTACCGTGCCATAGAGGAGGCTTGACTTGACTACCTTCAGAAACAGGGTGCGCAGCTGCGCCGGATCCCGCACGCCGAGTTCCGCAGCTTGCACAATATAAACCTGAGAGGTTGATTGGGCGACAAGTACGATTGGCGCCTGGAGCGTACGATCCACCAACGCGTACAGGCCGACCAGCGCCGCGCCGTAGTGGGCTGCCAGCATCAACGGGACCGCCTGCAAGCCTGCTGAGTTAATCAGGCCGGCGCCCGTCATCACCAACGGATAATTCTTGTAGCGCTTGGCTGCGCTCCACATCTGGGCCGGACGTACTTCCTTCAGGGCGGCTTTGTCATTGCGCAGAGTGAGCCTGGCGATGCGCCAACTGCCTCCCACTCGTCCGCACACGTCTCCAACAAGTAACCCGAGAAGAGCCCCATGGGTCATAAGACCCGAAACAAGCTGCACCACCGCTTGCGAACTTACCTGCGTAAGTTTGCTGGCTGCGATTGTCCTATACGCATGATGCCGGAGAGCCCAATAAACGAGCACTTGATAGATGCCGACTCCGCACGCACCTATCGGGAGCAACCATAGATAAGGAATCAGGTCATGCCCGCCCGGGATCATCCAAATATGGTTGGAGGCAAACCACACGACGAGGCAGAGGATTGCGGTCACGGCGAGCACAACCGCGAGGGCCGCCGACACCACGTTCACAGCACTCCTGTCTTCCTGTGGTAGTACGACGGCTAACTCGTACCTCATTGCGATGACAATCATCGCGAAGCTCAGAAGGGCCCCGTAGACCTGAAGATTCCCGAATGCTTTTGCGTCGTAAATGCGAGTCAACAGGGGGGCGCTCGCAAAATTAACGAGTTGCGCCAGGGCGGTGCCTCCGGCAAGAACAGAAACACTGCGACGGAAGTGGCTGTTACTCATCCACGCACTTTGCAGACGGTCACGCCAATGGCCGCCGCGAATAGCATCCACTGCTTTCATTGTTTTACTCGATCGAAATTCAGCGGATGGAGAGAGTTTTCTACGTTTCCAAGGATGCCTGCATAGAACTGCTCGAGCGTATCCGCTTGCGATTCCCAACAAAAGCGGGTGCGAAACGCTCTCTGCCCGCTCTGTCCCAGTTCGCAGGCCTTTTGACGATTTGCGACTAGCGACTCAATCGCGGATACAAATGTCTCTGGCTCCTCGGGGCGGCAGAGGAGAATTGCGCCCGTATCGAGAGCGAATTGTTTTGCGTTCGGAAGATCGCTGGAAACGATTGGAAGTCCAGCTGCCATGTATTCGAAAAGCTTCGTAGGAAGAGCATTGATGTGTGTGGGCAAACGGAGCGTTGCGGAGATTCCGATGGTGGCCTGGTTCAGATATTTCATGATGTCCTGAGGGGGGATGTTGGGAAGCACTGAAACATTTGTAAGACCTTCTTTTGCAATAATCTCTTCCGCGCGCGTTTTCGTTGCTGCATCAGACCAGCGATCGACCATCAGGAAGCGCGTCGCGGGGCGGCTCTTCTTAAAAGCAGCAGCAATTTGAAGAAACAAGAATGTTCCGTTTCCCTCGTAATTTGAGGCCAGAAATATAACCGCATCGGGGCGCGAGAGATAATCGGGAGCCACTTGGTCCAGCAAATCGAGCGTGGCAAAATTTCGTATTATCGCTGTCCGAATGCCTTTTTTGGGGAAGACATTCTCGATCTCCGGGATAACGAAGATCGCGTTACGAATAACACGCGACAGAATTGACTGCATAGAGCCAACGCAATGATAGAGGGGGCGGCGGAGTGGCTTCGGTATCCACTGCCGGACAAGCATTTCTTCGGGGTAGTTCTCATGGACGTCGTAGACAATCGGTTTAAAGAGCGCGAGAACCGCCATAATCGGCATGATATCCAGATCATGGAAATGAACTACATCCACATTGCTCATGATGGGCAACAGTTTTCGGAGGAGGCGGAACGGAATCGTGAAGGGGCGACTGGTACGCGAGCGAGCACGAGGGAAGCTATGGAGCAAAACTCCCTCGCGCATTTCACCGTCTTGAACTTGCCATGGACAGACCAAGTGGACCTGGTGTTGCCGACGAGCCATCATCACCGCGTACTTCCATACGCGGGAATCGAAATCAGGATGTATGGAGGTTACGTAAGCGATGCGCATGCAAATGACCCAAGACAAGTTTGAGCTTCAGATAGAGACTCGGCGATGCGAGCGGCAGCGTGGCCGTCGCCGTATGGTGATCCGGTGCGACCGCTGACATTCTTGCGAGAAAGGATCGCAGCGGAGATAGTAGCGGCGTCGGTCGGTGGACACAGAGAGTTCCAGCCAAGATCAATCAATTCTGTCCACTCTGTTTCGTCGCGTAAGGTTACGCACGGAACCTGGAAGAAGAAGGCCTCCTTTTGGACGCCGCCCGAGTCCGTCACGATTACTGCGGCATTACGTTCAAGCTGCAGCATGTCCAGATATCCAAGAGGTTCCGCGAGAGTAATATGCCGGGCAAGGCGTGCCTCGAGGTTCGAAGAGATGAGCATCTTGCGGGTGCGAGGGTGAACGGGCCAGATGATATTCAAGCTCTTCGAAGCTTGAATGAGTCCCTCTACTATCGCGAGCAGTCTGGTTTGATTGTCAGTGTTCTCTGCGCGGTGAATCGTGGCGAGCGCGAACTCTTTACGCGTGAGTCCTAATCGGTTTAAAGTGCTGCGCTGCTCCGCCAGTTGGCCGTACATCAGGGCCGCGTCGTACATGACATCGCCGACCATTTGAATTCGCTGCGTTGCGACACCCTCGGCGCGGAGATTTGCTACTCCAACTTCGGTAGGCGCGAACAACAAGTCTGCCAGAGAATCCGCAACAATCCTGTTCAATTCCTCGGGCATCGCTTTGTTGAAAGACCGCAGACCCGCTTCAACGTGAGCTACCGGTATATGGAGTTTTGCGGCCGACAACGCACCTGCAAGCGTCGAGTTCGTATCTCCATAAACCAGCACCCAATCAGGCTTTTCTGAACATAGGATCGGATCAAGGGCGGACAGCATTGCACCGGTCTGAATTCCATGCGTGCCGGAACCCACATTGAGATTGATCTGTGGGGGATCCAGACCCAGTTCGTCGAAAAAGACCTGGGACATGGAATGATCGTAATGCTGTCCTGTGTGCACAACGGTCTCGGCGATGCCGAGCTTCCTGAAAGAGGCGCTCACCGGCCCTGCCTTAATGAACTGGGGCCGGGCGCCAATGACGGTTAGTACCTTCAACGGGTTGCCTCGCACAGAGTGACTGGTGCGGATTTAGAAGTGGATTGCAGGACAACCTGGGTTACGTAGTCGAGTTGTTCCTGCGTAAGTTCGGGATAAATCGGCAACGCCAGAACGCTGCGCGATGCTTCTTCAGCTTGGAGAAGTTTGCCACTTATGCGACATTTGCCTGCAAAGCACTCCTGCTGGTGCATGGGCACGGGGTAATAAACCTCCGTGCCGATGCCTTCCTGCTTCAGAGCCGCCAGGACTTCATCGCGATGATCGACGCGGATCACATACTGATTGAAGATGCTCACACAATCCGGGCTTATGAATGGAGTTTGCACAGAGGATCCGGCAAAGGCGAGGTTATAGAATTGGGCGTTCTGACGGCGCTTCTCGGACCATGCAGCCAGATGCGGCAGCTTTACCAGGAGGATCGCGGCCTGGAGCGGATCAAGGCGGAAGTTGCCGCCAATCACCTTGTGGTAGTACTTCGGCTTCGATCCGTGTGCCCGCATGATCACCAGGCGCTCATGCACCGCTGGATCGTTGGTTACGACCATTCCGCCGTCGCCAGCGCCGCCGAGATTCTTGCTCGGGAAAAAGCTGAAGCATCCGACAGTCCCTATGCTTCCAGCCTTCCTGCCTTTATAGGTCGCGGAGATGGCCTGGGCAGCGTCTTCGATGACGTAGAGATTATGCTTCGCGGCAATCTCCATGATGGCGTCCATGTCACACATCTGGCCATAGAGGTGGACCGGAATGATGGCCTTGGTGCGTGGACTTATGGCGGCTTCGATTTGCGCGGGATCCAGGTTATAAGTCTGGCGGTCGATATCGACAAAGACCGGAGTAGCTCCCACGCGCGAAATGCAACCTGCGGTGGCAAAGAATGTGAACGAGGTAGTGATCACTTCGTCGCCGGGGCCGATGTCAAGGGCCATAAGGCTGGCGAGCAAGGCATCTGTCCCGCTGGAGACGCCGACGCCGAACTTGCAATCGGATAGCGCAGCAACCTGCTGCTCTAACTCGACAACTTTGGGGCCGAGAATGCAAATCTGCGAGTCTAGCACTTCGTTAACGGCTGCGAGTACGTCGCTCTTAATGGTTGCGTACTGCGCTCTAAGGTCGAGCAACGGAACTTTCACGCGACAACCTCTTTCGTATTGGATTCGGCTTTGAATTCGTCGTAGGTCTTGTGGCCTGCGCTGAGGGACTGCGGCAGTGGAGCCTCTTCGTCCAGATCGAGACAACGCAAAACACCCCGCTCAGACTCCTTGTAGCGGAAGTTGCTTTCAGGGCAAAACATGACACCGTCCGCATCCGGATTGCCGAGACGATGGCCGTGACGACTCATCCACCCTGCCTGCCGCGCTGGATTGCCGACCATCAGCGCGTAGTCGGGGACCGTTTTGGCAACAACCGCACCCGCAGCTATGAACGAGTAGCGACCCAGCTCAATGCCGCAAACGATGGTGGCATTTGCTCCAACGGTTGCACCGCGACGGAAGATCGTCCGCTCATAAAGCGAATGGCGATTCACCTGGCAACGCGGATTGGTCACGTTTGTAAGGACGCAGGAGGGACCGAGGAAAACATCGTCCTCGATTATTGCGCCTGCATAAATCGAAACATTGTTCTGGACCTTGACGTTGTTTCCGATGATTACATTTTCAGCAACCTGACAGTTTTGCCCGAAGATGCAACGCTCTCCGATTTTTGCGCCCTTCAGGACATGAGAGTAGTGCCAGATCTTGGTGCCTGTGCCGATTTCGCTGGGCTCATCGATGATTGCGGTGGGGTGGGCAAAGTATTCCTTTTTCGGCGCTTCGGGCAGCTTTGCGCAGACGACTGACTTATGAGTTTCCAGGGACTGTTGGCACGCTTGCAGAACGCGCAGCACGCGCAAACCTTCCTCGCCGTCGGTCAATGGTTTGCGCCTTGACTCGATACAGTCGAGAAACTCGCGACACTCATTTCTTAACGGCTCTGTGGTATCGAGGCTGACCGGCTCTTCTTCAGCCTTGACAGCATTGGGCAGACGATCTTTCCACTCCACGCGATGGGGATACAACACCAGCTTGTCTGTCGCTGTGTCATCGAAGACCGCCATCTTCTCGGATCCGACGATAACCAGGCGCTGCTCTTTAAATGGGTGAAGCCAGCTGACAAAGATGTGCGCGCGCACGCCGTTGGCAAACGCGAATTGACTCAAGGTGACGTCCGCTACGTCCTTACTGAGATAGAATCCGCCTTCGCAGCTTGCAGAAACAGGGTCTTCCGACAGCAGCCCTAACATCACGCTGATGTCGTGCGGCGCGAAGCTCCAAAGGATGTTCTCTTCGGCGCGAATCTTGCCCATGTTCAGACGATTTGAGTAAATGTACTCGATGCGACCAAGCGAGCCGTTCGCGATGAGCTCTTTGAGCTTCCTGACAGCTGGATGGTACTGAAGAATGTGACCAACCATGAGAATGCGTCCTCGCTCGGCCGCGAGCTTGACGAGTTCCGCACCGTCAGCACTGTTGAGAGCGAGGGGCTTCTCGACAAACACGTCTTTGCCGGCTTCCAGAGCCTGCTTTGCCATCTCGAAATGCAGCGCGGCGGGAGTGGCAAGGACGACGCCTTGAATATTCTTGTTTGAAAGGACCTCGGCATAGTGCCGGCAAAAATTAGTCTGCGGATACTTCGCGCGAATATTGGCTTCGACTAGCGGGCTTTCGTCGCAAACCGTATGCAGCGCGTCCAGTTCAAAAAAGTTGCGGACCAGGTTCTTTCCCCAGTATCCGTTTCCAATTACGGCGATATTGTTAGGCATAGGCCTCATTTCTAGGCAAAGGCAATTTTTTCGCGTTGAGCAACTACATTTCGAGTGGCGTTACGCGTATCAATTACGGTCGACGAGAGATTGACGATGCGTTCGTAATCGAATGCATCATGGTCGGTAAGAATCAAAGTGGCATCAGTGTTGAGAAGTACATCGTCGCTAAGTGTCGCAATCTCCACTCCGGGTAATTTTCCGTAGCGGTGCGATACATACCCGGTGACATGCGGATCGTGGTAAGTGATCGTATAGCCTCGCTCCGCAAGCAACTTGAGGATCTTGATCGAGGGCGATTCCCGACAATCATCAACGTTTTTCTTGTATGCAAGACCGAGAACCAGAATTCTGGCGCGCGTGGCCGGTATTCCTTTTGCATTGAGCAAATCAGTCACGCGCGCTACAACTTCATACGGCATGTTCGTGTTGACTTCACCGGCAAGTTCGATGAAGCGTGTGGAGAAATCGAATTCGCGTGCCTTCCACGAGAGATAGAAGGGATCAATCGGGATGCAGTGGCCGCCGAGACCCGGACCGGGATAGAAGGCCTGAAATCCAAACGGCTTGGTCTTTGCCGCGTCAACGATCTCCCAGATATTGAGGTTCATGCGCTGACATAGAAGCTTCAATTCATTCATGAGCGCGATGTTGACGCAGCGATAGATATTCTCAAGAACCTTCGACATCTCCGCAGCCTCGCAGGACGAGACAGGCACAATCGTGTCGAAAACGGAGCTATAAAATGCTTCAAGTGCGCGACGGGAGGCAGCATCGTTCGCACCTAAGACTTTGGGAATGGTCCGAGCGGTGAATTGGGGATTGGCTGGGTCTTCCCGCTCTGGTGAATACCCGAGGAAAATTTCCTCTCCAACTTTCAGGCCAGAACGCAGCAGAATCGGAAGAACAACCTCCGTGGTCGTTCCCGGATAGGTTGTGCTCTCAAGAATGATAAGTTGGCCGGGCCTTAGATGCGGAACCAGGGACTCGGTCGTCTCCCTGACCGCGGTGAGATCCGGCTGACGGGTCTTGTCCAACGGAGTGGGGACACAGATGCTGAGTGTGTCGGCTTTGCTGACCCACGAAAAATCCGAGGCAGCGGTAAAGCAGTTGTCCTTGCGCATCGCCTGAATAGAGGATGCTGAAATATGCCCGATGTAGCTTTCGCCATTCATCAGCTTGTCGATTTTGGACTGATCGATATCCAGTCCAAGAGTGCTGAAGCCTCGGCTAGTGAATAGCTGGGCGAGAGGCAGACCAACGTAGCCGAGTCCCACGACACCGGTGACGAGGGTACGAGAATCCACTTTTTCAAGGAAGCTCTCGAGATGAGAGCAGGACACCACAGGGTTCATGAGGGAGTTCCTTAATTGTGAGCAGTGACGCGGAAGACCGAAATTATTACCAGGCAATCTATCCGTGGAGTTATCTTGCGATCAACGCCGATTTCAATTCAGAGATTGACCGCGCAAATTCAGTGTTGGTTTCCGCCAGGTCACGAAGAATCGGGTACGCGCATGCCCCGACAAACGCGAGAAAACCGAAGATAAGCACGATCGGAAGCCGACTGGGAAATGACTTTCGATCCGGCGGAGTGGCAGCTTCGACTACCTGAATGACAGCCGCATACCTGGCTTCGTCCAGCCTCGCCGCATCGTATTGCTTGAGTATGAGATCGAACAGGATCTGCCGGTATTGGACTTCGTGTTCCGCGCTGAGATAAGCCAGTCCCTCATTGGGAACATCTTTCAACCCGAATTCACCCGGGACCCCGGAATGGCCCTTCTCTTCGAGTTTCGAGACTTGCGCTCGAAGCGAATCAAGTTCACGTTCGGCTAGCTGCACATCGGGATTCTGTTCGGTGGAATAAGAGCGCAGCGCCTGGAGTTCCACTTCCTTAGCGGCGACCTCGGCCTGAAGATTGGCCAATCCTCCGATGAGAGCCTTGGCTTGAGCATCGAGCTGGATGAGACCGTTCTTCTGCTGTATCTGCTGAAATGCTGATGCAGCGGTGTCTAACTCATCCTTGGCATGTTTCAACTGATCTTCGTAAAAAAGCCTGCGCTGCGACGATTCAGTGATTGCCAGAGTTTTGGAGAGGTTGCGGAGATTGATTGTGTAGGCATTGGCTATGCTGGCCGCACGCGCTTTGTCTCTGTCGGTAACGGACACGGCCAACAGGCCGCTCTTCTCAGAGGTGATGGAGGTGTTCTCGGCCAGTTTTTTGCGAGCGATGGTCATATCACTCGCGCCATAGAGTTTCACAAGATCGAATTGCTGAATGATTCCATCTGCGACAGGTCGCGAGTTGAGCAGACCGATATAGATGTCATTGGGATTCTTAAGACCGAATGCGCCACCGCCGGCTGCTGCGGCGGCTAGAGAGCCAGCACCGGAACCTGCAATTTGACTCATCAGCAGGGATGCAGACGAAGGAGTCTGCTGCGGCGTCATGATTCGAGTTGTCGCAGTATAGCGAACCGGAAGAAGGAGACTGATGATGACGCCGACCAGCAGTCCGGCCCCAGTCACCTTGGCCACCATCCATTTTCGGCGCGTAACGAGAATCACCTTCTCGATGAATACGATTCCGCGGACTCTTGCGCTCTCCTGCATTGTTTGCTCCGGTTCAAGGAGTGCTGTTGAGTGATGAGAGTTCGGTTCGTTCAGAGTCATGGGAATGGCCTTTAGTGGACGACGCTCAGTGCAGCAGCGGAGAGGGCGAGTTGAGAGAAAAGCTGGGTGTACTGCAGGACGTTGGTCATCGTGGATGAGACTTTGATCTTCTCCGGTACGACCAAAGCGTCGCCCGGCAGCAACTTCAGGTTTTCAAAACTTCCGTGGGAGTGGCTGCCGTGGGCCTGCCGACTGACTACTGAACCGTCTGCGCGAATGACAAAGAGGCGCTTTTGATCTGCATCTCGAGTAGCACCGCCGGAATCATTCAGATATGCGATCAACCGCTTTCCGGCCTCATAGCGAAACGCGTTGGAGTTGTATACCGCACCAGTAACCTGCACGGTGCTGAGGCGAGGAGGAATGTAAAAGGTGTCGCCATCTTCCAGCGCGAATTCCGGAATATCCGCCAAAGCGGCCGCATCTGGCTTCATTGTCAAAACCACTCGACCTGTCGGCTTCATCGAAGTGAGCCTATTCAAGACTGCCTGTTGCATGGCCATCTGCGCTTGTTGATCGGCGCCGGTCTGGCCCGCCTGCGGAGTCGCATTCGCATATTTGGACATCAGGTCTCTTTGCAACTCTTCAGAAGATCGCTTGAGCTGCTCCTCCTGCGCCTTACGGGTTGAGACCCGGGTAAATAAAGAGGCGTAGAGGTAGGAATGCGGGGTTAGTCCTCCTGCCAGTTGTACGAGGTCTCTCAAAGTCTGACCAGGATCAACGCGATATACGCCGGGCGCATTTACTTCGCCGCCGACGCGCACGAAGGCGGCGTGTTTTTCCATGGGCAGTTCGAGGTCTACCCGGGAAAAGATCGTAACGATATCCCCCTGCTTGAGCAGCTGGTTATCTTTCGATCCGTGGTCATCAACTGCAGTAGCGAGACGAAATGGAATCAGGTGAGTGCTGAGATCCTGATCATCGAGACGTTCGATGACGGCGTACTCCCAGTTGATCTCCGCGCTGTTCTTTCCGACGGCTTCAATGGCCGCCTTGGTATCTTCTTCCGCGACTCCCGATTGCAGGCTATCGCCGAACTGGTCGGTGCGGGGGCGACCAGGCTGATCGGCACGCTGCATATCATTAGGAGCGACGAACTGATCGCTGGTTTGCTGTCCTTGATTTTTCTGCTGGTCGTTGATTTGCCCAGTCATTGGCTTACCAAATTGATCGTTTGGCTGTTTTCCAGTCTGCTCGAACCGCGGAGATCCGAACTGCTCGGCGGGGTCAACCTGCAGAAGGTGATTCTGCTGGTTCCAGTGCTTTCGCGTGATCAGTGAGTCACGATTGGGAATCAGATCAGAAACGCGCATTCCCTCGTGCCATGCATAGCGACCGGGCTGAGCGACGCTGCCTCGCAGGGTGACTGCATTTTCAAACTGCGGCGAGAGTGGAAACACCCTTAGCACATCGCCATCCCTGACCAGCCGCTGTAATCCGGGGGCATCGAGCCCAAACTCGTCAACGCGGCGGTTGCGGTGATCCTCTACGCGCTCAAGAAGAACGCGATCCGTGCCGGCGAGGTTGGTAAGTCCGCCCGCATCGGCAAGGGCAGTGGCGACGGATGTGTCTCCTCGCGTTTCGTAGATGCCGGGCTCATTCACGCTTCCCAGCAGGGCGATTTGCGGCCCCACCGGCGGAATGTAAATTACATCTCCGGGAAGAAGCTGGACGTCGTGTGACTTGTCGCCATTGCGAAGAAGATTGTAGACGTCGAAGTCGCTGATCAACTGGTCATTTCGCCGCAACTGGATATGCCGCATCGATCCAGTTGCCGAAGGGCCACCAGAGGCAAAAAGCGCGTTTACGAGGCTGCTTAGTGAGGAGACGGTGTAGGCACCGGGC
Source organism: uncultured Acidobacteriaceae bacterium (assembly GCA_963802565.1). Lineage (GTDB taxonomy): Bacteria > Acidobacteriota > Terriglobia > Terriglobales > Acidobacteriaceae > Telmatobacter. The sequence continues at coordinate 178,351 of CAWDJR010000035.1, read as the reverse complement.
TGGCGCGCACTTCCCAGAACATAGACCTGTATTGATCGAAGATGACCGAGCGTTACATTCAGCTCAAAGTCCTTGAAGAGATTGCCGAGCGACGAACGAAGCTGCCGCTCCAACTGATCGTATCGAAGGCCGGCCACGATCACGGTCCCGACTTTTGGCAGATTTATCTGGCCGTTTCTGTCGACGGTGACACGGGCGTCAAGGTCAATTTTGCCCCACGCTCGAATGAGCAACTCGTCGCCGGGTCCGAGGACATAGTTGGCGGGAACTGCAATTTGATCAACGGGAGCAAAGGTGGTGGGAACCTCGTCGAAGAGCCTTCGTCCGTACACCGGAAGAGGCCGACCGGCTACTTCTTCCGCAAGCATCTGAAAGTCTGATTTCGTTGTGATCGGTCCCACGAATTTAGAGGAAGCTGGAGTTTCTGTAGGACGCGGAGCATCCGTAGCCGGACCGGTAACCACAACGTCCCGTGGCACGCCGGCATCCGGAGCCTTGTTTGCAGGAACCCCGGCGGCAGCCGGCTGTGTGCTATTGGCCGGAGTCGTCAGCGTAGACTGCCCAGCACAAAGTGCGCACCAGAGAAAGAGGAGAATCGAAAACTTCTTGTTCATAGAGTCAGGATTTCTAGAATTTCAAAATATCGGCCAGTGTATCGATGGCCATAACCAGGCGCTAGGCGGATAACGCTTCTTCAGTGGAATTGCTTGGTAGCATGCGTTCCTGAGGCGACGGCAGAAGGGCTCCGAGCCAAAACGCCGAATAGGCTTCCACAGCCTGTCGCGAATCCATCTTCGACAGACGGCACCCCTCGATGAGCTTAGAAAGCTCCGGCTGGGCAAAAACCGTGAGTGCGATTCCCGCGGTCATGATGGCAGGATTCAGATTGCGGACTTTGCCCTGTTCAATGTTGGTCTCAAGATAACGCGAGATGGCAGTGAACAACGGAGTGAGGTGTTCGCGACACGCTTCTTCAGCTCTCCCACGAACCTCGAGGAAGGCTACCGCGATCATCCGCACCAAATCAGGCGAAAAGGTCGCGGTATCGATCAACAAACTCAGAACGCGCGGCAGAACGACCTCGGGCGAATCGGAGCCTGAATTTGAATTGAGCAGGCTCAGGCGTGGCTTGATGGTGCTGAAGCAGGAGGCGAGTGCCGACCAGAAGATATCTTCCTTGTGTTCGAAGTAGCGGTAGACCGTTACTTCGCTCACATCAGCGAGCCGGGCAATATCGCGAGTGCTGGTTCCGTGATATCCCTGTCGCGAAAACAGAGCAACGGCGGCGCGAATGATCCGTGCTGGAACGTCTGATTTTTTGGGCATAGGTCTAACTCGAACGTACCGGTAGCAATTGGTTGAAATGATTGAAAAGCGGGGAAAATCGTGGCGCTATCAATAATCGAATGATTCTATGAACCCTTTAAATGGAAAGTCGCGGGCGGGATGTCAGTTCGAGACTGGCTCTAGATCATCTGCGCGAACTTCGACAGCAGCATTCTGGTTGATGAGCGCTATGGTCAGGACGAAGCGCGAACTATTTTTCTTTTGCACCAGCGTCCCGCAAACACCCTGCATCGGTCCGGCTTTGATGCGGACCCTTTTGCCGATCACAAGATCGAGGTACGGCTCCACTCGCTTCCTACAGAAATCGGAACGCAGGAACGCAATTTCTGTTTCGGGAACCGCCAGTGGGCCCTGACAATTGCCTACAATCCTGAGCGCCCCTGGAGATCCAAGAACGGAGCCTCTGTCTGCCGTGCGGATCCGCACGAATACATAAGACGGGAACAAGGGCCGAACGACATTGACACGTTGACGATTCTTCCACACATGAACGCTTTCGTAGGTGGGGAGAAACGATTCAATCTCCCGGGCGTTCAAGTGCCGAACCACCGACTGCTCACTCTGAGGCATGGTGTACAGAGCAAACCACTTTGGACTTACCTCGGGGCAAACATCAAAGGCGGGCGGGACCGCGCCAAGATTGTGAGCTTCCACCTGCCGCCGGATATCCATTCTATGTTGCCTTTCGCTGGGTCCCACTTTGAGGTGGGCTCTAATCAACGAGTCTTCCAAGTGAATCCGGAACGTCCGGCGTACCCGACGGGCACAAGCAGACGAGTAAAGCTTCGCTAAGGTGACTTAGCAGTTCGAATGGAACGCTAAGCCGCACACACCTGCCACATGCCTTAATCTCACATCCTTCTGAGAGCTTAAGTTGCCGGTTGCGCTGTGTTAGAAAGATTCAGTTAATGTTAACTCTGAACTATACTTCGCGGTTTCGACAATTCATGCCGATGAGCGACGATCCGCGACAAACCTCGCCAAGTGGTTATGTTTCAGTCCTGCAACAGACCGCTTATAGGCCTTTCTCACTAAGATTCGGCGTCTCATAATGTGTGTTGTCGCTCACTTAACACATTCCCAAAATGGGCTATGATGATTGTTGGTATTCCCATTTAGCAAAATATCTGTAATTTAGTGAGACTTGGCCCCCGACTGCACATGGCGGCGGAGACCAATGCCAGGCTAGAACTGCTTCAGTTTCAGTCTTTCCTGGTGAGCCAATCAACCGGAAGAGTGGTTTACGCTTACAGGAAAGGGCTCGCAAGATGATGTCGAAGGTTAACGCACAGGGCTTTGCCAACGCCCGTCTCGACACCTGGAAGTCAATCGCACAGTATCTCGGCCGCAGCACTCGCACGGTGCAGCGTTGGCGCTCAGAATATGGGTTGCCCGCTCGTCATCTAGGCGGCGACTCGACTTCGGTATTTGCGTACACCGACGAGCTGGACGCATGGCTGCGAAACCGCAACCAAAGTGAATTGCAGACAGATATCGATCAGCGGGAATCCGACCGATCGCATGACGGTTCCGATTTGGGGTCCTTACTGATAGCTCAATCGCTGGGATCGACGATCATACCGAGAGTTTCAGGACCGAGCGAGCGACGTGCTTCAGAGCTGGTTGCTCTCGCCGAAAAGACATGGGAGTGTCTTTCTGAATCGAATCTTTGCTCAATCGTAAGGATCTACCGAGAAGCCTCAGATTTGGCCCCTTCGAATGCCAAGGCTTTTGCGGGTTTGTCACAGGCTTTGATCGCGGCAGGGCTGCTGGACGCGCTTCATACTTCTGACGCATATCGGCCCGCTGAAGCGGCTTTACAGCGCGCATTGGAACTTGATCCTGGACTGATCGAAACCCGATGCTCGGCTGCATGGCTGAAACTACTTGTGGTTCGGGACTGGCTGGGCGCGGGGATCGGCTTCGATGAGGTTCTTCTGGAGCGGCCTGATTGTACGCAGGCCCTGGTTGGCCGTGCGTTGCTCAGTATTGCAGAGTGCCGTCTCAAGCTTGCTTCGGATCTGCTGAGGGAAGCATCGGTGCAGCGTCCGTTGAATGCGACGGCGACGGCACTTCTCTGCTGGCAGGAATACTCTGGCGGGTAATTTTGAAAATGCCTCTAACATTCGTGTCCCAGGCGCGGGCTAGCGGTCACGCCGGAGCCGTTCTGGATGCAGCAGAGGCATTGGCGAATGTTCTTCTTAAGGGCCCAGTGGCGAGCATCGAGCGATTGTCACTTCTATTTGAGGATTCGCCTCGCCATTATGCCCAGCGCGGTGTGCTCGGCTATGTGCTCGGTATGAGCGGACAGGTGGAAAAGGCGCGCGAGGTCATCAATTCGATGACCGTGGTTGGAATTAGCGGCAAGTGTGACTACGCTTATGCGATGGCGCTTACATTTCTCGGCCTGCACGAGCACAAGACGGCCATGAAGTGGCTCGAGGAGTCCTACATACAAGGTTCGCTGTGGAGCCTTGGTTTTCAGTTGGATCCGATCCTGCTCCCGCTTCGTCTTGATCCGCAAACCAGGGAGCAGTTCGACAGAATGGCATACCCACTCGTAGCGATTAGCGCGTGATACCCAATTCTGGCCGATTGTTGATGCTTCGATAGATCAGCGGTCTCGGTCTCAGTTATGTATGCACGGGTGCTAAAAGTTGACGCGACGGGTCGGAAACCAGGTGAGACGTATAGAGGTGTTGGTCACCGTCTGCACACCCGGCTTGTAAATTGGGGCTTTATACCACTCATAGTTAAAGGTGCCATTGATTTCAAAGTCGCGGCCAATGCGTTTGACAACATTTAGATTCACGTCGTCTAGCGTAGTGCCACCGGCGATGAAGTCTTTTGCAGCCTTCTGCCTGCGCCAACCGAGTTGGATCCACTCATTGCCGCTCAAGTGATAGGTAGTCCACGCCTGACCGCCCTTGTCTTCGCGGCCTATCCAGTCGCCGAAGAGTTGCCCCTGGTTGGTATACCCCTGCCTCTGAACCACCTCATAGTACTGGTACCGGCCGCCAACACTACTTGGATGAGATGAATCGGTGTTCACGGCTTCGGCTCGCATATCGAGCTTCGGCATGCCGGGGAAGTGCGAGAGATAGAGGCCCGGCCTATATGCGGCATGTCCCGCGAAGATCGGACTGACGGTATCGTGCGCTTCCATGTCGGTGTAGAGCGTGAGCCAGTTGCGCGGAAAGGGCAGGCGGTATGAGAAGTCGAGAGCACCGAAACGCGCGCCAGGGTCCTCGGGCGAAAATTTTACGTCGGTGTGAACACTGTCCAAACTGAAGAAGCTGCGCAAAAAAGTATGAAGAGTGATGGGCTGATGCCCTTCCCCTCCCCATATGACCGTGCGCTCAAAGCCAAATTCAAGATCGCGCGTGGGTTTGAAGCTGATCTTCTCGGCATGAACCCAGGGATCCTTGGGAACGGTGTGCCCCTTGAGAGGTCCAACCAGAAAGTCGTAACGAACCGGACCGATAACGCGCGAGAGTCCAGGAATGTGCAGCGGCTCGATGCGGTCGATTTGGAAGGCGTAGATGTTCTCGGCATTATTGGACCAGGCCATGGCGCTTCCTTCTCCCGGTCCCAGCCATTCATCATGCTTACCAAACGAGACTTCGTGGCCGAGCATATTTACAGAGGCGTAGGCTTCCACCAAGCGCGCGGTAGTGGTACTGGAGATCGGCCCCATCGGTATCGTCGGCTGGTTGAGTGGAAGGCCTGTGGCAGGGTCGATGAAGGGAATCAAATCGACATTCGTTGATAGCTCGTCTGCCAGCGCGGTCGAGTAGCCGGCGGCGGATGGTGCTGCCAGAAATTCACCGCGCGCATAGAGGAGGAACCTGCCTCTGGACGCATATCCGCTGAGACCGGAATAGCTATTCAGTCCATTTTCAAAAGGACGGCCGAAGTCGTTCACGACGGCAGAGCCGAGATGATAGCTGTCGTGAAGCGGGGTTCCGGTGAGGACGCGCGCCGTAGCGTAGGCCGATTCGATTCGCGCCTGGCCACGATTTGAGAGGCAGCTTTGGATGTCGGGGCCGAGCTCTTGTATGAGCGCACCGTAGAGATCCTGCGCCTCGCCAACTGTGGAATCTCCATACAAGTCAGCGTCTGCAATCTCAGGCGCGGTGTCTTCGAGCATGCTGATTACACTAAGGCGGGTCCACGGACGCATGCCGAGATATACGCTGTGCGCATAGCCCAGGGCATAGAGGCGCGTCACCGCCGGGTAGATCCAGCTGTCGATGGGGATAAATGGCGAGCCTTTGGTCGAGGATTCACAGTCGGACAAGGATTGAGTTGTGGTACCGGACTGGGTTGCCGGTTGTTGCGATATCTGCTGAGGCGCGGCTTGCTGCGCTGCCAGCGGAAGACTCGCCGCAAAAAGGATGCCAGCAAGTGAACTTGCAACCATGATTAAACCACTTGCTGAAAAGGTCCCGAGCTTACGCAAGTTCAACTTCCTCGCCTGCTGCCAGGCGTGTCCGGTAGATTCTGAAACAATCCATCTAATCAGTTGTGAGCGGAGTCGATAGACGAATACATTTTGGGTATAGAACTATCTTATTCCTCTTGCGGCCAAAAGATAACGGAGTTCCTCGGCAACAGCCAAAACCAACAAATACTCTTGTATCACGTGGTCGGAAATATGCTGTGCGCGCCGCCACTGCAGGCGGAGGGCGAACAAAAGGCTGCTCGAGGCAGCCCCTTCCAGAGATTGTGCGTATGGTTTGGTGGAGGCGGGGGAGTCGAACTTGAGCCGCATTGCGGGCGTCTGAGCCCGCAGGCGAAATCCTGAGCACAGCGAAGGACCGTGCGGCCTTTGCTGCTTTAAAAAATTGGTGGAGGCGGCGGGAGTCGAACCCGCGTCCGAAATCGCTGTCAGCCGGGAGATCCATGTTCAGTCCAGTTCCGCATGTTTTCGCCTCAGACGCTCAGAACGGACAAGATGCGCCTGAAGCTAGTCCGATGATCTTATGGCTGCAACACGGACCGAGAAGCAGTCACCAGCCTACTGAATGACGTCTTACTCGCTGCCCATAGGCAAGGCTGCGAAAGACGGCTGCTTAGTTAATTAAGCAGCAAGTGCCAGATTATCGTTGGCAACTTTGTTTTTGCAGGCGATTACGGGTGCCCACACCCCGACATGCCTCCCATGCCGCAATCGATCCCGTCGAAACCGTGACGCCCCCATTGACCGGGAAACTGATCGGCTCACCATTGGATGATCCGATTGCTTCGCGGGGTGCGAGCCGGGCCAACTGGCTCGTGCTGCAACTCTTATTTTACGCCATATCCGATGTCAGGGTTGCGCCTGCGGTGATACGGTGGCAGGTGACCCCAGACAAACAGGGTTCGAAGGAGGCCAAAGTGGTGGAGCAAGTGGTACGTCTGACCGTTAGTTTGACGATCAATGAAGGGCAGGCCGAAGCGTTCAAGGGCATCGCGAAGGCAATGACCGAGGCCTCAAAGGCTGAGCCCGGCACGCTCGGCTACGAGTGGTTCGACAAGGGAGATGGCAAAACCTTCAGGCTGGTGGAGACCTATGTGGATGCGGCGGCCATTGAGGCGCACTTCATGGGCCCAGCGGTACAGGAATGGGTTCCAAAGCTGGCCGCCGTTTGCGCGGTAAACGGGTTTGAGATTTATGGAAACCCGGGACCGAAGGTTTCGGCGATGGCCGCCGGATTTGGGGCGGTCATCTTCCAATATTGGATGGGCATCGATCGCTGAGAATTTAATTGCGTTGGGCGAATGCGAGAGGCAGCCTGGTCCTCGCCTTGAAGCTCATCTACTGCTTCTCATTTACTGCTTTTCAAGATCAATTTGCTCATAGTCGTGTTTCGCGATGCCGGCGCGGATCTCAGCGGGGGTCTTGCCAGCCTTGGTCAGGGCGTAAGCGTAGAAAGCCTCCTTCGCGCAGGTGGAACACTCGGTGCCGTGCAGTCCCTCATAGCAACTGCGCAGGCTGGTGTGGCCTAAGGCGCGGTCGCAGCGGCAGTTGCAGGGAAGCTGGTAGAGGACATTCCCGATCTTGGCGGCTTGCTGGTAGACATGGACCTGCCAGGGAAATTGAAAATTTTCGCCCGTCAGCTTCGTCCCCGACAGCATGGGAGGCAACGCGGTCATCTTCAGCGGAGCCGCAGGGTGGTAGGCCGGAACGTCGTCGGCAGGGTTGGACCACTGTGCATAGCTGACGGCGGTGATGGCGAAGGCGGCGAATCCCAGAACCCAACGTCTTTTATCAGAATTCATGTATGGCGCTCTCTCCCGTTCATTTTAGACCGCAATGCGAGCGAAGCGAAATGCGCGGAAGCCGGCGGCGGCAAGTGATACTCCATCCTCGTTCCGACTAAACCCAAGCGAAGCTGATGAGCCTTTGCAAATTCGCGATAGTATGTGTGCGGGGTAGATTTTGTGTGTTCGCGTTCGGCGCAAAAAAAAGACGGCACGAACGTTTTTTGTTCGTGCCGGGAGGCCAGTGACGCAAACTACTTCCAGCTCTGGTGCGATCAATTAAGACCGCTCTCCATCACTGGAATATCTACACGATACTATAGATTCACTTCGAAGCAAATACAAAATATTAAATTTGTTCGCAATGCGGGACGCAAAACCTTTCTTGATCATGGGGCATCTAAGCCTTGGTTTTCGTCGCCAAGAGAAAAGCCGGATAATGGGGCGAGGTTATGGCAAACGACGTGGAATCAGGGGCTTCAAAGGCTGTAGAGAATGCCGAACGTGGCGAACTCCGTGATCCGACCCGGAACGGCTGGCTGAAAATGGGGACCGTCGCCGCTGCTTCCGCAGTACTGGGGGGCTTGGCAGCCGCATGGTTCTACCGGAAGACGCTCTCCCGACTACGGGAGGCTGAAAATGAAATTTCGGAGACGGAGGCCCGCGCTACTGAGGACGCGACGGGAGGGGATTTCTGACTCCCACACCGTTTGGGGTAGCTGCAGCCTTTCCTGTATTCAATTCCTTTTCGAGAATTTCGCACAAAACATGCCCTGCCAGGATGTGTGCCTCCTGGATGCGCGGTGTGTCCGCGGAGGGCACCTCAAATAGAAAGTCGGCTGCAGTGGCAATCTTTCCTCCACCCTGGCCTGTAAATGCCACCGTGACTGCGCCAATTTTGCGAGCGGCCTCGAGAGCCAGAAAGACGTTACGGCTGTTTCCGGAGGTAGAAATCGCGACTACGACATCGCCCTTGCGCGCCAGCGTTTCCACCTGGCGCTGAAAGATGTGCTCGTAGCCATAATTGTTGCTGGCCGCGGTGAGGATGGACGTGTCGGTCGATAGAGCGATGGAAGGGATGCCGGGGCGATCAAGGCGAAAGCGAACAACCAGTTGGCCGTTCAGGTGCTGTGCGTCCGCGGCGCTGCCGCCGTTGCCGCACCACAGTATCTTGCCGCCCGCGCGGATCGAGAGGACCATTTCCGAGGCGATCTGATCGAGAACGTGCTGCTGGTCTCGCAGGGCTTGAATTATCTGGATGTGCTCGGCCAGGGCCGCCTGGAAGATTCTGGCTCGGTCAGGGGTGGTTTCGGGCATCGGATTTCTTGTTCCTGATGGGGATGGGCCAAATGCTGCCCGCGCTGGTTGAGGGCGCTCCAGCATATTACTCCAGCGAGTGATGGTTTGAGGATTGGAAACTGATTTGGGACAGAAAAGTAAATCGGCGACTCCAAATGAATGGAACCGCCGATTGAGTATGTGGTGATTGGTGTCTCCGTGCTAGTGGCTCAGGGCGAATTGAAGCTGTCCGATGTAAACGCCGTAGGGGCCGAGTTGAATGGTCTTCAGCGATGTGGGATCGTTGGAGCCCGGGGTCTTCAAGAGTGTGGTCACCGGACCGTCAGAGAGGCCGCGACCGACAAGATTCACGGTTTGCGGCTCGGCGGTAAAGTTAAGTGCCACGACTACCGGGGGCGCTCCCGCAGCGTCGCGTTTCCAGCTCAGCACCTTGGTATTTTGTTTATCGAGCATCGTGTCTGAGCCTTGAGAAAACGCAGGGTTAGTCTTCTTGAGCCGGATCAGGGCTTGATACCAGGCGAAGAGCGAATTGGGATCGCCCTTCTCGGTCTGCACGTTGATTGTGGATGCGTTGGGTGGGACCGGCAGCCAGGGCTTTGCAGTGGGTGCATCGAATCCGGCGTTGGGACCAGGGGTCCACTGCATCGGGGTGCGTTCGCCGTCGCGACCTTTTTCTTTAGGCCAACCGGTAACGCCAATCGGATCCTGTACATCTTCTTTCCGGGTTGGCGGAGTAGTCCTCATTCCGATTTCGTCGCCGTAGTAGAAGAGCGAGGCTCCCCGGCTGGCGAAGAGCATGGTAGAGATCACGCGCTGGATATCAGTGTCGTGGACACCATCGCCATAGCGGGTATCGAGCCTTGCGTTGTCATGATTGTCGAAAACGATCAACGGGATGTTGGTGCCGAGGTCGGTCTCCGCATCTTCGAGCTTGGCGCGGAATGCTACGACATCGAGCTTATTGATAAAGCCGATCTGCGTGTCCATGGGCAATTGGAATTCCGGATGTTCGGGAGTTCCGTACTGCTTGAGGAGTTCGGCAACATTGGGCAGATAGGTCTCGCCGACGAAAACGCGGGTGCCGGGAAACTTGTCGGTTGAGAACTTGTCGGCATAAGCACGCATCTCCGCCATCACCGGATGGACCTCGGGCAAATTACTGGTGCGTGTATCCTGCAGGGCGACGTCGCCGAATGCGTTCGTATAGCTCTTGCCATCCTTGTCGAGCGCCACATCCTCATCTCTCATCTGCGGATCTTCAAACAGCGTTGGAATGGCATCGAAGCGGAAGCCGGCTACGCCTTTTTTGAGCCAGAAGGCAAGGATATCCTTGAAGGCCTGGTGAACCTTGGGATTGTTCCAGTTGAAGTCTGGCTGCTGGATATAAAACTTGTGATAGTAGTACTGGCGCGTCTTATCGTCCCACTCCCACGCCGAATGACCGAAGACGGACTGCCAGTTGTTTGGTGGCTGACCTTTGTCAGTCGCGGTCTGGCCTTGAGCCTGCCCTGAGCCTGTCGAAGGGTCGTGCCATACATACCAGTCGCGATAGGGATTGTCTTTGGAAGAACGCGATTCAATAAACCACTTGTGCTTATCGGAACTATGGTTCATCACCATGTCCATGAGCACCCGGATGTGGCGCTTGTTGGCTTCAGCGATGAGGTGGTCGAAGTCGGCCATCGTGCCGTATTTGGGATCGATGGCTTCGTAGTCGGAGATGTCGTAGCCGAAATCGACTTGCGGCGATGGATAGCAGGGCGTAAGCCAGATGGCATCGATGCCCAGTTCCTTGAGGTAATCGAGGTGCGCGGTGATGCCTTTCAGGTCGCCGATGCCGTCGTTATTCGAGTCGGCAAAGCTGCGCGGATAAATTTCGTAGAAGACGGCGTTGCGCCACCAGTTTTTCTCTTCGGACGAGCTCAACGGCTTGGATGATTGCGATTGGAGAGCGGTGCTGCTCACCATAAGAGCGATTGCGGCGATGATTGCGAATTTTTTGGTCCAGTGCATTGCGTTCTCCTCGTCCATGGGGCTGTCCAGCGCTTCGCTTGCGAAGGCAGACACACCCGTTCCGATGCTCATAAATTTGGCACGGTGTGAACAGGGCAAAACTAACACAATGGGCTGGGGTTGGGGAGTTGAAAGTGGGACGAAAAGGAATGCAAACCCAGGTCTCAAAAGCGAGACCTGTGGCACCCAGCACCGGGCCTATTGTAATTTCGCGACGACAGCTGCAAAAGGCTCCAGTTTGATGCGCAGCGGCGATAGCGGCTCGGCAGGCAGGGCCGTCGAGCTGTAGAGCGGAACCATCGTTGCGGTAGCAGGAATGCCATACTCGTCCACCTTGAACCCCCACGATTGCTGATGCGCACTCATGTTGAGCACCACGAGAATCGTGGCGTTCTCGGCTCTGCGCAGAAACGCGAATACATCGGGATCATTGCCGATACTTGCCTGGATGCCCTCGCGCAATGCAGCCTCAGATTTGCGAAGGGCCAGCAGCTTTTTGTAGGTGTTGAAGATCGAATCCGGGTCTTTGCTCTCGGCCTCGACGTTGTACGTCGAAGCACTGGGCGGAATAGGAAGCCAGGGTTTCGTAGCAGTGGTGAATCCGGCATCCTGCGATGACGTCCCACTGCATCGGCGTGCGTTCGCCGTCGCGGCCTTTTTCTTTGGGCCAGCCGAGCTTGCCGATGGGATCATGCACATCTTCAACTGCGCGCCGGATCGGTGGTGCGCATGCCGAGTTCTTCGCCGTAATACATCTGCGGCGTGCCGCGCGTGGTGAGTTCGAGGACGGCCATCAGCTTCGCGATCTGGTCGTTGTGCACGCCGTCGCCGTAGCGGTCCCACTGGCGCGGCTGATCGTGATTCGAAAAGAAGAATTCAGGCTGACCGTGAGCTGAGTTGTTCTCTACTTGATTGAAGAGCTCGCGGAAGCGTGGCGCGGAAAGCGTGTTCACGTCGGCGATCTGGAAGTCCATGGGCAGCTGCACTTCGTCGCCATGACCATACATTTTGGCCAGCGCTTCGACGTTGGGCTCGTCGGCTTCCGTCACCAGCACGGGGTCGCCGGGATACTTGTCGACGACGCTTCGGACTTCTTTCAGAACGTCATGTACCTGGGGCAGATCGTCCGTGTACTTGTGCTGAATGTTCCGATCGCCGTAGGCATTGTGGCCGGGCAGGTAAGGATCGTCGCGCATATCCGGATCTTCATAAAGCCGCGAAACCGCATCGATGCGAAAGCCGGCGACGCCACGCTTCATCCAGAAATCGAGCACACCGTCCATGGCAACGTGCACCTCGGGGTTGCGCCAGTTCAGGTCAGGTTGCTGCACGTAGAAATAGTGGTAGTAGTACTGCCGCGTCTTCTCATCCCACTGCCAGGCGGAGTGGCCGAACCACGATTGCCAGTTGTTCGGCGGTTGACCTTTATCGGTAGCGGTCTGACCCTTGCCGTCACGCCAGACGTACCAGTCGCGCTTGGGATTGTCGCGGGAAGAGCGCGATTCCAGGAACCATTTGTGCTGGTCAGAGGTGTGGTTGATGACGTAGTCCATGATGACGCGGATGTTGCGCTTCCCGGCTTCGGCGACGAGGTTGTCGAAGTCGGCCATGCTGCCGTAGAGCGGATCAATGGCGGTGTAGTCGGAGATGTCGTAGCCGTAGTCGATGCCGGGCGAGGGATACATCGGCGTGATCCAGATGGCGTCGATGCCGAGGTCGTGGAGATAGTCGAGGCGCGACGTGATGCCCTTGATGTCGCCGATGCCGTCGCCGTTGGAGTCTTGGAAACTGCGCGGGTAGATTTCGTAGATGACGGCGTGACGCCACCATTCAGGACCGGTGGGTTGCGATTGTGCGGAGGGAGTTTGTGTTTGTGATTTTGCGGCGGGTGCAAACGCTCCGATGGACAGGCTAAGGGCGCATGTTGCGATAGCGGCTAGAACAGATTTGGTCCAGTGCATTGCGAAATCCTTTGTTCCATTGCTCGTAAAATCTGCAACGGTTTGAACAGGTCAAATTAACACAGAGGGGGCATCGACAGGTGAATGGAATTTGTCTTGAATAGCTGACGGTTCTTTAGAGAATAGTTGAGAGCATGGTCTTTGACGACCAGACGAAGTTGGTCTAGAACCCTCTCAATTCAAAATCAAGAACGTAGGCGCTTGGAGCAAGAACACCGGAAATTCATCGGTCTTCCGTTTCTGACGAACCTAGATTCAACGAAGTAATGGGTGTGGCTTTTCCGTATTCATCACTGCCCGAATCACGGTAGTTTTCGAAATCATCGTCCGTATCGGGCGAGGCGTCGGCCAGTCGCGAAACGGCAACGCCAGTCATGAGCAGGATTAGAACATCAAACAAATAGATCACAGCTCTCACGGGATGGTGATGCGTATCGAAGTGATAATACGAGTCGTTCGATATAGGATTATCAATGTCTACCACTTTGAAATAAAAACCTTGCCTCCCTCTCTCATAGAACTCCTGTGGATCATCCAGATACCCAATTCGATACGACTGATCCGTTCGGTGCTCTTTGATGACGGCGAGTGCTTCACTGCTGAAGTTCACCAGGCGCGACGGTTCAGAATCATTCAACACTCGCGCAAGATACAAAGAGCGGTTGTGGCCGAGATAGATTTCGTGAATCGTCGGAATTGATCCAGTCACGACTTTATGTGGAGCATCAGAGGCATCCGAAATTGTCTGATACACTCCACCACCACAAAAGAAGGCACACGTTCCAAGCAGTATCCATGTAGCTCGCGACCGGACCGGCAGCTTAAGGCGTAAGTAGTACGCATCGAGAATGAGGACTCCTGCGCACAGCGCCAGAGACAGCCCCGTCAGCAACCACGCCCAAGCATCTAGGTCTCCGAGGATCATCATCATCATGCTTTCCTAGGTCCGGCGTACATAAGCGGATCCCGAAGCCTACCATCACCGTGTCATGACGGTTGAGTTCTGGGCCAGCAGCATCGATTCAAGTATCTGATCGGAGACTTCCTTCACGGCACCGGGCGAGTGGGCCAGGAACAGCGTGTTGGTCTTGTCGTTCTCGCCAATGCTCTTCAGCGTGTCGAAGTATTGCGTGACGAGGACCAGTTGCATCACGTCCTTTGGATGTCGCCCCTTCGACAGCCTTCTGGAATTGCTCGATGGAGGCCTGCAGGCCTTCGACAATCGCTTTGCGCTGGTTGGCGATTCCCTGCCCTTGCAGCGCTTTGCTTTCGGCTTCGGCTTCGGCTTTTTTGACGACAAGAATCTTATCGGCCTCGCCGCGGGCCGTGGCTGCGACCTGCTCGCGCTGGGCGGCGTTGATGTCGTTCATCGCAGACTTGACCTTGGCGTCGGGAACAATATCGGTGACGAGGACGTTGACGATCTCATAACCGAATGCCGCCATGTCGGAATCCAGTTCCTGCTTGACGGCCGAGGCGATGCTGGATTGCGATGCGAAGACCTCGTCGAGAGTCATGCTGGGTACATGGCCGAGAATCACCTGTTCGACATAGGATTTGATCTGCGCTACTGGGTCGGAGAGCTTGTAGAACGCATCGTACACACGCTCGGGGCGCACGCGATTCTGCACCGAGATGGGGATGGTGACGAAGACATTGTCTTTGGTCTTGGTCTCCATGGTCAGCGCTATCTGGTTGACGCGAAGACTCACTACGCCGGAAACGGAATCAAGAAACGGCGCCTTCCAGTTGAGCCCAGCCTCGGCTACGCGCAGGAACTTGCCAAAGCGTGTGAGCACGGCCACCTGCGCGGTACTGACGGTGAAGAAGCTGCCGAGGATGAGTGAAAGAACAATGACCGCAAGAATAGCGAGCAGAACCAGAGTGATCATATCCATAGGAGCCTCCGCAATACTGACAGTGAAATATGCGGAGAATTATACAGACGCACCAAGAAGCGCAATTCAAAACTGAGCCCGGATGCGACGAGAACGACATGCGACTTTTTGGCTATTGTGCGCCGGGGCGCTGCGGATGGGTTCCACCGCTATGGCTCGAGTCATAGCCAAATTGCGGTTTCTCGCGCGTGCCGGCTATGTAGATGGGGATTTCAGCGCCGGCGCCATTCTTCTTGAAAAAGGGATCGGCGGGCTTCAACAACAGGCCCTTCCATCCGCCGACCATTTTCGAAATGGTGGCCTGCATCTTTGCAGTTCCGGTGAAGTCCAGGACTCCGCCCTGCTCATGGTAGGTGCCATGCAAGTGAATGTCGGCGCCGGGCACCGAGTAAATCACGGAAGGCAATGTGAGTACACCGCTCTCCAGGCTGAAATCTCCCTCAACGTGCGACTTGATCTTCACATCTTCAGCGGACTTCAACTGGTCAAGCCTTCCCTGTCCTCGCAGGCTCAATTCGCGAATGCGCTTCTGAACCTGCAGGCTTGAGAACTCCGCTTGATCGAGAGCAAATTTTCCTTTGATGGCGATGCGCTGGTTCACAGGAACATGCCCAGGCGGAATGTGGAGTTGCGCTTTCACCTCGATGTCCCCATCCATGAGAGGGGCGGGTGAGTCGGTTGCAAGGCGCAGGAAGTCTTCGATCCGAGCGCGGCCCACGTTGACGGTGAGCGCAATGTCGTGGCCGATGCTGTGCAGGCGTCCGTCGTCGCCGGTCTTCAAAACGCGCACGATCTGCCCCCTGGCGGTGAAATGCGAACTGTTCAGGGTGGCGTCGACGGGGTCGAGCCACGTGTCGCCGTTCGTTCCATCCACGCGCGCGTGAAAAGTGGTGTGCAGCATCATGGTGTGGCCGAAGCGCGATAGCTGAAAGTCGGGAGTGTCGGTCTGGCCATCTACTGTCATGTCGCGCAGTGTGCCTTCGTACTTGCCGGTCGAGTCCAACATCCCGGCGATGCCTTTGAAGACCGAGAGGTCGGCGTGATTGAAGGTGTAGTCGCCGCTGATGGGACTGCTGCCAGGATCGGCAACGATCCACGGACCGAAACTGCCCGAGGTGTGGATCAGTCCGGGCGGCTTGGGATTCTGCAACTGTGCGTCGAACATCACGGGCGTACCCGGGTGGACTCCCTTCAGCCGGAAACTGCTGATGACAAATTCGAGCGGAAGCTTGTTGGGCTTGTCGGTTTCGAGGGTGAGGCGCGCATCGGTGCAGTCAACTGCGTCCACCACGACGGCTACGCTGAACGGAGCTGAGGGAGGGATTGTGGTGCTTTTGGGTTCCGACGCTCTCTGCATATGCGAGCGCGGAGGAAAGCGAATGTCCAGTCCATTCAGACGGATCTGCGTGATGTGGACAGGCTCTCCGGATTTGTAACGCAAGGGAGCGTGGAAGTGAAATTCACTGAGCTGAATCAGCGGCTTGAGAGGCGGGTTCGGTTCAGGAACGTGAACGCCCTCAACATCGGCGGGAGGCCAGATGCGCAAGCCTTTCCCCTCACCCCAGACTCCCCACTCACCGTGAAGGGTATTGCCCAGCGATAAGTGGAAGCTGTCGAGTTCGACTCTGGCGTGAAAGCGATCTGACAGGGCCTGGACAAGCTGCTGGCGCACAAATGGTTCTGCCCGGTGCGCCGCAATATCTATAAGGACAACGATCGTGACGAGAAGCGCGAGAACGCTTCCACCCACCCAGAACGGCCAGCGGGGTATGCGTCTGCGTGGAGGTGTGCCGATCTCAGTGGGCCCCATCTGATTTGGTTGGATGCCTTTCGCTCGCGCAAAGCAGCCATTTTCTTATTAGACGGTCAATGAACTAGACTTCTTGGCACAGATGCAAACGCAGATTGAAATTCTGGTGAAGCTACAAGTAGTTGAACTGGAGCGAACCCGGCTCGCGCAGGAAGCCAAGACGCTTCCCTCGCAGATTTCTCAAGCCGAGTCCGCCCTGGCCGCAATGCAGGCCAAGACCGGAGCCGCCTCAGATGCTCTGAGTCGCGAGGATTCCCTGCGCACCAAGCTGGAACGGGAGATCGCTGGACACCGTCAGAAGGCGGCGCGCTATAAGGCTCAGCAGGACACGGTGACGACACCGGCGCAGGCTACCGCCATCGAGCATGAAGTGCATTTCGCGGAAGCGGAGGCCGAGCGGCTGGAAAATGAAGAGTTTGCCAGCCTGGAGCGCACCGAGATTCAGGAAGCCACCCTGGCCGCGGCGCGCGCGCAAGTGGAGGAACTCGCAGCGGCACTCGAAAAAACGCGGGAACGGGTTGCCGCGAGCTTGAAGGAACTGGCAGAACAGCAGACAGCACTCGGAGTAGAGCGAGAAGCGTTGCGCAAAGACATCGCGCCGGAGTGGCTGAGCCGTTTTGACCGGATCGCCGCAGCGCGCGGCACCGGAATCGCTCGCGCCGACAATCAGCAGTGCGTGGGCTGCCGCATGGGAGTCCGGCCCCAGGTTTGGAACCAGTTGCGCGAAGGCGAGTTGCTGACCTGCGACAGCTGCGGCCGGCTGCTTTACTGGGATCCGGCGATGGCACCGGCACCGAAGACTCCCCAGCCAGAACCATCTTTGGATGCGGGCAGGGCGATCCGCAAGCCGCGGCAAGCGGGCGCATAGCGATTCGCGTGGGGTCGAATGTGTACTTCGCCGGAGCCACGGCAACGTCATTCGATTGAAACCTGGTTTGAATCCTGGAAGCAGAGGAACAAGAATTGAAGCGCGTCTGCGTCGACATGGACGAGGTGATGGCCGATACGCTCGGCGAGCACCTGCGCCGCTACAACCAGACATTTGAAGAGGAAGTGACGGTCGACGACCTTGTAGGCAAGGGCTTGTGGGAGGTTACTCCGGCCGATCGTCAGCAGCAGCTTAGGGCGTTTCTGGATGCGGAAGATTTCTTTGAAGACCTGCCCCTGATGCCCGGAGCGCAGGAGGTTCTCAAACAGCTTTCATCGCGGTTTGAGATCTTCATTGCGACGCAAGCTATGGCTGTACCCAACTCGCTAGGGCCAAAATATCGCTGGCTGCAGCGGCACTTTGCGTTTCTGCCTGCCTCTCATTACGTTTTTTGCGGAGACAAGAGCATTCTTCGCGCCGATTACCTGATCGATGACCTGCCGCGCAACCTGCTGCGCTTTGAAGGGCAGGGCCTGCTGTATTCCGCACCCCACAATCTGACATCGACGGGATTTGCGCGCGTGAACACCTGGCGGGAAGTCGCGGAGTACTTCGCCGCAATCAAAGACTGACGATTCATTTTTCTGAATGAGATTCGGCTTTCCATGTAGGTCCGATAAGCGAGATGGTGAGAATCTCTCCACCCTCGAAGATCGGACCGCTTTCTCGCAAAAAGGCCGGCCACTCGCCTCGGAAGATCTCAATCGAGATGTCAGGCGGCTGTTTGCCGATTACGGGCGCAATGATGCCGGCTACTCCGCCTATCTCGATCTTGATTTTGTAGACCGTTGCCTTGCGGGGCATTCCCGCGAGATAGAAGGTTCCCGGGGCCATGGGCATCATGTCCAGCGTCACAACGCGAGGTTTTGGCGCGGCCACGATCATGGAGACCTTGGTTTCACCGGTATCGGGCGAGATGTTCTTGATCACGGGGATGACAAGACCGTTGTAAAGGTCGGCCGGCATCTTGATGTTTGAGGTTGTGTCTTCGTACTTGCCGTCTTTTCCTGGCGATCGGGTCACGACAATTCCTTTTGCGACGTCGATGGTCATATCGAGCGGGTGCGGGAAATAGGGACCCTTCTGAATGTGATGATCTGAGATTAGCCGAAAGACGCCGCGCTGGGTGTATTCTGCGGTCTCGTCATCGAGCGAACCATCTCTGAAGCGAAAGGTCAGATGCGTCTTGACGTGGTCTCCGTGCACTACCTCGATGAGATCGCCGTCGGCCAGAACCTGGCCCTGCTGGGTGCTGAGAGCGAGAAACCCATGTAGGGTTCCCTCGGGGTGGTGAACTTCGATCGGCTCTGCAAGAACAGGCAATTCAGCAGCGCAAACCAACATCATGAGCCACTGGAGGCATCGAAAAACTAGTCGGGCGGCTCGGCTTCTTGATGATTTCACTTGATTTGTAGATGACTCGATAACCAATAACCGTTGCCTTGGGCAAGGTAACTCGAACGGAAAATCACTTCCCTTCCAAACTTCGGGCAGGTTGTTCGATGCAGGATCGATTGCGATACTGATTCAGGGGCAATCGCCGGTGAACCTGACCGCAGCCGGGCCCGCATACACCTCAGGACCGCGCACCACAGTCCATTTATCAGGAAGGCAAAATCCCCATGAGCATCTCTAAAGTCGTCATTTTTGCGACCATTTGCATTGCGCCCACGCTCTTTTGCGCCGGACAGACTGCGGCCGACAGTGGTCATTCAGCTCCGACCGCCAGCGCCCCAAGCGTCCCGTTCACGCCTTCGGCGCCGACCGCCCTTCTTGATGGCCCTCTTGGAGAAGTGCAGGAAGCTGTTGCCGCCTTGAAGTTGGAGAAGTGGAAACGCGGCTCCGTGCGCGATGAAGCTGGAACCAACATCGACGCCATTCGGCGCGACTTGCAGGGAACCCTTCCGAAGCTGGTCAAAGACGCAGATACCGCGCCAGGAATGCTGAGCAAGATGCTCCCCGTCTCGAGCAATGTGGATGCGCTGTACAACGTCCTGGTGCATTTGGTGGAACAAGCTCGCGTTTCGGCTCCCGGAGATCAGGTAGGCCAGTTGCAGGCAGCGATGGCCGACCTGGAGAAGGCTCGCGTCACCCTTGGGAATCAGTTGCAGCAGACGGCGACACTCCAGGAAAAGCAAATGGTGGATCTGCACACCATGGTGCAAACGCAGGCTGCGTCGCTGAAAGCTGCCTCGACGCCACCGCCCGCCGCCAAGTGTCCAGCTCCAGCAGTCCCGGCGAAGAAGAAGAAGGCTCCAGCCAAGACCACTACAACTCCCGGCACTACTACTCCCGGGAGCACGGCGAAGCCGGCGGCCGGAACTCCTGCAAATCCGCCTGCCAAGACGCAGCCATAGTCCTTGCGCACCTGGTTAACGACGAACAAGACGCGGCAGCAGAAGCTGCCGCGTCTTTGTTGGTGCTAAGTTGGCCGAGTCTGTGTTCGAAGTCGGCCAACGCAATTAGAAGTCCAGCTTGACGCCTACCTGGATCTGGCGCTGGCTGTATACGAAGTTCGAGTCGGCGTTATTTACCGTTCCGAAACCGGAAGCGTTCACACCTGCACCCGTTGCCGGCTGATAAACGAGAGTATTCGCAGTCGAGTTGATGGAATAAGCGGTTGCATTTACTCCGGTCACGTTCTGGTGATTCAGGACGTTGAACATTTCTCCGAGCAACTCGAAGTTGAACCGCTCGCTTACCCGCAAATCCTTCTGCAGGCGGCAATCGAGTACCGTGGTACTTGGCTGCCTGAAAGTGTTGCGTCCAAGCTGTATCAGGTAAGCCGAGCTGCCCGATCCGTTCATCCCCGAGCCAGCGGCTTTGAGAGCCCCCGAGGCTGGCTGCGTGCCGCTTACGCCTGCCGAGTAAGGCAGACCATTCTGGATCTGCAATACCGGGTTCACGTGCCAGCCATCAGTCACGAACCGTGACCAGTTGGAAGACTTGCCAGGATACTGCCACATCACCCAGGTCACGAAGCGGTTCGGCACATTGAAATTCGAGTTGCCATAGTTGGCCGCTGAATTGCCGAGTGGATCGTACCAGTTATTCGAAGTGGGTGAGGTGCTTTGGTTCTGGTTGTAGTCAAGCGCGTGCGACCAGGTATAGTTCGCATCGAACTGGACGTTTTTGTTACTGCGATTCTGCACCTCAACAATCATGCCGTTGTAGCTGGAGTTGATGTTGCTCACGACTTCAGTGACGTAGCCGTAATGTGAGTTGACGTAGCTCCCTGAATAGACATTCGATGTAATTGCCGTTCCGCACGCCAATGGGCCGCAACTTCCGCCTGCCGTCTTCGGCGCGACTGTCAACGTGTTCGTGTAGGTAGTTGCGGGGTTGAGGTTGATGTTGAGGAAGTTCGGTAGCTCCCTGCCCATCGCACCCATATAGCTGAGTGAGAAGAACGTTCTGCCGGGCATTTCCTGCTGGAGCGAGAGGTCGAACTCACTCACCTGCGGGTTCTGGAAGTTCTTCGCGAAGAAGTCCAGGCTTGGCGTCGGGAACGCGCCCGCACCGATTACATTCGGGAACGTTGGCACTGTGCTACTGGGCAGACTGCCATGAACCGATGGAATCGTGTACTGGCCAAGCGGGCTGCCGGCTGCTTCATAAGCGTTGAGAACGATGCCGTTGGGAATGCGTCCATAGTAGAGGCCATAGCCGGCGTGAACGACGGTTTTGCCAGTGCCATGCGGATCCCATGACAAACCGACGCGCGGTCCGAAGTTATTGTTGTCGGATGGCCGGTTTGTAATCTCCGCTGCGTCGTTGGGGTAAGGTCCTTTTCCGTTGATTGCAACGTTCAACAATGACGTTGAGACCAGCGAATTGAACGGCGCGGGAATCTGCTCCTTGTCGTAGCGCAGACCCAGGTTCAGAGTGAGACGCGGCGTAAGCTTCCAGTCGTCCTGCACGAAGAAGCCGTAGTCCACCGTGGTGAGCGTGAACTTGGGAGTGCCGAAGCCCTGCGTGAATCCGTAATAGCACGGATAGGCAGCGCCGTTGGTAGAGATGCCTGTCTCGGTCTGACCGGAATCGCAACCGCCGTTGGGGCTCAGGATGTCCGAAAAGAAATTGCCGAAGTACTGGTACGTGTAAACGCCATTGCTCTCGTAGAGGTTGTTAATGGTGTCGACGTTGCGAAGGATGTCGAGACCGAATTTGAGCGTGTGGCCGTGATGTGTCCAGATGGCGGTGTCGCCAATCTGCGACTTCTTCTCGTCGGGATATGCGGTGCGGAATGAGTAGTACGGAGAACCCGCGGTGAATCCGTAGTTGCTCGATCCGCCCTGGATGGCGAGCTGAATCGGAATGCCGGTGGTGTTGGTCAGAGATTGCTTGGTGAAATCGCTATAAGGCTGCTGGCCTTCCCAATCGAGTTCGTGGCCATACTGCACACGAATTTCGTTGGAGAGACTGGAGGTGAACATACTGTCGAGTTTCACCAGGCCGTAGTCCAGCTTTACGTAGTCGGTGCCGAAAGTGTCAATCGCGTAATTGTTTGAGGTCTGCGTCTGCACGCCGCCGGGCGAATCCCAACGCAACCGATGGTAGAGGCCGCTCAAGTGCTCGCTGGGAGAAATCTGCCAGTCGATCTTCGGTGTGTTCAGCACTTCGTCGCCGGTGCGTGGAACGGGGCCAAGATCATCGAGTAATCCGACTGTCTTCAAACCGGTGACAGACGAAACCTGCGAACCATACAGAAGCTGGTCGTAGTGCGCGGCCGCGGCTGCATAATTGCCGCCGTAGGCGCGCCATGCCAATGTGCAAGCTTCGAGATCGCCAGAGGATGTACCGCTTCCGGTGAGCTTCGCATTGACAGTAGTCGTGGTGCCCTTTGTTGTGGTCACCTCAGTACAGGTAGCTCCCCCAGGAAGGGTAAGGTCGGCCCACTGGTTAAAGAACGTAGATGGTGTCGCCGGTTTTGCGAGTCCCGGGAAGTTGCGCTTGAACTGGTCGTATGCATAGAACCAGAACAGCTTGTTCTCAATCAGCTTGCCGCCGGCGCCAAATCCCCAGCGCTTGCGCCAGTCTTTGGGACCATAAGGGCTGTTGGGGAATGTGGGCGTGCCGCCACCGGCAGGAAGGTTGACCGTGGTGATCGTCGTAAATGGATTCAGCGCACCCCAATCGTTATCGCGATCGTAGAAGTACGCCTGACCGTGGAGTTGGTTGGTTCCGCTCTTGGTCACGGCATTCATTACACCGCCGGCAGACCGACCATACTCGGCAGAATAGACGCCAGTATTTACCTGGAACTCGGCGATGGAAATTTGCGAAGTGGAGTAGCCTGCGCGCGTGCGGCCGCGCTCTTCTGAGAAGAAAGCCTGGTTGTTGTCGGCGCCGTCGATCTCAACGTTATTCAGGATAGGGCTGATTCCGCGGAATGAAATCAAGCCGAAGCCGTTCGCATCCGATGCCGCTCCGGGGGTAAGCAGGGCGAGATTGGACCACCGGCCTCCGTTCAGCGGAAGATTAACGATTTCCTGAGTGGTGAGTGTCGAAGAAACTTCAGGCGATTCGAATTGAAGAACCGGTGCGGTTCCGGAAACTTCCACTGTCTCCTGTGTCGATCCAGCCTTCAATTCCGGGTGCAGTTCTGTTAGCGAACCAACTGTAACCGGCACAGACTTGGCGTTGTAAACGCCAAAGCCTTTGGCGGAAATGGTTACGGTGTATACGCCGGGTGGGACCAGAGGCGCTTTGAAATAACCGCTGGGATCGGCGACAACGTCAATGTCTGCGCCGGTGCCGTCGTTGTGCAATTTGATCGCGGCCGCGGAAACAGCGGCGCCGGTTGAATCAACGACCGTACCAGCGATCGCGCCCTCGGTGGTGCTTTGCGCATTGGAAATTACAGAGAACAACCAAAAACACAGCAGGCATACCGCGAGATGCAAGAAGCTCTTGCGGAACATTTGAACTGACATGGATAGGATCTCCTGCGTACAGGGGAAACGAAGCAGGCAGTATTCTGCTGTGCGCGCGAACACGCATTCTGCGCGAGAAAATGTGAATTGAATAAAGGAATTCCATCGTGTCTCTGACTAAGAAAGGGCCGGAGACATCTATCGATTAGACAGGACCAACAATGGCTATTCAAGGATAGAGAGCGCCGATGAAGCCCGGCGCAGGAACATGTTACAGGACTGTTAATTCATGGCTAGACCGGTGCAAAAACCGCCTCTAATTCCCTCCCGGCTCGCGTTGGCCCAACACGCCGCGACCCGCAACGGCCCGCTGCACCAGGGTAGCTCCAGCGCCCGAGCGCAACAGCGTTACCGGTTGCGTCGACGGAGGTTGATGCATAGTCACAATCAGGGCGTCGGCCGGCTTCTTTCCGGCACAGACATAGGAATGGGGAGTGCTCGAGTCGAAGTAGACGGCGTCGCCCTGGCCCAGTACACAGTGGTGCTCGCCGTGATGCAGTTCAAGTTCGCCATCGAGGATGTAGAGAAACTCGTAGCCGGGGTGCATGTGCGCGCGTGGATCTTTCGTACGTTCCAGGGGAATGAACTGCGCAAAGTAAGGATCCATGTGCCGGTCCGGCACCATGTAGCCCAGGCTTTCAAAGAAGTACGTCGGCTCCTCGACACCCGTCTGGGGCAGACGCACCCGCTCCTTGCGCCGGTGAATGCGGAACATCGATTGTGGTTCGGCTTCGAAAAAATAAGACAGATCTTTTGAGAAGACCATGGCGATGCGGGCCAGGTTGCGGAGCGTTGGAACGACTCGACCTGTCTCAAGCTGCGACAAAAAACTTGCTGAGAGGCCAGTGTGCTTGCCGAGTTCGACCAAGCCCATCGACTTCTTCAGTCGCAACCGCTTGATGCGCTCGCCAATATGTTTCTCCGCAATGAACTTCTCCGTTGTTTCGGTATCCACTTGCGACTTCTGCGTTTCCTCGTTGCGAGCCATCGCCTCAGTCATTAGCCCTCCAAGGTCCGCAGGGCTGGTTTTGCCCCGATCAAAACCCATTCTCATGCTACCAAAGTTAACTACCCCGGGCAACAGGGTCAAATTCAATGCGCACTCATAGAACGATGATGCTGTAAGTATGGATTTTCCCACCGTTTCGGGCGGAATCATCGTAAGCGGCGCATCCGGAATGCTCGGGACCGCCCTGGCTCAATCGCTGAACAGCCGGGAGGTCCCGGTTCTTCAACTGGTAAGACGCAGTCCGTCAAGCCAAAGGCAGCTTCAGTGGAATCCAGAAGCCGAGCCAGCCGTGAAAGCCCCTTCCGCGCTGGAAGGTGCGGTGGCCGCCATTCATCTGTCCGGCGCCAGCGTGGCCGCGCATCGATGGACTGCGGCCTATAAAAACGAACTCGCCACAAGCCGATTGGATTCGACCCACCGCCTGGCAAAGGTGCTGGCCGCTCTGCGCAACCCGCCTCGTTCATTTTTGGTGGCATCGGCCGTTGGAATTTACGGTGACCGCGGCGATGAAGTGCTGACTGAATCGTCGGCGCCGGGAAGCGGCTTCCTTGCGGACTTGTGCGAGCGATGGGAGGCGGCAGCCGATCCGGCGGTTCAAGCGGGAATTCGCGTGGTGCATCTCCGCTTTGGAGTAGTGCTGGGACCGGGGCATGGCGCGCTGCAGCAGATGCTGCCGCCGTTTCGTGTCGGCCTTGGAGCACGGCTGGGCACCGGCAAACAATGGATGAGCTGGGTCGCGCTGAAGGATGTGCTTGCGGCGATTCTGTTCGCGCTGGATCACGCGGAACTGTCGGGAGCGGTCAATGTGACTTCTCCCCATCCAGTCACCAATGAGGACTTCACGCGTGCTGCTCGGGCGGGAGTTGCACCGGCCTGCTTTTTTGACTGTTCCAGCGTTTGCGCTGCGTGCGTTGTTCGGGCAGATGGCGGACGAGGCTCTGCTGGCAAGTGCTCGCGTTGAACCGGCGAAACTGCAGGCGGCTGGATTTCAGTTTTTATTTGCCGGAGATTGATGGCGCGTTGAGAGCGGCCTTGGGTTGAGAGCAGCGATCTACACCGCTCGAGTAAGAGGTGCGACCTATCTTACTCGTCTAATTCGAGTAGGGCTTCCGCTACGAACGAACCATTCAAATAGTTCTTAGGTGGCATCGCGCTGAAATTGTCGCAAGGTTACAGTCATCAATGAGGCCAATTACATGTCAACCAACGCGCACGACGTTCGAAGTGGAGTCATCATTGCCTGTCCAATCAGTAAATGCGAAGTGCGACACGTTCCCGGCGTTGGCGTGCTGATGCGCCTCCACTATATAGAGAGTGCCGAGCAGCTCCAGACTGGCGAACGGACGATCCTGCAAACCCTTCTTGACCCGGAACAAGCACTTGAAATCGCCGAGACACTTAAAAAGTCGGTACAAGCGCTTGAAATCGGCGAGGCGCTGAAAAAGTCCGCGCAAGCACTTGACTTCGGCCATGAACTGAAAAAATCGTTGATGGCGCTTCCAGCGCCATGCCCTGAGATACTGGCCCAAGCCGCACTGTGCCAATGAAGCGTCTTGGTATCCCTGACTAACGCGTCGACGTCGGCATGATCCGCCGCCAGATCTCAGCGCCTCCCCTGGATCACACGCGGACTCGCGTTGCCGCCTTTGGGCAGTTTTTTGGCAGCGCGACGGGCAGCGATCTCATGCATTTCCTTGCCGATCTTCGACTGATTGATGGCGACCTGCATGATCAGGTTGATGATGTTTCCGGTGATCCAGTAGAGTGCCAGCCCCGAAGCGAAATGCCACAGGGTAAAGCCCATGATCGCCGGCATCATGATGGCCATCATGCGCCGCTGCGCTGGGTCCATGCCGGGCGACGGCGTAATGAACTGCACGAAGAACATGGTGCCGATAATGATAATCGGCAAAATGTGCAGCGGGTCGGGCATCGATAGATCGGTGAGCCAGAACCAGTGCGCCTGGCGCAACTCAACCGCGTTCAGAAGCACGCGATAGTAGGCGAAGAAGAGCGGCATCTGCAGCAGCAGCGGAAGGCAGCCGCCGTACATGTTGACGCCTTCTTCCTTCTAGATCGACATCATCTCGGTGTTCATCTCGGCGCGCTTGGGGTCGTTCACTTTCAGATGGGCGTAGTGCTTTTTGATCGCCGTCGAGCCTGGGTTGAATGCGCATCATCTTCAATGAAGACTTCATCATCATGAGCCGCGTGGGCAGCAGCACGACGTTGAAGATGACGGTGACGATGATGATGGCCCAGCCCCAATTGTTGATGCCAGGACCTAGCAGGCCGCGCAGGTACGCAGCGCGAGATACAGCGGCTTGGCGATGATGCCCCACCAGCCGTACTGGATCAGCGACGAGAGCGACTGGCCGGTGGGCTTGCCGTCCGCACCGATGGCGTGGACCGAGTTGAGCACGTCAAGTTCTTTGGGGCCCGCATAAAGCCGCAGTTGCGTGGCGCCGCTCTGATCACCAACGGCAAGTCCGACGACGTGGGCCGGCTTCTTCTGGCCTGTTGGGATCGCTCAGATCGCTGGGCAGATCGATGGTGTTGTGGAAAGTGACCATCGTGGTGCGTGCGGGCGCGTCAGGCAGAAAAGCCGCGGCAAAATAGAGATCGCTGACCGCCGCATATTCGTACGATTGATCGAATGTCGCATTGCCGCTGACCTTGGGTGCAGCTTCGGTGTCCTGCTTGCCGTCAATCGACCAGTTGACTGGGTAGGCCACGGTGGTTACCGGGCCTGCGGGTCTTGGAGGAGAAACTCCTCCATGTCGCCGAGACCAGCGGGCCAGGACACCAGCGCGCGCACTGGCTCACCATTGCGCGTTACATTCGACATCGATCGAGATGACATAGCTGGAATCGAAGCTGAACGTCTTGACGACATCAAGTCCACCGGCCGCATAGTGAAAGCTGAGCGTGCCTTGGAGCGAGCACCTGCCCCGTGGTCGACGGCTGGTAGAGCGCGCTGATTCAACTGCGAGGTCAAGGTCGGCGTCGTACGTGAAGAGCGAGAGTGGCAAACCGAAGCGGGCCGAAGTCTGCGCCTGCACCATGTCGAGGGGTTTGCCGGTGGAGTCGGTATAGTCCTTCAGTATCCAATGATTTACCTGCGCGCCCTTGTTGGTGAAGGTAATCCGATACTTTTCGTTCTCGACCGTGGTTGTCGGTTTCGGAAGCAGCAGCGACTTGCCGCCGTTCCAGTTGCGCTCACGGGACTCGAAGCGACTGACGCGGAAGTCGCCATGAGGGTACCTGCTGACGCGGCCTGTTGCGTGGACTGCTGTGTCTGGCGTTGCCGGGGCATTGGCTGCCGGCTTGAAAGTACTGAAACGTCAACACGGCCGCAAGGGCCAGAAACGTAAAGATCATCAGGCTGCGGAAATCGCCGCCACCACCACCGCTAGAGCCAGATCCGTGCGATTCAAGATTAGGATTGCGAATTTCGGGCAAAGGGAACTTCCTGTCGTTGAGGAGTGGCGCACCACCAGGCCGCCGCTCTTTCTATGGTAACGGTTCGTGGGGCAAATGGCCTGCGGCACTCAAGGGTGGTACCGGGGTCCCCGGGGAGCGGTCTTTGCTTCCTGGGGTGATGGAACGGAATCCAACCCTCCGCGACTGAACGGATGGCAGCGCAGGAGTCGCCAGATCGCAAGTCCATCCCTCGAATGGGGCCATGGGTTGCAATTGCAACTCGAGCGTATTCCGAACAAGTGGGCACAAAACGGCACTGCTCCGACCCGGAGCCGAGCGAATGCAACGGCGGGGATAGCCATCGGCGATAAAACTCGAGCGTGGCCAGAAGAAGGCGCGTGATCATGCTGGCTCTGCCTTGCGGGAGCGCTCCGGCGATTTGAGATTGCGCGTGCCGTGTCCGCATTCGCCTGTCGAAGAATACGCAGAATCTCTGCGTCGAGTTTCGTGAATTCCATCGTGAGCACTGTCCGATGGGGATGGAGAATGAGGTCGCAACCGCCGGCGGCAGAAGATCCACGTGACGCCGCAAACTCGCGCAACACGTCGCTTGATGCGGTTGCGCTCGTGTGCCTTGCCGAGCACTTTGCCCACGGTGAGCCCTACGCGGGGACGCGACCGTGGCGTCGTCCTGCGGTGCAAGAAACCAACTCATCAGTGCCGAACGGCGTTTGCGCGCGGCCGCATAGGCGCGTTGATAGTCCGCGTGCTTGCGCAGGCGCGACGCAGCCAGCGACTGGCGAACCTGCGCGCTCGAGGCGCGAGGGTTTCTGACTCAGATTTTGGAGGAATGCTCATCGCAATCCGGAAGGTATCTTGGCCGGAAAACGGTGGCGCTGAAACCTGTCCGGCCGAAACAAAACGGCGGGAAAGACTTAGTCGCGGAATCCGGCGCTGACAGCAACACGCTTGCGGCCGATGGCACGGCGACGGCTCAGCACGGCGGCGCCCGACTTGGTCTTCATGCGCGAGCGAAATCCATGCGTCTTCAGCGGTGGCGGCGGTTGGGTTGAAATGTGCGCTTGGGCATAAAAAATGCGCTCCTGTTTCCTGTCTAAAATCTGCGCCGACAGCGGTTCTGCACTTAACTTGAGTCGAAGCCGTTCGATTGCGTTGCTCTTTCATCAGGAAAGAACAACCTGCCACGAAATTGGCCTGGGCAAGTGAACTGCAGAACCGCTCGGGACGGCAAGTATTAAGTATATCGAAGGTTGGGCTTTGAAGCCAGCACCCCGAACTTGGGGGCAATCCGCCGGTACCGGTGCGGGATTGCTTCGCACTTGAATTCGAACTGTCCGCAAACATGCTCCGCAGGTCGAGCATCGAAGTAAAAAGAGCACGAGAAAAGCAATAACTGAGTAAGAATCTGTGATTGCGGCGAGAGAATTTCGATCATGAATGTGAGGTTTCACCGAACGTGGTGCAACCTTCAGCGCGTTCCCAAAAGTTATGTGAAAGAGACATTGCAAGACACGTCAAATGTGCTACTATCGGGACCGTTCAAGAAAGTTTCCGAGCGTCCCACGGAGTGAATCTCAACCCGTGCCTCGCAGTGTTTTTTCGAGGCAGAACCAACGGCGAGCAGGCAAGTCCTCAGTAGGCAGATGCGAGTGAGCGATTGCTCCACTGCAGCGAGAGCCATTGTCTTAACCGCGCGGTTTGAATTCACACGGCAGTACACAGGTGGCGCCGGCAAGGATTCGCTCGATGGCATTCGCAATTTCGCCGGCTTCGGCTCTCAATCCCTGGCTTCAGATTCTCGCAGCCCTGGAAAAAAAGGTCATTCGCCAGTCTTTCGAGACGTGGTTGAAACCAACCCGCTTCAGCCACGCCAGTGGCCGCATTCTATTTGTCCGCGTCCCCTCCAAGGAGTTCCAGCACATCGGCGACAAGTATGGCGACCTGATCCAGGAAGCCATCGACCTGCAGTCGCTGGAGTTCGACGACGTGCAGTTCGTCACCGTGGAAGAAGATCCCTCGATGCCTCCGCAGCGTAAGGATGGCGGCTTTGGCCCGCTGCCCGCGCATGCGCCCACCGCGCCAACATCGCGTTCGCCGGAACAGACGCGATTCGACTGGTCCACCGCCGCGCAACTGAATCCTCGCTATACTTTCGACGCCTTTGTCATTGGAAACGGCAATCAGTTTGCTCGCGCTGCTTCTTTGGCAGTGGCCGAGCGGCCGTCGCGCGCCTACAATCCGCTCTTCCTCTACGGCGGCGTGGGAATGGGCAAGACGCACCTGATGCATGCCATTGGCCACGAAGTGAAAAGGCGCCAGCCGGCGGCCAGCATCTGCTACGTTTCGGCAGAGAAATTCACCAACGAAATGATTACCTCGTTGCGCAACGATCGCATGACCAGCTTCCGCGATCGCTTCCGCACCGTCGACGTGCTGCTCATCGACGACATCCAGTTCATCGCGCAAAAGGAGCGGACGCAGGAAGAGTTCTTCCATACGTTCAATGCCTTGCACGAGAGCATGAAGCAGATCGTCATTGCCTCGGACCGTCCTCCCAAAGAGCTTGCCGAGATCGAGGACCGGTTGCGTTCGCGCTTTGAGTGGGGCTTGATCGCCGACATTCAACCCCCCGATCTCGAGACCAAAGTCGCCATTCTGCAGAAGAAGGCAGAGAACGACCAGGTTCAGCTTCCCACCGACGTGGCCTTGTTCATCGCCTCCAATGTCCGCACCAACGTGCGCGAACTTGAAGGAGCCCTGACCCGGCTGGTTGCCTGGTGCAACCTGAATCGCACCGAGATCACGCTGGCGACGACGCAGCAGTGCCTCAAGCAGTTCATCGACATGCAGGTGCGCAAGATCACCATCGAGTCGATCCAGCGCGCCGTCGCCGAGCAGTTCGGCATGAAGGTCAGCGACCTGAAGCAGAAGAACAACTCGCGCAACGTCGTTGTGCCGCGCCAGATCGCCATGTACCTCGCCAAGCAGATGACCGAGGCCAGCCTGCCCGAAATCGGCCGCCAGTTCGGCAACAAGCACCACACCACCGTGATGCACTCCATCGGCAAGATCGACGAACTGCGCCGGACGGACAAGGACCTGCACCGCACGCTGAACAAGCTGCAGGAAAATCTGAACGGGTAAAAGCAGTGTCAGTGATAAGTGAACAGTGATCAGAGAGGCCGCGCGATGCGCGGCCTTTTTGCATCCGGCTCGAAATTCGCCACTCCATCGTGCTGTCATTTCGACCGCAGGTCGCCGCAGCGACCGAAGTGGAGAAACCTGCAGTTGCGTTTCCGGGGTGCTGCCGCTCGCGAAGCGATACCTTCCGCGTTGGCGATCATATGGTGACGATCAAGTTTTCAGGCGAAGGAGCTTGGCCTCAGCCGCATAAAAAAATTCTGCAAGAGAATTGAACCAAGTGCGACTCAGGTTCGACATATTAGACAAATGGCCAATGAGGGTAACGATCGGGTCCAGTTTGAGTGGCTCGCGCTCCGCTGCCAGACGGGCGATCCAGCAGCATTCGAAGACCTGATCGCGGTCATCGAGAGGCCGCTGCTTTATTACGCAGTGAGCCTTACCGGAAACACGGATGCTGCGTTCGACGTCCTTCAGGATGTCTGGATCAAAGTGGTTCGCGGCATCCGAAGCTTGAAAGACCCCGGCTCTCTAAGGCCCTGGCTTTACGCAATCACTCACGGCGTCGCTGTCGATCGCATCCGCCGTGACTACAAACGCGATAAGACCGAGCAGGCGCAACTTGACGATGCGTTCAACATCGAAGAGCCATCCTTCGACAAAGAAGATGCGACCGCCATTCGCGACGCGTTAAGCCACCTTGGCGTTAAACACCGTGAAGTTCTTGTTCTGCATTTTCTTCGGGACCTTTCCATCCAGGAAATCGCCAACGTCGTCGGCTGCTCCGAGGGCACCGTCAAATCCCGTATTCACTATGCCAAACGGCAAATGAAACAGATTCTCGAAGGAGTGAAACATGGCACAACAATCGAATGACCTGCGCGAGCGCCTGCTTGCGACTTTGCCGCAACCGGAAAACCTCGCCGCCTATCGTGAAGAGACCGCGACGCTACTGGCCAAGCACGCAAGGGCGCTTCGCTGGGATAAAGTCACGGCAAACACGTTCTTCTTTCTCGCAGTTGCCTTGTTTTTACTCTTGACCTTCTGGCGCGTTGGCGGATTTCCAGTTCCTGGGTTTCAAGTCGGCAGTGCCGTCTTCTTCTTCATGGGAGTGATCTACAAGGTGCATTACGAAATTTATGACAGCCAGGTAGCCACCCTCAAGGAAATCAAGCAAGTCCAACTTCAAATCCTCGAGATTCAAGCCTCGCTGCAAAAGGAGCAATAGCATGAAGCGCCTTGTTCCGCGCCCACGTCAAGGGCTCACGCCATCGAATCTCGACTAACCTCACTAATTGACGTTCCGGTCTATTTGCGAAACTCCGTCACGCTCAGCACGTTTCCATCCGGGTCCTTGCACCACGCAACCCGCGCGCCGCTAGGTGAGTTCCAGATACCGCGGGGATCGGCGTCATTCATTCCCTTGTAGCGATTGAATTCGACGCCGGACGCGGTAAGCCGATCAACGGTCTCCTCGATATTTGCGACATGCCACCCAAGTACCGTGAATGGATGCGGGTTCAGTTCATGCACAGTCGTCACGCGCAACATGGTCCCGTTGGCATCGAAGACCAACGCGAACGGCTTCTCATCGGCCACAAGACGCAGCCCGAGTACACCTTCGTAGAACGCACGCGCTTTTGTGGGGTCGGTGGTGGGAGCGAACGCGACCAGTTCGCTCCCACCGAGAATGGATTCGCTTGCCATGGTTTGCCCCTGCCGCATTGTTCCGCGACACTTCACCGCTGGCAAGCATTTTCTAATGATGCAGTCTTGCCTAGCCCTGCACGATAAGATCTTCGGCCAGCTTGAAGTGCACGACTGTTTCCGCCGGGATGTCGAGATCGCGATTACCGGTCAGTCCAGCAGCAGCCGTTCCAGCACCACCGCCGGCAAGTCCGCCGATCAGCAAGCCCGTGCCTCCGGAGGCGATTCCACCGATCAGCATGCCCAGGCCCGCGCCGCCGCCTATCAAGGCTGCCGAGCGTTTGCCCTTGCCCTTCTTGCGTTCGGTGAGATCGGCAGTGCGCAAGTGATATTGCGTGCCATTCAGCGTCAGGGAAGTCAGGCGAAGTTCCAGCACGGACGCACCTTTGAAGTGGCCCCGCTTGTGCGCCTCTTCCACAACGCCGCCGACTTGCGTCCCCTTCGGCACAATCGCATTCCCGCTGGGATCGACAACTGGTTCCACCACTTCGCCCGTGAAGGTGTCGCCAGGGTGATTGGTCTTCACGCTGATGCGCTGATCAACGCGGATCGCCAGGCTGGTTCCGGCCTGGATGGTCACATGCACCGGTCCAGCAGCGGAGGGCTTTCCATCCGGCCCGGCCGGAGCGCCGTTCTGATCCAAGGCCTGGTTCGGATCACCACCGACCGGATACACTTTCGGATCCTGTGGAGGCGGTACCTGCCCTCCCGGCGCCGGAGGCGTGGTTGTAGTCGTCATCGCCTCGGTGGTCTGCCCTTTGACAGGCGGCTGCACCACCGTCGTGGTTGTGGTTCCGGCCTTGTCAACGGACACAACCTGCTGCGGCTGACCCGTTAGTACGGCCTGCTTTTTTGCCTGTTCGATCGCCTTGTCCTGTTTCGATTCGCACCCTGCGAGAACTATGGTCATTGCAAGTGCAAGCAAAGGCATGCGCATACGGTGCGCAAAAAGTTGTGAGGAAAACATGACTCTCCTTTTTGTGTGTTTGCAACGCAAGGCAATGAGAAGCAGAACATCAATAAACGTGGAAGGGTTCTATA
This sequence comes from uncultured Acidobacteriaceae bacterium, assembly GCA_963802565.1. Taxonomy (GTDB): domain Bacteria; phylum Acidobacteriota; class Terriglobia; order Terriglobales; family Acidobacteriaceae; genus Telmatobacter. Next base: position 144,571 of record CAWDJR010000035.1, on the reverse strand, counting down.
TCAAGTAGATAAGGGCCGGCACTATCCCGCAAGAGTACGGAAGATTGGAATAAGACTGGCAACCATCTCTGGCGGGACAACTTTATGAGAGCGACGCTCTGCGAGCCAACAAGCCAGCGCCGCGTTTCAATCCATTGCGCAGGAGAGGCTCCAGCCAGGCAGCGACGAGGAGGGCAACAATTCCGATAGCTAGAAACGCCATGATCAGGCTTAGGCTTGGTGCGATGCCCAGCCGGCTAGTGCGATCCAGAACAAATCCACCAATCGATTCGTGCAAAAGGTAGAACGGATAGGTAGTAAGGCCAAGCAGCCGCACCGTTTTGTGCAGTCCGTCTCCTTGCGGAAAAAGGTGATTCATCTTCACCGAGACCAAGATGGCTCCAACTGCCAGCAGAAATCCACCGTATGCCATCCCCCCGAACACATTCGCACTGAACGACATCCCGAGGATCTCTTTGCTGACGAGAAAGAAATAAATCTGACGCGACCTGTCCAGAATTTCGCAGAGCGGAACCACAAGCCCAACTCCAAAGGCAGCGATTCCGAGGCCGGTGATTCGCTTCTCTTTCATAAGCCAAATCAGGATGCCCAGGCTGAAATAGCACCCGTGGCGCAGCAGCAGCACGGTTGTCCAGCCATATTCGACATGGAGGCGCCGGTGGTGCATCAATCCGAATGGATTCAATGCGAGTACCAACAGGTAGGCGGCACTCCACGACATTAAGAGTGCAGCGAACATCTCGACATTGTTGAAACGCCGGAAAGCAAGCAGCAGCGCAACCACGGCATAAAATGCGATCTCGATCGGCAGCGTCCAGTACGCGCTCGAAGCGTGGTGCATGCTGAAAAGAATGAACGAACCAAAGATGTCTCGCGGGGCCATGGACACGAGAATTCCATAACGATCATAGGCAGCCGCGCCAATCGTCCCGACTAGCAAGCAACCGACAAAAAGCGCGCACCAAGCGGCAGGATACAGGCGAAAGAATCTTCCCTCAATGAACCGCCGCGCGATTGAACCATACGCGGAATTTGCAATCACCAGGCCCGAGATAACAAAAAATGTCTGAACTCCGAGCCACCCAAATGGAAAGTGCCAGGGCGCACCCGGCATCTTCCAGGAAAAATGAAATGCAGCAACGCCTAGTGCGCTCAGGAACCGGACGATGTCGATGCCGTAAATGTAAGAGTTGCGGCCGGGGGCCGGATTGCTGACCGCGTATTTTGGGCCGGGGGATGTGCGATCGCTCATTATCGGGTCATCAAGTCGACGAACATCTTCTGGAAGCGCGGCAGGTCGAGATCCAATTGCGCATGGACCAGGCGCACACCGGTCTGCGGTTTCAGCTTTTCGGTCCAGGTGAGAGTATCGCCATAACTCGGTCCGTGGCTCAGATCGATATCCATGTACTCAACCGTCTCCCTGGTGATGAGCGTCGGATCGAGCCACGCGCACGCAGCCAGCTCATCCCAAAGGTAGTAGCGATTCTGACTCCACGCGGCAATGTATTTGGCGGTGGGCGACTGCGATTTGGAAATCTCTTCGAGCATCTTTTGCGTGAACGGCGCCTTGATTGATACGTCCACAGTCGTCACATCGATACGCGGCCACGCCGCTCGCAGCACGATGTGCGCGGCTTCGGGATCAAACCAGAAATTGAATTCATGCCGAGGGCTGGAAGCGAATTCAGGATCGTCGGTCTGCGGATTGAGGCTGCCACCCATGATCACGATGCCCTGCGTGAGTTCCGCGAATTCCGGATCGATCGAAGCTGCCAGCGCAATGTTCGTCAGCGGCCCAGCGGCGTAAATCGTGACCTGGTGAGGATGCGCGCGTACCTGGCGAATAAGGAAATGCGCCGCGTCTTCGTCGATCGGCTTGAGTGACGGCATGCCTTCGGGCAACGGAGGAATGGCGGAGGGCCCATGGGTATCGAGCTTGTCGGGAGTAAAAGGAGTGACGCCGCCGCTGTTCTCGACGAGCGTCATCGGCCCCTGTCCCCAGGCGCCCAGCCACGTCACCTTGCCATCGAGTGCCGATGAAAGCTGCGTTTCGCGTTCAGTCCTCACCAGCGGAAACACTGCGCCCTTTGCGACCGGGACGTTGCCGTGGCCGGTCAGTTCAAGCATGCGCAGAGTGTGCAGTGTCTCTTCGTCGCGCCAGGCATTGCCGGTCACCATGGTGATGCCGAGGACTTCGACCTGCGGCGCCTGCAGCAGAGACAGCATGGCCATCTGGTTGGAACCGCCGGGCCCGGAGCCATCCTGATCGATCAGGACGAGGCGCTTCTGCGCCGCACACACGAGTGCAGCGAAGACCATGAGGAAATGGATGAGAATCTTCATTTTCGGTATTGTGGCACAACACAAGCCTGTCCCTTTGATCTTCAGATCCGCCATAACTTGCAAAGAGCTGATTCACCTGCCGCCGATCAGCGACGAAGTGCCCGACGAATAAAAAGCAGTCCAGAGTAAAAGAACAGGATCGGCAGACTCAGAGCCAGGAGAAATATAGCCCAGTTAATTCCCATGATGAACATGTGGTGCAGAAACAGAAGAAATAGTCCTCCCGCCAGAACAAGCGAGAAACCCAGCGCAGACAGTGCGCCTCCCACGATCCCCAGAACGACTGGCATTCGAGAGCGCAATATCAAATCAGATTGTGCGGTCATTCTGCTTCCTGCACGTACAGCTCTATCGGCGATCGCGTCCATATCCCCGATCGCGTCCGGCGCCCCGATCCCGCCCTGATCCACGATCAGAGCCACGATCAGAGCCAAATCCGCGCGGCTTCATGGGCGGAGTCACCGGCAGATTTGTCTTGCCCTCAGGAAAGACCACAAGGAACCGGTCCTGCCCCTCGCCGGAGCTGGCCGTCTCTACACCGGGCAAATCGCGAAACGCCATATGCAACAGGCGACGCTCGCGGCTATTCTGCGGCGGAAACGCATATGGCACGCCGGACTTGCGCACCTTCTCCGCGGCCACCTCGGCAGACATGCGCAGTTCCTGCGCGCGCAGCGCCTTGAAGTTGCCGGCGTCGAAGCTGACCAGGTCATGCTCACGCTGCTCCAGCCGCAGCATTTGCGCGGCGATGGTTTCGAGAGCCCGCAGCAGTTCACCATTGTGCTGGGTAAGCAGCGGAACATCGAGGCCACCGAGTTCCACGTAGATCTCTCGCGCTTCCAGTCCCTGAGGATCGCGCGCGCCATCTCCCGCCGTAATGCGGTATTTCAGGCGCATGCCGCCCAACTTGTTGAGGGAAGAAAGAAATCCGGCGATTTTCTGTGCAGCCTGCTGCAGGTCGGCTATTGGCATAACGGTTTAGTATCGCAGAAACGGCCGGTTGGCGTGCGCAGAATTCCACTGCCGTGGAACGCGACAGCGCGGCCGCTCAGTTCTGCCGTACCTGCGGCGTCAGATACTCCGGCCCCACAGGGTCAGTAACAGACTCGGCCACAATACGATCGATCTCCGCCATGGTCGCGGCGTCGATCTTCCAGCCCATCACACCGGCGACTGCGTCCAGTTGGTCGGGCCGCTTGGCTCCCCACAGTGCCACCGAGATCCCCGGCCGGTCAAGTACCCACCGCGCGGCCAGCTGAGCCAGCGATTTCCCATAGCGGTCACGGGCCAGCGCTGCCAGCCTTTCGACGGCCGTCATATATTGACTGAAGCGCGGCTCCTGAAACTTTGGATCGACGGCGCGAATATCTCCGGGCTCAAACGTCATGCCGCGATGGATGCGGCCTCCAAGCAGGCTGCGGCATAACGAACTGTAGGTCAGCACCGCGACTCCATTGGCCTCGCACCAGGGAAGGGTCGCAGCATCGATCTCGCGCTCGAAGATGTTGTACGGGGGCTGGTCCGAAGCCAGCGGAGCGACACGGCGAAATTCTTCCATCTGCGCAACGCTGAAGTTGCTGACCCCGAGAGCCCGCACCTTGCCCTCCCGTTGAAACTCCGCCAGCACGCCGGCTGTTTCCGCGATAGGCACCAGGGTATCCGGCCAATGGATCTGGTAAAGGTCGATATAGCTGGTGCCCAACCGATGCAGGCTGTCCTCGATCTCGCGCCGCAGCCGTGCCGGCGTCGAATTGGCAAACACGCCGCGCTCGTTCCATTGAAGGCCAGCCTTGGTGGCAATGTAGAACGCGTCGCGCCGGCCATGGGCCCTGATCACTTTGCCGATAATCTCCTCGGCACGTCCGCGGCCGTAGATCGGCGCCGTATCGATAAGGTTGATGCCGCGTTCGATGGCACTGAGACAGGTGGCAATCGCCGCATCCTCTGCAACCGCGCCCCATTCCGACCCGCCGATGGCCCAGGTTCCCAAGCCGACTCGCGAGACTTCGATTCCCGCTAGTTTTGTGGTTTCCATGCAAAAACATCTTAAGCGCACCGGTGTGCATCTGGCCGCAAACTCCAATCGAATCATCCAAGCCTCAGGTGAAATTAAGCTTGTGCCAGTATCCTGTTCCCCAGTGCCGATAGATTCCGATTCAAATTCCGGCTTGAAACGCGTGGTACTGCATGCCATGCGCGGGGTGTGGCTTTCTGTTTCATTTGCTCTACTCTCCACGGCCGCAATCGCGCAAACCAAGGTCCAAACGACCGTGCAAGCCACGCCCGAAGACTCGACAGCGGCCGCGCAGGCGGTCGTCATCACGCTTGACGAAGCTTTGAAGCGCGCGCAGTCCAGCGAGCCCTCATACGCCATGGCCGTAGCCGACAGCAAGGTTGCTGGTCTTGATCGCTCCATTGCCCGCGCGGGTTTGCTGCCCGGTGTCACCTATCACAACCAGGCCATCTACACCCAGCCCAATGGCCTTTCAAACCAGTCCGGTCAGGGAACCGGTTCCCAGCCTTCGCCAATCTTTATCGCCAGCAATGCCGTGCACGAATATGCCAGTCAGGCCGTGATCAACGAAGACATCGGACTCGCCCAGATTTCCGGCTTGCGGCGCGCAGACGCAGCCGCAGCCGTTGCCGCAGCCGAAATGGAGATCGCCCGACGCGGGTTGGTTTCCACCGTAACCGGCCTCTACTACGGACTGGCCGCGGCTGGTCAGAAACTTGTGATAGCTGAGCGCGCCAAGGCCGAGGCTGATGACTTCGTCAAGCTCACCAGCCAGCGCGAACAAGTCCGCGAAGCCGCACACGCCGACACCGTGAAGGCGCAACTGGAGCAGCAGACCCGTGAGCGCGAGCTCTCCGACGCAAAGATTAATGCCGACAAAGCGCGTCTCGAACTGGCCGTGTTGCTCTTCCCCGATCCGCGCACGCCTTACACCATTAGCGTGTCGCAGACTGCGGCACCGCTTGCGGCACGGGCCGACGTTGACCAGTTTGCAGCCAAAAACAACGCAGAGTTGAAGAGTGCGCTCGCCACATTGAGAGTGAGCAGCGCAGACGTCCTGGCCGCTCGCGGCGCATATCTGCCCGGCCTCGCCCTCAACTACACCTATGGCATCGATGCTCCACAGTTTGCCGTGAAGGGACCCGATGGAGTGAACAACCTGGGATACTCAGCCTCGGTAACGCTCGATATTCCCGTGTGGGACTGGCTGGCTACAGCGCACAAGGTGAAGCAAAGCGAGATCAAGCGCGACGTCGCCAAGGTAGCGCTAACCGCAACTCAGCGCCGCCTGGTCGCGCAACTGGATGAAGCCTATGCCGAAGCCCAGGCAGCCCGCGATCAACTGGCCTCGCTCGACCTGAGCGTCGCCACGGCGGCAGAAAGCTTGCGGCTCACCCGGATGCGTTACACCGGCGGCGAAGCCACCGTGCTTGAAGTGGTCGATGCACAATCGGCTTTTATCACTGCGCAAAATGCCCGCGAAGACGGGCGCGTGCGCTACGAAGCTGCACTTTCGGGACTGCAAACCCTGACTGGAACGATGTAAAAACTCATGAACGAAACGATTCGAAGCGACGACCATTTCCGCATGCGCAGCCGGCAACGCGTCAAACATGCACGTGCGTTCTCCGCCGCCGTTCTGTTCGCCACTCTTCTCGCGGCAGGCTGCAAGAAGGAGGAGACACCCACGCCTGAAGTCACCGTGCAGGCCGAACATCCTGAACAGGGCGCAATCTCCAACCACATCACCGCCGACGCTATTCTTGCTCCCCTCGCGCAGGCCGCCATCGCACCCAAAATCAGCGCGCCCGTAAAAAGATTTCTGGTCCAGCGCGGAGCCAGGGTGAAAGAAGGCCAGCTCCTCGCGGTGCTCGAGAATGCCGACCTCGTCGGCGCGGCACAGGACAATAAAGGCTCCTACGAAGCCGCGCAGGCAGCCTATGCAACAGCGACCAGGGCGCAGGTTCCTGAAGATGCGCAGAAGGCAGAACTGGATTACGCCCAGGCCAAGGCCAATCTTGACCTCAACAACAGCATCGTCAACAGCCGCAAGCAACTCTTCGCCGAAGGTGCGATTCCCGGCCGCGATCTGGACACTGCGCAAGCCGCACTGGTGCAGGCCCAGGCCGCTTACGACTCCGCGGCGAAGCACCTTGAGTCGATGAAGAACGTCAGCCACGAGGCCGCGCTCAAATCGGCACAAGGACAGCTCACCTCGGCTGAAGGTAAATACAAGGGCGCGGCCGCGCAAGTGAACTTCTCTGAGATTCGCAGCCCCATCAACGGGGTCGTCACCGATCGCCCGCTCTATGCCGGGGAGACACCTGCATCCGGCGCGCCGTTGATCACTGTAATGGATACATCTTCATTGCTGGCCAAGACGCACATCGCGCAGAGCCTTGCGCAGCAGATGAAGGTTGGCGATATGGCGACACTTGTGGTTCCCGGCGTCAAGGATCCGGTGGATGCCAAGGTTACGCTGATCAGCCCGGCGCTTGATCCCGGCAGCACCACGCTCGAAATCTGGCTGAAGGTCGACAATAAAAACGCCACGCTTAAAGTCGGAACTCCGGTCAAGGTTTCCATCACCGGCCACACGGTTGAGAACGCTCTGAAGGTGCCCGTGTCTTCGATTCTCACTGCGCAGGACGGCACGAAATCCGTGATGGTCGTCGGCGCGGACGGCACGGCTCACAAAAAATCTGTCGAGTTAGGGATTCAAGACGGCGATGACGTGCAGATCACCAAAGGTTTGACGACGGCCGACACGGTGATCACCAGCGGGTCTTATGGACTGGATGAAGGCGCCAAGGTGAAGGTTGGCAAGGCCGACGATGATGACGCCAAGCCCGCCACGGGCAAGGGAGGCGAAAAGGATTGATGTCGATCGCCACTCCAGCACCAGTCGCGCGCGAGGAATCCTTCTGGCTGGTCCACTTCACGCGGCCGATCTTTTTCTTCGCCGCGGTACTCACCATCGCCGGAATCTACGCGGCTTTGCAGGTGCCCATCTCGGTCTTCCCCGAGACGAGCTTCCCGCGCGTGGTGATCGGCATTGACAACGGCGTGATGCCGGTCGAGCAGATGGAAGTCACGATCACGCGGCCTGTCGAGGATGCGGTCAACTCCGTTCCCGGACTTGTCACCGTGCGCTCGACCACCAGCCGCGGAACGGCCGAAGTGAGCCTCTTCTTCGATTGGAACACCGACATGTACCAAGCGCTCCAACTCACGGAAGCAGCTCTTGGCAAAGTTCAACAGACTCTGCCCTCTACCGCGCGCTTCACGACCAACCGCCTCACGTTCGCTACCTTTCCCATTCTTGGTTACAGCCTCACATCCGACACCGTCCCGCAAACTCAGCTTTGGGAACTGGCGACGTACGATCTGAAGCCTCCGCTGAATCGCGTGCTTGGCGTCAGTACCGTAACCGTGCAGGGTGGACAAGTGCCGGAGTTCGGCGTGACGCCCAATCTTGCGCAGCTTGCGGCCAACGGTGTCACCGTCACCGATCTGGTCAACGCTATTCAAGCCTCTAATATCGTCGATTCACCCGGTCTGTACGAAGCGAACCATGAACTCATCCTTGGCCTTGTAGGCGCGCAGGTGCACGACGCTGAAGGGCTCCGCCAACTTGTGGTCAAGACAACCGCGACCGGCGCTCCCGTTCGCGTCGGAGACGTTGCAACAGTCGAGCCGTCCACGCTACCGATCTATACCACCGTCACTGCGAACGGAAAAAGCGCCGTCCTGCTGAACATTGCGCGCCAGCCTTCGTCGAATACCGTCGCGGTGGCCGATGCAGTGAGCGCTGAGATTGCGCAACTCCGTCAGAAGCTTCCGGCCGGCGTGAAGCTCGAGCCCTTCTATGACCAGTCGCAACTGGTGCGCGACAGCATCTCGAGCGTGCGCGATGCCATCTTTATTGGGTTGATCCTGGCGTGCATTATTCTGTTTCTCTTCCTGCGTGACTGGACTTCTTCATTGATTGCGGGCCTCGTCATTCCGGTTACCGTTGCTGTTACGATTCTCGTCCTCTGGGCCATCGGCCAAAGCTTCAACCTGATGACGCTGGGCGGCCTTGCCGCCGCTATCGGCCTGGTGATCGACGACGCCATTGTGGTGGTCGAAAACATTGTGATGCATCGCGACAACGGCGAACCTCGAGTCAGCGCGGTACGCAAGGCACTCAGCGAGATCACCGTGCCGCTGATCGGCTCCACCATTACGCCTGTCGTTGTGTTTCTGCCGCTCATCTCGGTCAGCGGCGTCACCGGCAGCTTCTTTCGCGCACTGGCTATCACCATGGCCGCGTCTCTGCTGACTTCTCTGATGCTGGCGCTCACCTGGACTCCTGGATTGAGTCTTGTGTTGCTGCGCAGTCACGACGCTCAATCAGAAAGCAAGGAACACACCACTGGCCGCTTCATGGGACGCGTGCTCGAGGTGCATCATCGGGTGCTGGACTGGGCGCTGGCCAAGCCGCTGTGGCTGGGCGCTGTCTGCCTGCTCCTGGTTATCGGTACATACTTCGGCTACCGCGCACTCGGCTCTGACCTTCTTCCCGAGATGGACGAAGGCGGATTCATTCTCGACTACATCATGCCCGCCGGCAGTTCGCTCAGCGAGACGAATCGCGTCCTACAACATGTTGAGCAGATCCTGCACGATACACCTGAAGTTGAAAGCACCTCGCGCCGCACTGGTTTGCAGTTGGGGCTCGCGGCGGTCACTGAGGCGAACAGAGGCGACTTCACGGTAAAGCTCAAGTCCAAACGCAAGCGCTCCAGCGATGAAGTGATTGAAGACGTCCGCGCCGAGGTCAAGCGGACGGAACCCGAGTTGGACGTCGAATTCCCGCTGGTTTTGCAGGACATGATTGGCGATTTGTCCAACGCTCCCGAGCCCATCCAGATCAAGATTTTCACCGACGATGAGGCGCTGCTGACGCAACTTGGTCCGCGTGTCGGCGATGCCATCGGCAAAATTCCCGGTGTGGTCGACGTCGAGAATGGAATCGAAAACACCATCAGCGGGCCCGCAACCAACTTCCAGGTCAACCCCAACATCTCTGCTCGATTCGGCTTCACCCCAACCGAAGTCGCCGAAGATGCGACGTCGATTCTCGATGGCCTGCCCGCCAACGATCCACTGATCGCCAACGGCCGTCCCTATACGATTCGCGTGCGCCTTGACGACGATCACCGCAAGTCGCTCGACGCGATTGAGAACACGGTATTCAACAGTGCTTCTGGCCACACCGCGAACTTAGGCTCGCTCGCCACCATCGAGCAGCTTCCGCCGCAGAATGAGATTCTTCGCGAGAATCTGCAGCGCATGGTCGTGGTCACGGGCCGCCTTGAAGGTTCTGACCTTGGCACGGCTATGTCAAAGGTCCAGCAAACCGTGGAGGGTCTGCACCTGCCCTCTTCAATTCGCGTCACTTATGGCGGCACCTACGAGGAGCAGCAGAAGTCATTCCGCGATCTGTTGAAGGTGCTGTTGCTGGCGCTGGCGCTGGTATTCGGCGTCCTCCTCGCCGAGTTCCGCAACTTCCCTGCTCCTATTGCGATTCTCACTTCGTCGGTGCTGTCGATCTCGGGCGTCATTCTTGCCCTGCTCGTCACGCGCACATCATTCAACGTCGCGTCGTTTATGGGCCTCATCATGGTCATCGGCATCGTCGCAAAGAACGGAATCCTGCTGCTCGATGCGGATGAGAAATTCCGTTCGGAAGGTATCACCGCCGCCGAAGCCATGATGCACGCCGCCCAGCGCCGCCTGCGTCCTATCGTCATGACTGCCATTGCAGCCGTCTGCGGCATGTTGCCGTTGGCCTTCGCGCTCGGCGCCGGCTCGCAGATGCTGCAACCGCTGGCGATCGCCGTGATCGGCGGCCTCGCGATTTCCATGGTGCTCAGTCTCGTGGTCACGCCGGTCGTTTATTTCCTGCTGACGCGCAATCGCAAGCTGGAATCGCCAGCGTAGGATGGCATGCAAAGGTACCAGCGAGAGTTTGGCAATTCATCTGGGAAACAGTAATTTCACCCCTCCCATATGAATCCGCACCCCCCACACCTGGTCGGTCTTCTCCCGGCTAACAGCGCCAGCAACCCAAGCGGAAAAAAGCAAATTGCAACGATAATTACCCATGCAGGATAGCCCGCTTTTTGGATGAGCATATTGCATTTCGGACACGAAACCGTAGTTGCCATGGAGTTCTCCTAGAAAAAGTAAAAGTGCAGTCTGTAAATCCAGACAGCGATCAGGAGCGCAAAGACTGCTCCCGATCCACGTCGAGAGAGTTGATGGATCGCTGGCCGGGTTCTGGCTGAAACAATTGCGAAAGGCCTGGCCAAAGTCTGAAAACTGAGAAACACAGCGAAGGCCAACCCCGCCGGATTATTCGCCCACGACTGAGCGAAATTGAGGCGACACGCCGACGCAATTGCGTGCAAGACCCCGCATCCCGGGCAAGGCACATGCAGCACGCTGCGCAATAAGCAAAAATGCGGAATGTGGATCAGGAGAGGGACAGCCAGCAGCGCAATAAGGCTCGACAGAAAAATGCTCGCGTCCGCTTGAATTTCGGGAGGCACACCGAACTTGCGCATAGCCCAGCGCGGACAAAGATTTACTTCCACCACTTACCCGTTCGAGTCAATTTTGAAAGCGAAGTGTATACGCGCGAGATCAACGCGTCAAACACCTGAAAGTTGCACGGATGCGTGAGATGTCACAATAGACCCATGGTCACCGAGCCCATCAAGCTCTCCGCTTCCGAAGCCCGCGTCCTTGGCGCTCTCGTCGAAAAAGAAATCACCACTCCCGATTACTATCCGCTCACGCTCAATGCGCTCATCAATGCATGCAATCAGCGCTCGAACCGCGAGCCGGTGATGGACCTCGACGAAGACGACACGCGCCAGGCGCTGCATGGACTCGAAAACAAGGGGCTCGCAGGCCGCGCCCGCTCAGCCGATGGCCGTGTGACCAAGTATGAGCACTGGCTTGGCGAGGCTTTCAACTTCACCCGTGCCGAAACAGCTCTAATGTGTGTTTTATTGCTGCGCGGCCCGCAAACACCGGGCGAACTTCGCGGCCGCACCGAACGCATGCATCGCTTTGAAGAAATTTCCGATGTCATCGCCGGCCTGCAGAAGCTAATGGAACGCGATCCGTCGCTGGTCGCCGTGCTGCCGCGTCAACCCGGCACCAAGGAAGCGCGCTACGCCCATCTGCTTTCAGGTCCGGTGGATTCGGCGTCGCCCGCAACTCTCGCCGCGCTGGATACGACATTCACCCCAGACGCAAGCGCGCACGACGAGCGAATGGCGCAGCTTGAAGCGACCGTGGCGGAACTAAAACGCGACTTCACTGCGTTGCGCGCAAAGTTCGACGATCTCTTTGGCGACAAATAGTACGGAAGACGATTGCCGGTTTCAGGGACCGACCTTCAATCCAGCAAAATGGGCGATGGTTCCTGGACCCACCCACAGAGCGATTGCGCCCTTCGCGACTGGCTGCTTCAGATCGTTAACGACCAACGCCGGCTGGTCTGCCCCGTTCACAAATAGCCTTGCTGTTTTTCCAACAACCTGAATCTTGATTTTTGTCCACTGCCCTGGGACCAGGTCCACGTAGGACTCATATTTTCCGGGAGTCTCGCTCCGCAGCTTGTCCCACGGAAATCCTGGAACTGAGATGTATTGGGTCGAATGGTTCCTCTGCAACTGGTCTTCGGATCGTCCATTCTTGGGTCGAATGTAGAAGCACTCGAAATGGGCCGCATCAGTCACACGGAATGCGATTCCAACAAAACCGCGGGCTTGCGGCGGGGCGTTCGCCGCAGTATCGCCCGCCAGGTTCACTTCAATTGTGCCGTCCTGAAACGATGTGTCCTGTACCACCGCCAGACGTTCCGCATCATCGACACTTGCAGGCGCAGTGTCAGTGATGCGCAGAGCCGGAACGCCGCGGTAAGTTACGGGGTCGGCTTTAAGATTGTGAAGCGTGAGCTTGTCGAGTGGACTGAAGCTAACCTCGCGCGAGGTCTGGCCCCACATTTGACCAGAAAGGCAACTCGCCACGATGGCGAGGGAGACGGCGTATCCAGATGACATTCGGATGCCTCCTTCCAACGACAGATTAGATCAGCTCATACCCCGCGAACCAATAGCCGATCTCGAATGCCGCGGTGTCTTCCGCATCCGACCCGTGAATTGCATTTTCCTGAATTGACGCCGCGAACTTTTTGCGGATGGTTCCCTCTTCAGCATTCGCCGGATTGGTCGCGCCCATGAGCTTGCGCAGGTCCGCAATCGCGTTGTCCTTCTCCAGCACCATCAGGAAAACGGGACCCGACGACATGAATTCGCACAGGTCGTTGAAGAACGGCCGCGCCGCGTGCACATGATAGAAGCCCTCCGCCTGGGGCTTTGAAAGCGTCTGTTTCCTGATCGAAATAAGCTTGAATCCCGCTTTCTCAATCTCGGCGAGGATAGCCCCCGCGTAACCCTTGCTCGTTGCATCAGGTTTGATAATGCTGAAAGTCCGCTGCGCCACTCGATAGCTCCTCAAAATTGGCTTTAGCCCATCCACTATTGTACTGGTCACAAGTGACGACCAACCGCGGTCCAATCTGCTAGAGTTTCGCCATGTCTCGCTTAGCCGTTGTACTCTCTCCCTCCGGCCTTGCTTTGATTGCGCTTCTTGCCGCAACACCCGCATTCAGCCAGAACGCGGCACCGGCCACGCCTGCCGCACCCGAGTTGCGCGTCTTCGATACTTCTTTGATCGACAAAACTGTCGACCCTTGCGAAAACTTCTATCGCTACAGTTGCAACGGCTGGTTCAAGCGCAATCCATTGCCGCCGGACCAGACATCGTACGGTCGCTTCACAGAGCTCTTCGAACTGAATCGCCTGCACCTCAAGCAGATTCTCGAAGACAATTCGAAGCCCGATCCCAATCGCACACCCAACGAGCAGAAAATCGGCGACGAGTACGCAAGTTGCATGGACACAGCGAATGTGAACAAGCTCGGCCTTACGCCGATCCAACCCGAACTCGACCGCATCGCGGCACTGCGCTCGGCCGACGAATTGCCGGTACTGCTCGCACACCTGCACACCATCGGCGTGAATGCATTTTTCTCATTCCGCTCGAACCAGGACTTCGCCGATTCCACCCAGGTCATCAGTTTCTATGGGGCCGGCGGCCTTGGCCTGCCTGAGCGCGACTACTACTTCCGCACCGATGCCAAATCCGCAGAGCAGCGCAAACAGTACGTCGAACATGTCCGCAAGATGTTCGTACTCGCCGGCGAATCCGACGAGCAGGCCGCCAAGGATGCTGATGCCGTGATGGCCATCGAGACCAGGCTCGCCAAGGCCTCACTCACGGTCACCCAGCGGCGCGATCCGCAAAACCTGAATCACCCCACCGATGTCGCAGCGCTCTCCAAAGAACTCACCCACTTCTCGCTGCAGGACTACGTCACCGCTGCGCACGCTCCCACATCTGGCAAGGCGAACGACATGGAGCCGAAGTTCTTCGCCGAATTCAACACCGTCGTGGCTGAAACTCCGCTTGACCAAGTCCGGACTTACCTGCGCTGGCATCTGCTCACTTCCTATGCCGGCACCAGCATGCCCGAAGCGTTCGAAACTGAAAACTGGAACTTCTACGCGCACATTCTCAACGGAGCCGAGAAGCAGCAGGAACGCTGGAAGCGCTGCACCAGTCGCGTCGATCGCGAAATGGGCGAAGCGCTCGGCCAGGTCTACGTTGCCAAATATTTCCCACCCGCCGATAAACAGCAGGCCGTGGAGATGACCCTCGCCATTGAGCAGGCCATGGCCAAAGATATCGATTCGCTCGACTGGATGAGCCCGGAAACCAAGGTCCAGGCCAAGGAAAAGCTGAAGACGGTCATGAACAAGGTCGGCTATCCAGACAAGTGGCGCGACTATTCGAAGCTCGTCATTGTGCGCGGCGATGCGCTGGGCAACCAGCAGCGCGTGCGAGTCTTCAACTTCAATCGCGACCTTGCCAAGATCGGCAAGCCCGTCGATAAAGGCGAATGGTACATGTCCCCGCCCACCGTCAACGCCTACTACAGTTCTCAGGAAAACAACGTAAACTTTCCAGCTGGATACTTTCAGCCGCCGTTTTTCAGCGCTAAAGAAGACGACGCGGCCAACTACGGCGACATGGGCTCCACCGTTGGGCACGAGCTCACCCACGGATTCGACGATCAGGGGCGGCAGTACGACAAGGACGGCAACCTCAAAGACTGGTGGACTAAGGAAGACGAGACCAAGTTCAAGGAAAAAGCGCAATGCATGGTTAACCAATACGACGCCATTGAAGCCGTACCTGGCGTGCACCTGAACGGCAAGCTCACGCTCGGTGAAAACCTTGCCGACCTCGGCGGCCTATGGCTGGCATGGATTGCGTGGCAAGATAAGGCGGAGGCGGCACATCTCGACATGAGTGCGAAGACCGACGGCTACACGCCGGAGCAGCGCTTCTGGATCGCCTATGCGCAACAGTGGTGCACCCAGACCCGGCCTGAACAACTACGCAGCCAGGCCCAAACCGATCCGCACGCACCCGATGAGTACAGAACCAACTCCGTCCTGCAGGATCTGCCGGAGTTTGCGAAAAGCTTCAGCTGTAAACCAAGCGACAAAATGGTGAGCGCTAAACCATGCCGGGTATGGTAAGACATAGCCATAAGTCCCAGCTCGAAAAGATTGTATTGCACCCCGGTTTTATTGCGGACAGGAGAATCTCGCGCTGCCGATGAAAGCCGAACAGGGAAAAGCCTCGGATCCGGTATCCAGCAATACCTTCTTCGATCGTGAGGTCGGCTGGCTACGAATGGACCCGCGCAGATCCCGTTGGATTACGCTGGCGGTTCTGGGTGCTCTTGCTCTGTACCTGGCGATCATTGCGACGTTGTCGACGGGGCCCATCAACGTCTTTCACAACGATGCCCTGATGCTGCTTGATGACGGCTGGCGTGTACTGAACGGGCAGATCCCACACCGGGATTTCTTCAGTCCGCTGGGCCCGCTCGAGTTCTGGATTGTGGCAGGTGGAATGCTCCTGGTTCGCGGTGGCGCTCAAGGAATTGCGATTGGCATTGCAACCTTCGGATTTGCCATCGGCCTCTGGGGATGGTTTCTCGCGCGACGCCCGCTGCCTGCTCTATTCGGTTTGCTCGTCACCACGTGGCTGGTTCTCACCGCTGCATCTCCTACTCCGCTGGGGTTCGATCCGCGGTTCCTCAGTTGCGCCATGATCTACAACCGCCAGGGATATGCGCTGCTCGGCCTCATTCTCGTGGAGTGTGCATTTGCCGAGGACAAGAATCGTTTTTGGGGCGGAGTGTCGAGCGGCGCAGCGCTCGTGCTGCTTATTTTCCTCAAGCTCAACTTCTTCGGCGTAGGCGCGCTGATGTTGCTCATCACCGTGCCGCTCACACGCGCTGGACTTACACGCATCTGGAGCGTTCTGGCTGGGGCTGGAGGTGCGTTTCTCGCATTCCTTCTTTATCCCCGGTTTTCGATTGCAGCATTCGCGTCCGACATGTCCTTTATCATTCGTGCACGCGGATCATCGCTGACACTGGCAGGGACAATCAAGGGAATCGCCACGTGCGCACAGTCTGGAGTTGTGTGGATGATTGTGGCGATGGCCGTCGCGGCGATCGTGCTGATGGCGCCGGAGCAACGCTGGCGCCGGCAAAACATCAATCTAACTCTTCTCACCTTGCTTGTGCTCGCATCCGGACCTCTTTTTCTGCAGACCAATTCTCTCGAGAATCGCTGCCAGCTCGCCTCTCTATGGATCATTATTCTGCTGGAGAGGATCACCGCAATTCATCCACTGCAGTCGGGCAGAAACAAGGTCGTGACATTGGCTCTGACTGCTGCATGTCTGGGCGGCATCCTCTCGAGTGTCGTACCGGATGTCATCAGCGCGCTTAATCTGCTGCCGTATCGGTCAGCCGAAATGAAAGCTGCCGGCGCAAGGATCGCGGCGCCGGGCATGGAGAACATGAGGTTTTATGACTCCACTTCTTTCTACGAAGGCAGCCAACAAATGGGCGATGGCGATGGCGCCTACTTTGTGGATACCGTGAATGACGGTCTCGCGGAACTGAAAAAAGACTCCCCCCAACAGGAAACAATACTTGCGCTGGGGTTTCATAACCCGTTCTCTTACCTGCTTCGCCGCAACCTGGCAAAGGGTGGTAGTTCCTACCTTTTTATGGGCAATTCTATTACGGAAAACCACATGCCCAGCGACGACCGGGTATTCGGCAATGCAGATCTAATGGTGCTTCCCGACATCGGCGGCACGCATCAAACAAGCGATGTCTACATCCAGAATTATTACCGCTCTTATTTGTTGCAGCATTTCCATTTTGTGGCCCGATCCCAATTTTGGCAGCTTTACCGCAGGACAAACTAGCCCTCGTTCAGGACTTTTCCCGATATCAAATAGCGCATCAAAGGGGCCCGTGGAGTTGGAGAAGCTCCTTTGCCGCGCTCCATAAACCCTGGGCGATTTCGCCGACCGGTTTCGCTTGCGCCATGCTCGCCGCCTGACCTGCCCACATCTGCATACGGTCAGCATCTCCGGCCTTCGATGCCTCTTCGCGCATCGCGCGCGTCAGACCGCGTTGCAAGGGATACGCTGCCGGTAGCGGCGCATCGGGAATCGCTGCGGCCCGAACGAATGCATTCGCGATGCCGCGCCCCGGCCTCCCGGTAAACGCGCTCGTAATCATGGTTCCGTCGGCTTCTGTATTTCGCAGCGCATCGGCCCACGCCCGATTTAGTTTCGCTTCAGGGCAGCGCAGAAAACCTGTCCCGATCATCACCGCGCTCGCTCCCAGAATGAGCGCAGCGGCCACGCCACGCCCATCACCGATTCCTCCAGCCGCGATCACTGGAACCGAAACGGCATCGACGATTTGAGGCAACAACGCGAACAGGCCCACCATCCGCCGTTCTGCTTCGGCCGCATTAAACGCTCCGCGATGTCCGCCGGCTTCCATGCCCTGCGCGATGATTGCGTCCGCTCCGGCGTCGTCAGCAGCTTTTGCTTCGGCTACCGTAGTTGCCGTCGCAAACCAGAGGATTCCGCGCGTCTTCATTTCTGCCACAAAAGATGGTGGGTATAAACCCATGATCGAGGAAATCACTTTGGGCCGCGCTTCCAGCAATGCCCGGCACTGAGCGTCGAAGTGCGGCAACACGCCTTCAGCGGTGCTCTCTGGAACAGCAGGTCCCCACTGCGCGAGATATTCGCGCTGCCTCCGTTCCAGTTCCGCATCGCGCTTCGGCGGTGGTCCGGGAATCCACAAATTGATTTGGAACTCGCCTTGGCTTTCCTTGCGAAACTCTGCACACCACGCGGCAAGCTCTTCCGGATTCATGAGCAAAGAACCGCACGCGCCCATGCCACCTGCATTCGCGACCGCAATCGACAACGATGGTGGACACACCCCAGCCATCGGCGCCAGCATTATTGGCATGCGAATGCCCAGCAGTGCCGCAAATGCCTCTGCACGCGCGACTGGGCTCTCGATGTTCGTCATGCGAATTCTTCTCCGCAACGAGATTGATCTTGCGGCTTTCTCAGCAGCAAAGCCCACCTCGCGGTGGGCCTTGTGCTTTTGAGCTAGAGGCTAGCAGCTAGAAGCTAGCGGCTGTCTTTCACTTCCCAATCACTTTCGCCAGAGTCTCGCCAATCTCCGCAGGCGAAACCACAACATGGATCCCGGCAGCAGTCATCGCCTTCATCTTGTCGGCTGCAGTTCCCTGCCCGCCCGAAATGATCGCGCCCGCATGGCCCATGCGACGCCCCGGAGGAGCCGTCTGTCCGGCAATGAATCCCACTACCGGCTTCTTCACGTGCTGCTTCACAAACTCCGCAGCGGCTTCTTCAGCCGATCCGCCGATTTCGCCAATCATGATGATCGCTTCAGTTTCAGGATCGTCATTCAGCAGGCGGAGCGCGTCGATATGCGTGGTTCCGATAATCGGATCGCCGCCGATACCGATCGCCGTCGACTGCCCGATGCCACGCTGCGTGAGTTGATGCACGGCCTCGTAGGTAAGCGTTCCGGACCGCGACACGATGCCGACCGTGCCTTCCTTGTGAATACGCCCTGGCATGATGCCGATCTTCGCTTTGCCCGGCGAAATCACGCCCGGGCAATTCGGTCCAATCAGCCGCGACTTCGACAACTTCAGCTTGGCCCACACCTTCACCATGTCCAGCGTGGGAATGCCCTCGGTGATGCAGACGATCAGCGGAATGCCAGCGTCCTCGGCCTCGAGAATCGCATCGGCGGCAAACGGCGGCGGCACAAAAATCATCGTCGCATTCGCGCCGGTTTCCTTCAC
Source organism: uncultured Acidobacteriaceae bacterium (assembly GCA_963802565.1). Lineage (GTDB taxonomy): Bacteria > Acidobacteriota > Terriglobia > Terriglobales > Acidobacteriaceae > Telmatobacter. The sequence continues at coordinate 125,782 of CAWDJR010000035.1, read as the reverse complement.
CGCATCGGCCACCGTATTGAACACCGGCCAGCCCTCATGCTTCGTCCCGCCCTTGCCCGGAGTTACACCGCCCACAACCTTGGTGCCGTACTCCGCGCATCCGAGCGCGTGAAATGTGCCTTCTTTTCCAGTGATACCCTGCACGATGAGCCGCGTGTCGTTATTCACTAAAACTGCCATTATTTAACCCCTTTCGCGGCGGCCACCACCATCTCGGCAGCTTCCTTCATCGTTGCGCCCACCTGGAAATTCAATCCCGAATCCTTCAGAATCTTGCGGCCCTCTTCCACGTTCGTTCCTTCGAGCCGCAACACGATCGGCACCTTCACATTCAAATTTTTCGCCGCTGCGACCACACCGGTCGCCAACCGATCCACGCGCAGGATGCCGCCAAAAATATTGATGAAGATTGCCTTCACGTTCGCGTCCGAAAGCAAAATTCCAAACGCATGCTCAATCTGTTCCTGCGTCGCACCACCACCCACATCCAGAAAGTTGGCAGGCGAGCCACCGGCGTATTGAATAATGTCCATCGTCGCCATCGCCAGGCCCGCGCCATTCACCATGCAGGCAATCGTGCCATCCAGCTTGATGTAGTTCAGCGCGTACTTGCTGGCTTCCACTTCAAGAGGATCCTCTTCGGCCACATCGCGCAGGGCCTTGATCGCCGGATGCCGGAAAAGCGCGTTATCGTCGAACGTAATCTTTGCATCCAGCGCAAACAATTTGTCGTCTTTTGTCGTGATAAACGGATTGATCTCCACCAGCGACGCGTCCGTATCCATGAAAGCCTTGTAAAGACTCTGCAGAAACGCAACCGCCGCATTGATCTGCGTCGGCTTCAGCCCCAGCGCGAATGCCAGCTTGCGCGCCTGCCATGCGCCGAACCCCACGGCCGGATCGATGGTCTCTTTGAAGATGGCCTCCGGCGTCTTCGCCGCGACCTCCTCAATCTCCATGCCGCCGGCCTGCGAAGCCATAAATACGAGTTTTCCGGTGGCGCGATCGAGCACGATCCCGAGATAGAGCTCGCGATCAATGGCCGCCGTCTCCTCGATCAACAACCGCTGCACCTTCTGCCCCTGCGGGCCGGTCTGGTGCGTGATGAGCTGCATGCCGAGAATGTTCTTCACATGCGTCTCGGCCTCCTCGCGACTGCGCGCCACCTTCACACCGCCGCCCTTGCCGCGGCCACCTGCGTGAATCTGGGCCTTGACTACCACGCCATTGGCGCCCTCGGCGAATAGTCTGCGAGCCACTTCGGCCGCTTCTTCCGGCGTATTCGCCATCTCGCCCTTGGGCACGGCAACGCCATACTTCGCCAGGATTTCTTTTGCCTGATACTCGTGAATTTTCATGTCGGTAGGAACCGCAACGTCCGCTGATATGTTCGGGAATCAATTCTGGAAAACAACTAAATGCCGGTCAGCGCGATCGTTCCCGCGGTACCCAAATACTATCTTGCTGCACGACAGCCCCGCAAACCGCCGCCTCGAGTGCAGCAGCGCAGCGGAACGGAGCAGGCCGGTTGGTTTCGGTCGCTCCGCCGCCGACGAGCTCTTAATCGAGAGTAAGATTCTGATCGGAATCAAGTGAAGACCTTCTGGGGTTCACAGTTCATCGGCCAGTTATCTCTCGTGCTCCTGCTCACAGGTCCCACTTGGGCCTACGCGGAAAAGCCGATCAAGACGACTCTCTGCGCCATAGAAAGAAATCCTGCAATGTTCGATCGGAAATTTGTGCAGTTCGGAGCGTTTTACGAGAGCGATGGGATGGAGCACTCAATCCTCGTGGACGAGACGAAATGCAAATGGGGAATTGCACCTCATTTCCCCGACAAGTTGGCCGGCGAACACGATCTGGAAAGGGCCTTGTTCATGGATCATCCGGGTACTCGTGACAAGGTGATCTTTGCCACCTGGACTGGCGTCTTCCGCTATCATCCCGGGATGATTCCTAGGTGGGTACTTCAAATTCATCAGATGAGTGACTTCAGGTTTATCTGCGACCATTGTCCGGAACTTCATAAGGACGACCCAATTCATTTACCTGAACCGCCCCTGCCGAAATGGCCTCCGGGACTTTAGAACCGCTGCGTATCGACGCGGTTTCAGTAGCTGAACAACAGGCCGGTTACCATATTAGAGATATGGATTCGCTGAAGACCCTTCTCAAGCCTCTCGCCGAAGACGGCGCACAACTCACGCGTGAGCAAGCCCGCGATGTGCTCCGCCAGATCCTCTCCGGCCACGCGCCCGACGTCGAAACAGCGGCTCTTCTCACCGTCCTTGCCACCCGCGGCGAACAAGCCCCGGAACTCGCCGGCTTCGTCGACGTCATGCGCGAGCAGTCGGTTCCTGTCCCGCTCACCGACGAAGAGCGCGCCGAACTGGTTGACTGCGTCGGCACCGGCGGCGGTGGTCCCCTCACCTTCAACATCTCCTGCGGCGCAGCCCTCGTTGCCGCGGCCGCCGGAGCCAAGGTCGCCAAGCATGGCAATCGCGCCGTCACCTCTCTTTGCGGAGCGGCCGACGTCCTCGAAGCCCTCGGCGTTCCCATCGATCTCACGCCGGAACTCGCCGTTGAGTGCCTGCGCGAAACCGGCTTCGTCTTTCTCTACGCGCCGGTCTATCATCCTGCGATGAAGATGCTCGGCCCGCTGCGCCGCGCACTCGGCTTCCGCACCATTTTGAATCTCTGCGGGCCACTCACCAACCCCGCGCACGCCCGCATCCAGGTTGTCGGTGTACTCGCGCCCAGCCGCGTTCTTCTCGTCGGCCGCGCACTTCTGGCACTCGGATCGAAGCGCGCCTTTGTTGTGCATGGCACCGACGGCATCGACGAGCTCACAACGACAGGTGAGTCAGTAGTCGCCCGGATTATTGAACCCGAACCCGGCGCCGAACCCGCGCTCAAAGGCGCGCGCATCACGCCTGAAATGGCCGGCCTGCCCCGTGCAACCCTCGCCGACTTCACCGGCGGCGACATCGCCACCAACAAGGCTCTGCTCTACGACGTGCTCACCGGCATCAAAGGCGCCCGCCGCGACATCGTCCTCCTCAACGCCGCCGCCACGCTCGTCGCCGCCGGACTCGCAGGCGATCTCAAAGAAGGCGTAGCCCTCGGCGCCGAAGCCATCGACTCCGGCGAAGCCGCAGCCACGCTAGCGAAACTTCGTGCCTTCGGAGAAAAGCACGCAAGAATTTAGTGCCCGTCCGTTCCACAGGCGGAGTGACCGTGTGAGACCTGTCAATACAGGGCGCGGCGCAGGGCCAGAAAGCATCCCATAGGGATGCTAAAAACTGTCAACATGGGGCGCAGCGCAGGGCAAGAAAAACACGCCGAAAGGATGCAGGGGCCATCATCATGGAGCGCAGCGCAGCAAGAAAGCATCCCGGAGGGATGCTGGGAGAATAGCCCAGGATGAAATCCTGGGAAACAGCGCAATAATTGATTCCCGAGCCCCGTAGGGGCGATGGAACCGGAGCTACCGACCTCAGACTTTTGGGTCCTCACGCAAACGCGTTAACTGTGAAGTCGAAATTCGACGCAGGTCTTGAATTCGTTCGCTCAAACAACAGGAGCAATCCATGAAATCCGTCGCAATTACACTCGCATCCGCGCTTCTTTTTGCCGCTCTTGTGACACGAGCCCAGCAGCCAACTCAGCCGCAGCTCAAAGTCGACTCCAGCAACCGCACGCTCACGGTCACGCGCCACCGACAGCGTAACCGTCGAGCCCGATCTCGCCATCCTGCATATCGGCTTCGTAACGCAACCGCAAGACGCCAAGTCCGCATACGCCGATGGATCCCGCGCCTCCAACGCCATCGTCGCCGCACTCAAGCAAGCCGGAGTCGAAGAAACCGCGATCCGCAGCGAGTCGCAATACCTCGATCGCGATTGGACCACCAAGCTGCGCAAATACACCCTCCACCAGCAGTGGACCGTCAAAGTAGCGCCCGCGCGCGCCGCCGAGATCCTCGACGTCTCCGTCAACGCCGGTGCCACCAGCAGCGGCCAGATCGACTGGACCGTGAAAGACGAAAAAGCCCTCGAAGCCGAAGCTCTCGACAAGGCCGCCTCCCGCGTCAGGGCAAACGCAGAAGTGCTGGCCAAGGGCATGGGCGTGCGTCTGGGCTCGCTGATCTACGTGAGCAACCAAGTCTCCGCGCCGCAGTACCCGAGGCCGATGATGGCCATGGCAATGCGAAGCGCAGATGCAGCCCCCAGCCGCTCGCGATCGAGCCCCACCAGGTAAGCCGCGAAGCCAGTGTCTACGCCGTCTTCGCCATCGAATAGCTACCCCTGTTTCCATGAACAATCTCACAGCAAACGCCTGTGCTAATCTTGCGCTGCTGTTCAGGGGGGCCTCTCGATGCGCTTTCTGAAGTTGGCGGTAATCACGTTCTTTCTCGTCCACGTTGGGCTTGCTTCTTCGCAAACCATCCAGATTAATCGCGAGAACAAAACCATCGCCATCAGCGCGAGCGATGAAGCGACCGCAACCGCCGACATTGCCGCAATCACTATCGGCTTCGATGTGTTCGGACCAGATTCACCGCGAACCTACGCAGAAGGGGCACGGCTATCGCATGCAATCATCGAAGCTCTACACAAGGGTGGCGTAGGCGACGCTGAAATTGCCAGCACCCAACAGAATCTGGAGCGTAACAACAGCTTCGATGAGAAAGATTCCGAATCAACGCGCGCGGCTCGGCAGTTCCGATTTCAGCAATCGTGGGAGATCGTTGTCCCGCCATCAGTAGCTGCGGGCATAATTCGATTGACCGTTGCTGCTGGCGCAAACAAAAGTGGAGCAATTGACTGGCGTCTCTCGGATCGCAAAGCGCTGCAAGCGAAGGCGGCAGCGAATGCACTTGTCAAAGCGCGATCGATCGCAACCAACATGGCAGATGGCCTGAATGTGAAGCTCGGCGCGTTGATTTACGCAAGCAATCAAACACCTAACACAAATATCTTCTTTCAGCGGAAGTGGCTTAACCAGGATGTCACCTATCTTGCAAGCGCGGCAAGCTCCGTTGTCGAAAGCGCACCTCCACTCGAGATCCGCCCCCAGACCATCCGCGAAGAATCCACCGTCTATGCCGTCTTCGCTATCGAGTAGTCGCTAGATCAACCCGCGACTCCCGATCATGCGCCTCGCCAGCAGCCACGACAGCAGCGACACTCCCAGAGCCGCCGCCACCCAGCCGGCGTCTTCCAGCGTCCCCGTCATCTGTTGAGGCACATGCGCCAGTAGCTGCACCGGAGAAACAATATCCGGCATGTGCGTCAATCCTTGCCGCGCTAACTGAACGCCGATCCATACCACCCCACCAAGCGCCAGCACCGCGCCCGGCACCACCCGTTTCCACGGAAACGGGATCGGCGCGGGCGCCGCGGCCTCTTCCCGCACGCGCTCCATCACCGCTGACATAAACCCCGAGGACGGCGCCATTTCCTCTTCTCCCGCAAGAATCCGATCGAGGTTCTCTGCATGATTCTTCGTCGGCTTCATCGTAAGGCCTCCTTCTGAGCCATCCCCATCGCCGCCTGCTCATCTTCAAGATGTGGAAACCGCTTTTTCAATAAGGCCCGCGCCCTCGCCAGCCGCGCTTTCAGCGTACCCTCGGGCATGCGCATTGTGCGCGCCGCCGCACTCACGTCCATTTCGTGAAAATAAAACAGGATCACAGGCTCGCGATACCGCGGTGGCAGAGCCAGCACAGCTCTTCTCACCTGATCCGAACTGCGTTCCATCGCCAGATCGCTCATCTGTACGGCTCCGCGTGAGGGCTCCGGGACATCCTCAATTCGAGCATCTGCAGTTGGAAATCGCTTCAGCTCCGAACGAAACACGTTAGCCGCCAGCGCAAACAGCCATGTCGAAAAGCTTCCCTCGCGTCGCCACTGCGCCAGCCCGCGCCAGGCGCGCACCAGTGCCTCCTGCGCCATCTCCTCCGCACGCCCGCGATCGCGGCAGTAGCGCCATGCCATGTTCACCAGCGGTCCCTGCCAACGGCGCACGATGCCTTCGAATGCATTTACGTCGCCGCCGAGCACGCGCTCCACGTCAGCCAAATCGACGCCGGCACCCCGCAACGCGTCAGCGCCCCGCAACCCACTAGCGCTCCCGGCATCGTCCGCATCTCTGGCACTCGTACGCAAATCCGCCACGCTCCTTCAGGTAGGACAAGCCGCTGCCGCACCCGGTTGCATTTTGTTGCTCCACATCGGCTATCCAAACAAAATGCAACCGCCCAGCCAGCTCCCCTGTCCCACCATTCGTAAGGGATGAAAGACGCCCTGGTAAGCAGGAGGATTGTATGACACATCTGATACTTCAGTTTCTTTTCAATTCCGAGGACGTCCTGATGGCCAATGGGATGTGGATTTTTCTCGCGGTCGGCGCAGTGGCGCTGTTCGGCATCTTTCTTCCTACTGCCACCTGGATGGATCACCGGCGCAAAGAGCGTGAAGCTTTCTACAAGGCCGACACCATCCGGCGCATTGCCGAGGCTCCGGGCCAAGGCGGCAACGCCGCGGTTGAGCTGTTACGCGAGCAGGAACGCATCGCGAGTATCAAGACGCGCGAAGGTCTGAAAATCGGCGGCATCATCAATATGGGCGTCGGCATCGGAGTCACCATCTTTCTTTATGCCCTTCTTCACGGGAGTCCGGTTTCCCTTGCCGGCTTGATCCCTGCTCTGATTGGCGCCGCGATGCTGGTCTACGTCTACGTGCTTGCCGAGCCTGCCTTTTAGCAGCATTTTGAATCCTCGCGGCCTCTGCGGACATCGGATAGTTGTTTGAACAGATAACTCTCCGGCCGAGCTTCCGGCTGGGAGTAATGGAGAATCCCGATGCCCGCCAACGCCGAACGCCAACCTGCCATCTTCCTGCCCCACGGCGGAGGCCCTTGCTTCTTCATGGATTGGACCTGGGGTCCGGCCGACACCTGGAACTCCACGCGGCGCTTTCTCGAGTCTGTGGCTTCTTCACTGCCGGAAAGACCCAAAGCCCTGCTGGTGATCAGCGGCCACTGGGAAGAGTCTGCCTTCACCGTCAGCACCGCCGACAAACCGCAGTTAATCTTTGACTACTCCGGCTTCCCCGCACACACCTACCAGCTCACCTGGCCCGCTCCGGGCGATCCGATACTGGCCGCCCGCGTTGCAGAACTGCTGCGCAATGCCGGCCTGCCTTCGGCGACCAATCCCACCCGTGGCTATGACCACGGTGTCTTCGTTCCCCTCAAGGTTGCATTTCCGCAGGCGGATATTCCGGTCGTTACGCTGTCGCTCAATCAATCGCTCGATCCGGCGCAGCATATCGCCGCTGGCCGCGCCCTTGTTCCACTGCGCGATGAAGGCGTTCTCATCATTGCCAGCGGCATGAGCTTCCATAATCTTCGCGGCTACTTCCGCCCGGAAACACCTGAACGTGCCCGCGCCTTCGACACGTGGCTTACCAGCGCCGTCGAATCGCCCACCCCGGCACGCGATACCCTGCTCACAAACTGGCGTGAAGCCCCATTCGCCGCCTACGCCCATCCGCGCGAAGAGCATTTGATTCCCTTGATGGTCGCAGCCGGTGCAGGTGGGGAAGCGGCGGGCAAGCGCATCTTCAGCGATGAGCCGATGGGTGCGAGGATCAGCGCTTATCGCTTCGATGGCTGAGCAGAACACAACCCCCACTCGGCGTCGAATCTGCGCTTCTTCCTTAGCGCCCCTTCAGTCGGAGATTCATCCCGCTATCCAGCAGAACGGCCACCAGGCCGAACAGCATACACAGATCTGTCCGTGCCTCGTGAATGAAACTCAGCAGCCCGTAGTGCTCAAGTTTCGGCGGCGTAAACCGCCCTAGCGGATGCCTCAGCAAGATCGGCACTTTAGTCGTGAAAATCGCCGTCAGAATCACAATCAATAACAACAGGGCTGCGTCGCCTGCATACAAATTCAGAATCAGCGCTCCGCCCGCTGCTATCTCCATCGCTCCGACAAACGGCGCCAGCGCGTGTGGATAAGGCAGGCCGATGTGCGCGAATCGTCCCCAGCCAAGTTCGCCGGGATAAACAAACTTCAGAATTCCCTCGGTCAGAAAAACCAATCCCACCATCACCCGAATCAAAATCATCGGAAGACTTTTCCGCATCTCTCGCCTCCGTCGTACTATTTGACCTCGAGTAGTTTCTCGATATGCTTTGCCAGACTCTCCGGCTTGGTGGTCGATGCAAAGCGGTCAACGACTCTTCCCTTGCGATCAACCAGAAACTTGGTGAAGTTCCACTTGATCGCTCCGCCGCCAAGTGGACCCAGCAGCCCCGGCTTTTCCTTTTTCAGAAACCGGTAGAGGGGGTGCGTAGTTTCTCCATTCACGTCAATCTTGGCAAACAGGGGAAAACTGACGCCATAGTTTCGCTCGCAAAAGGCGCCGATGTCTGCTGCCGTTCCTGGCTCCTGCGCACCAAACTGGTTGCACGGAAAGCCCAGCACCTCGAGCCCGCTTTCCTGGTACGTCTGATAAAGCTTCTCCAGCCCTGCATACTGGGGAGTGAACCCGCACTGGCTGGCGGTGTTCACGATCAGCAGCACCTTGCCCTTGAAATCCGCCAGGCTCGCAACGCGTCCGTCCAGCGTTTCCGCCGTGAAGGAGTAGACGCTTTCCGAGGTGTCTGCCATTTTTCTCTGCGCTCCTCGTCTCTTTGAGGATGTCATGTTGCCCGCGCCCGCGTCTAAGCATCGTGCATTCGCTCATATTCAGTTATTTGGGAACCCCAGGACACCTTTTCGTTCACAGAGTATTCGCGTGCGGTTCCGCGGACAGGCTGATGCCCTTCGGGCGGTCCGTGGGATGGCCTTTGCCCGTTTCGGTCCGGTAAACTGATCTAGGACCCAAATGAGCGAGCGGTTGGCGTAAAGATTGGCTGCGGGATTGTTGAACTGTTTCATCCGCACTCACTCTTCATCTCCGGTGTCGCAAAGTTTCCCGGTCTCCCAAATAGACGCGATAGGCGGGGCGCCTGCGGACAGGTAATGGTCCGTGGAGTACTGATAAGCGCGGCAGGAAAATTAGGGAAGGTTTCGGTTTCCGAGCCGAGCGCTTCATCCGTCATTCAGGTGAGGTCGCTGCGGTCAGAAGACATCGTCTTCAAGATGATAAAATCAATCTTTCCTAAAGGCTGTAAACAGAACTTAAGCAGTGAGGGTGTGCATATTCTTCCCGTGAAGCCTTACCATGGACCGCACCAGTACTTGTGCTCGCCGCAGGACTCCAGCCCGGTGAAGATCAAGCACCATTCCATTGACCGCAATTTGCGGATTCCGTTCCTTTTTTCCAAGTTCGTTCTGCTGCTGATTCTCGTCTTTTCGGCAGGCGCGGCCGTGGCTCAGCAGGGACAGACCATCGAGTCGATCCGGGTCATCGGAAACCGACGAATTCCCAAGGAAACGATTCTCGCCCGCATGTTCACCCATCCCGGCGACGTTTACGATCCCGTCTCTATCGAGCGCGACTTCAACTCGCTCTGGAACACCAGCTACTTTGAAAACCTGCGCATTGAACGCGAAGATACGGAGAAAGGCATCATCCTCGACGTTTTCGTCGTTGAACGGCCGACTATCCGCGAAATCAACTACAAGGGCAACAGCTCCGTTTCAACATCCGACATTCTCGACCGCTTCAAAAAGGAAAAAGTCGGCCTCTCCGTTGAGGGTCAGTACGACCCCACCAAGGTGATGCGTGCCCGGACGGTACTGGCCGAGTTGCTCGCCGAACACGGCCACCAGTTCGCCATCATCAAGGCTGACGTCAAAACCATTCCGCCCGCCTCGGTCCAGATCAACTTCAATATCAAGGAAGGCCCGACGGTCAAAGTCGGCCAGATCAAGTTCTCCGGCAATCAGCACCTGAGCAGCCTTTACCTGCGCCGCTCGATGAAGAACCTGAAGCCCGTTGGCATCCCTTATTCCGTCGTGTTCGAGAATCTGTTCGCCCGCACCTTCGACGCTTCCAAGCTTGACGAAGACAGCGAGCGCGTCCGCTTTGCCTACCGCGACAAGGGCTACGCCAATGCGGCTATCGAAACGCCGCGTACCCAGATTCGCGACGAAGGCGGCCTTAACTACCTCACCTTCCGGCCCAATCGCGGCAAACGCATCGATATTCTCATGCCGGTTGAAGAAGGCGCCCGCTACAAGCTCGGCACCATCACTTTTACTGGTAACCAGCACATCAACAATCTGAAGGCCCTTCGCGCCACTTTTGCGATCAAGGATGGGGACTGGTTCAACGCCACCCTCGTCGGCAAAGGCCTGGAGAATCTGAAGAAGGCCTACGGCCAGCTCGGCTATATCAACTTCGGCGCTATTCCCAAGCCCGTTTATGACGAACAGAAGAAGACGGTCTCGCTGCAGGTGGATATCGACGAAGGCAAGCAGTTCTACGTCTCCCGTATCGAGTTCGAAGGCAACACCATTACCCGCGACCGTGTCATCCGCCGCGAGTTGCTCCTCGACGAGGGCCAGGTCTACAACTCTCAGCTTTGGGAGTACAGCCTGCTCCGCCTCAACCAGCTCGAATACTTCGAGCCTCTTAAGGTCGAACAGGACTCCGAGGCTCACCAGAACGCCGAAGCCGGCACAGTCGACCTGCTTTTGAAGCTCAAGGAAAAGGGCAAGAACTCCATCGGCCTTAACGGCGGCGTCAGCGGACTATCCGGCGCCTTCCTCGGCGTGAACTACCAGACCAACAATTTCCTAGGATTGGGCGAGACCCTCAGCGTACAGGGCAACATCGGCAACGTGAGCCGTCAGTTCCTGTTCGGTTTCTCACAGCCCTACGTGCGCAACCGCCCGCTCAACGTGGGCTTCCAGATCTATAACAACAAATCCGATTACAACTCGGCCAAGTCCTACCAGACATCGACGGGCACAGCTCTCAATCTGACTAACGCTCAACAGCAGCTTACCCAGAATTACAACCAGGCCTCCACCGGGTTGAACTTCTCACTAAGCTATCCGCTGCGCCGTCATGCCTTCCAGCGCGTGGGCTTCACCTACTCGCTTTCACGGGCCAACATCACTACATTCAGCACCGCTTCGCAGACGTACTTCCAGACCATCAGCTTCCGTTCGGGCATCCAGGGATCGAACGCACTGAATGGCATCGTCACCAGTCTGGCCTCGTTCACCTATAGCTACAACACTGTGAACAATCCTGTTCGGCCGCGTACCGGCAAGGAATTCACGGCAGCCATGCAGGTGGCCGGCATCTGGGGCAACGTCCGCTACTTCTCGCCCCTGATTGCTTACAAGACCTACCGTTCCATGCACTACCTCCAGTTCAATCCGAACGGCCACAACGTACTCGCTTTCAAGTCGCAGCTCGGTTACATCCAGGGCTACGGCGGCGACGTGGCTCCGCCGAACAACCGCTTCTATGCCGGCGGCGACTCGGAATTGCGCGGCTTCGATATTCGCAGCGCCACACCCTATGGCTACGTGCCAACGCGTCAGACTGTGCAGTTGACCAATCCCGACGGATCCTGCGTACCGCGCGATCCTAACAATCCCCAGCTTGGGCAATGCATCGCGGTCCCGATTCCGGTATACGGCATCGTCTCGATCGGCGGCGATACCAACTTCACCAGCAACCTCGAATACCGTATCCCCATCGTTGGGTCAGCGATGTTTGCGTTCTTCGACGATTTCGGCATGGACGTCGTCGTCAATCACGGCCAGTTGAAGCAGAGCCCTGAGGGCTTCGCTTCCCTCACCGCGCCGCTCTACGGATGCCCGGTCTACAACAACGGTTCCTGTCAGGGTGGTATTCCGGGATCGCAGGTTGGATTCCAGCGCGACATTCGTCCGGTCGCCGGAACAAACGTTGTTCCCCGCATGTCGCTCGGCGGCGAATTCTCCATCATGATGCCGGTGATCAACGCGCCGTTCCGCTTCTACTACGCCTACAACCCGCTTCGTCTCTACGAGCGGCCTTATTGCAACGACGTAGCCCTCGGAACCAAGGTGCAAAGTTGTACGGCTGAGCTCATCACGCGCGATATGTTCCCCCCGGGCGGCGCAGGCGACTACACCTACCTGCAGACGATCCAGGGATACGGCGCGCAGAATCTCTTCCGCGAACCGCGCAAGACCTTCCGCTTGAGCGTCTCCACTACCTTCTAGACCATCGTTCTTCGCAGATGTATCGGGCTGCCCTCAGGGGCAGCCCGTCGCATTTCAGGCCTGCGTTCGATTGCACGATTAGACTGGAAAGAACATTCCCGGCCAGCCGACAGGAGTACTCGATTGAACACCGTGCAGGTTCCCGCCGATCTCGATGCAGCTCTGGATGAGGCGTGGGCCGCAGCCGAAGGTGTATCGGGATTTCTGTTGGAGCAGGAAGCACGCTTCCTGGGAAGGATGGCCGTCTGCGCGCACCGCGACGGTGTGATCGTCGAAATCGGAAGCTTCAAAGGAAAATCCACCGTGATGCTGGGCAAGCTGGCGCAGCGGTATGGCATCGGGCCAATCGTGGCAATCGATCCCCACACCTTCCACAATGTTGAACTGGTGGAGCATCGATCCACGCCCGGCGCAACTTCCTACGATGCGTTTCTCAACAACCTTGAAACTGCAGGAGTCTCCTCATCCATCGAGGTACATCGCGCCTTCTCGAGCGAGGTAGCCGCTGCTTGGAACCGTCCCATTCGCCTGCTTTGGATCGATGGCGACCACAGCTATCCAGGCGCCAAATCCGATTTTGACGGCTTCTTTCCGCACGTGCTGCCGAACGGCTTTGTTGCCCTGCACGATGCCCTGCACGAGTTCGCCGGCCCCATCCGTGTCTTTGTTGAAGACATGTTGCGCTCTGATCGCTTCGGCGCCGCAGGCTTCGTAAGCTCGATTGCCTGGTCCGAATTCCGGCCTGACGATGGAGCTAAGTTTCGGGGCACGCGGGCTAAGCTGGAACGAGCAGCCAGCCGGCTCCTGCCCTTGGTTGCTGACGACCAGCCGCTTCATGGCCCGCGCAAGCTGCTTTACAAGTTGAACCGCTCCCGCGTTCCGCGCTCACTGCCCAGTCAGCAGCAGTGGACAGCGATGCTGAACCGGGTATAGGCCCAACCACTACTTCCACTTATCCCTTGGCAAGGTCGAGAAAAGCGAGCTCATGATTCCCAGATTCGGCCACTAGGTCTCCGTCCGTTTGACCCCCCTCTTCCCCGCTCATATAATCTTTGATAGTTCCTGCTGACGTCTCCGTCCGCGTCTATTTGCCTCTGCCTCAACTGTCGCGGAGCTCCCAACCTAAGAGTCGGGGTCCCCGGCAACGACTCAAGGTTGCTCGGGTGAAAATAAGACCGAAGAAGAAGGTTTCAGGAGGCACAGGCTCGCCTTAGCGCCATCAGGCTGTACGGCTGCCTTCCAGGGATTATCAAGGAGTATTCGATCCACATGAAATACAATCTTTTGTCCGTAGCCGCGTTGGCCTCTTGCCTCGCGATGCAAGCCGCCGCACAATCGTCAGCCGTCGCCGCCGCTGCTCCCAGCGAAACCACACTTCCCGCTGGACCAGCAAAGATTGCCGTTATCGGCTTTCAGGAAGGTGTCGCAGGGACCAACGACTTCCAGCGTCGCTTCGCTGACCTGCAGAAGAAATACGAGCCCAAGCGTCAGCAACTCAAGACGCTGAACGATTCAATCGCCTCGCTGCAGAAGGAACTTCAGACACAGGCTGCCACCTTGAGCGATTCAGACCGCGCCATCAAGGCCAAGTCCCTCGACGAAAAGCAGAAGGAACTGAAGCGCGCCGGCGAAGATGCGCAGACCGACTACCAGCAGGACATGCAGCAGACCTTTGCCGCGGTGGCGGGTAAGTTCGCCGAAACACTCGACGCTTACTCCAAGGAACACGGCTTCAGCGTTGTTCTCGATGGTGGAAACCAACAGCTTCCAGTCGTGATCTACGTTAATCCCACGTTGGATATCACCAAGGCCGTAGTCGATGCATACAACGTGAAGTCCGGCATCCCGGCTCCCGAAAGGACAGCGGCCCCCGCCTCCGCCCCCGGTGCCAAAGCGGCTCCTGCCAAGGTAGTTCCCAAGGCCCCCGCAGCGCACTAGGCTTCGGTTACCCTCTGAAGGCCTCGCTCCATGCGGGGCCTTCTGCACGTTCACAGCTGTAGAGCGACTTAGCCACTGCTGCGCTCCCGGAACGCTAGTCATGTCTTCTGTTCCCTCTCCACTGTCCACGCTCACTCCACAATGTTTGACCCCCCTTCTGCGTCCCCCCTATAATCCTTCTAGTTCCTGCTGACGTTTCCGTCCGCTTCTTTCTCGCTTTTGCTTTCGTCTAATTGAAAGCCTTACGAGGAAATTTGTTGCGAGGTTTCTCAGAGGGCGCGCGCAGTCAAGGTTTTATTTGCCTTCAAATATGTGAATGCGCAGGCAGCCCCAGGAATTTCTAAGGAGCTTTCAAGCCGAATGAAGCACTCTGTTGCACTAGTTCTCACGCTGGCTTCAGGCCTTGTCCTGACCGCCGCCGCCCAAACGCCGTCTGCTCCCGATGCGGCTGCACCAGCCACAGCGGCTCCTGCCGGTCCTGCCAAAATTGCTGTCGTCGCCTTCCAGGTCGCTGTAGCGCAGACCAACGAAGGCCAACGCAGCTTTGCTGATCTGCAGCGGAAGTATCAGCCCAAGCAGACCCAGCTCAAGGGCCTGAATGACGAAATTGACAACCTGACCAAGCAGCTACAGGCTTCGGGCGACAAGCTCAGTGACTCCGAACGCGCCGCTCGCGCCAAGACGATCGATGATAAAAAGAAGCAACTCGAGCGTTCTGCCGAAGACGCCCAGAACGACATGCAGAACGAAATGCAGGAGCTCTACAGCGCTCTGGCATCGAAAGTCTATGACGTGCTGAACGATTACGCCAAGGGCCACGGCTACACCCTGGTCCTCGATGTCGCTCAGCAGCAGAGCCCGGTGCTTTACGCCACTGACTCTACCAACATCACCAAGGCCATCATCGACGCGTACAACGTGAAGTCCGGCGTGCCTGCGCCAACGGCACCTGCTGCCGGTACGGCACCGGTTCCGTCTGCTCCCAAACCAGGGGCTCCCAAGGGTCTCAGTCCTCAATAATCGGGATTTTGCATGGCGATGTGAGTATTGCACCGCAATGGCTTCGATCTGAGTCATCCGACGATAGGAAGAAGGCCCCATTTTGAGGGGCCTTCTTCTTGCGCATTTCTATGCAGATTTAAGCGAATTCCGGGTCGTTCTTTCGCATGTGCAATGACATCGGCTGCCCTGTGGAAAAAATTGTGGATTTCCTAAGGCACGATCCACAGAAAAAGGGACATTTTCCCACTTGCCAAGCTCCACACGCTCTGATAAACCTAGGAAGCTCCTTATTTATCTATCAGAAGCGCAGACCTTCGCGGCCATGCCGCAACCTTGCGTGCGCTCGAACCAAGTGCCAGCCCAGCAAGCAGCTTTCCACAATTTCCTGTGAACAGATGATGACTTGCAAGTGAGCCAAGTCACCAAATCAGAGTTACTTCTGCGAGTCTTCCCCCACGCGCAATACAGCCAGAAAAGCTTCCTGCGGAATATCCACTTTGCCAATGCGTTTCATCCGCTTTTTTCCTTCCTTCTGCTTCTCCAAAAGCTTGCGTTTTCGGGAGATATCGCCGCCGTAGCACTTGGCCAGTACGTTCTTTCTCAGGGCGGTCACCGTCTCCCGTGCCACCACCTTGGCTCCGATTGCCGCCTGGATCGCCACCTCGAATTGCTGACGGGGAATCAGCTCCCGCATCTTCGAAACCAGCGCCTTGCCACGCTCGTAAGCAAAATCCCGGTGCACGATGATCGACAGGGCATCCACCGGCTCGCCTGATACCAGGATGTCGAGCTTGACCATGGGCGATACCCACTCGCCGGCCAGCGAATAATCCAGCGACGCATATCCCCGTGAAATCGACTTCAGCCGGTCGTAGAAATCGAGCACAATCTCGTTCAGCGGCAGCTCGTACGTCAGCAGAACCCGGGTCGGTGTTACATACTCGAAGTTCATCTGCTTGCCGCGTTTCTCCTCAACCAACTTGAAGATTCCGCCAACATATTCTTCGTTGGTCAGGATCTTCGCCGTGATCACCGGCTCGCGGATCTCATCGATATTCGTCGGTTCGGGCCAGCGCGAAGGATTATCCACCTCCATCACCGACCCATCGGTCATGGTGATGTGGTAGCGAACGCCCGGCGCCGTGGTAATCAAATCAAGCTCGTACTCGCGCTCCAGCCGCTCCTGGATGATCTCCATGTGCAGCAGCCCCAGGAATCCGCAGCGAAAACCAAACCCCAGCGCCGCTGAGCTCTCCGGCTCGAAGAAAAACGACGAGTCATTCAAACGCAATTTTTCGAGAGCGTCTCGCAGCAGTGTGTGCTCGTGCGAATCCACGGTATAGAGTCCCGCGAATACCATCGGCTTGATGTCTTCGAATCCGGGCAACTGTTCAGTCGCTGGACGCTCTTCTTCCGTAACCGTGTCACCGATGCGCGTATCGCTCACCGTCTTGATGGTCGCAGCAAAGAAACCAACTTCGCCCGCCGAAAGCTGCGCGATCTCCACCGGTTTCGGCATCAGCACGCCCATCGACTCAACCTCAAACGATTTCCCATTCGACATCAGCCGGATCCGCTGCCCCTTGCGCATTGTTCCCTGCATCACGCGCACCAGCACGATTACGCCGCGGTATGCGTCAAACCACGAATCAAAGATCAGCGCCTGCAACGGAGCATCCGGATCGCCTGTTGGCGGAGGCAGCCGATGCACAATTGCCTCCAACACTTCATCGACGCCCTGCCCCGTCTTGGCGCTCACCGGGATCGCGTCGGTCGCGTCGAGCCCCACGGCCATCTCGATCGCCTCCTGCGTCCGCACAATGTCGGCCGAAGGAAGATCGATCTTGTTGATCACTGGAATAATGTCCAGCCCGTGATTGATGGCCAGGTACGCATTTGCCAGCGTCTGCGCTTCGACCCCCTGGGTTGCGTCCACCACCAGCAGTGCTCCTTCGCACGAGGCCAGCGATCGCGAAACCTCGTAGCTGAAGTCCACGTGGCCCGGCGTGTCGATCAGGTTCAACTGGTAAGTCTGCCCGTCGCGCGCTTTGTACATCATGCGCACGGCATGGGCCTTGATCGTGATGCCGCGCTCCCGCTCCAGATCCATGGCGTCAAGAATCTGCGCCTGCATCTCACGACCGGTCACCGACCCCGTCAATTCCAGCAGACGGTCGCTGAGCGTCGACTTCCCATGGTCGATGTGGGCGATAATTGCGAAATTGCGGAGGTATTTTACGTCCATTGGGGGTAGGTAATCACTGCGGGTCGAGTACTAAAGTCAGCGATGTCTCTAGGTCATAGCTTATCATCGGCATAGTGTCTTCCGCGCCATGGGGTATAACCGGTCTCATAGTTCAATCGATGCTCATTTTGCCGACTGTGAACTCCGCCAACAAGGCGGGGCTCAGAAAATTCGCGAGCCAGAGTATGTTGTCTATGAGACAGGGTCTAGTGTCGTCACAGCATCAACTTTTGCGCATGATTCTTAATCGCTTGAGCAGACTGGCTTGCGCCGCGCTGGCCGTAACGCTGGCGGTTTCGCTGTCAGGTTGCGACCCTTCAAAACCCGCGGCTTCTGCGACGCCGGTTTCCCATGCCCTCGCTCCCGCCTTGGTCGCACCCGCACCACAGCAAGCTTCTTCTCCGGCGCCTCCGCCGCAAGCATCGCCGCAGCAGCAGCGCGTCCAGACGCTCATTCAGCAGGTCGAAAAAGCGTATGCGCTCGGTGAAGCCGCTTACAAGCGCGGCAATCTGCCCGAGGCTAAATCGAATTTCGACAACGCCGTCGATCTGATGCTCTCAAGCGGAATCGACATCAAGTCCACCCCGGCCCTCCAGCAAGAATTCGATCGCATCGTCGATCAGATCAATGGGCTTGAGATGGACGCGCTCAAGCAAGGCAACGGTTTCACCCCCAAGACAGAAGACACCCCGGCCGAAGCCGCCAGTGACATCACTTTCGTAGTCGATCCGAACATTGTGGCCAAGGCCAATGCCGACCTCGCCACCACCAAGTCCGATCTTCCCCTTGTTGTTAATGACTACGTCGCCTCCTACATCAACTTTTTCGCTAACACGCAAAAGGGTCATAACACGCTGCTCCACTCATTCCAGCGAGCTGGCCGTTACCGGGCAATGATTCAGCGCGTCATGAGCGAAGAGGGCGTTCCGCAGGATCTGATCTACCTTGCCGTAGCAGAGTCTGGATTTCAGCCGCGCGCCGTTAATGCCCGCTCACGCGCCGGCGGCATGTGGCAATTCATGCCCCACGGCAACTACGGCCTTGAGCGCAACCAATATGTTGACGAGCGCTTCGATCCCGAGAAATCGACCCGCGCCTACGCTCGCTACATGAAGTACATCTACTCTCAGCTCGGCGACTGGTATCTCTCCATGGCCGGCTACGACTGGGGCACTGGCAATGTTCAGCGCGCGGTCGAGAAGACCGGATACGCCGACTTCTGGGAACTCTATAAGCGCAATAATCTTCCCGGCGAAACCAAGAACTACGTTCCCGAAATTCTCGCCGCCATCATCATTGCCAATCACCCCACGCAATACGGCTTCGACGACATCACCCTTGATCCGCCAGTCGTTACCGACACGGTTACGATCAACTACTCTGCCGACCTGCGCCTGGTCTCCGACATTGTTGGCGCTCCCATCGACGAGCTGATCGCTCTGAATCCCAGCCTGTTGCGGCTCGTAACTCCACCCGACTCACAGTTTGACCTGCATCTGCCCGCCGGCACGGCCGCGCTTTTCCAGGAGAAGGTCGCGGTCATTCCCGAGAGCAAGCGCAATTCATGGCGCTATCACAAGGTCACGTCTGAGGACACCCTGGCCTCCGTCGCCCACACCTACAGCGTCTCCGTTTCCACACTCGCGCAAGCGAATCAACTGGACCAGAGTGGCAAGCTCGATGGTGTCGAAGCGCTTGTCGTGCCCGTCGCCCCAGCCGCTTCCCCGTCTGCGCACACCGTCTACTACACCACCCGCCGCGGCGACACCCTGGTCTCCGTTGCCGATCGCTTCGGCGTATCCCTCACCCAGCTTCGCCGCTGGAACAAGCTCCCCGCCACCGGGATCAAGATCGACTCTGGCCGCCGCCTTCATGTCGCCGAACCCACCGTCGTTCGTGCCAGCAGCAGCCGCAGTCGCCACGGAAAAGGTAAGACCGGTGGTACGACTGCCGCGGCGTCTCACGAATCAACCTCGTCCAGCAGCTCCCATGCGCATTCGTCCGGCAGCAGCCACTCCACACACACTGGAGCTCCTTCGTCCTCGAAAAGTGCGCACTCTTCGCACTCAACGAAGCATTCTTCACACACCAAATCATCTGCGCCCGCACAAAAATAATCTTCGCTCCATTTCTGTTCACGCGTTTTGATAGCTTTTCATTCGTGGTGTTGTTAGAATGACTCCGCATGCGGAGTCTATTTTTTAGACACCGCAGAGTTGCGATACCCAACTAAGGGCAGCGGTAATTCGCTGGAGGCAATCGGATGGACGAAGTGATCAAGATGTACGCAATGAATGACGGTAGCCCTGACATGGAACCGGCAGAGTCGAGCGCCGATCACGATGAACTGGATGAAGACGACGAGGTTGAAACCTCAAACGTGCTCACCTCCTCCGACGACGACGAAGGTGTTGTCGAAGAGGGTGTGATCATCGTGGAAGCGATTCCCGTTCCAAGGCCGGCCCCCAAGAAGGCCGTAAAGAAAGCCGCTAAGAAAGCTCCGGCCAAAAAGGCCCCGGCAAAGAAGGCGGCGAAAAAGGCAGTGAAGAAGGCTGCCAAGAAAGCAGTCAAAAAGGCTGCGAAAAAAGCTCCGGCCAAAAAGGCCGCAAAGAAGTCCGCCAACAAAACCGCTGGCGCTAAGGGCGGAAAGGCCGCGGCGAAAAAGTCCGTGGCGGTTAAGCGCGCTGGCAAAACCACAAAAAGAGGTAAGAAATTGGCCGTTAAGAAAGCAGCAAAAAAGGCTCCCGCCAAGAAAGCAGCAGCGAAGAAAGCTCCTGCCAAGAAGGCGGCAAAGAAGGCAGTCAAGAAGGCAACCAAGAAGACTGCAAAAAAGAAGTAACCAGGCAACCGCAATATTCAAAAGGCAAGCAAAAGAGCCCGGCATCCCGCCGGGCTTTTTTGCGTCTACACAATTTTCCGCTGAGAGAGTTCTGAATTTACCAATCAACCTGGGTGCCCCAGGCCTCGATTCTGAGACCTGGGAAAGCTAGGAGCCGAGTGCCCTATCCATGCGGAGCATGGGTGGGACGTACCACCTCAGGCCGGCCCCCTCTTGAAGTGTCATCCTGAGCGGAGCAGCTTGGGGCCCCACTGACAAATCACTGGGGTAAGCGGAGCGAAGCATCCGCTGTTGTTTTTATTCACGGGATACTGCTGAGAATACTAAGTTTCAGGAGCGAGCAGCTGTTTCAAATGCCACTGCTGATGCGTCACATAATCCTCGATCAGAAACCGCAGTGTAACAGGCGCATCCGCATCCAGTACGCATTCCGCTTCAAACCGCGATTCAGGGATACGATCCACAATCGCCATCAGGATCTCGTGTTCCGCTTCCCACCAGCCAAGAAGCGTTTCCCACGCCTGATCGGCGTAGCCATGTGCGGCAACCCAGGCATCCTGGTCATAATTCCGCCCGTTGAAAAAGCCCTCGCTCGCCGCACGCACAAATCGCTGCCGATTGTTCGTAGCCGAATCGAGCAGGTGGCCCACAATTTGCTTTCGCGTCCACCCGCCTGCACGCCATGGCACATCCGCCAGCGCATCGGGAACTGAGATCAGCGTCCGATGCACGTCATCCAATCCCGCACGGAACTGCCGCGCCAAGTCAGACATAGTCACTCGCCTCGATTCGGCAACATGCATCGCCGGAACTGACAACTGAGAACTGATCACTGATCACTAGCTCTTTTGCGCCTCCGCCAGAGCCGCCAGCACTTCTTCCGAATGGACCTGCGGATTCACTTTCGTCCATACCTTCACGATCTTTCCTTTTGGATCGATCAGGAACGTGTTCCGCATCGCAATCGTCATCGTCGCCGAAGTGCCCCAGCGAGCCGTACTCGTCCACCACCTTGTGCTCAGGATCGGCCAGCAATTTGAACGTCAGGCCTTCCTTGGTGCAGAACTGCTTGTGGCTGTCCGGGGTGTCCACACTGACGCCCACAATCACTGCATTCGCTGCGTCAAACTTCGCCTGGTCGCGCTGGAAGTTGTGGGCTTCAATCGTGCAGCCCTGTGTCATGTCCTTCGGGTAGAAGTAGAGCACCACCCACTTGCCGCGAAAGCTATCCAGCGAAACCTGGTTCCCATCCTGCGATGGCAGCGTGAACGTAGGCGCCATCTGTCCGACCGAGGGCATTGTTTGCGCGTCATCCGCCGCCCTCGCCGTCACCAGAGAAACCGACAGCGCAACCGCTGCGGCAAAAACAATGAGAATCGTCTTCTTCACCTGTAACCTCCTGTTAATAAAAACGGGGATCTAACACCAGAGTCCACGCCGACACACCGGCATGTAATTAAGACGTAGCGGGAGGAACCGGGGACGCCCCGCACCCGCCAGTATAGTTCCAGACCCAGACCCCGATTGTCATTGAAAAGTCCGGTCTGAGGCGACGGGCTTGTTATTCCCTTCTTCTTGGCTACTGACCACAGTTCACTTCCGTCGCGGCACCGCAACAACCGCAATCCCCGCCTCGGCCGCATGCTTCAGCAGCGCTTCGCGATCGAACAGCAGTGTCCGCCCCGCCTCCACCGACAGGCAACTCGCGCCCGCCTGCACCATGGTCTCGATGGTTTTGATCCCAATCACTGGCACATCGAAGCGCATATCCTGGTTCGGCTTTGCGACTTTGACCACTGTCAACTGCCGTTCGAGTGTCGGGGCCCCCGGCGACAGGTCTTCGTCGCCGGGGTAGATGGTCGATGCCGGCGATCCATCTTCATCTTCCATCGACCTCATCAACGCGCCGGCGCGCTCGATCGTCGCGTCGGTCCCCTCCATCGCCTCAACGGCTACGCAGGCTTGCGCCGCCACCACTACCGTCTGTCCAATGTCGAAACCGGCCAGCGCATCCGCGACGCCCAGGCCATAGTCGATGTTCTTGCGCTCATCCTCACTTGGTGCACGCCCGCCCACAGCCTCGGTCAGCGCAGCCCGCCTCCGCCAGCAAGGGTTCCAGAAACTGCGTAGAACTCATCAGCTCGATACCCTCATCGGCAAGCACCTTCGCCACCGCGCCCAGCAGCATGTCCGTATTGCGCGTACGCAGATTGAGCAGAAGCTTCGCCAGCCGCCAGTCCGGCCGGATGCTCGAGAATATTTGTTTATGCTTTACCTGCCCGGCCATCACCGCGGACTTCACACCGGCTTTTTGAAACACCTCAATCAGCCGCGAAAGTTCGCCCAGAGAAAGCCAGTGCACCGTAATCTTGTCGTCTGCTGCCGCCCGATCGTTGATCTCGGGATCCGTCTCCTCACGAATCGCCGCCACCGTCACCGCAAGTCCCTGCGCCCGCGCCGCATCCAGCAGCAAAAACGGAAACCGCCCGTTCCCGGCTATCAGGCCAAGTTTCATGTCTACTTGATGACCCCGCGCTCGCTGCGTTCGATGAACTTCACCAGCAGCGCCACGTCATCGCCCTCAAGCTCGCGTATCTTTTCGAGCGCCTGCGTCGTATTCAGCTTCGACACCAGCAGCAGCCGGAAGGCCTTTTGCAGCGCCTTGATCCTCTCAGAGCTGAATCCACGCCGTTCCAACCCCACACTGTTGACGCCGAATGCTTTGTTCTCCCGCCGCGCCGAGGTCTTCGAAAATGGCAGTACATCCTGGGTCACAATCGTCCCGCCACCGATGAACGCATACTTTCCCACCGTACAGAACTGGTGCACCGGGCTGAACGCACCTACCGTCGCAAAGTCTTCAATTGTCACGTGTCCTGCCAGCGTCGCCGCATTCGCAAGAATGCATCCATTGCCAACGATGCAATCGTGCCCGATGTGCACTGCCGTCATCAGCAGGTTCTTCGAACCCACCCGCGTAATCCCGCCGCCCTTCACCGTGCCGCGGCTGATCGTCACGCTCTCGCGAATGGTATTGTCATCGCCGATAGTGCACAGCGTCGGCTCGCCGCCATACTTCAAATCCTGCGGTGCCATGCCTACTGCGCAAAACGGATAAAACACATTCCGAGCTCCAATGTGCGTCCGCCCGTCCAGCACCACGTGCGAAATCAGGCGGCAATTCTCACCCAGCACGACGTCCGGTCCGATGGTTGAATACGGCCCCACCTCGCACGAGTCAGGGACGACCGCTCCTTCCGCGATCAACGCACTGGGATGGATACTCACTCGGTCTCCGCCGCCGTGGGCGCCTTCTCCTCGGCGGGATTTGCTTCAGGGCTATCGCCATGCGCTTTGCGCTCACGCTCTCGGGTCACTACTGCACACGTCAGCGTAGCTTCGCATGCCAGCTTCCCGTCCACCGTCGCGCGGCCATGGATCTTCCCCGCGCGTGTTCTGAACGACAGCACATCCACTTCGATCCGCAACTGGTCGCCCGGCGTCACAGGCCGGCGAAACTTGGCCCGCTCAATCCCCGTAAACACCACCAGCTTCGAGTGCCGGTCTTCCATCTCGTGCATCATGATGATGCCGCCCGCCTGCGCCATCGCCTCCACCACCAGCACTCCCGGCATAATCGGATAGCTCGGGAAATGCCCTTGGAAAAACGGCTCATTGATGGTCACATTTTTGATCGCCACCAGCCGCTTGGTCGGCTCGAATTCCGTGATCCTGTCGATCAGCAGAAACGGGTAGCGGTGCGGTAGAAATTCCAGGATCTCCTGGATGTCGAACGTCATTCTCTGGCTCCACAAAGCGCGCAAAAAACCGACCCACGCTCCCTGAGGATTATAACGAAGCGAGCTTTAGACAATGTCTACGATCGTTGACATTCTTCAGAGCTTTTGACCCAGTTTCTTCCGCAGCCAATCGCATGCAGCGCTTCCGATAACTTCGACGACGGTGATCGGCGTCGTGATAGGCCCCTGCACTACCCGAGCTAGAGGCTGGCAGCTAGCAGCTCGAAGCTGCTCTCACTTCTTGATCTTCTGCGCCACCGCGCGAATATCCCAGAAGTCCGCCGGCAGGTCCTGGTTGTAGTGCGCCTTGTCTATAAATAACTGGCGCGCCATCTCGTCGTTGTGCACGCGCGTGATTGACAACGGCGTGGGAAATCCGTCCAAGTCGTGATAGTCCGCGTACTCCTCCACATCCTTATTCTTGTCCTTGTATATCGGGTCGCGCCATTCGAAACTGCGGCTCAGTGGCAAGTGCGTCTGCACATCCATCTGGATCGTGATCGCCTCATTTTCGGGCGAGATCAGCGTCACCTGTTCCGCCATGTGCCGCTCTGCCATGCGCTGCCCTTCATAGACCAGGATCGTCTGCGGATTCTTCAGCCACACCTTCATCGCCAGCTCGATCGAATGATCACGTCTCCGCATGAAATCGTCTACCTGTTCCTGCGGCAATGGCGCGGCGCCGCGATACGTCACTTCGGTTCCCTTGCGAGCGATGTAAAACTGCACCACGTCCCGGTGCTTTGTATACTCCACCCGGTCATGATCCGGCCACTGGTGAAAATCAAAGAAGAGCGTCGTTCCGGGATCGGGATCACCACGATGGAATGCCGCAATATGCCCCTCGCGCTCCATGTTTTTCATATTCAGCCACGCATCGCCGCCCAGTGCCTTGATCATTGCCTCCAACGCCACGCGGGCCTTGGCAGCATTTCTCTCGCCGGAATCATCCATCGTGTGCGTTGGCTTGTTTGCACCAGCATCATCCCCCGACTGCGCCCACATACCCGGCGGCATCGCCAGCAACCCTACAACCAGCCCCACCGCAAATCCCTTCCGCATTCTTCCTCCGCGCCTTCTTATTCCCTGGCCCTAATCCCTGTTCTTATCCAACAAGCACCGCGCCTCCATTCACATTCACAACCTCGCCGGAAATGAACCCTGCCAGCGGCGTACACAGGAACAGCACCGGCCCCGCGATCTCCCGCGGCGTGGCCACACGGCCCACCGGAATTCCCGCCCTGATCCGCGCACCCAGCGCCGGATTGCCCAGCGTCCCCGCCGACATGTCCGTCGCCACCCATCCCGGAGCCACGCAGTTCACGCGAATCCCCTGCGGCCCCAGTTCACTCGACAGGCTCTTTGTCAGACTGATCAGCGCGCCTTTCGTCACGGCATAGTCCGCGTGCAGAGCCTCGCCCCGCTGCCCCGCCGTGGAACTGATCAGCACAATGTGCCCCTTTGTTCCATCCCCGCCTGTCGCCGGTTCACTCTGCAACAACATCTGTCCCACTGCGGCCTGCACCAGCCCGAATACGGAGTCCAGATTTATGGCCATCGTATTCCGCCACTGCTCTTCGGTCATCAACTCAATCGGCGCATCCACAGGCGGCCAGACGCCGTGATTTACTACCAGCGCGTCCAGGCGTCCAAAGGCTGCTACCGCTGCGCTCACCGCCGCCCGGCCATCCGCGGGCGAATTCAAATCCTGTTCGATCGGGATGCAGCGCGTCTGTCCACCGCACTCGTCCATCAGGGCAAGCGCCTGTTCCTTCGCCTGCCGATAGCTGAACACCACCCGCGCGCCCGCCGCCACAAACAGCCGCACCGTCTCCGCGCCAATCCCGCGCGACCCGCCTGTGATTAGCGCAACCTTCCCATCCAATACCAGCGACACACCTGCCATAACGCCAAACTAATGCGTCTCCTCATGCCCTGTCCATGTTTCGGAGAGTTCTCCTGCCGTGACGCCAGAGAGTTGCGTGCTTCAACAATCAGCCATTCACGACCGGCGCGTGTGCATAAGGCGCCCAGTCCGCCGACGGACACACCGAGTTTGGGGCTCAATGAAGTCGAAGATAAAGAATGTGATCCTAGCTCGCGGGCAGTTGGACTTTGTCAGGTTTGTGCATTCATAAAAGTCTAAGGGTCTGGGGGGTGCACTTCTTGCAGGCACCCCCGTCTCTTCCGACTAATCGCTGTCCACTGTAGATTGTCGACTATTCTTTTACCACCGAATGCCAAACGTCAGAGGAATCACATCCGTAGCCACCTTGTGATAGTCGGCGTGGTGATATCTGAATTCGGTATAGAACTTCAGATGGCCTTCCCCGAATCGATAGGTGAGCCCGGCTCCGATATTCTCTCCAAAGGCGTCTGCGCTGGTGCTGCCGGTGACAATATTCACTTCACCGATGGTGCACCCGTACCACCACGACCAGTAGGGATCACAAATCACTGCCGCGCCTGGCGTGGTTGTTTCACCCGAGCGGTGATACCACCCGATACCTCCGATTCCATAAGCTCCCAGGTGGTGCCCGAGCGGCACGTGGACCATCGGATCGAAAGTCACCGCATACTGACGGGCCGATGCGCCGGGGGTTTGAAGGAGATCTTTCGTTGTCGAATTCACAGGCAGGTCCTGCCACATGAACTCGCCGTTCGTGCTCAGCCACTTGTTGACGTTATAGCCCCCTCCCACAACAAAATTGCCGCCATCGTTGACGAAAGTGCCCAGGTCACCAGTAGGAAAGCCGACGCCGCCCCCGATATTGAAGTTCCATTTTCCGTCCTGCGCGCGCACCGGGCACGCTGAACACAGAGCCATCAGCATCATGGTAAGAAGCGGTAGAAATTTGGGGATCCGATGCCGTGAGACAAGTCTTGTTTCCATGCGAGTCATCCTCCAAAAAAGAAATCTGATTCTGCACGTGCGTAGAGTTTGGGTTTTAGCGTGCTGTGAAAAAGACAGGAGGACCGAGCCGAAATGGGCCCAGCCCAGGAAGTCCGAATCGGTAATGGGCCAGCAAGGCTACCCCGGTCGCCAAACCGTACCGCGACTTCGGAAAGTTAGTCTACCGCCGGGTCCGACCAACCGAAACCTGGGAAAAGTCCCAGTGTCAACGGGCGTTTCAGTCCAGACTGCTCTCGAAAAACTGCATCTCCCCTTCCCGCCGCCCATCCAATCAGCAACCCGTTCTTTGGGCCCCAAGGGAGGCCTCGCATGGCCACACTCCCAGCAACCACTCAAGCCCGTCACGCATTCCCGGCACGCATCCAGACCGCCTGCGAGTTCACGCAGGTTCTGATGAAACTGCAGCGGGCCACCTATCTCATCGCTTCCACGCTTGACCTCGACGCATTGCTCGAGCGTGTCGTCAACGACATCGCCACGACCATCGGAAATGTTGAAGTCGACGTGTGGCTCCGCGACGGCGATACCAACGAGATGGTTTTGCATGGGGTACGCGGCTGCACCAAGTACAAGAAAGGCGCTCGTCTGCAAATCGGAAAGCAGGGCATGGTTGGGTATGTAGCGGCCACTGGCAAAATGCGCTATGCCCCCAACGTTCTCTGCGACCCCTACTACATTGCCTGCGAACCTGAAACCCGATCTGAAGTGACAATCCCCCTCAAGGCGGGCGGGCAGGTCATTGGTGTTCTGTGTGTCGATCATGCCCAGGTCAACGCATTCTCCGATGATCAGATCCGCGTACTTCAAGCGCTCGCCGGACACATCGCCATCGCAGTCGAAAACGCCCGCATCTTCCGCAACGAGCGGTTCGAGCGCGAACGTCTTCAGAAGGAGTCAGCCGATGCGCGCGCCATGCAGCGGGCACTCTTTCTCAAGCCCCAGCCTCTCGTCACTGGTTTTGCTTTTGAAACGGCCTGGCATCCGGCGGGTGCAGTAGCGGGCGACTGGTTCGATTTCATCGATCTCGGCAATCAGCGCTACGGCATCGCCCTCGCCGATGTCTCAGGCAAGGGCATGCCCGCCGCGCTTCTGATGTCGGCCACGCGGGCTCTCCTGCGTTCGATCGCGCCTCTCTATGCATCTCCGGCGAAGACCCTCGAGCACCTCAATCGCACTCTCACCGAAGATTTCCCCACCGGCAAGTTCGTGACCATGGTCTACGGAATCCTCGACGCCGGCTCTCGCCAGATCACTGTCGCGAGCGCCGGACATCTGCGTCCCCTGGTCATTAATCATCATTGCGCGTTTCTCGACCTCGACACAGGCCTTCCGCTCGGACTGGGTCCGTCCACCTATCCTGAGAGCACCATCACACTCGATCCCGGCACCCAGTTGCTGCTGTATACCGATGGCATCACAGAAGCAATGGACAGCACGGAAGAAGAGTTTGGTCCTGCTCGCCTGATCAACCACTTTCTCGATCCCGAAGCCTGTGTCGAAAGCCTCATCGCCGAAGTACAGAGATTCGGAACGGATCGACACACACCGATGACGCGACTGCTGTACTCATCCGCAGCCGCTAAACCGCGTCCTGGCATCAAATCGAAGTGGGTTTCTCTGGCGCCTGATCCCTAGGACCTCACCTGCCACGGCAACTTGGCGCCCGCGAACCGACCCTGCATCTTGATATTCACTTCTCCAAGCGAACCTGGTTTGGTGTCACTCATTCTCGGCCAGGAGCCCACCATGGCCCCTTCCCTGTCTCTTCTAGAGGCGACGACTCGTTTCCCTGAGCCGAAGAGTCAGGATGAGCTTGAGCAATCACCTCCTGAAGGATGTCCTCGATCTGATCGACAGCATCTCGGACGGGATCCGTCATGTGAGGGTTGGAATAGAATGCGATGCATTCGATGGCTTGCAGTGAATTACGAATCCGGTCGTTCATCCACTTGATTCTTTCGAACCGCTGCAACGTCTCGATCTTCTGTCTGCGCGTTCGAAGTTTCCAACGATAAGCAAACATAAAAGTCAGGGCTGACGCCAGCGCGCTTCCGACGAGGCGGAGTGGACCGTTCCTGTGCATCCAGTCGTCGTAAACGAGCCATTGAAGAAAGATTGCTACGAAAAACACCGCCAGTCCCAACATCACAGAGGAAGCGCATATCCGCGCGACGGAGGGTGTTTGTAATGAAAGAGAAGTCTTCGCGTTCATTTACGCGCTGTTGCCCTTCTTTCGACGTTGAGAATTAATAGCAAAGCTCGCACGCAGGTGCATCCTTGTTGGCCGAGCACACAAGAAGCCAACCATGACTACTCTGCATGTTTCGCGCCCCCACGAAATGCTCTCGTTTCTCAGCCTTATTTCTGTCTAATGAAAAGCACAGTCGGAGTTCCGTTCTTCATTGAAGTCACCAGCCGTACACGATCTCCCTTGTCGATATCGAATTTCGAACCATCAACAACTCCCATGTATGTCTCCGCCACTGTTTGCGCACCTACTTTGAACGAGTGCTCGACGCCGTCTTTGTCGCTCACTGAGAGTGTGTGATCGTGCCCATTCCATTTCGCGACCTCGCCATTTATCGATGAAAAGGGTCCCGCCCCGAGACTCTTTACGGCGACGGCAGTCCTGTCCTCTTCGTTTCCAAAGTAAAAAACAATCACGTATGCTCCCTGTTTACCGAAACCGTTTGCAGCGACGGTATCCTCGGCAACCTTTTTATCGAAAGCTATGCGCGTCTTGGGAGAGGACATCACTTTGAAAGTGCTTTGAGAGCCACTGTCTTGAAGCAATGTAATGGTGCCGTTGGCGCTACTGATAGAACTCACGGATCCTGTTAGCGCGTGAACAATTTCTTGCGATACTCCTTCACGAGTAGCAAGGAAAAGTGAAGCCACACAAACACAAACACCCAGGCAACTCTTCAGCATTTTCTCCTCCATTTATCGTGGATTGTGGATTTCCGAATAGCGTTCTCCCGTTCACTTTCACAGTCATTGTCGTCATTAACTCGGCAAGCTGCGATCCAGCCATGGAGAAAATCGAGAAGCGCCTCCGGAGGCCGGATCCATGCATCAGCGAGAGTCGGACGATAATCTTCCCGGACCAGAATGTTGAGACCCCAATGAGTCAATGCACCGAATGCATCTTCATCGGTTGCATCATCGCCGAGATATGCCATGGCCACATCTGGTCCCATTTCGTAGAGAATCGATCGGACGGCATCCCCTTTGTCCTTCTTGGCAGGCCGGATCTCTATGCCACACTCAAAAGGAGCAAAGCGAAGATCATCTTTGTCCGGGATCATTGACCAAATGCGACGCATCTTTCGCATGACGTGTTCTGCAATCGCTTCTTGACCTCGCCAATGGATTGCAATGCTGGCGGTCTTGCGTTCTGCAAAGTTGGAGAGCCCCTCATTTGCAATCAGCTTGCTGGCTGTCTCGATCGCCGCCAACAACCGCGCGTCGATCCGTGCAAACTCGTTGGAACCGTCCGCTCTGAGTCTCTCCAGTCCCTGACATCCCCATACCTCAATACCCGTCAAGTTCAACAATCTCGGGATATCGGATGCTCGGCGACCGGTGACGATCGCCAGTCGAGTGTCAGTCTCGCGTTGAATGCGTTGGAGCGTGTTGGCGATCTCGGGATAGGGGTAGGCTTGTTCAGGATCACAACTGAATGGTGCAAGCGTGCCATCGTAGTTCAACAATAGCGCGCGAGAACGTGCCTTGGAGAGACGAGAGAGAAAAGCGGCAATTCTCATGTTAGCCGCTGAAGGATCGATTGGTTCGCCGGCGTGCATCGCATTTGCCCTTTGGAATTGTCCGCAACCAATGTCGCAACGGAGCCAGTCGGCTCACGTCATGGGAAAGGATTTTGTCCAAACGGGAAACGCCCTAGCAGAGAAGGCAGCAGGGTACATCAACCAGACATACTCGTCGCAGGCATTCTGTATCACTGCTTGTCAGTTCAATGCCCACAAATGCCGTCAGAAGGCAAACAACAACCTGCACACTCAACGAGAACATCGCGAGGATGAGGCTTAACCACTGCTGTGCCCGTAGAGCAGTCGGCTGAAGGTCGACGAAAGGCGAGATAAAGATAGCCACAATGAACAAAATGACAACAACCACAAGAGCAATTGTGACCATCCTGTTCATCGCACAGGAGTATAGCATCGACAGGTATTTGATGAAAACCGCACAATTCATTCGTGCTCAACTGCTTGAAAGGGCAGCTTGTTTCGCTTCTCTGCATTCCCCTTCGGCAGCCCTGTAAGCAGGGAATTCGGCGCAGGATCATCCCGGGACAACCTTCGCAGCACGCGAAAAACGCCCAAGCCCGCCGATCAATATCCGGCTCATTCGCAGCCGCAAACAGCCTGCAAAGGCGCGGCCGCCGCGACGGTGGGTTCCCTTCCTGATCGACGTCCAAGCTTCGGGACGCCAGGCTCCGTGTTACGGTTTCAGAGTGAGTAGAAAAGGACTTAGTCCGAACCGTTTAGAGGCGTTCTCCGACGGTGTCATCGCGGTCATCATCACCATTATGGTGCTGGAACTGAAGGTCCCGGGACCGGACGGCGTAGCCGGTCTGCGCGCAGTGCTGCCTACGGTTTTTCTTTATCTGCTCACCTTCGTGCAGATCGGGATTTACTGGGTGAACCATCACTATCTCGTCGACGAGGTGAAGACGGTCAGCCATGGAATTTTGTGGGCCAACCTGATGTTCCTCTTCTGCCTCTCGCTATTTCCTTTCGCCACGGACTGGATCGGCATCAAGGGCCTGTCGTCGTTCACCACCGCTCTCTACGCCGCGGTCAGTATTCTCCCGGGGCTCGGATATATGGCGCTGTGGACTCAGATACGAGCGCAGAGTGGCGCGCCAAGACACGCAAGTTGGGGCAAGCAGGTCGCGTCGGTTTTGCTTTATCTCACAGCGATTCCCGTGGCCTATTATCGGCCTGCTGCATCCCTGGCTCTAATCGGAATCGTTGCGTGCCTCTGGCTGTTTCCGCCAAAGTCTGAGGTTTCCTCGGAAGTGAGACTTTCGATGAATCACGAAGAAAACTGAACCTCAATCTTGAGTACTACCTGGCAAGTATCTGCAACAATCCCAGACCGCTAAAAGCGAAGATAAGCTCCAATCATCGGTTCTGCGGTATGCGTAAATTTGTCGGTAGACGTGAAGAGCTCCGACAGGTTGGGAGCCTGGTACAAATTCCCGCGATACTGGAAGCGCACTCCGAGGTGCGGAATCAGTCCCACGTCCAGTCCCGCGCCATACAGATACACGGGCTTGGTGTCACTGGTTGTGTTGCTCTGGCCGCTCGTCGGCTGATTGAACAGCACCCCCAAGCCCACGAGTGCGAATGGCCTCAGATTCGCAAAGTGAAGTGAAGCCACCCAGTCCGCAGTGATTTCATGCGCATTGGCCTCCACCGAGGTTGCAGCCGGACACGGCGGCGGCACGCCAATCGCACAAGTTCCCGTCGCCACAGAGGGTGCGTACCGTTGGTTGGCCCGGTTATAGGAGTAGGTAGCCTCGTATCCAATCAGCGGATTGCGAATATGCCGAAGCTCAATCATCCCGCCGGCATGAGCCGATGGACTTTGCACCGTGCCGTTCGCGTTGGTCGTTCCCGTGAATGCACCATACAAGCTGAGCGCCACATCGGTCTGTGCCCGCGCTACTCCAGCACCGCCAACTGCGATCATTCCGGCGATCAACAGAAATCTCTGCAACCACATCCTTCGCATAAAGCCTCCTATTAATTCGCTTGGATCAGATGAGACGGGACGTGCTGATAAACATCAAAAATAAGTATCGAGCTCAATCTTCCCTTGGACGCACATCTCCGCCAATCGGTGGGTTACTCAGGTCTCTCAGATGCAAACCGGCCCCCGGCATTTAAGTTGCGGAGAATCGAATGCTGAATGAGCCTCGAAGCTTTCCCGGGCAGGCGGCAAGGGGTGACGGTCGAAGAGAAAGCACGTAAATCAATGATCGGGCAGCAATTACCTATGGAGTTTGCAGATAATTCCAGCACCCCGATGCAGGGTGGGTCATAAGCAGGGAGTCGGCCCAGCCTTCAGATCGCCCGCACCATCCGTACCGGAAGAAAGATGATTGCGCTTACCAGTTCCAGAACTCCGCCCACAGCGATCCCGACAATGCGGAACGGGAGTAGAAGCAGCCAGACAAACGGATAGGCGATCACCGCCAGCAAGGCCAGCGGCCAGCAGATAACCAGGAGAATGCACCATAGAAGAAACTTAACCATAACGTCGTCCTCAAGCTGTGACACCAGAATATACGCGCGCCGCTCAAGGATGGTTCCACGTAAACAATCCACCCCGAAGGCCGAGTGAGAGTGTTTACCGATGAGGAATTTCCGATAGGCGGCAATCCAACCACAATCGCAAAAAGCGGTAGTCATCCCGACCGAAGTGCAGGGACTGCCCTGGAAATTCAGCGATTCGGCGATCAATGGACCTCTGCCCATTAAGTTCCCGGAGGGAACACAGGAGAATAGCCGAGGGTGGAGCGCAGCGGAACCCTGGGATAGCCAAACCAAATCTGCCCCTCATACCCTATGGGATACATCATTGCGAGAGTAGCGGATTGCCCTTGCGATCGCTGCTAGCATGGCTGGTATGAGAAAGGTTCTGGCTGTGGTGATATTTGTCTTGGCTGCATACTGCTTATTGCTCACCGCCGCTGGGGTTTTTAGAAGCTACCCGGCCTATATACATGGGACCTTTCGCGGAAATTCGTTTCATGGGTATACCACTGCAACAGTGGCTTTCATGGTCGCGACTGGCATTCTTGGCTGGGCTGGATTCAAACTGTGGCCAAAGCGCATCGAGTAGGCTAGTCGGACCGAATCTGGATTTGACACCCGATGCAGTGGCCACAGAGATGATTTCCGAGCGAATTGCGGTTCACACTTCCCCAACCCCAAATTTTGAGTAGCGTCCGGAATGGCATAAGTCTGGCTTGCTGGGACAACAAGTCAGCTTAGAATCTCTTCAGGCTCAACATGAAGGTTCGCATTTTCCCGGACGGATTGATCGCAGTCCTCGCGCTGCTTGGCGCTCTGAGCCTGATCGACGAATTGTGGCGCGCGCCAACTCCAGATCCACTCGCTCAGTTTCTACAGGCTCATAATCTGTGGCATCTTTGGCTCGCATTGAGGTGGGAACATATGTATTCGCATGAGGTTCTTCATTTCCTTTCCGGCGTGGTCGGCTCCTTCGTCGGATGCTGGATTTACTTTGCCGTTCAACGAAAAAGGAGATGACTCCAAATGATGAGCTAAGGACCTAATCGGAAGTCTTCTTGCGTTTCTTTGCGCCATCGGAACTGTCGATCTCCACCACGTTCGCCCGCGCCTTCACAGCTTTCTTCCGCTCGGCGATCAACTGCTTCCGTTCCTTCACCGGAAGCGCCAGCAGATCCTTCGTCCGCTTCGGCAGTTTTTCGAAGATCAGCGCGTGTCCTTTCCGAAGTTCCTCTTCAATCTCCCGCGGCCGCAGCGCGTCCCACCGTTCCAGCGTCACCCAGTACGCCTTCGCCAGGTAAGGCGAGGCAATAATGCCGTCGATTTCCAGCAGTTCGTGAAAACGCTCCGCACCGCAATGGAACCAGAGCTTGCCGGTTCCGGTTCCATCCAAGTCTGTCATGGCAAACATCTTGCCGCCGACATCCCGGTCGCCCGCCCAGTAAACCAGGTGATGGCCCCAGTTCACCGTCTCGACCACGTGCGGTAGTGCCATGCAGATCGCCCGGATGCGCTCGTTGTCCATGCCGAAGATTCTAGACCAGTTAATCTGTGCAAAAAATTCATCAAAATCTACTTGACGTCATACACTAGTTGTCATACAGTATGTGAAGTACAGTGTATGTCGCACAGCGATGAGGCACAGCATGACCGTAGCTGAAAACCAATTCGAAAGTCTTCGCCTCGAACTCCGGCGCGGCAGCCTGACCTTGGCGGTCCTGGCTCAACTTCGCCAGGAGCATTACGGATACACGCTCCGCAAGGATCTGGCCGAACGTGGCCTGGAAATCGACGAAAGCACGCTTTACCCGCTTCTCCGTCGTCTCGAAACCCAGGGCCTTTTGGTTAGCCAATGGCGCGAGGAAGACAAACGCAACAAGCGCTTCTATCGCCTCTCGCCCGACGGAGAACAAATTCTCGCCCAACTGCTGGAGGAATGGCAGGCTATCAACGCATCGATTAATCGCATCTTCGACAACCCTGAATCCCAGAGCAGCAAGTAAGGAAACAGCCATGGAACTTCTCGACCGTTATCTTCAAGCCGTCAAAAAGTACTTGCCAGCCCGCCGGCAAGACGACATCATCGCCGAACTGCGCGCCAACATGGAATCGCAGATCGAAGATCGGGAGTCAGAACTTGGCCGCGCACTGACGACCAGTGAGATCGAAGACCTTCTGCGCAAAATGGGCCATCCCATGCTCGTGGCCTCGCGCTACCAGCCGCAGCAATACCTCATCGGTCCCACGCTTTTCCCGATGTATCTCTACGTGCTACGTCTCACTATGCTGTGGGCGTTCGTTATCTGCATGATCGTGACAGTCGTCGTCACACCGCTCACCACGACAGGCGCCAGGGCGATCTTCGAGTCTCTGATGCGCATGCCGGGCATCCTCATTCAGACTGCGGCTTGGATCACACTCGTCTTCGCAGCCCTCGACTTCTTCTGGGCACGGTATCCCAACGCCTTTCCGACTTCCACCGGCATCTCCACCGGCGTCACCAAAAACTGGAATCCCAGTACGTTGCCGCCGCTCGAGAAAGACGCCAACCGGCCCGGCAAGCGCCGGTCGTTCGCCCAGGCGGTCGCCGAGATTATCTTTGGCTCCCTGTTTCTGGTGTGGTTGCTGCTCATCCCGAGCCATCCCTTCCTGATGCTTGGGCCCGGCGTTGTCTTTCTGAAGGTGGTTCCGTACCAGCTCTCGCCAGCGTGGTGGTCTTTCTACTGGTGGCTCATTGCGCTCAATATTGTGCAGATTGTCTGGAAATGCATTGACCTTCTTCGCGGCACATGGTCGCAGCCCAGCCGCATCCAGCAAGTTGCCTCAAAGACGCTCGGGCTCATCCCGATCGTGATTCTGCTCACGGCACCCGGCCACATCTACCTCTCACTCAAAAATCCCGCGCTCGATCAGGCGCGCTACGGCCAGAGTCTCGACCAGGCCAATAACGGGATCCACTATGCCTTCGTCGTGGTCTGCGCGATCGTCGTCCTGCAACTCGTCATCGACCTGAGCAAGTGGGCCTGGGACACCCGCCGCGCACGCCTGGCGGCGGAGTAGCCCCCCGTTTCAGCTATCGCGCGGCTGCCTGTCGATTTGCTGCGCACCATTGGATACCGTTCAAGACTCGCGGACGAGGGCGCCCGCATTGGAGGATTTATGCGCCATTTAATCGCTCACTTCAACTCTCTACTACTCGGCATGATCCTGGGCATGATCTTCGTGGCGATTGTCCATACGCCTCAAACCCATCCGCAGGAAACCGCCAGTGCCCGCGGAATCACAATAGGGTACGAAATCGTCGGGGCGAAGGATCAGACAACCGTTCTTCTGATTGCGGGAACGACGACGCACTTTGTCCGCTTGCCCGCGGATCTCTGCGCATACTTTGGGAACCACGGCTGCCACGCCATGTCCTTTGTAACATCGGCTTCTCTCGTCAGGCCTTCGACGCACCAGCAGGTGGTGGACTAGCCAGCGCGCCTTCTGTCTTGCCAATCACGGCCGCCGCCATGCAATTGCCCACCACATTCATCATCGTCCGGCCCATATCCATCAGCGTGTCCACGCCAAGAATCAGCAGAATGGGCGCCGTCGGAAGATGGACAGCGCTGGCCGTTGCCAGCAGCACCACCAGCGACGCACGGGGAACTCCGGCGATCCCTTTGCTCGCTGCCATCAGTACCAGCACCACGGCGATCTGCCGGCCAAACGTAAGATGTATTCCCGCTGCCTGCGCGACGAAAACCGCCGCCATCGACAGATACACGCTTCCGCCCGTCATGTTGAAGCTGTAGCCAGTCGGGATGACAAACGAAACAATCCAGCGCGGCACGCCGAATTCCTCCATATGCTCCATGGCCAACGGAAGAGCAGCCTCTGAAGTCGTTGTCGCAAATCCGATGGCCGCGGGCTCACCAACCGCGCGCAGAAATCCGCCCAGGGGAACACGAAACATCGCAAGGACCGGCACCATCACCAGCAGCGCAAACGCGGTCAGAGCGATGTAATAGGTCACCACCAACTTCGCCAGGGGTAGCAGAGTAGTGAGCCCTGTATTGCCCACGGTATATGCAATCGCTGCACCGGCCGCCAAAGGCGCGAGGTACATGATGAATCGAGTCAACTGAAACATCACGTCTGCCAGCGATTGAAGTACCGACACGAGCGGCGCGCGCTTCTGATCCGGAAGCATGGCCAGCGCAGCGCCAAACAGGATTGAAAAAATCGCGACTTGGAGAATCTGATTCTGCGCGACCGCTTGAGCGATATTTTCGGGAAAGAGATTGAGCACGATCTGCTGCCAGGTTTGCGGAGCCTGTGCGACCACCGGTCCCGCGCTCTCGAGGCCCAAAGGAATTACAATCCCCCAGCCCGCCCCGGAAATGTTCATCGCGACAATCCCGATCACTAGGCCAAGAGTCGTGACCACCTCAAAAAGGATCAAAGCCTTGATGGCCACGCGGCCCACCGAGCGCAATTCGTTGTGCCCTGCAATCCCGGTTGTAATTGTCGCGAATAACAGCGGTGCAACAATCATGCGGATCAGGCGCAGAAACAAGTCACCAGGCAATCTCGCTTGTGCGGCTACATGCGGAGCATCCAACCCAAGCTCCACACCGGCAATCATGGCGAGAAACGTCCACACCATCAGGGACGGCTTGCGAACCGCAACGAGAAGAAAGCACGAAATACCGATCCATCGCAGAACGATGCCCGCCATCGGAAGATGCGCCAGCGAAAGACCGATGCCAGCTACAACCAACAATGCACCCGCAAGCGCAAGCACGAGCGCGATGCGATCTTTGTTTTGCGAGCGGGTTGGAGCAGTCGTGACCATGAGTGGTTATTGTGCCGTCGGGCGCTTCAGCTTCATCGCTTCTGCAGTCACGTCTGTGTACTTGAGTCCCGCGCCAGTATTAAACAGCACCACACGATCGCTCGGCTTAAGGTATCCGTTGGCGAGCAGCTTATCGTAGGCCGCGGTCACACTCGCTCCTTCGGGCGAAAGAAAGATGCCTTCGTTGCGCGCCCAATCGAGGATCGACGCGAGGATTTCGTCATCGCTCACTGCCATTGCCAGCCCATCCGATGCGCGCACGATGTCGAGAATGATTGCATCGCCATAAGGCTTCGGCACACGCAGACCGGATGCGAATGTCGCCGCATCCTGCCACATCGTGCTCACCTTCGCACCTTCGTCATAGGCGCGAACCACCGGCGCGCATCCTGACGACTGCACCGCAATCATCTTTGGCCTTTTGCCGGGGCGCACCCAACCGAGCTCCTCCATCTCTTCAAATGCCTTCCACATCCCAATCAGCCCTACGCCTCCGCCCGTTGGATAGAAGACCGCGTCGGGATACTCCCAACCCAGTTGCTCCACCAACTCGTATCCCATCGTCTTCTTGCCCTCGACGCGAAATGGCTCCTTCAGCGTGGAGATGTCAAACCATCCCTCCTGCTGTTTTCGCTCCTGCACGATGCGTGCGCAGTCCGAGATCAACCCGTCAACCAATTCCACATGCGCGCCGTATGCAACTGCTTCAACGTAATTAGCAAACGGCACATCGAGCGGCATGAAGATGTGCGCTTCCATTCCTGCTGCCGCGGCATAAGCGGCGAGCGCACCTGCTGCATTTCCCGCCGAAGGCACGGCGAGCTTCCGCAAACCGTAGTGCTTCGCCATCGTCACCGCCATGGCCAGCCCACGCGCCTTAAAAGTGCCGGTAGGATTGGCGCCCTCCTCTTTAACAAATGCGCCGGCATGCCGCGTACTCCTCAGCATCGGTGTCCAACCTTCGCCGAGCGTGACAGGCGTAGCGTTAGGCAGCACCGAACGATAGCGCCACATGCCCGCCCAAGGTCCCACAGCATCCTTCGCGACTACATCGCAAGCTTTGCTCCCTTTTAAATGCGAAAAGTCATAGCGAACGAAGAGTGATCCGGCTGGCGCTGTGGCGCATTGCGGGCAAACAGTCTGCGGTGTTTCGGCGGAGATGTGCGCATGGCAGCGTACGCACTCGAGAAAAGCGATCTGCGGCATCGATGTATGAGCTCCAGATACAGATTAGACGGTTCGCGCCATGACGAGACGGCCGGGCACCCTATGAGGCAGAAGGACTAAAACTTCGCTTCGAACTCTCTGAACCGCCGCTCCAGTTCCCATTGCGCCGCAGCCTTCTCGTTCGCATCAAGAAAACTCCTGCATGCGGCAGACGGTTTTGGTCCACCGAGAATCTGCCCTTTGCATGCCGCTGCCGCCGCATCGAACACATCGGGCGCCGCCCAAAGGCTCTCACCAGCCAGAAAGTTGTGCTCCATGCCGGTGCGCGCCAACTGCTTCAGATCCGGATAACTCAAGTGATAGTCATTCGCCGCGCGTACGTATTCGTGCGTAAGATTGATGCGGCTCACGCCCTGGTCGTCGGTTGAAAACGCCACAGGCACGTGAGCGGCGCGATAGTACTGGAACGGATGATGGTCGCCAGTGATGCCGAGAATGCCTTCGTTCGAACTCAAATTGATCTCAACCATCACGTGCTTCTTCGCCATCTCTTTCAGCAGCCCCGCCGCATCA
The DNA here is from genome assembly GCA_963802565.1 of uncultured Acidobacteriaceae bacterium. GTDB lineage: Bacteria > Acidobacteriota > Terriglobia > Terriglobales > Acidobacteriaceae > Telmatobacter. The sequence goes on along the minus strand of CAWDJR010000035.1, from coordinate 85,993 downwards.
TCTTCGTACATCGCATCCACGCCGTGCCCGATCCGCTCCGCGTGTCCGAGTTCAACTGCCTGGCGGATATGGAACTTCATGCCCTCGGGCGGCACCATGCCCGGCGCCAGTTCTCCCGCGTGCAAGGTGATGTGAACCTTGGGATAAAGGCCGTGCAAATATTCAACCATTTTCATGTGCAGCGTGTAGTCGCGCATGGCCACCATGTAGTCTTCCGGCTGGACAAAATTGATGCCCACCCAGTCATCTGAACCTTGTTCAATGGCCTGCTGCACCGTTTCAAAGCCAAGCAGGGTCTGCGCAAAAACCTGCTCGGGCGAAAACGCACGCAGCACCTGGTAGATAAAACGCACCTGCACTCTGCATGCGCTCGCAGCCTGCGGAGTTCCGCAATGCTGAATCCGATTGCGCGACTCGACCGCCGCTTTTATCTGCTCGCGGTCTTCAGCAACCTCCTCCCGCAAACCATGATCGAGCAGCGTCTGCCGCATCTGGGCTAGATCTGGATTGAAGCCAGCTTCGTGTGCAATGCCCGCCGCGTGCGAAAAGCTTGGTGTTTCCATCAACTCCAAATACTGATTGTTCTCGGCGTCAGCGCGACGCGTGATCTCGTCGATCCACTGACCCGTGTGGCTCTTGTCTAACCCGCCAAAGCGATCAAAAGTTGAAAAGAATTGATCGTGCCCGCTGTAGCCCGGCGTCGGCACAAAGTTGCGCATCGAAAATGCATCGACAACGCGGTCATACAGGTCTTGTTGTGCGGGTGTCAGGCTGCTTCCGTTCAATTCGGTGGCGGCTACGAGCGGAGGCTCGCAAGGCTCTTTCGCCGGCTTGCCTTGCGCGTTGCGCGCAAAATCCAGCTTCGCTGGGTCGATACATACCCTGTCGTCAGCCGCCACACGAATGATTGTCTCGGCATAAACGCCCGCCCCAAGATGGAAATGCAGGTCTGCCCCCTTGGGAAAATCTGCAAGAAACGCCTGAACTGCGAGCGGCCCCTGGCGAACTGCAGCCTGGTACGCATGGGCTGCGCGCGCCTCCCCAGCTACTGGCGCTGTTCCTCGCGCAACTGGAGCTTCTACCGCAGGCGCAGCGGCCGAAAGACTCGCGGTCTGACCGAGGAGTACAGCCGAGGCGAGCGAAACCGCAACCAAACTGGAGTGAAGTACTGACGAAGTGCACATGGTTGCTCTCCAGTGTAAGGGGTCACCGCGAGGTTCGCACTTCGATTCTTGTGAACCCGCATTCGAAATCACTTTCTCGATTCGCGCCAACGGAGCGAAGCATAAACTATTCCATGAAGTTCAAGTCGGTCGTCGATAGTCCTGAAGAGCGAGTTTCGCAAAAGTACCAATTTTTGCGTTGCCGGAGTCGTGCAATTCAATGAAAACACTTTTAATTTCGGACCCTGTTCGCTACCCACGCATGACAACGGAGGAGCTTCGCGAGTCTTTCCTCATAAGCGAACAATCGCGGCCCGGAGAGATTCATTTGACCTATGTGGATCTGGACAGGGCAGTAGCCGGCATCGCCAGCCCAGCAGACAAGCCTATTATTTTGGAAACCAGTCCAGAGTTGCGGGCCTCCTACTTTACGGAACGTCGGGAGCTTGGCGCTTTGAATGTTGGCGGCGATGGAATTGTTCACGTCGGAACCGCCTCATATCCTCTTGGAAATCTCGATTTGATTTATATCGGGCGCGGCAATCCGGAGATTCGATTCGAATCAAAGTCAAAGGAGACGCCTGCCGTCTTCTATTTGCTCAGCTACCCGGCCCATGCTGCTTATCCCGTAGCAGTCGTCAAGAAAGACTCCGCGCAGCCCACAGACATCGGGAACACAGCGCAAAGCAATCGCCGCACGATTTACAAATACATCCACGCGGCCGGCGTAAAAAGCTGCCAGCTCGTCATGGGTGTAACTCACCTGCACGAAGGCAGCACGTGGAACACGATGCCTGCACACACCCACATGCGTCGATCGGAGATTTACTTCTACTTCGATGTGGCGGAGAGCGCACGCGTGTTTCATCTGATGGGGCCGCCTCACGAGACGCGGCACATCGTCATTGCCGATCGCGATGCCGTGGTCTCTCCCGGATGGTCGATTCACGCCGGTGTAGGAACCCAGGCATACAAGTTCTGCTGGGGCATGGGCGGAGAAAACCAGGACTATGCCGACATGGACCCCGTAAGCCTTGCGGACATGCGCTAGGGCAATTCCATCTCAGCCATTCTTAAAAACACGGTGGCTTTGGCTTGATTAGCGCTTCGGCATGATAGAAGGAGAAATGCGCAAGCTTCCCACCCTCATCTTGCTTATTTCGCCGGTCCTCGCCTTCGCACAAGCAGCAAAGCCGACCCCAGCGCCTGCCGAATCGGCGACGCCGCCCAGCGTCCGCGAAAAGACTGCCGGAATGAAGCATCTCGAGGGACTGATCCCGCTCGACTGGGATGCAAAGACCGGCAAACTCTATCTCGAGATATCCGGACTGGGGACCGATGGCCGCAGCTCCGACTTCATCTACGCCACTTCGCTGCCATTCGGCACCGGTTCGAACGACCTCGGTCTCGACCGCGGACAAGTCACCGAGGGGCGCATTGTTCGATTCGAGCGCAGCGGGCCCAAGGTGCTGCTGGTTCAACCCAATCTGGCCTCTCGTTCGTCAAGCAACGATCCTGATGAGCAGCTCGCGGTTACGCAATCCTTCGCGCAGTCGGTGCTGTGGGGCTTCACCGTCGCGGCCGAGTCGTCAGATGGCGCCGTTCTCGTCGATGCAACGGATTTCTTTCTGCACGATGCGCACGGAGTGGCCGACAGGCTCACCAATCTGAAGCAGGGCTCTTACCGTATAGATGCGACGCGATCTGTGATTGCCCTCGACCACACCAAGGCATTTCCCAGGAACACTGAAGTCGAAGCCGAGCTTACGTTCACGACCGATGCTCCTCCGAAAGGAGAGTTTGTGGCCAACGTCACACCCGATCCTCACGCGATGACAGTTCGCGAGCGGTCGTCGTTCATTGCCCTACCTCCGCCGGGTTTTGTTCCACGACGCTTTAATCCCAGAGCCGGATATTTCCCCACCAGCTATCGCGATTACACATCTCCGCTAGGTGATCCTCTCGACCAGCTCTTCATCCTTCGTCATCGCTTGATCAAGCAGGATCCTAATTGCAAAGCCGACTGCAAGCCCATCGCACCCATCCAGTATTACGTGGATCGTGGTGCTCCAGAGCCGGTTCGCACGGCCCTGGTTGAAGGTGCCCGCTGGTGGGACCAGGCATTTCAAGCAGCGGGATGGGCAAAGGGAACATTTCTTGTCGACCTGCTTCCCGAGGGCGCCGACCCGATGGATGTGCGCTACAACATCATTCAGTGGGTTCACCGCTACACCCGCGGATGGAGCTATGGCGAAGCCATCGCCGATCCGCGCACCGGCGAGATTATCAAAGGCAATGTGACGCTGGGCTCTCTGCGTGCTCGCCAGGATTATCTGATCGCCGAAGCACTTCTCTCGCCATATAGGGATTCGGGTTCAACTGCGAAAAGTGCAGCGGATAGCCCCATGTTGCAGATGGTGCTCGCCCGCATTCGCCAGTTATCGGCGCACGAGACGGGCCACACCCTTGGCCTCGCCCATAACTTCGCCGCTTCAACAGTTACGCAAGGCGACAGCGTGATGGACTATCCGCATCCCTACTTCTCGCTCGACAGCAAGGGCCAGGTCGACGCGTCGCACGCCTACGCCGTCAACATTGGCGATTGGGACAAAGTAGCGATCGATTATGGCTATCGTGAATTCGGCGCAAACACAGGTCCCGACGAACTCAAGACTTCATTGGATAAAATCCTTAGCGATGCTGACCGTGCAGGTCAAGTCTTCATTACGGACGAAGACTCGCGTCCATTTGGCTCAGCCCATCCGCGCGCCCATCTGTGGGACAACGGCAACGATCCTGCCGCGGAGCTCGACCGCGTTCTTGCCGTCCGTGCCGCGGCGTTAGAGAACTTCGGCGAAAATGCAATCAAGCCGGGCACGCCGATGGCCCAGCTCGAGCAGACTCTGGTACCCCTCTATCTCTTTCACCGTTATCAAACTGAAGCTGCAATTAAGGAGATTGGCGGCCTCGACTATCGCTATAACCTGCGAGGCGACGGCCTCGCAAATCCTTCCGTGTTCGATCCGGCGCAGCAGCGCAAAGCTCTCGACTCAGTGTTGAAGACGCTCGCGCCAGAGACGCTTACGCTTCCTGAATCAATCCTTCACCTTCTTCCGCCTGTTCCTCCCGGCTATCCAAGAACCCGCGAATCTTTTCCCTCTCATACTGGTCTCACCTTCGACCCCATCGCTGTCGCCGAGTCCGCTGCCGACCTGACCCTGAATGTCCTGCTCGATCCGGCTCGTGCAAGCAGGTTGATCGAGTACCACATGCGGGTTCCTGCCTCACCGTCGTTGCGCAGCGTTCTTGAAGCGGTCTCAACCACGGTTGCCGAGCGTCCAGAGGCGGGACACACCATGTCTTCTGAGGTTGAGCGTGCCGTCGAGTTTCGTTCCGTCGAAGCGATGCTGACACTGGCCGTCAACCCGGCGGCCTCAAGCCAGGCTCGCGCCATCGCTCACTGGCACATCCGCGATCTCCTCAAACAGTGGAAGTCGACTCCCGCGCCGCAGGATACTGCCGAAGCGATTCACCGCGCTGCCCTCATTGATCGCATTGAAAATTTCGAACGAGACCCCGACAAGTTCATTCCCGCGAAATCCGTGGAAGCGCCTCCCGGCATGCCGATCGGCGACGACGAGTAGATCAACTCAACTTCAAATAGGTTGTGTAAGGCCGCGATCCCAACCATGTGAACGGGAGCATCGTCACGGCTCCGTTTGCTGCATCGACTTGCCATTGGCGCTGATTCACGCGGCGCGCCCCGAGCAACTGCTCTCGCGTGACCTTCGGAAGTTGATCTGTTCCGTCCGCCTTTACAGCCATCAAAACCAGAGGCCCTCGCAGCAGAGCCACCGTGTCGGCGTGTTTAGCATCAATGCTCTCCAGCCTCATCCCCAGAGGAATTTCCAGTTCCACACGGTCGCCAGTTTTCCACTCTCTCTGGATTGCCGCGAATTGTCCCGGGATCGCCGATTCCTTCTGCCGCATGCCATTTACATAGATCTCTGCTCTCCGCGCCCACGCCGGAATCCGGAAGTGAATGGCAAACTCCACAGGCTGTGAACTCGTCATCGTAAAAGCGACGCGATCTTCATAGGGATACTCGCCCTCCTGCGTCAGGGAAAGCGCAGCTCCGTTCTCGCTCCAACGCAGCGTCGAAGGTACGTAGAGATTTACATACACCGCTCGCGGTCCGCGAAAATAGGCATTGATCCGATAATCGGCGGCAACCTGCGGAAGCGTACCTGAGCAGCACGCCCAGCGCGCCTCCTTGTACACCCGCTTGCCATTGAAGTTGTAATCGGCGTAGTAGAAATTCTTGCCATTTTCTTCAAGCGGCAGCGCACCCAGCACCGTGTTGTACATCATGCGTTCCATGCTGTCGCCGTAGCGCGAATCGCGCGTCGCGCGCAGCAGATAACGTGTCAGCTTGAAGTGAGCATAAGAGCCGCAGGGCGTTTCAAAGCTATGATGCGTGTTTGTCAGGCTGTCATACACATCACTGCTTCCCGGCGCACGCAGCATCTCATCCGGCCCCCATCCTCCCGTCGCAAAGCTCTGCTCCTCAAGCATCGCGAAAGCATTTTGAGCTGCCAGCAGATGCTTTTGGCTCCCCGCAACCAGGTACGCCATCATCGCCGAACTCAGCGAATTCACATAGCTGTATGCGTGTCTGCCGTTCAACACGTTCTCATTACGCGACAACGGATCGAACCACGCTTTGTCGTCGAGGTATTGCAGTCCAAGATCGTAATACCGCCGCCCCGCTCCACGCTGCGACGCAAGAAAAAGATTCTCCGGCATGGTGTACGATTCGTCCCACGTCCATGAGTCGTCTTTCGGATCTTTGTCTGCCCTCCATGGTTGACCGTGCTCCACCGCATGCCCGGGCAGATGCGGCAACGCGGTGTTCGTCGTGTGCTCAAGAATTGCGAGAGCCTGCGGATCTTTCACATAGGTATGCGAATCGATCAGACCCAGCAGCAACTTATCGTAGGTATACGCGGGGAAACGATTCTTCACGTAGAAATCGCCGGAGATGGTCTCAGCATAAAGTCGATTCAGCCTCAGCACTTTCTCGCGCGTCTCCGCTTCACCAGTAATGGCGTAGGTCCGCGCCAGCGCCGACATCCATTGCCCAAAAGTACATCCCGGGGCAAAGCCAGTATCGAATGAACTTCGATAATCGTACCCAGGGTCATAGGTGTACCACCCACCCAGGTCTTCGCCCGGAGCGGCCATCCCCGACATCTGCCGAAACGGTTTCAGCAGGCTATCTTCATTGAGCGCCATCAGGACCGAATGCGTATTCATCAATTGCGATTCGTGCTCTTCACTGGCTATCTCTACATCGCCATAGCTAAACTCGGCGAGCGGAGAATGCACGGCCAAATTATTCGCCCATGCACCGCGGCCCTTCACTCCGGAGCCTGCAAACGCCATAGCCGCCAACGACCCCGTTTGCATAAACTGCCTGCGCGAAATCTCTCTTTTCGTCCGCCTTCTGTTCATGAAATGCCAGCCGCCTCCCGCGATACAGACTCAATAATGCATTGCTTCTCGCAAGCTTGTCATGCCGTGTCTGCAGCATCCGGCATTTTGCTGGCGAAACCGCGGGCGAATTCAAGTTGCGGAAACCTCATGCGGAGCCGAGAATGACCCAGTTATTAATTTTCGTGACCCGCCTCCTCAAAAAAGACCAGCTCTGAACTGAAGGGATCGGGTAGTCGCACGAGAAGCCCATCGGCTGCCAACTTCCCTCCCATGGCCTCCTGATCCGCCATGCTTCCATCTTCAAAATGGATTTTGTAGCGTTTGTGTGGGTCAAGTCCAGCGAGAACAAAACGATGCTCCATCTCGTCGGGGCTTGATCCGCGAAATGCAAACACTACGCCTCTGCGGCGGATGGGGTCCCAATACTCCATCCCATCCCAATGCACCCCATCTGGCCTTTCCGAAATGTGGTAGAGACTAGCATCGCGTATTAACGGCCGCAGTTTCTCTTTATATATGCTGAACGCGTGCCGAGCCGATTCGTGCTGTTCTGGCGACCAGGCAGTCGTATCGAGCATGATGCTCACCCAGCCCATCATCCCGCTGCGCAGCATATAAGTAAAATTCTCCAAACGCGGAGTGGGCCACTTCTCCACGTAGCTCTCCAGCATTGCTGCCGGAAGAACATGGCTCGCATCGTAGAAAGCCCGTCGATTGGAAAGCGGATCATACGTGTCCGTGATGGAGAAATAATCTCCATGCGCGGCTGACCCGAAATCGACCATGCGTCCACCGTCATTGCAAATTTCGAAGAGTAGGCCGGGATGCTCACGCCGCAATCGGTCATATATTTCGTAATAGGCGCGAACCGCGTGGTAGCTCACATCGGTCGAGTTCGATCCCATCGCAAACTCGAAGCCCGCATCGTGAGCGACCTTCAGTGTGCTCATGTTTGGCGGAGCGTGCGGATGATTGCCCCGGGTGCAGCTTTGCGCCACGAGGTAACCATCGTGCTCCAGCATATCCAGGTGGTAGTCCTCAACAATGCGTTTTACCTCGGCGGCTGCGTAGCGGTGCGCGGCCGGAACTCCCAGGTCGATTGTCTGTCCCTTGAACTCCTCAGGATGCCAGTCAGCGCTCACATCGTCGATCAGCCAGCCGCGCACCGTGGGTTCGTGTACGTTCAGGGCGCCGGGCGTAGTATCCACGCCAGCCTGCGACCAGTCCACCCAGATGCCAAACCGCAAGCCCTGCCGGTGCGCTTCGTCCGCGATAGCAGCGAGCCCATGAGGAAACTTTTTTGGGTCTGGGTACCAGTCACCAACGCCTCGGAACCATCCCGCATCGAGATGAAACATCTCAAGCCCTAACTCACGAGAATCTGCAATCATCCGCAGCGCGAGCGCCTCGTTCACCTGCATTCCGCTGCCCCAACTGTTATTCACCATGAGTGGATATTGCGGATTTTTCCATGTCAGCGGATTTCCAAGTACAGTTCGCACCCATGGCCGCAACTGGTTCCCACCGCCATCCGGCCCACCATTGAAAGCGCCAAGAAAAACGGTGGGCGTATCAAAACTTTTACCCGATTCAATCCTGGTTTCGAAGGGCCCCAGTTCATCGTTCAATCCCAGGCGGCTCTCTATTTTGTTCCCATCTCGCTTCAACGTGATGCGTGTACGCCCACTGAATTCGATACCGGCGTACCATCCTGCGCGAGCATCAGTTCCGGAGTACACAAATGTAATGGGAATGATCTCGCGCCCTTGCCCGGTGACCGGGTGAGCATAGGTCGAAGATCGCCCCATCCAACGGTAACCATCTCCAATTGCCTCTTCGTGCGTGCCCTGGTTGGACGGCGTATCCGCGCCCTTCTCAACGTAGAAGTTGTGCAGATCCTCGCCGTCCGGATATTGCCAATCGACGCCAAGACTGTCGATCAGCGGCAGCCAGATCTCCTTCGTGCCGCGATTTTCAACTGTGATGCGATGTTCAAATGGACCAAACCTGGCGCGAGCATCCCACTGCCAACGCAGACGCAGCCTCAACTCCGCACACTCGTAGACAAATTCCACATGCTGCTCAGTTTTGCTGCTGAGTTCAGGGTTCAACTGCCACCGCACCGGCGCTAAGTTGCCGTCGACGTAGACGCTTGCCGGAAGCGCTTCCTCCTGCACATTACGCAAAGCCACTCCGGCAACTCCTCTCAGACTGATAAGTCGAGGAGCGCGGGTGGTAGCGGTCACTTCAATGCGTGCATCTGATGTCTGCAACGTCACGATCGGTTCGGAGGCTTGATGTGCGGACGCGAAACGCGCGAGACCGAGGAAACAGAGACTAAGACCAGTCGCCACCTTCGCAAACAAAATGCCCGATTTGCCCGTCACGGCGTTCGGCTCGGACGTGATGGCAGCGAGGAGATCTTTCGTATCACGTCTCCCTCTTTGATCTCGTAGATGGCGTCTGCTTTCACGTCGTGAAATTCCTGGACCAGCCCGCCAGGCCACCTCACCTCGATCTTCTTCATCACGGCATCGTCGCCCAGGCCAAAGTGCAACCGCGAATCGCTTGTGGAAAGGTAGCTGCTTCCCGCGCGGACCTCATCCGTTTGAGTCATTCCGCACGGTCGTCACAATAACGCGTGCGCCAATAGCGGCCCTGTTACTCTTCACACCTACCAGGCGGATGAGAACTCGGTGACTCCCGTTATCACTTTCATTGAGAAATAAGGATGGCGGGCGCCCCACATTGAAAACCACAATATCGAGATTTCCATCGTTGTTGATATCTCCAACAGCAGTGCCGCGTCGCGATTCCATCGGCCCGTCATTGAGGCCGGAGGCGTCTGCAATCTCGCTGAAGGTTCGGTTGCCCTGATTGCGAAACAGTTGAATAGGTTCCGCGAATCGCGGCTCTTCAGGCACTGTATCCAACAACGAAGAGAAATTGCCTGAGACCATCAAAATATCCGGCCATCCATCGTTGTCGAAATCGCCGAAGTTCGTTCCCCACTTTACGGGCGTGAACGTCTTACTTGCGATTCCCGTTTTCGGAGCGAGATCAAGAAACGCAGATCCACCCTGGTTCCAGTAAAGGCTGGCTGGCTGTCGCCCGTACCTGGTAACAAAAAGGTCAAGCTTGCCGTCGTGATCGAAATCCCCAAAATCGACAGCCATGTTCCCGTAGATCTGCCCGTTGTCTCCCGCTGCGGTTCCGGAAAGAATTCCAACATCCTCGAAGGTTCCGTTTCCAAGATTGTGATAGAGAAAGTTATATCCGTCGTCGTTAGTTACAAAAAGATCAGGCCATCCGTCACCGTCGTAATCGCCCCACGCGACACCCATGCCGTGAAGTTTCTGCGGATCATTGACTCCAGCTTTCGCCGATACATCCTCGAAGGTTCCGTCGCCGCGGTTCCTGAAGAGAAAGTCCGATTCCCCATCCATGACGTCCGGCAACTGCACCAGCACTCCCTTGTAGGCGAACGAAGTTGGCGGCGGCAAGTGCCGAATGTCGGTGGAAACATATCGGGCGACAAAGAGGTCGACGTAGCCGTCGCGATCATAATCAGCCCAGGCTGCGCCGGCGCTGAATCCGCCTACAGCCAAGCCGGCTTTCTCGGTCACATCCTCAAACTTGCAGCCACCCAGGTTGCGGTAAAGCACATTGTGTCCATACCCGGTCACGTAGAGGTCCGGTAGACCATCATTATCGAAATCTGCAACCGCAAGGCCAGTGGCCCATCCTTTGGTAAGCAGACCAGAAGATTTCGTGACATCAGTGAAATGAATGGTCGCGGATCCGCTGTCCTGCCGATAGAGCGTGACCATGAGATCGCCACCTTTAAGGTATTGGTCGATCGATGAGTCATTCACTACGGCGATGTCCAGTTTGCCGTCGTTGTTGCAATCAAAAAGAGCGACGCCGCCGCCGCTCATGGTATCGACGATGTAGCGCCTCTCGGTAGAGGTTCGAGGCATGGTCGTGAGTCCAGCTTGCCTTGCGATATCGCGAAAATGGATAAGTGGTTTTGCAGGCGATGCCGAAGAATGTGCAGCTGAATTCGCGTTAGTAGATGCGGCGGTGACCGCTTGCGGCTGTGGTTTAGAAACTTCGGTTCCGGGATGAGATATCTGAGAATCCGCTCCAGGAGTTACTACGATCCCAAGTAACGCGATCAAGAAGCGAACCTTCATTCAGTGAACTCTAACACACAGCCAGTCTCCCATTTGGCTCACTGAAGTCATCTGAAAAGTGCCGCGATTTTCGCGATTCGTTACCTCGACAGCGACGAGTTCATCCACCCAAGCAGTGCGGCGAAACGCTGAATTCTAAGAACTTCAAAGAATGCAATGAGAGAAATTCTAGGCGAAGGCAGCCCGCATTCCAACATCGACTAAATCACACCATGAGATTTCGAATGATTGTGCGTTGGGCAACAAGAGCGCGCGCATAATTCGATAGCTGGAGTTCAACGCTCCGATTCAGTCCAACCTCGTCAGATACGCCACGCCTTCTTCCGGTTGCAGCTGTCTCGCCATCTCTTCGGCCTGCTCCCGATCGTCTCCCTGCGGGCGGATCCGCACCCAGTAGCTGCGCTCACCGGCAAACTCGATTACCTTCGCTCCCGCATAATCGCTGAGCAACTTCTGCTTGAACTTCATCGCCTTGCCTTCGCTGAGAAACGGCCCGATCTGCACGCACCATCGCCCACCAACGTCCATCGGCTTGGGCGTCTGATAGACGTCAACCCGCACCCGGTCGGTGCCCGAGCGATAGATGCCGATCGACTTGGCCGACGCAATCGTCAGGTCAATAATCTTGTTGGGAACGAAAGGTCCCCGGTCGCTGATCCGCATGGATGAGGCCTGTCGCGTCCTGAGATTCGTGACCACGATCAACGATCCCATGGGCAGCGTGCGATGCGCCGCAGTAAGAGCGTCATCGCTGAACACCTGCCCATTGGCCGACTTGCGTCCCTTATAGGGAGCGGTGTACCAGGTAGCAGAGCCAACTTCGCTGTAAATGGGGCGATGGCTGAGGATGAAGTCCTTGTCCTCCGCCGTCACTCCACCCTCAGGAACCGGCGTGACAGGAATACTCCCTGTGCTTCGCGGTGCAGGCGTTGAAGACGGAGACGAAGGCGAAGAGTAGACCGGCGGAGCGGTCGCGGATGGCGCCGCCGCCCCTTGCTTCTTGTGTCCGCAGCCAGTTACCGCTACCGCGACAATCAATAAAAATGCGAGGCGCTCGAATCTATGCGCGCTTGCTCGATAGCCATCCGGCATCAGGCCCGGGGGCCCTGCTGTTGTGATTTGTCCATCCGGTCCGCGAGATTCCGGAGCGTGTCCGACATCTTTCGCATCGCCACAATCGATTCGGAGCGCACTTGCGGAATTACCGCATCGTTGACATACGCAATCGCGTGGCGCAGTTCCATCTCAATCAATTCCATGGCTTCTTCAATTCGATGACTTACGCCGGGACCCGGCGGTGGAGGAGGATAAGAGCTCATTTCAAGAAACCTCGCTTTCTAGTCTCGATGCCGCAACGACCCGCGTCAATCCCATCCAGGCGGAAGCAGCGCTTGCCGTGCCTCCTCAAATAACAGCGAGGCATCGGCATCCTGAAACAAATCCGCAACTGTTTCCAATTCCAGAAGTCACCTTTCCTGAATATTTTGCGTCCGACATAGTAGAGAAATTGCAGCCGCCTTTGGTTTGCAAAGACGAGCATTCGTGCAAGTGGGTCTCCGTGATCTACGAATCAGTACGCAAAAAGTTCCATCACGCGAGAGTCGGCTTTTTGTGTGACGCAGATCTGGCAATGGAGCGTCTGAGAAATCGCCCTCGCCGCAGCGCTGCCTCACAACCATTCCATTTTTCGCCATTCATCGTCATCGGGTTGCTCTTCTACGTAGGACCTGCCCTCGTCACGGCGCAGATTCACCCGGTCAGCACCGCCAGTCCCCTGCCCGATGCGCCGCTTCCCGTTATCAAGCATCAGAATTCGAAGAGTGGACCGTGTCGGGTGATTCCCCGAAGCGAGTCGGCCGGGATTGCCCTTTCAGAAAGCGGCGCCAGTTTTATCGCCGGGGAGGCTGGTCTTTCGGCGGTCGAGGCTGAGGCGGACACGCCGGTAAGCGAATCTGGAACCACGATCGCGCCGCAGGAACTTCCACCCTGCCCGCCCCAGCCCCTCATCAACTTCTATCAGCGGTTCATGAATGGCCCCGAAGTCAAACCCCTCACTCCCAAGGAAAAGGGCTGGCTGGCAATTAGGAACGTCGTCGATCCGTTTAACGCCGTCACCATCCTCGGCAATGCGGGCATTACCATCGGAGCCAACTCGCATACGGTTTATGGGCCAGGAATGCATGGGTTCGCCCAGTTGGTGGGAGTGAGCTACACCGAAGACATGACGGGCGAGTTCATCGGCACCTTCCTGATTCCCTCCGTCATGCACATGGATCCTCACTATCACCGTATGCCGCACGCCACCATCAAGCGCCGGATCTTTCATGGCATTACCCAGGTCGTCTGGACGCAGGGCGACAACGGCAAAGGCATGTTGAACTATTCCGCCCTCGTCGGCTACCCCATCTGCCTTGAAATCGCCAACCTCTATGTCCCCGGCGAAAAGACCAACCTACCCTCCACCGCGAATCGCTATGCGACCGGCCTCGCAATCGCCCCCACTGACAACTTCATCACCGAATTCCTGCCCGATCTCGCCCGGCGCATTCACGTGAGAGTTGTGCTTGTCCAGCAGATCATCAATCAGGTCGCCCACACCGAACCCGAGGGTGCCCCATAAGAGAGTGAACCAACTGGGTAAACCATTGCAGACGCAAGCGTTTGTACGGCTGACTTGATACGCGGATCCTCCCATTCGACCCGCTCCCATCACCATTCGACCCCCGAATTCCCCGTTCGCTGCACCCCGGTTGGATTGACCAGCCCGCCTCATTACTCTTGTACTGAGTTTTCAGGTTCCGGTGGTACTGTGGCCGGAACTCACCGGAAGTGCCAGCGCATTCTTTCTTAAGGAGATCGCACCAAATGTCTAAAACGATGAAGTACGCCGAGAAAGCCGCAGTCTACGCGGCCAAGGGAGCGTGGGTGGTTTTTGATCGGTTGAACCGCATCAGCCCCAACCCGTCGTTTACCCCTAAATGGAGCGACAAACCTCTCCTGAAGAGCTATCAGAAAGAGAAACCGCCTCTTGGCTGGCCCCGCACCACGGACTCGCTCTGTCCCAAGTGCGTGCCCGAGATCCGCCAGCAGATTCTCGACGGCAAACTGCCCCACGAAGTCCTGCTCAATGAGAAGGTCGGCGAAATCAAGGCGCAGATCATCGAGCGCGACGGCAAAATCCTCATGGTGAAGGATTGCCCCAAGCACGGCCATTTCGAAGACGTGATGTCTATCGACCCCGCCTTCTTCAAGCACCTTGAAGAGAGCTTCCCCGGCCGCGACATTCGCGCCCACGGCAAAGGCGATGAGAAACTCCACAACCACGGCACCTCGACCGTCACTCACGGTCGCGGCTCGGTGTTGACCATCGACCTCACCAACCGCTGCAACATGATGTGCGATCCCTGCTTCATGGACGCCAACCAGGTCGGCTTCGTCCACGAACTCACGTGGGACGAGATCAAGACCATGCTCGACAACGCCATCACCATGAAGCCCAAGCGGCAGATGAGCGTTCAGTTTTCCGGTGGCGAGCCGACGTTATCGCCTTACTTCCTTGACGCTGTCGCCTACTCGCGCAAGGTTGGTTACAACTCCGTGCAGGCTGCTTCCAACGGCATTGAATTCGCGAAGTCCAAAGAACTCTGCCGCGCCGCTGCTGAGGCCGGTCTCCGCTATGTCTACCTTCAATTCGACGGCATCGGCAACGCTGCCAACTCGCACCGCAAGGTCGGCAACCTGTTTGACGTAAAGCTGCAGGCCATCAACAATCTGCACGAAGCCGGCGTTGACATCGTCCCCGTGACGACCATCATCAACGGCATCAATAACGAGCAGGTTGGCCGCATCATCGAGTTCGCACTCGACAACCCCAAGAAGATCAGCTTCCTGAGCTTCCAACCGGTTTCGTTCACCGGCCGCGACGAGGACATCAGCGAAGAGCGCCGTCTCGCACAGCGCTACACGCTCTCGCACATGGCCCACGACGTCAAGAACCAGGTTGGCCTCGGCGTTCCCGAGCGCGACTGGTTCCCGATCTCGTTCATGTCCACCTTCTCTGACTGGGCCGATCTCGTGCACGGGCCGACAGCCGAGTGGGGCCAGCTCTCCTGCGGATGCCACCCCAACTGCGGCATCGGCATGGCGCTCATGATCGACAAGGAAACCAAGGAAGCGGCGCCGGTCACCGCCTTCCTGCACATGGACCAGGTCGCCAAGGATCTCGCCAGGGTCAACGACGCGGCCCGTGGCAAGTGGCTCTCGGTCATCGGATTCGGACTTGCGCTGCTGCGCAACTATGATCCGTTCCAGGCCCCTACGCACTTCCGCATCACGGACATGATGAAGAAGATGGACAAGACCTTCAACGCCACCGGCAAGGATTACGGCAGCGTCAAAGGCGACCGCACGATGAAGGACATTGAGAAGCGCCGCTCTGATCGCTGGAACTTCCTCTTTATCGCCGGCATGTGGTTCCAGGATCTGTTCAACTACGACTTCCGCCGCACCGAGCAGTGCATCATTCCCTACGCCACGCAGGAAGGCGAAATCAGCTTCTGCGCGTATAACACCGGCGTAGGCTGGCGCAACATCATCGAGAAGATGCACATGACCGCGACTCTGACCAAGTGGTACGAGGAGCACGGCCGTCACGAAATCTTCGCCGGTGGCAAGAAGGTCGGCATGAACTACGTGGGACACGAGCTCAAGCTCAACATGGAGCACGTGAACTCTGAAGCCAACCACACCCTCGACAACCTCGGCATCGCCAAGAACGCCCGCGAAGAAAAAATTCGCGCCCGCGATACCAAGATCAAGTCGGATGCGGAAAACGCCAAGATGGCCAAGCTCTATCGCGAGCACGTGCTCGGCGAAAAGCCGGTCGAAGGCCTCGTAAGCCTCGACTCCATCCGCCCCGCATCCAACAACGCCGCAAGCCCCATCAACCGCCACCAGGAAAAAGAGCCCGTAGCCGGCGACTAGTCGCACTCTTGGTTCTCTATGCAGAAAGGCCGTCCCCATCCGGGACGGCCTTTCTGCGTTTAGATGATCTTTGTTGGAGAGGCAGGCAGCCCCAGGTTTAAAGATGTAATTTCTGCAACGAACATGGGTGCCCCGAGCTTGCCCTGAGCAAAGTCGAAGGGGTCTCCGCTTCTGAGACCTGGGATCGCGGCAGGTGGCCAACCCAGTCAGGTCTGTGCCCCATTCATCGCGGCTTTTCGCGATGAGTGGGCGTCGAATTTGATCGCCGGGTGCCCCAGAGCCTGCCCTGAGCGAATTCGAAGGGTCTCGCTTCTGAGATCTGCGATCGCAACGAGCCCGCGGTCCAGCCAAGCGCTCTCCGCCTCATACTGCTGACTATCTGCGCCGCCCCTGTCAATTCATCGTTCATCCACAAGCCCCGGCGCTATCATGTTGGCCGGAGGTGGACCATGTCTCAATACGTCTACCACTGCCAGGACTGCAACGTGGAATTCACCCAGCACCTGCACATCTCCGACCTCGAGAAAGCCGAGGTCAAGTGTCCACATTGCGGCAGCAAACGCGTCGGCCAACTAGTATCGAGCTTTTCCGCCGTCACCTCAAAGAAAAGCTAGCCGGAAAATCTGACCTCATGCCGTGACCGCCGGTGCGGGCCCGTCAGTCGTTCTGTGCCACCACAGGTTCAGGCTGGTATCCTCGGCGATAAATGAATTTACGGCTGGCTGTCTTCCCCTTACTCGCTGCTTCGTTCAGCATTGCCTCTCTAGCGCAAAATGCGCCGTCGCTTTCCGTGAAAGAAAAAGCCATTGTCGCCTACATCGACGCCAACGAGCAGGCTTCGAACGACATGCTCGCAAAACTCGTCAACATCAACAGCGGCACCCACAACCTTGAAGGCGTACATGCTGTCGCCGCAATCATGCAATCGCAACTCGGCGATCTCGACTTCAAGGTGCAGTGGATTCCGATGGACCAGGTGCAGCGCGCCGGCGTCCTTGTCGCCGAGCATCCCTGCCCCGAACCAGAGAAATGCGGCAAACGCATCTTACTCATTGGCCACATGGACACCGTCTTTGAAAAGTCCAGCCCCTTCCAGACCTACAGCGTCAATGGCAACATCGCTACCGGCCCCGGCGTCAACGATATGAAGGGCGGACTTGTCGACATGCTCTTCGCGTTGAAAGCCATGCAGGCTGCCGGCGTTCTCAAGCAAAGTGAAATCACTATCGTGCTCAGCGGCGATGAAGAAGCCCACGGTGAGCCCGCCACCATCTCTCGCCGCGACATGATCGCCGCCGCAAAACACAGCGACGTCGCGCTCGAATTTGAAGGTACCCCGCGCATGGACGGCATCTTCTATGGCAGCGTCAGCCGCCGCAGCGCCATCACATGGCGCATCA
This sequence comes from uncultured Acidobacteriaceae bacterium, assembly GCA_963802565.1. Taxonomy (GTDB): domain Bacteria; phylum Acidobacteriota; class Terriglobia; order Terriglobales; family Acidobacteriaceae; genus Telmatobacter. Next base: position 68,755 of record CAWDJR010000035.1, on the reverse strand, counting down.
ACACCACAGGCGAAACCGGCCACTCTTCCGGCATCTTTTCCGTGCGCATGGGCTTCGGCGCCATCTACGAGCTTGCTCGCATCCTCGATGCATTTCGCATGCAACTGCCCGAAGAGAACCTCACCTTCAACATAGGCATGGTCGCTGGCGGCACCAGCGTGCACGTCGACGACGCCGGCAACAACGCCACAACCACCGGCAAAGACAATGTCATTCCCCCGGTGGCCTACGCCAGCGGAGACATCCGCACCCTCTCCAACCAGCAGACCGCACGCGTCGAAAAAAAGATGGAGACGATCGTCGCAAACCATCTCCCTCGTACCGGAGCCACCATCACGTTCGGTGAAGCCTACCCGGCCATGGCGCCCACGGCCCAGAGCCGCGCGCTCCTCGCCATCCTCAATCAACAAAATGCCAGACTCGGCTTCAAACCGATGCCCGAGCTCGACCCCATGAAACGCGGCGCAGGAGATATTTCCTTCGTCGCCGATCTGCTTCCCGGCCTCGCCGGAATCGGGGCAACCGGAGAAGGCGCGCACGCCCCCGGCGAGACCATCGATCTCTCCACCCAGCCCATCAACACCAAGCGCGACGCCCTGCTCATGTACCGCCTAAGCCAGATAGACGAGAAAGCCGACCTGACCAAAATCGCCGGGAATACGCCCAAGTAGTCATAAGCAACTAGTGTCTCAATGTCTATCTCGTCCGATAGAAGCTAGTGGTGTCATTCTGAGCGAACGGGGCCCCGAACGTTTTAGGGGTCCCCGAAGAGCGATAAGCTCTTTGGGGCAGGTTCGGGGGTGGGGAGCGAAGAATCTGCTTCTTTCTGCTTCCGAAACATGCCAACAACATCGGATCTACCAAACAGATAGCCGTTTCACTCCGAAAACAAATATGGCGCAGCCCGAAAGCTACGCCATATTCAAACTAATCCAACCCTACTCTTTCGGTCCCCCGTTCGGATAATCCACCCGCACCGTCAGAATTTCGTACGGATGAATCGGGGCCTTCACCACATCTCCTGCCACCGCGAGCGCGCTGCCCTCCGGCGTTTCCATCATGTTGGTCACCGTCGCACTGGTCGCCCCCGGCGGCACATGGAACTCCACCGTCGCGTCCTTCCCTGCCCACTCATACACGCGGAAGATCAGACCCTTCGCGTCTTCAGCCTTCTTCACCGCCGTCAGCACCACGTTTTCCGGAGCGACGGAAGCAAACGAATGCGAAGCTGGCAGCGTTCCCGCATGAGCCGTGGTCACCACCGCCGTCAGCGGATAGTTGTATTCAAACCCGCGCCGGATAGTCATCGCATCCTTCCACGTCCCCGCATGCGGATAGAGCGCGTAGTGGAAATGATGGTGCCCCATGTCCGCATCCGGGTCAGGCCACTTGGGCGAGCGCAGCAGAGTGAGCCGAAGCGTATTGCCCACGGCGTCATACCCGAACTTGGAGTCGTTGATGAGGCTCAGTCCGTGTTTGCCATCGCCCAAATCTGCCCACTGTTGTGCCGGAACTTCAAATTGCGCCTTTTCCCAAGAGTTGTTGCGCGTAGTTGGCCGATCAATCGTTCCATAAGGAATCTCATAAGTAGCAAATGGCCCCGAAGCCGCCAGCGGGAATGCCGCCTTCAGCAAAACGTGCGACTCATGCCAATCGATGTCGTTTTCGATGTCGACTTGATCTCCTCTCAACCGGATCGTCTGAGAGAACTTTGAGTTCTGCCAATGGCGCGTAATACGTATCGTGTTGGTGTAGTCGGCCCCCTCGAAGTATCCGACCGAATCAGCCTTCTCAATTACGGCAGGAGTTTGGTCGAGCGTGCCAGGATCGATATTCCACGCGTCATAGTCCTTTGGCGTGTCCTTGAAGAATTGCAGCTGATTACCGCAGGACCCTGTAGCGATGGATTCGATACCTGACTTCTTATCAACGATACTTGTGATGCATCCGCTGCCAGCGTCCACTTTGATGTGGAGGTTGTCATTGTCGAGCCACAACGAATGGTTACTGGGTTTTAGGTCATCATCATTGAGAACGGTCCTGTCCTCGATGGAATTGCAGGTTTTCTCGTGACAGCCCGGCGTAAGGCGGAGAGCCTTGTAGCCGAGTGCGGGAACATCTGAAATGGGAACCAGGTACGTCTCGTCATCATACTTGCCAGTCAAACGGTTGAACCCGTCGGCGTGAAGAAGGCGAAAGCTGATGGCGTGCCATCCGGTGCTCGGATCATCGAGCGTAAAGCCATTCGGATATCCGGGAATATGCACGGCAACAGTTCCAGATCGCTTCCAGCCCAATGAGTTGAAGATGACGAGCGAGTCCGCCGCTGCGCTCTTAGTCACTTCCGCGGTATTGACCTTCGAGATAAGAGTGTCCTGCGCCCCGACATCGATCTCATTCGTCGACCACCGCACCACGTCGTAGTCTTTCTGCGCATCCTTATAGATGATCCCAATCCCCGACCCCGCAGCCAGATCATGAAACTGGTTAAACAACACCTTCTTCCAGTCCTCAGTTAGTTCCTCAGCCGGGTACTTCTGCCCATCGAGCCATGCCAGCGATGCCCACTTCTCCGCATTCAGTGTCTCGATCGACGACTCCCGCATGTTGCGTTTGTGATTAGCCTGCGAGGTCATCACTCCGCGGTGATATTCGAAATACATCTCGCTCTTCCACGTCGGAATCGCAACCTTCCCCTCGATCGCTGCGCGGCGGCGTATATCCCGTAGCCATCGACTGGTAGTTCCACTCCTTGCTCTCCGGCGCGATCTGCTTCTCCACTTCCGTGAAGTAGCTCTGCGCAGTCCCGAACGGCATCTTCGGCATCACGTGCGGAGGGTTCGAGGGCATCGACCAGTGCACTCCCTGATCCAGAATCGCGCGCGTCGGTCCGCCTCCATGATCGCCGATTCCGTATAGATCCATCACATCAGTGATGCCGGTGGCCCTCTGCCGCGCCTGCACCATGTCGCTCGAAAGCCGCGTCGGGTTCAGATTGTCATTCGCGTAGTCATGCGGAAAATACGCCAGCACCTTCGATCCATCCGGCGACTCCCACCAGAACAGCTTGAACGGCAGCTGATTCGTATCGTTCCACGTCATCTTCTGCGTCACGAAATAATCCACGCCGCTCTTCTTGTAGATCTGCGGAAGCTGCCACGTGTATCCAAATGAATCCGGATTCCAGCCGATCCGCACATCCACGCCGTAAGCCTGCTTGTACCAACGCTTGCCCACCAGCAGTTGCCGCACCAGCGATTCGCCGTCCGGCATATTCAAATCCGGCTCAACCCACATGCCGCCCACGATCTCCCAGCGCCCTTCATCGATGCGCTTCTTGATATCGCGCATTCATGTCGGGATACTTCTGCGCCATCCAATCGTTGTACGCCGCGGCACTCTGCGTATAGGTGTACTGCGGATACTCATACATCAGTTGCAGCGCGGTCCCGAAGGTCCGCTTCACCACGTCAACAGTCTCGGTCCACGGCCACAGCCAGGCCGCATCGATGTGCGAGTTCCCTGTCAGATGGAACGTCGCCGACTCCAGCAGCGGCCGCAGTGCTTCGAGCTTCGCGTGCGCGGCCTTCAGGCTTTCATCAAACGCCTTCTGATCATGTGAGTCGAGTGCTTTGAGATCCACAGCCGAAATTGCGCCATTAAGCGACGCCATCTGCGAAGCATCATTCGGCGCCAGCGAAGGAATCAGGATCGCGGCAGAGAGAAATTCCGTGCGCAGGTCTTCGGGGTTGGGACGATCCTCCGGAAAGTCGATCTTCAGCGTGGCGCCACGAATGTTCTTCTTGTCTACCGTGTGCAGCAGCTTCACCGCAACCGTGACCTTCTCCCCCGGCTTTGCGCCGTCAATCAGCACCACCGGCTCCAGATCATCGCCCAATGCCACGCGCCGCCCGTTGAAATACAGAATCTCCGGCATCGGCCCGTTCGCCTCCGCGTGGAACTGGAACCAGATGCGCGCGCCCGTCAGGTCATAGCCGCCCAGCGTATCGGGGATGGTATAGGTCTGCCGGAACCACACCGAATCGTTCGATGCATGGCCGGGCACGGTAAGCGTCTGCCAGCCCGACTCATCGAGGTTCAAAGTCTCCCCGTGCGCCAGATCTCCGCTGTGCATCTTCCAATCGCCACCTGGAAGTTCATGAAGCATCGTCAACCGCGCAATCACATTGCGCGATTCAGGTGGAAGATTCGATGCCACCCGGGCAATCTCCGCAGCCACCTTCTGGGCCTCAACCGCAGTTTGCGCCGTCACGCGCGCGGTAAAGAATGTTGCCGCGCAAGCCACTACAAGAACAGCTGCGCAAGAAACGAAAATACGACGGATGATCTGAAGAACTGGAAACATGTCGATTGACTCCCCGAGAAATCTTACGGCATTGAGGCGGCGTTTTGGCTCTCCGCCTTCTCGTTTGGGGATTGCTTAAACTATCGGGCTTGGAAATCTGATCAAGCTGTTCCATGTGGCCAAGAAGCGCACCCCAGTGACCAAAGGTTTGCTATTCACAGTCTGCCGCGCACTGCACTGTCCACTGTTCACTGTCCACTGCCCACTGCCCACTGCCCACTGCCCACGAGTCTTCGCAGCGCTAAACCCAACCGCCATCCACCACGTAGCTCTGGTTCGTGATGGCACTCGAATCGTCTGCCGCCAGAAACAGCACCAGCCGTGCAACGTCCTCCGGCAGAATATCGCGCTTCAGCGCCTGCGACGCCATGATCTCCGCTTTGTACCCGGGCGTATAAACAAGCCGCCTCTGTTTCTCCGTCACGATGGCCCCCGGCAGAACCGCGTTGACGCGGATCCCGTTCGGACCAAGTTCGTGCGCCAAGGTGCGCGTCAGCCCTACAATCGCAGCCTTCGCCGCAATGTACACGGGCACTCCCGTCGAAGGAATCATCCACGAAATCGAAGACATGTTGATGATGCTGCCCCGCCCCGCCGCCTTCATCGCAGGCAAAACCGCCTGGATCATGAAAAACTGCGGTCGCAGATTAACCGCAATCGAAGCATCCCAGTATTCCGGCGTGACCTCGTCAATTCTGTGCCGCTGGTCGTTGGCCGCGTTATTCACCAGAACATCGACGGTCCCAAGTGTACTGATCGCCTTGCGGACGCATTCCTGCAAAGCCGGAACATCGGCAAGGTCGCATCGAAGAAAGATCGGCGCCGAAACTCCTTCCCCCTTCAGTGCCTCGATCAGCTCTCCCGCAGCCTCATCCTGCACATCGAGGAAGGCGACCCGCGCCCCTTGTCGGCTGAAGTGCTGAACAATGGAGGCCCCTATCCCACTCGCTCCGCCCGTAACAAGGACAGCGCGATTGCGGAGGCTCGGGTAGCTGGCGTAAGTGGGTGCAGGCTGCGGATTCGCGTCGGACATTGGGAATAGCCTTGAACTAGATCGCTTTGCGTCGCAGCAAGTATAGGGCTGCCCCACGGAGATGAAGTCAAAATTGGGGAAGTCCGGACCGGCAGAGGAGAGAACACGCACAGATATTGCTCGACTTAGGCGTGTTGATCATATTACTATCGCCCTGTCTCTCCCCATCGGTACACACATTGGAAAGCCCCTTGACCTTGCGACTGATTGTTCGCCCCCGTGTTCCTTTTTTAGCGTTTTTGGCTTTGGCCGTTGTCTCCGTCGCATACGCGGAGGCTACTGTCCCATCGTCGCCGGCCATCCATTCTGCTCCGCAAAAGACAGAAGTTGGAATGCCGGTACTTGAATCGCATTCCCATGATGAATTCAACGCGTATGGGCAGGTCTGGACGATCGTTCAGGATCATCGCGGACTGATGTACTTCGGCGTGTCCGGCGGAGACGTGCTGGAGTATGACGGAGTTACCTGGCGAAAGATCGACACCTCCATGGAGATCGTGCGGTCTCTGGCTATCGATGACTCCGGCAAGATCTGGCTGGGCGGCAATGGAGGGTTTGGCTACCTCGATCCTGATGCCTCGGGCACGCTGCACTACGTCCCTCTGTTCGATAAAGTCCCGCAGAACGACCGCGATTTCACCGATGTATGGCAGACGCTGGTTACGCCGCAGGGGGTGTTTTTCCGCACCTTCGAAATGCTCTTCCGCTGGGATGGCCACAACATGCACGTCTGGCGGCCTGCGTCGGGAACGAGGTTTCAGGCTCTCTCGTCCGTACGAGGCCACGTCTACACATCCCAGAATGGAATCGGCCTGCAGGAGATTGTTGGCGACGATCTCAGGACTGTTCCTGGCGGCGAAGCGTATCGAGATTCGAACAAGCTGTTTTTGAATCCGTACGACGACAACCGCCTGCTGGTATCGGCGCGCGATAGTCTGCTGTCGCTTTACGATGGGCAAAAGTCGACTCCCTTTGTCACCCAGGCGGATGACTATCTGAAAAAGTACAAGGTCTATACTTCCGGCCTGCTGAAAGACGGAAGTATTTGCATCACCACTCTTACCGGCGGCGTCGTGGTTCTGGGCCACGACGGTAGCCTTCGCCAGATTATTGACGTAGCGGATGGGCTGCTCGATGCGGACGCTCTCAGCGCCTATCAAGATCGGGACGGCGCGCTTTGGGTTGGAACTACGGAAGGGATCTCCCGGGTAGAAATTGCTTCTCCGATTTCCTTCTTTGCGCGCACCGGGCAATTGGATGCAGTCCGATTTCAGGGCTCAGTGTATGTCGCCAATGGCGGAGGCTCAGTCCCAGTTCAGAAGCTGGTGTTTGATCCGCACACCAATCGTCCCTCCCTCGCCTCGATCGGCGGCGCAACCCAGGGCTTCGATCTTCTCGTATTCAAAGATCCTTCAGGAGCCGCCCACGACCAGTTGCTGGCATCGACAAGCGAAGGTGTCATGCGAGTGGTGGGCGACAAACTCGTTCCGGCCTTGCCATTGCTCTATTCGTTGAATGAGCAGACATACACCATGCGGCAATCGGTAAAGACTCCAGATCGTGTTTTCATCGGGCATGGCGACGACGTTGGCTCAATGCGCTGGGATGGTCATCAGTGGATCGATGAAGGCCGGCTACCGAACACCGTTTTCGAAGCTCGAACTCTGGCGGAGGACGCGAACGGGGTTTTGTGGGTTGGGGGAGCAAAAGGTAAGGTGCTTCGCGTCACCGTTGCACCTTCAGGAATGCGGGACGCAAAGGCCGAGGTCATCTCTGGCGATCAAGGCATTCCCAATGGCGTAACGACGGTCAGCTTCGCTCTCGGCAACGTGTACGTGCTGGTTGATCGCGTAAAGAACATCTATCGCTGGGATGCAGCAACAGATAAGTTCGTGGTGGACGATCAGCTTCTGTTGCCTGTCGATAGCCGCGACGCGAGCCCTTATCTTTTTAAACTCGAAGATGGAAGTGTCTGGGCAGAAACAACTTCTTCTGAAGGTCGCCGTATAGCCCGCGTTTTCCAGGACCCTGATGGACGCATCCATCTGGATGAAAACACTTATCGGCCTCTCACGCGTTTCAAACTGCTTCCAGCATTTGTTGATCCGGATGGCAGCGTATGGGCCACGGGCGAGGAATTAGTTCGCTTCAACCCGCGCCTTCAGACTGCTGCTGTTGATCAACCTGCGCCTCTCGTCCGCCAGGTGAACGCAGGGAAGAACGTTGTCTACGGAGGCACAAGTGTACCCGGTACGGCTGAACTTCGCTTGCCGCCCGGTACCGATGCGGTGCGCTTTCAGTTTGCTTCGACGAGTTTCAAGGATGCGGCCGTAATCACGTATCAATATCTGCTCGAAGGCGCGGACCGGGATTGGTCGGTTTGGGAGAAGGAGAAAGAAGCAAACTACAGCGGGCTTGGTCCGGGGAATTATCGCTTCCGCGTTCGCTCAAAAGACGCTGACGGTCGGATCAGTCCCGAAGGTACCTTCGCTTTTAGCATTCAGCCGCCGTGGTATCGCACCACCCTGGCCAACATTATCTACGGTCTCCTCTTTTTCGTTCTCGCCATCGCCGGCTGGCGCCTGATCAGCGTATATGAGCGCAGAAAATCTCTTCGCAAGACTCAGGCCCTTGAGGCCCAGGCGAAAGCTCTTGAAGCGACAGTCAATGAACGCACCCAGGAGATTCGCGCCCAGGCCGCCGAGATTGCAGCGCAAAAAGACAGCATTGAGCTACTCAGCGAAATCGGCAAGGAAATCACGGCCTCGCTCGATCTCAATGTCATTCTGTTCAAGCTCTATGAGCGGGTGAACCAGATTGTCGATGCCAGTATCTTCGGTGTCGGTCTCTATCGTCCCGAACAAAAACTGATTGAATACACGCTGGCCGTCGAGAATGGAAAGCGCTACGCCCCTTACACGCGTTCAGCTGAAGATAAGAGCCAATTTGCCGTGTGGTGCATCGACCACCGCCAACCAATCCTGATCAACGATGTAGAGGCGGAGTACTCAAAGTACATTCCCACTTACGACCACGGGAGCAGGAAACTCGAAGACGGCAGCATCGCTCAACCACCGTCATCGATGATCTACCTGCCCCTGATTGCACAGGAGCGCATCCTCGGCGTTCTGAGCGTGCAGAGTTTCAAGAAGCATGCCTATACTGAGCAGCATCTCAGCCTGCTTGAAAACCTGGCAGCCTACACAACCATCGCCCTGGATAATGCGAACGCCTACCTCCTGATCAATCAGCGTGAGCGCGAGGTCCGCGAACGCGCTGCAGAACTCGTCACGATCAACCACATTACCCAGGCCCTTGCGACTCAACTGGACGAGGAACAGCTCATCCAGCTTGTTGGCGAGCAAGTACGCGGACTGTTCAACGCGCCCATTGCCTATGTGTCACTGCTCGACCGCAAGACAATGACGTTGCTCTTCCCTTACAGCTTCGGCGAAGATGCTGCTCAGCCGCGACCTTACGGCACGGGAATTACGTCTCAAATTATCCGCACCGGCCAACCTCTGCTGATCAACGAAGATATGGATCGCAATCGCGCCAAACTCGGAATCGAGCAGATTGGGCGACACAGCGCCTCCTATCTTGGCGTGCCGATTCCGTCGGGCGGCCAGACTATCGGCGTCATCAGCGTTCAATCGACAGACGAGGAAGGCAGTTTCACCGAGGCCGACCAGCGGCTCCTGTCGACAATCGCGTCCGCCGTGGGAGTTTCAATCCACAACGCCAAGCTTTTTGAGGAGGCGAGCCAGGCAAGAGCAGTGGCCGAAGAGGCCGATGCGGCGAAGAGTTCCTTCCTTTCGACGGTCAGCCATGAGTTGCGAACGCCCCTAACGTCAGTGCTTGGATTTGCAAAGATTATTCGCCGCCGACTCGAGGAGCGGCTCTTCCCTCTCATTCCGGCAGACGGGCTCAGGGTGGATCAAACCAAGCGCCAGGTCATCGAGAACCTCGACGTTGTGGTGAGCGAGGGCGAGCGCCTGACCAAGCTGATCGACGATGTGCTCGATCTGGCCAAGATCGAGGCCGGCAAGTTCACTTGGAACATGGCGAACACCTCGATTGCAGATGTGCTGGAACGTGCAACCGCGGCGACTTCGTCACTCTTTGAAGCCAAGAAACTCCGGCTGGTTCGCGACATTGAACCTGACTTGCCCGCCTGCACCGGCGACCAGGACCGGCTTATCCAGGTGGTCATCAATCTCATTTCAAATGCGGTGAAATTTACCGACGCAGGTTCGGTGATGTGTTCTGCGCACCGGCAGGGTGACGAACTGGTTGTGAGCGTGAAGGACTCCGGCATTGGCATCGCCTCTGCCGATCAGCCGAAGGTCTTTGAGAAGTTTAAGCAGGTGGGCGACACGCTGACCGACAAGCCGAAAGGCACTGGGCTGGGTCTGCCAATCTGCAAAGAGATTGTCGAATACCACGGCGGGCGGATCTGGGTGGAAAGCGAACCCGGCCATGGCAGCACGTTCTCATTCTCATTACCGATTCTGACCTCAGCGGCGGCAATTGATGCAATACCACGCCGCCGTTCGGTGGATATTGAATCCCTCGTCCGCCAGTTGCGCGACAGGGTCGCCACACACCAGCCCCACGATAAGTCGGTACTGGTGGTCGACGATGATCCGAACATCCGTTCGCTGCTGCAACAGGAACTTACCGAAGCCGGCTATACCGTGCGACTTGCCGAAGACGGCCGCAAGGCTTTGACGCTCATTCGCGAAGAGACGCCCGGCCTCGTCATTCTCGACGTCATGATGCCGGAGATGAATGGATTCGATGTGGCGGCGGTATTGAAGAATGATCCCGCCACAATGGACATTCCCATCATTATTCTGTCCATTGTCGAAGATAAGGAAAGAGGCTTCCGGCTGGGCGTGGATCGCTATCTTACCAAGCCCATCGATACAGCTTCGCTCTTCCATGAAGTGGACGCGCTCCTTGACCAGGGAAAGTCAAAAAAGAAGGTGATGGTGGTGGACGAGGATACCTCAACCATTCGCACGATCAGCGATGTCCTTGAGGCCCGCGGATACCAGGTAGTGGAAAGCAATGGATCAGAATTGGTTTCGCGTGCGGTGATAGCGAAACCCGACATCATCATTTTGAATTCCCTTCTCTCCAGCGATGAGGCAGTACGCGCGCTTCGCTTCGAGAAAGGCATGGAGAACGTACTCTTCCTTATCTATCAATGAACCCTATGAAGATTCTGATTGTTGACGACGAACCTCACTTGCGCACGCTGATCCAGCAGTCCCTGGAAGAGCTCGAGTTCGAAGGCGTTGAGCTGTTCACGGCGAGCAACGGCGATGAGGCACTCGAGATGATTCGCGAAGAGCAGCCAAACCTGGTCTTTCTTGACGTGATGATGCCCAAGAAGAACGGATTCGATGTTTGCAATGCAGTCAAGAATGAACTAGGCATGAGCCACATTCACATCATCCTGTTGACCGCAAAGGGCCAGGAGTTTGACCGGCAGCGGGGCAACGAGGTGGGAGCCGATCGCTACATGACCAAACCGTTTGATCCGGATGCGCTGGTCGCCGAAGCCCGCTCCATCCTGGGTCTGCCGTTACCCGGATTGTGAAGCATATGCCGAGTGCGACCCTGAAAGCTCTGCTCAGTCCCCGCTCCGGTAGTTTCCCTGCTTTCAAAGCGCTATGGGAGACGATGGGCAACGGCACGTGCGTATTCGATACTGCCGGCAAGGTCTACCTCGGAGAGCTGGTCACTACAACCTCCACAGACGAACACAAGTCTCCAATCGAAGTTGGAGATACGATTATCGGATTCGTCACCGGTCCGGCGGCCGCCGCCAACGCGCTGGCTCAAATGCTTGTGCACCTCGCGGCTCGCGAGTCGGAAGGACGCTCGCTCGCTTCGGAAGTTCTTCATCTATATCGCGAAGTCCACCTGATTGAGCAACTCTCAGAACAGCTCGCTGCCCTCTTGAACCTTCCGTCGGTCAGCCAGTCTGCCCTCGCGCAGGCGCAGCGCCTCATCCATGCCACGAGCGGCGGCATCCTGGTGATGGAGAAGGCTGATGGTCCACTGTACCTAGCAGCTTCATTCGGTCCGGCACACGCTGACGGAACCGAAGACCCCGGCCCATTGGCACCAAGCTCACGGTTCGCTGCCTCCGTGCTTGAAAGAGGAATCGCAGAAATTGTGAATGACTGCGCGACTGACCCCCGTGCGCTCGACTCTGAGCGCAACTTGAAGGCACTGATATGCGCTCCCCTGCGATCCGGACAGAGATCGGTTGGCATCATCGCTCTTGCGACTTCATCTCCCTCGTCTTATTCCGCGGCAGATCTGAAGCTTCTCAACACCATTGCTCTGCAAACCGGTGCCGCTATCGCCAACTCGCTGCTGTGCGCAGAAATGGTAGACGCCGCCCAGGCACGAGCGGCCTTTGCAGCCGAGTTGCAAGCCGCAAGCACCGTGCAGCAATTGCTGCTGCAGAGCGCGTCGAGCCCCACGCCCGGCTTTCAGGTTGAATCCGTGTACTTGCCTGCGAGCGAAGTTGGCGGCGATTTCTTCTTCGTATCCCCGGCTCGAGACGGATCTCTCACCGCAATTGTGGGTGATGTTTCAGGAAAGGGCTTAACGGCTGCGATGCGCGTCGCCATGATCCTCGGCGTTCTGCGCAGGGAGACTTCGCATGATCCCGGCGATATTCTTTTTAGCCTCAACAACGCACTGATTGCGCAAGGCCAGTTGGGCTTCACCACGGCTTGCTGTGTAAGCATCTCGCTGTCTGCGGAATACACCATCGCCAACGCGGGTCACATCGCTCCCTACTTGCTGGGGCGCGAACTCGAAACCGAACCATCGTTGCCTCTCGGCATCGAGCCGGATCAGACCTACAAACTGGTGCATGGACGACTGGCACCCGGAGAGCGTCTTGTCCTGTTTTCCGACGGCGTTCCGGAAGCGCGTTCCAAGTCCGGAGAACTCTATGGCTTCGACCGCCTCGCCGGCCTCACCCTCATGCCCGCGCAGCAGATCGCAGGAGCCGCCCAGCAATTCGGACAGGAAGATGACATCACCGTCCTGACGCTGGCAATGGCGGGAGTTGGGTAGCTGGCGATTAGCGCGTTCCGCCATTCTGTCTAAGCCGACCCTGGCCAATGGCAATCCCACGCACTGGTACAGCCTGATACACCGTCTCGCATCGCGGGTGCATACTGATGTATAGGCCGTTTTCACGGGCAGCTCCCCCTTGGGTTACTCGCGCAATACCGTTCTGGCAATTGAACTTAATCAAGGGAATTGGACCGGAGCCGCAGCTCAATCGCGGTCAACAGAACCAATAAAACCAGCCACTTGCAACTGCTGATACGCAGGCGGGCAAGACTGGGTTGAATCAACCGCAGGTTGCGGGACCGTTGCGGCCTTCCATTGGGCTAACCCCGAAGGCGTTTGAGCGACAGCCTCTCATCCTGCGAAGCTACCAGGCAAGATCAGGACGCACGGAGGGGACACCATGACGGAAGCCGCTCGCTATCCCGGCATTCGAGTTACAGCCAACGGAAACCAGCTCGTCTCGTACCACACCGAGACCCGCATCGCCGATGCCGGCGTTTTCTATCCCATTACGCCTTCCACCGAAGGCGGCGAGCTCTTCCAGCAGGCCTATGCTGAGGGCAATCTGAACGTATTCGGCCACAACACCATCGCCATCGAGACCGAAGGCGAACACGCGGCTCAGGGTGGCGCCATCGCGCACTCCGTCTGCGGCAAGCGCGTGGTCAATTTCACCTCGGGCCAGGGTGTTGTCTATGGTGTTGAGCAGTACTATCACGCTCCCGGCAAGGGTTCCACCATGGTGCTGGAAGTGGGCGCCCGCGCCCTCACCAAGCACGCCCTCAACGTCCACTGCGGCCACGACGACATTTACGGCGCCCTCGACACCGGCTGGATCATGGTCTTCGGCAAGGACGCCCAGCAGGCCGCCGACCAGTCCCTCATCCTCCGCCGCGTCACCGAGCTCTCCCTCACCCCGGGCATGAACATCATGGATGGCTTCCTCACCAGCCACCTTGAGCGCACCTTCTACAAGCACGAATCGGAATTGATCCGCGAATACCTCGGCGCACCGGAAGACATCATCGACTGCCCGACCGAAGCCCAAAAAGTTCTCTTCGGACCCACCCGCCGCCGCGTTCCCAAGATGATGGACCTCACCAATCCCGTCCTCCTTGGCCCCGTCCAGAATCAGGAACACTACATGAACGGCATCATCGCGCGCCGCAACAACTTCGCCGAGCCGATTCTGCAGTTCCTTGAAGACGCCTATAAAGACTTCGGCAAGCTCACCGGCCGCCATTACGGCCTCATCTCGCAGTACAAGTGCGACGACACCGACACCGTCTTCGTCTCTCTCGGTTCCGCAGCCGAGAACATCGAAGCCGCCGTCGACTACCTCCGCGATACCAAGGGCGTCAAAGTCGGTTCCATCCACGTCAACGTCATCCGTCCCTTCCCCGAGGCAGCTATCGTCGCTGCGCTCAAGGGCAAGAAGAACGTCATCATCCTCGAGCGGACTGACGAAGCACTCAGCGGCGACAACCCGCTCGGCCGCGACATCCGCACCGCGCTCTCCAAGGCGATCAAAACCGCCGGACACGCTGCTTCCGAAGGCCTGCCGGCGCTCTCAATGGACGAAGTCCCGCATATCTACTCCGGCAGCTACGGCCTTGGCTCCCGCGACTTCCGCCCCGAGCACATCATCGGTGCATACGAATTCGCCACCAAGGGACGCGCCCGTAAAGACGGCAAGACCGCAGCCGACGGGGTCAGCTTCTTCGTTCTCGGCATCGACCATCCTTACGCCGTCATCGGCGACGAAATGCCTTCCCTGCTCCCCGAAGGCGCGGTAGCCGTCCGCTTCCACTCCATCGGCGGATGGGGCGCTATCACCACCGGAAAGAATCTCGGCGCGATCCTCGGCGATCTCAACGACCTGCTCTACGAGCGCGACGGCCTCGTCGACGACAAGGGCAATCCCAAGGAAGTCATCCACGTCAGCGCCAACCCCAAGTACGGCTCTGAAAAGAAGGGCGCGCCCACCAGCTACTTCATGGTCGCGGCCAAAGACCGTATTCGCGTCAACTGCGATCTGCGCCACGTCACCGTCGTTCTGTGCTGCGATCCCAAGGCCTTCACTCACACCAATCCGCTCGACGGCATCCAGCCCGGCGGCGCGCTCATCTGGGAGTCGGATGCCGAAGGCGAGCGCGCGTGGGAGAACCTTCCCCTATGGGCGCGCAAGCAGATCATCGAGAAAAAGATTCGCGTCTATACTTTGCCCGGCTTCGAAATCGCCCGCAAAGCCACCGACCGCGCCGACCTTCAACTCCGCATGCAGGGCAACGCCTTCCTCGGCGCCTTCTTCGCCGTCAGCCCCATGCTGCAGGAGTTCGGCATCACGCAGGAGCAGTACCGCGACGTCGTGATGAAGCAGTACGTCAAGAAGTTCGGCAAGCTCGGCGAAGCCGTCGTCAACTCCAACATGGAAGTCATGACCCAGGGCTTCGAGCTCGTGAAGGAAATCGCCATCGGCGAAATCACCGCTGCCGACAAGTCTTCCCTCCGCGGCGAAGCGCTGCTGCCCATTCTTGAAATGGCCACCGTCACCGGTGATAGCTGCACCACCGGCGGCTGCCGTTCCACCCTGCCTCCTGCCGGACAGGAAGCGCGTCCGCCGATCTCGAGCATCAACGCCTTCGACGCCGAGTTCCGCGCCAGCTTCGGTTACGACCAGCCCGCAACACCTCTCGCGGCCATGGGAGTAATCGCAGCAGCCACCGGCGACACGGCCTCAAAGTACGTAGCCCGCCGCGAAACACCGCTCTACATTCCCGAGAACTGCACCCAGTGCATGGAGTGCATCTCGGTCTGCCCCGACACTGCGCTGCCCAACACCTCGCAGGATCTCAGCACCGTGCTCACCATGGCCGTCTCCCGCTACGTCGGCGACGCCGGCGAGCGCACCAGGATGATGGCAAAGCTTCCCGAAATCGAGAAGCAGACCCGCCAGCGCATGGTCGCCGAGATGAAGACCGGCACACCGCTGCCCAAGATCATTCGCGAAGTTACGGAGTCCGTCGATGGATTCTCGACCGAAGCAAAGGCCCAGTTCTACTCGATCATCGACAAAGTGCCGATGGCCTATCAGAAGGTCAACGCCATCTTCTCGTCGCCGGAACGCAAGGCCCCCGGCACCGGCGGCATCTTCTCCATCTTCGTCAGCGATCTCTGCAAGGGCTGCGCAGCCTGCGTGACTGCTTGCGGCGATCACATGGCGCTCAAGATGGTGCAGGAAACCACCGAAGTCAACGCCGAGCACGAAACCGGCACCGCCTTCCTCAACCTCCTGCCCGACACATCGCAGAAGTACCTCGGCCTCTTCAACGCCGCCAACCCGGCGGATTCGAAGACCGCAACGCTGCGCAACATGCTCATGGTTCGTCGCAACTACGACGCGCTGGTCTCCGGCGACGGCGCCTGCGCGGGCTGCGGCGAAAAGAGCGTCCTCCGCTCCATCGCGGCCGTCACCGAAGCGTACATGCGCCCCGTCTTCCACACCAAGGCTGATCGTCTCGTGGGCAAGGCCGGCGATCTCGAGAAAACCGGCGTCGCGAAACTCGCGGCGCTCAAGGCCGCGAATCCCGAAGAATATGCAACCCTTCGGTTGGCCATCACTCACCTCATCCTCGGCCTCGGCGGCGAACAGACTGAAGACACCAAGTCCCGCATCGCCGCGCACGAACACACCAACGGCCCCATCACCGATGCGCAGTTGGTCGAAGCGCTCGCCGCGGTCCTGCTCACCGAAGCCTTCAATCACAAGAGCCTGCAGCCGGTCGATGGACGTCTGGCCAATGGAATGTCTGTAATGGCCATGGCCGCTCACACCGGTTGCAACACCGTGTACGGCTCAACCTCGCCGAACAACCCACACCCCTATCCGTGGATGAACTCACTCTTCCAGGACGGCATCACCATCGGCTGGCTCATGGGCGAAAGCTTCATCGTCGACCACGCTCGCCGCTCCGTCATCCCCGAGCGCCTCACTGACGTCATCCTCACCCGCGAAGGCAAGGGCATCACGCCGCGCGAATTCTATGAGTTCACCCACTTCACTGACGCCCTGATGACCGATCAGGAAATCGTCGAGCTGCCCAAGGTCTGGGTAGTCGGCGGCGACGGCGGCATGGGCGACATCGGCTACCAGAACATGTCCAAGGTGATCCTGCAGAACCGGCCCAACATCAAGGCCCTCATGCTCGACACCCAGGTCTACTCCAACACCGGCGGACAGAACTCCGACTCAACCCCGATGCTGGGCGGCAACGACATGAACGTCTTCGGCTCGGCCACGCAAGGCAAGAACACCGAGAAGAAGACCGTCGCCGAGACCTTCCTCGCCGGACACGGATCGCCCTTCGTCGCGCAGGTCTCCATGGCCAACGCGCCCAAACTCTACCGCGCAATCCTCGACGGTCTGGAATATCGCGGAACGATGTTCCTCCAGTGCTTCACCACCTGCCAGCCCGAGCACGGCGTCGCCGACGACATGGCGCTCTTCCAGGCTCAGCGCGTACGCGACTCACGCGGCGTGCCCGAGTTCGTCTTCAACCCGCGCCTCGGCGAGACATATCAGGAAGCGCTCGACGTCACCGGCAACCCCAGCAAGGAACTCGACTGGTACGAGACCAAGCTCAAGTCCACCGGCGAAACCATGCGCTACACCGTGGCTCACTGGTGCACCACCGAAGCCCGCTTCCGCAACCACCTCAAAAAGATCAAGCCCGAGGCGGCCGAGAAGCTCCTTCACCTCGACAACATGCTGGTGCGCATCACGCAGCAGGATGTGGTTTATCGCCGCTACCTCGATCCGGCGCACCGCTCCTTCATTCCCGACTTCGGCGTTTACATCAAGTACGAAGAGAACGGAAAGATCGAGTACCGCGCCCTCTCCCGCCAGCTGGTCATGTTCTGCGTCGAACGCCGCAAGTCGTGGCGTATGCTCCAGTCCAAAGCCGGCGTAGTCAACAAGGAATACATCGCGCAAAAAGCACTGCTGGCAGAAGTAGACGCAGGCAAGATCGCAAAAGAAGAGTTCTTCGCCCACGCCCACGAAATGCTAGCCGAGAAACTAGGCACAGCGACCCCGGCACTCGCGAAAGCATAACTTCACCGGCGTAGCCACTGACTGTTTTGAAAGGGCACGGCTTCAGCCGTGCCGCAACACCACACAAAGAGCGATCAAACAGAAACGCGGACCGCAAGGTCCGCGTTCTGCTTGTGCCTGCAAATACTCAAGCTTGTCACCCTCAGCGACCACGCTAGGGGGCCCCATGGGCGCGGAAGTGGGGTAAGCGCGGCGAAGGATCTGCTTTTCCCGCCTCGACGCAGCCGCGTCACGAATCTCAGCGAGTCGACCCTAGACAACCTAAGCAGGTGCACATGTCTCAAACTTTGAGATAGCTGCCCCGCCCATGCTTCCGCGGTCGGGCGAGTTCCGACAAATCCAGAAATATAAATTAAGGAGGAAGACGATGTTCTTAGGAATAGGAATTCTGCTGGTTCTACTGTGGCTGGGTGGATTTTTAATGTTTCACACCGCGGGTTTTCTCATCCATATCCTGCTTGTATTGGCGTTGATTTCTTTTGTGTTTCACTTTTTACGTGGGCGAACTACGACGGTATAGTAGCCTTTACGTGGCCGGTTCTTGAGAAGACCCCAAAGTGTCCATGCGCTTTGGGGTTTTGTCTTCCGTTCCAAAAAGTGAGGTGCAGTCGCGTTTTCGCGGCGATGACCTTTTCCTTCGCAGCGCTTGCCTAACGCTGCTTTCAGGAGGGAATATAGTCCCTGCGCCACTTCCCCGCCGCTTCCCCTGGTCGGGCGCCAAACACAGGAGGTCCTGTGGCAAGTACGCCCCACTCGACTCCGCCGATCGCGGAGATCGATGTCTTATGGATCACCGCGGGACTTGGATGCGACGGCGACACCATCGCCATGACGGCCGCAACGCAGCCCAGCATTGAGGACGTCGTTCAAGGCGGCATGCCTTGGATTCCCAGGGTCAACTTTCATAATCCGTTCCTCTCCTTTGAAAACGGTGACGAATTTCTTCGCCGCTTTCACCTGGCTGCCGAAGGCGGCGTAGACCCTTTCATCCTCGTCGTCGAAGGTTCCATCCCGAACGAAAACAATAAAAAAGAGGGGTACTGGGCTTCGCTCGGCACCGATGCTGCAACCGGCCAGCCCATTACCACCTGCGAGTGGATCGACCGCCTCGCGCCGCGGGCATGGGCGGTGATCGCGGTCGGCACCTGCGCCACCTACGGCGGCATCCATGCCATGGAAGGCAATCCTACGGGCTGCATGGGCCTGCCTGATTATCTCGGCTGGCAATGGCGCTCCAGAGGGGAAATCCCCATCGTCTGCGTTCCCGGCTGTCCCATCCAGCCTGACAATTTCATGGAGACTCTGCTCTACCTTCTCTACATGGCTGTAGGCCGCGCCCCGATGATTCCGCTCGATGACGCCCTTCGCCCAACCTGGCTCTTTGGCAACACCGTCCACGAAGGTTGCGATCGCGGCGGCTACTACGAACAGGCCCAGTTTGCCGAGGAGTACGGCTCCCCGCTCTGCATCGTGAAACTCGGTTGCTGGGGACCAGTCGTGCAGTGCAATGTGGGCAAACGCGGCTGGATGGGCGGAATCGGCGGCTGTCCCAACGTCGGCGGAATTTGCATTGGCTGCACCATGCCCGGCTTCCCTGACAAATTCATGCCCTTCATGAACCAGCCTCCCGGTTCACTCCTTTCTTCGGCTGCCGTCCAAACATACGGACGCGCTATCCACGCTCTGCGCAAGTTCACCCAGGCCTCGCTCAACAAAGTTCCGAGCTGGCGTCGTCGGCAGACTGTCCCCGGCGGGTCTGATTGACATCCAAGTAAGAGATTCGTAAGCCACCCACCGGAGTAATTGATGGCATTGCTTGCGCAAACCGAATGGGAAGATCGCCCCTCCCAACGTGAGCCGGAATGGGGCCGCGCCCCCGTGATGCCGGATTTGGGCCAGGCTGAAGCCATTCTGCTGGAACTGGCCAGCGTTTTCGCAGCGTCGAAAGGTCCAGCGGACCTCGTCCCGCCATCCGATCAAGCGCATCCGTCGAATCTTGAGGCCAGGTACCGTGCGCTCCTCGAACAGATTCCAGCCGTCGTTTTCATGGCCTATCTCGATCGAGGCGTCAGCGAAGCATACGTCAGCCCCGAAATCGAGGCTGCACTCGGCTACTCCCGCGAAGAGTGGCTGGAAGACCCCGTACGCTGGTACGAGCACATCCATCCCGACGACAAGCAGCGCTGGAGTCTGGAGGCCGCGAGCATGTTCCTCTCCGGCAAGCCGCTGCGCTCTTCCTATCGCGTCATAGCGCGTGACGGTCGCGTGGTCTGGTTCCATTGCGATGCCCGCATGGTGCGCCGCCCCGACGGTTCGCCGTGGTTCATCCATGGCGTGGCGTTCGATATTTCTGATCTGAAAGACACCGAGCGTGCTCTGCAACAGGAGCGCAACGTCGTCTCCGCAATTCTCGATACCGTCGGAGCGCTGGTAACGGTTCTCGATCCCGATGGGCGTATTGTGCGCTTTAATCGCGCCTGCGAACTCACCACTGCGTATGCATTGGAAGATGTTCGCGGTAGACGCATCTGGGAATTCTTCAATCAGGAGGAAGAAGCCGAGCGGGCAAGAACTGTCCTTTCACAATTGAGTGCGGATCTGCTTCCACAGGACTTCCAAAGTCATTGGGTGACGCGGCACAACACCCACCGTCTGATTGCCTGGTCTTGCTCCATGCTGCCCGGCAGCGATGATGGAACACCTCAATACATCATCGCCACCGGAATCGATATCACCGAACGCGAACAACTGGAGAGAGCGCTGCTGGAGATCAGCGCGCGCGAGCAGCGGCGGATTGGCCAGGATCTGCACGACGGCTTGGGACAGCATCTGACCGGCATTGCCTTCATGGCCAAAGCGCACGAAGCAAAGCTCGCCGAAAAGCGGCTTAGCGACGCCTCCGACGCCGCAAAAATCGTAAAGCTGGTGAACGAAGCGATCAACAAAACCCGCGAACTGGCGCGAGGCCTGTTGCCCGTTGTTTCTGATTCTCAGGGCCTCATGTCGGCGCTCCAGCTATGGGCCGGAGAAGTTCAAGACCTCTTTGGAATTTCCTGTGTGTTCGAATGCAATACCGCGGTGCTGATCCACGATGATGCCATGGCCACGCATCTTTATCACATCGCGCAGGAAGCCGCGAACAACGCCATCAAGCATGGACATGCCCCTGGCATCGTGATCAGCTTGACCGCGGAAAACGGATGGGGCGAGCTGGTGATCAGCGACAACGGCACCGGCATCGCCGAGAACCGGGCTGCCACTCAGGGAATGGGGCTGCACATCATGAGCTACCGAGCGGGCATGATCGGGGGAAGGTTGGAAATCCGGCCAAATCTGCCCCGCGGGACATCGATCACCTGCATGTTCCCGATGGAATCCGTCCAAGGAAAGGGGAAACCCAATGACGTCGAATCTCGTTCTTGACAGACCACCGCAAACCGCCAGGAAAACAGTTCTGGTGGTCGACGATCATCCCCTCATGCGACAGGGCCTCGCCCTGCTTATCAACCAGCAGCAGGATATGCAGGTGTGCGGCGAGGCTGAAGAGGCACAGGCCGCAATGCAGGCCATTGCGCAGTTGCGACCTGACATCATGATTCTCGACATCTCCCTGAGCGGGCCCGACGGCCTCGAACTACTTAAAAATATTCGCGCATTCAATCCGGGTCTTCCTGTCCTCATTCTCTCCATGCACGATGAGGCGATCTACGCCGAACGCGCCCTGCGCGCCCGCGCCAACGGCTACATCATGAAGCAGGAGGCAACTGAGAAAGTGCTTATAGCCGTGCGCCGCATCCTTAACGGTGAAATCTATCTAAGCGATCGCATGTCCAACAAGATGCTGCAGCAGTACATCGGCGGCACTCCATCCATGATGCAATCCCGCATCGCCTCACTCTCCGATCGCGAACTTGAAGTCTTCCGCCTCATAGGCGAAGGGCGTGCCACGCGCGAAATCGCGGAGGAACTGCATCTCAGCATCAAGACCGTGGAAACCTACCAGGCCCACATCAAAGAGAAACTCGCTCTGCGCAGTGGCCGGGAGCTGATACAGCATGCGATTCAATGGAAGATCAGCGAGTAATCCCTTTCTCTTTTCCACACAGTCTCCGGGATACTTACAAGCCATAAATTCACGGCTCAAAAGATTTGCACCATCAAGAGGGCAGCCCCGCCTGCGCATGTCGCGATCCAAATTCCCTATCAGGGATTCCCTTACCCAATCCACCGCAAAAAGTATGAAGAGAGAATAGGGCTGGTCCCGCTTGCGACGCCTTCCGCCGTCTGTTTGGATAGCGAAGGCTTGATGAAAGCGGCTTCCCCTCTCTTTCGGATAATAGCGCCGGTCAAAACGGGGCGCACACTGGCGAACAAACCGAAAGGCCTGACCGCTGAATTCAAACGGTATTCAGTGGAGGTCGGCTCCATCTAAGCAATTTGCCAGCGGCGCATGCAGGCGAGAGCGTTTCCCGGCAGGGTTCCGTTCGCATGCGCCGCTTCTCCCTGTTTTTAGAATCGATCGGACGAAATGTCTCTTTACTCACCCGGAATTTAGTTGGCGTCTAAATGGCAAGGTCCGTCAGCATCCAAAAAGGAGATTCCAGATCATGACCGCACAAGCTGTACCTTATGGTCGAGTCACCCAGAAGAAACCCGCCGTGGCTGAACTGCACATTCTATGGATCACGGCCGGTCTGGGTTGCGATGGCGATTCTGTCTCCATCACTGCGGCCACGCAGCCAAGCATCGAAGACGTGCTACTCGGTGCAATTCCGGGCCTGCCCAAGGTTCACCTCCATAATCCGGTGCTCGCCTATGAGTGTGGCGATGACTTCATGAAGTTCTGGTATGAAGCGGAGGCCGGCAGGCTCGATCCGTTCGTCCTGGTAGTTGAAGGTTCCATTCCCAACGAAAAGATCAAGAAAGAAGGCTACTGGGCAGGTTTGGGGACCGATCCGCACACTGGACAGCCCATCACGACCAATGAGTGGATTGATCGCCTCACCCCGAAAGCGCTCGCTGTCATTGCGTGCGGCACCTGCGCCACCTACGGCGGCATCCACGCAATGGAAGGCAATCCAACCGGCTGCATGGGATTGGCCGACTATCTCGGATGGAATTGGAAATCGAAGGCCGGCCTTCCCATCGTCAATGTTCCGGGATGCCCGGTGCAACCAGACAACTTCATGGAGACAGTCCTCTATCTGCTCTATCAGGTGGCTGGCCTGGCGCCCATGATTCCCCTCGATGAACAGTTGCGGCCCACGTGGCTATTCGGCAAAACGGTCCATGATGGCTGCGATCGCGCCGGTTATTACGAACAGGGTGACTTCGCTGCCAGCTACGGCTCTCCCAAGTGCATCGTCAAGCTCGGCTGCTGGGGACCGGTGGTGAACTGTAACGTGCCCAAGCGCGGCTGGATGGCTGGCATCGGCGGCTGCCCCAACGTCGGCGGTATCTGCATTGGCTGCACCATGCCTGGATTCCCCGACAAATTCATGCCGTTCATGGATGAGCCCCCGGGCGCCAGGATCTCCAGCTCCGCGATTGGCGCATATGGCAAAGCGATGCGGGCCTTGCGCAGCATCACCCAGGCGACTGTCAACAAAGAGCCAAAGTGGCGGCATCCACGCGCCGAACTCACCACAGGCTACAAATCAAGTTCCTACTAACTGACTAAGGAAGGAGATATTACGATGAGCACGATTACCGCTACTCGTTCGGAGCAAGATGCTGGAAAGAGCCAGTTAGTAGAGATGAATTGGGATCCGATTACCCGGATCGTTGGCAGCCTCGGCATCTTTACAAAAATCGATTTTGGCAAACGCAAAGTCGCGGAATGCCACAGCACCTCTTCGATCTTTCGCGGATACAGCATCTTCATGAAAGGCAAGGATCCGCGCGACGCGCACTTCATCACCAGCCGCATCTGCGGCATCTGCGGCGACAATCACGCCACCTGCGCCACATACGCGCAGAACATGGCCTTCGGTGTACGGCCTCCGGCCATGGCCGAGTGGATCGTGAATCTCGGTGAAGCCGCCGAATACATGTTCGACCACAACATTTTTCAGGACAACCTGGTCGGCGTCGACTTCTGCGAAAAGATGGTGAAAGAAACGAACCCCGGCGTATGGGAAAAGGCAGCGAAGACAGCGTCACCGCATGCTGAACTGCATGGCTTCAAAACCATCGGCGACATCATGACCGCGCTCAATCCTTTCACGGGTGCTTTTTATATTGAGGCCCTGCAAGTCAGCCGCATGACGCGCGAGATGTTCTGCCTGATGGAAGGACGCCACGTCCATCCGTCTACTCTCTATCCCGGCGGCGTCGGCACAGTTCCAACTGTCCAGCTGTTCACCGACTATATCGTCCGCTTGATGAAGTATGTCGAGTTCATGAAGAAAGTCGTACCCCTGCACGACGACCTCTTCAACTTCATCTACGAAGCCATGCCCGGCTACGAAGAAGTCGGACGGCGGCGCATCCTTCTCGGCTGCTGGGGATCGTTCAACAACCCCGATGTCTGCGACTACACCTACAAGAACATGGACCAGTGGGGCAAAGCCATGTACGTTACGCCCGGCGTAGTTGTTGACGGCCAGTTGGTCACAAATAACCTCGTCGACATCAATCTCAACATCCGCATCCTGCTCGGCAGTTCCTACTACGACGACTGGCAGAACTCGCAAACCTTCGTTGCAAAGGATCCTCTGGGCAATCCCGTCGACCAGCGCCATCCGTGGAATCAGAGCACTTTCCCCAAGCCGCAGAAGCGCAACTTCAAAGAGAAGTACACCTGGGTTATGTCGCCGCGCTGGTATGACAAGCGCACCGGGGACTACCTGGCGCTTGATACTGGCGGCGGACCCATCGCGCGATTCTGGGCAACTGCATTGGCGGGAATTGTCGACATCGGCTACATCAAGGCCACCGGACACAGCGTAAAAATCTATTTACCCAAAACCGTTTCGCTGCCCGAAACCGAGTTTGAATGGCACATCCCCAAATGGAGCAATGCCATCGAGCGCGATCGGGCGCGCACCTACTTCCAGGCTTATGCCGCGGCGGCCGCGCTCTACTTCGCCGAGCAGGCTCTTGCCGAGTTGCACGCCGGACGCACCCGCACGTGGAACGACTTCAAGGTCCCCGAAGAAGCGATCGGTTGCGGATTCCACGAGGCGGTGCGTGGCGTTCTATCGCATCACGTTGTGATCAAAGATCACAAGATCGCCAACTATCATCCTTATCCGCCTACGCCCTGGAATGCCAATCCGCGCGACACCTATGGCACCCCCGGACCATACGAGGATGCGGTGCAGAACACGCCGATTTTCGAGGAGAATGGACCGGAGAATTTCAAGGGCATCGACATCATGCGCGCCGTGCGCAGTTTCGATCCATGTCTGCCCTGCGGCGTCCACATGTACCTCGGCAATGGCAAAGTACTGGAGACCCATCATTCGCCGATGTTCGGCGTTGGGTCCGACGTCCACCGCTGAGATTAAACGACCCGGCTCTCACGTAATGCGTAGTACAAGGAGGCGTGTGGCGAACGGCACCGAATTTCAAGAACAGGTTCGACAACTCGGACAGTTGATCGCGCAGTTCGAACTGATGCCCGAAAATCCTCAGAAGGCTGCGTGCAAGCAATTGGTGCAGCTTCTGATGGATGTGCACGGTGCGGGTCTCGACAGAATCATGGAGATCGTCTTTGAGGCCGAGGCCGGGCCCGCCATCATCGAGAAGTTAGGGCAGGATGCCGTCACCAGCAGCCTGCTTTTGCTGTACTCGCTGCACCCCGATGACCTTGAAACGCGTGTCCACACGGCAGTGGACCGCTTGCGTCCGCGTCTGCGCAAGGTTTCTTATAGCGTCGATCTCACCCGGGTGTATGAGGGGACAGTGGAGGTACGTGTGACGTCCACATCCAGCGGACACAGTTGCGGGTCCACTTTAAAAGAAGTTCGCGCCATGGTGGAAGACGGGATCTTCGAATTCGCTCCCGATATCACCTCACTCGAGATTCACGGTCTTGAAGAGCCCGCGAATGGTGGCTTCGTTGCGCTGGAAACCCTGCTGGGGCATGGCATTCTGGCCAACAGTCACAATGCGCCTGCACTCCAGACTGAAGGCGCCGATTGAGCGCGACGTTTAGAAAAGGGGCCCACAATGCATGAAGAAACAATGCTTGGTTTCGAGCAGGCCTTTGGCGTTCTCCGCCAATTCACCCGCTCGCGCAGTGCTGCTTCGGGTGCTGTCGAACGCTGCGAGTTCTGCGTTGCCGCTTTGCATCATGACCATCCCCATCTTGTAGAAGTCGCCAGTCGCCAGATTCTCTGCACCTGCGACGCCTGCGCCTTACTATTCGACGGACTTGAAAAATCAAAATACAGGCGCGTCTCCCGCAGTTCCCAGTATCTCGTCAACTTCGAAATGACCGATGGCCAATGGGAAAGTCTCATGATTCCCATCAATATGGCCTTCCTGTTCCGGTCGAGTATCGAGAACAGAATCGTAGCGCTGTATCCCAGTCCTGCAGGCGCGGTTGAATCACTGCTGCCCCTTGATGCGTGGGCGGAAATCGCCGCCGACAACCCGGCCTTGCATCAACTGAAGCCGGACATCGAGGCCCTGCTCGTGAATCGCGTCGGCCATGCGCATGGCTTGAGGGATGCTGAATATTACATTGCCCCAATCGACGAGTGCTACAAGCTCGTAGGCCTGATTCGCACCAACTGGAAAGGCCTCTCCGGCGGCACAGAAGTCTGGACAGAGGTGGCCCGCTTCTTCAAGGAGCTGCGATCCAAATCCGAAGTAGTCCGCGGAGGCTTCAATGCCTGATCTCACCTTCAAAATTGACTCCGCCAGCGTCGTTCCCTTCGCTGCCGCTCCGATGCTTGCATTCAAGCTGCACATCAAAAACTCCGTGCCCGATGAAGCGATTCACACCATCGCTCTGCGCTGCCAGATTCAGATCGAAGCCACCCGCCGTCGCTACACGCCCGGCGAGCAGGAAAAGTTGCTCGACCTCTTCGGACGGCCCGATCGCTGGAGTCAGACGCTGCGCAGTCTGCTGTGGACTCACGTCAACTGGGTCGTTCCAACATTCGACGGTGATACCACGGTCGTCGATATGCAGGTTCCCTGCTCCTTCGACTTCAATGTCGCCGTAACCAAGTATTTCGCTGGTCTCACCGATGGCGACATTCCTCTTGTCTTTCTCTTCAGTGGAACGGTCTTCTACGCGCCTCCTGACAGTCCACTGCAGGTTGCGCCGATTTCGTGGGAGCAGGAAGCACGCTACAAGCTGCCCCTGAAAATCTGGCGCGAAATGATGGACTCCTACTACCCCAATACGATGTGGATCAACCTGCACAAAGACGTCTTTGAGCGTCTCTATCGCTACAAGATGGACCACGGCATTCCTACCTGGGAGCAGGCGCTTGAGCGTATCCTTGCCCGCATCCGCGCCGAAGACGAGGTTGAGGTGAACTCGTGAATCTGGAACGGGTCGAGAAAATTGCCGAAGCCATCCTCTACGAGGGGTACATGCTCTACCCCTATCGGCCATCCTCGGTCAAAAACCAGCAGCGCTGGAACTTCGGAGTTCTCTATCCGCCGTCGTGGTGCAATCAAGCAGGCGCGGATCGAAGCAGCATGCAAACCGAGTGCCTGCTGAAAGCAGAACCGTCCACCCGGCTCACGGTAAAAGTCCGATTCCTGCAGATCGTGCAGCGCTCTGTTGCAAAATTAATCTCAACAACTCCAAACTTCTTCGAAAGTTCCGAGCCTGTTCTGGAGCATGTAGATCGTTTAGAAGTTGCGGGCCGCGTTTATCAGCCCTGGCAGGAAGCCATGGAGCGCGAGCTCTGCTATGACGACCTCGACCCTGCCGATTTCGCGACGATGTCCCCTTTGCTGTTTTCATTTCCCGAAGGAAACAGCATTGAGTATCTGCGCGATGAGCAAGGCACAACCATGGGCGCGCTTGTCCGCACATGGAAGGCCCTCAACGGATCGGTGGAGATTCGCTCGCTCAGCAGTCACGACGAAGTCGTCAAGATCAGTGTGCAGGTTGAGAACCTGGCGACAAGCAATCCAGCGCCGTCCTCCCTCTCCAACGCCCGCGAGGCAATCCTGCTTGAGTCGCTGGTGTCGGCGCACACCATCCTCGGCGCTGAGAACGGAGAATTTCTCTCCTTGCTGGAACCACCCGCTGACTTCGAAGATCAAGTCGCACAATGCCGGAACCTCGGCACATGGCCGGTGCTTGCCACCGACAACGCCGACGCGATGCTCTCGTCACCCATCATCCTCTACGACCATCCGCAGATCGCCCCTGAGAGTGCCGGCAATCTTTTCGACTCTACCGAGATCGACGAAATCCTCTCCCTGCGTATTCTCACCCTCACTGAAGACGAGAAGCGCGAGATGCGCCAGTCCGACGATCGCACCCGCAGCATTCTCGAGCGCACTGAGCAGATGCCCGAAGAGCAATTTGCGAAGCTGCATGGCATCCTGCGCGGCCTCACCCCGGTAAAGGCAGGAGACGCAATGAACGAATGGGAATGGAATCTCCTCGAAGATAAAGCGGCCACCGTAGATCACGTCGAAGTCGACGGCGTCGCGGTCAGGATAGGCGACCGCGTGCGGTTGCGCCCCAAAGAAGGCGGCGACATCCTCGACATCGCATTGCGCGGTCAAATCGCAATCATCGAGAGCATTGAAGAAGACTACGAAGGCGCACAGCATATCTGTGTCGTTGTCGAAGACGACCCCGGCCGCGACCTCGGCATGATGCGGCAGCCCGGCCATCGCTTCTTCTTCACTCCAGCCGAAATAGAACCTCTTCTCGCGGACCCGGACGCTCCGGAAGAAGACGCAGAAACCGCAAAAGCCATCAGGCCCACGATCCTCGTCGCCGGCATCGGCAACATTTTCCTGGGCGATGATGCTTTCGGCGTTGAAGTGGTACGCCGCCTGAAGACCCGCAATCTCCCCGCTGAGTCGCGCGTAGTGGACTTCGGCATTCGCGGCCTCGACCTCGCCTACGCTTTGCAGGACGGCTACGAAACCACCATCCTGATTGACGCATTTCCCCACGGGCAGGCTCCCGGAACCGTTTCAGTTGTCGAGCCAAATCGAGAGGAAATCACTGCTGCACCCACGGCCCTAGTCGAAACGCACAGCATGCATCCCTTGAATGTTCTCCGCATGGCTGCCGCAATGAATGGAACGTTGAATAGAGTGCTTCTGGTCGGCTGTGAACCGGAATCACTCGGCGGTGACGAAGGCTTCATGGGACTCAGCAAACCAGTTGAGGCCGCAGTGGAAGAAGCAGTGAACGCAACCGAAGCATTGATCAAGCGCCTTCTCGGTGGAGAAGCAGCTTGAGAAACTTCAAGGCGAAAAGGAGAGGTGAAATGTCACTGGATCTGATGGAATCAACCGCAAACGGAACCGGAAACGAGAAGGACACCCTTTATATGCTCGGCGGCGTTGCGCTCATGGTCTTCGGAGCAGGATTGATCCTTTCCAACCCATCCATCCGCCGTTATATGTCGCAGTTCGGCGTAGGAAATCTCGCGACCGCGGTCATACCGGACGTAGAACGCTACTTCAAACTGCGTTCCATGTAAGAGCTAACCAGCGGCGCGCCCCTCCGTCCGTGCAAGTCGGAGCAGGCGTGATTGTGATCGGATTCATGGAAACAGCCAAGGCCACTTCGCTTCATTACGTTGTCGATGCCAGGTCAAGCCGCTTCACGGTGCAGGCCTTCGCCAGCGGAATGTTGTCCGCGATGGGTCATAATCCCAAAATCGGCATCCGCACTTTTACAGGTGAGGTAAACTTCAGCGCCGAAGCTGCAGAGGCAAGCGCCTTCCGGCTGTCCATGAAATCCGATTCGCTGGGAGTTCTCGATGACGTCAGCGACAAGGACCGGCGCGACATCGAAAAGATGATGAACGAGCAGGTTCTGGAGCCATCAAAATATCCTGACATCGTTTATGACGCACCCTCGATCTCGATAACCCGTAACGACGAAGCTCTTTTCTCCGCGACTCTAAACGGCACCCTGACTTTTCGCGGCACAACCCGCAACCAAACGGTTGCGGCGCGAATCGCAGTATTCGATGAGATGTTGCGCGCCTCAGGCGAGTTCGTTCTGAATCAGTCCGATTACGGCATCAAGCCCATCTCCGTTGCCGGCGGCGCGTTGAAAGTAAAAGACGAACTAAAGTTTTCCTTCGAGATGGTAGCTCGCAAACGGGACTGACCGCTTCACGTCGTGGAACTCACCCTGAGGAACGAAACACGCAAGCTGCACTTCACACTCAGCGCTGCCATCGTCCCTGCTAAGAAGCGCGTTCGAATGTCTCGGAACCGGGCTCCGATAATGGAAGTCCCTTGAGGAACTGCGCCAGCTTGGTCAAATCCACCCGCGCCATCGCGCGTGCTTCGCCGGCCCATCGATCTTCATCCGGCGACTGCAAGAAGGTGAAGGCGACGCCATTCGGGCCTACTCGAACGACTGTGCAGTACGCCGTTAATGTCTGTCCATGCGCACCATCATCTGTGCGCTCCAATGTCACCGGAAAGCCGGTGCCCGGAATCCATTGTTCTTCGGTGACCATATAGAAACCAGCTATGCTGATGTCGCCGATCTTGTATAGCCTCGACGAGCGCAAACTCCCGAGATAGGCCACTACCGGCGGCATACCATGGCGGGTTGCCACGCGTTGTTCTGGAACTAGCCAACGCATCAAGCGCTTCATCAGGGTTTTTTTTTGACCGGATGCCGCCATGCTCTTCTCCAAAATGAGGATCGAGGGGTGAATGGACCTTGATATCGTCTCAGATTCTTTTCTGACGCACCAGTAGCAAACAGGGGGGAGAATCCGAAGACCCCCACCCTAACATCGCGGCGAAAGCGCTTCCTATACCCAATAAGTTGAATTGCCTGTCCCGAGGGATATGCAGGCCCTCTGGAGGATCATGGGGGGATTGTTCTCAGGTCAGTAGGAGCCGCGATTAGATAAATCGGGCTAGAGCAAATCTGTCGGTAGTCTGCGACGGCTGAACGTCACGGCCATACGGATCCAGGGTCTCGGGCATCACAAACTGGGCAGCCACACCGTCTGACCCACGCCGGACAATCTTCGACAAAACCGTGATGGACTGCTTCCGGCCGCCCTTGGCGCACGGCTTCTGCAGGGTCATCTGGATCATCGTATCCGGCATCCAGCGGTCATCCGTCAGCAGATAAAAGCCGGTCATGCTTATGTCCGCAACTTCGTGCGGAGTGGGCGCTCCACCGGTGTAGTAGTGAGCTACCATCCCCGGCACATAACGCCGATGCGCCCTGCGCCGATCGCTGTTTTTCGCCGGATTCGACGGATTCAGCCAGCGCTTGAAGCGAACCGCGAGGGAGGGCGGTGCCGTCGGTGTTTTTCTATTCACTTCCACTTGTCTGGCTGGAGTCGTCGGTTTTCCATTTTGCGCGGCCTCTCGAGGTTCGACGAAAGTGCGCGACACATCGCCTTGGGAAGCTGCCTCACTTCTGGTCACAAGCTCTGTCGCTGGTACATTCTTCGCCATGTCCACGGAATCAGCAACGGCTATTTTTTGGACTCGCGCCGCCTCCACCTTTTCGACAGTGATGGGAGTGGCCGTCTCAGGAGCTTTGGCGTGACCGATCCCCAGCTTCTGTTGAACGAGATCGACTACTTCTGTGGGCAGTACACCGGTCACCGCAGAAGGGCCATCCGGCTGCGAATTGAAGGCCTGCACCGGGTCCGTTTCCGCACTCTTCTGCGGGACTGCCGAGCTTGCAACTTTGTACGCGCGTTTAGGCCTCTGGTCGGCTCCCAGCATGTTATCGGGTGGGATTAGTCTCTTCGGCGGGGCTTCCATCGCCTTATCGGCACTCTGCTTTGTGACCGCCCCGTCGCGCTCGGGGGCTGCGGTTTGCCCGTCTGCGAAGACGCCTGCTCCTCGTCGTTGCACCCCGGCCTGAGTTGTTTGCATCGAAGAAGCGGAGCCAGCCCTGTCAACCGCCGAAGCACTCGGATCAGCCGCCGTTGAGACCTCAACTTTCGTGCCTTCAGATCCTTTTGCAACCTCCTTTGAGGACGCTCCGCCCGCAGTACCTTCGGAGCGCTCTTGAGTCGGTTCTTTTCCCGCAGCGACAGGAACCACCGCAGTCGGCAAGCTTGCGCGCCACAGCCCGTACTGAGCAACGGTAGACGTGGTTGCTTGCATTGGCTGAGGAAGGGCGACACGTATCGGCGTTGCAACCGGCGACGGGGCAACCGGCCCGGCTTGGGAATGGCCGGATTTTGGAGATCCAGCTTCCGCCTTGAGCCGGGCTGAGTCGTTCGGAGTGGCGACTCCGGAATCTATCTGTGTGGTCTGCGAGCGGATCTCCAGCTGATTCATCGATGAACCGATGGCAGCCGGTTTGATCTCTTCGGCTCGGGAAAGCTCAACGGACGCCACCGGAGAAACGAGCGATGCAGAATCGCTGACTGGCTCGGTCAATGCAGTCGTAACGGGCTCCGTGCCAGGGGTCTCTTCGGCAGGAGAATCGAGCGTTGGTTTGATTTTTGCTTGTAATGGCTCTCCGCTCCGTGCCTTCCACGTTGAAGCCAACGTGGGTGTATCCATCCAGTTCGAGAAAAGATCCTCGACGTCTCCATGGAGCCCAACGATAACCGGTGGCTCAATAGTCCGCGGCCGCTCCAGAATCACTTCCGTGATCGACATAATCGGAGATTTGGATTGGAACCTGCTCTTGACTTCGCTAGCCGTCGACTCGTTCGATGCTTTTTCCTGGGTCGTCGCCGCGATTGGCTCACTTCCAATCACCGCGTGGGCGCCTTTGGGTGCCTCAACTAGCTCCTGCCCGACAAAAGACTCGAGGGTAGGTTGATCCGTCTTTTGCTGTTTTGAAGCAGGAGTCGCAATGCAATCAGCCGCCGATGTCGCCTCAATAACCAGCGGCGTTATTTGCCTCAAAGAACCCTGCAACGGCACGTCCACCTTGGATTGCGATGTCGCCTCAACCACTTCCTCAGCCACGGCCACCGCCGCGCCATTTCCAGCCGGTGCCGCAAATCGGGAGCCCAACGCGACCATCGGACCTGGATCGACTCGCGGATCGGCGATTTGACCTCCGTGTCCATTCGTCAAAGGAAATGTTCCCTTCGAAGCAGATGCCCCAGCGCTGAAAATGGCAATCTGCCCCTCCATTTCCTCTGCAGGGCAGATGAGAAGACGGTCGCCCCGCTCAGTTTGCGAGCTATGCAGAGACTTGGACGGGACTACCAGTGCGCTCGCGACCTCGCGCCTGTACGGTGGAAACTCGGCCCCAGGAACGAATTCAGCCAAATCCAGTACCCGAAGCTCATCATCCAGGTAGAGAAGGTCAAATGGGAAAAGACGCGGCACGGCCGGCATTCCATATACCGGGGATAGCCAGAGCCCTGATTTTGAATCCATCGCAAGGCCGCCGACGAGCACTTTCAGAATCGTCAGCGGCTGATTCGCGCCATCCGCGACAGTCACTTTCGAGCTGAGAAGAACTCCCCTTGCCAAGTTATAGACGCAAAAGACTCTGGTATCCATAAAGTCCACGGTTTCAGGGACGACGGGGATCTTTGTTCGCCTGATGTAGCCCTGTCCTCGATTTTCAGCTCCCTCGATGGGGAACCCGTCGTAGCCATGGATTTTCTCAATTCTGAGAGGGAAATACAATCGGTAACCTATTGTAGGCACTCGGCGGCCGCTAATTATGGTTGCGCACCATATCCAACTACTTGTATTGAAAGGAGAAAGGTCGCGGCAAGGCGCAGCAGATCCTTCTGCGTGTTCCACGTCAGATCGCTGGAAATCCGCGGGATAGCCGCAAAAGATAAAACGTCAGCCCAACTCGTCTGGGGTCGAGTCGGGCTGACGTTTGGGGGGAACTACCGGTTGAAAGTGGACTAAAGAACGGTGAGCCGCGTGACAACGGTGCAATAAGGCAGGTGCGTGGTCCGCTTGACGAATTTGCCGTCATCCACCGGTTCCGGCGGGCAAACCTCAGGCTTGAGGACTTCAATGAGCTTTTCTACGCGGTTCTTCTGAGCGCACAATTGCTCGAACGACCTCAGGATTTTGCGGAGCTCTGTAGACGCCTCGTCGTAAGCAAATCGGTAAACGTCTTTATGAACGTTCTCTCTCATAGAAGTTTCTCCACGAATGAGAGTCTAGCCACTTCTTCCAGGAGTGGCATCGCACGATCGTGGTAACAAAGTACAACTTCTATAACGCCGTCTGGCCCATCGGGGCGATTCGTGATTTAAATCACAAATAAATGAGGGACATGAAAGACGCCTCCAACCGCCTCATTCGTTCGCCTTCGCGCAACTCTCAGCTCACCAATTCCTCCAGTTCCCCTCGACGAATCCGTCTCCAGCATTCCGCGATGCGGACGCCATCCGATCCCTCGATCGGCAACATATTCGCCAGTGCATAGCAAAAGTTGGCCAGGCTGAGAACCGGGTACCATGGCCCCGAAGCCACCAGCAGCAGGTTTACTAACGGGCCAGCCATCGCGATCAGCAGGTTCTGCGAGACGGTTCCCCGCTCACGGACTGTGAAAAGACCTTTGTTCCACTTCAGACCAACCTTTTTTACGCGGACATTGAGCAATGCGGCGGCGGCCAAATGACCGCATTCATGCAAAACCATCGCTATGAAGCCTACGACAATCCCTGAAAAGAATGGCTGTAGCCATCGAACAGAAGGAACGAGCATTTGCCCACACCCCAATCTGCCCAGCACGATTCAATTCTCCCTGCCGAAAGACGTCTGGAGTGACATTGAAAAACAAAACCTGAGGGTCCAATTTCAATCAGGGAACAGATACATGCCGGGTTTCGAAACGGGAACATACAAAAAAGCCCCGGCAGGGGTTGCTGCCGGGGCTTCTCGATTCGCTTTTTCAAAATATAGAGATTTATGGTTCTTCAGCCTTCTCGCCTGGCGAGCGAAGGTTGTCCTCTGTTAGGAGTTGGTGGTCGAGTGCTTGTTCGTCTTGATCTCAATCTCGTTGACAACCTGCTGTACGTTGGGAACCTTCTTGGCCAGGTCCTCGGCTTCCTTCTTCTGCTTGGCAGTCTTCACCGATCCTTTCAGCACGAGCGTGCCGTTCTTGGCTGCCGCGCTGATGCTTTGATCGTTGAGATTTGCATGAGCCTTGATCATCGCCTTGAAGTTATCTTCGATGGCGCTGTCGAGGTTGGAAGCGACCGAACCCGCTTCATTGGCTCCCGGGGGCCGTACGCCGATCTCGTCGGCAACGGTATAGTCCGGCGCCGCCTGCTTGGCGATGTTTTCAGCCTGATTCTTGAGATCCTGGGAGTCAAGATCCCCCTTCAACGTCATAACGCCCTTGTCGCGGTCCTGTGAGACGCTTACAGCGTTTAAGTTGTTGTTCTTCAGTGAATCGGTGACCGCTGATTTCTCGTCCGGGTGAGCCGGCTTATTGCACCCTGCAACAACCATCGCTCCGGCCAGAATTGCCGCCGAGCTGAGCAGGAATGTGCGTCGGGTTCCTGTAAGTTTCATATATTCCTCTCTCCTTCATGTCCTCTACTGATCCCAACTACTGGTCATACGCATCTCGTACAACCAAGTCAGATGTGACACGCATAAACGCGGGTTGTACCCTGGCCGTTGCTTCACCGGCCTCTGAATGCAACACGTCAAGCTGGATCAGCCCCTTGCGTCAGCATCTTCCGATACCCTTTCAGTCGATTTAGTTCGCATCTTTCGGTCCCCCTGAGCAACTCCCTCAGACGAGGTGTGCAGCCTCGGCCCGCGTGTGCATCCGAGCCAAATCGCAGACGGTCATGAGTGATTGCTGTCACAGTCCGGATTCGTTGATCGAGAGCAACATATTCCGGGCTTCGGAGGATGTCTTCTGAAGCCTGAAGTTCCGGCGCGCCTTGCAGTTGTAAGGCAAATCGCCATTGAGACGAAACATTATGAACTGGCGCGAAGAGTACCGATCACGCTGTATGACCGCCTCAGAGGCAGTAAAAGCCGTGCGCTCCGGCGATCGCGTTTGGATTCAGCCCAGTTGCGGTACACCGAAGCCACTGATCGATGCTTTGGTCGCTCGCGCCGCCGAACTGATCGATGTCGAACTTGTTCACATGAAGACCCTCGGCGAAGCTGAATACACAAAGCCCCAATACGAGGGCCACTTCCGCCATCGCGGATTGTTTCTGGGCGACAACGTGCGCGAGGCAGTAGCGGCCGGGCGCGCCGATTACACACCCATCTTCCTCAGCGAAATCGAAGCTCTGTTTGAAAACGGCTCTTTACCCCTCGATGTGGTGTTGATGCAGGTGTCTCCTCCCGATGCTCACGGATTCGTAAGCCTGAGCACTACGGTCGACTGCACCATGACCGCAGCCCGATGCGCGAAGACTGTGATCGCAGAAGTGAACGATCGCGCGCCAAGAACCCATGGCGATACGGCGATCCACGTTAGCAAGATCTCTGCGTTCGTTGAAACCTCGCGGCCACTCCTCGAATTGCCCACCGAGCCATTCAGCGAAGTGCAAATGAAGGTGGGTCGCAACGTGGCCTCGCTCATTCCCGACGGCGCAACGCTTCAGCCCGGAATCGGCGGCATCTCCGAAGCGGTGCTGCAATGCCTCCAGGACAAGCACGATCTCGGCATTCACACCGAAATGTGTCCCGACGGCGTCGTCGATCTGATGGAAGCGGGCATCATCAACGGATCACGCAAATCGCTCCACCGCGGCAAGGCAGTCGCGGCATTCGTTCTCGGCACCCAGAAGATCATTGACTACATCCACGAGAATCCCAGCTTCGAGTTCCGTTCCATCTCCTACGTCAACGATCCATTTGTAATTGCGCAGAACGATCGCATGGTCGCCATCAATTCGGCGTTGCAGATTGATCTAACCGGACAGGTGTGCGCCGATTCACTCGGCACCAGGCCCTACAGCGGCTTTGGAGGCCAGCTTGATTTCATTCGCGGTGCGGCGCGGTCGCGAGGCGGCGTTCCGATTATCGCGTTGCTTTCAACAGCATGCCGCAGCGCCATCTCCCGCATTGTTCCGGTATTGGAGCCCGGTGCAGGCGTTGTGACGTCGCGCGCAGACGTGCACTACGTAGTAACCGAAAATGGAATTGCCTACCTGCACGGCAAAACCCTGCGCGAACGCGCCGAAGCGCTGATTGCGATTGCCGACCCGCGCTTCCAGCAGGAACTTGAAGATTTCGCACTACGCGCTCATTACTTCGAACACAAAAGAGCCGCGTATGCATAAGCCAGCAATCATCATGAGGAACAAGCAATGACATCCCCGAAAAGACCGGAACAGGCAAGCGAGATCGAGGCCTCCTGCGCGTCGACGGAAACGAATGCAAGGGTTGCGGACTATGCATCGAGGCCTGCCCGCCCAAGGCAATCCATCTGGGCGAACAACTCAATCATTACGGCTATCGCACCGCGACCTATAACGGCTCGGGGTGCACAGGCTGCGGAATCTGCTTCATGGCGTGCCCGGAACCCGGAGCGATTACGGTTCTCCGTCTGCGCCGCGGCGTAGCTATGCAGCAGGAGGAGGCCCTCGCATGCGCAAGCAACTAATGAAGGGAAATGAAGCAATTGTAAGAAGCGCGATCCTCGCCGGTTGCCGTGGCTTCTACGGTTATCCGATTACGCCGGCCAGCGAGATCACAGAAGCCGCAGCGCTCTACATGCCCCAGGTCGGCGGTGTCTTTCTCCAGGCGGAGAGCGAAGTGGCCGCCATCAATATGCTCTACGGCGCATCGTCGGCAGGCATTCGCTGCATGACGGCATCCAGCGGCCCTGGCATCAGCCTGATGCAGGAAGGCATCAGCTATATGGCTGGTGCGGAATTGCCTTGCGTCATCGCTGACATTACGCGCGGCGGTCCGGGCCTGGGCAACATCGCTTCAGAGCAGAGCGACTATCACCAGGTGGTCAAGGGTGGCGGCAACGGAAACTATCGCACCATCGTGCTGGCGCCCTACTCCGCGCAGGAGATGGCCGATCTCACCGCCCTCGCCTTCGAACTTGCCGATCGCTATCGCAATCCAGTTGTGATCCTCGCCGACGGCTTTGTGGGCCAGATGATGGAGCCCGTCGAGTTTGCAGAAAAAGCCACCCTGCCACCGCTTCCCGAGTGGGCCGTTGCCGGTACAGCCGAGTCGCGTGCCAACATGATCACCTCGTTGCACATGGGCACTGACGATCTCGAAGCGCACGTTCACGCGCTTGAGGCAAAGTATCGCCTGGCCGAGCAGCGCGAGACGAGAGCCGAACACTGGTACACCGAAGACGCTGAAATTGTGCTGGTGGGTTACGGCATTGTCGGACGCATCCTGAAAGCCGTTACCGCAGAGGCTCGGGAAATGGGCATCAAAGTCGGACTGCTTCGGCCTATCACCCTCTATCCGTTCCCTGTTGCAGATTTTCAGCAGTTGGCCAGGCGTGCGAATTCCTTCGTCGTCGTAGAAATGAGCAACGGCCAGATGCTCGAAG
Source organism: uncultured Acidobacteriaceae bacterium (assembly GCA_963802565.1). Lineage (GTDB taxonomy): Bacteria > Acidobacteriota > Terriglobia > Terriglobales > Acidobacteriaceae > Telmatobacter. The sequence goes on along the minus strand of CAWDJR010000035.1, from coordinate 30,534 downwards.
ATGTGAAGCTCGCGTTGAACGGAGCCCGTCCCGTCGAATTTCTGAGTCGCGTTGGTGGCAATGTCCCCTCGCACGATGAGGTTCTCAAGTTTGTTCTGGCTGTCGCCGAGAAGGAGCAGATGGCCCATGTCTAATGCCATGGAAACCGATTACGAAGTAGTGCATTCGAAGGCCAGGGTATTCTACGAAACCTACGAACGCAAAGAAGAGTTGCAGCACCAGACCCACTACTGTGCCGGCTGCGGACATGGCATCGTGCACAAGATGCTCGCCAAGGCCATCGACGATCTCGGCATCCAAAACGAGTGCATCCTGATCAGCCCGGTCGGCTGCTCTGTCTTCGCCTACCACTACTTTGACGTAGGCAACATCCAGGCAGCGCATGGGCGCGCCCCCGCGGTTGCAACAGCCGCAAAGCGCAGCCATCCGCACAGCATCGTCATCAGCTACCAGGGCGATGGAGACTTGTCGGCGATTGGCTCGGCCGAGATTCTGCATGCTGCCAATCGCGGCGAAAACATCACCGTCATCTTTGTAAACAACGCTATCTACAGCATGACGGGCGGCCAGGCTGCGCCTACAACTCTGCTGGGCCAGAAGAGCACAACCACGCCGCAAGGTCGCAGCGCGGCCAATGAGGGCTATCCGCTCCGCATGAGCGAGTTGCTTGCGACGCTCGATGCTCCGGTCTACATTGAGCGCGTCGGCCTTGGCGACAACAAGCAGATTGCGCAAGCCAGTCGAGCCATCAAGCGGGCAGTTGACAACCAGGTGCACGGGCTCGGCTTCTCGATGATCGAAGTTCTCTCGCCTTGCCCGACAATCTGGAAGATGTCTGCCGTCGAGGCGCAACATTGGGTTCGCGACGTCATGGAGAAGACCTATCCATTGGGAGTGGTCTGTGATCGCACCAGGGATCGCGAGCCAAGAGTTGTTGCGAATCGCGCGCCTGCCCTCGAAGAGATTCCCGCGATCCTCGGAATCGAACACGAAGAGCAGCCTGAAATTCCGATAGCGCGCGGTGAACTTGGTCATGTCGACCTCCACGTCCGCGTGGCCGGTTTTGGCGGTCAAGGTGTTCTGCTACTCGGCGAAGTGCTGGCCGAGGCAGGACTCGACGCCGGACTCGAAGTTTCGTGGCTGCCGTCTTACGGGCCGGAGATGCGCTCGGGAACTTCCAATTGCCACGTGCGTGTTTCAAACGACACCTATCGATTCTCCCCTGGTCACGGTGCCAAATCTCCTTGTCGCCATGAATGAACCTTCGCTGCGCAAGTTCGACTTGAGCGTGAAGCCCGGTGGCTGGGTAATCTACAACGGCGACGTCTTCCCGCAGGATTGCGAACGCGACGACGTCAACGTACTCGCTCTGAACTTCACACATGCGGCCAACGAACTGGGCGATCCGCGCGCCGCCAACATGGTGATGCTGGGTGCCCTTCTTGAGATCTCAGGTGCACTGCCGCAGGCGAGTATCGATGAGGCGCTTCATCGCCTGGTCAAATCCGAGCGCTGGTATCAGCTTGATAAACGAGCCCTGGCGCGAGGGCGCGAACTGTATCGCGAATCGCGTAATGAGGTTGCAGTATGATAGCCACCGCCGATCCAAATCTGATCGTCTACTTTGCCGGCAAGTACATGCCATTGCGCGATGCACAGGTAAGCATCCTGACTCACGCGTTGCATTACGGCACTGGAGTCTTTGAAGGCATCCGCGCTCACTGGGTCCCGTCCGACGACGATTTGTTCGTCCTGCGCGCGCATGAGCACTACGAGCGTTGGAAGAAGAATTGCGGCATCCTGCGTATTCATGTTCCGGCCACTGTGCCGGAACTATGCGCCATCACCGTCGAACTGATGCGCCGCAACGCATTCCACACCAACGTCTATGTGCGCCCGCTCGCTTACAAGTCTGCCGAACGCGTCGGCGTAAGCACCGACGATCAAAGCGCTTTTGCCGTAGTTGCACTTCCTTTCGGTGAATATCTGCACAGCGACAAAGGCTTGCATGCGGGCGTAAGCTCCTGGCGTCGCATCGAGGACAACGCGATTCCGGCACGCGCCAAGATTTGCGGCGCTTATGTGAACAGCGCCCTTGCCAGTGACGACGCACGCCTTGCTGGTTTTGACGAAGCCATCTTTCTAAACGAAAACGGACACGTTGCGGAAGGCGCCACCTGCAACATCTTCATGGTGCGCGACGGAAAACTCATTACGCCCTCTGTCACAGAGAATGCTCTCGAGGGCATCACGCGAAACTGCATCATGGAACTTGCATTTCGCGAATTGGGGCTGCGCGTCGTCGAAAGACCGATCGACCGCAGCGAACTCTACGTATGTGACGAACTGTTTTTCACCGGTACGGCAGTCGGCGTCGCACCCATCGTGTGCGTCGATCATCGCCCAGTGAAGGACGGAACAATTGGAGCGGTGACGCATGCAATACAAAAACTGTATTTCGATGCGACCCGCGGACACCTGCAGGCTTACCGGAACTGGCTCACGCCGGTTTACCAATCGCGGATGAAGCACGAGCAGGAACTGGTCTCCATGGTTGTGTAGTCGATGACGGAACTGGCTCTCCTGATTCACCCGCTCGGTAAATGAGGCGTACGGCCAGGGAGGACAACGGAGACGAGGAATCTGCCCTGAGAATTCAAAAACAGGACGAACCTAAGGTGCCCCATCCAGGCGCAGCTTGGGTGGGAAAGCAATATCTCAACTGATTTTCAGACGACAGACCTGCGAACCGTTCGATCAGTGCATTCTTTATCCCCGCAACTGAGCCACTCATAACAAAGCAAAGCGCGATAGCCGCAATGCGCGATAGGATCATTTCGTTCTCGGATGATTGGAGATCTTTCTTTGACCATTGGAAGACCGACGCGCCGCCAGGCACTGCGAATCTGCGGAGCGGGATTTGCGTTTGCGGGATGCAACGTCTGCTGCGAATTCCTCAGCGCAGCGGTTAGCGACGCCAAGCCTCCGTTCGCGCCCGGAATGCCGAATTCTCCGGAAAGGCTGGCCCGGATCGACGACTTCAGAAAGCGCTCAGAGGGCCTGCAGGACAAATTCGAGGCGCGCACCTACAAGAGCGATTGGACGATGCCTTACCGGCTGTTTCGTCCGGCCGCAAGCGGCAAGCTGCCCCTGGTTCTATATCTGAGCGGCAGTGGTGGACTGGGTGATGACAATCTGAAGCAGATTGGATTGGGCAACATCTTCGGAACACGCGTGTGGCTCTTGCCCGAGAATCAAAAGCAATTCCCCTGCTTCGTTGTTGCCCCGCAAACCGATCGTGGATGGGCCAAATACGATTTCACCCAGCAGGACAGCGGCGGTCCAAAGACCCAAGCCGGCCTCGGCGATGGGTCGCGGCTGGCGCTCGAGATCGTCGATAGCCTGCGCCGCGAATTGCCAATCGATGAGCGGCGAATCTATGTCGCGGGGCAATCGATGGGCGGAGCGGGAGCTTGGAATGTAATTGCCGCCCGTCCCGGTTTCTTTGCAGCGGGCATAGTCTGCTGCGGAAGCCGTTCGACCGAGAACGGGACAGAGTCCATTGGCACACCACTATGGGTCTTTCATGGAGACGACGACAAATCCGTCCCCGTATCGCTTTCGCGCGAACGCGTCGCTGCCCGGCGCAAGGCCGGCGGACACCCGCTCTACACCGAGTATGCGGGGGTTGATCACAACTGCTGGGAATGGGCCTTTACAGAGCCGGAGCTTGTGAAATGGCTCTCCGCACAAAGGCGCAGCTAGCCATGCGTTGCCATATTCAGAATCGAATCAAGTTGCGTCAGGCATCCACATGCTGCGTTCGTGACTCGATAGCATCGGCAACTTTCGCCAGGCGATGGTAGGAATCCAGACGAGCTTCGTGTTCCCAGGTATCCGTCACCACGATGACTTCGTCCGCGCCGCTTTCGGCGACAAGTTTTTCGAGACCGGACTTCACGGTCATTTCGGAACCAACAATCGCCGCTCCCAACCTGCTCTCTACGGCGGCTCGCTCCCATTCAGTCCACAGACCATCCATTGAGTCGACCGGCGGCAGCAACTGTACTGGTTGATTGCGGATGAGGCGCAGAAAACGCTGCTGCGGTGTGGTGAAAAGCTTCCGCGCCGCGCCATCTGTTTCCGCCGCGATGACCTGGACGCCCACCATTAGCCACGGCTGCTGCAACGTCTCACTGGGCCGGAAGAGACTTCGATACAGATGCGCTGAATGCAGAAGCATCTCCGGAGCGAAGTGCGCGGCGAATGCAAAGGGAAGGCCCAGCGATGCGGCAAGGCGTGCGCTGAAGTCGCTGGATCCAAGAAGTGTGATGGGGACGCGGCTTCCCTGCCCGGGAATCGCCTTGACCGCGTGGCCCGGAGTCGCGGGCCCGAGATACGTCCGCAGTTCCGCGAGCAACTCGGGGAAATCGTCACCGGTCTGTGCCAGGTCCCGGCGAAGCGCTCGCATGGTGTTAAAGTCGCCGCCCGGCGCGCGGCCCAGTCCCAGATCAATGCGGCCGGGATAGAGTGCTTCGAGCGTTCCGAACTGCTCTGCAACCACCAGAGGCGCGTGATTCGGCAGCATCACCCCGCCGCTACCTACCCGAATCGTGCTCGTTGCTGCCGCCACGTGCCCGATCAAAACCGCGGTTGCCGAGCAGGCCAGCCCTTCGATGGAGTGATGCTCGGCGAGCCAGAAGCGTCGATAACCATTCTTCTCGACGTGCCGCGCAAGATCCACAGAACGTGCAATTGCATCGCCGGCGGATTCGGTCGGCCGCATTCCGACGAGATCGAGGACTGAAACAGGTAAGCTCATTCTCTTAGTTAGATGAACGATCCGCCCCAGCGATTCAAGGCCGCCACCTAGACGCGAAATCAGACCACTCTTCAAAGCCATTTACGTTAAGAATTGTTAAGCCGGGCACGGGGACCATTTGGTGTGCGAGACTTGGAAGCCGTAGGGGTTTTCCGTTGCCAGTAGCCGAGAATGTAAACCAGATGGAAAGCATCGATAAGCAGCGGCAACTCTCCTTGCTGCTCGTGGACGACGACGTAGAGCTGTGCGGCATGATGCGGGAGTTCTTCGCGCAGGAGGGTCATCATCTTGACTGCGCCTACAACGGACGCGAGGGGCTGACCGCGGCGCTCAACGGCGCCTATGATCTTGTGATTCTCGACGTAATGCTTCCAGTGGTGGACGGATTCGAATTGCTGCAGCGGCTGCGGCGCCGCATGGATATGCCCATCATCATGCTGACCGCCCGGGTGCAACAGCAGGACCGCATTCGCGGGCTCGACGCGGGCGCGGATGATTATCTGCCCAAGCCATTCGACCCGGATGAGTTGCTGGCCCGTATCAGGGCGGTGTTGCGCAGGTCTGAGTCGCTGTCACGCACGGAGTCAGACGAGATCGTGATCGGCAACATTCGGTTGAATCCGACCACGCGCCAGGTATGGCTCGACGATAGCCCCGTGGACTTGACGGCTGCCGAGTTCGATCTGCTGGAGATGCTGATGCGCGCGGCCGGGCGCGTCGTTTCGCGCGACGAAATTACAGCGGCGCTGTTTGAACGCGAGGCGACTCCCTACGATCGCTTTCTCGACGTGCACATCAGCCACCTGCGCAAAAAGCTTGAGGGAGCGCGAAGCCTGATCAGAACCGTTCGTGGAGTGGGATATGTCTTTACCGGCGCAGCCTAGGGTTCTGCTCAGGCAGTCGCTCTACATCTGGGTGCTGCTGGCAATGGTGGGCATTCTGTCGCTTTCCTTTGTCGCCTTTCGCGCCATCTCCGAACAGATAAAGGCGGAGAAAATCGACCCGGTTTATGACCGGTTCGACGAGATGCAGTTGGAGAGCGCCCGCAATATTCTACAGAGCAACGGTGAAAGAGCACTAAGCAATATCTCGACAGCCTGAACAGTCTCTTCGGCGGCTCACATTATCTTCTTAATGCAAACGGAACGGATCTTGTCACGGGCGAGAGCCGAGTGGAGATGCTGCCCGCACCGCCCGCTGTCAAATCGCGCACCGAAAGGCATCGCCATTGGGAGATTACGCACCGCGCACAGGACGGTAAATTCTGGTTCGCCGCAGAAGGGCAGGATCGGTCGCCCGGTATATGGTCCTTTCTTCCCTACTACTTCCTCGTGATCGGCGCGACCGGCATTCTGTGCTGGATCGCAGCGGCCGGCGTGATTTCGCCGATTCGCAAAATCGCCGCGAGTATTGCCCTGTTTGGGCGGGGAAACCTGGGCGTGCGCGTCGATTCGGATCGCGACGACGAGATAGGCCAGCTTGGCCGCTCGTTCAATGAGATGGCGGAGCGGCTGGAACGGTTAATCGTGAGCGAACGGCGTCTGCTGAGCGATATTTCGCATGAGCTGCGGTCACCGTTGGCGCGATTAAAGTTCGCGATGAAATTGGCGCGCACAAGTTCCGACTCGACTGCAGCGTTGGAGCGTATTGAGCGCGACGTGGACCGCATTGCATCGCTGGTTGCCGACATTGTCGAGATCAACGTGGTCGAAGATGACCCCGCCCTCCAGGATAAGCGCGAGATTTGCGTGCGCGACATTATCGACGAGGTTGTGCGCGATTGCAGCGTTGAGGCCGAGATTCGTGGCTCTCGGATTGAAGTCAGCGGAAATATTTGCGGCTCCGTGCAAGGCAATCCTGAGTTGCTGCGCCGGGCTATCGAAAATGTGTTGCGGAACGGCATTCGCTATTCCCCTGAGAAATCTCCGATTGAGCTTTCCATCAGCGAAAACGCGAAAGATGCTTCCATCACCATTCGCGACTTTGGCCCTGGCGTCCCCGACAAGGCGCTTGCACGTATCTTCGATCCGTTCTTTCGTGTGGAAGAGGCACGCAACACCAATGGCGGAGGATCGGGTCTGGGGCTGTCGATTGCAAAGCGCGCCGTGTGTGTGCATCGCGGAGTGATCAGTGCGGAAAATGCAACCCCGGGGTTGCGTGTCACCATTTCAATTCCGTTGGCGCGGGAAAAAATTGTGAACGCGAAGTAAATTCAATGCCTGAGATCACTAAACCGATTGAATAATCCCTGCAATTCTGCAAATTATCAGCTCTACACAAAGCCTCAATCCATGCGTGTTTTCTGCCACTTGCGGTAAGTAAGCCCCGCGAGCGCAAACCTCTTAACGTTTCTTAAGCTACAAAACACTTGCCAATGGTGTTCACTGTGATCAATGCCTCACTTTAAACAGGCATCTGAGGAGAACATCATGAAGCGTTTTTCTACTTACGCACTTATGCTCGCTCTCGCAACTGCCCCGGCATTTGCTGCGAAGAATTCACAGTCGTTGAACTTTGCAACGCCAGTTAAAGTGGGCGCGAACGAAATTCCCGCAGGCGACTGCAAGGTGACCTGGAACGGCACCGGAGACAGCGTTCAAGTTACGATCGCGCAGAACGGCAAGAGTTTCACGGTTCCGGCGAAGCTTGTGGAAGAGAAGCACACGCACATTGGCTACGTCGTGAGCCGCGAGGGCGGAGCCGATCAACTGCAGACGATTCAGCTGAGCGGAGTGAGCCTGCAACTCGAGGGCGCGACCGCTACCGGACGCTAAATTCGTCCCAGCCCGAAGTCAGAACCAAGCCTGACACTTCGCAAGAGTTTCGTTCATTCACTCACGTGTCTGAACTCTCCAATCCCCTTTCGGTTCGTCCGAAAGGGGAACTCTTTTTGAATCAGCAACTTCCTCAATTTTTCACTCGTTGAGGTGTGCGGCTCAACCCGGTGCGCCGGTTTGGCCTGCGCGGCGGTTCAGGGTATACTAAATATTCGGCAAGCTGAAGGGTGGGTGTGTCTTCATTCGCCCCTTCGCCCGTCTGAGATTTGGAGTTACACATCAGGACGGATGAGAGCTGCTCACGTTGAGCGGTTCGGATATGCCCCGAAAACTCAGACAAGTTTGGAGCAAATAAGATGGCACAAGTATGTGATGTTTGCGGCAAGGGACCGCAGTTCGGCAATAACATTTCGCACGCGCACAACGTAACCAAGCGGCGCTGGAACGTGAACCTTCAAGCGGTGAAAGCCTTGGTTAACGGCAATCCCAAGCGCATCCGCGTGTGCACCAGCTGCATCAAGAGCGGCAAAGTTTCAAAGACATAAATTCAGGTCTCTGATAACCGGCCTCTTTTGCCGCGCAGAAACCAAGTTGAGTTGACTTAAAAACCCCGTCCGCAATGAACGGGGTTTTGTTGTGTCTGAAATTGCTTCTAAGGCGTTGCTGGTTTAAGCGTGGCAGCAGGCGAAGACAGAGGATTCTCCCAGGGAAAAGCAGCTGGATCGAGGCCTTGCGGCGACCAGCGGTCAACCACAGCCTTGGCCAGCTTGCCCAAGGTTTGCTCCGCCTCGTTATCTCCGGTCCAGCGTTGATCCGCATTTTCCCACGTAAAAGCGGCAATGACGATGGGACCTGTCTTCGAGGAAATGATCGCCACATCATTGCGAACCTGGTTGAGCGCGCCAGTCTTATTCCCAATCGCGGATCCGGCCTCGCTGGTATCCAGCGTCTCAAGGTAGCGCGGCAGGCTGTCGCGGTCCTGCTGATTGCGCAGCATCCCAAGAATGGCCCCGCAGATTTTCCCATCAGCTGGCAGCGCCGCGGAGTTGTCAAAAGCCAGATGGCAGGTGGCGAAGCGCTCCATGATCGAGGCCATTTCGCTAGCCGTCGTCTTACCAAGTCCAAACCGGGGCTGCTCAGGTGGCATCGGAGCGGTAGCAGGAACGTAGACCTTCTTGTAGAGCACAGTCTGATGCAATCCGGCTGCCCTCAGGGTGGCGTTGATGTGCGCCAGCCCGAGACGGTCGATGGCCATGTTCGTGGCGGTGTTGTCGCTGAGAATCACCATAAGCCTGAGAGTGTCGCCCAGGGTGAGAGAGATCGGCGGCGTCAGCTCGCCCAGGACTCCGGAACCCTCCACCTGGTTCGCTTTGCTGAGCACCACGCGTTCGTCAAGATTGGCTTGGCCCGCGCGAATTTGTTCTGCAGCATCGAGCAGGATGCCCATCTTGATAACCGAAGCGGTTTGCACAGGCTCATCGGGAAGCAGCGACGCAGTTTGGCCTGTGCGCAGATTGTGCGCGTAAAGAGCGACGTGGCCGTGATGGGCGGCGGCGATGTCCTTGATCTGCTGGTCGAGTTGGGTGTCTTGCTGTGCGACCAACTGCGACGCCGCAACCATGCCAAAAATCGAGCCGATGAAAAAGCTCCTGAATATGGAAAATGCCATGCGGACAGGGTAACGCAGCAGATCGCCAATTTCGCGGGGAGCGTATCAGGAGTCACATACCCGCACCTGGGGCCAATCTATATTTCGACGCATGGGCTCGTCAGCCGCGTTCGGTGAAGCGCTGGCCCTTGGCTTGGCGTCTGGACCTGCCTGCCTGGCAGCGTGCGGACCAGTGCTTGTCCCATCTCTGCTCACAACCCGGTCCGGGCTGAAACCCAATGCTAGATTTCTGTTCTTCTTCCTCGGAGCCCGGCTGCTGGGATACTTGCTCTTTGCATTTGTAGCTTGGGAGCTTGGTGCGCTGGTCTCGCTGCCTCCCAGGCCGCGTGCGCTGTTGATGGGAGCGGTTAATGTATCGCTCGCCTGCGTACTGTTTGGTTACGCCTACTTCACCCGCCACAACTGCGCCGAGGGGTGCCAAAGTTCCAGGCTGGTGCAGATCAACAAGTCGAAGAATCGCGGCGTTGCCGGAGCGGCAGTGCTGGGGCTGCTCACTGGTCTGAATCTCTGCCCTCCCTTTGTCGCAGCGGGGGTCAGGGCGGCCCAACTTGGCAGCGTCGCTCAGGCACTTCTCTTCTTCGCCAGCTTCTTTATCGGGACCTCGGCGTGGTTTGTGCCGTTTGCCGGCTTCAGTTGCATTGCCCGCAACCAGGCCGTAATCACCGTGGCACGCATGACGATGGTGCTCATCGGTCTCTTTTACCTTGCATTGGGAATCACCATGCTGATGGGGAGAAAGACATATGGCTACTGATGTATGCGTGCGGCGGCCCGCGGTCAAGCCACCGCGCAGCATTCCCCGCTCTATTCTGCTGACCTTGCCGATCCTCATCTGGTCGCTGCTCATGTTCTTCCATCCAGGCATGAACACAGATCCCAGGTCGCGTATCTCTGCGACCGCAACCGCAATCTTCATGACCGCGCTTTTCTTCATGATGATGCGGAGTGGAAGCACCTATCGATGGCGCCGTTATTTCTTCGTAAGCCTGGGCATCCTCTTTCCGATTGGGTTCATTTACAACCTGGTCGCCGCGCGCGGCACCATGGGCATCCCCATGGAAGAGATGATCGCTGGACGGACGCCATTCTGCTTCATGCCCATTCCAACCCTGATTCTGCCCGCAGTGTTCACCAGGACGATCGTTTTTCCCGGTTCCGTAGTGGCAACTGGTGGAGCGTCAAGCCACGGCATCGCCGCCATGGTGGGTCTATGGCTGGCCCTCACCCTTGTGCTCGGAAAAGGATGGTGCAGTTATGCATGTTTCTTTGGAGGAATTGAAGAAGGAGTAGCCGCCATTCCCCATCGCGCCAGGATTCGCAAGATCGACCCGCGCTGGCGTTATCTCCCATGGGCCGTGCTGTTGGCCATGGTGCTTCTAACCCTCGCTCTCTTCGAGCCGGCTTATTGCATGTGGCTCTGCCCTTTCAAGGCTGTCACGGAATACGTGGCCGCTCGAAACATGGTGGGTCTCATACAAAATGGAATCTTCGTCGTCTTGTTTGCCGCGCTGGTCATCGTGCTGCCCTTTCTGACAAAGAAGAGAACGCAATGCTCGTTTTTCTGCCCGTTCGGCGCATTCCAGTCGCTCTTCAACAAGATAAGCGTCTTTGAGATGAAGATCGACCGTTCGCGCTGCAAGCCGTGTGTGCTTTGTCAGAACGCCTGTCCGAATATGTCGCTGTCAAAAGATTCCATTGCGCGCGGCGAAGCGCTTCTCTCCTGCATGAAGTGCGGAGCGTGCGTTGATGCCTGCCCGCGACAGGCAATCGTCTGGCACATCAAGGGAACCGAAGTGGCAAGGAACCCGGAACACGCGCGACTGATGTTTCTCTATGGCGCGTGGGCGATGGCCGTTATGTTCGGCGGAAGCGTAATTGCCGAAGGTCTTTTCGCCATTATGCGCATCATCGGCGGAGGCCACGCATGAGGCTCTCGGCGACACTCGGTCACACCGCGGCCGGTACTACGATGCTGGCTGCCCTGCTCACTCCATTTCTGCTTTACGGACTTTTCTCGAACGGATTTGTCGCGCTTGGCCTGCACGTTGACGAGATTTACTCCGGCGGAGCGAAGGTACGCTCAATTCACCATGACGCGTACACCATCGAGTGTTCACGCGCCCGTTTATCCCCGCTTGCTGCAGAGCGAGAAACCCTTCATTCAATTGGACTGGGAGCCGGTGAGCGCCCTGCCGCAGCACGTGTCTGACTCGGTGGATGTCGATGGCGATGGACAGCCGGATGTCCGCGTCAGTTTTGATGTGCCCCGCGATGCGAAGGCTCTGTTGCATGTGGATGTGGAACCGCTCAACCCGCGCTACTCCGGTATGCGGAATGTAGGCAAGGAAAAATTCTCCAGGCTGATAGTACGCGTGGACAATCGGATCCTGGTACGATTTCCGGCTCCGAATCCCTAGCCCACCAGCGTCCCAAATTCAAATCCGGACCAGAGAGAGAGCTGCTCTTGCGCGGCGGCTGACTAAGTCCGATCGCCTTCACGGGTGAAAGTCAGCGAGGCTGAGTTGATGCAATAGCGTAGGCCTGTAGGGCGGGGTCCGTCGGGGAACACGTGCCCCAGGTGGCCGCCGCATTGCGCGCAGGTGACTTCGACGCGACGCATGCCCAGGGTATTGTCCTCGTGTTCATGGATGGCCTTGGAGTCCGCGGGAATCACGAAGCTGGGCCAGCCGCAGCCCGAGTCAAATTTTGCCCCTGAAAGAAACAGCAGCGCTCCGCATCCTGCGCAGTGATAGTTCCCGGTCTCGTGATTCTCAGTGAGCGCGCCCGTATAGGGGCGCTCGGTGCCTTTTTCGCGCAGCACGTGGTACTGCTGCGGCGTCAGTTTTTCCCGCCATTCAGCTTCAGTGTGCGTGACCTTTGCGGGGGTGCCGGACTCTTTGGGTGCGGTGCTCATATGACCTCCAACGGGGAATTATTGGATGCTGCAGCCGGACGATCCGATTCGTCGCTACAAACTTGGGTGCACGCGCCGATGGTCAGTCGCCGACTTCAGCAACTAGTTCGATCTCAACGAGAGCATCCTTGGGAAGACGCGCGGCCTCAATGGTAGTGCGAGCCGGTGCAATGACGCCTTGCGGCGCAAGGTACTCGGCGTATACCGCGTTCATCGCGGCGAAATCGTTCATGTCTTTGAGATAGACATTGGCCTTGACGACGCGGTCGAGGGTAGTCCCTGCAGCCTCGAGGACGGCTTTCAAGTTCTCCAGAGTGCGCCGCGTCTGTTCAACGATTCCGCCGGAGATGAGTTGCTGGGTAGAAGGATCAAGTGCGGCCTGTCCCGCGGTAAAGACGAGATTGCCGCAGCGTATGCCCTGCGAGTACGGTCCGACTGCCTTGGGCGCCGACGGGGTCGAGACGACGGTTTTGCTCATGCAGTAATTTTAGCGGGTAAGATCCCTTGGGGTCCCGCCTCGTAGTGTGGCGCGGCCCCTCGGGAGAACAGCCGTGAACACAGCGAGCGACTAACGCCAGGTAGCCAGAAGTCCGCCGACGATGATGAGGCCCACGAACCAGTAGCCCCCGGTAATCGCGAAAAGCTTGAATGGCCGTTTCTCGTAGATACCCTGGGGCAAGTTCGGTGCGGCGAAGAATGCAATCCAGATCAGAACACCCAGGACCGCTCCGTTGACAAAGCCCGTTGAGTTGGACCACATGATGATGGTGGAAAGGATGAACGACAAAACCAGGTCGCCAATGAACGACGCGGTCATGCCGAGTAACATCCCGTCGCGCTTGCCCGGCTCCATCTTGATTCCCAGGAGCTGCATCCAGGGCTTGGCAAAGAGCGCCGGCGAAAACCAGATTGCGCCCAAAACCCACAGGATGATAGCGGAGACAAGAATTGCGACGTTATTTATAGCGTGAAACTGAACCATGAACACTCCTCCGCAAGCGCGGACGCGCCGCAGTTCAATACACAATCAGTTGGCAATGTGATTGCGGATAAACTGTGGCCCCGATGCGGAGAGGCTGTCAAGCGTAAACCCGCCCGGGGATAGAGGTTAGTAACACCTCCAGTTAAGTGTGTACTAACTAAACCGGAGTTTTAACGCCCTTCCTCAGCATCACAACGGCCTTGACCATACGAACCCTTCGCGCAATGCCAAATGACGAGCGCAAATGCCAAATGGCGAACGCAATGCGAAATGGCGAGAAGCATTGCCCAGAAACACGCATCCCATCCGGTTGCGATCGCGTTCGAGCGAAGCCCCTTGGATGGGATGGAATTAGGAAATCGACGCGCTTAGACCAGCTTGGCGTCGAGCGTGATTTCGGTGTTGTTGGCGAAGAGCTTCGAGATAGGGCAGCCAGCCTTGGCATCGGCAGCAGCCTTGTCGAAGACTTCCTTCGAGGCGCCTGGGACGCTGGCGGTCGTGTTGAGGGCAATCTTGGTCACGGCGAATCCGCCTTCAACCTTGGCCAGGGTTACGGCCGCGCTGGTCTCGATCTTGGTGGGGGTCAAGCCTGCCCCGCCGAGCTGCGCGCCCAGGGCCATCGAGAAGCAGCTGGCGTGTGCTGCCGCGATCAGTTCTTCCGGAGTAGTGCCGCTGGTGGCGCCTTCAAAACGCGTCGCAAACGAATAGTTGGCGTCCTTCAGCACACCGGTTGCCGTGGAAATGGTGCCCTTGCCTTCTTTCAGTGAACCTGTCCAAACCGCACTTGCCTTGCTAGCCATAGATATTCTCCTTTGGGGATTGTGATTCGATTGATTTCGGGATCGATTGATCTCTGTTCTCTGGGAATGCGCCGCCTCAGGAAGATCAGGACGGCGTTACGATTTTGATTCTTCGGGCGCCCACGTCGAAGTGACATAAGCCGGGCCCACATCTCTATGCTAATCTCTCACCCATGCTTCCCAACAGGCCGCACGTTTTCGATGGCGATTTTGCGTCGAATTTCTCACAAAGTGGTGTGGTTTGCTCCGCCGGAGCAGAAGCCGCCGAGGAGCCGCCGATCGACCACCATTGCCAGATCTGCCCCAACTGCTCGCACCGCCTGACAGGCCACAAGTGCAAGCTGGTGTGCACTCACTGCGGCTACTACCTGAGCTGCGCAGATTACTACTAGTACAAGTAAGCGCTAAAACATACCGAATGGGGATAGCACCGCGAGCAGCGCCATAGCCGCAGGGATCATGCCGCCCAAAATGACGCGAAGCCTGAGTTTTGGGTTATCCCGGTAATTCCTCGCGGAGATCGTTCCGAACGCTCCGGTCAAAACCGCCACGGCAAGGTTGACAAGTAGGATGGAGCGGTTGTGCGTGGCAAGGTCACATATAAGGGACGCGCAAAACAAAATTACAAAAAGGAATTCCTCCCAATTAGGAAGAATCTTGCTCTCGACAACGGGCGTTCCACTGGCGGTCAAATTGTCTTTGATGTCCTGATATCCATCAATTCGGCGGGGGATGAAAATCCACCGGTATCGATCTGATGTCCGTAAAAACAAACCACGCCCTGAAGACTCCTCAGCCCGCACAATCTCATCTCTTCTGATTGAGCTGCTATAAATTCCAGATCGGACCTCGATTTCATCAGAAGTTACTTCTACACAAAGCCCCTTCTGAATTTCGCTTCCTCGTTTAAACGCATTTCCCCAAGGGCTCGCTGTTTGCACAAGGATCACAAAAGAAGCAATGAAGACAATGAAGATCGCCCTCTGCAACTCATGCGATAGATGTGCGCCGGACCATGCAGATGGAATGAGGATCACTAATAGAGAGATGGTCAGTCCTGCCGCTGAAATCCCTATCATCCACCATTTCACCCTCTTCAACCGCGCAACGGACGAGGCAGCGCTCATGGTGTAGATCGCCATGGGGCGGATTTTAGCATCGGCTTCGCAAATTGGGAAACGCTCGTCTCGTCCCCACAGGTTTCTATTCAGCGCTCTTTTGACTGGCTCTTCGCGCGTTTTCAAACTCGTCGCCTGCCTGCCACTCCACGGGCTTTGCCTGCTCACTGGCCAGCCAGCCGAGAACAAACCCGAAGCGAGCCATCTTCGCGTCCCCGCGGAAATCCCAGTCCGCTTGATATTCATCGGAGGGCTGATGGTAGTGGTGCGCCACGAAATCGCCGAACTCCGAGCGACCCCAGGCTTCATCGTGGCCTTCGAACAAACGTCCCTGATCGATGGAAAACGCGGGAATGCCCGCGCGTGCGAGCGAAAAGTGATCTGACCGGTAATAGTGGCCGGCGGACGGATCAGGATCAGGCAGCAGCTTCAAATCAAAGTCTTTCGCGACAGTCTGGATCGTAGGCCAGAAGCTGATGCGTTCCGCTCCGCCAAGACTCGCCGAAAGCGGAACACCGATAGGCAGCAGCATGTCGTAATTCAGGTCGAGCGTAATGTCGCGCGCGGGAACCGGAGGATGCTCGCCGAGATACTGCGAACCAAGCAGGCCCTGCTCCTCGGCGGTGACGGCAGAAAAGTACATCGCATGAGGCGGGCGCTGGGTCGATTGCGCGTATGCCCGAGCCAGTTCGAGAAGGATGCCGCAGCCGGTGCCATTGTCGGCGGCACCATTGTAGATGCCATCGCCCTTCGCATCCGGATCGATGCCGAGATGATCGTAATGCGCGGTATAGAGCACAGCGTTTTCCGCACCCGCGGTCGTACCGGGCACGCGACCGATAACGTTGGTTGAGTTGTATTTGCGTGCGCGGCTTTCGATGTGAGCCTTCAGGCGGACATTCAACTCCTGCGCGTGGAAGCCGCGCTTGCCCGCCGCCGCAATCGCCTGATCAAGATCTGCCCAACCCAGCAAGAGTCAAGAGATGCTGCGCAACGTCGTGCTGAATCCATGCGGCTGCGCGCAGAGTGTTGAGCGGGTCGCCGGCGAGATAGCTCTTCTCGATAGCCTGCGAGTTCTGCACCACCTGCCATCCGTAACTGGCCAGATCCGTCCGGTGAATGATGAGCACGCCCAGTGCGCCTCGCCGCGAGGCCTCTTCGTACTTGTAGGTCCAGCGGCCGTAATAGGTCATCGTCTTGCCCTTGAAAAACTTTTCGTCCTCTGAAGGCGGTTCATTGACGATGACGAGAGCGATTTTGCCTTTGACGTCGACGCCGGCATAGTCGTCCCAGTTGTATTCCGGCGCATGGATGCCGTAACCAACAAAAACAATCGGCGCGTCGAAGTCGGCAGTGGCCTGGCCGGTTTCGTCTTTCGAAACAATCTGGCTGCCATAGGTCAAATCGACCGCCTGGCCGCTGGCCGGAACAAATGCAAACTTGGTTTTGTCTTCGATGGTGTGAACGGCAACCAGCGGGACTTGCTGGAAGTAAGTTCCCTTGTCGCCTGCGGGCTCAAGGCCATCGAGCGCGAATTGGGTCGCAATGTACTCCGCGGCAAGCTCGGCTCCGCGTGTGCCGGGACCGCGGCCCTCGAGCAAATCCAACGACAGAAAGCGCACATGGGCGCGAATCTTTTCGGGATCAATGGACGCAGCAGCGACGCGAGCGGCTGGTGGCAGACCAGTCACCGCAGGAACGTTTGCTGCGGAAGAGGGCTGTTGCGCGAACGCGATACAAGGCAGAAGCAGGCCCGTGGCCAATAGACATGAAGATTTTGCGATATGCATGAACTCTCCGTTGGAGAATGCAAGCTGCAAGAAAATGCAGCCATGAAATGGTGAAGTATCAGACTAATTCCCTGATCGGCGGTGAAGCAAACTTTGCCGAAGCACTTCGAGCCGCATTCTTCAGCAGCCCGGCACGAGTGAGCACCTTTCGCGCGAGGCCGGTGAGCGCCATGCCTGATGCTTCCTCGAGCGGGATCCAGCGCCGCTGAGCAGCATTCGCGGCTACCGAAGCTATGTCCTGCGGCGCCAGGCAGTGAACCCGCACCGTGTAGTTGACCTGCATGATGGCATGACGCACGGTCATCACTTCTTTGAGAGAGGCAGTATCAAGATGAGCGGCACTAATCGCTTCAAGGGCGGGCAACTCCCACATCCCAGGCATCACGCTGTTGATCGCGGCACGCTGTTCGAACAGAACTTCAGTTCCTGCTTCACATTCGCGGACAACCAGAGCACACGCAATTTCGCGGTTTGTCATGGGAGCGCGTTTGGGAGTTTTGTGCTCGCCGAGCGTGCGGCATTCCGTTGCCCACGGACACACCAGGCACTGCGGATTGCGCGGTGTGCAGACCGTGGCGCCGAGTTCCATAATGGCCTGGTTGAAATCCCCGGGACGGCGTGGATCGACGAGCCCTGCGGCCAGCTCTTCAACCTTGCGTCGAACGGCGGCTTCACCAACTGCGTCGTGCGACTCCCATCCGCGAATGCGACTGAGCACGCGCTCCACGTTGCCGTCGACCACCGCTATCGCCTCGCCGTGCGCGATGCTGGCGATGGCGGCGGCGGTGTAGGAGCCGATCCCGGGAAGCTCGCGTAGTTCGCGAGCCGTAGCAGGCATGATCCCGGCGTGTTCGGCAACGATGCTTTGCGCGGCTTTGTGCAGCATGCGGGCGCGGCGGTAGTAGCCAAGGCCGCTCCAGAGTGCGAGGACGTCCTGCTCGCTGGCGGCAGCAAGCAATTCAATCGTGGGAAAGCGTTCGAGAAACGCCTCCCAGCGCTCGATAACCACCGCGACGCGGGTCTGCTGCAGCATGATCTCGGAGACCCAGATCGCGTACGGATCTCCAGTGCGACGCCAGGGCAAGTCGCGCATGTTGCTCTCATACCAGCCCAGCAGCTCACGACGCATTCGAATTAAAGCTTCGGCGCCGGGAAGTCGGGGCATGCGGTCAGATTACGTTATTCGGGTCGCGTAACGGGCGCAGCGGGTTAGCGCCGTTTCCTGGGCATTGCGCGTCAGCAAGTTAGCCGAATTTCCGTCCTCGCCGGGCTCTCTCCGTACCGCGATGTGATGCAAACCTTGTGATAATCTCGATAATAGAGGCTTCTGCTCATGTCTACAGAGAATGCACCGGGCACCCGTATCTACATGGATGCCAACGCCACCACACCCCTGCTGCCGGAGGTGGTTGACGCGATGCGTCCCTATTGGATCGAACAGTTTGGCAACGCCTCATCGATCCATCTCGATGGCCAGCAGGCACGTACGGGCTTGGACCGCGCACGCGAGACACTGGCCGAGTTTTTCAACTGCCATGAAGCCGAGGTGGTGTTCAACTCCGGTGGCACCGAGGGCGATAACACTGCCCTCTTCGGACTCCTGCACCCGGGCGATCACCTGATTACGACGTCGATCGAACACTCGGCTATCCTGCAGGCAGCGAAGAAGTTGGAGCACTTTGGGGTTCAGACCACCTATGTCGCACCCCAGCCGAGCGGGCTGATCGATCCCACCGACATTCTTCGCGCGATTCGACCGGAAACGCGGCTGATCAGCGTAATGCTGGCCAATAACGAGACCGGAGTATTGCAACCGGTCGCGGAAATCGGCAAGATCGCCGCCGATACCGGCGCTTTCTTCCATATCGACGCGGTTCAGGGCGCCGGCAAGGTCAAATTTGATGTGCGCCAGTTTGGCTGCCATCTGCTTTCCATCAGCGGCCACAAGGTCCACGGACCCAAAGGCGTAGGCGCAATGTTCGTCCGCCGGGGAACACCGGTGGAGTCGCTGATCGTGGGCGGAAGCCACGAGCGCCGTCGCCGCGCCGGCACCGAAAACGTGCCCGGAATCGTGGGCCTGGCGAAGGCCGTAGAACTCGCCATGCACAGCATCGAAGACGGGACCATTACGCGCCTCGCCAGGCTGCGTGACAAGCTCGAATCGGGAATTCTGGCGCTGCCGGGAACCGGTCTGAACGGCGCGATGCCCAACGGCAAGCCGGCCCCCCGTGCCGCCAACACCACGAATATCTGGTTCGACAACCTCGAAGGTGAAGCGCTGGTCATCGGGCTCGACCTGAAAGGCATCGCGGTTTCAGGCGGATCGGCCTGCCACTCCGGCGCCACGGAACCCAGCCACGTACTCATGGCGATGGGCCTCGACAAAGTCCGTGCCCGCGCAAGCCTCCGCTTCAGCCTGCTGAAAACCGTCACCGAGGCGCAGATCGATCGCGTTCTGCAGGTGGTGCCGGAAGCTGTGCATCAGCTTCGGGCATTGTCACCGGTTGCCGCTGGAACCCTGAGCTAGCCGCAGTTTCGACTTTCAGGATGTTCGCAGTGCGCTGAAGTTGAGCGAAAAGCTAACTACCGCCTTTGAAGTGGCTGTCCTGAGCCCTTCAAACCGGTTTACGGTTAGCCGAGAAAATTCCTCCCAATACGGCCCACCAATTGCTACTACCTAAGCAATAGATGACTCGAAACGAGTCTATTGGGTTCGGATGAAGGGAGTGAAACCCATGTCTCAAGCTTATACATTACAGTTCCTGCATCGCTTAAATGATGACGGCACAATAGATTCCATCTGTCGCGAGTGCTTCACCACCGTTGCCACTGCAAGGTCGAACTCTGCTCTGAAGAGCCAGGAGGAAAAGCACGGTTGCGACCTCTCACTGCTCGAACGGTATAAAAAGGTCCGCGCGTATAAAAACTTCCCGATTGTCCCACGGCTGGCATCATAGCGAGGATCAAAAACTCAACAGGATCAAAAGCTCAACAGAATCAAAGCGTCATCAGGGGTCACCAGAACCAGCCCGGGCCGAGGTTTAATCCCTGCCCGGGCTTCCGTGCGGCACAACTCGCTGAAAATAAAGTCGATGATATTGTTGGTTAGTCACGAACAAGTCCGCGCTGCGGAACCTCTCCCTCCCCCAGAGAAAAGAAGTTCCGCACTGTAAAAATTAACAGTATGCGCGGACGTTTATTATGCACCCAAAACGGCATAATGCGGAGACCAGGCGGATTCTCGATCGCGAAATGCGATTAATGCGAAAATAGACTCTGAAGCTATCCCCATGCCCCAGAACAAGACCATTGCCGTTGCCATGTCCGGAGGAGTTGACTCTTCGACCGTGGCGGCTATCCTCGCCCGTCTGGACGAGGGCACGAACGTGGTCGGACTGACCCTGCAGCTTTGGGATCAAACCCGGCTCGCCGGCAAGCACGGCATCCCCGAAGCGCCCAAGGCCGGCCGATGCTGCTCCCTCGATGACGTATACGACGCTCGTCGTGTCGCAGAGCACCTCGGCATCCCTTACTACGTCGTCAACCAGCAAGAGCGCTTCGAACAGGATGTGGTGCGGCCCTTTGTCTCAGAGTACCTGGCAGGACGCACGCCGATTCCCTGCTCGCTCTGCAACAACCATCTCAAGTTTGACCAGTTACTCAAGACGGCGCGATCGATTGGCGCAGACTCGATTGCCACCGGACACTACGCGGTCAACGAGTACGACCCGGCACGTCAGCGCTGGATTCTCAAGCGGCCCGCTGACCTCGCCAAGGACCAGACGTATTTCCTCTTCGGTCTGACGCAAGCTCAACTCGCGCACACGCTCTTTCCGCTCGGTCAGATGACCAAGCCCGAGGTCCGCGAAGTTGCTCGGCAGAAGGGCCTGACACTGGCCGAGAAGCCAGATTCGCAGGAGATCTGTTTCATCCCCGGCGGCTCGTATCAGAACTTCCTCGCGGCGTATCTCGAAGAGCAGGGCGAGGCAATGCCCGATACCGCGGGCGAACTTGTGGCGTCGAATGGCGAGGTGCTGGGGCAGCACGAAGGCATCTCCAACTTCACAGTCGGGCAGCGCAAGGGACTCAAGGTGTCGTCGCCTTCTCCGCTCTACGTGTTGAATATCGATCCTGCCAGCCATCGCGTCACCGTGGGCGCGGATGCAGAACTCGCAACGACAACCTTGCGCGCGAATCGGCTGAACTGGATCAGCATTCCCGATCTGACCGCTCCCATGCGCGTGAAAGCGAAGATCCGTCACCGCCATGAGCCGGCATGGGCCACGCTGCAGCCTGCCGGAGTCGGCGAGGTGCTCGCAACCTTTGACGAGCCTCAACGCGCAGTAACGCCTGGACAATCGGCCGTCTTCTATGACGGCGACGAGGTCGTTGGCGGCGGCTGGATCTTCTAAATCAGCTCCAGACATCGATAGCGAGACATGCACGTTATACTGGCTCGGCATTCCTTTCGGAGATAATTTTCGATGCCTGAGAAAACGTTTGCTCGTTTATGCGCCGTTGCCGCCATCACCTTGTCCTCCCTTCTTGCTTCTGGTCAAAGCGCGCCGGCCACGCTGACCATTCATCCCGACCAGCCCGTCTCTACCGTCAGCCCGACTCTCTACGGGCTGATGACGGAGGAGATCAACTACTCCTACGATGGCGGGCTCTATGCGGAGATGGTGCGGAATCGAACCTTTCGCGGCGACTGGAGCGGCATTCTCTACTGGTATCTCGTAGAAGATGGCAACGCCCGCGCAAAAATGGAAGTCGACGAATCCACCGGCCCGAGCACGGCGCTGCCCAAGAGCCTGAAAGTCGAGATCGAACAAGCCGACGCAAAGAACCCGGCCGGCGTGCTCAACGTAGGCTGGTGGGGCATGGCGCTTCACCGCGACACCGCATACAAGGGTTCGTTCTATGCGAAGGCTGCCGCCGCCGACTTGGGACCGCTTACGGTAAGCCTGGTAAACGACAACACCGGCAAAGCCGTTGCCTCAGCGATAGTGAACGGGATTGGCACTGACTGGAAGCAATACACCTTTGCGCTGAAGACTGGCGCGATTGAGTCTTCCTCGACCAATCATCTCGTGATTTCGGCCGGTCATCCTGGAACCCTCTGGCTCCAACTGGTGTCGTTGTTTCCGCCGACATACCACGACCGTCCCAACGGATTTCGCATCGATCTGATGGAAAAAATGGCCGCGATGCATCCGGCGTTTCTGCGTATGCCGGGCGGCAACTACCTTGAAGGCGATCACATCAACGAACGCTTCGACTGGAAGAAGACCATCGGTCCTCTGGTCGATCGGCCTACACATCGCAGCCCATGGAACTATCAATCATCCGATGGCATGGGCCTGCTTGAGTTTCTCGGATGGTGTGAAGATCTGCACATGCAGCCCGTGCTGGCGGTGTATGCGGGATACTCGCTCTCGCAGGAGCACGTAAATCCCGGTGCCGATCTTGAGCCCTACGTGCAGGACGCCCTCGATGAACTGGAATACGTAACCGGCGGAGTGGATACCAAATGGGGCGCCGAGCGCTCGAAGGATGGACATCCGGCTCCCTTCAAGCTCACCTATGTGGAGATCGGCAACGAAGATTGGTTTGACCGCTCCGGCAGCTACGACCAGCGCTATACGCAGTTCTACAAGGCGATCAAGACGAAGTATCCCGACCTGCAACTGATCGCGACCGCTCCTGTGAAAGGCATGAAGCCCGACGTCGTCGACGAACACTACTACGTCCGCGCCACGAAAAACTTCCACGACGCCACTCACTATGACACGCCTGATGGAAAGTCGCCGTCATCGCAGCAATGGGATGGAGGCCACTTCGACAAGGCTGACCGCAACGGACCGAAAATCTTCGTTGGCGAGTGGGCCACGCGCGAAGGCTCACCGACGCCGAACATGGGCGCCGCGCTTGGCGATGCTGCATGGATGACAGGCCTCGAACGGAACAGCGATCTGATTGTGATGTCCTCGTACGCGCCGCTGCTGGTGAGAGTCGATCCGGGCGGCATGCAGTGGGAGACGGATCTGATCGGATACAACGCGATGAAGAGTTACGGCTCGCCCGCGTATTACGCGCAGGTGATGTTCGCGTCGTATCTCGGCGATCACACGGTTGCTTCGAAGCTGGAGAATGGCGGGGCGAAGCTCTTCTATTCCGCGACGTTGAATACGGCGAAGAAACAGCTTTATCTGAAACTGGTGAATGCGTCGTCGGATGCACAGCCAGTTGAGCTTGCGATCCCCGGAGTTCACGTAGCTCCAGGCGCCAGAATGACGCGGCTCAGTGCGCCGGATACGCAGACCACAAACAGCATCGACGATCCCACGCGGCTGGTGCCTGTCGAGTCAACAGTGCGCAACGCGAGCAATAAATTCTCGTTGACGCTCCCGCCTTATTCAATCCAGGTTCTGCAGATCGATCTGCCCTGAAAATTCCATTGGGAAGAGGCGCTCGAAGGGGGCGGCTGCGGAGGGAGCAGCAGCCTTCATGCTGTTGAAATCATGCGCAGAAAGCCATTGGCCTTTAGATGCTGCGGAAAAACTCGTTGCTTTGAAAGGGCACGGCTTCAGCCGTGCCGTAAGCGGCGCAATATCATCGTCGGCTTTAGCCGCTGCGAAAGGTTCTTTGAGCGATTCGCAAATTCTTCAGCGTTTTTCCGCTGCCTCTTTAGGCCCGGACGCTCCGGGCCATATGGATACTTTCATAATCTTGTGTGACGCAACGCGCCATGAACGACTGCAGCAGCACCCGCATCAAAGACAAAGGCCGGGGTTCGCATGAACTCCGGCCCGCCTTATATTTTGAAAAGCGCCTGATAGCACTCTAGACGAACATGTCTTCGTCGGCAGTGACCACTCGATCATCTGATCGACGGCCTGTTGTCAGCACGGACAAAAATGCTTTGGCTCCTGCCAGGATCGCCGACACTTGGCGGGCCGGTTTGACCACGGAGCCGACAACCACATTGCTGGCGTGCTCTACGCCGTCCACCATGCCTGTGAACATGTGGTCGACGCGGCTGGTCTGACGGTGTACACGATCGAGCACATCGCCGGCGACACTTTGGAAATGATGAGACTGCTCGCGGAGCGTGTGCACAACCTCGGTAATGTCCGTGGATACAGACTCGATCCTCGGCGCCAGTTTCTCGAGCGTGTCGCGTGACTTCTCGATAATTGGCATCGCAGAGACGCGAAGTTCGCGAACGTCAGACTGCAGCGAAACGACGCTCTTGCGCATGGTCAGGAAAGCCGTCAGCATCACGATGGCCTGCACCAGCAACGCAAATCCTGTCAGACCCACAAAAATTACGAGAAGCGTTTCATTATTCATTTCCGCACCGACGCGATCCTAACGCTTGATGAAACTCGTTCAGCGTCTCTCTCTCTGAGAGAGAACGCCGGTAGGGGAGCCGAGGCTTGGATCTGGGATCTTCGCCAGCGGCTCGCGTCTTGAGAATTGAAAAGAGCCCGAACTTGATTTAGCTCAGGCTCTCTTCAGTAATCAGGCGGTGGGTTCGCTGGGCTTGGCGGTTGACTGGTAAGCTTCGCGGCCTGCGTCAACGGCAGCTCCCACGCGGCTGGTCTGGTCGTTCACCAGGTTCTTGCCACGCTCGACGAAGTCTTCCCACTGCGCCCGGCCGCGATCCACAACTTCGCGCCCTTTCCCCACGTATTGATTGACCTGCTCCTTGCCCTTGTCGACCATCTGGCCGGCGCGTTCTGCAGCCTGACGGCCGCGTGCGCGCAGATACTCAGATCCTTCACGCGCGTTCTGTGCGAGGTCCTCGCGGGTTTCGCGACCGCTCTTCGGAGCGTACAAAACGCCGATCAGTGCTCCTACGCCCAGTCCTGCCAGAAACCACGCTACCCCTTGACCATTGCTTGAATCTTCGCTCATAACCTATATCTCCTTCTGCCCAGTATTCAGGAAGCCTGAGCCTATCAAAACTCCATGTTACGCCGCAAATGCCACGGTGCGCACATTTTGCAGCGCGCACCGCGTGCTGAAGAAAAAAGACCGATCCCCGAAGAAAGCCATCTCTTCAGTTCTCTTGGCATTGGACGCCGTGGTAGCAGAATCAGTTGTAAAGTCTACCGATACGTATTAGGAATCGTGCCTGCAATTCGACAGCCTGCGCGCACAGCTCATTTGGGCAGCAGGCTGCGCGCAATTGCATCGAGAATACCGTTGAGAAAGTTGATCGATTCCGGCGCGGAGTACCGTCTCGCGATCTCAAGTGCCTCGTTAATGACGATGGGAAACGGCGTGGATTTGAATGCCAGCATCTCGCCAACCGCCATGCGCAGAAGGTTGCGATCGACAGCCGGCATCCGTTCGATCCGCCAATGGCGCGAATTCGCTGTAATCAACTCGTCAATCTTCTCTTGATGCGCGAGCGAAGAGTTAAACAGATCTTCCGCAAATCCGCGGACTTCCGGCTCCACAACATCAACGGATTTCCAGAAGGTGGCGCGCACCTCGTCAGGCGTTTGTTTGCCCACGTCCGCTTGAAAAAGCATCTGCATGGCGAGTTCGCGGGATTTGCGGCGAGTACCGGCGGTCAAGCTTTCCCGCCTTCCGCGAGCTTGCGCTGCAGGCTCACCATTTCGATTGCGGCGACAGCAGATTCAAAGCCTTTGTTTCCAGCCTTGATACCGGCACGATTGAGCGCCTGCTCGAGGTTCTCGCAGGTGAGCACGCCAAATCCATGGGGAACGCCTGTCTCCTGCTGCGACTGCCCGATGCCGCGCGAAACTTCGTTGTAAATGGCCTCGTAGTGAGCGGTCTCCCCCCGAAGCAGGCATCCGAGCGTCACAATCGCATCGACCTTATGCTGCTCGGCGATAGCGCGGGCGGCAGAAGGGATCTCCCACGCACCCGGCACGCGGACAACCGTGATATCAGCGCGCTTGGCGCCACTGCGCAACAAGCCATCAATAGCGCCATCGAGCAGTCGATCGGTGATGACCGCGTTCCAGCGCGCCACCACGATCGCAAACTTCATTCCTTCTGCAGAGAGGTCGCCTTCAACCGCACTTGGCTTCCCTTTGGCGCATCTACGCCTTGCGTTCGAGTCCAGGGATTGCCGCGCTTCTGATCGCATCCCTGGAATCACCCTGATTGCGTGAGCCTGAGTCACCCTGCAAGTCGCGAGCCTGAACGGGCAACCGCCTGCAGAGGCCTTTGTCTGCAGGTAAGAGATGTTCGTCGATCCTGGTGGCGGCGCTGGCCGGTGCGCACCGCGCCGCCCCACGACTTTGCACGTGACCTGCACGACGATCCTCAGGAGGTAACAGCGATGCCTGACCCAGAAGAGACGCCCGGTCCACGAGGGCTGAATCCGGTGCGGTCGGCTGGCCCGCCCGGTCGTCGCGCTGGGCGGGGTGATCCTGTTCCAGTTGCTGTTCGTCAGCGTGTTCGCCGGTGTGCTGCATCACCCGGTGCTGCACCGGGCCCCGTCCGGTCGCGGGCCACTCGCCGGTGGCGCAGGTAGTCAGCGCTCACGGCGGGGGGACGGTCCGGCTGGTCGCCGAGCCGACAGCCGGCGCGGCCCGGGCCGCGCTCAGCGGCGGGCAGGTGAGCGCGGCGGTCATCGCCGGCCCTCGGGGGAGAGCATGCTCATCCAGACGGCCGCCAGCCCCGGCACGGCCAGCGTCCTGACGAAGGAGTTCACCACGGCCGCGGCGGCCCTCAAGACGCCGCTGCGAGTGGTTGACCTGGCCCCGCTGCCCGCCTCGGACTCCACCGGCACTTCGTTGTTCTTCCTGGGTCATCGCCTGGATGCTCGGCGGGTACGTGGGCGCCACAGCCCTGGGCGTGGTGCTGGGCGGGATGCGCAGTCCCGGCCTGCGGCAGGCCGCGATCCGGCTGGGCCTGCTGGCCGGTTACGCGGTCATCTCGGGCCTGCTGGGCGCACTGCTCATCGGCCCGGCGATGGGCGTGGTGTCCGGGTACAGCCTGTCCCTGGCCGGCACCGGCATGCCGCTGGTGTTCGCCGCCGCGGCGGCGACCGCCGGCCTGCAGGCCGCCCTGGGCATGCCCGGCACACTGATCGCCATCATCGGCATGGTCGTGTTCGGTGACCCGACCGCGGGCACGTCCATCGCCACGCCGCTGCTGGCCTCCCCCTGGAACGTGATCGGCCAGGGACTGCCGCCGTCGGCCGCGCTCAGCGCCGCCCGCGGCGTGGTCTACCTCGGCGGGGCGAACCTGACCGGGCCGCTGGCCGTGCTCGCCACGCACGCGACGGCCGGCATCCTGCTCACGCTGGCCGCCACGGCATGGCGCCGCCACCGTCCCGCCTCCCGCGCACCCCAGCGCGCGGCGCAGGCCGCCGGCACCGCCGCCGAACGCAGCCTGGCCTCGTGACCCACCGGGACCGCGAAGCGGACAGGCCCGCACCGGATGCCGGCGGTGATAGTGCCCGGGACGCGGCAAGCGCGGTGGGCCGCCCGGTAACCGAACCCCAGGCCGGCCGGGACGCACGCCACGGCGGTGTCGCCCGGCGGCAGCGGCACCAGATCCGTGTCCGGGGCCAGCTGGGCCAGACGATCCGCTCCGCGTTCCCCGCCCTGCGGGCCCGGGCGGATGGCGGCGGCACCGTGCTGACGGGCGTGCTGGCCGATCAGGCCGCGCTGTACGGTGTGCTGGCCGAGGCTGAAGCGCTCGGCCTGGAGCTCATCGAAGTCCGCCGCCTGCCGCCGCGGGACAAGCCGCAGGCACCATCGCCATGAGGCAGGGCTCGTGAGATGATCACGGCTGTGGGACCTGGCGAGCTGGATGACTCCGCCGGGCAGGTCGCTGGTCTTGGCGCGGGCGGGGTAGTGGCCCGTCCGGGGCTGTTCGGGCGGCTGGAGGGGCCGGCCCGGGTGGCGGTGATGGCGGCGCCAGCGGGCAGCGGTAAGACGGTGCTGTTGCGGTCCTGGATCAGCCGGGCGGGCCTGTCCGCGCGTGCGGCGTGGGTGCCCGCGGGGCGCGATGAGCGGGATCCGCAGCACTTCTGGCTGGCTGTGGTGGGCGCGCTGCGCCGGACGACGCTAGGTTCGGCGCTGGTGCAGCCGCTGACGGCCGCGCCGGATATGGACGGGTGGGCGATCACCGAGCGGCTGCTGGCGGACCTGGCGCCGCTGGCCGACCGGATCTGGCTGGTGGTCGATGACGTGCACGAGCTGGGCCCGGAGGTGCTGCGGCAGCTTCAGCTGCTGGTGATGCGGGCGTCGCCGGAGCTGCGGTTCGTGCTGGCGGCACGGCATGACGTGCGGCTGGGGCTGCACCGGCTCCGGCTGGAGGGAGAGCTGGCCGAGATCCGCGCCGATGACCTGCGGTTCAGCGTGGCCGAGGCGGCCGAGCTGTTCGCGGCGGCGGCGGTGGAGCTGCCGGCGGCCACGGTGGCGGTGCTGCACGAGCGGACCGAGGGGTGGGCGGCCGGGCTGCGGCTGGCGGCGCTGTCGCTGGCCGGGCACCCGGACCCGGGCCGGTTCGCGGCCGAGTTTACCGGCAGCGAGCGGACGGTGGCCGAGTACCTGCTGGCCGAGGTGCTGGACCGGCAGCCCGAGCCGGTGCGGCGGCTGCTGCTGCGCACCTCCATCCTGGAGCGGGTCAACGGGGAATTGGCCGACCTGCTGACTGGAGATCAGGGCGGGGAGCGGGTGCTGCTGGACCTGGAGGCCGCGAACGCGTTCGTGGTGTCGCTGGACGCGGCGCGGACCTGGTTCCGCTATCACCAGATGTTCGCTGGGCTGCTGCGGCTGGAGTTGCGCCGCGCCGCACCCGGTGAGGTGGCTGCGCTGCACGGCGTGGCTGCGGGCTGGTTCGCCGGGCACGGGTACCCGGTGGAGGCGGTCCGGCACGCCCAGGCGGCGGAGGACTGGGAGCTGGCCGCCCGGCTGCTCGCCTTTCACTGGCCCCACCTGCTGAACGACGCGAAGATCGCCACCGCCCATGAGCTGCTCGCCGGGTTCCCTGCCGAGGTCCGGGCGGCCGATCCGGTACTCACGGCGCTGATGGCAGCGGATGAGCTGCTCCAGGGTTCGCTGGAGATGGCAGAGCGGTACCTGGCGGTGATGCCGGTACCAGGCTGAGGCGCGTCGGCACCTGGCCCAGCTGGGCACCGAGCGATCTCATGACGATGGTTCCCGCGGCTCGCACGACGACAGGCGGCGGACTTCGATGAGCTCCAGGCCGAGCGCCTCGGCCTCGGCCAGCACGCCGTAAAGCGCGGCCTGGTCGGCCAGCACGCCCGTCAGCACGGTGTCGCGGCCTTCCGCCAGAACCTGCAGGTCGGGGAACGCGAAGCAGATCGTCTGGCCCAGCCGGCCGCCGACCCGGATCTGGTACCGGTGCGGCCGGGACTCGCGCTGCGCGCCCATCACGGGCGATCCGCGCGTGAGCCCGCGGCCCGCACGCAAGCGGGTACGGCGCCGGTAATGAGCTTGATAATGACCCTTCTCGTCGTCCGGCCCATGCTCCGAGCCTGGCTCCGGACGGGGTGAGCGGCAATCACCCGGTCGAGGTGATTCCCGCTACGCCAGCCGGGCTTCTGGCCGCCGCATGCATCACGGCTGTGTCCTGGTCCCGGGCGCCGGCGTGCCGCCAGGGGTGGCGCAGCCAGATCAGGATCAGCCATCCGGCTAGGGCAACAAGCCAGAAACTGACCAGGCGGTAAAGCAGCACCGCGGCCAGCGCCCGGCTGGCCCGCATCCCGGCGGCGACCAGCGCCAGGCTGAGCGTTCCCTCGGTAACCCCGAGCCCGCCGGGGGTGACGGAGAAGCTCTGCGCGGCAATGCCCGCGCCACAGGCCAGCAGCAGATCGTGCCAGGGCACCACGGCCCCGACAGAGAGGATGCCCACGGCCAGCATCCCCGCGCCCGCCAGCCAGTTCCCCACCGCCAGGATGATCACCATCGTCCAACCCGCCAGAGAAAGCTGCAGCTCACCCAGCTGCCCGGCCCAGACCCGGACGACCTGGCCGGGATCGGCCACAGGCCGGCGCGCCAGCCGGGACCCGCGGCGCAGAGCCCACCCGGCGGGCCGCTCCAGCGCCCCCCGCAGCCCCGGCCGCCGCGCGACCGCGGCGACCACGACCAGAACAGCCGCCGCGAGCACGCCGCCGGGAACGGCGACCGCCGCGGCCAGGACGTTCCCCGCCGCCAGCCCGCCGCCGGCCATTACCAGAGCCCCTGCGGCGGTGGAGACCACCCCGCCGGCCAGCAGCGACCAGGCAGCCAGCGGGGCATCGGCGCCCTGCCGGGTGAAGCGGCGGAAAGCAAAGGCCGTGGCCAGCTCCGGCCCGGCCAGCGGAAGCGACACCGACACCGCGTTGGCCGCATAGATAGTGGCCAGCATCGGCACGAGGCCGAAACGGGCACGGCCAGCTGCGAGCAGCCGCCGGTGCATCCTCGCGAAAGCAGCCATGGACGACGACTCGAGCATGATGACGGCCGGCATCCAGGCCCAGCGCAAATGACCAAGCACCGCGACCGACCCGGCCACCGCCGACCGCTCGGCCACCCCCGCCGCCACTACCACGGCGGCCGCCGGCGGGGGCGGCAGAACGAGCATCTTTCTGGGGTGCCATCCCGTCCCCGGCCATGCAGTGAGTGGCGGTCACGGCGCTGCCCGGCCCTGGTCATGCCGTAG